>NZ_ABCP01000011.1 GCF_000170835.1 Marinobacter algicola DG893
GCTTCTCAAGGGCGTGGGCGTCCACACCACCGGTTAACACCTTACCGGAGGACGGAATCACCGTGTTGTAGGCACGGGCCAGACGGGTGATCGAGTCCAGCAGGATGACCACGTCTTTCTTGTGCTCGACCAGGCGCTTCGCCTTCTCGATGACCATCTCGGCCACCTGCACGTGGCGGGCCGGGGGCTCATCGAACGTGGAGGCAATGACTTCACCACGCACCGTGCGTTGCATCTCGGTCACTTCTTCCGGACGCTCATCAATCAGCAGCACCATCACATGGCACTCTGGATTGTTACGAGTGATGGACTGGGCAATGCTCTGCATAAGCAGCGTCTTACCGGCTTTGGGTGGAGACACAATCAGGCCACGCTGGCCCTTGCCGATGGGCGCTACCAGGTCCAGCACCCGGGAAGAAAGATCCTCAGTGCTGCCGTTACCGGCTTCGAGCATCAGGCGCTCGTCGGGGAACAGCGGCGTGAGATTTTCGAACAGGATCTTGTTCCGCGCGTTATCCGGCTTGTCGAAGTTAATCTCGTTAACTTTCAACAGGGCAAAGTAACGCTCGCCGTCTTTGGGCGGGCGGATCTTGCCGGCAACGGTGTCACCAGTCCGCAGGTTGAAGCGGCGAATCTGGCTTGGCGACACGTAGATGTCGTCAGGACCGGCAAGGTATGAGGCGTCGGCGGAACGGAGGAAGCCGAAACCGTCCTGCAGAATTTCCAGTACGCCGTCACCGTAAATGTCTTCGCCGCTTTTCGCATGCTTCTTCAGGATCGTGAAGATGACATCCTGCTTGCGCGAGCGAGCCAGGTTATCGAGGCCCATCTCTTGCGCAATATCGAGCAATTCGGGCATGGAGTTCTGCTTGAGTTCAGTAAGGTTCATAGGTTGTTAGATAGTCAGGAATGGAAGTAAACGAATATTGGAATGAAAGGGATGCCCCTAAACGGATTGATCGGATATACGTTGAACTTGGTGCTGGCCAGATGGAGCAACCGGTGTAGATGGAGTCCGGAAAGGTACTGAAGCCAGAGACAGGAAGAACAACCGTTCGCCGGGCAACAGCGATCATCAGCCACCTTGCGTACCAATGTCAAGTAATGTCACGCATTTTTGAACCGAATTCTCCTTAACGGGCTCTTTCGCAGCATCCGCGAATACTCCCGCCTGCCTATGATGAGCGCCTCCCCTTCCATTCATCATTCCCAATAGAGATACTGTTAGACAGACCTATAAAAACGTTGGAGAGCATCCATGAGTATCGACGCCACCGTCGAACTGAAACCCCTGAGTATCGCCCTGCTGACGGTCTCCGACAGCCGTGGTGAAGCGGAAGACTCATCAGGAAAGTTCCTGGAGAACAGCATCATTGAAGCGGGCCACCGACTGGTTGCCCGACGCATCCTGCCGGATGATGTCTATCTTATACGGGCGCTGATGTCCGGCTGGATTGCCGACCCGGAGATCAATGCGGTGATCATCACCGGCGGCACTGGCTTTCATGAGCGCGACAGCACGCCAGAAGCCGTCGCCCCGCTGTTGGACAAGGCCATCGATGGCTTCGGCGAAGAGTTCCGCAGGCTTTCCGCCAGCGAGATTGGCTCTTCCACTATCCAGTCCCGCGCCTTTGGAGGGCTGGCCAATCACACGGTGATATTCTGCCTGCCCGGCTCCACAAGTGCCTGCCGCACAGGCTGGAACGGCATTCTGGTCAGCCAGTTGGACAGCCGTCATGGCCCCTGTAACTTCTCAGACCTGGCACTCGGCAAGCCGGACAAGCCTCTCAGCCGGATCGACCAGGTTATTGGCGAGAACTCGGAGCGATAATCCATGGCAAGCTCCGACCTGACTCCCGTTGAAGAAGCCATTGACCATCTGGTTGCGCGGGCGCGCCCGATCACGCGCTCGCAAACGGTGGCACTGACAAACAGTCTGGACCGGGTTCTGGCCCGCGACTACACAGTTCCGGCGGATGTACCACCAGCGGATAACAGTGCCGTCGACGGTTACGCCGTGCGTGCCGGGGACCTTGCCGGCGTGGGACCACTGCCGGTGTCTGGCCGCACTGCTGCCGGTGAAGCACGCCTTACCCTTGAGCCTGGAACGGCGGTGCGCCTTTTCACCGGTTCGGAAATCCCCTCCGGCGCGGACGCGGTCATCATGCAGGAACGGGTCAGCGTTTGCGGCGACGGCATCACCGTCAACGGCCCCGTCAGCGAAGGCCAGAATATCCGTCGCCGTGGTCAGGACCTGGCTCAGGGCGATCTGGCACTGGCGGCGGGCACCAGGATCCGCCCCCAGGAAATGGGCCTGCTGGGCTCCATTGGTGCGGCAGACGTTGCCGTGTATGCAAAACTGAAAGTCGCCATTCTCACTACCGGCGATGAGTTGGTGGACCCCGGACAACCTCTGGGCCCCGGACAGATCTATAATAGCAATCGCTACACTCTGCTGGGATTGCTGGCGAAAGCAGGTTGCGAGGTGGTGCTTTGTGAATCCCTGAAAGACACCCGGGAAGCGACCCGCAGCACTCTTGAGCGGGCTGCAACCGACGCCGACCTGATCATCACCAGCGGCGGCGTGTCGGTGGGCGAGGAAGACCATGTTCGGGCGGTGCTGGAGGAATCAGGCGACCTGTCCCTGTGGCGACTTGCCAGTAAACCTGGCAAACCAATGGCTTTCGGTACGATTGGCGATACGCCGGTGCTGGGCTTGCCCGGCAATCCGGTGGCCGTGCTGGTCAGCTTTATGGTGATGGGTATGCCGTTTGTTCGCGCCTGCCAGGGCCGAACTGGGGGCACTGGCGGTGGTGAATGGGTCCCGGCCGGATTCTCCACGGAGAAGCCCTCGATTCGTCGACAGTATGTCCGTGCCCGTAAGAACGTTGGCGATGACGGCCTCACGATCACGGCCTATCCCAACCAGAGCTCCGGCGTCCTGAGCTCTGCCTGCTGGGCTGAGGGTTTGGCTGTGGTGCCTGAGAACAAGACCATTAACCTTGGCGACCCTGTTATTTATTACTCGTTTGCGGAGCTTCTGGAATGACCATGGCTACGGATAATTCTATTACGGTGAAGTTCTTTGCCCGCCTGAGGGAGGAACTGGATACAACCACGCTGACGGTTGAGGCCCAACCCGGACTGACAGCCGGGCAACTGTTGCGCAGCCTCGCCACCAAAGGGGGCAGCTGGGCCCAGCTGGACGGCGAGCAACCGGTGATGATTGCGGTCAATCAGGTGATGACCAAGCCTGACAGAGCGCTACAGCCGGGCGATGAAGTGGCCTTTTTCCCACCAGTGACGGGAGGTTGATGTGATCCGCGTCCAGCAACAGGATTTTGATCCTGCTGAAGAGTACCGCGCCCTTCGGAACAGTGGTTCCGGCACCGGGGCCATCGCGACGTTTACCGGTCTGGTTCGGGACAGTGGCGACCTGAGCGGTGTAACGGGGCTTTTTCTGGAGCACTATCCGGGGATGACGGAGCAGGTTATCGAGGGGCTGGTTCTTGAAGCCTCACGGCGCTGGGATGTCCGGGACGCACGGATTATTCACCGGGTGGGATCGCTGGCATTGGCTGATCAGATTGTGTTTGTGGGAGTGTGTAGTGCCCATCGCGGGGATGCGTTTGCGGCCTGTGAGTTCATCATGGACGCGTTGAAGACGTCGGCGCCGTTCTGGAAGAAGGAGATTACGGGCGATACGGAGCACTGGGTTGAGCAGAAGGCTGCTGACCTGGATCGGACTCAGAGCTGGGACTAGCGCTCAACGCCGCATAGCAAGACGGCAAGCAATGAAGAACAGGCTTTCCGAAAAACGCTGTAAATACCTCCATGTACGCTTGGGCTCCGCCATCCATGGCTCCGCACATTTTCGGAAAGCCTGTTCTTCATTACTCGCCTGATTGGCTGCTGGCCTGGCAATAAAAAAACCGCCCGTGAACCTCGGCTCAGGGGCGGTTTTTGGCCGGTGACAGCAATCAGAGATTGCTGTCGAGGAACGCGGCCAGTTGTGACTTGGACAGTGCGCCCACTTTGGTCGCGTCCACGTTGCCGTTCTTGAACAGCATAAGGGTGGGGATGCCGCGAATGTTGAATTTGGGCGGGGTCTGCTCGTTTTCGTCGATGTTCAGTTTGCAGACTTTCAGCTTGCCTTCGTACTCTTCAGCCATTTCTTCCAGGACCGGCGCGATCATCTTGCATGGGCCGCACCATTCTGCCCAGTAATCCACCAGTACCGGTACGTCTGACTGCAGTACATCCTGCTCAAAAGAAGCATCTGTAACGTTTACAATATTTCCGCTCATTTCAATTTCCCGATTCGTGCACCCACCAGCGACTCTGGCCGCCTGAGTGATGCTGTTGACTGTTCTGACCGTTGCCGCAAAAGGCTTGGGGCAACCGAATTCCTAAATTATTGTAAGCCTTACTTTACGCGATTGGTCACGCGTATGTGAAGCGCTTCGTTCCACCCCGGCACTTCGGATTACCCTCATCCTGACGGATACCGCCCCATTGCGTTACACCGCATATCGCTTATAGTAATCCCCAGGCATGGTGGTCAAACGCCCGCTTTCGCCCTGATAACAATGGTTTCATGAACGCTGCCGTGTTTCCGGCATGCATTCTTTCAAGCTCCCTTCCCTCTATTTAGGGCCTGGCAGAAGGAATTCAATACACGTGACGGCCAACTCTTCCGCCACCCCGCCAGAACTGCTCGCTGCAATCGATATGGGCTCCAACAGTTTTCACATGGTGGTCGCCCGCCTGGTTCACGGTGAAATCCGTACCCTGGAGAAGATGGGGGAAAAGGTCCAACTCGGTGCCGGGCTGGACAGTCATAATCGCCTCACCGAAGACGCCCAGGAGCGCGCCCTGGCCTGCCTTAGCCGTTTTGCCCAGAGGCTTCAGGGCATGCCGCCGGAGGCGGTCCAGGTGGTAGGCACCAACGCGTTGCGGGTGGCGCGCAACGCCCATGAATTCATGACAAGGGCGGAAGAGGTGCTGGGGTACCCAGTGGAGATCATCGCCGGCCGAGAGGAGGCCCGTCTGATTTACCTCGGTGTGTCACACACCCTGTCGGATGACAGTGGTCGGCGCCTGGTGATTGATATCGGCGGCGGCAGTACCGAGTTTATCATTGGGGAGCGCTTCGAGCCCCAGGAACTGGAAAGTCTGCACATGGGCTGCGTGTCGTTCCGCAACCGATACTTTCCGGACGGCAAGATTACCCGCAAGCAAATGGACAAAGCCGTTACGCACGCCGAACAGGAACTGCTCAACATTCGTCAGCACTTCCGCAGTAAGGGCTGGCAAAGCGCAGTGGGGTCTTCCGGCTCAATCAAAGCGATTGCCAGCGTGTTGACCAGCCTCAGGATCACTGACGGCACGATCACCCTGGACGCCATGATGGAACTCAGGACCCGGCTGGTCGATATGGGCAAGGCCGAGAAACTGGGTGATCTGGGCGTCCGCGCCGATCGCCAAAGTATCTTCCCGGCGGGGTTTGCGATTTTGATGGGCGCATTCCAGTCACTGCAGATAACGGAAATGACGTTCGCCGACGGCGCCCTGAGGGAAGGCCTGCTGTACGACATCGCCGGCCGGATTCAGCACGAAGATGTAAGGGTGCGAACGATACAGGCCCTGCAGGAACGCTATCACGTAGACCAGGATCACGGCAGCGCTGTGGAGCATACGGCTATCGCAGCCTGGAAGCAGGTGGCCGACACCTGGGGGCTGAACACGGCGATTGATGAAGAGGTGCTGCGCTGGGCCTGCCGACTGCATGAAATCGGCCTGACCATCTCACACAGCCAGTACCACAAGCACGGCGCCTACCTGTTGCGGTATTCCGACCTTCCCGGCTTCAGCCAGCAATTCCAGCGTGATCTGGCAACACTGGTTCGCGGACACCGGCGCAAGTTCTCTTCCGCCATTTTTGACGGGCTGAACCCCGAAGACGTTCCCCGCCTGCGCTACCTCTGCGTACTGGTTCGACTGGCAGTGCTGTTGCAGCATCCGCGGAATCATGAACAGCCACCCGAATTCCGCCTGCATCCGTCCAACAACGGTCTGTCCCTGGAATTCACTGCGGGATGGCTGGATGAACGCCCGCTGACCCTCGCCGATCTTGAAAACGAGCGCGATTACCTAGCCAAACAGAACTTCACCCTGGAGGTGAAATTCTAGGGCGTTAGTTCTGCTTCAAGGCTCTCGACCGTCTCGCTGATTTCAAGCCATTCGGCTTCTACCTCTGCCAGACGACTCTTTGCGGTAGCCTGTTGCCCCAAAAGCTCCTTGAGCTTCTGCTTGCCCTGATCGGCATAAAGCTCCGGCTCTGAAAGGCTCTGTTCCAGCGTCACCAGCGTGGACTGAAGCTGGTCCATCTCTTTCTCCAGTGCATCCTGTTGCTTACGGTAGGGGCTGAGTTTCTGGCGAATGGCGGCTTCCGCCCGCTTTCGCGCCTTGCGATCGTCAGCGTTCTTGCCAGCACCACTACCCGCGGCCAACGCCTTATCGCCGGTGGTCTGGGCCCCGCCACCTTCCCGGCGTGGAGCTTCGGTTTCGTCCTTGCGACGGTCCGCCAGCCAGCGCTCGTAGTCTTCCAGGTCGCCTTCGTATTCTGTGACCCGGCCCTCATTCACCAACCAGAAATCATCGACCGTGTTACGCAGCAGGTGACGATCGTGTGAGACCACCACAATTGCCCCTTCAAAGTTTTGTAGCGCCATGGTCAGGGCCTGACGCATTTCCAGGTCAAGGTGGTTGGTGGGCTCGTCCAGCAGCAACAGGTTGGGCTTTTGCCAGGCAATCACCGCCAACGCCACGCGGGCCTTTTCGCCACCGGAGAATGAGCGGATAGCGCTCAGGGCCTCGTCGCCGTGGAAGTCAAAGCCACCCAAAAAATTACGGATACTTTGCTCGGAGGCTTTCGGTGCAAGCCGCTGCAGGTGCAGGAACGGGCTTGCATCCAGGTCCAGCGACTCCAACTGATGCTGGGCAAAATAACCGATCGCCACGTGCTCTCCCGTGGTCCGTTCACCCCGTAACAGGGTGCTTTGCCCCCTTAGCGCATCCATCAACGTGGATTTGCCCGCGCCATTGGGCCCCAAAAGGCCAATACGACTGCCCGGCAACAGCGACAGGTTAATGCCTTCGAGCACAACGGTATCGCCATAACCGGCCGCGCCATTACGAATCGACATCAGCGGATTGGACACCTTGTCAGCCACCGGAAACTCGAAACTGAACGGGGAATCCACGTGGGCTGGAGCAATTTTCTCCATACGCTCCAGCGCTTTGACCCGACTTTGTGCCTGGCGGGCCTTGGTGGCTTTTGCTTTAAAACGATCGATGAATCGCTGAATCTCGGCGATTCTTGCCTGCTGGCGCTCATACCCGGCCTGCTGCTGGGCAATACGTTCACTGCGCTGGGTCTCAAATGATGAGTAATTACCCGTATACAGATCCAGCCGCCGCTGATCAAAGTGAACCAGGTGGGTCGCCACACGATCCATAAAGTCCCGGTCGTGGGAAATAAACAACAGGGTGCCCTCGTACCGCCGCAGCCAGTTCTCAAGCCAAAGACAAGCGTCCAGGTCCAGGTGGTTGGTAGGCTCATCCAACAACAGCAGATCAGACGGGCGCATCAACGCCTGGGCCAGATTGAGGCGTATTCGCCAGCCGCCTGAAAACGAAGACACCGGCCGATCGGCGTCGGCATCCGAAAACCCCAAACCTCTCAGCAACGCCTCCGCGCGGCGCGGCGCAGACCAGGCTTCATGGATGTCGAGTTCGCCATGGATACGGGCAATACGGTGATCGTCACCCCGTTCTTCTGCGTCAGCTAACTCTGACTCCATGCGTCGCAAATCATAGTCGCCATCCAGCACAAAATCCCGGGCTGAGCGGGACGAGGCAGCCACTTCCTGGGCCATGTGGGCGATTCGGCACCCACCGGGCAGAGACGCACTGCCCTGCTCCGGCGCCAGCTGACCCAGCAATAACTGGAACAAACTGGACTTGCCAGCACCATTGGCACCCACTATCGCGACCCGTTGGCCGGGTTGGATGGTCAGGTTGACGGCTTCTAGCAACCAGACGCCACCTCGTTGTAAACTAAGATCGGTTATCGTAAGCATAACGTAATGGTATCAAGGAACGTTTGATAAGGAACCGGCCTGGCCCCTATGGCGTGTAGCGGTAGCAAGATACCTGAGGATGCAGACCCGGAAAACCCATTGTGGCGGTTTGCCTGTCGTTTCTGGGAATCCTCTGCGGCACGGGAGGCGTGCCTTGGCCTGCAGGATCGTGGCTGGAGTGTTACCCGGCTTCTCTGCGCGGCGTGGCTGGCCACTTCAGGCAAGGTATTGCCTGGCACCGAAAGCGCACAGGTAACCGCATGGCGGCGCGACGTCACGGAGCCGCTCCGATCAGTGAAGAAAGCCATTACGAAAAATAATCCCCGCACTGCTATGGTAAGAGAGTACATTGCCCGTAGCGAACTTGAAGCGGAGCGAGTAGAACTGGCTTTGGCCTATCAGGCCCTGATTTCAGACAAACATACAGGCAGCGGTGAGGTAGCAACGGCCAATCTGGCCCTTAGCAACTTGCTCGCCGCAGCACCAGAGAAGACAATGGATAACGAGACCGGCAGCTTGCTGGACATTTTGACCAGAGAACTGTCGACACTCGTTGAAGGAGATAACAAGCCATGTTGATGAAATGGCTAGTCCGGCTGGCGTTCCCCGCTCTCGGCGTCCTGGTGGCACTGATGTTTTTCGGACTGAATGACCCCGCGGAAACCACCAGCAAACCCGCAAAGGCCGAAACCAACGCGGAAATTCCCGCGTTTGAGGGCCTGGTTCCCTCACCGGTCCCGACGGAGGGGCCCGACATCGTCTTCAAATGGAAGGATAGCGATGGCAGCTGGCACTACGCTGACAAGCCGCCTGCGCAAGGCCCCTGGAACGCATTGGCGATCGAGCGATCTGACAGCAAGAGCGTACGCCCGCCCGTGCCCGACTCGGAAACCGATTGGCAATCGCCCTACCGTGCGCCTTTTTCGCTCGGCCCCAGCACTGCCAATAACGGCAGTTGAGATTACGCCCTTCCTTAACACATGTTCAGTGGCATCTGGCGACAGAACCCGTTACCTTCTGTGCGTTCCCGATCATTCAATGCATGCTTAACTAAGGACGATGTAATGAGAAAAACCCTGATCGCACTGACTGTGGCCGGTGTCATGGCAGGCTGTTCTTCTTCCCAGGAAGCGGTTCCGGAAGATCCGGCGCTGGAATCCACAGATGAAAAAGTCAGCTACGGCATGGGCCTGGTTATGGGCCAGAGAATGAGCAACGACTTGCCGAACCTTAAAATGGAGCAATTCCTTCAAGGCATTCAGCACGGCCACGCCGGCGATGAAGAACAGACGCGAATGAGCCGTGAGGAAATCCAGGAAGCCCTGATGGCTTACCAGACCCAGCTCCAGGAGCAGGAGTCAGCCCAGGCAGAAGAACTGGCGAAGAAAAATCAGGAAGCCGGGGAACAGTTCCTCGCGGAGAACGCCAAACGCGACGGTGTCAAAACCACGGAATCCGGGCTGCAATATGAAATCCTGGAAGAAGGCGATGGTGAAAAGCCAACGGCCGAAGACCGCGTACAGGTGCACTACACCGGCGAATTGATCTCAGGCGAAGTATTCGACAGCTCACGCGAGCGTGGCGAGCCGGTCACCTTCGGCCTGAACCAGGTCATACCTGGCTGGACAGAAGGGCTGCAACTGATGCCTGAAGGCAGCAGGGCGAAACTCTACATTCCTGCGGAACTGGCTTACGGGCCTGGAGGAAACCAACGGATCGGGCCCAACGAGACCCTGGTCTTTGACGTGGAACTTCTGGAAATAAACCCGGAATAAACACGCCGCTTGGCAACGGCTACTCCCCCTGCTTCCTGTTGGAATCGGGGGGAGATTTCCAACCTTCACCTCAAGCCGACGACATCACCTTGTCAGCGTGGGCATTATGTAGATGCTCAATCAGGAAATCTTCCATTTCAAAACGGCTTTCCAGAGTTTCACCAAGTTCTGACAGCTGCTGGAACAAGTCGCGAACTTCGCTCTCCGTCAACGACTGACCGTTAAGACGATCATTGAAATTCAGTGCCGTTTCCGTGGTCTGCTCAATTTTCGGGTACAGTTTTGCCGCCAGCTCCAGTCCACCGTCGTTGAATTCACGAGCTTCCTGAACCAATTGCTCGTAAATCTCGAAGTGCCCTGCCGAAACGTAATCCACCAGCACCTCACACAGCTTGATAAACTTCGTGCGCAGCGCATCCGTCTGGGAATAGTCTGTCGTACCGGACAGATCGCAATAGTGTACCAGCAGCTCTTGCCTTTCTTTCAGCCAGCGATCAATCAGTTCGCTGACGCCACCCCAACGCTCCCTGGCATTACGGCAATTATCCAACATGACGCCTATCTCCGGTTACCGGGTTCTGGTTTGATTACTGTTATATCGAAACTCAAGTTACCCCATGCCAGCGGTCCGTCGCAACCGTTTCATCCCTGTATCCACTCCGGCTTTCTTGGGGGCCGGAAAAGCATCACCAGGCCGACAATCACCAGTAACGAGAAAAAGATGGCCGTCCAGCCAGGAATACTGAGCCCCAGGAAACGCCAAGTCACTTCGGCGCAATCGCCCGTGCCTTTCAGCGCCGTGGTCAACACCTCCATCCAGGGCAACACATCCAGCATGTAATCCACCGATGGCCCGCAGGCCGGCACCTGATCCGCCGGCAGGCTTTGAAGCCACAGTTGTCGACCCGCCATCGCCAGACCCGCACCCGCGCTGACGGACAACAACACCCCGTAAATCCTTGCACCAAACCCATGAGGGCCGTGGAGCGCTGCCAGGAGGCTGACAGTGCCAGCAGCCATAAAACCGAATCGCTGCAGCCAACAAAGAGGACAGGGCTCCAACCCCATAACATGCTCCATGTAAAAGGCCACACCAAGCAGCCCGGCGCATAGCAGGAATATCAGAAAGAAAACGGCTCTGGAGTTCAAAGGGGTACCTCGGGTCAACGTTCAGGTCAGTCTGTCTCCCGCCTTGGGCGGCAAAGCATCGGATGCTGCAACCGCGCATCGAGCCTGCTATTCTCCCAGCATCAGGTGGCGGCTGCGAGCGCCCAGCCACTTAACCTTAAACCAATACGAACTTCAAGCCTATGACACTTAAGCCAAAGTACGTTTTGCTGGCCCTGTTTTTTGCCCTCCCCCTGGCCCCAACCGCCTTTGCCCAAGAGGACGAAGGGGGAGATGAGCCGCAGGAAGAACAGGAAAAGGAACCGGCCATCACGGACTACATCGAAATGGATCCGCCCTTTGTCACCCACGTGGGGGACCCAGGCACCAAACTGACCTACCTCAAGGCCGCGGTTACCATCCGGGCGTCGAAGGAAACCACTCGTCCGGCAGTAGAGGCACACATGCCCAGGCTCCGTCATGAGCTGGTGATGCTGTTCGGGGAGCAGACGGACACAGAACAGCTGTCCTCGACCGAGGGGCAGCAGTCACTGCGAGAAGAGGCCACAAAGAGAATAAATGCTGCACTTGAAGAGCAGCAGACCGGTGAGACTATTACCGGTGTGCTGTTTACGGAGTTCGTTGTTCAGAAGTAATACCACGGCCGGGTGAGCAGGCGCAGGTATCAGGCGATGCGGGAGAACAGGTCGTCGGCCGGCCGCGCCTCGCTGGCAACCTGTTCAGCGTCTTCCCATCCGGCTTCCCAGGCGGCAACAACAACTTCTCCGCGATAGGGACAGCGGCTGCGCTCCATGCCCATAGAGGCGGCCATATAACCCTGGCGATAGGCTTTGTTCAGGGACTCAACATCCCATCCTAATTTGATGTCTCTGGCCATACCGGTTCTCCCTTTACCTGTAGCCACCATCAGATGCTGTCACTCTGCTTACAGAAATTAACAGCGCGAACCGAAGGTGACAAACGTTAATTACGTTTATGTGCGACAGGTCCGGGGAGAGTGTGACGCCCGACCGGGAGACCGGGAGAGGCACTCCCGGTTCAGGATTGCAGGTATTGCTCCAGGAATTCTCCAAATGGCTGGTTTTCGGCTTGCTCCATTTCATCCTGCTCGGAAAGCGAATCAACGGTCATCTTTTCAAACGCCGCCATCACATCCGGCGACAGCCCTTCCCCTCGCAGCGTTTGCTGGTGCTGCCTGGACATTTCCAGCCCCCATTCCCGGTGCCCCATGCCGGAAGCCTCCATGGCTTCAAGTACCTTCGCTGAAGGTAACTCACGCGGATCGTCGAGTTTGGCACGCTGATCATCCAGCGCTCGCCGATAGGTGGAATCTCCGTTCAAGCTGTCCAGCTGTTCCGCAAGGGGGGCGAGACGATCCATCAGGGCAACGGCAGCATCACCGACCCGACCCCGTTCACCGGAGCGACAGATCGTCAGGTCCGGATTCCGGCCCCGAGCCACCACATCCTGGTAGTTGTCATCCAGGCGGTCGCATTCGTCATCGTCAATGCGGGGGCTGTCTGACAGCAGACAATCCAGCAGGAACAGGTCAAGAAAATCGATCTGGCTTTCGTTGACGCCCACCGGAGAGAACGGATCCAGGTCCAGACAGCGCACTTCAATGTATTCCACGCCTCGTGACTCCAGGGCCTGTATCGGCTTTTCGCCACGTTCGGTGGTGCGCTTTGGCCGCACGGCGCTGTAATACTCGTTCTCAATCTGCAGCACGCTGGTGTTGATCTGGATGAATTCGCCGTCGCGCCGGGTTCCCATTTCTTCGTAGGCTGGCCACGGCGTGTGAATCGCCCTGAACAGGGTGTCGGTGTAGGTCTTTAGTTCATTGAAGCAGATATTCAGCGATGCCTGAGCGTTGTTGTGGTAGCCCAGGTCGCCCATGCGCAGCGATGTGGCCTCGCGGCCATACCAGGTATCATCGCCGAACCGGCTCAAGTCATGACGTACACCCGCCACAAAGCTGGCATCCAACGCTGGAGATGCTCCGAACAGCAGCATCAGCATCCAGCTACGGCGACGGAAATTGCGGATCAGCCAGAAATACTGGTCCGACTTGAAGTCCTGCAGGCTTTGCTGGTTGCCCAGGGCATCCTGCCAAAGCCTCCAGAAACTGTCAGGCAGCGACAGGTTGTAGTGGGCGCCGGCAATGCTTTGCATCATGCGGCCGTACCGCACAGCCAGCCCCTGGCGATACACGTGCTTCAGGCGACCGATATTGGCGGTGCCATACTCGGCAATGGGAATGCTCGCGTCGCCGTCCAGCTCACACGGCATACTGGCGGCCCAGAACACCTCATCCTCAAGATTGCATTGAACGAAGCGGTGAATGTCACGGAGCGAATCAAGCATACCTCGCGTGGTATCGAACACCGGAGTAATCAGCTCCAACAGAGCTTCAGAGTAATCCGTGGTTATACGCGGATGGGTCAGTGTGGAACCCAGCGAGCGGGGGTGCGGAGTCTGTGCGATAAAGCCGTTGCGATCGACCCGCAGGCCTTCTTTCTCAACGCCTTTTCGGAATCCGGCCCATTGGTTGGCCGTGAACTGCTGAAAAAGCTGATGGCGGGATTCACCCATGAATGACTCCTGCTTGAATGGCCGCCGGGAACACCGGCGGCCATTACGATAGTGTGTAGCGGCGCGGGTTAACGGCCGTCTTTGCGGGCCGACGCCAGAGCCTGTGCCAGCGCTCCGGCCATGGCACCCTTTTGCCCGCTGTCTGCGCCCTTGTGGCGGTCATTTCTTGCGGAAGGCTTGCCACCTTTACTGCTGGAGCCGGCGCGGTTATCGGATTTCTCCCCGGGCTGGTCATCCATACGCATGGAAAGCGCAATCCGCTTTCTCGGGATATCCACGTCCATCACTTTCACCTTGACGATATCCCCTGCCTTGACCACTTCCCTCGGATCTTTCACGAAGGTGTTCGACAACGCAGAGATGTGCACAAGGCCATCCTGATGCACGCCGATGTCCACGAACGCGCCGAAGTTGGTCACGTTGGTGACCGACCCTTCCAGCACCATGCCCGGCTTCAGGTCATTGAGGGTTTCCACCCCTTCCTCAAAGCTGGCAAAGCGGAACTCCGGCCTGGGGTCACGCCCCGGCTTCTCCAATTCCGTAATAATATCCTTTATGGTCGGCAGACCAAACTGTTCGGTGACGTAGTCCTGCGGGTTCAACGAACGCAGGAAATCGGCGTCTCCGACAATACCTTCAATCTTACGGTTATTCTGGCGGGCAATGGCTTCAACCACGCCATAAGCTTCCGGGTGCACCGACGAGCGATCCAGCGGATTGTCGCCCCCTGCAATGCGAAGGAAACCGGCCGACTGCTCAAAGGTACGATCACCTAGGCGGGACACTTTAAGCAACTGCCTGCGATCACGGAACACACCATTCTGATTACGAAAATCGACGATGTTCTGGGCAATGCTCTGGTTCAGGCCAGACACCCGTGCCAGCAGGGGGATGGATGCGGTGTTGAGATCCACGCCAACACCGTTAACACAGTCCTCTACCACGGCGTCCAGGCTGCGGGCCAGCTGCACTTGAGACACATCGTGCTGATACTGCCCCACGCCGATGGACTTGGGTTCGATCTTCACCATTTCCGCCAATGGATCCTGAAGCCGGCGGGCGATGGAGACCGCTCCACGAATGGTCACATCCAGGTCCGGCAGTTCGCGGGAGGCGAATTCAGAGGCGGAATAGATCGAGGCGCCCGATTCACTGACCACAATCCGCGCCAGCTTCAGCTCCGGGTAACGCTTGCTCAGGTCCGCGACCAGCTTTTCGGTTTCACGGGAGGCAGTACCGTTACCAATGGCCACCAGCTCAATGCGGTACTGCCGACACCAGTTCGCCAATTGTTCGATCGACTGATCCCACTGGTTGCGGGGCGCGTGCGGGAAAATACCACCATGACCCACCACCTGGCCGGTGCCATCGATAATGGCTACCTTCACACCGGTGCGCAGGCCGGGGTCCAGCCCCAGTGTGGCGCGGGGGCCCGCCGGCGCCAGTAACAGCAGATCCTTGAGGTTGGCGGCAAACACATTGATGGCCTCGGTTTCTGCCGCTTCCCGCACCTGGGCCATAAGGTCGGTTTCAATCTGGGTGGACAGTTTTACCCGCCAGGTCCAGCGCACCGCCTCCGACAACCAGCGATCGGCCGCACGGCCGTTGTCACGGATACGCCAGCGCGCGGCAATACGTTGTTCCGCCGGATGGGGCTGGCGACGGTCGTCTTCCGCATCGCCAACCACAATGGAATAGGTGAGCACGCCTTCATTGCGACCCCGGAGGATGGCAAGCGCACGATGGGATGGCACCTTTTTCAATGGCTCGACATGGTCGAAGTAGTCGCGGAACTTGGCACCTTCATTTTCCTTGCCGTCCACCACGGTGACCTTGAGCTGCCCCTGCTGCCAGATAAAGTCACGCAGCTCACCCAGGAGTTCCGCATCCTCGGCAAAGCGTTCCATCAGAATGTAGCGGGCTCCATCAAGCGCGGCCTTGGTGTCGGTAACACCGGCCTCATCATTGATATAGCCTTCCGCTGTGCTCTCTGGCTCCAGCGTGGGGTCGTCATACAGGGCATCGGCCAGGGGCTCCAGACCGGCTTCACGGGCAATCTGCGCCTTGGTCCGGCGCTTGGGCTTATACGGCAGGTAGAGGTCTTCCAGGCGGTTCTTGGTGTCCGCCGAATCGATGCTGGCACGTAATTCATCGGTCAGCTTGCCCTGCTCCTCAATACTGTTGAGGATCGTAGAGCGACGGTCTTCCAGCTCCCGCAGATAACGCAGGCGATCTTCCAGGGACCGTAACTGGCTGTCATCCAGCGAACCGGTAACTTCCTTGCGGTAACGGGCAATAAAGGGAACGGTGGCGCCACCGTCCAGCATTTCAACGGTGGCATTCACCTGCTGTTCACGAACACCCAGTTCGTCAGCAATGCGCCTGATGATACTGTTCATGCAACCTCATCTGATGCTTACGAGTCAAAGCGCAAAGGTACAGCGGCTTATTGCTGCAGGCAAGCAGTGCGGCTACGGTTGTCCAGGAATTGCACAAGATCGTTCCAGGGCATTGGGCGGGCGTAGTAATAACCCTGGATTTCGTCACAGTGTTGCTGGCGCAGGAACTCCAGTTGTCCTTCCGTCTCCACCCCTTCCGCCACCACGCTGATCTGCAGGCTGTGAGCCAGGCTGATAATGGCACGAATAATATGCTCGGCGTCGGCTGACTGGCCCAGATCCTGAACAAAGGACTTGTCGATCTTCACGAGAGCAATAGGAAGGTGCTGCAGGTTGCTGAGGGAGGAAAAACCGGTTCCGAAGTCATCCAGGGCAAAACTGATGCCCAACTGGTTAAGCTCCCGCAAACATCGCTGGGCGTATTCCGGGTCATGCATCATGGCGCTCTCGGTAAGCTCCAGTTCCAACAGGCTGGTGTCGACATTGGCATTGAAGATGATGCGAAAGATGGTTTCGGTCATCTTGCGATCATGGAACTGCCGGAACGACAGGTTCACCGCAAACACCAGCCCCGGGTGCCCCAGGTCTGCACACTCCTGCAGGCGCTTGCAGGCCTGCTCAATCACCCAGTAACCAATGGGAACGATCAACCCGCTGCGCTCAGCGACCGGGATGAATTCATCCGGGCCCACCAGCCCCCTTTCCGGGTGGTTCCATCGCAGCAGGCATTCCACGCCCCGAACTTCCTCGGACGCGAGGTCAATACGCGGTTGATAATACACTTCCAGCTCATTGCCCCGCAGTGCGTTACGGAGATCCGCCTCCAGGCGGAGCTGGTATCCGGCCGTTATGTGCAACTGACGATCGTAAAACCGGTAACTGGTACCGGGGTCGCGCTTGGCCTCAAACATGGCGCGATTGGCTCGTCGCAGGAGATTTTCCGGGCTGTGCCCCGCTTCCGGATAGGTGGCCACGCCGAGGCTGGCGCTGACGACGACGTTCTGACCGTCAAGGCTGAATGGCTCACCCATCGCAGTCACGAGCTTGCGGATGATCTGAGTAATATCCAGCGAGTCTTCCACTTTTTCAACAATGATCGCAAACTCGTCGCCGCCAATACGCATCAGCGAATCCACTCGTCGCAGATTCTGTCGCAGCCGCTCCGCCAGCTTCAGCATAATCTGATCACTCTTCTGGTAACCGAAGGATTCATTGAAGCTGCGGAAATCATCCAGATTAATATGCAACAGTGCCAGCCGCTGGCCGCCACGCTCAGCTCTCAGCAATGCCTGTTGCAGGCGATCAAAGAACAGATCACGGTTGATAAAACCACTGGCCACTTCCCGACCCAACTGGCCGTGAGCGGACTCCGAAAGCTGCTGCCGGTACCAAAGGCAGCGTACCGCGCGGCGCAGCCCCCACTCCTCCAATGACTGGCGGCTCAAATAGTCCGAAGCGCCGTTGGCGAGCAGATCAACAGCGCGCTCGGAAGCCAACTCGGCACTCAGTGCCAGTACCGGTTTCTCGCTGCTGGACACGGACAGATACTGCAGAAAAGCGTCCTCGGAACCACCATGAAACACGCAATCCCAGAGGATAACGTCAAAGTGGGTATTGCGAATCAGATCATCACAGTCGATAAGATCCGGGCACCAGGTCAGGTCCGGTTCCATTTCACGATCACGTGACAGGAGCGCGCCCAGCCAGAGAAAATCCGCATACTCCGGTGTCAGCACCAGCAACCGTACATGGCTGGGATTGGGTTGTTTTACTGCCAGGGTCATCAAGAAGCGTCCCGTTCCTCGTGATCAAACATCTCCGTTCCCTCAAGAATAGCTGATAGATCGTCAAGGTACAGCATGTCTGCCTGGTGTAGAATGTATGCTTCCCAGGTTGTCTCGGAATTTCCCGGATTGGCGCAATTATTGTGAACAAGCTCAACCCCCGACAGAGTGAAGCCGTCCGCTACGCGGAGGGCCCCATGCTGGTACTGGCCGGTGCCGGCAGCGGTAAGACCAGCGTGATCACCCGCAAAGTGGCTTATCTGATCGAACACCTCGGCATTCCGGGGCGTCATATCGCCGCTGTGACCTTCACCAACAAAGCCGCGCGTGAAATGAAAGAGCGCGTCGGACGCCTGGTGGACCGCAAACTGACTCGGGGTTTGATTGTTTCCACCTTCCACAACCTCGGGCTGAACATGATCCGCGAGGAGCATGAGCACCTGGGCTATCACCCCGGCTTTTCCATCTTCGATGCGGAGGACGCCAAGGCCCTGCTTCAGGACCTGATGATGCGTGAGGCCAGCGCAGATGCTGGCGATGAACTGTCTGACGTGCAGATGACCATCTCGTCCTGGAAGAACGCCATGCGCAGCCCCCAGGACGCCTGGAGCCGGGCCGCTGATGAGCGGGAGCAGCGTATTGCCATCATTTACCGCCACTACAACGAATACCTGAAAGCCTATAACGCGGTGGATTTCGATGACCTGATCCTGCTGCCGGTCCAGCTGTTCCGCGACAATCCCGAGGTATTGCAGAAATGGCGACGAAAAATCCGCTACATGCTGGTGGACGAATACCAGGACACCAACCTCTGCCAGTACGAACTGGTCAAGCTGTTGGTGGCGGAACGGGCCGCTTTTACCGTCGTTGGTGATGACGACCAGTCGATCTACGCCTGGCGAGGCGCGCGGCCTGAAAACCTTGCTCAGCTCAAAGAAGACTTTCCCAGCCTCAAGATCGTTAAACTGGAGCAGAACTACCGCTCCACGGTTCGCATCCTGCGTTGCGCCAACACGGTCATCGCCAACAATCCCCACGTATTCGAGAAAGCCCTGTGGAGCGATCATACGGTCGGGGATGAACTGCGCATCGTCCGCTGCCGCAGCGAAGACGCGGAAGCCGAACGGGTGGCTACGGAAATTCTCGACCAGAAACTCAAGAAGGGCCTGGCCTTCCGGGACTTCGCCGTTCTCTATCGGGGCAATCACCAGGCACGGCTGCTGGAAATGAAACTTCAGGCTTACCAGATTCCCTATCACATCTCCGGTGGCCAGTCGTTTTTCTCCAAGAACGAAATCAAGGACGCCATGTCCTACTTGCGTCTGCTGGTGAACCCGGATGACGACGCGGCGTTCCTGCGCGTCGTGAACGTGCCTCGCCGGGAGATCGGCCCTCGCACACTTGAACAGCTCAGCCACTACGCCCGCTCCCGCAACGTCAGCCTGTTTCGCGCCCTGGGCGATATGGGCGCCGAAACTCACGTCACCGAAAAGGGGCTGGACCGTCTGCGGCGCTTTGCACACTGGGTGGACAATACCTGCGAGCGCCTGCACCGCGAGGATCCGATTCCGGTGATCAAGCAGTTGTTCACTGATATCGAGTACGAGGAATGGCTGCACCTACATTCCGGCTCGCCAAAACAGGCGGAACGGCGGATGGAGAACATCTGGTACCTGGTGGAATCCATCCAGCGCATGCTGGACGACGGCAAGGGTACGGCCGACGAAATGGGCATTGAGGACGCCATCAGCCGGCTAATCCTGCGCGACATGATGGAGCAGCGTGAAGAAGAGGACGACAGCGACAAGGTCCAGCTACTGACCCTCCACGCCTCAAAAGGCCTGGAGTTCCCCCACGTTTTCATCATGGGCCTGGAAGAGGAAATACTGCCCCACCGTTCGAGCATCGAAGAAGGAAACGTCGAGGAGGAACGGCGACTGATGTACGTGGGCATCACCCGAGCCCGGGAAACCTTGACCCTTACGTTTGCCGCCCAGCGAAAACAGTACGGCGAAAAGTTGGAAACGATTCCAAGCCGGTTTCTCGATGAGCTGCCGGAGGACGACCTGAGATGGGAAGGAACCGGCGACCTGGACGTGGAAGCCAACCAGCAAAAAGGCAAGGCCACCCTCAGCGCGTTACTTGGTGACTTGGGGAGCTGAATTTCACGTTTTTTCACAATCCCTGCAACCTTATGACCTCCTGATCCGTATCTGCCCAGGGAGCTTCGCTTCCGGCAAACACAAAAACAAGATCAGGAGGGCATCATGTCCCGTCGATTCAATCGATTATCAAGCGTCACAGGTTCACTGATTCTGCTTATCGCAGGATCAGGCACCGCCAACGCGGGCCTTCTCGGCAGCCTGCTGGGCGACTCATCCGATGGCTCAACGGCCCAGACTGAGGAACCGGCAGTCCCCGACAGTTACAACAGCAAGGGCACTTTCAGCGAGCCCTTTGCAGAACCCACCATTATTGTGGATGGCGAAGCCGTCGAAACGGACGAAAAATGCATCACCCGGGCCGACGGCATGGACGAGTGCAAACCGGCTGCCGGCACCATGGCGCTTCTCAAAGACGGTCGCCTGCTCTACCTGAATGCCCTCGAGGGCACCGAGAACGTTGAGTTATCCATTGTTGCGGAATTTGGCGAAGTGTCTGTCAACGATCAGACCCGCGTTCTGTCGCTGGATGAAAACGACAATCCGTCCTGGATCAAACCCTCTCCACTGGACGCCGGCGCCAACCCGGATGGCAACGACAGTGAAACATTGCTGAACGGCACCGAGTTGGATGGCTTGCTCGATACCGCCGACAATACCAGCGCCAACGACGGCGCCCTATTCTGCTCCGACGTCATCGGCCTGGCCAACGGTGATGTGATGGCCGTTGGCGGCACCGACTACTATTCCGAGCCAGGCATTGATGGCCTGCCTCTTGGGGTGGCGGAACTGGAAGGTATCAAGAATTCGAGAATATTCGACGAGGAGACCAACACCTGGCGCCAAAGTGGCGACATGACCTACGGTCGCTGGTATCCATCACTCGTAACCATGGGCAACGGCAACGTCTTCGTCGCCAGTGGTGTCACCAAGCTGCTCAAACCCGTCTATCCCGAAGATCCGCTGAACAGCGGACGTAACGTGGTACAGACCGAAACCTACAACCCTTGTGCCGGCACCTGGACGCAAAACCCGTCCACCGCGGACCGCTCACTGCCGCTGTATCCGCGCATGCACCTGCTGCCGAACGGCCATGTGTTCTACAACGCTGGCGGACAGGCGTTCAACCCGTTTGGACAAGGCTACGATCAGGCCCTGTGGAACATTGTTGCCAGCTTCAACCCGGATACCCAGCGCTGGAACGACATCGGCTACGCCGGATTGCCGCTGAGACTGGATGAGGTCGGACTGGGCCAGCTCAGTAGCACCCTCAACATTACCAATGTGTCCCTCGAACAGGTTTCCACGTTACTCGGCGACGTTATCGAAGCACCCTCAGATCTACTGGAAAACGGGGCGGAGCTCGGCATCTCCCAGGACGACCTGAAAATGGCGATTGCCGGCGGCATGCGCGGCTCCACCTCATCCACCATGTTGCCGTTGACGCCGAATGCGAACGGCGAATACACCGACGTCGAGTTGCTGACCGCAGGCGGCGTTCCCAGCTACGCGCTGCTGACCAACCCGGGCGGCTACCTGCCGACCGACCAGAGCCGGATCGACACGATCACCACCAACGGTGATGAAATCGGCTATGAGTCACGCCTGACTGGCTCTTTGAACCAGCCGCGCTGGTATGGCACCAACGTGTTGATGCCCGATGGCAGTGTCATGGTATTCAGTGGCGGTAACCGGGACGGTGTGGTTGCGCCCGGCCTGGAAGGACCAATTCGCACTGCCGAACGGTTTGATCCGGAGACGGGCACCTGGACCGAAATGGCGTCCGGTCATCGCGCCCGCACCTACCACAATACGGCAGTATTGATGGAAGACGGCCGTGTCATGATTGCCGGGCACTCGCCAATCAACACCGCGTACCTGACGTTCGTTGATCTTCAGGACTTCGGCCTGGCGCCCTACGACGGTCGCGACCCCAGCTTTGAGATCTACACACCACCGTACGCAATGCGCAATGATCGCCCGCAGATCAAGAGCGCACCGAGCAATCTCACCATCGGTGACCGCTTTAACATCAAGGTGGATCAGGCAGATGACATCGACAAGGCGCTGCTGATCCGGCGCACTGTGATGACCCATGTTATCGACGGCGATCAGCGCGCCATTGAACTGGTCATGGAAAAGCAGCCGGGCAATAAACTGACGCTGGCCATGCCTGACAACCACAATGTGGTCCCGGCAGGTGAATACATGCTGTTCGTCAGCAAAAATACGCCTGAAGGCCGTGTACCCTCGGTATCCGCGCCAATCACGGTGGTGAATGAAAACCTCGAGTGCATGGCCCCCACCCAGGTGGCAAGCGATACTACCACCGACAGCGGCATTATCGAGTCAACACTTGAGATTCTGTAAATCACCGGAGGCGACCACATCATGACTATTGGACAAACCGGAAACCATCTGGTGAGCCTGGTGATTGGCGGCCTGACGGCCCTGGTAGCCTCAGGGCTGGCCGGGGCCCACGGCGCACCGGAGGTAGAGGGTGTGCCGGACGGTATCGTCAAGGCCCAGATCACCAAACACCCGGACATTCCGGGGCTCAGTGCAATGATTCTGGACGCTCCCCGGCCGGGAATCCTGCTTCGCTATAAGGGTGAGGAACCACTGACGGTACTTGGCGCCGACGGAGAGGCTTTCATACGCTTCACCCGAACGGAAGTCACCGTCAACACCAACAGCCCGAGCTGGAAGGCGCTGCCAAACCCGTCGGCCGAGGCAGAAGAAACATCGTGGGTGACGCTGTCCCAATCTGGCAGCTTTGGCTGGCTGGATGCCCGCCTCAACGCTTTGCACGATACTGAGGACACCCGGGCTAACCATCCCTGGTCCATCCCGTTGACAACCGAGCGAGGCGACATCGGTCGTATTGAAGGAAACCTGACGTTTACGCCCATTCACTGATGCGCGGAATGTGTCCGCCAGCTAAAAAAAGCCCCCGTTGTCCGGGGGCTTTTTCGTCGTCGGCATTCAAGCAACCGACGTTATTGGCTGGCCTCAACGATGTGCTTGACGGCATTTTCAATTTCTTCATCAGAACACCCGGAACAACCACCCTTGGCCGGCATGGCATTGAAGCCATTGAGCGCGTGGCTGATCAGTGTATCCAGCCCTTTCTCAATACGGGGTGACCACGCAGCGGTATCGCCTTTCTTGGGGGCACCTGCCGCGCCAGTGCTGTGGCAGGCGGTACAGGCTGCATCGTATACGTCACTTCCAGAACGAGGGCCCGAGCTTGCGCTTGCCGCTGGAGCAGCTGCCTGCCCACAGTCTTCACCCTGAACACACACCTCGCCAACCGGAGCAATGCGAGCACGAATTTCATCTTCAACATTGGCCATTACGGCACCTGCGGTCAGGCCGAAACCAAGCAATACGGCAGCCAGGACTCTCTTCATCATCACAATGCACCTCACAATTGGGCGTTATAATCGTTTGTGCCCGCATTATAGCGACTGCGGCAGGTCAAAAAAACCAAACTGCAAAATGAACCCCCGATTTCAATCAATTTTCGTTGCCATTTCGTAAGTCAGAGGGCTCCGGAAGCAGTTTCCGGGTACCATGCAGCAAACAGATACCGAGGGTTAGAATGTATGCCTGATACCAATCAGCCACACCCGTGGCGAAAGCCATTGCTGATCACCGAGTTTACGGCGGTAGCCGTACTGCTGGCTTCCATGGGCTGGTTTTCCAGCCGTGCAGCAGAGGGCGCTGCACTGAGCCCTGTGTGGTTGTTGATCCCCGCCGCCGCAAGCCTGGCGGTATTCATCAGCTTTATCGGGCTGATGTACCTGCGCTGGGTGGTTGCAGCGGCTGCCGAACGCAAAACCCGGCATAAGATCGTATTTTCCCTGCTGGTGATGACGCTGCTCGGCGTATGGGCTTACGGCGTCGCCAACACCTGGATCAGTGTTTCCAACGCATAAGGACTGGACCATGCCTGTCGTTCGCTGCTATGAACTTTTGAGGTTTGCTGGCTTGCTGTTGTCTCTTAACGTGTTCCTTCCCGGCACGGTCAGCGCGCAGGACGAGCCTCCGGGAAACCGGAACTTTGAGGGGGTGAAGCCAGAGGACTGTGCCCTGATCAAGGAAGGCGTTCAGCGTCTCGCGTGCTACGACGCCATCAACGACCCGGCCAGCGCTCGCAATGGTGCCTCCGATGAGAGCCTGAATGCCATCGACAAATCGACGGAGGCGCTGCAATACGAAGAGGCAGCCCACGCGGAAAACGGGGATGCGACGCTGGGGCCCGCGGAAAACAGCCCGGCCGGAAAGGACGGGGAAGATACCGGCGTGATGTCGGCGATCCTGAACCGTTATGTCGCTGCAGAGAAGGCCATCTTCTCGTTTTCCGGCAGTTTTGTTGGCCATCGGCCGATGTATATCCTGCCGTTCAGCTATATGAAGAATGCCAATCGTGAACCCACGAACCCGAGACTCGGTGCAACCGACTACGATTATGGCATCGACAACCAGGAAGCCAAGTACCAGATCAGTTTCAAGGTGCCCTTGTTGACTGGCTGGCTTGATGAACGCACGACGCTCTGGTTCGGTTACACCCAGAAATCGTTCTGGCAGGTGTACAACACGGATGACTCAGCGCCATTCCGGGAAACCAATTATGAGCCGGAGATCTTTGTCCGTTATGAGACGAATTATGACGTGGGGCCTGGCAGGCTGAATGGTGTAACCCTGGGCTTTAATCATGAGTCCAATGGCCAGTCGGAGCCCCGTTCCCGCAGTTGGAACCGGATCGTGGGGTCGGCGGCGTACAGCTATGATCGCTGGCTGTTTATCCTTCAGCCGTGGTATCGACTGCCGGAGGATGACAGCGAGGACGACAATGAGGATATTGAGCGCTATCTGGGCTATGCGAACTATATGGCGATCTACAAGTGGAGTGAGGATCGGACGCTGTCGATGAAGCTGATGAACAACTTGCGGTCAGATAACAAGACGTCTGTGGAGTTGGGTTATAGCTTTCCGATGGGGGATACGATCAAGGGGTATGTCCATTATTACAATGGCTATGGTGAGAGTCTGATTGACTACAATGAGCGGATTCAGCGGATTGGCATCGGGATTATGTTGAACGACTGGCTTTGAGTTATTTCTGGCTTTTGGTGAAACCGCTCCGGGGGGGAACCCATTTCCTAAACACTCTCCAGCACATCCATCTGGCGCTTGAGCTCCGCCATCCAGGGCTCGGCACAGTTTCTGACATCGGTATCGCCCCGACCGGCCCCAGAACAGTGAGTTAACCTTCCTCGTTGAGCCTTTGCATTTCCGCCAGCAGTTCTGCCGTTTTTTCCTTCATCAACGCGATATCACCACGGGATTCCACGTTCAGGCGAACCACCGGTTCAGTGTTGGACATGCGGAGGTTGAACCGCCAGTCGTCGAATTCGATGCTGGCGCCGTCGACGTGGCTGACACTTTTGGCGCCCGGGCTGTATTTGGCCTCGATGGCGGCAATGACCTTGGGGGGATCATCGATGGTGCGGTTGATTTCGCCGCTGGCCGGATAGGCCTCAATGCGTGCGTCTATCAGGGAGGACAGCGTCTGGCCGGACTGGCACAGACGCTCGGCGACGAGCAACCATGGGATCATGCCGCTGTCGCAGTAGGCGAAGTCGCGGAAGTAGTGGTGGGCGCTCATTTCGCCGCCATAGACCGCATCTTCGTCGCGCATGCGTTGCTTGATGAAGGCGTGGCCGGTTTTGCTTTCGATGGCTTTGCCGCCAGCCGCGTTGACCAGGTCGATGGTGTTCCAGGTCAGTCTTGGGTCGTGGATGACTTTGCCACCGCCGGTTTTGCGAAGGAACTGGTCTGCCAACAGGCCAACAATGTAATAGCCCTCGATAAAGCGGCCGTTTTCGTCGAAGAAGAAGCAGCGATCGTAGTCGCCGTCCCAGGCAATGCCCATGGCTGCGCCGTACTCCAGAACTGCATCCGCGGTGGCGGCGCGGTTTTCTTCCAGAATGGGGTTGGGAACACCGTTCGGGAAATGACCATCGGCCTGGTGGTGCACTTTGATGAAATCGAACGGCAGGTGTTGCTCCAGTTCGTCGATCATCAACCCTGCCCCGCCGTTGCCGGCGTTGACCACGATGGTTTTGGGCTTGAGCGAACCTGCCGTTATGTAACCCAACAGGTGATCAACATAGGCGGTCACCACTTCCAGCGGCTCATACCGTCCCTGCTCCGGGGCATCGCCGAAAGGCTCAAGCACCCGGTCGCGGATGTCATTCAGGCCGTTGTCGGAACTGATAGGGCGCGAGTCCGGCCCCACCATCTTCATGCCATTGTGATCCCGCGGATTGTGGCTGGCGGTGACCATGATGCCACCGTCCATTTTGTAATGGCTGGTGGCGAAGTAGACCAGCTCGGTACCACACAGGCCAATGTCGAAAACGTCGGCACCGGCGGCCATCAGGCCGGAGCAGAGGGCGTCGGCGATGTCTCGGCTGGACAA
Source organism: Marinobacter algicola DG893 (assembly GCF_000170835.1). Lineage (GTDB taxonomy): Bacteria > Pseudomonadota > Gammaproteobacteria > Pseudomonadales > Oleiphilaceae > Marinobacter > Marinobacter algicola. Next base: position 26,475 of record NZ_ABCP01000011.1, read on the forward strand.
TCGAATGTCGTAGCCGACGATGACTCGCTTGGCGCCGGTCACTTCCACATAGGCGCGACCGATGCGCTCGGCCAGTGTCGGATTAAGCTGGTCCGGCACCCGGCCGCGAAGGTCATAGGCTTTAAAACAGGACAGATCCATTGTCACTGATGTTTACTCCGCGGCGGACGACTGAAGCTGGATGTAGTTCTGGATACCCATCTTGCCGATCATGTCGAGCTGGGTTTCGAGCCAGTCGATGTGCTCTTCTTCGCTGTCAAGAATGCCACGGAACAGTTCACGACTGGTGTAGTCCTTCACCTGCTCACAATGAACCACCGCGTCTTTCAGGTCCTGATGGGCGATCATTTCCAGCTTGAGGTCGCAGGACAGCATTTCCTCGACGTTTTCACCGATCAGCAGCTTGTTGAGATCCTGGAGATTGGGCAGCCCTTCCAGAAACAGGATGCGTTCGATCAGCAGATCCGCATGCTTCATTTCGTCGATGGACTCTTCGTATTCCTTGTCCGCCAGTTTGGTGATGCCCCAGTCTTTGTACATGCGGGAATGGAGGAAGTACTGGTTGATGGCGGTCAGCTCGTTGGCGAGCACTTTATTCAGGAACTGTATGACTTTCTTGTCGCCTTTCATGACGGATCTCCTTTCGTGAGTGTGCGATCCTTACAAGGATAGTCTTTCACACGGGGAGAAAAAATCACATTTAGGAATCAGGTGCAGGCAAGAACGGATTCCGCTCAATCAAACCTGTCCGTCAGGCGGGCTGGGCTAACATGTCAGCCATGGCCAGGTAGTCTGGGGTCCGGCTTTCGCGGAGAATTTCCCGTGCTGTGCAGGCACAGCGACCACATTGCGTGCCCACACCGAGCTCCTTGCCAAGCTGGCGCATAGAACTGACGCCATTGTCGGCGGCTTCACGGATTTCTCGGTCTGTCACACCATGGCAGAGGCATACGTACATAGGAGCATCTCACTAACGATAACAAAGCTAGTGATAATTATTGTCATTTGCATGCAGCTTTGCAAGCCCAAAGAGCGATTTTTGTGCAAAATCTTTTTAACCGTCCGCTTCACGGGTCAGGTTCCGGGCTCCATCGGGTGTGACAACGACATTATCCTCAATGCGGATACCACCACAGCCTCGCAACTCATCAATCACCGAACGATTAAAATTCTTGCCGAGTGGACCATTCAATACCGGATCCAGTAAGGAAGGAATGATATAAACCCCCGGTTCGATGGTTACGACCATGCCTGCCTCCAGAGTCCTGGTCAGGCGCAGGAATGGGGCGTCCGATGGCGACGGGGCTTTCTTGCCAGCGACGTCATGCACCTGAACTCCCAGGAAATGGCCAATACCGTGCGGGAAAAACGCCTGGGTAACGCCCCGCTCCACCAGGGTTTCGTCATCCACCCCCTGAACGACTCCGGCGGCGTTCAACAAAGCCGCAATGCCTTGGTGGGTCTTGCGATGAATCGCCACATAATCCACGCCAGGTGCAACCATTCCGCACAGCCGCTGCTGCAACTGCTCCAGCCCCTGAATCAATGCGGCGAAACGTCTTTCCCCTGCCCCGGGCGTGGTGCGGGTAATGTCGGAACAGTAACCGCGAAAACGCACACCGGCGTCGATCAGAAGGCTGCGGGGGCGCACAGGCGCTTCGGTGTCATAGTATTGGTAATGCAGGGTGCCCGCGTGCTCATTCACGCCGATGATACTGTGGTATGGCGCCTGGGCTTCACGCTGTCCAGTCGCCTGCTGGTAGGCCAGGTTTATTGCAAACTCACTGCCTCCGTCCAGAAACGTTTTTCGAGCTGCCCGGTGGCCCTGCATGGCAATGTGGTTGGCACGGGCCAGGCAGGCTATTTCATAAGGGGTTTTATGCACCCGGGTTTCGTCCAGGGCGGAAAGAAGGTCCTCCGGATTATGCTCACCATCAACCCCGGACAGCTGGGACGGGTCGCCCACAACGGCGAGCCGGCCATTGAAGTCCATGGCCGGTGCATCCCGACGATCACTGAAACGCACGTCCATCGACTGCAGCCAGGGCTCGTCCGGCAACTCCGGGGTGGCATGCCAGAAGTCCACGGGCTGATAAAGGCTGAGTAGCGGCTTTTGCCCGGGCCGGACAAGTAACCAACTGTGTTCCTGCCCGGTCAGCCCGGTCCAGTGCAGGAAGGGGCCATAACCCTGAAAATGCCATGCCTGATCATCACCGTAACGCACGGGTGCAGCACCGGAACTGATCAGCAGACCGTCATAGCCCTGCTCGGCGATAGCCTGTTCGTAACGCTGCTGAAGCGTGCGGATATGATCCGTCTGCAGTGACAGTAACTCGGTGTCAGACATGCTTGTTTTCCAGTTTTTTCCAGAGGGTTAACAGATTGTCGGAACGGGGTTCACGCAGGCGGATCAAGCGGATCTCCAATGGTACGTCGCACCGTTTATCCCCGGCCCGGGTGAGACTGCCAAAACGCTCGCTCTTTTCCGTCATTCGTTGCGGCAGCCACCCCATGCCGAAGCCCTGTTTTACCAGCGCCTTGATACCGGCCGATTGGGTATTTTCATTCAGTGGCAACAGGTTGGCTGGCAGCTTGCGCCGGTTCAGGTGCCCCTCAATGGCAGATTGCAGGAATCCCCGGGAGTGATAGGCGATCAGCGGGACCGGCTGCTCTGGCGTGCCCGGCAGCGCAAATCGTGGTTGTCCGTTTTCGTCGGCCACGCTCACCGGCACCAGAAACTCCCTCGCCAGGGTCACCCACTCGTAGCGGTCCTCGCTCAGATGATCTTTCCAGGGCAGATCCTCGTGCCAGTAACACAGCACCAGGTCACATTCGCCATTATCCAGTGCATCCAGAAACTGCTCTCCCACCCAGTTGGTGGCTTTCAGGTTCAATTGTAGCCGCTCGGCCAACCCCTCCTGCTGCGCCCATCCCTGATAAAAATGGGAAAACAGCCCCTGGGTTGACCCCACACTGATCCGGGCAGACGCCTCGGACTCCATGTCACTGATCCGGTCTTTGGTTTCACGAACGTCTCGCGTTACGCGCTCGCACAGCTCCACAAACGCCTCCCCTGCCGGAGTCAAAGACAGCGGCAGGGTCTGGCGGTTGATCAGTGTCGCTCCCATGGCTTCCTCAAGAAGCTTGATGCGGCGGCTGAACGTCGGCTGGCTCACGTGCTGCAGTTCAGCAGCACGTGAGAAATGACGCGTTCGGGCCAGCGCCATGAAGTCTTCAAGCCAGCGTATTTCCATGGTGTTACCAGCGTCGGGAATGGTTGTCAGGCATCATAGCCCATCGTGGGGAACTGGCTATAACCGCCCTTCCTCCACCGCGTGACACGCAACCTGGGCGCCGCCATCCGTCGCGATCAACTGAGGTATTTCCTGCCGGCATCGGTCGTCGGCATAGGGGCAGCGACCATGGAAGACGCAACCTGACGGCAACTGCACCGGTGTCGGAACCTCGCCCTGTAACCGGATATGGTTGGGCCGGTCGTCCTCCAGCTTTGGAATGGCCGACAGCAACGCCTGAGTGTATGGATGCCTCGGGGTACTGAACAACGTTCTGGTATCTGCCAACTCGCATACCCGGCCAAGGTACATGACCGCGACCCGGGTACCAAAATGCTCCACCACGGCCAGATCATGAGTAATGAAGAGATAGGTCAGGTTGCGGCTTTCCTGAGCTTCCATCAGCAGGTTGAGCACCTGGGCCTGAATGGAGACGTCCAGCGCCGAAATCGGTTCGTCCGCAACGATAAACTCGGGGTCGACCGCCAGCGCCCGGGCAATGGCAATGCGCTGGCGCTGACCGCCGGAAAATTCATGACCAAAACGGCTGCCCCAGTCCGGGTCGATCCCCACCGACTCCATGACATCCTGCACCTTGTCCCGAATCTGAGGCTCCGAGGCGTCCGGCTGATGAAAGCGGATGGGCTCTTCCAGGGTTTGCTGGATGGTCATCCTCGGGTTCAACGAGGCGTAGGGGTTCTGGAAGATCATCTGCATCTTGCGGCGGTACGGCAGCACCTCCTTACCGTCAAGATGATCGATACGCTGGCCATCGTAGTGGATCTCGCCGGCGCTGGGAGACAACAACCCCATGACGGTGCGAGCCACGGTCGATTTACCACAGCCGGATTCACCCACAACGCACAGCGCCTCGCCTTTCTGAACCTGCAGATCAACGCCGTTGATCGCATGCACGGCTTCCTGTTTGCGGTGGAAACGACCGCCTTTGAACGAGATCTGTTCCAGCAGGCCGCCGGAAAGATCAAACCTCTTCTCCAGGCCGCGAATATCGACCAGCGTGGATGATTGGGAGGTCACGATTCCACCTCCTGCATGCATTTCTCCTGCTCAATAAGGTTGCTGACTTCGTAACAGGCCACATCCACGTTACCCGAGCGAACATACTCCGGCATCCGGCGCTTGCACTGATCGGTGGCGAAGCCACAGCGTGGGTGGAAGGGGCAGCCTGTGGGCACATTCTTCAGGGACGGCATCGAACCAGGGATCTGGAACAGCCGCTCGCCGGGCTCGCCCATCTGGGGCAGCGCGTTAATCAGTCCCTGGGTATAGGGATGCTGAGCATCGTTGATGATTTCGCGAGTGGGCCCCTGCTCAATGATCCGACCGGAATACATCACCAGCATGCGTTGGGTGACCTGGGAAACCACGCCCAGATCGTGGGTGATCAGCATCAGCGCCACGTTGTCCTGCTCACACAACTCCAACAGCAACGCCATGATCTCCGCCTGAATTGTCACATCCAGGGCCGTCGTCGGTTCATCCGCGATGATGATCTCCGGGTCCAGCAGCAATGCGATGGCGATGATCACCCGTTGGCGCATGCCGCCAGACAGTTCATGGGGGTATTGATCCAGGCGTTTTTCCGGCGACGGAATCTGCACCTTGCGAAGTTTGTTCAGGGCGATATCCCGGGCCGCCCTGGTGCTGATCCGGCGGTGTGCCTTGAGCGCTTCCACCATCTGGGTACCAATGGTCAGCACCGGGTTCAGGGTCATCATCGGGTCCTGGAAAATCATGGCGATGCGGTTGCCGCGAATCTTGCGTAGCTCCCGTTCGCTCATGGCCGCCAGGTCCTTACCTTCGAACAGGATCTGGCCGGCGGCGATGTAGCCGGGCCGGGCGATCAGATTGAGAATGGAGAAGGCCGCCACGGATTTACCCGCGCCGGACTCCCCCACCAGCCCCAGACGCTCGCCCTTGTCCAAACTGAAACTGATGCCTCGCAAGGCGGTGAGGTCACCCCCCCGCACGGCGAAACGGACATCCAGATCTTTTACTTCCAGCAATGACATCACATTACCCCTTGTACAGCCGTGGGTTCATGACATCCCGCAGCCAGTCACCCAACAGGTTGATGACCAGTACGAGCACCACCAGCACCAGGCCGGGGATCAGGCTGATCCACCAGGAGCCACTCTGGATGTAGTCAAAACCGGATTTGATCAGCGAACCCAGAGACGGCTGGGTTTCCGGCATACCGAGGCCCAGGAACGATAACGCCGCCTCGGAAATGATCGCGTTGGCAATCTGTACGGTAGCAATGACGAAAATCGGTGACAGGGTGTTGGGCAGGATGTGGCGGAACATGATCCGACGGGTGCGAAACCCCATCACCTTTGCCGCATCCACGTATTCCTTTTTCTTCTCTGCCAGTACCGAGGCCCTCACCGTGCGGGCAATCTGAGGCCACTCTGCTACACCAATGATGAAGATCAGCATGTAGATAGCGACTTCGCCGAACATCAGATTGCCAAAGCTGGCCTTGAACACGGCCCCGACGATGATCGCAACCATCAGGGTGGAAAACGACAGCTGAACATCGGCAATCCGCATCAGAATGGAGTCGACCCGGCCACCCAGATAGCCCGCCAGCAGACCAAACAGGATGCCCAGCGCCGCCTGCAGGACAACTGCACCAAACCCGATCAGCAGCGACACTCGGGTGCCGTAAAGAATGGTAGAGAGCAGATCCCTGCCCTGGGCGTCGGTGCCCAACGGGAAGGCCGGATCGGAGCCATCCAGGCCGACCGGCGGCAGCTCGGAGTTCATGATATTGATCTGGGCCAGGTCGTAGGGGTCTGCCGGTGCCAGCAAGGGCGCAAAGATGGCAGACAACACCATGGACAACAGAACGATAAAGCTGGCAATGGCCACTTTGTCGCGTTTGAAGCTGTACCAGAGGAAGGACTCGCGAAAGCGATCCCAGCGTGAAAGAGTCGCCGTCGTCATGCTTTCTTACCTGTCAGTTTTACGGTGGGATTCACCAGACCGTAGATCAGATCCACCACGGTATTGGTAATCACGAAGATCAGGCCTACCACCATCAGGTACGCCACGATCAGGGGAATATCGCTGCGGGTGATGGCCTCCAGGAACATCAGCCCGACACCGGGCCACTGGAACACGGTTTCCGTAAGAATGGTGTAGGCCACCATGATGCCGATCTGCACACCGCCCACGGTAATCACCGGCAGCATGGTGTTCTTGAGCGCGTGCAGGAAATAGACCCGGGACGAGCTCAGCCCCTTGGCCCGAGCGTACCGGATGTAGTCACTCTGCAGCACTTCCATCATTTCCGCACGGATCAGGCGGATGAACAGCGGCAGCATGATGGACGCCAGCGACACCGACGGCAGAATCAGGTGCAGGAGGCCACCCTGGGAGAAAAAACCGGACTCCCAGGTGCCGAACAGCGGCGTCAGGTCATCGCCCCGGCCGTAGGACGGCAAACCGCCTTCGGTGGATAGTGCGGCGTTCAGCCACTGCCCCCAGCCAGCATCCTGCGGGAACCAGTCAACGGTGACACCGATAGAGAAAATCTGAATCAGTACGATGGCAGTCAGGAACACCGGAATGGATATCCCGACGGTACTGACCCCCATGAAGAATTTGGACAACCAGGCCTGAGGCCGTATCGCGGCGAACACCCCGATGGGCACCGAGAAAATAATGATAATCAGGCTGGCGCCAATCACCAGCTCCAGGGTGGCTGGAAGGTGCTCGAGGATTACGTCCATGGTGGGTTTTCCGTAAAAATAGGAAATCCCCAGATCGCCCTGCAGGGCGTTACCGGCGAATCGAACGTATTGCACAACCAATGGGTCATTCAGTCCCATTTCTTCACGGATCGCTTCCCGCTCATCCTGCGAGACGGACATGCCCACCATTTGTTGAAGCGGGTCGCCCAGGCCATCCTGAATGGCGAAAGCAATCACACTGATCACGAACATGACCAGCACGGCCTGGGAAATCCGCTGAACCAAAAACGCTAACATGAAAAATTCCGGGTCAAGCTGCAAACAAAAGGCCGGCTCCAGGCTAATCCGAAGCCGGCCCGCCCATAAAGGCTATTACTCCACGACCAGGTCACCCAGGTACGGGAAGTTCATCACATTGAGGATCGGCTCGATCTTCACATTCTTCTTGCTGGCCCAGGCCAGGTCCTGCCAGTGCAGGGGAACGAACGCAGCGTCGTCATACAGGCGCTGTTCCACCTCTTTCAGCATGGCGGTGCGCTTGTCCAGATCCGTCTCGACGTTGGCCTTGTTGACCAGCTCGTCGATCTCCGGGTTGCAGTAGTTACCGGCGTTGTACTGGCCGGAACCGCTGTCCGCATCCGGACAGAAGGTCAGGAACTCATAGAAGTTGGCAGAGTCCTCGGTGTCTGCGTGCCAGCCGATCATCATCATGTCGGCGGCGCGAGCGTCGTACTCCGGCCAATACTGGGCTTTCGGCAGCGTCTTCAGGTCCACCTTGATATTGATGCGCGCCAGCATGGCGGCCACCGCCTGTGCGATCTTGTCGTCATTCACGTAACGGTTATTGGGCGCCATCATGGAGATGGTGAAACCGTCTTCGTACCCGGCTTCCTTCATCAATTGCTGGGCTTTTTCGACATCAAACCGGGTTTTCAGGGAGTCGTTGTGGCCCTGGTAACCTTCCGGCGACATCTGAGCGGCCGGGGTGGCGAAGCCCTTCATGATCTTGGCAGCGATGCCTTCCTGATTGATGGCATAGGCTATGGCCTCGCGCACTTTCGGGTTCTTGAACGCTTCCACCCGGTTCTGGTTCATGTGGAACAGGATGATGCGGGTACCGCTCATAGTGACCAGGTCAGAGTTTTTGTCACGACGGATTCGCTCCAAATCCGTGGGCGGCACCGGCGCAATGAAATCCACACCACCAGACAGCAGCGCAGAGACACGGGTGTTATTTTCCTTGATCGGAGTCAGCACGATCTTGCCGACGTTCCCCGGGGATTCGGTATCCCAGTAATCGTCAAAGCGCTCAAACTCGACACGCACGCCCTGCTGACGACCGGTAATGACGTAAGGTCCAGTGCCGGACAGATTCTCGGAAGCAAAAGAGTTGCCGTGCTTGGTGATGGCGCTCTTGTCTTTTCCGCTTTCGGTCTTACCAGTGTAGAACTCGCTGTCCAGCGGGAAGATGTAAGTAGCGGTGTTCAGCAGCAGCGGGTATGGCTCGGTGGTCACCAGCTCAAAGGTGTAGTCGTCAATGACCTTGAGTTCGCTGAAGGGTTTGAAGATGGCTTTGTAATCCTGGCTCTGCTTCAGACGGTCAAAGGTGAACTTGACGTCTTTGGCGGTCAGCTCGTTGCCAGAGTGAAAGTTCACACCTTCACGCAGCTCGAAGCGCATGGTGTTCTCATCAATACGCTCCCAGCTTTTTGCCAGGCGCGGCTCGAAGCCGAGGTCCTTGGTCCAGCGGATCAGGGGATCAAAGGTCATGTGGCTTAACTGCAACATGCCGCCAGAGAGCTGTTCGTGAATATCCAGGCTTACAGGGTCGGCGTCGTACGCCATTTTCAGTTCCTTGTTCGCCTCGGCAGACATCGCCATCGGGGCTGTCGCCAGGGCCATGGAACCAACAAAAGCAGTCAGTAGTGTTTTCATCGCGTTTTCCGTCGCTGTTTTAAGAGTTTTTGCGGCACATCGGCGCAACTTCACGCCAGATGTCTGCGCTAAAAGCTAGTCGTGGAAAACCCGAACAGCAATCGAAATTGCGACTTGGCGTTATTCGTGAAGTGAATGACCCTGTTTGGGGCGCTCACCAAAGACGGAACGCCAGCGGAAGAATCAGCGCGGTGAACACCCCCGTGAGCCCCATTCCCAGCGAGGCAAACGCACCAGCTGTGCGACTGATCTCGAACGCTCGTGCCGTTCCCACCGCATGGCCGTTCAGCCCGAGCGCAAAACCCAGAATGCGGTCATCGGTGATCGACAACACTCTGGAAAGCAGGTCGACAAAGAGCGTTGCGACAACACCGGTCACCAGCAGTCCGCCCATCATCAGGGGCACCGAACCGCCCAGCTGTTCGGTAATACCGATGGCAATGGGCGCAGTCACCGACTTCGGCGCCAGGGACGCCAGCACCAGAGGTGTCGCCCCCAGAGCCCAGGCGATCACGACCGCATACACGGCCGCCAGGGTGGCCGCTACAGGCAGGGTGCACAGAATCGGACGCCACAACGCCCGCACGTGGTGCATCTGCTGGTACAGCGGTATACCCAGCGCGACGGTGGCAGGCCCGAGCAGCAGCATCAGCCACTGGGCACCCTGCTGATACCGGGTGTAATCCAGTGACAGTAGCGCGATGGTGGCCGACAGAAGGAAGGCCGAAAGCACCACCGGAGGCAACCAAAGCGGGCTACCCATCCGCCGGAAAAGCCAGTTGCCGGCAAAAAACGCACTCAGGGTTAACCCTATCGCCAGTATCGGGCTCGCAGACAGGGAGCTGGGGAGTGCGTAAAAACGCTCCAGAAGTTCAATCATCCGACTTCCTCCGCTGTCCGGCCCGGACCAGAGACGCCATCAGCAGCAGTGTGGTCAGCACGCTCAAAAAGGTGCCAACCAGGAGCGCCCCCGCCACTGCCAGCCACTGCCCGCTGAACTGATCAGCAGAGAAGAACACACCCACCACGCCCGGCATGATCAGCAACACCAGCACGGAAATCAGCCCCTGGCTCGCCGCAGCCAGGTCATCACTGACGCTACCCTTCAGCATCAGCGTGAACGTCATCAGAATCATGCCCAGCACACCGCCACTGACCGGAATCAGGAAAACCAGTCGCAAGGCTTCGCCAAGCATGAAACACAAAACCAGAGTCAGGAAACCCCGCAACATCGACATATTGTCATGCTCATCAAGTAACGAATTGCTCTACACTAGCCCATACCCAAAGTTTGACACCAGTTCGGATACTTCATGGCGCTCAAGGCAACCATCTTCAAAGCAACACTGAACATCGCGGATATGGACCGGCACTATTACGGTGACCACCACCTCACCATCGCCCGCCACCCGTCTGAAACCGACGAGCGCATGATGATACGCCTGCTGGCTTTCATCCTGAACGCCAGCGAGAGCCTGGAATTCACCAAAGGGATCAGCACGGACGACGAGCCGGATCTGTGGCAAAAAAGCCTGAGCGACGAGATCGAGCTGTGGATCGAGCTCGGCCTGCCGGACGAGAGCCGCCTGCGCAAGGCCTGCAACCGGGCCGATAAAGTGATTCTGTACACCTACGGTGGCCGCGCCGTGCCGCTGTGGTGGGAAAAACACCAGGGCAAGCTGACTCGCTTCGACAACCTCACCATCATCGACCTGCCGACGGACGACACCGAGTCTCTGGCAACCCTGGCTGAACGCGGCATGAACCTGCAATGCACCGTTCAGGACGGCACCGTCAATATTGGCAATGACGACACGCTCGTCAGTGTGACCCCTGAACCGCTCTACCCTGAGTAAAAATCCCCTGCCGGGGTCTACCAGAACGATCCAGTTTACGTTAAGGTAAACTTAAGCCGATATTGATCCGGGTCGCATCAGGTTCCGTCAGTTTGGCTATACTCAAAGCAAACATCGACACCCTCACAAGGGGTGTTTTGTTCCTCAGGCCACTACCCCAGGAAGAGGATTATGACAACAACAAAATCCAAAGTTGTTTATAACCCGGTTTTTACCGACGGTGCGGAATTCCGAATTCCCACCTTCAAGTTACTCAAGCAGGATGGCTCGCTCTACAAAGGCGCCAAGGCTCCTGAACTCGACAAAGACAAAGCCCTGCGCATCTACCGGGCGATGGTCACCACCCGGATTCTCGACGAACGTATGCTCGCGGCCCAACGGCAGGGGCGCCTGAGCTTTTACATGCAGTGCACCGGAGAGGAAGCCGCGGTGATCGGCAGTACCGCCGCACTGGATGACGCCGACATGATCATGGCTCAGTACCGTGAACAGGGCGCACTGACCTATCGCGGCTTTTCCATCGATGAATTTATGAACCAGCTGTTCGGCAACGAACTGGACTACGGCAAAGGCCGCCAGATGCCGGTTCATTACGGTTCTCGCAAGCTGAACTACATGACCATTTCCTCGCCCCTGGCCACGCAGATCCCTCAGGCCACGGGCTACGCCTACGGTCAGAAGCTGGCGGGCGAAGGCCACTGTACCATCACCTATTTTGGTGAAGGCGCCGCCTCCGAAGGGGATTTCCATGCTGCTTTGAACATGGCCGCCGTCCATCGCGTTCCGGTTATTTTCCTGTGTCGGAACAACGGCTACGCCATTTCCACCCCCGCCGCCGAGCAGTTTGCCGCAGACGGCGTGGCACCCAGGGCCTATGGCTATAAGATGGACGTGATCCGTGTCGATGGTAACGACATCCTGGCCGTGCATGAGGCCACCAAAGAGGCCCGCAAGCTGGCGGTGGAACACAACCGGCCAGTATTGATTGAAACCATGACTTACCGCTTGGCAGCGCATTCCTCCTCTGACGACCCCTCCGGCTACCGCAGCAAAGACGAGGAAGCGGTATGGCGCGAGAAAGACCCGATCCTGCGTATGCGCCTCTGGCTCGAACGTAAGAAATGGTGGAGCGAGGACGATGAGAAACAGCTGCAGGAAAACATGCGCCGGGAAGTGCTCGAAACCATGAAACGTGCACAAAAACGGCCGCCACCCGCACTCGATACCCTGGTGAGCGACGTCTACGACGAAGTACCGCCGGGGCTGGCCGAGCAGTTCGACAAACTCAAGGCGCACATCCGCCGGCATCCGGACGAATATCCGAAAACCGCAGAACAAGCCAAGGGAGGTGCGTGAGATGACCCAGATGAATATGCTCCAGGCCATCAACAACGCACTCGACACTGCTATGGCCGCTAACGAGCGGGTGCTGTGTTTCGGTGAAGACGTGGGCATTTTTGGTGGTGTATTCCGCGCCACCAGCAACCTGCAACAGAAATACGGCAAGGCCCGCTGTTTCAACACGCCGCTGGTCGAGCAGGGTATCGTCGGTTTTGCCAACGGCCTGGCCGCACAGGGTTCCGTGCCCGTAGCCGAGATTCAGTTTGCCGATTACATTTTCCCGGCCTTCGACCAGATCGTGAACGAGTCGGCCAAGTTCCGCTATCGCTCGGGCAGCCTGTTCGACGTGGGCGGGCTAACGATTCGTGCGCCCTACGGCGGCGGCATCGCCGGCGGTCTTTATCACTCACAGTCACCGGAAGCCTACTTTGCCCACACACCGGGCCTGAAAATCGTGGTGCCCCGCAACCCGCATCAGGCCAAAGGCCTGCTACTGGGCGCCATCCACGATCCCAACCCGACCCTGTTCTTCGAGCCCAAGCGCCTCTACCGCGCGTCGGTCGGGGAAGTGCCTGATGAAGATTACCGGCTGCCGCTGGGCGAAGCCGAAGTGATCAAGGAAGGCACCGACATCACCGTGCTGGGCTGGGGTGCGCAGATGGAAGTGATTGAGCACGCCGTCGAAAGGGCGGAGAAAGAGGGCATTTCCTGTGAGGTGATTGACCTGAGAACCATCCTGCCCTGGGATGTGGAAACCGTGGCCAAATCGGTGCTCAAGACCGGGCGCCTGGTGGTCACCCACGAAGCGCCTTTGACCGGTGGTTTTGCCGGTGAAATCGCGGCGACTATACAGGAGCGTTGCTTCCTGTACCTGGAATCCCCGATCGCTCGCGTGACCGGGATGGACACCCCCTTCCCGCTGGTGCTGGAAAAAGAGCACCTGCCCAATCACCTGAAGGTCTACGAGGCCATCAGGTCGAGCGTGGATTTCTAGGTTGATATCAGGACAGGAGAGCAATCATGAGTGATTTTATACTGCCCGATATCGGCGAAGGTATCGTGGAGTGCGAACTGGTTAAATGGCTGGTCAGCGAGGGTGACATCATCGAAGAAGACCAGCCAGTGGCCGAGGTCATGACCGACAAGGCGTTGGTGGAAATCCCTGCGCCCTATAAAGGCAAGGTAACGCGCCTCTATCACAAGGAAGGGGACATCGCGAAAGTGCACGCCCCACTGTTTGAGCTGGTGGAGGAAGGCGGCGACAGCCAGGAAGATTCAACGCCTGAGCCCAAAGCCCCGGAAACCGCCAATGAAACGCCGGCAACCCAGGCACAAGCCACCTCCGGCGAAGCCGGTGGCGATGACCCAACGGAGGACTTTATCCTTCCGGACATCGGCGAAGGCATCGTCGAATGCGAAGTGGTGGAATGGCGTGTGGCCGAGGGCGACGAGATCGAAGAAGACCAGCCGGTAGTGGACGTCATGACCGACAAGGCCATGGTGGAGATCACCGCCCCCAAGGCCGGCCGTGTCACAAAGCTCTACCATAAGCAGCAGGAAATGGCGCGGGTGCATTCACCGCTGTTTGAGTTCGTTCCCCGTGAGCGTGACGAGCCGGCTCAGGCCAGGAAACCATCGCAACCCGCACCTGAACCAGCGCCGACCACCACGCAACCCGCCTCGCCCCGTAACCAATCGCGGACGCCGGCCAGCCCGGCTGTACGCCGGATTGTTCGCGAGCACGATCTGGACCTGGCGGACATCACCGGTTCCGGCAAGGATGGCCGGGTACTGAAAGCCGACGTACTGGCTCATCTCGACAAACCCGCCACAACCTCACCGGCACAGGACAGCACCGGCGAGTCGCAACCGGCAAGCTCAGGCGGTGAGCGTCGGCGGCCATCCCGGGAACAGGAAGTGCGCGTTGAGCCAATCCGCGGCATGAAAGCCGCCATGGCACGCAGCATGGTGACGTCGGCAACCACTATTCCGCACTTCATCTACAGTGAGGACATTGATGTCACCGACCTGCTCCGCCTGCGGGAACAGTTGAAACCAGAGGCCGAAGCCAGCGGGTCAAGGCTCACGCTGATGCCCTTCTTTATGAAGGCCATGGCCCTGGCAGTGCAGGAATACCCGGTGCTCAACAGCCGCCTCAACGATGATGTCACCGAGATCCACTACCAGCCACAGTGCAATATCGGCATGGCCGTGGACGGCAAGGCCGGGCTGATGGTTCCCAACATCAAGGGCGTGGAAGACCTGACCCTGCTGGGCATTGCCGACGAAGTCGCACGCCTGACCGAGGCAGCTCGCTCGGGTCGTGTCAGCCAGGAAGATCTCAAGGGCGGCACCATCACCATTTCCAACATTGGCGCTTTGGGTGGCACCTACGCCGCACCCATCATCAACCCGCCGGAAGTGGCGATTGTGGCCCTTGGCCGCACCCAGAAACTGCCGCGCTTTGACGGCAATGGCCAGGTGGTCGAGCGGGCCATCATGACCGTGAGCTGGGCAGGCGACCACCGCATCATCGATGGCGGCACCATTGCACGCTTCTGCAATCGCTGGAAAGGCTACCTGGAATCGCCGCAGTCGATGCTGCTGCATCTGGGCTGACGGAGCATCATGGCGCAGAAGACGCAACTGCAGCAGTTCTACATCCCTGAAGAGCAGTCGATCTATCTGCTCAGCCATGACGATGCCAAGAAGCTCAAGGACTGGGTGGCGCTCTGCGCCGCCCAGCTCCGCCAACTGGGTTACCAGGACATCGAACTGATCGGTAAAGGCGCCTACGGCTTTGTATTTGCGGGCCGCCTGCCACACCAGGACAGCACCAGCCCCGAACATGTCTTCAAATTCACCCGCATCAACCTTCCCCAACACCTGCAGGACCGCCTGGAGGATGAAGCCTACATCCTCGAGCAGGTCCGGCATCCCAGGGTGCCTCGCCTGGTTGCCTATCAACGGGCCCACAACCAACCCATCCTGGTAATGGAGCGTGCAGCGGGCCTTAACCTGGAAGAGGTGTCCCTGCGTGAGGGCCGGCTGAAGCCCCGACTGGTCATGCGGATTGCCGACCAGATTGCGGATATCCTGCGCAACCTGAGACGCGAGAACGGCCCCTCGGGGCGCCCCATCGTGCACGGGGACATCAAACCGTCGAATCTGGTGTTCGATGCCAGCACCGAGAACATCGCCCTGATCGACTGGGGCTCGTCGGTGTTCGCCCAGCTTGATGCCAACCAGCAGTTCCTCACCACCAACGTGATGGAACTGATGTCTGACAACCTGCAACAGACCAACGCCCGGTTGGGAGATGTCTACTTCATCGGTGAAGAACAGCTGAACGGTGGGCTGTCTTCCCCCCGCTTTGATGAACAGGGCGCTGCGGGCACACTGTATGCGCTGGCATCCGGTCAATCGTGCCGGTTCGGTCATCAGGCCATTCCCGCTGCGTCCCTCGGGCTGCCCATGGAGTTCGCCCGCATGCTCGACGGCATGCTATCCCCGGACCCACAAATGCGCAGAAAAGCTGGTGACCACTACCTGAACGAAATGCCGCGAATGGCACGCACGGTGATGATCGATCTCAAGGAACCACCGCTGGCCCCCATGGTCCCGGTGTGGACCCGGCCCTCAGACCACGAAATCGACACCGTCGTCTACAGCTCCCGGAAGTCTTTCCTGCGCCAGGAAGGCGCGCCGGAAACCCTCAATGATGTGAACGATGTGCAGCTGGACCGCTACTATAAAAATTTCATGCAAGGCATGGGCGAAACCGAGAAAGCCTTCCTGGCCGCCGTCAGCCGGCTGGGGCGATACCCTGTCGAAGGTGGGCTTGCCGTGCGCTGGGAAACTGATGGCGTGTATATCGACACCTCCCTGAACCTCCACGACCCCAGCCTGAAAACCGCCTTCATCCGCGCCGTCAACAACATGGTCTACCTGGCCCAGGCCATCTACCGACAGGGGATTTTCAAGAGCTGCCTGTTCAACGCCCGTAACACCCTGCACATCGACCGTGCCGAACCCGACCAGCCTTTCGAGCCCGAACCCGGCATGCAATTGAAATACGAAGTCAGCGCCGCGCCGGAAGTGGAAGACGAATCCCGGGTGCACTCCTACTTTGAAGACGGCCCCGATCCCGAGGAATTCCTGGTGCTGCCGCAAACCATCATCACCGCGCTGGAATCCCTCAACGACATCCACCACACCGGCATGATCATCTTCGAAGCCCTGCCCCGCCACCTCAAGATCCACAGCCATTACCGCCTGCTGGACCCGGACCGGGAGAGTGAATTCAGCCACCTGCTGGGCGAGATACTGTCCGCTGTTAATCAGATCACTGGCCTGGGTGTCTCGGGCTTTATGAAAATGCCCTACAAGGACACCCGTTTCTTCCCTCATATCGAACGGCTGCCGGAGCGTTACTACCCCAAAAATCCAAGGGCGAAGACCGGTTAATCGAAAGCTTGCCGCTGCATATATCAATACCAACAGGACTGGACAGAGCACCCCATCACACGTAAGATTGCGCACTCGAAATTGACGCACCTTGCATCGATTTCTTCCGCCCGTAGCTCAGCTGGATAGAGCGTTGCCCTCCGGAGGCAAAGGTCTCAGGTTCGAATCCTGACGGGCGGGCCATTAACATGGTAAATCAACATGTTACACTCTCGACCTCCCTGGTCACTTTCAACTCCGCAAACAAGAAGCACTCAAGCTCCAAACTAGGCAATGACCTTTGCCCAGATTCTGAAATTACGCTGTTTGGCACACGAAATTGAGCCTGTGTCCAAATTGTGGCCCCGGTGTGTCCATGCCTTTATGAGAATTGTCCTGTGTCCATGGTGTGTCCACGGAATTAGAGGCATTTCTTTCAGCAGAAAAATCTGACCCTTGCACTGAAACCGCAAACTCCTCATTTGGACACAAAAAACGCCAAAAGCGCTTAGCCCTTGAGCGCTCCGAATGCACGTGAGGATAACCAAGAACTTCCGTTTGAGACCGAGGGGTAGAACCCGTCACCTCGCTGCCCCCTCCCAACGTGACCCTGGAATAAGTGATCGACGCCACCGGCTTGGTATTCGGTTCTGCCGATTCTTTGGAGACCACGCCGGAACCCGATGTCAGAGAACTGGACGTCCTGCGTAATTCGATGGCACGTAACCATGCGCACCACTCTTTAATTCAATTGGGCCAACAGTGAGAGAACCCATGACTGACGTCTATCTCTGCCATCCCCGTCGCTCGGCCATTGGCCGTTTCGGCGGCACCCTCGCCAGCATTCGCCCGGACGATTTCGCCGCTCACATTTTCAATGCGGTACTGAAGCAGGTGCCGGAACTCGACCCGGCTGCCATTGATGAAGTGATGATGGGCTGCGCCAACTAGGCCGGTGAAGACAACCGGAACATCGCACGAATGCCTTCCCTGTTGGCCGGTCTGCCCACCTCCGTGCGCGGCACTATCTCAACCAATTGTGCGGGGCTGGCATGGATCCGTTCGGCACGGCCTCCCGCGCCATTCGCGCCGGCGAGATGAATCTAGTTTTGGCAGGCGGCGTGCAGTCCATGTCCCACGAGCCCTACGTGATGGGTAAGGCCGACTCGACTTACTCACGGGGACAGCCGGTTGAAGGCAACACTATTGGCTGGCGCTTTGTAAACCCGCTGATGAAGAAACAGTACGATATCGATTCCATGCCGGAAACGGCGGAGAAAGTGGCCGAGCAGTACCAAGTATCGCGGGAGCGATCAGGATTTATTTGCCTCCCGCTCACAGGAAAAGACCGCCCGAGTTCAGATAAAAGGCATCTTTATCGGGGAAAGCATGCCCATCTACATTCCGCGCCGAAAGCAGGACTCGCTAATATTTGACACCGACTAGCACCCTCGCGGGATTCCCTTGAAGAAGCCCGCCTCCCTGCCAACTCCGTACAGATACGGCGGCAGTGTGACCGCGGGCAGCGCTTCCGGTGTGAACGATGGCACCGGCCAGGGCATTGCAACAATCATCGAACGGGTCTGAAGTTACTTTCCGGGTACTCTGACCCAACCTTCCATCAGCACGCGCGCGCTTCTGCTCATAATCGCCTTTTCCACTACCCACTCCCCGTTTGACTCTCTGGCTTCGGCACCCACTCTCAGAGTGCCGGAAGGGTGGCCAAAACGCACCGACGTTTGGTTTCCACCCCCAGCAGCAGTATTTACTATAGTTCCCGGAATAGCGTGAGCAGCGCCGATGGCAACCGCAACAGTGCCAGGCATTGCATGGTGGAGCTTGCCCATTGAAAGGCCCCGCACCAAGAGGTCCACATCGTCGATGGTAATCCGTTTTCCGCTGGCTGCAACATAGTCCGAGGGCCCGGCGACAAATGCAATCTTAGGGGTATGCTGTCGGTTCTCCGCCTCCGCAAGCGTTTCCACCAGCCCCATCTGCAGCGCACCGTGACCACGGATAGATTCAAACATCGCCAGAGCTTGTGGATCATTGTTAATAGCGTCCTGAAGCTCTGTGCCGGTATAGCCGACCGCGTCAGCCTCGACAAAAATAGTCGGAATACCAGCAGTGATCATGGTCACCCGAAACTTGCCGAGCCCTGGAACGTCCAGCTCGTCGACTGGGTTTCCCGTCGGAAAAATGGCACCCTCATCACCGGCGGGATCCAGAAACTCCAGTGCAATCTTCGCCGCAGGAAACGCGACACCGTCCAGTTCGAAATCCCCGGTTTCCTGAACCTGGCCATCGGTCATCGGTACTCGGGCGATGATCGTTTTACCGATATTAGCCTGCCAGATGCGGACGGCTGCTACGCTGTTCTGCTCGAGAGTGTCAGCAGCGACAAGCCCGGCGCTGATGGCAAACGCACCTACCGCGGTAGTCAGGTTGCCGCAGTTACCGCTCCAGTCCACAAAGGCGCGATCAATACCGACTTGTCCAAATAAATAATCGACATCGTGGTCTGGCCGCTCGCTCCTGGAGACAATGACGGTTTTACTGGTGCTGGAGGTGCCATTTCCCAGACCATCAATTTGCTTCTGGTAAGGGTCGGGGCTTCCTATCACCCTCATCAACAAGGAATCACGAATGGGGCCTGGAGTCTGGGCGCCCTCAGGAAGGTCTTCAAGACGAAAAAACACGCCTTTGCTGGTGCCGCCACGCATATAAGTAGCAGGAATCCGAATCTGGGGTACGTTGGACATAGGAAATCTCGCTATTCAGTGCTCGAAAACGGTTTGAAGACTTCAAAATACAACCAAAGCCGTAGTTGTCAACAAACCTCAACCCTCGGTTGACTCATTCCTTATAAAGGAATACCGTTTCACTATAAGGGATGAAGTAGCAGCAACCAACATCTTTCAACGGGGTGTTTTTATCTCTACCTGCGAGGATCATGGCATGATTCCAGATATCAAAACCATTCTCTACGCTTCGGACCTGCAGGGGGCAACCTGGCCCTCAATGCGGCTCGCCTTCTCAATTGCCCAGCAATACAATGCGACACTGATCTACGCCCACGTCGTGAACAACGTAAAAGAGCTCAGGGATACCATCAAAGACTTTGAGATCAACAGTCGCATCGATATCCAGGAGATTCTCAAGCAGACACTGGAAAAGGCTGAGTCACGGATGAAAAGCAACGTGGAAAAGTTCGTGGCAGAGGAGTTTTCTGAATCAGGCTCTCCGGTTGAAGTCGATATCCGGGTTTTGGAGGGCTATCCGTCGCAGACACTTCTTTCTGTGGCGGAGAAGGAGCACGTTGACCTGATCGTAATGAGCAGCCGGAGTCATGGCACCTTTGGCCAGGTCCTGGGCTCTACGACGAACAAAGTGATGCACAACGGCAAGTTCCCGGTTCTGGTGATTCCCTATCACTGAACGACAGGCCCGGCGCATCCAAACGCCACTTGATCTCTTGAAGGTAAGTCTGACTATCTGATGTCCGTTATCGCTTATATCAAGCGGGAATTGCTCGATCGCAGCACTCTCTTCTTTACCGCACTGGCATTGTGTTCTGGCCTTGCTCTGTGGTGGCTCAGAGGGGAAGAAGCGTTTCGTGTCGCAGCCTACAGCAGCGGCATGTTGGTGCTGATGATTGCACCAATCATTCTGATTGCGATGGTCATAAGCTGTTACGTGCGGAAACTGCTGCCCACGAAGCATGTTGAGCGCTGGCTTGGCTCGGAAAGCGGCCTCCGCGGGCTGGCCGTTGCCATGCTGGGCGGCATGGTGACACCGGGCGGCCCCTTTGCTGCGTTTCCGCTGGTTGTCGGTTTTTATCGCGCCGGCGCTTCGTTCGAAATCTGCGTAGCGTACCTGACCTCCTGGACCGTGTTGGGGCTGAACCGTGTGCTTATCTGGGAACTGCCTTTTCTGGGTTTTGATTTCGTGCTGCTACGCCTGCTGATCTCCCTGCCATTGCCGATCATTGCCTGGATGCTCGCTAAACTCTTAACAAGACAACGCAATGCTTAGTGCCTATATAACCCTGATCATCGTCCTGGTTGGTTTGGCGCTGGTTGCCCAGCGCAAACCAGAGGTATCACACAAAGAAGTGATGTCCCAGGCCGTCGACAACACCTTACCTTTGCTGTTCCGCATACCGGCGGCCATTCTCGCTGGCAGCTTTCTCGCTGAGCTGATCCCACGAGAGCACATCATTGCATTGTTGGGGGAGGCGTCGGGCCTGGCAGGTATCCTTCTGGCTTCTGTTCTCGGTGGTTTTCTTCCGGGGGGCCCCATGATCGCCTTCCCGCTCCTTCTGGCGATGTTCAAAGCCGGAATGGGTACTCCCCAGTTGATCGCCCTGCTTACCGGATGGTTACTGCTCGCATTCCACCGCATAGTTGCGTACGAGCTACCCATGCTTGGCACCGAGTTTGTCAGACATCGACTGCTGGTCTGCCTTCCGTTACCCGTGATCGCCGGCGTTGCGGCGCAAAGCGTTGGAAAATGGTTATAGACCTTCCGAGACCATTACGATTGCTTGCTGCCCGGCATCATCGCTGAGACGCCTCCGTCGACAAACAGATCAGTTCCGGCAATAAAATCGGAGTCGTCAGAGGCCAGAAACAGGATCGCCTTTGCAAGGTCCGCAGGCACACCGGGACGACCACGCAAGTTGGAAACCGGGCGAGTCGGGTCAAAGTCATCTTTGCCAACCGGCGAACCGATCTTGTTAGGCACAACGCTGTTTACCCGGATATTGTGTGGCGCGAGCTGAATCGCCATCGAGCGGGTCAGGTTGATCACCCCCCCTTTTGCAGCCGTATACGCAATGGCCCGGTCCCGGCCGTAGTAACCCGATGTCGAGCTGACGTTGATGATCCTACCGTCTGCCGCATGTTGAACCATCGCCTGGGCCGCGTATTTACCAAACAGGAAAGGCGCCGTCAGCGTGATCGCAAGGGTGCGGTTCCACTCTTCGGCGGTAATATCAAAAATATGCTTGTTGTCGGACATGGCAACGTTGTTCACCAGGATATCCAGACCGCCCAACTGGTCGACGACCGCTGCGACGGTTGCTCGGATCTGGTCTTCGCTCGCCACGTCACAGATAAACGGTTTCGCCTGACCGCCGGAAGCAACGATATCGGCGGCTACTTTCTCCGCCCTTGATCGATCAAGATCCACCACCGCAATGGTGGCGCCTTCGGCGGACAGCACACGCGATACCTCTTCACCGATGTTGCGACCCGCGCCTGTGACTATGGCCACCTTACCTGACAGCTTCATGCCCTAACCTCCGGTTCAAATATTGGGAAAGCGATGGGATTGCCAAACTAAAAATCCAATGATTTACGATACACCGTTCCACATAAGAGAACAATCTAGGCATAATAGCGATTCACACATCCCGCCTGAACGCCCTATCCAGAGTTAGGTTGGGCACCTGAATAAGTGAGATTTCCGTGATTGGAGCTTTATTTGCGTTTCTAAGTGCCTGTCTGCAGGGCGTGAACAGCGCCTGTCTCCGACGTGGCGTACTGACCGGTAGCGCGTCTCAAGCCATGGCCATCACGGTGCCGATGGGCGTACCGCTGGCACTTCTGGCCGCCTGGCTCACAGGCCAGCTCTACCAGATGGATGAACTCTCCCGACAGGGCGCTCTGTTTCTGGCGGGCTCCGGCATTCTTCAATACGCCTGGGCCCGCTACTGGAACTACCGGGCGGTCGCTGCTTTGGGTTCTGTAGGTGCCGGCCCCGTTCAGCAGCTTCAGATGTGGATTGCCGTGGTGCTTGCGGTGGTGCTGCTTGATGAGACCCTCACCGTGCCCAAACTGCTTGGCATGTGCCTGGTGTTCATTTCCCCACTGATCATCGCAGTCAGCATAAAACGGCGAAACGCCCGACATGCGCAAATGGATCAAGCCGATTCGGATGAAGATCGGCGAGCAAGCGCCGCCCTGTTCAGGCCCAAAATTCTGATTGGATACGGCTGTGCGATTATTGCTGCGATTTCCTATGGTTCGAGCCCCATCCTGATTCGATCCGGCCTTGAAGGAACCAACCTTGGCATTCTGGGAGGCCTGATCGCCTACTCCGCCGCCACCATGACATTTATACTCTTCTCATGCCTGGCACCCGGACAAATCCGGCACATCCGCCAGACCGACCGCAAATCCGTGCCCTGGTACGCCATGGCCGGTGTGCTGGTTTACTGCGGGCAGGCGCTGTATTTCATGGCCTTCAGCCTTGCGCCGGTCACTGTCGTGGCCCCCATTCACCAGTTTTCCCTGGTGGCTCGGGTCTGCGCCGGTTATTTCATCAATCGCGATCACGAGGTGCTGACACCCACCGTTATTATGGCGGTTCTGCTGTCTTTCGCGGGCACCGTCATTCTTGCGGTCGATTGGCAATCGACGGGCTAGGGAACTGGCTAATGCATACAGGATCCACCATCCACCACCAGCGTCTGGCCGGTAATAAAATCGCTGTCCGATGACGAAAAGAACACCACAGCACCGAGCATATCCCCTGGCATTTGCAGGCGCGGGATTGCCCTCGTCGAGGCCGCAGAAGCGCGCCTCTGCCGGATTGCATCGTCCGGATTTTCTTCACTCATGGTGCTGCCCGGCGCAATGCAGTTAACGCAGACGCCTTCTTTTCCCAGTTCATTGGCGAGCGTCTTGGTAAACCCGAGAATGGCGGCTTTTGAGGCGACATAATGAATGCGGTTGTCAGCCCCCTTGAGGGCCGTACCCGAGCTGATATTAATGATTTTGCCGTACTGCTGATCGCGCATATAGGGTGCCACAGCGCAGGAAGACAACCAGGCACCTTTGACATTCACCGCCATCATGCGATCCCACTCTTCAGGATCAATCTCATCAAACGGCGCCCGAGACATGGGAACCGAAATAAAGATCGCGGCATTGTTAACCAGAATGTCGATGCGACCGAATTTTTCAGCCGCAAGCCTCGCCATCTCTTTAACGCTGTCCGGTTTTGTCACATCGGTGTGCACCGCCAGCGCCTCAAACCCTTCCTTTTCGAGTTCCTCTGCAGCGGATGTCGCCGCTTTGACATCGATCTCTGCAATCACAACACTTGCGCCTTCTTCGGCCAGACGTCTCGCATAGGCCCTGCCAATGCCGTGACCTCCGCCCGTCACAATGGCCACTCGGCCCTTCAATCTTGAACTCATGATCTGCTCCTTCGTTCATTCCTGGTAGACAAACACTGATAAGGCTCAGGCTATGGGCGCGACGGTATCCCCTACCGTGACTCGCTTGAGCAGCCTGCGCTCGTTTTCATTGAAATCGTTTCGGGCATGAAGCACACAGCGGTTGTCCCAGATCAGCGTGTCGCCCAGGCGCCAGCTGTGTTCATAGATAAACTCGGGGCGCTCACAGTGATCGAAGAGTTCGGCAAGCAGCGCTTCGCTCTCCGCCTCGGGCAGTTCCAGTATCCGGTCCGTCATCAGGCGGCAGACGTAGAGCGCTTTTTTGCCGGTCTCGGGGATAGTCCGGACCACCGGATGAACCGCTGAGGGTGAGTCTTTCGTTAGCTGTTTGTTGGCAGCGTTGGTTTGGCCGTATTGGTAGGTATTGAGTGCCGTGAGTCCCTCAAGTTTTCGCTTGGTTTCCTCGGGCAGCGCCTCGTAGGCCTGACACATGCTCGAAAAACGGGTTTCGCCGCCTTTGGAGGGTAATTCGATGGAATGCAGCACCCCAGCTTTGTTGGGTACTTTCTGGTGAATGCGGTCAAAATGCCAGAACAGCTCACCGTCCGGCAACGCGCCAAGTGCGGCTTCGCCCTCGCGAATGTTGGAGATCACCATGATTTCTGGCCGCGTGGCCAACGGGCTCATTTTGCGGGCGTTTTCGATCGAACCGAACGACTGCGCAAACTCAACCAGTTCGTCTTCCGTGACGCTGTGATCCCGGATGACCAACACGTGGTGCTTCAACCAGAGCTCGTTGAGCTCCTGCGCGTGCGCGTCATCAATATGCGTCAAATCCACGCCCCTGACCTCGGCTCCGAGTGCCGGTGAAAGAGGCAATGTCTGATAGGTCATTATTGTTCTCCAGTGTCAGAATCATCACTGCACCTGTGAACAAACCGGCGCACTTTTCGCCCAGTTTCCGTGCAGCTTTTCTTTGAAGAACTTTTAAGGTACACCGTTCCGCATAACAGAACAAGATGCGGCGGCCAAGCCGTCAAAAAAGCAGGTCGGAACGGGCGACGCCCTCAATAACCCGGCAAAAAGGTACTTGCCACTCGATCAGCAACGGCAACCAGCGCTTGTGCCGCCGGGCTCTCAGGTTTGTTTCTCAACCGAATCCGATGCAGGGGCCGTTTAAAGCGGTCTGGAAAATTGAGCACGTTTACCTTACCGACACTCAGGTGTTCCCGAGCCGCGACCGACGACACCATCGCAAGCCCCAGCCCGGCCGCAACGCTTTGCACCAGCGCGCCATTGCCGCCGACTTCAATCGTTCGGTCGACCTTTACGCCAGCCTGCTTAAGCAGGGCGAGCGTGACCGATCTCGTGCCGGAACCCTGCTCCCGCAAAACCCATCGCTCGGCATCCAGATCAGAAGCTTTCAGCGATTTGCGATTGAGCAATGGGTGGTCCGAGTGCGCCAGAATGACCAACTCATCCTCATGCCAGAACACCTCCTCAACCCGAGAGTCTTCTACAGAACCCTCGATAAAGGCGATATCCAGCTCGTAGGCCAGTAACCGTCGCTGAATCAGTTCCGTGTTTTCGCTGATAATCCGAACATCGATTGCCGGAAACTGCCGTAAGAACTCGGCAATCACGGGGGGGAGAAAGTAGGTCCCGATGGTTCGGCTGGCTCCGATGGTCAGGCTTCCGCGCTCCAACCCCTGCCGCCCCCGAAGATCGGCCATTGCAGACTGCTCCAGCGCAAAGATTGCGCGCGCGTGCTGGTACAGTTCAGCGCCCGCCTCGGTAAGCCTGACCTGCCCACCCCGACGCTCCAGCAAAGCCATCCCGAGTTGCTCTTCAAGTTCCCGAACCGCACGAGATACCGCGGGCTGACTGATGTGAATGGCCTCTGCGGCCCGGGAAAAACTGCGTTGCTCGGCAACACTGGCAAACGTGCGCAATAGGTGCAGGTTCATGGCGCTCTCACAGAAAGGCTCGTTAGTATGTGTTTATGTTATGGCTATATCAGAATTATATATTCGAATTATAGCAGCAGGTGACTTAGGTTATTTAGAACGGCCCGGAGTGTGACTGGGAGCAACACACTGGCCCCTATGAAATTCCGCAACCAGGTGATTCATGCTGCTGATCAACAATGACGACGTGTTCAAGTTACTGACCATGCAGGACTGCATTCGTGTTCAGGAGGAAGCTTTCCGGAAAATACCGACCGGGGGCGCCATCCATCGCCCCCGCATAGACATGTACATGCCCACGGATCAGGACGACAGCTATTACCGCTGGGGCTCCATGGAAGGTGCCAACGACGGCTATTTCGCCATCCGCATGAAGTCGGACGTCATCACCTGGCCAAGAACACCAGACGACAACTGGACGGAAGAAAAATACTGTCGGGAGCCTGGCACCTACTGCGGGCTGATCTTCCTGCTGAGTACCCGTAACGCCGAGCCGCTGGCCTTTATCAACGATGGCGCCCTGCAACATATGCGGGTTGGTGGCGGCGCTGGCATCGGCGCAAAATACCTGGCCCGGGAAGATGCGCACGTGGTGGGCATGCTGGGCTCGGGCGGCATGGCCAGAACCTATCTCGAAGCGTTTGCCGCAGTGCGGGATATCCAGCAGTGCAAGGTTTACAGCCCCAATCCGGACAACCGTGAGGCGTACGCGGACAAAATGTCCCGCAAACTTGGCATTGAGGTGATCGCAGTCGACTCGGCAAAGGAAGCGGTAACAGGGGTCGACATTCTGTCCAGTTGTACCACAAGCATGAAACCGGTCTACGACGCCGACTGGATAGAGCCGGGCATGCACGTGACCAATCTGAGCCGACGGGAAATCAGCGATAAGGCCATGGACAAGTTCGATGTGGTTGTTCGCCAGGGCACCGCAGGTCTGCAAATGCGGCAGACCGAACGCTTTCAGGCAGAGCGTGGGTTCAGCCCGGCCGCGTTTATCGGTGGCACCCCGGAACAGATGAAACTCATCCCCGAAAAAAACCCCGAGCCGGGTTTTGGTGGCGACAGCCCGGAATTCAAAGATCGCGGCAAAGGTGGCGACAAACCAGACTTTGCTGATCTGGTATCTGGCAAAGCCAGCGGCCGAACCCGTGCCGACCAGGTCACTTTCTATCGCAACGTGGGCAACCAGGGGCTTCAGTTTTCGTCGGTTGGCGGCTGGGTCTACGCCCAGGCCCTCGCGAGGGGCATGGGGCGTGAACTGCCAACCGACTGGTTACTCCAAGACATCCGGGACTGATTCCCGACACGAGGTAAGGTATGACACTGATCATCAACAACGACGAGGTGGCTCAGGTTCTCACGGTAGACACCACGATTAACGCCCTGGAAGAGTCCTACCGGAATCTGGTCCTGGGTGAAGCCACCTGTCGGCCGAGAATAGACATTCGGATTCCCACCAGTGATCCCCAAAAAAATTACCAGTTCGGTTCCATGGAGGGTGGGTCGACCAAGGGCTATTTCGCGACCCGAATGAAGTCCGACATTGTTTACGAAACGACCTACAACGGGGCGACAACCTCGGAAAAATACTGTGTTCGCCCGGGCCTGTTCTGCGGACTGATATTCCTGACATCCATCGAAAACGGCGAACCGCTGGCGTTCATCAACGATGGTGTTCTGCAACACATGCGCGTCGCGGGCGACGGCGGCATCGGCGTCAAATACATGGCCAGGAAAGACGCGGAAGTTGTCGGCATGCTCGGTTCAGGCGGCATGGCCAAGTCCCACATGGACGCCTTCATGAACGTCCGCAACATTAAAAAGCTTCAGGTATACAGCCCAACCCGCGAAAACCGGGAAGCATTCGGTCGCGAGATGGCCGAAAGGCACAACATTGAAGTCCAGGTGTGTGACAAGCCCGAGCAGGTTTACAAGGGCGCGCATATCGTGGCGTCGCTGACCGACTCCGCCGTATCCGTACTGGACGGCAAACTGATCGAGCCGGGCGCCCATGTCATTGTCGTGGGAAGCGAAGGTCGGCCGGACCCAGCCACCATGGAAAAGGTGGATGTGTATTTGCGCTTCGGCGACACACCCGCCCCCACCGGTCATCCAGAGTTCGAGACAGACGCGGAATACATCGCCTGGGAAGCCCGCCCAGATCTGCCCAAATTTGGCAACGGCCGTTGGGGCACCCGTGGCCGGGGGGTCTGGTTGCCGGACAGGCGCATCACCCTGGCGGACATCCTGAATGGTAAAACGCCGGGCCGGGTTTCGGATCAGCAGATTACCTGGTCAGAACGCGGCAACCTTCAGGGCGCCCAGTTCTATGCGGTCGCTGGCAAAGTGTACGAACTCGCGAAGGCTGCTGGTCTGGGATACGAGATCCCCACCAGCCTGTTCCTCCAGGACATACGAAACTGACGCCAGGACCGCCTTCGCAACCCGAATCAAGGACAACCGCCGATGACTCTGTTGTTGAACAACGACGAAGCCGAACGCCTGCTGAAGATGCCGGAGGTGATTGACGAGCTGGCCCTCGCGTACAGCGATCTGGCCCGCGATCAAGCCATAAACCGCAATCGTTCGGATACCGCGATCCCGCGGCCGAAACTCGGCGCCAGCTATGTGTTTAAATCCATGGAAGGAGGCTACCCGCGGAGGGGCGTCTACGCCCTGCGAATCAGCTCTGACATCATTCAGTGGCCCAATAGGGCCGATGGTCAGCACCGCAAGGAAAAGCTGCCAGCGCTACCAGGTAATCGTTGGTTGGGCCTTGTACTGCTGTTCAGCATCGACAATTGCGAACTGCTTGCGGTGCTGCCCGATGGCATTATCCAGCGCTTTCGAGTGGGCGCCACCAATGGACTGGGGATCAAAATGATGGCGCGCCAGAATGCTCGCCGAATCGGCCTTATCGGCGCCGGTTACCAGGCCGGAACCCAGGCTCTGGCAGCTTGTGCGGTTCGAACCATCGAGGAAATCCGCGTCTACAGTCCTACCGCAGCCAAACGCCAGGCCTTTGCCGACGAATGGTCCGACAAGCTGGGCATACCGGTGATTCCCGTTGCCCATGCAAAAGAAGCGGTGGCGAACGCCGACATCGTGTTGTGTGCGACCAATTCAATGCAGCCGGTAATCCAGGCCGACTGGCTGGAGCCCGGCATGCATCTTTCCAGCCTGAAACGGTTTGAGTTGCCGGCGGAATGCTATCGGCGCGCCGACCGGGTCGCCGTCCACACCCGCCTGTGGGAGCCCGACATGTTGATGATGGGCGAGGAAAACATTCCCGATGACGAACTCTGGGCCAAGCGCAAAGCCGGCGATGGCATCGATTGGCTCAATCAGCCCGAGATCGGGCAACTGACCTCAGGCCAGATATCGGGACGGGACAACGATCAGCAAATCACCTGTTTCATGAACAACGTTGGCCTCGGGCTCCAGTTTGCCGCTGCAGGCGCACTGCTGTTCGAAAAAGCCCGTCAAACCGGCGCTGGCCGGGAGCTCCCACTGGAATGGTTCACCCAGAGCGTCGTTTCGTGAAAAAACGCCGGTGAGCTCACCGGGTTTTATCCCGGAGCTGATTCAAAACATCGTCAAGCGCCATCACGTCCGCATACTTGTGATGCAGATCGAACAGGCTGGCCTGGTGGGAAATAGGGTTGCGGTCAAACACGGCTTCTTCAACCAGCACCGTGTGAAAGCCATAGGAAAAACTGTCGGTCGCCGTGGCACGAACGCAGCCGCTGGTGCTTTCACCAACCATGATCAGCGTCTCGATACGAAGACGCTGCAGATAGGTCGCCAGTGGTGTGCCATAGAAACAGCTGGCGCGTTCCTTGGCGATCACCAACTCACCATTTTCGGGCGTCAGCTCCGGGTGAATGTCGTAGGCGTTTTCAGAGGCCTGGCCCGATCGCCGAAAGGTCGCGCTGGCCTTACGCTGGTGGTCAGCATTGCGAAGATCTTTGGTCGAGAAGAGCACCGGCAGACCCTGTAAACGCATTTCATGCAGGATCTGCCGGGTTGGCCCCAGGGCCCGCCAGGCGAATTCACCGCAGGAACTCGGGTAATCTCGATAAAGCTCACTCACCGGGCGCTCACCACCCTCATAACAGAGGTTGTAAAGATCGACCAGGAGCAGGCCGCAGCGGCCTTTGATACCCTTTTGCCGTCGGTAGGGTGCGTACAGGTCGTAAATTTCCTGTGGGTACAGGTCCTGCCAACAGTGGTTCTCAAAGTCATGATGCTCGGCCATTCGGCGCCTCTCTTGTTGGTGTTGCCTTTTACTTCAGCTATCCTATATTAAAGAACGCCGTTCCATTTTTGCAAAACAATAAGAAGGTCACTGATATGAAAATAACTCCCTCGAACCTTGCCAGCATCGCGATCGGGTGCCTGCTTTCAATGGGCGTCATGGCCCAGGACAGCAGCGCAGAATCCTTTTATGAGGGTCGGACGGTTGAGCTAATGGTCGGTTTCTCCCCCGGTGGCGGTTACGACACCTATGCCCGCACACTTGCCCGACACCTGCCCAAACATTTTCCCGGCAACCCGAATGTGGTTGTCCGGAATGTTCCCGGGGCCGGCTCATTGGTTCTGATGAACCAGATCGCCAATTCCCTGCCCAAAGACGGCTCGGTGTTTGCGCTGGTCAATTCGGGAATTCCGTTCGAGCCCCTGTTCGGCAACAAACAGGCGAAGTTCGACACTCAGGAGGTCAACTGGGTTGGCAGTCTTGCAGACGATACGGTGCTGGGAATTGCCAATGCCGACAGCGGCATAGAACACTTGCTGGATCTGCGTGAGAAGAGCATGACCATGGGTGGCTCAGGCGCAGGCTCCAGCACCAATTTCATGCCCAGAGTTCTGGCAGAGCTGTTCGATCTCAATCTGACGGTTATCGCAGGTTACCCGGGCTCTACCGACATCGTACTCGCCATGGAGCGGGGTGAAGTCGACGGCATAGGGGGCCAGTTCATGAGCACGATTATGACCCGCACCCCGGAGTGGCTGGCCGAAGACCGCAAAGTAAACCACATCTATCAATTATCCATGAAGAAACACGAGCTATTGCCCGACGTGGATCTTGTCCGTGACATGGCCGAAACAGAAGACCAGCGTCAAGCA
This sequence comes from Marinobacter algicola DG893, assembly GCF_000170835.1. Lineage (GTDB taxonomy): Bacteria > Pseudomonadota > Gammaproteobacteria > Pseudomonadales > Oleiphilaceae > Marinobacter > Marinobacter algicola. The sequence goes on from NZ_ABCP01000011.1 coordinate 57,351, forward strand.
GTAGATCTGCTGGCTGCCAGCCTGATGTTCGCGCGCCCATTTGTGGCGCCTCCCGGCATAGATCCCGAGCGCCTGGACATTCTGCGCACGGCGATGGAACAGACGGCAAAAGACCCGGAATTTCTGGCTGACGCCGAGCGCCAGAGCTTGCCGGTCAATTTTGGTTCCGGGGAAGAGATGCACGCATTCTTTGCAAAAATCGAACAGACGCCCCCTCACGTTGTTGAGATCGTCGTGTCAGCGAAGAATTGATCAAATATTCGGCAAGGACATGACCATGGCAGTACCGCTTAATCTGAGTCTCGCCATTGAACGTTACGATCGACACTTCCCGTTCTTCGACAACACCCTGCAACTGCCGGAGGGCCTGAACCTAACGGTTTACCAGACCGGTCAGTCTGCCCCACTGCGCGACGGCAAGGGTCGCCATGAACGCATGCTGCACGGCGGTGATTACGACGTGGCCGAGTTTTCTTTATCTACCTTTCTTATGGCCCGCGCCCGTGGCATGCCCATCGTCGGCATTCCCGTGTTTCCGCGACGCCTGTTCAGCTTCAGTCAGATGTGGGTGCATCCAGATTCGGACTTACACCAGCCTCGGGACCTGATTGGCAAGAAGGTCGCTATTTCTTCCTTTCAGACCACGCTGTCGCTGCTTGCCAAAGGGGATCTGAAATTTCAGTACGACACGCCCTGGGAACACATTCACTGGCTGCTTACCACACAGGAAAAAGTCCCGTTCGATTTCAAGCCCGGCGTCCGGGTGGACTATATCGGCGGTAGTCGGGAAGACGTGGCACAGAAACTGGCGAATCATGAAATCGACGCCTTTTTCCTGCCCCACCCGCCGCACTCGGTCGTTTCCGGTAAACTACCGGCGCGGCGCCTAATAAGCGACTGCCGGGCCGCAGAGATCGATTATTTCCGCCGTGTCGGTGACTTTCCGATCATGCACGTGATTGCCCTCCGGCAGGAGCTGGCTCAACAGGAACCGTGGCTGGGCCGCGCACTTTACGATCTGTTCAATCAGGCCAATTCACTGGCCGAGGAATATTACGAAGACCCCGGTTGGTCCCGACTGGCCTGGGGACGTCATTACTACGAGCAGGAAAAGGCCCTGTTCGGCAGCGATCCATGGGAGAACGGTTTTCGACGAAACCGGGCAAATCTCGAGCGCTTCATCCAATACTCCCAGGATCAGGGAATGATCGATTCGATCTACCCTCCGGAAGAACTCTTTGTGGACGACACACTGAACACCTGACCGCTTTGGTGTCAGCGACGGTAAAACTGTTTCAACAATCGTAACCGATAAGTTTTAGAAACCAGGGACTCATCATGAAGTTAAACCAGACACGCCCCATTGGCCTCGGTTGCATGAACCTGTCTCACGCCTATGGCAAGCCTTCTTCGCCTGAGCAGGCAAGTAAACTCCTGAATCTGGCCCTTGATCTTGGCTACAATCATTTTGATACTGCAGCGTTTTATGGCCTGGGCACCAATGAACAATTGATTGGCGATGCGGTTGCCCATCGGCGCAACGAATATTTTCTGGCCAGCAAGTGTGTGTTGGTGCCGGACGAAAATGGCAAACGCTCACTGGATGGCCGTCCGGAACGCATCCGCCAAACCTGCGAACAAGCTCTCCGGCGCTTAAAAACAGACTTTATCGACCTGTATTACTTGCACCGGTACGATAAAAAAGTTCCGCTGGAAGACAGCGTTGGCGCAATGGCTGAGCTGGTCGCTGCCGGAAAGATTGGCGCTATCGGGTTGTCGGAAGTTTCGGCGGATACGCTTCGACGGGCTAACGCCGTGCACCCCATAAGTGCGGTACAGACAGAATACTCGTTGTGGACGCGCAATGCGGACATAGCGGTTATGGATACTTGCGCAGAACTGGGCGCCAGTGTTGTTGCCTTCAGTCCCCTCGGGCGGGGGTATTTAACCGGCACCCTGACGGATGTCACTCGCCTGGCCGACAGCGATATTCGCCGCAAAATGCCACGTTTCTCTGAAGACAATTACGCCAAGAACCTCTTATTGCTTGAGCCATTGAAACAGGTTGCCAATAACCACAATGTCTCAATGGCTGAAGTCGCTCTGGCTTGGGTCCTACAACGGGCCGAGCATATTGTGGCCATTCCCGGCACCTCGTCCGAGACCCACCTCAAAACCAACTTTGAGGCTCAATCAATCCGGCTTTCAAAGGCGGAATGGCAGCTTTTGAACGACGCCATTAACGATCAAAAGGTCCATGGCGCACGCTACAGCGAAGCGGCCCAGGCGGATGTCGATACCGAACAATTCGCCTGAACTCCGGGAAAGGCCCGGGTTTGGGCCTTTCCCGGGCAGGGATTTACATAGCGCTTTTCACCACCTCAATGACTTCTTCCGGGTACTCATAGGTTTCAACAACAATGGCCTGAGCCTCTTCACCGGTCACAAAATCAATGCTCAGACTCTGATTCGCCGCATCCTCAAGAAACTCGGGATCCATGGCTGTTGCGGCCAGCGCTTTGCGCATGATGGCCACCCGCTCTTGGGGCACTCCCGGAGACATGACGTAGGGGCGAGCAATCAACTGCCGGGCCAGGAACAGCCTCAAGACCTTTGTTTGCTTGTCCGTTTCCGCAAAGTCCATGACTAAAGGCACATCCGGCAGATCCGGGTGTTTTTCCAGCGCCATCTGAAAAAGCACATTCACCTCACGATTTTCAATCCAGCCGGGCCTCTGGGTTCTGGCGCTGCTCAGCAACCAGCTGCAACGCCCCTCTACTTCACCACGCTCCATCGCCAGCAGGATGTCGTTGCCGCCCGGGTACCCGGTAATAATGTTGAATTTGAAATCGAAAAGCTCAGCCATCACCCTCGGGTAGATGTTGGTGCTGGCACCGGCGCCGGAAGCACCCACCGTCAGCGCCTTGGTCTTGAGATCCTGCCAGGTCTGCACGTCTGCGTCCTTGTTGGAAACGCAGAGGCTGGTGCCTTTGGACAGACTGCCCAGCCAGACGATATCAGCGGCTTTGTACTGTGCCTGATCATTGCCAAACAACGGCTCAAAGGCCATCCCCTGATTGACCGTTGCAAAGACGGTCCCGTCGTTGGGAAGTGTATTCGCCACCTGATTCATCAGCACAAGGCTGCCGGCCCCGGTGACGTTTCTGGGCACCACATCCGGATTACCCGGGATGTGCTTGCCGATATGTCGGGCAAGGGTTCGGGCGTAGGTGTCATAGCCCCCACCCGGAGAATGTCCGATTAGCAGATCAATGGTTTTACCGGCGTAGAAATCATCGGAGTTACTGGTTTGTCCGACAGCGGCGGCCGACCAGCAAGAGATGGCCATGACAAGCGCCAGGAAATGTATCGTTGCTCGCATGTTGTTATCCTTATTCATAGCATCAGTATTTTGTTGACAGCCTCTGATCATTCAAACTAATCGGAAACGCGTGACACACAGAGCGCTTCAAGCTCTGTCAGGGAAACAACAGACGCGTACTTGGCGCTAATGTCGAATAAATTGGCGCAATGGGCAAAGTGAGAGCGATCAAAGCAGCAATCGTCAACCAGATAGGTTGTGTATCCGTGGGAGCACGCATCTACCACCGAAGCCCGCACGCAGCCGGATGTCGAGACGCCACAGACGACCACTGTGTCGACTTTCCGCATCTGGAAATAGGAGTTCAACGGCGTCGCAAAAAAACAACTGGCTTTGGCTTTCTCCAGTACCCATTCACTCTCGAGAGGGTCGATTCCGGGCGGGAATTTCTGACCTTCGGGCGGCGATGGCCTGGACCTCACACGCTTGGTCGCGCCCCCCGCAAATACCTGATCAAGGCTGTCATTGCGGGTAAACACAACGGGCCAGTTTCGGTCGCGGAACAGCTGCAGCAACTGGGCGATCCGCGGCAACGCTTCCCAGGCCACCTCACCGCACGCGGTGGGAAACTCTCGGATCGCGTCTGCCACAGGCTGGGGTCGGGAGCCGGTAAACGACAGTGTTACATCGATGACTATCAATGCCGGACGTTCACCAAACGGCTGTCGTTCTCCGAATCCAGATTGCAGGTAGAGCGCCCGTTCAGTTTCGGGCACTACCCTCATCCAATCTTTCTCCGACCACCCATCCTGTTCAGCCAAACTGTATCTCCTTCAAAAGAGTAAGCCGGGTTATTGCATCGCCTCATTCAGAAGCTGCACTATATGCTCGGGGTAACCGTAGACTTCTCCGAAAAACGTCTGCATTTCCTGGCCATCTACGAAGTCTATACTCAACCCCTGGTTGTTGGCATCAGCAAGAAACTCGGGATCCGCAGCCGTCTGTTCAAGCGCATTGCGCAGAGTCGCCAGACGCTCAGGAGCCATGCCCGGAGGCGCCACATATGGACGACCCATGATCAGTCGTGCGCCAAGAAGGTCAACGACCCGCCTCTGGTCGTCAGTTGTCGCCATTTCGCTAACCAGCGGAACATCTGGCAGATCCGGGTGGCGCTTGCGCCCTAGCTGGAAAACGATATTCACATCTCCGTCTGGCTCTAGCCAGTCCGGATTCTTGGCCTTGATCGTACTCAGGAATGCGCTCCCCATGCCATCGACTTCACCCCGCTCCATGGCCAGGCCAACGTCATTGCTGCCAGGATAGCCGCTGATGACGGTCATTTTCAGATCAAACAGTTCTGCCAGAACACGGGGAATCGTATTGGTGTTGGATCCGGCGCCGGTGGCCCCCACCGTCGCTTGCTTCGTTTTCAGATCCTGCCACTTAGTGATACCCGACTCTTTACGAAATAAGCCAACCGATGTAACCACACTCAGGTTTCCGAGCCAGCTCACCTCGTTGACATCGAACTTGGCCTGCTCATTACCAAACAGTGGCTCGAAGGGCATTCCGGAGTTGACGGCACCGAGGACGGTGCCGTCATTCGGCAATGTGTTCGCAATTTGATTCATCAGAACCAGAGAGCCGGCCCCCGGGACATTCTTGACCACCACATTCGGGTTACCCGGAATGTGTTTACCCAGATGGCGCGCCAATGTGCGGCCATAAGCGTCGTAACCTCCGCCCGCAGAGTAACCAATCATGAGTTGAACAGTGCGGCCATTGTAGAACTCCGCTTCACTCTGTTCACTGGCTACAACCGGTCCAGAAGATAATGCGGTGTATGCGATGACAGTCAATGCCAGCAGGAACGATAAGCTCAACATTCTCATCTCAATGATTACCTTTTCGTTGTTTTGTTTAGAAATAATCACCCCTAGTAAACAGGGATCTGAGGAGCTTGGATAATGAAGAATTGGCGTTTTCAAATAACAGAAAGGAATTTATGTCTATTCAGGTTCGCTCTGGTGAAGAAACAGGATCTTCTGAGATTTGCTCGGGCTTGAACCGACGGCGCGGCACCTGGCTTAAATCTGTACTCAAAAATCTCAATACAAGAGCAGGTTCTGGCGTCGGAACCCGGGTTGAATGAATATCGCCGGGCAGGTACGCAACGGTATCACCACCCTTGAGCCGATCGATACGATCTACCCGCAAGGTGTTGCTGGTAGCATCGTATGCGTAAACCGGAATTTCCGCTTCACCTTCATAGACGCCATATACGACCCAATAGGGCCCATGATCATGAGGCGTATTGGTGCGATAGCCGGCGTGATAGTGGTTCATTTGAATGAACCCGTGGTCCGGGTGTGTATAGAGAGGGAAGCCCGATGATTTTTCGGCTTTCAGGTTGCGCACCCATGCGGTGTCAGGCGTTGTGGAGCGCAGCCATTCACTCATCAGCTCACTCACGCGATGCGCTGTGTCCGTGTCTTTGGCGCTTTGCGGTTGCCACAGGTCATTGATAGCAGAGATGTACTGCCGGAAAGCAATGTCGTTTGCTGGCTTGTTCACGTTCTTGACCTCCTGGAATCCCAACCCCATTGCTTCTACTCGAACGTTGAGCCTACCCCATCTTTATCAGACGCTCTGCGCTCTCCAGCACTTCATCGGTCCACGCCTTGGTCGCGCCGCCGTCAAGCAATCCATGCCGGATGCTCTGAATCTCGAGCTGGTGCCCGGTCAAAGCTTTCAGCACTTCAAATAAGTGCTGCCCTGTCCCGGCGACCTTTTCGCAGGCCTCGGCAACATAACGTGACGCGTCTTCTCGGGACATGTGTGCCGCCAATGCAAAGGTCGCTGCCTCGGCATAGATCAGGCCATGACTCTTGGCAATGTTGGTCTCAACGTTCTCGGCGGATATTTCCAGAGACTCAAGCCCTTCAAGGCAATGGCGCAGACTGACGGCTGTACCCATCAACATTTGCGGTAGCAGCAACCACTCCTGCGTCCATGCATAGCCACTGCGCTCGTGCTCATGCAACATGCATTGCTGCATCTGCCCTGCCAGACCGGCATTCTGGCGGGCCATGGTCACCATGATTTCAGCGTTCACCGGATTACACTTCTGCGGCATGGTGGACGAGCCACCCCCGTTGCTGAACCGCAACTCACCGACTTCTGTCTGCGCCATGCGCAGCCAGTCTTCCGCCATCTTTCCAAGGATGCCCGTCGTCATCGCCAGCCAACCGGAAAACTCCACCAGGCTATCCCGCTGGGCATGCCAGCTGGGGGCGTTCTGAAGACTCAGGCGATCAGCCAGGTTTTTCACGACGGCATCCGCCCCATCACCCATCGCCGCCAGGCTTCCTACCGCGCCACCCAGCTGAACTTTCAGAAGCCGCGGAACCAGTTCTTCCAGTCGCTCAAACTGCCGAAGCAAAGGCGCTATCCAGTTGGCGACCTTGAGACCAAAGCTCATCGGAATCGCCTGCTGAGTTCGGGTTCGGCCGGCAATCAACGTTCCGCGATGCGCCTCAGCCAACTGAACACAGAGTCTTATCGCTTCCAGCAACCGTTGCCGGTAGATCTTAATCAGCTCCCGGCAGTTAAGGATCAGGGCCGTATCGACAATATCCTGACTGGTCGCACCAAAATGCACCCAGCGGGCAAAATCCTGAGATAAGGTCTTTTTCAGGGCTTTAACCAGGGCAGGAACCGGCACGCCCGCCGACGCCACGCCAGCAGCAAGAGCGACCAAATCCGGTTCCAGAAGTTGCGTTGCCTGATTGATCGCATCGGCGGCCTCCTGCGGGATCAGTCCCACGTCTGCCTGGGCCAAAGCAAGTTGCCCTTCCACCTTTAGCATCGCTTTAATCTGGGCCTGATCCGACAGATACCAGCCGCACTCCTTATCCGACAGCAACTGACCGTAAAGGGCGGGGGCGTCGTGTGGGGTACTTTGGCTCATGGAGGCTCTCTCAGAGATCAAAAAACACAGTTTCCTGATCGCCCTGCATATGGATGTCAAACCGATACTCGATTCCTGACGGGGTATGATAACGCTTGGCAAGAAGCGTCACCTGCCGCTCGGGGGCCACGCTTGAAAACACCGGGTCTGCAGCGTTGGCAGCCGCTTCATCGTCGAAGTAGATACGAGTATAGACATGATTGAGCAGGCCACGCATGAACACCGTCACCGAAATGAACGGCGCGTGGCCGGGCTGAGCCGGACCGGGCTTGATGGTGCAGAAGGTAAAACGGGCTTGTTCGTTGGCGCCCGTTCCGCAGCGGCCGAATCCATGAAAATGGGGGTCCAGAGCGCGATTGCTGCGGGCGTCATTAGGGTGCGCATAGCGCCCGGCCGCGTTCGCCTGCCAGATTTCCAGAAGCGCGTCTTCAACTACCGCTCCGTTGCCGTCGAACACACGACCGGTCAGGCGAATGTGTTCGCCAAGGGTCTGGTCGGACGCCAGGCAGTGACCGGCAATCTGACTGTGAGGGTAATTGGCCTCAACAGGGTTCAGGCCATAGTGAAAAAAAGGACCTATCGTTTGCGACGGTGTCTGGCGGGGGCTCATTCTGTCCCCTCCATTGGCGTCGCCTGTGTGCCTCGCAGCACGATATCGAACACATAACCGAGGGCAAAGCCCTCTTCAGTCACGTCCAGGGAAAACTCACTGATCAATCGGCCTCTTGCAGCTTCCGGAACGCTCTCAAAGATCGGATCAAACGCGAGTAGCGGATCGCCCGGAAAATACATTTGGGTAATCAATCGCGTTGCGATGGTCGGCCCAAACAGCGAAAAATGAATGTGATTGGGGCGCCAGGCGTTCGGATGGTTTCCCCAGGGATAGGCACCAGGCCGGATCGTGTAGAAGCGATAGCGCCCCTGATCGTCGGTCATGCACCGGCCAGCTCCGAGAAAATTCGGGTCAACAGGCGCATCGTGCTGGTCTTTTTTATGAATATAGCGGCCGGCAGCATTTGCCTGCCAGACTTCAATCAACGTATTGGGAAGGCTTTGGCCATTCTCATCGAGCACGCGCCCGGTCACGACAATTCGCTCGCCCAGCGGTTCGCCGTTCACTCTGCCATTGCGGGTGAGGTCATGATCAAGACTACCAATAACCTCGTCGCCAAAGGCAGGCCCTGTCATCTCTGCCAATTCGGGATCAATTTTTACCAGGCTACGCGAAGGACCTCGCAGGGACGTCGATTTATAACCCTGGTCAATGTAGGGCGGCTGAGATTTCCAATCGCGCCCACTCAATACACTCATTTGCCCTGTTCCTGTTTAATCGCGGCCACTTCCGCCATTTTTGCGTATTCCTGTTTCGCAATTTTCATGGCGTTGTTAGAAGCCGGAGCCCCCCCGTAAATAGCCACTTGCAGCAGAACTTCTCGCACCTCAAACATCGTTGCGCCAGTGTTTGCAGTAGCGCGGATGTGCATCGCCAGCTCATCTTCGTGACCCAGAACAGCCATCATCGCAATGGTGATCAGGCTACGATCCCGCTTACTCAGGCCCGGCCGACTCCATACCGATCCCCATGCGGACTCAGTGATGAACGTCTGGAATGGCTCGTCAAACGAAGTCTTGTTGGCTTCAGCCCGATCCACATGAGCCGACCCCAGCACCGAGCGCCGCACGCTCATGCCTCGCTCAAACCGGCACTCATGCTTTCCATGGCTGGCAATAAACCGGTCCACCAACGTTGCAAGCGCAGCTGGCTGTTCAATGCAGGGAAGATGACCGGATCCTGGAATCAGCTCATACCGGGCGTCCGGAATAAGCTGTGCCATCGATTCTACCACTGATGGCGGGGTTGCACCGTCCTGATCCCCAGCAATACAGAGCGTTGACAGCGACAAACGGCTGCAGATTTCGCTGTTATCCGCGTCACGTAGCGCTGCACAGGTATTGATGTAGCCTTCCGTTGGCGTATGCGAGAGCATGTTTTTCCAGATAGCGAACTGGGCTGGATTGTGCAAGGGATAATCGTAACTAAACCATCGCTCAAGCACCGCATCCTGGATCGAAGCGATGCCCTGCTTGCTCACCTCGTCGATCCGCTGATTCCACATTTCCGGCGTGCCGATGCGCGGCGCCGTTGCACAAAGAATGAGCCCTTTCACAAGGTCAGGGCGCCGGCTGGCCACTCCTTGCACAACCATGCCCCCGAAAGAAAGGCCGCACAGGTAAGCCTGGCTGACACTGAGCTCATCCAAAAGGTGAATCAGATCATCAACGTGTTCCTGCAATGACGTTCCACCCTCGCAGGTAGATAGCCCGTGACCGCGCATATCATAACGCAGAAACCGGTACTGATTACTCAATAACTCAACCACCGACGACCAGATGCGTGCATCAGTCCCGAGCGAATTCGAGAACACCACCAGAGGTCTGTATTCCGAGCCCTCAAGCTGGTAATTGAGATAACCCCCGCGAACGGGTAGCGCATTAATGTTCATGGAACGGGATACTTCTCTTGGAGTTTTCAAAGAGTTTTGATTACCCGCAGCTATATGTAAATTTACACTTGCTGATTTTTACATATAGAAAAGATTATGAAGCAGAGAACGCGGGGCGAAGCGCTCAACGGGGGCCCGACTGCGGACGCCCCGTGTGAGACAGGCGGATCAGGAATCCAGAGGTTTATGCGAGCTCAGATCCCAGAAATGCAATCGTAAGCTTCCACGACTCAGCAGCGGCATTCGGATCATAGCGATCCGCCCGAGTCTCGTTATTGAAGGCGTGACCCGCCCCTTTATGCATGTGCAGGCTAAAACGTTTGCCGTGTTTCTCCAGAGCCGCCTGGAAGTCTGGAACCGTGGCATTGATACGCTCGTCCTGCTCGCCGTAATGAAGCAGGAGCGGTGCATTGATGGCAGGCACCTGACTCGAATCCGGCGACTTGCCGTAATAAATGACCGCGGCATCAAGGTTCTGATCGGCCACAGCGAGCTCTCCCGACACTTTCCCGCCCCAACAAAAGCCAACGCTGGCGACTTTACCGTTTGAACCCGGCAAATGCCGCAGATAGTCCAGACTGGCCAGGTAATTGTTCAGGTTTTCTTCACTATCCAGGCTACCGATGGCTGCGCGTGCTTCATCTTCATCCTCCGGCGTACCGCCTTGCAGCGCCAGAGCATCCAGAGCAAAAGCGACAAAACCTTCTTCCGCAAAGCGCTCGACCACTTTTTCGATGTGTGAATTCAGGCCGGTGTTCTCATGGATAACCAGCACGGCAGGGTGTCTCTCAGAATCACTGGGATGAGCGAGATAACCGGCCAGCTTGCCTGCTGGCGTCGCAAAACAAGGGCGACCTGTAGAAACCTGAGAATTCGATGAAACCACGTTAGTACCCTCCTAGAATTTGTCGTGACCAACAGAATGTGTACCAACCAACAGCGTGAATAGGCCGGCAAGCCAAACGACGACTTGCCGACTGGTTCCGCGCTATCGGTGAACAGTGACAATATCCACCAGTGCCGGACGACCCTTCTTGACTTCGGCCAGCGCGCGGCGAATCGCCGGTGCTACCTCTTCAGGCTTGGTAATGGGACCTTCGCCATAACACCCCATGCCCTGGGCAATGGTTCCAAAGTCCGGGTCAGGGCCGAACAGATCCATTCCGATGTGCGCCTTGGATTCATCGGTGCCGCGCTGCTTTGCCATGCGGACCTGATGTTCCCAGTCATTGTAGTAGGCCCGGTTGTTGAACATGATGATCAGCAACGGAATTTCATGTTTGGCCGCCGTCCAAAGCGCGCCGGCATCAAACATCAGGTCGCCGTCCGGCTGGAGGGCAACCACGACTTTGTCGGTATTTTTGTAGGCCAGTCCAACACCAATGGACATACCAATCTGGGTCGCAGTGCCCAGGGACTTGCCGGCATGCCGGTAAGGCTTGTCAAAGTCCCAGATCTTGCGAGCCCAATTCCGGAGCGTTCCGGTGGCACACACCCAGTCTTCGTCCTGAATCACGTCCCATACTTCGCTCGCCAGACGGCCAAGAGCCAGAGGCTCGCTGTCCCAATCCACACGGGCGTCTTCCTGCCACTTGGCCCACACCTCATCATGGCGTCGACCCAGAACTTCCTTGCGCTCCTCGATTCGCTTCGCAAGTGCTGCGTCAGCCTCCAGGCGACGTTGGCCGATGCGCGTCATTTCCGGCATGGCCAGGGCGGGATCCCCAAGCGCGCTCAGGATTTTAGGCTGGTAACGGCCGTAATCCATCGCCCAGGAAGACATGCCGATTTCGCCAAAACCGACCTCCATCCATTCGCAGTCTTCAGGAACCAGTGAAGTCACCACACGGGTGGTGCTTTCCAGGTGAGCGGTCGGTTTTTCCCAGTCCCGCACGTCAATACCAAGAATCAGGTCCGCTTTGCGCAGCGCTTCCTTGTCCATCGACGCACACAGTGGATGACGGTTGGGGAAACACAGTGAGTCGTTGATATCCCAAACCGGCACGCCCAGGGTTTCCGCCAGCGCGACCAGATTGTCGAAACCGTCGTCATGGCGGCCGACATATTCGGCGAGTATCAGCGGGTTCTTGGCGGCGAGCAGCTTGTCGACAATTTTTTCCAAGATCGCCGGATCCGCCCCCATCAGCGCGGGCTGCTTGGTCATCCCTGCTGGCGGCATGCCCAGATCTAAAGTGCCGTCCAGCGGCTTTTCCTGCAGCCAGGCGTCGTAACACATGTAAATCGGCCCCTGGGGCTGGGTCACCATGGTGGAATAAGCTCGCATGAAGCTGTCTGGCACACCCTCAATCGCCGTGGGCTGATAGTCCCACTTGGTGTAGTTACGCACCGACTCACCCTGAATCAGCGCAGTATGGCTCCAGTCGATGTGCGGACGGCGTTTGCCCTCATCCATGGGCCCGGTGGCGCCCATAATAAAGATCGGGGCACGATCCAGATTGGCGTAGTAAATCGCCATCTGGGCGTGCAGTAGCCCGACCAGGTTGTGCAGAATCACGCCCATTGGCTTATTGGTTGCGCGTGCATAACCATGAGCAATCTGCACGGCAATTTCTTCATGCTGACACAACAGCATCTCTGGCTGATTCTTGCCGTAGTTAATGATCGAATCGTGGAGCCCGCGAAAGCTGGCCCCCGGATTCATCGCGATGTAGGGAAAGTCGTACTCGTGCAACAAGTCTACAATGACGTCAGACTGATATTTTTTGTACTTGGTATCGTCTTGGGCACTCATATTGGCTCCTGATTGTTTTTGTTAGTTGAGTCCGCCTTCCTCTTTGGACAGCGGCTTGATGTTCTGGCCCAAGTACTCGGTCTCCGGACCATAAAGAAGATTTTTCACTTTCGTGGCGTCGAGGTGCTTGACGAGCTGATCGACCTGGCCAAACAGCGGTAACGGCAGCCCACCGTCCTGGGCAAGATCCAGAGCCAAATCCATGTCTTTCTCGTGCCAGGTGAAACGGGTGTCATCCCAGCGGACCAGCGTACCGTTGGTGCCGGGGCATTCGATAAGAGTCTCGCGCATTTGCTGAGCGTCGATACCGTAACGTTTGGCCAGCGACAGAACTTCGAAGTTGGCGACACAGGCCGCCCAATGCAGCATGTTGTTGCAGGCCTTGGCGACCTGGCCGGAACCCACAGGGCCCACGTGATGCACAGCTTTGCTGTAGGACTCAAGCACCGGCGTAATTTTTGCCACCTGCTTGTCGTCCCCGCCACAGAGACTGCCCAACTGGCCTTCTTTGGCACCCTGACGCCCGAAAACGACCGGCGCGTCCACAAAACCCAGCCCCTTGTCCTCGCACTCTGCAGCCAGCACCTGCATGGTTTTCGGGCTGTTGGTGGCAAGGATAACCACGGTGCTACCTGCCGGGCCGGATTCAAGTATCTCGCGGGTCACCGTTTCGGACTGCTCGTCGGTTGCAACGATCACCAGGTGAACTTCGGCCTTGGCCACGGCTTCCGCCAGGCTTTCAACCACTTTGATACCGTTTTTGGCAACATCCGACCGTCTTTCTTCACTGATGTCGTAAGCGATAACGTCGTGCCCTTTGTCCCGCACGTGAACGGCAATGTCCCGTCCCATATCCCCAACACCTATAATGCTTACTTTCATTACTCTGCTCCTCGGTCATTTTGAGGGTCCCGGAAACGCCAAAACCCACACCTTAAGCCCGCGAAATACAGGGCCGATTCAATAACTGCCGATGCCTGCCCACAATTGCTGAGCGCCCATCGTCATTGCACCTGCAAGCAACGGCAGTAAAAACACGGACAACAGCCGTAGTCTTAAAAATGACAGGCCCAACAATGGAATTTCGTAAATCACAACACGGTGAATGGCGAAAAGCGTCCAGGCCGTGATGAAAGCAACGAGCGCTGAATCCGCTGCCCCGGCCTTGGCAAAGGTCGCCGCTATGGAAAATGCGACCACTGGCCCGGAAGGGATGACCAGCCCTGTGACCGTGCCGATAAGAATCGCGGTCATGCCTGCCTCATCACCCAGGAAACGGCTGATGAAAGCGGTGGGAATCAGCTTGGCAACAAACCCTGCAGCCACCAGGGCGCAAAACATTCTGGGCACCAGCTTTACAAACTGCTCCACGGCCCGCACGAGACCCTGCTGAAACGTGCCATCCCGGCGTGACAGTGCGTAGCTGCCAAGCACAATTGGCGCTCCGTAAACGATTGCCGTGCCGATGGATATCACGGATCAGACACCCCTTTTCCGGAAGCCTTTGCGGATGACTTCAAAACGCTCTGCGCCGGTCGCTCTTCCAGCAGCGACAGTGGCAAAGGAAGCCAGCGCGCGATCAAGCCCGCCAAGATCGGTAAAGGCAAGCAGATCAGGAATCTCATCAGGCTGAAGTCTGCCCCCATGAACGGGAGGTCCCATATCAGAATTCGCTGCACCCCCAGGATTGCCCAACTGGTGATATAGGCGATCAGCGCACCCCGATCGGCGCCAGCACCACCCATCACCGCCAGCAGTGGGTAAGCGGAAGCCGGCCCGCCAGGGGTGATAATCCCGGCCGCAGTGGCGATGACCAGACCCCGCATGCCACTTTCCTTGCCAATCAGGCGCGAAAATCGTTCCCGTGGCAGCAAGACCCAGACCATTCCTGCCACCGTCAGAGCCGCAATGACGCGGGGCAGCATTCCCGCCAGTAGTTGAATGTCTTCCTGGAGCGCGGCCTGAAAAGCCTGGGGGCCCAATAGCTGGTGACACACCACGCCCATTACGATCGCGAACGCCAAAAACCACCAGAAACTCCTGCCAAAACCGTCTCGAACCAGGGCAATCAGCCACTGGCGATTGGTTCTAGAAATCACAGGAAGTCATGCTTAGCGCCATCTCAATGTTGGTGCGCATGATCATGCTGATGGTGGTGGTCATGGGCCGAAACTCCCCACTCGGCAGGTTCCCGATGCCCCTCCATCAAGGCATCAATTACTGGGCGAAGCACATCGGCACCTGGCGGGAGTTGGCCGGCCAGAAACCCCGCGAGCCGCGCAAACGCAATCGCCTGACCGGCAACCGCATCCATGCGCTCACCCATGGCCAGGTTGTTGGCATCATTCACCGCACGTGTCAGGCCTGCCTGAAAGAGCCCAGACATATAGGAGCTTCGAGCCTCTTGTGTCGACAGGTCCGAGGGCGTGGTCTCGTCAGCCTGGACAGGCGACACGCCATACTTGCTTGCCATTTGCAGCAGGCGACCGAATAACTGGTCATCGATATAGTCTTCTTCTTCAAATTCACCACACATGGCGTCACCTCTTGTCTTTTATTGTGGTCTCGTTAACCTAGATCGAATTTTGCGATGTAGTAGTTCCAGCATTTCTCGAACAGGCCTCGTTTGGCCAAGCCTTTTCGGGCGCCTTCGGTTTCCGCTTCTGAGAAGACATAGCCACCGCCCAGGGGCGCTGCCAGCACCTGTCGCTCAGCATTGAGCTCAAGGTAAATTGCCATCACCGTAGCTTCCAGCACATCGTCTGCGGCCACGACCGAACCGTGCGCACGAAGCAGCGCAGCTTTGCCCTCACCCAGGGTTTCCGCGACCTGAACTGCAATTTCCTCGTTATTTACCGACCGCGGTGACGGAAACACCGGGATGTCACCCAGAAGCGCACCCTGCGCCAACATCACCTCATAGGGCTGGCCGGCGCTGGTCAGCAAGGTTGACCATTTCGGATGTCCATGGACCACGGATTTGACGTCCGGGCGAGCTTTGTAGACTGCCAGGTGCAACGGAAGCTCGGCGGGGGGGCGAGGCTGCTTGGGATCAAGCTCACCATCGGGACCCACAGTCACGAAATCAGCAGGCGTTAGCGCACTGCGAACAGAGTCACCGCTGTTGATCAGGATACGACCGTCGGGCAGCCGAACACTGAAATGACCGTTAAAATCAATAATTCCAAGTCGTTCAAGCACTCCGATGCCCTGGATGAGCTGATGGGTGAACTCGGATACCGTTGCTGCTGAAGTCGTCAATGTAGGTACTCCTGAATGCATGCCGGCGTTGTCGAGCGCCAATGGGTCAAGCCCGAATGGCTTCGAGGGTCTCACCAAAAGACTCCGCGTCTGGACCAACGACCAGTGATATTACGAAGGGCCGCAAGGCCGACAGGGTTTTCTCAAGACCCTGCCGATCATTATGCTCATCAAGCACGAAACCCGCCGTCATCTTACGACGTCCGAAGGCGGCCTCGCCCACTACGGCCGCGGCTTGCGCCGGGTCCCCGCTACAGGCAAACATGACCACCACATCGGCATTGACCAGTTCGTCCGACAGTTTGCTTTGCTTCCCGTCGGGCGCCTGGAGAACCAGATCGTTTTCCTGTACACCGCCAGTTTGAATCACCGTCCGAAACCGGGCACCGCTCCACACCCGGCTTGCGACGTTGGCAAGCAGGTCCGCAGATGACGCTTCCAGCCCCAGCACCAGAGATGAACGCCCTTTGGAGTTCGGGTTGCTGATTCGAAAGCGGCTTTCGGCTGCGGTCGTTGCTTTGACAGATTGACTAACCATAAACTTTGCCACTCTTTTGGGGCCGGGCGCCTGAGCGCCCGCCGCCTTTAGACCGAAGTGTGCGGTTTACCCGGAGCCGCCTCGAGATCCTGTTTGCAGACATCTTCAAATGCTTGTTCAGGAGGCAGAACCACCGATACCGAACGAGTGCGGTGATGCGCGGGGTCCACGCCAGGAGGCGTCACCCCCTTGTCCCGCAGAGCCGTAACGGCTTTGCGCAGCATCTGACGCGCCATGATTACGCCATTGTCGGTGGACACCAGATTCTCCTTGGTGCGATCCACAATCGGACCCATGCTCTCTTGCAGCGACGAATCCTGAATCGCAATGCCCTCAACGCCGCTGTAGGTGCGCCCCTCTTTCTGAGCCTGGCGATCAATCAGGTAGTCGTTGGTCTTGTTCGCTTTCGGGATGTATGTGCCGGGCACGTATTCACAGTGCACGCCTTTTCCCGCTTCCAGAGCTTCCATCTCGACATCAGACAGAGCCCGCGTCGGGTGATAGTCGAAGCTCCAGGCCCAGCAGCTCTCATCATCAATCGGAATCCAGAAGTGACCATGGATGGGGTGATCCCCTCGCGGTGGCACCATCGTGAAACACGGCATTACCCATGGCGTAATGCGCCAGTAGTACTTGCCATCCTCGGCGTTCCGTCGCGCGCCCACATACAATCCGCCCTCGTGCTTGACCACTTCGAAGAACGGCATTTTGTCCGCGATGTTGTACTGGTTGCCGCGAGCCCCCTTGAACAGCGGGTCCGTGTTCAGACTGCCGCTGTGGAGGAACGACACGTGGCTGGAATCGATTCCGCCTTCCATCGCCTGCAGCCAGTTGCATTCCTGGAACCGCTTGGAGCTAAACGTCTGCTCTGAGGGCACGGTTGCAAACTCAAACTCTGGATAAGGTGGCTGGCTTTCCTTCGGCCCCATGTAGGTCCAAAGAATGTCTCCGATCTTGACCAGTGGATAGGCCTGTAGCTTGATCTTTTCACAGAAGCCGCTGTCTGCAGGCTCGGACGGCACTTCAATACACTGGCCGTTAGTGTCGTACTTCCAGCCGTGATAAGGGCAACGCAACCCGCCTTCCTCGTTACGACCAAACCAAAGCGAGACGCCGCGGTGGGCGCAGAATTCGTCCATCAGGCCGTACTTGCCATCGGAATCGCGAAAAGCGATCAGTCGCTCCGACAAAAGCTTGACCCTGACCGGCGGGCAGTCGTCTTCCGGCAACTCTTCCGCCAGCAATGCAGGAATCCAGTATTGACGGAACATTTTACCCATGGCCGCATCCGGGCCAGTTTGGGTGAGCAACTCATTGACTTCTTGGCGCAACATTTACCGGTTCTCCAAAGCTCAGTTTTCAGTTTCTGAAGGAATCGGGTGGGTGAGTTTCAGGGCGTTACGTCTACCTGATCGCCGACCTCCACCCCGACAAATTCAACATTTATTCCTTTATGCGGAACGCTGTTCTTGATTTTTTAAATTTACATGGCAAAAATAGGGGCGTCAACTAACAGGAGTGATCACATGACAGATAACCCAACACCAACTCGACTGTGCGGTACTGACGACGTTGAGCCCGGTAGCGCGTTGCTGGTAGAGATCGATGATTTGGAGTTGGCGGTCTACAACGTCGATGGGCAGTTTTATGTGACCGACGACCGCTGCACCCATGGTCCGGGCTCGCTGTCTGAAGGCTATCTCGACGGCTGCGTCATTGAATGCGACTTCCACAACGGCGCCTTTGATATCCGAACCGGGGAAGTCGTCGCGCCACCGTGCATGGTGCCGATCAAAACCTACGAAGTTGTTGTTGAGAATAACGATGTAATGGCGCTGCTTTGATCTGTTGAAACTCTCTAGGCGCACCTGGACGACCTGTCGCTTGGATGCAGGTATAATTGCCTTGATCGCAATAATACCAACGCAAAGACACGTAAAACGGACACAAGGTTGTCGAGGAGGATTTCGTTTATGAACAGCAATCAGAAAGTAAAAACTAGCGCCAAAAACACAAAGACCATAGTTGCAAAACCTGCGGAAGAAAAAGCAGAAGGTAAAAAAGACGGCACCAGGCTGTCTTCGGTGGCTGCGGCCATCCGACTGCTAAAGGTCTTTAATGAGGAAAACGCCGAGCTTGGAATCAGTACCCTTTCGCGCCAACTGAAAGCGTCGAAGAGTACGGTTCACCGCCTTGCTACCACACTTCTGGCAGAGGGGCTGCTGGAGCAAGACCCGGTCACTGAACGATACCGTCTTGGGTTGGGGCTGTTCTCGCTCGGTGCGCTGGTCAGACAGCGCCTGTCAGTAACCAGCGTTGCAAAAGATCTGCTGACCGATCTGCGGGATGAAGTTCGGGAAAACGTCGAATTGGCCGTTTTGAAAGGCCACTCGATCACCTACATCTACGATTTTGAGAGCCCGGAAGCGGTTCGACTGAGACCCAGGCTCGGGATGTCTGCCTTGGCTGTGGACAGTGCGCTGGGCATGGTAATGATCGCGTTCCAGAATGAAGACAAGATCAAGGAAATGCTCATCGGCACAGAGCCGCGTCTGTCAGCCGCCAGACGAAAAGAACTCTACAAAGAAATTGAGCGGATCCGGATCGACGGATTTGCCGCTGAAGAAGAGAACGCGAAGCTTGGCGCTATCTGCGTCGCCGCTCCGGTGCGCAACGCCGATGGCAGCGTCACTTCCGCGATCGGCGTGACCGTACCTGATCAGCGCGTTGATGCCAAAAGAATGGAGATGCTCTCGCGCCGCGTGGTGGAAACAGCCCAGGCTATTTCCCTTCGCCTCGGCTACATCTCGGATCAGCCGGATCTACACACATGACAAAAATAGTGGGAATCAGCCAACATGGTGCAAATCACAGTCGAAGGTAAAACAGAAGAGCAGTCGTTCGAATGCGAGCAGGATGACACCATACTCAGAGCAGCGCTGCGGGCAGGCAAGGGTTTTCCCTACGCCTGCAACGTTGGATCCTGCGGCAACTGTCGCTTTCAGCTGCTGGACGGCGAGGTAGAACACGCACGAGAAGACGCCCCCGCATGGGGCGAGCGGGATCTGAAGCGCAACCGTTATCTGGGCTGCCAGGCTCACCCGAAAGGGGACTGTCGCATAAAACTGAGGTTTGACGACGCCTACACGCCAGAGATTCTGCCAGCGCGCACTGAGATGACGCTGAAAGCGAAAAGCACCATTACCCACGACATCAGCGAGTTCTTTTTTGAACTCAAAACACCCACCCCCTTCCTTCCCGGCCAATACGCACTTCTTGGCCTTCCCGGTGTTGACGGCGGACGCGCTTACTCCATGAGCAACGTCACCAAAGAAGGCTCGGAGTGGCACTTCCAGATCAAGCGCGTACCAAACGGTGCTGCCACAACCTGTCTGTTTGATCGGGTAAATACCGGCGACACCATCAAACTGGACGGGCCCTACGGCACCGCCTTTTTACGGGAGGATGCCCCGCGAGACATCTTGTGTCTGGCCGGCGGCTCCGGATTGTCACCCATGGTTTCCATTACCCGGGCTGCGGCTGTCAGCGACAAGCTGAAAGGCCGCCAGATCGATTTCGTCTTCGGCGGCAGAGCGACCCGGGATGTCTGTGGCCGCGAGTTTCTGGAAGAGTTGCCGGGCTTCGGAGATCGTATCCGTTTCCACGCCGCTATTTCCAACCCTGGTCCAGAGGACGCCGACTGGGATGGCCACACCGGTTTCGTGCATGACGTAGCCCATGAAATTTTTGGCGACAGCATCCGCGATAAAGAGATCTACTTTGCCGGTCCACCGCCCATGGCGCAAGCCGTTCAAAAACTGCTGTTCGACCTGAAGGTTCCGCCTGAACAGATTCATTTCGACGAGTTTTACTAAACAAGCAAAGAAAACTATCTGGAGTTTCTCATGTCGTCACCTCGAGCCCGGCAGTGTTTGTTAGGCGTGGTTATCGCCCTCGGATTGGCAAGCGGCGCCCAGGCGCATTTTCAGGAATTAATTCCCGACACCGACATTGTCACCCAGGCTACGGGGCGCCAGTTGGGTCTTCAACTTCAGTTTACCCACCCAATGAGCGGCGGCCCGGTGATGGCCATGGACACACCCAGGCAGTTTGGCGTGCTTACTGTGTCCGGCAAACAAGACCTCATGTCACAGCTTACGGCCAACACCGGCAGCGCACCGCAAAGCTTTATGGCGAATTACACCATTAAAGGCCCCGGTGACTTGGTGTTCTACCTGGAGCCAGCACCATACTGGGAACCTGCCGAAGGGTTGATGATCGTCCACTACACCAAGACCGTGGTACCCGCGTTTGGCGGAAAAGAAAACTGGCAGGCCGAGGTGGGTTTCCCCGTTGAAATCACGCCACTCACGCGCCCTTATGGCCTTTGGGCCGGCAATTTATTTACCGGCATCGTCAAGCAGGAGGGAGAGCCAGTCCCCTTTGCGGAAGTGGAAGTGGAGTGGCGCAACGATGGTTCACTGGATGTTCCTAATGACGTTTACGCCACACAGGTCGTCCGGGCGGATGCCAACGGCGTTTTCAGCTACGCCATGCCGCGCGCTGGTTGGTGGGGCTTTTCCGCCTTACTTGAAGCCCCAGGTAGCATGACAAATCCAGAAGGCAAGCAGGTCCCCGTGGAATCCGGAGCGCTGATCTGGGTTCACGCACGCGAGATGGACTAGAGGATCTGATATGGCTCACATACCTGATGGCGTTCTCGCCACCCCAATTCTGATTGGTGGTGCCGTCGTGACCGTGGCAGCGGTGACGGTTGCGGTGCATCGTCTGAGGTCAGAGCAGATTCCTCAGGCTGCAGTGATGGCTGCTGCGTTTTTCGTCGCATCGCTGATCAGCGTTCCGGTCGGGGTTAGTAGTGTGCACCTGCTGCTGAACGGGTTAATGGGCTTGCTACTGGGTTGGGCAGCGGTGCCAGCCATCCTAATCGCGCTGATATTGCAGGCCGTTTTCTTCGGTTACGGCGGCCTGCTGGTGATGGGGGTTAACGCCATGAACATCGTCTTACCGGCACTGGTGTGTGCGCTCTTTCTTCGCGGCTTCCTGCGCCATTCGAACCCAAAAGGCGCGTTCGTGATCGGCGCTATTGGCGGGGCTTCGGCGGTTGCCATGACGGGCCTTTTGCTTTGCGCTGCCCTTGCCATGAGCGGCAATGCATTTGTTCCGGCGGCGAAAATCCTGCTGGCGACCTTTATTCCACTGGCGTTTGTCGAAGCCGTGGTTACCGGTGCAACCTTGTCCTTCATCAAGCGTGTTGCACCCGAGTTGCTGTTCATGCGCGAGGCTGCCTATGGTCAGGTCTAGGATACTGACGATACTTCTGGTGGCATTGGTCAGCCCGATTGCGCAGGCCCATTTGCTGAAAGTATTTGCGTTTGCCGAAGGCAATAGCATCACCGGCAACACCTACTTTGTTGGCGGCACGCCCGCATCGGGGGCCAGCGTTCGAGTCATGAATGCCGACGGGCATTTGCTGGACAACCTCACACCCGATGCTGAAGGTAAGTTCAGCTACCAGGCCACCTCAATGGAAGACCACATTATTGTCGCCGATACCGGAGACGGACACCTTGCCAAGTGGCTGGTGACCGCCGCTGAGTTGACCGGCAATGAAGCGCTACCGTCCAATCAGGATAGCTCGTCTACAGCGGTCTCAGCCAACGCCCAAGAACCCAGCCACTCCGGACTGTCTGCAATCGTTGAGGCCGCTGTAGCGCGCCAGGTCCGACCGCTGCGGGAACAGATGATCGCCTACGAAGAAAGCGTCCGGCTGCAAGACATTGTTGGGGGAATTGGTTACATCTTCGGGATCTTTGGGCTGGCGGCCTGGTGGCACCAAAAACGCGGGGCCGGCTCATGAACGGATTAACCCTGCAACTGGGCGACGACCAGCTAAGCTGGTTGACCCAACGCGACCCCAGAACCCGAATCATTACGGCGATGCTGTTTTCGCTGGTGACGGTCAGTCTGAATCACCCGGCATTGCTCACAGCGGCGCTGATGATTGCAATCGCGACCGCCCTTGCCGCCGGGCTTCGCCCGTCACTATTACTTAACCGCATTTTGGCGCTGGAAGCTTTCATGCTGGTGATGCTTGCTCTGCTGCCGTTTACCACGCCGGGAGCTGCCGTGTTTACACTGGGGCCGCTGACCGCCACTGAAGAAGGCCTGACACTGGCCCTAACGATTGCCCTCAAAGCCAACTCAGTGGTGCTCATGCTGCTTGCCCTGGTTGGCACTCTCGAGCCGGTTGTTCTTGGCCACGCTCTGGCCCGGCTTCACGTGCCACCAAAGCTGGTTCACCTGTTTCTTCTTACCGTCCGCTATATCAGCGTGCTTCACCAGGAGTACCAGAGCCTGCGCCGTGCCATGCGCGCCCGAGCTTTTATGCCGGGCAGCAATTTCCACACCTGGCGCAGCCTTGGCAATCTGCTTGGCATGCTACTGGTGCGGAGCCTGGAACGATCCCAACGCGTAATGGCGGCAATGAAATGTCGCGGATTCGATGGCCGTTTCTTTCTGATCAATGAGCTTTACTGGCAATGGAGGGATAGCCTGATGCTGTGCGTCGCTCTGCCCACTCTCGGCACACTTGTTACTCTGGAGCTTCTGCTGTGATTCAGCCTCTGTTGTCCCTCGATCATCTCTGTTTTAAGGTTGGAAACCGTACGCTTCTGAGCGACGTTGAGTTCGAACTGCACCCCGGCGAAAGGGTGGCTATTCTAGGCGCCAATGGCGCCGGCAAGACCACACTGCTGGAAATGATGGTCGGACTGAACCTCCCGTCCTCCGGGCGTGTCGTTGCTTTTGGGAAGCCCCGGCGCAGCGAAGCTGATTTCCGCGAAGTTCGTGCTCGCGCCGGACTGCTTTTCCAGGACTCGGACAACCAGTTGTTCTGCCCGACCGTGCTTGAAGACGTGGCATTTGGGCCGCTGAACCTCGGACGGTCCGGACCCGAGGCCCTGGCCATTGCACGCCGCACACTGGATGAACTGGGCATTGGCAGTTTTTCCGACCGGATCACCCACAAATTGTCCGGGGGCGAAAAGCGGTTGGTCGCTCTGGCCACCGTGCTGGCCATGGAACCGGACGTCCTGCTATTGGACGAGCCAACCACCGGGCTCGACGAAGCCACGCAGGAGCTGCTGACTGAGCACCTGCTTCGGCTTCGGCTTCCGCTGGCGATGGTGTTCATCTCCCACGATGCCGCCTTCGTTGAGCGCCTGGCAAACCGTGCCGTGATCCTGAAAAATGGCACACTTATTAAGTCCGTTCTTCATCGACATCCCCATGTTCATGCCCACAGCCATATTCACGTCCACCCGGAGGGCGAAGAGCCACGTCACCCGCACCCAGACGATCTGGCCGAGGCCTCCCACGATGCTTCGCCAATGCTTAAAGAACAGTCCGAGCCAAGCGTGACGTTCAAGCAAGCGGGAATTCTGGTCGAAGACCATGACCAATGACCCTGCCGGTCAATCCGTCGCATCTCGAATCGAGCCGATCCAGAACTCACGGGTTTCGCTCGCAACGCTGAGTTTGATCCTGTTCAAGATCGGGGCCACTTCGTTTGGGGGACTCTGGGCCGGCACTCAAAAGCTCGAGCGGGAACTCGTCATCAAAAGAGCCTGGTTGACGGTCGAGGATCAGAAAGCACTCATGGTGGCAGCGACTCTTATCCCTGCCCCGAAATTCCTGGCGTTCGGTGGCATGGTGGGTTTCCGTTTGCGCGGCTGGACGGGAAGCATCGTCGCACTTTTTTCGATCATGGCACCACCTGCACTGTGCGTTCTTGGCGGTGCCATTGTGCTGAACCCCGACGTTCTGGGCGGCCCAATGCCTACCCTCACGCGAACGGTTGGTATCGGTGTCATAGGGCTGCTTTTTGGCAATGCGATTCACCAGATTCGAAGTTCCCGGGTTACCCCACGACAGCGAACCATTGGCATAGGTATCGGCGCATCGGTGGCAGCCTCAGCTATTCTCGGCGCACCGTTGATTTTGTCCGCACTGGCAGGACTGGCGCTCGGCATCTGGCTGATCAGGCCCGGAGAGGAAAACGAGTCATGACCTCAGACACGGTTGGTTTTCTGGATATCCTTCTGCTGATCAGTTTCAGCAGTCTGTTCTCGCTGGGTGGCGGCAATGGTCCGCTTGCGATCATTCAGGATCGCTGGGTTAATTCGGGCTTGCTTGAGCCCTCTCTGTTTTCCTGGGCGTTGGCCCTGGGCTATCTCAGCCCCGGCCCAAAGGCCGGATTTCTATCGGGCATCGGCTATTACATGTACGGACTGCCAGGTGCCCTCGCGGCCATTATCGGAATTATCCTGCCGACTCTCGTTGGCGCCGGCGCAGTCACCTACTGGTTTGATCGATTACAGCCGGTGATCAAGAGAATCAGCCTTCCTGCCGGATTTGTCATCGCGGGCATGATCTCGGCAGCGGCCTGGAATCTAGCCAAGCCGATAGCACTGACGCCAATCGAGATAGGAGCGATCCTTGCAATTGCGATATGGGTCGGGTGGCGCAGCCCGGAACCGGCGTTCATCGTTCTGGGCGCCGCAGGCGTGGGTTTGGCGGGCTGGATGCTGGCCTGACAGCCGCCGTGATCAACCCAGAAATGACATACCATTTTTGTTATGGAAATCGTAAGAAAGGTCATTTGTCTTTAGCCACGGGGCATGAATAAATGAACCAATACATGAACCGTGAACGCACAATAAAATATCGCACTTTTAGGAGTCGCTAATGTCGAGTAAACAGTGGAACGAGCCTTCAGGGGGCAAAAAAGCCGGTTTCGGAAAGTTCACGAAACTCGCCACAGCCTACGACAAGTTTATGGAAGAAGAGGGCATTCCGGTATTTCGCGACCTGGGAATCAAGAATGTCCGCAATCTGCCTCTCGCTCCCTGGAAGCGAACCGGCGGCAAGGGCAGCTACATCCAGCTCTACGGCACGGAAGGTAAATGGGGCTGCTATGTGGTCGAGGTTCCACCAGCCGGCGCACTGCACCCCGAAAAGCACATGTTTGAAAAAATCTACCTGGTGGTCGAGGGTCGGGGTTCCACCGAAGTCTGGCTTGAAGGCGAGAACAAGAAGCATGTGTTCGAATGGCAGAAAGGCTCGATATTCTCCATCCCGATGAACGCCTGGCATCGGATTGTGAACGCCACCAACGACAGCGCTCTCCTGCAGGCTGGCACAACGGCCCCTGTCGTCATTAACGCGCTGCAGAACATCGACGCCGTGTTTAACAACCCCTACGTGTTCCACGACAGGTTCAGCAGCGCCGATGATTTCTACAAAGAGCACGACGAAATTGAACCGGACCCGGTCCGCGGTCTGGCCATGCGCCGCACCAATTTCCTGCCCGATGCAATCAACTGCGAGCTGCCTCTGGATAACCGGCGTTCCCCGGGCTACCGCCGCGTCGAGCCGTTCATGACTCAGAACACCTTCTATTACTGGATTGGTCAGCATGAAAACGGTCGCTACTCGAAGGCGCACGCTCATACGTCCGCGGCAATCCTGATCTGCCTGAAAGGCAAGGGATACACCTATACCTGGCCGGAGCACCTGGGGCCAACGCCCTGGAAAGACGGTTATGGTGATCAGGTTCGCAGACTGGACTACGAGCCCGGCGGCATGGTGACAGCGGCACCTGGCGGAGCGCGTTGGTATCACCAGCACTTCAGTGTGTCCAAAGAACCCTTCCGCCTGACGGCCTGGTTCGGACCGCACAACCCGGGCCGTGATCCGGGGCCTCCAGGGGAAAAGCATACTGACTACACCGCCATCGATCTGCACGAAGGCGGCACAGCCATTCCTTACTGGATGGAAGATCCTTACCTGCGCAAGGAATACAAGGAAACGCTGGAGCGCGAAGGCGTCGAGAATCAGATGCCGGACGAGCTATACCAGCCGCCCTCCGATCAATAAGCCATCGAGAAAAGCACTGCGTTTGACGCAGTGCTTTTTCAGTTATATGACACGTGAATAGCAGGGGTTAAGGCATGTCGGAAGCAGTCGCGCAGAGGATCTTTTCAAGCGTTGGGCGAAGCCTGGAACAGGAGGACGAAATTCGTCTTACCAGTGTGGGTGTCGACATCGGCTCGTCGACCTCGCACCTTGTGTTTTCCCGGATTGTTATGGAGCAGGTCGGGAACCGCTACATTGTGACCGAGAGATCGGTGTTTCATGAGTCCGAGGTGCTACTGACACCCTACACCGACGACATGGCCATTGACGCCGACCGGCTCGGGCAGTTTATCGACCGGCAGTATGAACTGGCGGGCCTTACGCCCGCTGACATCGATACTGGCGCTCTCATCCTCACCGGCGTCGCCGTGCGCCGCAGCAATGCCCGCGCCATCGGCGAACTGTTCGCCAGTCAGGCAGGGAAATTCGTGTCTGTCAGTGCCGGCGACGGCCTGGAGACAACCCTGGTGGCCTTCGGCTCCGGTGCCGCGGCATTGTCCAAACGCGAACATCTGTGTGCGATGAACGTGGACATTGGCGGCGGAACCTCAAAGATCGCCGTCTGCAAAGACGGTGAAATTACCGACCTCACCGCCATCGACGTAGGCGCCCGCATCATCTGGTTCGATGATGACCGCCGTGTGACTTTTACGAAGTAGCGGCCAGCGCTTTGCCGAGGAAGCCGGCGTGACTCTGTTCGCGGAGAACAGCTTTCCGATGAACAGATATCGCACATTGTTGAGCGGATGACCGATCGGCTTTTCCAGGCCATGGGTGGAAAAGCCATGGACGAGGCCACCGCGGAACTGTTGCGACTGGATGCCCTCAAAAACCCGACAATACCAGACACCCTGTCGTTCTCTGGCGGGGTGTCGGAATACATCTACGCAAAAGCAGAAACCGGCTACGGCGACCTGGGGCCAATGCTTGCCGAGGCCGTTGCGCGCAAAGTGGCAAACTGGGGCCCCAAGCTGGTGTCACCCGCGGAGGGTTTAAGAGCAACGGTCGTAGGTGCCTCCCAATACACAATTCAGGTCAGCGGCAGCACGATATTTGTAGAGCCCCATGAAACGCTGCCCGTGCGCAACGTACCGGTGATCACCCCAGACCTGCCACTGGCCAGCGACGACCTGGATGTCGACGCGCTCGCCGAGTCCATCGGCGTCGCCCTTCGTCGGCTGGATTTGCACGACGGGGAGAAGCCCGTTGCTCTGTGCTTCCGGTGGCAGGGCTCGGCGACCTTTGGCCGACTCGACGCTTTCTGTCGCGGTGTCATCAAGGGTCTGGCAACGATACTGGACAAGAATCTGCCACTTATTCTGGTCAGCGACGGTGATATTGGCGGCCTGATCGGGCTCCACTGTTCCGAGACCGTCCAGTTGGACAAAGCCATCGTCTCGATTGACGGAATCAAACTGAAAGAATTTGATTTTATCGATATCGGCGCCCTGATGGAGTCTTCAGGCGCGGTGCCAGTGGTGATCAAGTCCCTGGTGTTCCCGCCCTCTGCAGCACTGGGAAAGCCAGTCGAGTCAAAGCCATAGGATGCAGGATCAGCCAGAGGGCCTGAACGAAACCTATCAGCGCCTGGTCAACCGGCACTTCAAACGCAACGCCACTGTCCAGATCCTGAACGGGATGTTTGGGCAGACCGGTGTTCGGCTGGTGCAGGCCCCCACGTTTATTCCGGCCTATCTGTTCGCCATTTCCGGCTCGGACTTTGTGGTGGGTCTTGCACGGTCTCTCGAAGCCAGCGGGCGCATATTTTCGCCATTTTTTGGCGCCGCCCTGATCGGACATCGAGAACGCATTCTCAGCACCACGCTGATTCTGGGCGTGCTGATGCGGCTGCAGATCCTGGGCATGGCCATGGCAGGATTCCTGCTCAGCAACGTTCATGCACTGTACGCGGTGACCGCTTTTCTGGCCCTGATGGGCTTTTTTCAGGGCATGTCACAGGTCACGCTCAACTCCCTGAGAGCCAAGGTTATTCCGGTCAAGCGCCGCGGCGTCATTGCCGGCGCGAGAAGTTTCCTCGCGGGCCTGACATCAGCCCTGGTCTCGTATTTCGCAGGCGCCTACCTGATTGAGAACAACGTATTGGGAAACGGCTACGCATCGGTTTTCCTGATGGCATTCGCCATTGGCGTAGCCGGTATGGCGATCGTAGCCTTCACCTGCGAGCCGGCGTCGGTGAAAGTGCGCGAACGGGCTTCCACGCGCGAGGTCGTACGTTCCATCCCCAGCCTTCTTCGCAACGACCCTGCCTTCGCCAAATTCTTCGTGGCGCGGGCGCTCGCCGCCTTTGGTCGCATGGCAATGCCTTTCTACATCCTGTTCGCCGCTACCCGCATGAATATCAGTGGCAGTGAACTTGGCCTGCTGACGCTGGTCTGGATGATCATACCCAGCATCACCAATATGGCCTGGGGCATTCTTGCGGACTACAAAGGACACCGAATAGTGATGGTTTCGACCCTGTCACTGTGGATTCTGTCTCACCTTCTACTGCTTTTTGTTACCGATTTACTCGGAATGGTCCTGTTTTTTGCCCTGGTGGGACTCAGTCGCGGCGGTTTCGTGCAGTCCGGCCAGAATCTGATTCTCGAGTTTGGCCGCATCGAAAACGTGCCCCGACGGCTCGCTGCGTCAAGTGCGGCGGTCAGCTTTATTGCCGCCATTGGTCCCGTATTGGGCGGTGCCATCCTGGCATTTTTCAGCTATCAGTCACTGTTTATCACCTGCATTCTACTGCAGGCAATGGCGCTATCTATCTTGATCCTTGCCGTTCCGGAGCCGCGCAAACAACGTTCCTGAACGGGAACCCAGGTAACACCCAAGCCACACCTACCCTGCCCTATTGTTCTCTCAAGCTGTCAATCCATCCTTGGCTTACCAACGTAAGTACCTGTTCATTCCGTTTTTTGAATTATTTGGCACGTTTCGGTTACTACTACCCGATGAATCCAGCGCCAACTTCCTATTTGCGGAACGCTGTGCTACTATAGGTAACACTTAAACGTAACAAATTTCTTTTCACTGAAAGATTCAACGGGAGATTAATTCATGGGAAACGAAAAAATCGTTACCATCAGCTACAAGTCAGCAGACGAAGCCGCTGCTATGGCCGCAAAGATCAATGCAGCGGATCGAGACGGCGAAGTCCGCGTCGTCAGCAACGGTAACGCTCTGGAAGTTGCGACCGCGAACCCTTTGGCAGCCGATCTGCTTGCGCTCTTTTCCTGGGTCAGCCGCAGCATTGCGCAGCTGTTCAGGTCTTCAGACGATACCAGCAATGGCAGCAGCAAGGGTGCCGTTAGCGCTTAACGCACCAGTCAGCATACTACTCTAATTATTCGGCGAGCCTTCGAGATGTTGCACTAACCCCCGCTTCTTGATGCTCGCCGAGCTGTTTCTGCCCTACTGTCCAAACCTCACATCAAGCCTGCTGAAACGATCCGATCAATCCTCCCAAGATCTTATTTTGACCGCATCCGAACGTGGCAAAGTCACTGAATAGAATCAAAATTCGTATATATTTCTCACAAAAAGTCATTTGCAATACACCAGCCGCTGTCGACAGTATGATCATTCCGCCCTGGCGGAACGCTTACTCAAATAACAAGCAGCGGAGTGATTTCAGTGACAGAACCCAAGCGGCGCGAACAGCAGATGTGGTCAAAACTCTTCTCCTACGATCTATGGATGGAGGAGCAGGGAATCCCTATCCACAGAGGTTACTACATAGAAGACTTGAGATGCATTGAGCTCGGGCACTGGAAGCAACAGAACTGCCAGGCAGCCTTTGTTCAACTGACCGGTCAGGAAGGGGTCAGCTCTACCCGTGTTATCGAGATTCCACCCGGTGGAAGCCTCGATTCGATTCGCCTTGCCTTTGACGAAATCTGCTATCCGCTCGATGGAAGAGGCCTCACCTCCCTTTGGCCCGAAGACGGACAAGCCAAGCAGACGTTTGAATGGCAGGCCCACAGCATGTTCCTGTTGCCGCGGCACCACAATTATCAGTTGAGCAATGCCCACGGCGACCGACCGGTGCGCGTGCTCATCTACAACTACCTGCCCATGGCGATGTCCGCCGTACCAGACGCCGAATTTTTCTTTAATAACCCGATGGCCATTGATCCGCCAGACCTGGGCCAGGACTTTTACTCAGAAGCCAAAATGGTGAAGCCTAAAGAACGCCCCGATGGAACGGTCGATAGCAAACGGGCGTACTGGTACGGCAACTTTTTCCCAGACATGCGGGCGTGGGACAAACTGGAAGCGAATATCCGGCGCGGCGCCGGCGGCAAAAGCGTTTTTATGCAATTTCCCCACACCGAGTTGTCGGCCCACATGTCCCAGTTCGGCGCAGGCATGTATAAGAAAGCCCACCGCCATGGGCCAGGCCGGGCCATTGTTATTCCCAAGGGCGAGGGTTACTCGATCCTGTGGGAAGAGGGCAAGGAAAAGGTGGTGGTCCCCTGGCATGAATGCAGTATGTTTGTTCCGCCGGATCGCTGGTTTCACCAGCATTTCAACACCGGCAGTGAGCCCGCTCGCTACCTGGCGATGCATCCACCCGTTCAGTTCCATGGCCATGCCGACAAAATGAAGGATCGGGCGAAAGATCAGATCGAATACGTCGATGAAGATCCGTGGATCCGGGAGAAATTTGAAGCGGAACTGGCCAAGAACAACACCGCCACCGTCATGCCGGCGGAAGCCTACACCGACCCGGACTTTGACTGGGCCGAGTTCGCCAAGACCAACGGCTGATAGAAGCGGTTGATCGATACCGCAGGAGTGTCCAATGCACGATGCCGACTTTGATCACGAACATCCCTCCGAATTCGAGTTTGGCGACGAGATCGAAGGACTGGAAATGTTCACGCTCACCAGCGTAGGCATAGATATTGGCTCGTCCACGACACACCTGGTGTTTTCCCGGCTTACACTAAGACGCGAGAGTGGCAATTACTCCGGGCGATTCAAGGTGACTGAACGAGAACTCCTGTATCGCTCGAGTATTCTGTTGACCCCCTATGTCTCTGCCACCCGGATTGACATCGAACAGGTCAAAACCTTCATACGAGAGGCCTATCAGGAAGCAGGGCTGGAGCGTGACGACATTGATACCGGTGTTGTGGTCATCACCGGTGAGGCATTGAAGAAGGAGAACGCGCAACCCATTGCCAATTTCTTCGCCAGTGACTCCGGTAAGTTCATCTGTGCCTCTGCAGGGCCACATCACGAAGCGCTGCTAGCAGCCTATGGCTGCGGTGCGGTCGATCTTTCGAACCACCACCAGGCCACAGTGCTTAACGTCGATATGGGAGGCGGCACAACCAAACTGTCCCTGATCGACCGGGGGACGGTCACCGGTACCGCGTCCCTCAGCATTGGCGCCCGGCTGATCGCGTTTGACCAGCAACATCGTCTTACCCGCATCGAAGAGGCTGGCCGGCGTCTACTGGCAGAATGCGGCCATGAGCTGGAACTCGGCCAGGCGATCACCGAAGAGCAACAAGGTGAACTGGGACGATTAATGGCGCAAACCCTGATCAACGTTCTGAAAGGCGAGGAGATCTCCGAGTTGGCGGCCAGTCTGATGGTCACAGAACCAGTTCGTGGCTTTCCCGGGCTGGACCGGATCGATCACATTGTGTTTTCCGGCGGCGTTTCGGAGCATATTCACGGTAAAGCTCAGGCGTCTTTTGGCGACCTGGGCACCATTCTTGGCGCCGAGCTGTCGGCATTTCTGGATACCCTGCCCGACGGCAAACTAAAGCTACCGGTTCAGGGTATTCGGGCGACCGTCATCGGAGCCGGCGAATACACCATTCAGGCCAGCGGCAATACCAGCTACATCAGCGAGCACCACCAACTGCCCGCCTACGCACTCAAAGTGGTTCCCATCGCCCTGAGGGAGGGCTGCCCGTTTGCTGAGGCACTGAAAAACGCTTTGATCAAGTTCGATCTCCACGGGCTCACCGCTGGCCTGGCGCTTGCCTTTTCGATTGACGGCACCCTCAATTACGGAGTCTTGCGGGAATTGGCGAATGCCATTGCCAGGGTCGCGAAAATGGCCCCGCACGTGCCCCTGTACCTTCTTCTGGAGCAGGACGTCGCCAAATCTCTGGGGGGTGTGCTCGAAGAAGAACTGAAGATACCAAACACGCTGGTTGCCATCGATGGAATATCGGTGGGCGACCTGGATTATATCGACATAGGTGCGCCCATGGGCTTCACGGAAATTATTCCTGTGACGGTAAAGTCTCTATTGTTTCCCGCCTCACAGGAGCAGTCTTAGCAAAGATGTCCGGCGTCAGCTCGGAAACATCGGTGCACCCCAGGTAAGCCATCGTTTTACGAAGCTCGGACCGCAGGATTTTAAGCGCGTGTTCGGCGCCTCGCTGGCCGCCTGCGGCAACGCCATAAAGCGTGGCCCGGCCTACCAGTACACTGTCCGCGCCCAGGGCCAGCGCTTTGGCAATGTCGCTTCCACGCCGTATTCCACTGTCGAAAAGGACCGTCGCACGCCCCGCAACCGCAGCAACAATATCGGGCAACGCATCGATCGACGCCACACTGCTGTCCAGATTACGCCCACCGTGATTGGATACCACGATGCCATCGGCGCCATGCTCAATGGCGAGTAGCGCGTCCTCTGGCCTGAGGATTCCCTTCACGATGAACTTACCGGGCCAGAATTCACGCAACCGCCCAATGTCGGCCCAAGTCATGCCGCTTTGTCGCACGGGTTTGGCCTGCCCGGAACCAAAGGCGATTCGGTGTTGATACCTGGCCGGGTAATTCTCGTGGCGCGGCATACCGGACGTTGCCAGATACCGACCCAACACGGACACCATCCACCGGGGGTGGCGCAGCATATCGATGATGGATCGTGCGGAGACCTTGAAGGGAATACTGAACCCGTTGCGTTGGTTGTATTCGCGGTTATTGCCCAATGCGGCGTCCACGGTGACAACCAGCGCCTCAAACCCGGCGTCTTTGGCTCGTTGCACCAATTGATACGACAACGCCTCGTCCTGCCACATATACAGCTGGAACCAGAGGCGGCCGCGAGCCTGCTCCGCAATTTTTTCCATCGACGTTATCGAACCGGTCGCCAGGGTAAACGGCACACCGGCATTGGCCGCAGCTTTGGCCAGGGCAAGCTCACCTTCGTAGGAACACAGACCGGCAATGCCCGTTGGCGCGATGGCCAGGGGCATGGCTGACGCGTCTCCCAGCAGGTCAACGTCAGTATTCAGGTCCCTGAGATCTTCCAGGACCCTGGTTTTCAGTTTGAGCCGATCAAAGGCTGCCCGGTTATGAGCCAGGGCGACTTCATCCTCCGACCCCCGGTCAATGTACTCAAAGATCCCTTTGGGAAGTCGCCTTTTGGCAGCACGCCGTAAATCCGCAATGTTGTAACAATGGTCTATCCCTACCATGACTGCTTATCACCCAATGCCGACCGTCGGCGACCGTTATTCGAAATAGTTATCGGTAAACACCGTCGTTTCCGCTTTATTCCCTTTACTGACAGCGGGCAGTGGTTCACCGTCCCGGTTGACCCGGCCCCAGGGTGGCTTGCTGGCATCAAACACACAGCCGACTCGCAATAGTACGAGAGGCTCGCTCTCATCTGCGTGAAAATAATAAGAACAGCCCCGCGGCAACATGATGCCTTCATTTCGGGCAAAGGTGACGCTCTCACCGTCCGGCCCGAAGAACACCGCCTTGCCCTGCAGCACGATAAACACATGATCTTCGTTGGGGTGCGCGTGAAGCGTGTTTTCGCCCCCCTGGGCATAGGTCTTCAGGTTCACCCACATGCGGTCGGTCGCGGCTACCAATGCAGAACCCCTGCCCTGACTGGGCAATCTTGCACGCAGCTTGAACATCTGTGGGTGCCGCAGATCATGCTCCTTGAGGTGCTCATCAAGAGCACGCTCAAGGACACTTCCGGAGGTGGGATTGGCCTCTTCCTGCCCCCTGGTTTCGGACGTTTTTATAGGACCTGTCACCGTTTCACCCTCCGTAAATGTTCTGTTAGTTGACTGCATCTTCGACAAATTGGATGACTTCAGGCGGTGCTTTATAGACTTCACGGTAGAAATCCAGCATCTCCTGGTCATCAGCGTATTCAACGGCGAGGCTCTGTTTTGCCGCGTCTGCCAAAAATTCCGGGTCGTTGGCCGTATCTTTCATGGCTTTGCGTAATGCCGCCAGACGATCCGCCGGTACACCGGGAGGTGCAACGTAAGGACGCCCCATCACCAGTCGAGCGCCCAAAAGGTTCGCGGCCTGACGCTGGGTTTCAGTTTCCGCCATCTCACTGACCAGAGGTACATCGGGAAGGTCCGGGTGCTTTTTACGGGCGATCTGATACAGGATCTTGACCTTGCTGTCAGGCTCTAGCCACTCGGGTGTACTGGATTTAAGTGAGCTCATGAACCGGCTTCCCAGACCATCGACTTCGCCTCGCTCCATCGCCAGAACGATGTCGTTGGCACCGGGATAGCCGGCAATAACGTCAATCTGCAGGTCAAAAATCTTCGCCATGATACGGGGAACGATGTTGGTATTTGAGCCAGCACCGGTCGCACCCATGGTCACGCGTTTGGTTTTCAGGTCCTGCCAGCTATCGACCCCGGCTCGCTCGTGGATGACACCGACGGTTGTCGCAACCAGCACGTTGCCAAGCCAGTTCATGGTCTCAATATCAAACTGCGCTTTGTCATTGCCAAACAGGGGCTCGAAGGGCATGCCCGAGTTGATCGAACCGAGTACTGAACCGTCCCTCGGTAAGGTATTGGCCAGTTGATTCATCAGTACCAGAGATCCCGCCCCGGGCACGTTTTTTACAATCACATCCGGGTTGCCGGGAATATGCTTGCCCAGGTGTCGGGCGACCGTTCGCGCATAGGTGTCATAGCCACCGCCGGCTGAATAGCCGACCATCAATTGAACCGTCTTTCCACTGTAAAACTGTTCGGGAGTCTCATCTTGAGCAACGGCCGAGGACGAGCCCAGCACCATTGCAGCCGACAAAACCAGGCTGGGTAATAAGGTCAGTTTCATAATCACTCTCCAAAGAGTCTTGTTGTTTTTGGGCTTCGCAGAGCCTCGGTCTTACACCCCGTCAAACCGCGTCAAGCGGCGTCGGGTCTTCCTCCCCCTCAATCGGTACGCCACGCAGCATGCGGGCAATTTCCGAATGAACGGGTCGCATTCTGGTGGAAAGCCATAACCGTAGAAGGTGTCGTTTACGCTCGGGTTCGTCGTAGTCTTCAAAATCCGTCCGTGAGTGCAGCATGGTGTGGTTGCACACGTATGAAATGTCGCCCTGCTCAAAGTCAATATCGATCGCAATTTTTGGCGCCGTTTCCTTGTACATCCGGATCGCCTCTTCCTGCAGCTCGGTATACTTCGGAACTCCCGGAATTTTCTGCGCCTTTGCCATGTGGGCGCTGATGCCGCGACCGGCAAAGTATCCGTCCGTCACGCTGAAAATCGGCAATCGCTCCCACGGTTCGGTTTCACCTGGAGGAATGTCCCCTTTGCGGGCCAGATAGAAGCGGGCGGTCAATTCCTCCACAAGGTCCGGACGCGCTTTCAGCATCTCGTTGTAAAGGGTCACTGAGCTGCAGATCCGATGCTCTCCGCCGGATTTGGCCGGGCTGAGACAGCACAGAGACAAGATATCGGCGCTGTCGCAGTGAAAGTCCATGGCCGCCTGGGTCATGTAGCCACGCACTTTGGCGTAGTCTCCTCCAAGATTCTTAACGTGGCCCAGCAAATGCCCGTGCTTGTTCTGGGACCTCGCCTGACCGATGTGCGCACCAATACCCCAAAACGCCACGGCGTTCTGGAACCGGCTTCGTCCGGCCACTGGCAAACCCCGCACCAGAGCAAAACCGCGGCCTTCCATCACCTCGTTGCGCACCTCTGCCAAACGCGGGCCCAGAGTGGGCAACGGAAACTCAGCCGCACCAATGTCCTTGAGTGTCAAACCGGCGGACTCGACAGACTGGACGGCAGCCAGAATTTCGGCGATCTCGCTGTCCGACAGACGGTATATCCACTCATCTGCATTCAACTCCGCCGGATACCAGCCGGCAGGATCCACAATGGGCTCCATGAGCCTGGCCAGTTCTCTGTGTCGGTTTCCCGGCTTCCAAAGGTTCTTCACATCGGGCATGACGAATGCTTCCTCTCGTTCATGTTTACTCAGGCGTCGTCGGGCTTATCGTAGAGACCTGGTTCCATGCGGCTTGTCCCGCCATCTTCCGCAAGCCGACATTCAAACTCGTCACGCAGGAATGGGTCTTCCATCCAGTAGGGGATGGATGTGCCGCCCTCGGTAATGTCCATGCCGGTGTGATCAATCTGTTTCGCGCCGGGCGGCAAGCCGGTCACCAGGCTTGGGTGATTGGGACCGTTCCACATGATCAAGCGAAACGGTTCTTTCGAGGCATTGAAATGCTGGTGATACCAGCGAGCGCCGCCAGGTGCCGCGCTGACGATCCCGAAAGGACCATAATCAACCCGTTCGACCAGGTGACCGTTCCCATCTGCCCAGGGATTCACTCCCAGCCGCTCAGGCCAGGTATAGGTATACCCATGGCCGCCGATACACATCAGCACGGTTGCTGAGGTATGGGCGTGAGCTTTTGCGTACCGACCGGTTTCATGTTGGCCAATCTTGATGTAGAACTTGTTGCCCGTCATCTGCGGTTCGACCCGGCGATACCCCGGGGACCGACGGTTGTCGTAAGGCAGGTCCGCGTTGATGAGATCCGGAATGTAGTTGGTGCGCTGCATTGCCAGGCCCCGAATCGGATCCGGCTCTATGTCCTCGTTGTGCACATAGAAGTCATCCGATTCGGAGAAACGATCGGTGAACTTGTAGGGACAATTAAAGATGAAATCGACGTCGCCAATCAGATTAATCAGGTTTGGTGCGGTCGTGCCAACAGTAATCAGCGCGGGTTTCGAGGTAGCGTTTACGATACGGTGATAGGCGTTGACCGGAATGGAGAACAACGAGCCTTTCTGCCATTCAAAGGTGTGCTTCTTGCCGCCTTCTTCCAGCCAAACTTCGGTGGATCCGCGCCCCTCCACCACAAACACCACCTTCTCATACAGGTGTTTTTCAACATTGAGCGCTCCGGCCGCCGGAATTTCGGCAATGTAGAACCCCCACTTTCCTTCCGAGCCATTCAACTGGATATAACTGCCACGGCCTCCCAGTCGCGGCCAGTCGGCCAGTGGCAAATCCTTGACCGACCCAATGCCAATACCCCGAAAAACCGGTACACCTTCGGAATCCATGAACTTGTCATAATCCGATTTGGGTTGACCAAAAGAGCCAAAACCGGCCCGCTTTCCCTTCCCCGGCTCTTCCCATTTTTCTGCCGTTTCACCGCTTGCCTGCTGAGACATTGCATTTCCTCACGTTAAGATCGTCGTAGAATCGCTTCCAGGGCCATGGGCTGACCGCGCCAACAAGCAGCGTGGTCAGCCCCGGTCATCACTCGGTTCCCAGCAGTTCAACGACTTCGTCTGGCGCTGCAAACAGTTTCTCGTAGGCATCCGTCATCTCCGCAGGGCTGGCGTAATCGCCCCAAGGACGGCCTGCGCGCTTGGCTTCCTCGGCTGCCTCTGGATCCTGGACCACCTTGTAGAAGGCATCCTGCAAAGCTTTCAGGCGATCCTCAGGCACACCAGGCGCTGTAAAGAACGGGCGGCCCACCAACATCTGACCTTCCAGAACCTCCGCCACCTGCAGCCACTTACCGGTAAGCGCAGTCTTCACGTTTTCAACATTGTCGATGTCTGGGTGA
Organism: Marinobacter algicola DG893; assembly: GCF_000170835.1. GTDB lineage: Bacteria > Pseudomonadota > Gammaproteobacteria > Pseudomonadales > Oleiphilaceae > Marinobacter > Marinobacter algicola. Next base: position 95,552 of record NZ_ABCP01000011.1, read on the forward strand.
CTGCCCAGTTTGCTAATCACCTTGAAGCCCTCATCCTTGATCTGGTCAAGGGCACTGCCATAGGTATTGATGGTGCCTTGTGCCTCATCGCGGAGAACCGCAAGGGTCTGATCGGAAGTGCCTTCATACCCGGTAATGATTTTTACCGGGTATCCGGATTCCTCCAGCATCAAAGCCAGCTGGTAAGAGCCTGCAGACCGCCCACTAACGGCAAAGCTGAAATCGCGCCCGTGGTTTTCACGGTAGTTTTTAAGATCTTCCAGGTTATTCACAGGCACATCTGGCCCCGCCAACCAAACCCTGGTGGATTTGGAGACGCTGCCCAGAGGACCAAACTCCAGGGTCTTATAGCGAATCTCGGACCCACCAAGTCTTTCAGAAACCGCCAGCTCACGCGCCGGAATAAGGATTTCAGTGCCGTCTTTAGGCGCACGGTTGAACATGTAGTTGGTGGCCACCAGACCACCCGCACCAGGCCGATTAACCGCAATTACATCCGGGTTACCCGGAATGTATTTCCCGATGTGACGGGCGACCAGCCTGCCGTAAAAGTCGTAGCCACCTCCCGGAGTTGACCGAATGACAACCGAAACGGTCTTACCTTTGTAGAAATCGGCAACCGCACTGTCATCCTGAGCCAGCGCGGATGAGGAAAAAGCTCCGCCACCTGCCGCCAACGCCATCATTGCGAAAAGAAAACCAATGCATTTTTTTGTCGTTTTAACCATGGTTGAATCCTCTCTATCGGTTTTGTTGTTTTTACTCGTTAGCACTTTCATTTCTGCCCCCGTCATCGCGTTTTGAACCGCGATCCAAACACTGAAGCCCCATGCATCACCCGTCGAAAGTCGCCGGATGGATTGTGCCTCTCATGAGAGCCACTCCAGAATCAGCCCCTGGGGAAAAGGCAAATTCAGCAGTTGGTTGAAAACCCCCCATACCACGGCGGCAACACCTGCGGACATGGCAATAACAAACATGGGGCGTTCCTGGTGCCGCCACAGGTAGAGCCCCACCATGAGCGGTACTGAAATATAAAACCCAATCAAGAACAGCCCGAGCAGCAAACCCGCCAGCCAGCAGAACTGTTCAGCGGCTCTTAGCCGTCCGATGCGTGATTTCTCGACATCGGTTATCGCAAAATCGGCTGCGCCATCCTGCTGGTTGGTCTTTCGATCCGCTTGTGTTTCGTCTGTTCTCCACGCCGTCCAAAGCTCGCGCCCAAGCTGGATCGAGATCAGTACGAGCCCAAGAATGCCAACCGTCATGGGAAAGAGCTTTGCCTGCATTGGTTTGCCGGCCGCCTCGTAGATGACGTAGGCAAAAATCAGGAGCATGCCCAGGGTTACAAGTGAAGATCTCGGCAGATAGCTCATTGCTTGGCCTCCTTCGGGTCACGGCGATCGTTTGTTGAGCCATACCACCGGCGCATCAGGGAGGGGTATGCCACGATAACCACCAAAACCACCATGAGAGTTAACGCACCCGGCCTCGCCAGAAAACCAAACCCGTATACCTGGAAAGATGTCCAAAGGAAGTTTTCGGCCAGCGGCCCGAGCACGACTCCCAATAGCAGTGGCGGGCGCGGCCAGCCACCGGCTCGAAGGACATACCCCACGATGCCGAAGCCCATCATGACGACAACATCATCGATGCGGTTTGAGTTGGCAAAACTGCCCAACACAGCCATCGCCAGAATCACGGGGACAAGAACACTCGGCCGCAACATGGTCGCCATCGCAAGTTGCCGGGTGAACAACAGGCACAACAAAGTGGTGATGATCGAAGCAATAATCAGAAGCCAGATGATGGAAAACGTGACATCCAGTTGGGTCGTCAGGATCTCCCGGCCCGGCTTGATACCAACGATCAGCAGCCCACCGAAGATCAATGCCAAAGTACTGCTGCCGGGAATGCCGAACGCGAGCGTCGGAATCAGAGCACCCCCCTCTTTTGCATTGGTAGCGGCATCGACTGCGATAACCCCTCGAACATCGCCCTTGCCGAAGGTTTCGCTGGCACCCTTGCAGGTCTGCCTGGCATGCCCATAGGCAAACCAGTCGGCTACGGACGATCCCAGCCCCGGGATAATGCCAACCCAGACCCCGACGAACGCGCTGCGTACGACCAGCCACCAGTGTGTGAATGCATCCTTGATTCCCTGCCGACGGCCCTCGCTCAGGTTTCCAAGTTCCACGTTGGAAACCCCCTGACCACGGGATGCCATGAAGATCAGTTCCGGTATGGCAAACAAGCCGATGGTCAGGGGCACAAGCCCGATCCCGTCGAACAGATAGACCGAGTCAAAGGTATAGCGCGGCACACCGCTCAGCGAATGAATGCCCATCATCGAAATAGCCAGGCCAAGCGCGCCCACCGCGATACCTTTGAGCGGCGCATTACCGCTCAGAGAACCCACCATGACAACGCCCATCATGGTCAGCATGAAAAACTCTGGCGCACCCATCAAAAGGACAAGGGGTCGCACCACGGGAATAGCGGCCAGCAACACAATAGCTCCGATGACACCGCCCAGCGCAGAAGCGGTAAACGCCGCAGCCAGTGCGCGGGCAGCCTCGCCCCGTTGCGCCATGGGATAGCCATCCATAATGGTCGCCTGCGAACCGCCGCCTCCTGGCACCGAGAACATGATCGCGGTTATGGAGTTGGCGGTATTGCTGACTGCCCAAATGCTAACGATAAGCGCGACCGCCTCGAATTTCTCCAAGACGAAGGCGAACGGAAGCAAAAGCGCGATGGCGGTCTTGCTGCCGACGCCTGGCATTGCCACCAGCGTCGAGCTGATGACAATACCCACCAACATCAACAGGAATGCTTTCCAGTGCATGATGCCCAGAAAGCCTGCCCAAGCTGCGTCTAACATCGACATGAACGTGTCCACTCCCGAACGGTGCGGGCTGACTCAACGACCGACGATGCAGTTTCACCGGATTTGGAGACGTTGAGAGGCCTCACAGTTTTGTTGTTATTGAAAGTATTCATCACTGAATTCAGTGGTAACCGATTTATTTTCTTTACTGGAACCGGGAAGGGGCTCACCGTCTGAACCCGTCCGCGTCCAGGGAGAGGCTTCGGCATCTACCACGCAACCGACACGCAGCAACACCAGCGCTTCACCCGGCTCGGCGTGGAAGTAGTAACGGCAGCCTCGGGGCAAAAGAATGCCCTCATTCCGCGAAAACGTGACTGCCTCTCCCTCCAGCCCGTAAAACGTGGCCCGACCCTGGAGAACAATGAACGTATGGTCCTCGTTGGTGTGGGCGTGCAGGGTATTTTCGCCGCCCTCAGCGTAAGTCTTGAGGTTTACCCACATCCGGTCCGTGGCCGCCAGCAACGCCGACCCACGACCTTTTTTCGGCAGCCGAACCCGCATCCGGAAGGTCTGCGGCTTTCGCAAATCGTGCTCGGCGAGGTGTGCTGCCAGAGCCCGCTCCAAACCACCTTTTCCGGTGTTCAGATTCGAAGGCTCGTGGCCTCTGGTCTGGGGGTTATGAATGGCTGGTGACATAGCGTTTTTATCTCTGTTTAAGATTATTTTTCTGCTGTGCAAAAACCGTCCAACTTCCCTATCAATTCAACACCTAAAATGGGTAAGGACAAATGGTGTTTTCGGTATTTTGTATAACCGGATCGATATAAGCTGAACTTCGCAATTCTCCAGGGAAAAGTTGCAGAGCCCGGCGCTAGAACCTGCCGGGCCCTGCTCCGGTTTCAGTTCGCGTTCTTGATAATCGCAATCACATCATCGGGCGATTTGTACGCTTCAAGAACGATGTCCTGAACCTCTTCACCGCCGACAAAATTAATACCCAACGCCTGGTTCGCTGCCTCCTCCAGGAAGGCAGGATCTTCCGCTGTTTTTGCCAGCGCCTCCCGCAGGACGGCGACTCGGTCCTCGGGAACTCCCGGAGGCGCAACGTAAGGACGTCCCATCACCTGCCGTGCAAACAAAAGATTGAGTACCTGGCGCTGTTTTTGAGTTTCAGCAAATTCAGTCACCAGAGGCACATCAGGAAGCTCGCTGTGCTTTTTCAGTGACATCTGGAACAGCAGGTTGACCTTGCTTTGTTCAGAGCCATCGTTCAGTTGTGCAAACCAGTCCGAACGTCGAGATTTGGCGCTACTCCAGGACCAGCCACACCGCCCCATGACCTCGCCACGTTCCATTGCCAGCAAAATATCGTTGCCACCCGGGTAACCGGAAATAACGTTCAGTTTGAAACCAAAAATTTCGCTCAGTACCCGCGGGAAAAGATCGGTATCTGCGCCAGATCCTGTTCCACCAACAGTCATGGACGTTTCTTTCAGGTCCTGCCATCGATCAATTCCGGATTCATGCCAGGAAACGCAGATGCTGGTCTCGTTATTCAAACTGCCAAGCCAGTTCATCTCGCCAGGCTCGAATTGGGCCTGCGCATTGCCAAACAGCGGCTCGAACGCCATACCGCGTCCAATAGTGGCAATGACAGTCCCATCATTTTCCGCGATATTGGTAATCTGATTGGTCAGTACCAGGCTTCCGGCCCCGGGCACGTTCCGCACCACCACGTTGGGATTGCCCGGAATATGCTTGCCCAAATGCCGCGAAAGCGTGCGGGCATAGGTGTCGTAGCCGCCACCCGCCGAATAACCGATCATCAGCGTCAGTGTCTTGCCTTCGTAGAAGTTCTCAGCGCTGTCCTGAGCCTGCGCCGTTGAAAATCCGACCAAAGCTGCCAAGCCGAATGCGGTTAGTGTTCTAGATAAAAA
>NZ_ABCP01000010.1 GCF_000170835.1 Marinobacter algicola DG893
TCTCACCATCAATAAAGACAGCACCACGCCCAAGCACATCTCTGGCGGCCGCCCCATTCTTCACCAACCCGGCCAGACGAAGCACTGTAGCGACAGGCAACTGCTCCTGCCCGGCGAGGGAAACCTCGATAGTTGGCACGTTCTCAGGTATTTCACCCAGGCCAACCCGATTACCCGCGGACTTGTGCGCTGTCGCCGCCGCCTCAGCGTCGTGAAAGCGAGTGATAATTTCTTCTGCCAGCAGCTTTTTATAGTCCTGGGGATTTGCACCTCCGGACACTGCCGCACGAAACTCTTCCACTTCCGCCAACGGCCTGAAACTCAGCAACTCAAAATAACGCCACAGAAGATCATCCGGCATGGACAACAGCTTGGTGTACATTTCACCCGGCGAATCATTAACGCCTACATAGTTGCCCAACGACTTTGACATCTTCTGGACACCATCCAGCCCTTCCAGCAACGGCATGGTCAATACAGCCTGTGGTTTCTGACCATAGTGCTTTTGGAGAATCCGCCCCATCAACAGATTGAACTTCTGGTCCGTCCCCCCCAACTCGACATCAGCCTCGAGGGCAACCGAATCGTACCCCTGAACCAGTGGATACAGGAACTCATGGATGGCGATAGGCTGCTCGGCACGGTAGCGCTTGGTGAAATCATCGCGCTCGAGCATACGGGCAACCGTATACTGGCCCGCCAGACGAATCATGTCAGCCGCAGAAAGCTTGCTCATCCAGTCGGAGTTAAACACCACACGTGTCTTTTCCTGATCCAGGATCTTGAACACCTGCTCTTTATAGGTAATGGCATTGGCGGCAACCTGAGCTTCGGTCAGAGGCGGACGGGTTGCACTCTTGCCGGTGGGGTCACCGATCATTCCCGTGAAATCCCCAATAAGGAAGATCACCTCATGCCCCAGGTCCTGGAACTGTCGCAGTTTGTTGATCAGAACCGTATGGCCCAAGTGGAGATCAGGGGCCGTGGGATCGAATCCGGCCTTTATCCTGAGGGGGCGCCCCTCCCGGAGCTTCTCAATCAACCCTTCCTCGGGGATCAATTCATCCATGCCGCGTTTGATAACGGCCAGTGCCTCATCAATAGATGCCATGTACCACACATCCTCAATTCTGATCGTTCGGGCCGGGCGACGGTTACAGAGATCTACAAAAGAAATCTGTGCGTTACCAGCACCCCTGTTAAAGTGTACCTGCTCAGTTTTTGAACAAAGCCGCGTATTTATGGCCGGGTATTATAACAATCCCGGCCTCAGAAATCCGGCCAGTATGCCAGTAACGGTAATGTTTGATGCTGTCCTGAGCGCATTTTATACGGTAATCTGTTGGACTATACTTGAACAACAGCTTTAATTAGGTAGTACAACCTACCGGAATACCGATTAAAACGGACGCGACACGTGCTGAAAATGTTTCCGAAAACCCATATCACCATTGCCGCAGCGACCAGTGTTGTCGTAGCGGCCGCTATCTTGATGAGCCCCAGCGCCGATGTAGAAGCCAATAGAATGGCTTATTCGCTGGATCTCGACGAAGGCACCGTCAAGGCATCAGGCAAGCCAGCTCCCCGCTTGAGCGAGAAGCCCGAGCCCGCTGCCGACAAGACGCCTGAAGAAGCCACAGCAGCACCTGAATTGGCATCCATCGGCAGCGAGCCTCAGCTACCCGAGGCACTCGATACCGCTGCGGCCATGGCTGAGGTCAGTGAGCCAGTGTTGCAATGGCAGGAATACAAGATCAAGTCCGGCGACACACTTTCATCCCTGTTCGGCAAGGCCGGCTTCAACGACGGCATCATGCTGTCTGTCATCCATGGCTCTGGCGAAGCCGATAAACTTCAGCGGCTCTATGCCGGCGAAACCATCGCGTTTGCAACCGATGATGCCGGCGAACTCGCCGCCATTGACCTCCAACGCAACCTGCTGGAAACCCTTCACGTTGAAAAAACCGAAGATGGTTATTCCGGCGAAACCGTCGTCCGTGAGCCCGACGTCAAACCAGCATTTGCGTCAGGCGTTATTGACGGTTCCCTTTATGTGGCGGCGCGCGAAGCCGGAATGAGCGACAGACTGGCCATGGAAATGGCTGGTATCTTCGGCTGGAACATCGACTTCGTATACGACGTTCGTAAGGGCGACCGGTTCGAAGTAGTGTATGAGGAACTGTATCTGGACGGCGAGAAGTTCGATACTGGCAACATCCTGTCTGCCCGGTTTATCAATCGCGGCAAAGAAGTCATTGCCCTTCAGTACACCGACAGTAACGGTGATACCGACTATTACAGCCCGGACGGCAGCAGCATGCGTAAGGCATTCCTGCGCACGCCGATCAATGCCCGCGTGTCTTCTTCCTTTAATCTTCAGCGTCGCCACCCGGTGTTGGATGTCGTTCGCCCGCACGAAGGCACTGACTACGCCGCGCCTCCAGGCACTCCTATTAAGGCAGCAGGCCACGGCAGGGTGCAGTTTGCCGGATGGAAAGGCGGCTATGGCCGTACGGTCATTCTCAAGCACGGCGACAACATTACCACTCTCTACGCCCACATGAGCCGTCTCGGCAAAGGCATCAAAACCGGCACCAAGGTCAAACAGGGTGACACCGTTGGCCATGTTGGCTCTTCCGGCATGGTCACCGGCCCGCATCTGCATTACGAGTTCCGGATCAACGGCTCTCCGAGAAACTCACGGACGGTCAAGCTCCCTGATGCGAAACCGGTTCCCAAGTCAGAAATGGCCCGCTTCAAGGGATTTGCAGAGCAGCAGGTTGCCAAGTTCGAACTGTTCCGCCAGAACTACCAGCATCTGGCCCTGGCCGCTGACGAGTGAACTGAATGAAAGCCTGGATTGGATTGATGTCAGGCACCAGTATGGACGGCATTGATGCCATACTGGTGTCGTTCAGCGGCCAAACAATCCAGGTGCATGCCACCCACACCACCGCTTACCCAGACGACATACGCCGACGGCTATTCAATCTCAGTCAGAACCGGGGAACGGCAGATGACGTCGGCGAACTTGATCACGCCGTCGGCTCACTGTTCGCCCTCGCAGCGGAGACCGTGATCGGCAAGTCCGGTTTCCCGGCCTCGTCCATCAACGCCATCGGCAGTCACGGCCAGACCCTAAGACACCACCCTGATAGTTCAGCACCCTTTTCTCTGCAGATTGGCGATCCCACCGTTATCACGGAGCGAACCGGCATCACGACGGTGGCGGACTTCAGGCGGCGAGATCTGGCGGCAGGCGGTCAAGGCGCGCCACTGGTGCCGGCGTTTCATAGAGCCTTCTTTAGCTCTGAAGGCGAGGGCCGGTGCATCCTTAACCTTGGCGGCATCGCCAATATTACCTACCTTCCAGCGGACAACAATGAGCCGATCGTCGGTTTTGATACAGGGCCCGCGAATGCGCTAATGGACGCCTGGTGCATGGATCAGACTGGCCGGGCGTTTGACGAAGATGGCGCATGGGCCGAGGAAGGTGAAATCAACCAGGCGCTGCTAAGCGACCTGCTTTCGGATGCCTACTTTTCGCGACAGCCACCCAAGAGTACGGGTACCGAAAAATTCAATATTGAGTGGATCAAGACCCAATTACGTCGTCACCCCGACCTCTCCGGCGCCGATGTACAACGCACCCTCCTCGAGTTGACGGCGGTGTCTGTTGCTCAGCAGTTGCCGCAATCGCCGGGGATGACCATATTTGCATGTGGGGGCGGTGCTAAAAACAGGATTCTGATGCGGGCACTGCAGCGAACCTGCAGCCCGGCCCGCCTCGCGTCAACTGAAGACCTGGGCCTGGACCCGCAATGGGTAGAACCCGCGGCCTTTGCCTGGCTCGCAAGCCAGACACTGGCCGGCAAGCCTGGAAATGTTCCAGAAGTTACAGGCGCAGAGGGGAAAAGAATACTTGGGGCGGTGTACTACGCCTGAGCACGCGCGTCAGATCGAAAAGGAGCTACCACAGCCGCAGGTGGAGCTGGCATTGGGGTTCTGAACGACAAACTGCGACCCCTGTAACCCTTCCTGATAATCCACAGTTGCTCCAACCAGATACTGGTAACTCATAGGATCCACAAGCAACATAACGCCATCCCTTTCGATGACCGTGTCTTCCTCATCCTGCGCTTCATCGAATGAGAAACCATATTGGAAGCCTGAACAGCCGCCACCGGTCACAAACACGCGAAGCTTGAGGTCAGAGTTACCCTCTTCATCCACCAGCTCCCGTACTTTGGATACCGCGCTGTCGCTTAAGAACAGCGGTGTGATTGCCTGTTGCTGAACTACACTCAAGTCCGCCTCCGGTTACAGAAAAATCTGACCTGATTATCATATTCCTGACTAAAACAATCAACTATTCCTTGTCAGGCACCTCTACCGACTCTTCCTCCTCCGACTTCTCGTCAGGAACGGCTTTGCCGGCAGCGTCATACGGTTTGTCTCTGCTCAACAAACCCGCGGGCTCGTTCTGGTGAACCAGACTCCCGTTAACGGACGCCCCCATAGCCATCTCGATCAGATTGTAATAGACGTTGCCATGGATGGAGGCCTTTTCGGCCAGTTCAAGGTGCGTTGATGCGTAGACATCACCATGAACCGTACCGTTTACAATCACATGAGGGGCGACGATGTCCCCCTCCACGGACCCCACTTCAGACACTCTTAACACCGCATCGCCACCCTCCTCGGCAACAACCCGGCCGCGAATAGTGCCATCCACATGCAGCCCGCCGGAGAAATGCACATCCCCCTTGACCGTCGTGCGGGACGAAACCAGGGTATCGAAGTGCCCAGCGGGACGCCTAGGTTTCTGTTTCTTTTTGCCAAGCATTTTAGTTCTCCGTCAATTCATCCCAATCAAAAGTTCGTTCGGCCTGGGACGATTTACTGCCTTCTGCACGGGCGACCACCTGCAGCTCAACCGGCTCGAAACCGTCTGGCACTCGTAAAAGCCCCTCTACATCCTGAAAATACCGGAAGCGGAACTTGACGCCCAGATCGTCGATATCGTCGGACAGATCCCTCAGCGCGATCACTTCTTTCTCATCATTCCGCATACCAATGACGTTCACCGCAACCACGCCCGATATGTAACTCTTGTTGTCACCAATTTGGGTGAGCACCAGCTTGAAACCGTAGGTGTCGTCCTGGCGCCCCTGCTGCATCGTGAACCGATCAACCTGCAGCCCTTTACTGGTTTCCGAAGGCGCCATGATGTTTTTATAGAAAGTCAGATCCGCTTTCAGTGACGCGATCCGGGTTTCCAGATCAACAATGCTCCTTCTCGCCTGATTCAGAGCTTGTGCATCTATGGTTCGCCCCCGCTCCAGGTTGACCAGTTGCTGGCTGGCCTCACGGTTTTGTTCTCGAAGGTCCTCAACCTGTTCTTCCAGCAGGTCGCGGGACTGCTCGGCAGTTGAAAAACGGAATCCACCCTGCGCCATACCGGTGACATACCCCAGAATCGCAGCGATGACGGAAAACGTCAGCAATATCAAACTGCGGCGCAGTCGGTAACCTGGGCGATGCCGGATGACAACGTATTCTTCAGCGGGTTTTCTGTGTTCGCTCACCGGTCAGACCTATGGTAGCAGGGCGGGCGCTTCCAGCCCGAGGGTTTCCTTGAGGTCAAACATGATGTTCATGTTCTGGACCGCCTGCCCTGCCGCACCTTTTACCAGGTTATCAATGACCGATGAAACGATCACAATGTTGCTCTGCTCCTGCCGGTGAAGGGCCATACGACAGTTGTTGGCACCACGAACACTGCGGGTTTCCGGATGGCTGCCAAATGGCATGACGTCCACGAAAGGCTCATCCCGGAAGCGGTTTTCAAACAGCGCCTGGAGACGGTCAAAATCAGCAGGGTTCCTAAGCTCCGCGTAAAGCGTTGCCTCGATCCCCCGGACCATCGGAATCAGGTGTGGCACGAAGGTAACACCAACATCAACACCCGCCGCCTGGGACAGGCCCTGACGAATTTCCGGGAGATGGCGATGGCCGGATGCGCCATAGGCCTTGAAGCTCTCCCCCACCTCACCGTGCAACATGCCGATCTTGCCCTGACGCCCGGCACCACTGGCGCCTGACTTGGCATCCGCAATCAGTCGCGACGGATCGACCAGCCCGCTCTCAAGCAACGGCAGGAAACCCAGCTGGACAGCGGTGGGATAACAACCCGGATTAGCCACCAGTTGTGCTGTGCGAATCTTGTCCCGCACCACTTCCGGCAGGCCGTAAACCGCCTTCTCCGCCCATTCGGGACTTTCATGGGGCATGCCGTACCACTCGGCCCAGACATCCAGATCCCGGAGGCGGAAGTCCGCTGATAAATCCACGACACGAGTTCCGGCAGCCATCAGTTCCGGCATCATTCGCATGGCCACACCGTGAGGCGTGGCGAAAAAGACCAGATCACAGGCTGCCAGCGTTTTTACGTCCGGCTCGGAAAAGGCAAGGTCGTAGTGGCCGCGAAGGTTCGGATACATATCAGCGACTGGCATGCCAGCCTCGGAACGCGAGGTGATGCAACTCACCGTGACGTCCGGATGAACCGTAAGAATCCTCAGAAGCTCAACACCGGTATAACCGGTTCCACCTACAATGCCTACTTTTATCACCTGTTTCTCCAGCTGAAATCGAGTTCATAACACACATAGTCTAACATGATAAACCAATGACTTATTGCAGCCCGACCGGCGCTGGTTACAATATCGTCAAGAAACCACTCGTCTCTGGAAAACCGGCGCTCATGCGTAAACTGAGAAACAAGATTACTGAAAATCTGATCCCGGTTTTCCGACGCCGGCTGTCCGGTGTCGACGCTTTGCCGCAACTGGCAGTTCTCGGATTGCTATCCGGCCTGTTTACCGGTGGCGTTATTCTGGTTTTTCGCCTGGCCATCGAATGGCCACTCGAGTACTTCCTGCCTGGCGACGGTTCCGAAGCGTTTGAAGAGCTGGACATTCTCACCCGCGCGATCCTGCCGTTGGCCGGCGCCATCGGGCTGGGCCTGCTGATGCACAACCTGGCAACACACGACCGCAAGGTGGGCATCGTGCACGTTATGGAACGCCTGAACTACCATCAGGGCTACATTTCCGTTCGCAGCGCCCTCGTCCAGTTCGCCACCGGTGTCAGCACCGTTGTTACCGGCCAATCTGCCGGCCGGGAAGGACCCGCCGTACATCTTGGGGCAGCTATCTCCAGCCTGATGGGGCAATGGATGCGGCTCCCCAATAACAGCATCCGGACCCTGGTTGCCTGCGGCTGCGCAGCCGCCATTTCCGCGTCGTTCAATACGCCCATTTCTGGCGTTATTTTTGCCATGGAGGTGGTGATGATGGAATACACCATCGCCGGTTTCACCCCCATCATCCTGGCATCCGTTACCGCGGCGGTGGTCACCCAGGCCGCGTATGGCTCGGAGCCAGCGTTCAGTGTGCCGCCACTCACCATGAACTCCCTGCTGGAAATCCCGTGGATTATCGCCATTGCGATCATTATCGGGATCGCAGCGGCAGCCTTTATACAACTGATTGACACCACCGGCCGACATCATCACCGGCCGGTATTGCTGCGGCTCACCATCGCCGGACTTCTCATGGTGCCTTTTGCCATTGTTGTACCGGAAGTGATGGGGATCGGATACGACACGGTCCAGTTCACGATCGACAACCAGTTACCCTTTTGGCTCTTGCTGGGCGCTGGCATCGCCAAGTTGTTGATCACCTCGGTCACCCTTGGCCTTGGCATGCCCAGCGGCGTAATTGGCCCCACCCTGTTCATGGGAGCCACATTGGGAGGGGCCATGGGGTTAATCGGGGCCCAGATACTGCCAGATATGGCATCGTCCGTGGGCTTTTACGCCATGTTGGGCATGGGCGCCATGATGGGGGCCGTGCTGCAGGCACCACTGGCGGCACTCATGGCGCTGATGGAGCTCACAAGGAATCCCAACATCATTCTGCCGGGCATGCTGATCATTACCACCTCAAGCCTGGTCACCAGCGAGGCCTTCGGCAAGAAGTCTTTGTTTCTGACCATACTCAAGAGCCAGGGCCTGAGCTACCAGAACTCACCGGTTATCCAGGCTTTACGACGTGTGTCCGTTGGCGCCATCATGGACAGGAATATCCTGCGCACCGAACGCTTCCTGTCGCGAGAAGAAGCCAGAAAAATCCTCAAATCCGAACCAAAGTGGTTAGTGGTGGAAGGCAGTAGCGGCCCCACTGGCCTGCTGCCGGCGGTGGATCTCGCTCGCTACATGGAAGACACCAAAGCGCCAGCAACGGCCAGCGAAGAAGACACGACATCGGAGCAGATTGACCTGATGGACATTCCCGCCAATCGCCGGGACATCGCACCTGTGCAGTATCAGGCAACCCTGGAAGAAGCACTGAACGAGTTTGACCAGACCAACGTAGAGGCCCTCTACGTGCAGCGCCATGTTGCCCCGATGATACAACGCGTCTACGGCGTTGTGCTGAAATCGGATATCGAGAGCTACTACCAATACCGACGGAGTTGATAAATGCTGTGGGTCAAAGCCCTGCATATTGTGTCCATGGTGTGCTGGTTCGCCGGCCTTTTCTACCTGCCAAGACTGTTCGTCTATCACGCCGCCTGTGAGGACGAACCTGGCCGCCAGCGCTTCAAGATCATGGAGCGCAAGCTCTATCGCGGAATCACCACACCGTCGATGGTGGCAACGGTTGTTTTTGGTCTCTGGCTCATCGGTTACAATGTCGAGGGTTACATGAGCCAGGGCTGGATTCACGCCAAACTGTTGTTGGTTGTCCTGCTGATCGGCTACCACTTCTACTGCGGACATCTGGTGAAGGTGTTCCGCGATGACCAGAACACCCGTAGCCATGTGTTCTACCGCTGGTTTAACGAGATGCCCGTTCTGGCACTGGTCGCCGTTGTCATTCTCGCTGTCGTCAAACCCTTCTGAGGAGCCAGACTATCAACCTTCACAGCCGTCCTCACGTTCTGATTATTTCTGGTTTGGATCCCTCCGGCGGTGCCGGCATCCAGGCCGATATCCAGGCAGTGACCGCCCTGGGCTGTCACCCGCTGCCAGTGTTGTCCTGCCTGACCGTGCAAGACACCCGTAACGTATACAACGCCACTGCAACGGATCCGGACATCGTCCGCCAACAACTGGAATGCCTGGCCGGAGACACCCCCATTCATGCCATTAAAACCGGTGCCCTCGGCAACGCCGATGTGGTGGATGTGCTGGTGGACTTTCTCGCCAACCACCCTGACATTCCGCTGATTTCCGATCCGGTGATCAAGGCCGCCGGCGGCGGCGACCTCGCCGACGAAACACTGATTGCACGTATGAAGGCGCGCCTGTTCCGACACGCCGAGATGATTACGCCAAACAGCATCGAATTGGCTCTGCTGGGCGAGGACGAAGACCCGACGCAAGCCGCCCGCAACCTGCTAGACGCTGGTTGCCAGTCAGTACTGGCCACGGGGGGGCATGGCGAAGGCGAGGACATCATCAACACCCTCTACCACCAGACCGAAGAACCTTCCCGTTTTTACATTGAGCGGGTTGGTGGTGAATATCACGGCACCGGGTGCACCCTGGCGGCTTCGATCGCCGCTGGCAGGGCATCAGGCCTCTCTGCCGGGGCAGCGATTGACCAGGCGCAGAACTACGTCCTCCGTGCGATCCGGCATGCACTGCGAGTCGGCAAAGGGCAACCAGTACCCGACCGGGGCATTCCATGGCAGAGCTAACGCCTTCCGGCACCTTCAGTGCCCAGGCCATCGCCAAGGGCCTGAAGCCAGGCCTCTACGCCATTACCGACAGCCAGCTGTTATCGGAAGATCGGCTGTTAGTCGCGGTTGAGGCGGCCCTTCGGGGCGGGGCTGTGTTGGTACAATACCGTGAAAAGAAGGCGCCGGAGCCGGAACGACTGAAACAGGCGCAGGACCTGGCAGCCCTCTGCCACAACGCCCGGGTGCCGCTGATCATCAACGATGATCCCGAACTGGCCCGACGCTGCGGAGCCGCCGGCGTGCACTTGGGCCAGTCCGATGGCTCCCTGGCCCAGGCCAGACGGCAGCTTGGTGACTATGCCATTATCGGTGCGACCTGCCATGCCGACCTGGCACTGGCGTCCCGTGCGGATGCGGACGGCGCCGACTACCTGGCCTTCGGTCGCTTCTTTAACTCAACCACGAAGCCTGACGCACCCGTTGCCGAGCCCTCAGTTCTGGCCAAGTCACGGCAGTTTGGCAAACCCGTAACCGCCATTGGCGGCATTACCACAGACAACGGCGAAGGCCTGATCCGCGCCGGCGCCGACCTGCTGGCCGTAGTCGGTGGCCTGTTTGATGGTGACGTTGCCGCCATTGAAGAGCGCGCACGCCGGTTTACCAGGCTGTTTGCGCAACATCACCCACTTTTTTCATCGTCCGTACCCGAGGAGTCCTGAACCATGACCCAGTCCGAAACCCTGTTCGAACAGGCTCAGAAATACATCCCGGGAGGCGTCAACTCTCCGGTCCGGGCCTTTCGGGGAGTCGGCGGTACCCCGCTGTTTTTTAAGCACGCCGAAGGCGCCTACCTGTACGACGAAGACGATCGCCGCTACATCGACTATATCGGCTCCTGGGGGCCTATGATCCTTGGCCACGGCAACCAAATCATCAAGGATGCGCTCCACGCTCAGGTCGACCAGGGCATCGGTTACGGCGCGCCGACGGCAATCGAAACCGAAATGGCCAAGAAGGTCTGCGAACTGGTCCCTTCCATTGACCTGGTGCGCATGGTTAATTCCGGCACCGAGGCCACCATGAGCACAGTTCGACTCGCCCGCGGCTATACCGGCCGAGATAAGATCGTGAAATTCGAAGGCTGCTATCACGGCCACGTGGACTCCCTGCTGGTGAAAGCCGGCTCCGGCGCACTGACCCTGGGCGTCCCCAACTCACCGGGCATTCCCGCCAGCCTCGCGGAACATACGTTGACCCTGGCGTTCAACGATATTGAAAGCGTTCGGGAAACCTTCGCGAAAATGGGCGATGAGATCGCAGCCATCATCGTTGAGCCAGTGGCGGGCAATATGAACTGCATACCGCCTGTACCCGGTTTCCTTGAAGCGTTGCGGGAGGTATGCGACGAGCACGGCACGGTATTGATTTTCGATGAGGTGATGACCGGTTTCCGCGTCTCTCTCGGTGGTGCTCAGGGCCTCTACGGTGTCACACCAGACCTGACTGCTCTGGGCAAAGTGATTGGCGGCGGCCTGCCCGTTGGCGCGTTTGGCGGCAAACGGGAAATCATGGAACACATTTCGCCACTGGGGCCGGTCTACCAAGCCGGCACTCTGAGTGGCAACCCGCTGGCCATGTGTGCCGGACTGGCTACATTGAACGCCATTTCAGAACCAGGATTCCATGACCGGTTGACGGAAAAGACCAACGCCGTTCGCGATGGGTTGAAGGAGGCTGCGGACAGCACCGGCGTCCCATTGGCAGTGCAAAGTGCTGGCGCCATGTTCGGCTTCTTCTTCACCGATGCTCCCAAGATCACCCGCTTCGATCAGGTTATGGCCTGCGACGTTGAGCGGTTCAAGAAGTTCTTCCAGGGGATGCTGAAGGAAGGCGTATACCTGGCACCGTCAGCCTTTGAGGCCGGCTTTACCAGTGCCGCCCTGAGTGATGACGACATCCGACAGACAACGGAAGCGGCACGCCGTGTCATGAAAACGCTCTGACCGGTAATGATCGCGGTCACCGCCCCTGACTCCGAAATTCCGTCCACCCCATGGACATGTCTTTCGGGGCCCCAGGGGTGACCCGCGTCACACTTCTGACCGCCCAACCCGCCCCGGCCTCTCCTGCCGTTGACTTAGCCCACCCCATGATCAAATTATGGTCAGATCTCAGATATGAGATGCACTGACTGCGACCATCTAACAATCACAAGACAGAAGTCAGCGCACGGACGCCACGCAGTACTGCCTTGGACTGCCCGAAAATGCAGTAGTCGGCACAACCTGTTAGGTCGAGCCGCAGTTTGACAATAAATACAACAGCAAACTGTAGGTGCAACAATGAAACAATGGATCAAGGTATTCGCCATGCTGGTGGCACTGGCATGGTCGGCGCCATCAATGGCCTGGTGGTGGAATTCCACGCCCTCCAACTACACCGACACCCGCTATCCGGTGGTGTTGGTTCACGGTATGTTCGGATTCGATTCAATTGTGGGTGTGGACTACTGGTATGGCATTGCCGAAGACCTGCGCAAGTACGGAGCCGATGTCTACACCACCCAGGTACCCGCTCTGGACAGCACCATCGCCAGAGGTGAGGCGTTGCTGCCACAGATCGCTTCAATCGCAGCGGTGCACGGCAAGGTTAACCTGATTGGCCACAGCCATGGCGGGCCCACCGCTCGATACGTAGCACGGGTAAGACCGGACCTGGTAGCCTCGGTAACCTCTGTGGGCTCTCCCCACAAAGGCTCACCGGTTGCAGACCTGATCTACGGATCTCCGGCAGAAGGTCTCGCGGCATCACTGGGCAATGCACTGGGCAGCCTGATCGACCTGCTCTCCGGTGGCGGCTACAACCAGGATCTTCAGTCCAGCCTTTACTCACTGACCACCGAAGGCAGCGCCGAGTTCAACAACTTCGCCCCTGCTGGCGTTCCTGCCAGTGCCTGTGGTGAAGGTGCCTATTCCAGCAACGGTGTGCGCTTTTATTCATGGGGTGGCACTGGCGTACTGACCAACGTGCTGGACCCATCCGACGCGCTTTTGGGCACCACCAGCCTGGCGTTTACCTTCAGCCCCAATGATGGATTGGTGGGGCGCTGCAGCAACCACTTTGGCAAAGTGATTCGTGATAACTATTTCATGAACCACCTGGACGAGGTAAATCAGGCTCTTGGACTGCATAGCCTGTTCGAGACTGATCCAAAGACCGTCTTCCGGCAGCAGGCCAACCGCCTGAGAAATGCCGGGCTTTAAATAAGCCATAGGCCATGGCGGGATATGGATGTCCCGTCATGGCTTCAGAATACGGTCTCAACCCCGAGCATCACTTCCCGACGGCTGTAGTCATAACGTTCAATGGTACTGCGGTTATCCAGCACGCTCCATTCCGCCAGCATCATCCATTGGCCGGCCAGTCGGTATTCCGCCAGCAGAGAACCACGCAACCGGTTATCCGTACGCCGCTCTGAAACCAGCGCCCCATTCGACACAAATCGTTGGTCATCCTTGTAGCGGGAGTGGCGAACATCGGCCTTGCCGCCCAACGAAAATCGGCCCGACACATGGTGGCGGACTTCCGCCGCGACAAGATTGCGTATGGGAGATACGCTGAAGAACTCTTGTTGTGTCGACAGATCTCTTCGATGGTTGTCTTCCAACTGATAGTGACCGCTCAGAACCCAACTTCCCAACGCTTTATCAGCGCTGGCACGGAACCGCAGCATCTCTCCATCGTAGGCGCTGTAATCGCTGCCACCGTCAATCTTGGAAACCGAACCACTTAAGCTGCACTCAACGTTAGAGACCACAGGCGCCAAAACGCACCGATCAGGATGATAGAACATCTCGACTCGGGCCTCGCGCTCAAGGGGATCGCCTCCAAACCAGGAAGCGGACAGGTTCAGGGTTGATGTGAGCTCTCCGCCCCCCAGCTCTTTCGGCCATAACGCACCGGTGCTGAGATAAGTGTTATCAAAAGCTGAGTTCCCAGGGTACTGGCGAGTGAAGGCAACCCCGTGCACGCTGAGCTCCTTCACTCCGAGCTGAACACTTCCCGCCGCCAGAGCATCCGCAAAGCCACCTTCCCTATCACTGGATACATCATCCGGGGTCCCGGCAATATTGTCGTCGTATCCGCCAACGACTGCGAGATAGCCACTGCCATGGCGCTGATCCGATGAAGATTGCGCGGTCGCGTCCGTCAGTTGGTGACGAGCCAACGTTTGGACTTCTTCAGGCGAATCCTGGCTGGCGGCGCGTTCAAACCACTGGCGGGCGTCGCCCACGTTCCCCATCCTCTGGTTTACCAGACCGAGATTGTAGTAAGCCAGCGGTGCATGAGGCGTTTCCAGCAACGTCAGGAATACTGTCTCCGCCGACTTGAGATCGCCGAGACGGAAGTAAACAACACCGAGATTGTAGAGTAGGGATGGAGAGTTGGAGCCAGACGCACGTGCTCGCTCGAAAAAAATCCGAGCCTCTTCCAGATTTCCTTGCCGAAAGGCCTCCACCCCGGCATCGAAATCCGGTTTATTTATGACCTCCATGGCTATCGCCGCAGGCGTCGAGGTCATCAGGGCAATAAACAGAATGGCTGATCGTGGGAACCCCAAGCTTTACTCCGGAAATACGCTGTGGTGGCGCCCCTCAAAACAGACGCGTTCAGTGAGGGCACGACGAAAACCGGAGTATAGCAATTGACGAAGTGCTTCGTCGCAGAAGGAAAGTTACGATGCCGTATAGTTGGTAAGGAAAGCTAAGGCCGGTCGGGGCGATTGGAGACGTCTGGCAGATCAGGCAACTCAGGGCGCCCCTTTCGTCCATTGTCATTACGGACTTCCCGAGCCCGCTCTGACGCTGCGTTGGCGGCTTCTCGCCCTCTTTCGCGTGCGTCCCGGGCATCACGGGCCTTATCCGCAGAGTTAACGGACTTATCAGCACCACGATCTTCCGACGGTCGACCAAGTGATACCGGTTCACGCAGGTTGATCTCGCGCACGACAGACTCCGTAAGGTCCTCGTCGTCTGTGACCATTCTCATGGTCACATCAAGATCATCACTCGCAAAAACCGCTGACGGTCCCACCAAAAACAGGCTGAGACAGACGAGAAAAACCGTTCTCTGCCAGATTCCCGACATCATGACGAGGGCTCCGGACGTCCATTTATGGATGGGCCGTTGAGACTGGCCCGAAACGTTTTGGTTCTTTGGCCATCGTCAAGATGAGCGACCAGCTCACCCTCACCAGAGAACAGTATGTTTAATGGTAGGTTGACCACATTTTCGCCTTTATCCAGATCAACTCTCCAGCTCAACCTTTGGTGCCCGGGATAATCCGACACCTCTACATGAGGCGGCAGTTCCACTGTCAAAGTAACACCCTGCAGCGCTTCTCTGGAGCGAAACGCAAGCCGAACATTCCGGGCAACCGGCTTCACGACCGAGTGTTCATCCGTGCTTTCATCAACAACGGTTACTCGATGATCGGTTACTGAATCCGTTTTAATCTGCGCCAACTCATCCGCCGGTTCCTGGCCTGAACGCCAGCCAAAACCAAGTGCAATTCCCAGGACCAAGGCCGCCGCAATGGCACCTCCCACCCACGGTGCACTCCTACCGTCGTCCACAAGGCTTTTGCGGGACCGGCGCCCTCTTCCAATGGCGACATCCAGAACCTGTTTCTCAAAACCCGGCGACGAGGGCGGTATCTCTTGGCTTTCACGCATCGCGGTGACGATCGCCAACTCGTTGTGTGAGGCAACGGAACAGCTCTCACACTCAGCAAGATGCTGTTCAAGGCGGTTAACCTGAGCAGCCGAAAGCTCGGCCTTGGCCCAGGAACCCAGATTGTTTTTGCACTCGTCACACATCATTGCCATCACCTCATTCTTTCACACGCTCGGCCTGCGGAAAAAGTTCCGGACGCTCAAGTAACTTTTCCCGCAGGGCGGCCCGACAACGATGGACTCTCGACTTCACCGTGCCAACCGGTATTTCAAGCACCCGAGCAATATCTTCCTGGCTCCAGCCATCCACATCGTGCAGCAGCATCAGAGTGCGTCGATCCGGCGACAGCGTCTGAATAATCTCATCCATAACGGGCTTTAAGCGCTCGGAACTGATCTGCTCGCTGAAGTCGGGGATATCCGCGGCGTAGGAATCTAAAAAGGAGGCTTGCTGTTCCGGTTCTGCTACGTCGCTGACAGGCCTGTCGGCGCGACGTCCTTTGCGGCGGACCTGATCGATAAAGTGCCGGTACAACACGCGATTCAACCATGGTCTCAATTGCTCCACCGATTCCAGCTCCGCGAGACGGGGATACAGCTTCAAGACCACATCCTGAACCAAATCCTCTGCGTCCTGTTGCTGCCCGGCCAAACGATAAGCAAACCGGTACATAGCCTCCAAATGCGGCTGCACCAGTTTCTCAAATCGCTTGGCCCGGGAGGGGTTAAAGGAAAGTAAAGCCAAAACCGGTACTCGTTTGATTAATCGCCCAAAAAGAGGGCGCAGTTTACAACACAATCCGCACTTAAGTATTGGCCAATAACCAAACCACCGCTCAGAGTCGAAACAGCCATACCATGAGCAAAGATTAACAGAACTTATGGAACGACTGACGGACCTCCAGCGTTACCCCCTTGTGGCCATCCATTATTTCTTCAACGGGCCAGCGTCTTTCCTATAGGAGGTTTTAATGAATCAGTCTCTCAAATACCTGACAATACTTGGCTTTATCGGAGCGCTGACTGCCTGTGGCGGTGACAGCGACAGCAGCAGTCTTAGCGGAGGGGAAACCGGCAGCGTAAGCGTCGGGCTGACCGATGCACCTGTAGACAGCGCTCAGGAAGTAAACATTGAGGTTGCCGCACTGGTACTTCAACCTTCGGACGGCGAACGGCGCAGGTTTGAGCTGGAATTCCCCGAACCCATCAACCTTCTTGATTTACAGGGAGGCTCATTTGAAAGCCTCATTACTGATGAGGAAGTTCCAGCTGGCAACTACAACTGGATGCGAATCGAACTCGGCGACGACAACACTGTGGTGAACGACTCGGGCACCCACCTACTTACCACGCCGTCAGCCAGGGGCGTCCAAACGTCTGGTTTTACGGTTCCGGCAGGCGGACAAGTGAGCTTGACCATTGATTTCGACGTGCGTAAATCACTGGTAGACCCGGTAGGACAAGAGGGCTACAAGCTCAAGCCGGTACTTAGACTGGTCGACAACTCGGAAACAGGCATCATTGAAGGAACCGTGGCCGGTGAGCTGATCACCCAGGAATGCGGCGACGCCCTCACCCCCGATTTTGCCGGCAACGTATACGTTCATGACGGTGAGAATGCACAGCCAGACGACATTGGCAGCGCCAACGAGCCGCTGGTTGCTGTGCCGGTTGAAGAGAACGGAGGAGACTACTCCTACATCGCAGCCTTTATTCCGGCAGGTAACTATACCGTCAGCTACACCTGTGGCGACGATCTGATTGAAGACGATCAGGGAGAGCCTTCAGACGATGACATTGATTTCGTAGGCGCGCAAAACGTCACGGTGATCGCTGGTGAAACGGCAACGGCTGACTTCGAGATCCAAGCACCGTAAATAGCCGAAATACGAGGCTGGGGCTCTTTCGGGCACCCAGCCTTTTCGCAAACGCAAACAGTCTTCGATTGCCGTCACTTACAGCGCGGACGCCCGGGCCTCCGCCTGATCCGCCCCGGCAACATTCCCCCGTGCACGACGAATATCCGCCAGCAACAGCCACCCCGCACGCTGCAGCGATGCGTCACTGCCCGCCAAAGACAACCCTTTCAGGGTGAACTGTTCCGCCGAACCCAGTTGATCCAGTGCTACATAGGCTTGCGAAAGCTTGAAATACACCTGCGCTGAGCGTGGGGCAATCCGCTGTGCCCGCTCCAGTTGTGCGACGGCGGCTTGGGTCTCGCCGGACGCCATCAGGCTGTCCGCCCGCTGGATAAGGCTTCGTGCTGCCGGCGACAGAGCGTCCCCCTCATCCTGGTAGCTGGGGGCCGTGCGTTCTGTCTGTCGCACCGGTTGATCAGGCTGCTCGCTTTTACGTTCAACCCGCGGTTCGTCACGCGGCTCGCCGGTTTGTGGCGGCTGGGGTGCCTCGTCAGGGGATGACTGACCACCGGCTGGCACATAAATGGAACCACCACCCGGGCCAGAAGCGCAACCGGCCACCGTCAGCGACAGGGCCAGTAAACCAGCGTATTTAAACGTGTTCGATGTCATTGGAAGAGTCCTTCAAACCAGCCCCGTATCCGCCGCTCGATATTCCCTCCGCAGGAAACCTCCACATCAGGCTCACTGCCGGTGATGAACGGTACGAGGCGTGCATTATCACAATGTTCTTCTGTCAGGGCGACTTCGCCGGGATTGACCCAGAGGTACTCTACGCCATCCGGCACCACCGGCGAAAAGCCGTGCTGCGGCACCTGGCTCATGAACCGGGACCACACCGGTAACGCGCCTGTGGCGCCCGTCAGAGACGTTGGGCCGTTGTCGTCCCGGCCAACCCAGGTCACCGCCAGCAGGTCGCCGCTGAAACCGGCGAACCAGGAATCGCGGCCATCATCGGTGGTTCCGGTCTTCCCTGCAAGCGAGAGTTCCCTCGGCACGGTGCGATACGCGGAACGCCCGGTGCCTTCCTGCATGGTTTCCTGCATAACGTACTGTACGAGATGTACTGCCGCGGGATCAGCGACCTGGTCCACTTTCAGGCTATAGCGCGACAGAGCCTCGCCTTGCGCATCGGTAACCTGCCGGATGGTTCTCAGAGGCGTATTGAAACCGGAGGTAGCCAGGCCCTGATAGATCTGGGCGACCGTTACCGGCGTCATGGAGACCGAGCCCAATAACATCGAGGGGTACTCCGAAATACCTCCGGGAACGCCAAATCCCTGCAAGGTAGACTTCACCGCATCGATACCGACATCCAGCCCTACACGCACAGTGGGCAGGTTATAGGAGTGGGAGAGTGCCTTGTGCAGGGGCACCTCGCCGCGCTGTTCCTTATCGTAATTTTCCGGCTCCCAGCGGCGCCCGTCGTCGAACACCAGGGAGAAGCCCTTGTCCTCGACAGGCGTGATCAGGGTATACCGATCCGGGTTCTGCAACGCCGTCAGGTAAACGAACGGCTTGACCAGGGAACCGATGGGACGGCTAGCATCCACGGCGCGGTTGAAACCGGCGTATTTCGGGTCACGCCCGCCAACCAGGGCCAACACCTCTCCACTGTCCCGCGATGTCACCACCATGGCGGACTCCAACGTGGTATCGGAGCTCCCTTCCATTCGCCCGAGCATATCCTTGACGGCAAATTCCGCCGCATACTGGATCGCGGGGTTCAGGGTGGTGAAGATGCGAAGCCCCTCACTCTGCAGGTCTTCCTGCTTGTAATCCCTGGCCAGGTGGCGGCGAACCAGATCGATGTAGGCCGGATACCGGTTTTCAGAGTAAGAAGCCTGGTTCGTAACACCCAGCGGCTGGGCACGAGCCCTGGCGGCGTCCTGTTCGCTGATGAGATCGGTTTCTGCCATCACATCGATGACCAGGTTGCGACGGGACAGGGCACGTTCCGGATGGCGCCGGGGGTTGTAGTAGCTCGGCCCTTTAACCAGGCCGACCAACAAGGCAATCTGGTCAGCCTCAAGATCACGTATCGATTCCCCGAAATAGAACTGACTGGCCAGCCCGAAGCCGTGAATGGCTCGTGTGCCCGCCTGCCCCACATATACCTCGTTGACGTAGGTTTCCAGTATGTCGTTCTTTTCGTAATGGAGTTCCAGCAGCAGCGACATCAAGGCTTCGTTGCCCTTGCGCAGCAAGGTCTGATCCCGGGTCAGGAAGAAGTTCTTCACCAACTGCTGGGTCAGTGTGCTGCCGCCCTGCACAATCTGCCCGGCTTGGATATTGGCCAGCATTGCCCGGCCGATGGATAGCGGAGCGATCCCGACATGGTCATGGAAATTGCGATCCTCGACGGCCAGCAGCGTATCGGTGAACAGTTCCGGCACATCCGCCAGCTGCACCAGCACCCGATCTTCCTTGTGGGCGGGGTAGATACCGCCGATCTGGGCAGGTTCCAGGCGCACAATCGGCGAAGGGTCGCCCGACAGTACCCGGAAATCCTGCACCTGGTCGCTGTATATGTTGAGCGACAGGCGCCTACGAGGTTCCAGCCCGTCGGTAAACAGAAAGCCTCGCGTGCTGATAATAAAGTGGCCACCATTGCGGCGATAAGTACCTGCCTGGCTGCCATCGCCGGCTCGGTAACCGGACAGTTCAAGCTCACGCTGCAACGCACCCGAGCTGACGCTCGCGCCGTCATACAGCTCCAGTGGTCTCGCATAGACTCGTGAGGGCACTTCAAAGCGGCGACCCTCAAAGCGGGAGGTGACCACCGCATCCAGGTAAACCATCCAACCAGCGAGCAGCACCACGCCGATAAAAAAGACGCGTAAAAACAGGCGCCAGAACCAGGGCCGGCGGGCAGACTTTCCCTTGCGGGTGTTTTTCTTGGGCGATTTCCGGGGGGAAGCAGATTTTTTCATGGCGGGATTATAACGAATCCGGACCTCGGTACGGCAGGTCATCCGTGTGTTATTTCTGTAATCTGCCCGTTTTGCTCGTTATGATGGGGGCGATAAAAATCAACGAGTTCAAGGAACCCAAGGAGAGAGCCGTGAGCGATGCACCTTCCGACAACCTGATTCTGGCACTGCAGGATCCGGCGCTGTATGACCACCCGGTGAAAGACTTTCAGGTTATCGAAACACACATCTCATGGGTTATCCTGACCGGCGACTATGCCTACAAGATCAAGAAACCGATGGACTTCGGCTTTCTCAACTTCTCGACTCTGGAGCGTCGCAAGCACTTTTGCGAAGAGGAGTTGCGGCTGAATCGGCGCCTCGCCAACAACCTATACCTCGACGTATTGCCCATAACCGGCTCGGCCGAAGCTCCGGCGCTCAATGGCGAGGGGGATGCGTTCGAGTACGTCATTCGCATGCGCCAGTTCGACCAGAACGAACTGTTCGACGTGCGGCAGGAAACCAGCAAACTCACGCCTGAACTGCTCACCAACCTCGCCCGGCAGGCCGCCGACTTCCATGACAAGCAACCACCGGTTGAACCCGGAAAACCACTGGGAACGCCGGAAGCAGTCTTCGCTGCAATGCAGGAAAACTTCGACCAGATCCGCCCGATGATTGACGACGACGCCCTCCTGCTTCAGCTCGACAACCTGGAGCAATGGACCCGCAGCACCTTTGAGCGTCAATCGGCCCTGATTTCCGAACGCTACGAAGGCGGGTTTGTACGGGAATGCCATGGCGACCTGCATTTGGCAAATATCACAATCTATGACGGCGATGTGACCGTATTCGACTGCATCGAGTTCAATGAGCCTTTCCGCTGGATTGATGTGATCAATGACCTGGCGTTCCTGTTGATGGACCTGGAGTCCCGTCGTGAGCCCGAGTTGGCGAACCTGGTATTGAATACCTACCTGGAATACCGGGGTGACTTCGAGGCCCTCCCGCTGCTGCCCCTTTACAAGGCGTACCGGGCCATGGTCCGCGCCAAAATCGCCCTGTTTACCCTGGGCAACCCATCACTGACCGATGCAGAGCGCCAGGGCCTGATGCAGCGCTATCGCGATTACGCCCAACTGGCGGAAGACTACAGCGCCATACCCAATCCTTACCTGCTGGCCACCACCGGGCTCTCCGCCAGTGGCAAATCCTGCGTTAGTGGCTCCATGGGGGCGGAATTGGGGCTGATCCGGCTGCGTTCGGATGTAGAGCGCAAGCGGCTCTTTGGCCTTGGCCCGCTGGACAAGAGCAAATCCCCGACCGGTGAGAAGCTGTATACAGAAGAGGCCAACCAGCGCACCTATGAGCGGCTGGCCAAACTGGCAGGCGCCTTGCTTACCAGCGGCCTGCCGGTGATCGTAGATTCCGCCTGCCTGAAACAGTCCGAGCGGGAGATGATGGCGGACGTGGCGGAGAGCCGGGGTATGCCGTTCGCGCTTTTGCATTGCGAAGCCCCCCTGGAAAGCCGCAAGGAATGGGTTCGCAACCGCTCTGGCGATGCCTCCGAGGCCACCGAAGAATTCCTGGAAGAGCAGCAAGCCTGGCTTGAGCCTCTCACCACCGAGGAAAAAACCCACACCATCCACCTGTATACCGACGAAGAGCACGTGGCAGAAGCCGTCGCGGACCGTATCCGCCAGCATTTCGGCCTGCCCGGGATGTAAAGCGTCTACACTGAACAGTGCCCGACCCTTGGCCGGGCTTCTGAGAATCGACTCCGGGAGCACCCCCATGGATATGGATACCGACGCCGTTCGCCACATCAATGACCCGCTGTACGAAAAACTTCGCAGCGAAGACATTGACGCTTTCAACACCGCAAAAAGCAGACTGACCGAGCTCCCGAGCCTGGCGCACGGTGATTTCCGGGGGTTGGACCTTCGCGGGATGGACGCTAGAGGGCTGGACCTCAGCCACGCCTATTTTCGTGGCGCGGACCTGCGCGGTATCGATTTCAGCCAGACCAACCTGGAAGGTGCAAGCATCGCTGGCGCCAAGATCTCGGGCTGCTACTTTCCTTCACAGCTGCATTCGGACGAAATCATCCTGTCGCTCAATCACGGCACCCGAATGCGCTACAACATCCTGAAGTAACCGACTCAGGCGTCCAGAACAACCGGCACGGCCTCCCCTAACGAGATATCCCCATCCGGCCCTTGCGGGCCGGAAAGCCCCGCCCGATATGCCAGCAACTCCACACCCGCTGCCTTTGCTTCACGCAGTAGCACACCGTAGACACTGTCGATATGGTCAGCCGGCCGCACACTATTGATACCGGTGTGATTGACCACAAAAAACAGCACCGCACGCTCGCCGGCCCTGGCCTGGGCCATCAGTTCCCGCAGATGCTTCTGGCCACGGGTGGTTACGGCATCGGGAAAAAAGCCCTGTCCGTCCTCGCACAGGGTCACGTTTTTCACTTCCACCCAGGCATCCGGATGATACTCGTGACACGACAGATGTAGATCAATCCGGCTTTTTTCAGTGCCGTAACGCACCTCTGCCCTGCAGGTCTGGTAAGCGGCCAACTCCGGAACGTTCCCATTTTCAATGGCTTCACGGGCCTGCGCGTTCGGCCGCGCCGTGTTGATACAAGCCACCTCGCCCGGCGCGGTTTCAACCAGCTCCCAGGTATACTTCAGTTTGCGCTTGGGATTATCACTGGTGCTCAGCCACACTCGGGCATCCTCAGGCTGACACCCCAGCATGGAGCCCGTATTGGGGCAATGGGCAATGACCTCGCTGCCATCCGGCAACCGGACATCAGCCAGGAACCGCTTGTAACGCCGCATTAGCCGGCCTTCGATCAATGGTGCGGGCAACTTCATTTTGGTCTCCGTGCAAAAGTAGGCATCACAAGGCTGGCACCCCTGTGACTAATCTGCTATTTTCCGCAAATTCCCGTTTCAGGACGAATGCTTTTCCAGGGTAATGGCCGGCCAGTATTCGCTGGCCGCCGGAAATAAAGCGTTCTTGCGAAGTACAAACATGAGGCCGGGTTCAATGGCAAAGACTGCAGAACAACCACGCGAACGTTTCACCAACTTCACCCCCTATGAAATGAAGAAGGGTGAAGAGTACATGAGTGCGGAAATGCTGGAGCACTTCAAGGATCTGCTGCTGCAATGGAAGCAGGAGCTGATGGAAGAAGTGGACCGCACGATGCACCACATGCAGGAAGATGCGGCAAATTACGCGGATCCCAGTGACCGTGCAACCCAGGAAGAGGAATTCAGCCTGGAATTGCGCACCCGCGACCGCGAGCGCAAGCTGATCAAGAAAATTGACCAGACCATCGACCGCATCGACAAGGACGACTACGGGTTCTGCGACCAGTGTGGCGTTGAGATCGGCATCCGTCGCCTTGAGGCACGGCCAACCGCGACGTTGTGCATTGACTGCAAGACTCTCGCTGAAATTCGCGAGCGCCAGACTGGCATCTGACCCCACGCCTCTGCCCACGTCTGAGAGTGCCGGCCCCCGAACCCGGGGCCGGTGTTCACCAGCCATGACCGATTCCCACTATCGCGGCCGATTTGCGCCGTCGCCAACCGGGCCTCTGCACTTTGGTTCCCTGGTTACCGCGGTTGCCAGTTATCTGGAGGCTCGCAGTCACAAAGGCACCTGGCTGGTGCGCATCGAAGATCTTGACCCCCTTCGGGAATCCCCTGAAGCCACCCAACGGATACTGGACAGCCTGGACGCCCACGGCCTGCATTCCGACGAGCCGGTGTGTTTCCAGTCAGAGCGCCACGCCCATTACCACGCATTGATTGATCGTTTACTCAGCCAGGGGCTGGCCTATCGTTGTGCCTGTTCACGAAAGCAACTGCAGGAAAACAACGGGCGCCACCCGGAGCATTGCCGCGAGGGGGAGGCCGAACCGGGCGAACGTCCGTTCGCAGTCCGTTTTGCCCTTCACGACGAGCGCAGCACGTGGCACGACCAATTACTGGGGCCGCAATCGCAAACGGTACACGCCGAACTGGACGACCCGGTCATCCTCCGCAAGGAAGGCTTCTACGCCTATCAACTGGCAGTGGTTGCCGACGACATCGACCAGGGCATCAACCACGTTGTCAGGGGCTCAGACCTGTTGGACATGACCGCACAGCAACAGCAGATCTACCGTTCACTGGGCGCCCCACCACCTTACTGGATGCACATTCCGGTTATTCTCAATGCCGAAGGTCAGAAGCTCAGCAAGCAAAACCACGCACCAGCCCTGGACGACCGGAAAGCAGAAGACAACCTGAAACAGGCCCTTGCCGCATTAGGACAGGATCAACGTTTGTTGGCAGGGACATCAGACATCGGTACCCTGCTTGCCCGGGCTGCAGCCAACTGGGCACCGGAGCGGATTCACCTGACAGCCCGGTGAACGACGTGTTATAAACCTTCTCACAAGCGACAGTGCGGATATCATGCCTGATGTATATCTACCGTCTGGTCTTCCTTCTGGTTCTGGCCATCTACATATTCTCTCCCAACATTCTTGACTGGTGGACGTCGCCAGGGAATGCCTGGTACAGCCCCTACGTCATCTGGGCCGGCCTGATTGCCATCGGCTTCTGGCTGGAATGGCGACGGGATCCCAATGAGTTTTAGCGCCCCCGGCCTGTTACTGGCCAGCCTGTTGTATCTGGTTCTGCTCTTCGGCATTGCGTGGGTGACCGAAAAAGGCGCGGTGCCCCGCAGCTGGATCAGGCATCCCCTGGTCTACACGCTTAGCCTTGGTGTCTACGCGGGTATCTGGGCCGTGTACGCCGCGGTGGGCATGGCCGCTGAATCGGGGTTTGGCTTCCTGGCCTACTACCTGGGCATCAGTGGCGCCTTTCTGCTGGCACCGGTTCTACTCAACCCGGTGATGCGGATTGGCCGCGCTTACCAGCTCACCTCCCTTGCCGACCTGTTCGCCTACCGGTATCGAAGCCAGTGGGCGGGCACGCTGGTAACCATCTGTTCCGGCACCGCCATACTGGCCTTGCTGAGCATGCAGATCCAGGCGGTATCCACGTCTGCCAGCCTGCTGGCGCCAGACACGTCCCCCCAACTCATAAGTGTGCTTTTCAGCATTATCGTGGTCCTGTTTGCCATGCTGTTCGGCACTCGTCGCAGCCAGGGTTCCGAGAACCACCAGGGCCTGGTGCTGGCCATTGCTTTCGACTCACTGGTAAAACTCTTCTCCCTGCTGATCCTTGGCGGAGTCATTCTGTTTGGCGTATTCGATGGCATGGCGGGGCTGGAAACCTGGCTGTCGGACCAGAGCACTCCGGTGAGCACCATGACCATGAGCATCGATGACGGCAGTTGGCGTGCCTTGATGCTGATGTCCTTCGCCGGAGCCCTGGTGCTGCCCCACATGTACCACATGACGTTCAGTGAAAATCCATCGCCCAAGGCGCTGGCAAAGGCCAGTTGGGGCCTCCCCCTGTATCTGCTGCTGCTCGGCCTGCCAATCCCGCTGATTCTCTGGGGTGGCCAGGCGCTGGCTGCCACCACGGGACCGAACTTCTACGCCATCGGCACCGCCCAGGCCCTCGGCAGCCCGGCACTAACACTGATGATGTACATTGCCGGGCTGTCCGCCGCCAGCGGCCTGATGATCGTCAGCACCCTGGCTCTGGCGGGCATGGTGCTGAACCACGCAGTACTTCCATTACGAACCCCCAAGGACCACGGCGACATCTACCACTGGCTGAAATGGGTCAAGCGCCTGCTCATCGCGGCCATCATCTTCGCTGCGCTGCTGTTCCATGAAACCCTGGGCAAAAACCTGGACCTGTCGATCCTCGGCGCCATTTCACTATCAGGTATGCTCCAGTTACTTCCCGGCGCCCTTGGCGTCATCTATTGGCCTGAGGGCAATCGCCGCGGCCTCATCGCCGGGCTGGTCTCCGGCCTGGTCATTTGGGTGGTTACCCTGGTGCTGCCGTTCTCCCATACAGCCAACCTGCTGGATTTCATCGGTGCGCCCCTGGTACCGGACTACAGCAACTGGCACATCTTCACCTTCGTTAGCCTGACGGTGAATGTCACCATATTCACCCTGATTTCAGTACTGAGCACCAGTTCCGCCGAAGAGGCCGGGGCTGCTCAGGCATGTTCCCTGGGCGCGCTTTCCCGCCCCCAGCGCAGGGAGTTGCTGGCAACTTCGTCCGCGGACTTCACCCGTCAGCTTGCGGTGCCGTTAGGGCTGGGAGTTGCAAGGCGGGAGGTGGATAAAGCCCTTACCCAACTCAAGCTGCCGAACGTGGAATACCGGCCTTACCAACTTCGGCGCTTACGCGACCGCGTGGAGGTGAATCTTTCAGGCCTGCTGGGCCCGGCTGTCGCTCGTGATCTTGTCAAACGACATCTGGGCTACAAACCCATGGCAAGTGGCGGCACCGCACAGGATATCCGCTATGTCGAACGGGCCCTCGGGGATTACCAGAACCGCCTGACCGGTCTCGCAGGGGAATTGGACAACCTGCGCCGCCACTATCGCCAGACCCTTCAGAACCTTCCGATTCCCGCCTGTTCTGTCGGTGAAGACGGCGAAATACTCATGTGGAACAACGCCATGGAAGCCCTTACCGGCATTACGGCCGACGATGTGGTGGGTGCCCGACTGATGGCCCTGCCCGAGCACTGGCACCTGCTGCTGGACGACTTCAACAGCGGTGAGGATCTGCACCGCTACAAGCACCGGCTGGACCTGAAAGGCCGCCCCCACTGGCTTAACCTGCACAAGGCAGCCTTGAGCGGCCCCGATCACACCGAGGGTGGCAGCATCATCCTGGTGGAAGATCAGACCGAAACCCGCCTGCTGGAAGACGAACTGATGCACAGCGAGCGGCTGGCCTCTGTGGGCCGGCTCGCTGCGGGTGTCGCCCACGAAATCGGTAATCCGGTCACCGGCATTTCTTCCCTGGCCCAGAACCTGAAGCTGGAAACCGACGACCCGGACATTTTGTCCACGGCGGATCAGATCCAACAGCAGACCCGGCGGATTTCCACCATCCTGCAGTCGCTGATGAACTTTGCCCGCACCGGGAACCATGCCCACGCCAACCGCTACGAACCGGTCGATATAAAGCGTTGCGTGGACGAGTCCATCAACCTGCTCTCCCTCAGTGACAAGGGCATGGGCATTCATTACCGCAACGAATGCCCGGCTGATCTGACCATTCTGGGGGATGAGCAGCGGCTGGTGCAGGTGTTTATCAACCTGTTGGCCAACGCCCGGGACGCCTCCCCCATTGGCGGAGAAGTGCGTATCAGTGGAAACCGCGACGGCTACTCCGCTATTATCGAGGTCACCGATGACGGCTCCGGCATACCGAAAGACCAGTTGGACCACATCTTCGAGCCTTTTTACACCACCAAGGCCCCCAACAAAGGCACAGGCCTGGGCTTGTCGCTGGTGTACAGCATCATTGAAGAACACTACGGCAACATTCAAGTGGACAGCCCGGCTGATTCTGGTACTCGCCGGGGCACCTGTGTGCGCATGAGGTTGCCGGCCTACGAGCCGGACACCGGTACCACCATCAGCCAGAACGAAGGGTCGTAAACGCATTATGCCTCGCATTCTGATTGTAGAAGACGAAGAGATCATCCGTTCAGCGGTTCGCAAACTGCTTCAGCATGCCGGTTATGAGGTTGCCGATGCCGGCTCCGTGGAAGAAGCCGAAGACAAACACGACCCCAGCGAATTTGACCTGATCATCTCCGACCTTCGGCTGCCTGGCGCAGCCGGAACGGAACTGATACGGCGCGCACCAGACACCCCGGTGCTGATCATGACCAGCTATGCCAGCCTCCGCTCCGCCGTGGACTCTATGAAGATGGGCGCCGTGGAGTACATTGCAAAACCCTTCGACCACGACGAAATGCTGGAAGCCGTCGAGGGCATTCTCGCCAGACAGCCGCAGGTTTCTTCCTCTGCTGCCCAGCCATCGTCGGACCGGGCAGATGCGGGTTCACCGGACAGCGACCCGGCCAGCATTATGTTTGGTCACTGCGATGCCATGCAGAAGGTGTTCACCTTGATACGCAAAGTGGCACCAACGGAAACCACCGTACTGATCCAGGGCGAATCCGGAACTGGCAAGGAACTGGCCGCTCGCGCACTTCATTTGATGAGCCCCCGAGCCGCCAGACCTCTTATTTCCGTAAACTGCGCCGCCATCCCGGAAAGCCTGATTGAGTC
This sequence comes from Marinobacter algicola DG893, assembly GCF_000170835.1. Lineage (GTDB taxonomy): Bacteria > Pseudomonadota > Gammaproteobacteria > Pseudomonadales > Oleiphilaceae > Marinobacter > Marinobacter algicola. The sequence continues at coordinate 28,583 of NZ_ABCP01000010.1, forward strand.
GGAACTGTTCGGTCATGAAAAGGGGTCGTTTACCGGAGCTGTATCGGCCCGGACCGGCCTGATCGAAGCAGCCGACGGCGGCAGCCTGTTTCTGGACGAAATCGGCGAACTACCCGCTGAGGCCCAGGCCCGCCTGCTACGGGTGTTGCAGGAAGGCGAGATTCGCAAGGTGGGCTCCACCCAGAGCCGCCAGGTAGACGTACGCATGATTGCCGCCACCCACCGCAACCTGAAGGCCATGACGCGAACCGGTGATTTCCGCGAAGACCTGTTTTACCGACTGAACGTCATGCAGGTTCGCATACCGCCGCTGCGGGAAAGGCAATCGGATATCCTTGGCCTGGCCCAGCGATTCCTGCAACGCCAGGGCGAAAAGATGAGCAAGCCCGGCCTGAACCTGACACCAGAAGCCATGCGTGCGCTGGAACGACACCGCTGGCCCGGCAACGTCAGGGAGCTGGAAAATGCCATCGAACGTGCCACGATCCTCTGCGACAGCGACCTGATCACTCCGTCCTTGCTGGACCTGGACGGTGAAGGCGGCGACGTCAACATTCCCGAAACCCTGGTGGACGGCAACAACGAGCAGGCGCCCTCCCGGGAGGCCGAAGCCACCAGTGATCTCTCCCTTGAGGATTATTTCCAACACTTTGTGCTGGAGAACCAGGACCGCATGAGTGAAACCGAGCTGGCCCAAAAGCTGGGAATCAGCCGTAAGTCGCTGTGGGAGCGGCGGCAACGTCTGGGCATCCCACGGAAGAAAAGTTCGGGGAACTGATGCTTTTCCGGCACCCCTCCGGCAAGCGTTGTTACCGGAAAGTGTGAACCTGCGCTCAGTTGTTACCCTGTGTTCCTGACGGTAACACCCCAGATCTAAAAAACGCGACCTCAGTAACACTTGAGTCTTACGGCCCACCTTCTCAGATAGATCGAAAATACTAACCTGCTGTTAATAAAGAATTTTATAAAACTGGCACACAGACTGCACTCTATAGGGCGCACAACAACAAAAACAACAGTGACAACGCAGCGCCAACAACAAGAACAAAAAGCTGCAGAAGACGTTCGGTAACAAAAACAAAAACAGAACGTGAGCGAACTGAGTGTTTTGGGTACTTTGCTTTTTAGTGGTCCCACGGCACGTGTGAGTTGTAGATGTAGAGAAGAATCGTCTTCCAGGCGGCACTGCATTTACCCAATGACTCGCCCGATGTCTCTGACTGCTCTGTGTATTCAAAGCTTTCCGTTTGCACTCCTGAAATCCCTAAGTTGGGGATTAACAGTGGGGTAGAAAAACGAAGAAAAATCCCGGTAAAAACAAAAACAATGCAGATCGTCAACGCTTTCAGGGCGGGTTCGTGTAAACGAATCCGCCTTTTGATTATCTGGCCCAACGGTTTTTTCAACCTGGCCATTTCCGCCCTTCCCTCGGTTGTTTTCACCAGCTTATGTCGCCAAACGTGTGCAAATCCCGCCCAAACCGTTAAACTCTCGCTTTTGCTCAGCGCAATAACGGAATTCAATGCTTAAACGACTATTGTCATACGTGTCAGGAAACGGGAAGAAAAAAGCCCGAACCTATCAACGTCAGGAAATCCCACGAGACCAGCATAACGTCTCCCGCTCGTTCATCAGCGAGCCTGCCAAGAAAGTGCTCAGTCGGCTGAATAACGCGGGCTATGAAGCGTATCTGGTGGGTGGCGGCGTTCGCGACATTCTGCTTGGCGGCAAGCCCAAGGATTTTGACATCGCCACCAATGCCACGCCAGAAGAAGTGCATGACCTGTTCCGCAACTCCAGGCTGATTGGCCGCCGCTTCCGCATAGTTCACGTTCTATTCGGTCGGGAAGTTATTGAGGTCACCACCTTCCGTGGAAACGCGGCGGAAGCTGAAGCGGATGACGACGACGATGACCGCAGGACCAGCGAGCACGGCCTGCTGCTGCGGGATAACGTCTACGGCAACCTGGAAGAAGACGCCCTACGCCGTGATTTCACCGTGAATGCCCTCTATTACTGCATCCGCGATTTCACCGTGGTGGATTTTGCCAACGGCATTGAAGACCTGGAAAATCGTCAAATGCGCCTGATTGGCGACCCGGAAACCCGCTACCGGGAAGACCCGGTGCGCATGCTTCGCGCCGTGCGCTTCGCCGCCAAACTGGGCTTTGATATTGAGCCCGACACCGAAGCTCCAATCCGGGAACTGGCACCGCTACTGACCCACATTCCGCCAGCTCGCCTGTTCGAGGAGGTGCTCAAGCTGTTCTCCGCCGGCTATGGTGAAGCCACTTACGACCTGCTCAGCGAATACAACCTGCTGGCGCCTTTGTTCCCGGAGACGGTACAGGCCATCAACAATGGCGAGCCGGATGAACTGATCCGCAAGGCCCTTCGCAATACCGATGCCCGCATCGCCCAGGGCAAGTCGGTAACACCCTACTTCCTGTTTGCCGCCATGCTCTGGCCGGCCCTGCAGGCGGAATGGCGGAAACGCCAGGATAATGGCGAGCCGGTACAACCGGCATTGCATATGGCCATCGCCAAGGTGATCGGCCGACAGGTTCAGGCAACCTCGATCCCCAAGCGCTTCTCCGGCCCTATGAAGGAAATCTGGGAATTACAGATGCGCCTGCCCCGTCGCCAGGGCAAGCGCGCCTTCGCCACCATGTCCCACCCCCGCTTCCGGGCCGCCTATGACTTCCTGCTGGTACGGGAAGCTTCCGGCGAAATCGAACCCGGGCTGGGCCAGTGGTGGACAGAGTTCCAGGAAACGGACGAGCGCGGCCAGGAACGCATGTTGACACAACTGGGCAGTGACGGCCCCAAGAAACGCCGCCGCAAGAAGCCCGCGAAAAAGGCCTGACCGATGACGGCCACGGATGTTTTTATCGGGCTCGGCAGCAACCAGGCCGACCCTTCCGCGCAACTGGCCGGTGCCGTAGCCCGGCTGGCTGCGCTGCCGAAAACTGAACTTGTGGCCCAGTCCCCTTTTTATCGCAGCAAGCCGGTGGGCCCGCAGGAACAGCCAGACTTCGTAAACGGCGCGGCCTGGTTACGCACGGAACTCTCCCCCCTGGAACTTCTGGACCAGCTACAGACCATTGAACAGGCTCATGGCCGCAAACGCATACAGCACTGGGGGCCGAGAACCCTGGACCTGGACCTGCTCCTCTATGGCCATGAAACCATCGCCAGCGAACGCCTGAACGTACCCCACGCCGAGCTTGCCAATCGCGATTTTGTCTTGCAGCCATTACTGGACCTGGAGCCCGGGCTGGCACTGCCGGACGGCCGTACCGTTGCACAACTGCGACAACAATGCCCCGACAACCACCTGCAAAAACTCAATCCAGTGGAACGGACACCTTTCCCGCCCGCTTGAGACCAACGGCTTGGCGTGCGGCTATTGCCACAAACACACCCCCGGATTACCCTAATGGCCTGGATGCCGGCATACACCCGGCCCGGTCTGGCCCATCCACCCACAAGGCAAGGATTCTATGGCTGTTACCATCAATACTCTACGCGATTACAAGCAGAAGGGCGAAGCTTTCTCCGTTCTGACATCCTACGATGCCACCTTTGCTCAAATCGTCAGTGAGGCCGGCGTTGATGTCATCCTGATTGGCGATTCTCTCGGCATGGTGCTTCAGGGGCACGACAGCACACTTCCCGTGACCATGGACCAGATGGTGTACCACGTATCCTCTGTGGCCAAGGGTAATCGGGGCTCGTTGATCATGGCCGACATGCCGTTCATGACCTATGGCACTACCGAAGCCGCCTTGGAGAACGCCGCCGAGCTGATGCGCGCCGGCGCTCACATGGTCAAGCTGGAAGGCACCGACTGGATGAAAGACACCATTCACGCCCTGAGCGAACGCGGCGTGCCGGTATGCGCCCATCTGGGCCTGACTCCGCAGTTCGTCAACAAGTTTGGCGGCTACAAGGTCCAGGGCCGGGACGAAAAGCACGCCGAGCTGATGATTGAACACGCCAGTGAGTTGGTGGCTGCGGGCGCCGATGCGATCCTGCTGGAATGCGTACCTGCACCGTTGGCAGCCAGGATCACCCAGGCCGTGCAAGCACCGGTGATCGGCATTGGCGCCGGCGCAGACACTGACGGCCAGGTATTGGTTGTCCATGATATGCTGGGCATGGTTACCGGCCGCAAACCGCGCTTTGTGAAGGACTTCCTGGCGGAGTCCGGCTCCATCAAAGGTGCCATCGAAGCCTATGTGGCCGCTGTTCGCGACCGCTCATTCCCCGCCGAGGAGCATACGTTCAAGGCATGAGAACCGTACATACGCTCAAAGAACTCCGTGCCATGCTGCGCAGCTATCGCCAGCAAGGGAAACGTATCGGACTGGTTCCCACCATGGGCAACCTGCATGAAGGGCATATTTCACTGGTCAGAAAGGCCCGTGAAGCGGCCGACATTGTTGTAACCAGTATTTTCGTGAACCCGATGCAGTTTGGCGCCACGGAAGACCTGGACACCTACCCCCGCACACTGATTGAAGATCAGGAGCGGCTTGAGGCGGCCGGCAGCACCCTGGTGTTCGCCCCTTCCAACGAAGAAATCTACCCCGAGGGACTGGCCCGGCACACCCGCATTACGGTTCCGGAAGTCAGTGAGGGCCATTGCGGCGCCAGCCGGCCCGGACACTTTGAGGGTGTAGCCACGGTCGTCACCATGCTGTTCAATATGGTTCAGCCGGATATCGCTGTGTTTGGCGAGAAGGATTACCAACAGTTGGCTGTCATTCGCAAACTGACCCAGGATCTGATGATACCGGTGGAAGTCATCGGCAGCCCGACCGTTCGCGAAGAAGACGGCTTGGCAAAAAGCTCCCGCAACGGATTCCTCACCGAGGCCGAGCGCACCATTGCACCGGCTGTCTATCAGACACTCAAAGACACCGCAGAACAGATTCAAGAAGGCCGGACCGATTTCACAGTGCTGTCCCAAGAGGCCAACAATGTCCTCAGCAAAGCGGGACTACGCCCGGATTATTTCAACATCGCCAACAGCCTGACCCTGAAACCGGCCAGCGCCGACGATACCGAACTGACACTGCTGGTGGCAGCGTTTCTGGGCACCACACGACTGATCGACAACCTGTCGATCACCCGCTGATCCGACACCCACTGACCGAAAGGATTCCATAATGTCCCAGGGCTCTGTACCACTCACCAGCCGGCCCGAGTGGCAGGCACTGAAGACACATCAGGCGGAACTGAAAAGCACTCACATGAGGGAACTTTTCAGCAGCGACCCGGACAGAGCCAGCCGTTTTTTCGTTCGCGGCGGTGGCCTGTCGCTGGATTACTCCCGCAACCGCATGACCGATGACACCCTGGCAAAGCTGATGGCATTGGCCAGGGAATGCGGTGTACCGGAGCGGATCGAAGCCATGTTTCGTGGCGACCACATCAATGTCACTGAAAAGCGTCCGGCGCTGCACATCGCCCTGCGGGACACCAGCGGCGCTCCCATCCACGTTGACGGCATGGACATCGCGCCGGAAGTGGAACGCACGCTGAATCGCATGGAGCAGTTCGTAGACGACGTGCTTAGCAAACGCTGGCAAGGGCATACCGGCAAGACCTTTACGGATGTGGTCAGTATTGGCATTGGCGGCTCCTTCCTCGGCCCCAAACTGGTATCGGAAGCTCTACGCCCCTACTGGCACGGCCAGCTGAAGGGCCACTACGTCGCTAACATCGACGGCACCCAGATGGCCGAGATACTGCGCCGGGTTAACCCGGAAACCACCCTGTTCCTGATCCAGTCGAAATCCTTCCGTACCCAGGAAACCCTGGAGAACAGCAAAGTGGCCCGGAACTGGTTCCTGAACAATGGCGGCAGCGAAGACCAGATCGCAAAGCACTTCGTGGCGGTTACTGCCAATACCCCGGAAGCCGTTAACTTCGGCATCTCCGAAGACAACATCTTCCCCATGTGGGACTGGGTGGGCGGACGCTACTCACTTTGGTCCGCCATCGGCCTGCCCGTGGCACTGACCATCGGCATGGAGAATTTCCGTGCCCTGCTCTCCGGCGCCAACGCCATGGACCAACATTTCCATACCGCGCCACTAGAGCAGAACCTGCCTGTGGTCATGGCCATGCTGGGGCTCTGGTACAACAACTTCTGGGGCGCGGAAACCTACACCATCCTGCCCTACGACCATTACCTCCGCAGCCTGCCCGCGCACCTGCAACAACTGGACATGGAAAGTAACGGCAAGAGCGTGACCCAGGGCGGTGAGCCGCTAACCTATCAAAGCGGCCCGGTGATCTGGGGCGGTGTTGGGGCCAACGGTCAACACGCCTTCCACCAGCTACTGCACCAGGGCACGCGCCTGATCCCGGCGGATTTCATTATTCCTCTCGAGACACACAATCCGGTCGCCAGTCACCACGTCACCCTGTTTGCCAACTGCCTGAGCCAGTCACGGGCGCTGATGTCCGGCAAGACGCTGGACGAGGCCAAGGCGGAACTGAAGGCCGAGGGCATGAGCGATGAGGATATTGACAAACTGGCCCCTCACAAGGTGATTCCAGGCAACAAACCCAGCAACACCCTGCTAATGGATAAGTCGACGCCGGAAACCGTCGGCGCGCTGATCGCGCTCTATGAACACCGCACGTTTGTTCAGGGCATTATCTGGGATGTGGATTCGTTCGATCAGTGGGGTGTGGAGCTGGGAAAACAGATGGGCAAAGGCATACTGGACCGCTTGACCGGCGATGCTGCTGAAGGCAGCGAGGTCATCGACAGTTCAACGGCCAGCCTGATCCAGCTATACCGCTCGCATCACGGATCATAAAAGCCCGATTAGCGAGCGGAGGCCTGCGAGATGCGTCGGCCCTGCCAGGTAAAGTCCACCGGCCACAGTTTCTGGTCACGGTCATAGGCCTGCCACAGTACCTGGTAACACTCACCGCAGACCGGATGAACGGCGGTCGGCGCAATCTCCGCCAGCGGCAACAGCACAAAGGCGTTTTTCAGAATCTCGCCCCGAGGCAGCTCGACACCATCAACCCGGCCCACCTCGAGATCGTAGGTGAGAATATCCAGGTCCAGTGTTCGGGGGCTGAACTTTGGCACATCCCGCCGTCGACCATTGTCTGCCTCAAGTTGCTTGAAGCGGGCCGACAGCTCGGCCACGCTCAGGTCGGTATCGACGCCCACCACCAGATTGTAGAAGGGCGAGCCATCAAAACCGACGGACTCGCTCTCGTAGACAGATGAGATAAGCGGTTCGTCAAACCAGCCAGCCAGTGCATCCAGCGCCGCTGTGACATAGTGCTCGCGGTCAATGTTACTACCGATACTGATATACACCCGCGCCATCAGCGGCTCCCCCGTTCAATCTTTACACCCACGGCCACTGCAGCCGGAACAGCGCCGGGCTTACGAAGGGTCAACTTGACCCAGCGCACGTTGAACTCGCTCTGCAGCAAACCTGCAATGCCTTCTGCAGCGGTTTCCAGCAATTGCGGGCGAGCCTCGACAAGGTAGCCTGAGACCCGCTCGCTGACCAAAGCGTAGTTCAGGGCGTCACCGACATCATCCGAGGCCGCTGGAGCCCTGTTATCCCAAGCCATCTCCAGGTCTACCAACAGTCGCTGACTGACTTCACGCTCCCAGTCGTACACGCCGATGATTGCCTCAACGGCCAGACCTTCGATCAGTACACTATCTGTCAACAGAGGCACTCCCGGGCTTACACTCTTTGCTGATTGAATAACGCGCAGGCAGCGGATACTGTGTAAAATCTGACCTGCTTCGTCGCGGGGCCGGCATTTTCTCACAAATGACCAGTACGCGTCTTTGCGTCTTTTTCACTTTGCCAATGATCGCCACCGATGAGCTACCTGAGTGACCCGGTACTGACCGTTCTACTGTGCGCCCTGGCCTACCTGGTGGGCTCGGTGCTGTTTGCACTGCCGGTCTGCCGCGCCTGGCACCTGCCGGACCCACGCGCCCAGGGTTCCGGAAATCCCGGCGCCACTAACGTCTACCGCAACGGCGGATGGCCGCCGGCAGCACTGACGTTGTTTCTGGATGCCGCCAAGGGCTGGCTTCCGGTATGGCTTGCCCACCAGGCAGACCTGACCATTCTTTCCCAGGCCATGGTGGCGCTGTGCGCGGTGACGGGGCATATGATTCCGTTGTTTTATAGGTTCAAGGGTGGAAAAGGCGTGGCGACTGCGCTGGGCGCGGGGCTTGCGCTAGCGCCAGCAACCACTCTTCTGCTGGCCGCCATCTGGGCCCTGGTGATGTGGCGCTGGAAGATATCAGCGCTCGCCTCGATTGTAGCCATTGTGAGCGGCCCCATCATCAGTGCGCTGATCGAACCCGACACCTTGCCGCTGTTCGGCCTGCTGGCCATCCTGATTGTGGTACGTCACCGCAACAACCTGATCCGTATGGCCCAGGGCCGGGAACCGGGCTTCTAGTCCACCAACCCGTTCGTCCGTGGCTCGCCAACCGGTGGCAGTGTGTTCATCGGCCAGCGCGGCACCGCCACAATCCGATCGCCATCCTGCTGGCCTGCGTTCATGCGCTGACAACCCGCGTAGGCAATCATGGCGCCATTGTCCGTGCAGAACTCGGGGCGGGCGTAGAACACGGCGGCACGAAGTTTCTCTGTCATTTTCTCAAGCCCGGCACGCAACCGGTTATTGGCGCTAACGCCACCGGCAATCACCAAACGCTTGCAACCTGTCTGCTCCAGGGCACGGCGACATTTGATGGTCAGTGTATCCACCACCGCTGCCTCGAAGGCCAAGGCAATATCGGCGCGGGTCTGATCATCCAGCCCCCCGGCACGTTCTGCGGCAGTTACCGTATTGAGGGTAAACGTCTTCAGGCCACTGAAACTGAAATCCAGCCCCGGCCGGTCGGTCATCGGGCGCGGGAACCGATAGCGCCCCGGCGCGCCCTTCTCTGCCAGCGCAGCCACCCTCGGTCCGCCAGGATAATCCAGCCCTAGCATCTTGGCGGTTTTGTCAAAGGCTTCACCGGCGGCATCGTCCACCGACTCACCCAGCATTTCATATTCGCCAATACCCTTCACCAGAACCAACTGGGTATGACCACCGGAGACCAGCAAGGCAACGAAGGGAAACGCCGGAGGATTGTCCTCCAGCATCGGCGCCAACAAGTGGCCCTCCATGTGATGCACCCCCAGCACGGGAACACCCAGGGCAAACCCCAGGGCATGGGCCACGGAACCACCAACCATCAGCGCACCCACCAGCCCGGGGCCGGCGGTGTAGGCAATGCCTTCGATATCAGCGCGAACCCGGCCAGCATCGGCAAGCACTTGGTCACACAACGGCAGCAATTTGCGGACATGGTCGCGTGAGGCCAGCTCCGGCACCACACCACCGTAGTCTGCATGCATATCAATCTGGCTGAACAACGCATGCGCGAGCAGCCCACGCTCGCTGTCATAGAGGGCAACGCCGGTTTCATCACAGGAGGTTTCAATACCGAGAATCAGCATAAGTAAGGGCCACAACTCCGGGCAGGTAAACGTAAACGAGGCATTTTAGCAGAAACCCGAAACCCTCCGTCAGTTTCATCGAACAAACATTGACCTTGGCCATGGGCAGGCGCTATCATTGCCGGCCTTAAATACGCACTGGTCGAGTTTTAGCCAATCTGACCAGGTATCGAGTCGATTTGACAGACAGGTCGATCAGACAAAACTGAAACCGAATCAATCAGGTAGGTGATTTTCGAATGCCAGCTGTTAAAGTGAAAGAGAATGAACCGTTTGACGTAGCCCTTCGTCGCTTCAAGCGCTCCTGCGAAAAAGCAGGCGTTCTGTCGGAAGTACGTCGCCGTGAGCACTACGAGAAGCCGACAGCCGTGCGCAAGCGTAAGGCAGCTGCAGCCGTCAAGCGTCATCTCAAGAAGCTTCAGCGGGAACAGCGCAAGTTCGAGCGTCTGTACTAAGCTTTACCGGACGCCGCTTGACTGCAAGCCTATAATCGCCTGTATAGCCACAGGTTGCACAGAGCGATACCAAAATGCCGCCGAGGCCTGGCTTCGGCGGCATTTTTGGCTGTACTTCCAGGCCCGGCACTTTCCGCGCGACCGGAGACATCATGAGTGGACTGATCCCGCAACGCTTTGTTGAAGACCTGCTCGACCGGGTAGACCTGGCAGAGCTGATCGGATCACGTATCACCCTGAAAAAGGCCGGCGGCAACTACAAGGCCCGCTGCCCCTTCCACGATGAGAAGACGCCGTCTTTCAACGTTCGGCCGGATAAGGGCTTTTACCACTGCTTTGGCTGTGGCGCCCATGGCGATGCCATCAGTTTTGTCCGCGAATTCGACGGCCTGGGCTTTACTGATGCGGTCGAGGAACTGGCCCGCCGAGCCGGTATGGAAGTGCCCTACGACCAGAGCGCGCGCCAGGAAATGCAGCAGGCGCGAACACTGACGGACGCCCTGGATTACGCCAGCCGCTTCTATCAGTCAGCCCTGAAGGGCCAGCAGGGTGAATTCGCCCGGGACTACCTCAAACAGAGGGGCCTGGACGACAGCATCATTGAACAATACCAGTTGGGCTACGCCCCTGGTACCGGCACTGCCTTGTTCGACAGTGCCAGCAGGGATCTGCAGGGTCCATTGGTTGAAACCGGCACCGTGTCCGACCGCTACGGGCGGCCCAGGGACCTGTTTCGCAACCGGGTGATGTTCCCGATCCGCAACAGCCGCGGACGGACCATTGCGTTCGGCGGGCGCACACTGGGTGATGACAAGGCCAAGTACATCAACTCTCCGGAGTCTGATGTGTTCCATAAGAGCCGCGAAATCTACGGCCTTTATGAAGCCAAACAGTCGATCCGCCAACTCGACAGGCTGCTGGTGGTGGAAGGCTACATGGATGTCATTGCGCTCGCGCAGAATGGCATCCACTTTGCCGTGGCCACACTGGGCACAGCCACAAACCAGGACAGCCTGTCGGCACTGCTGAAGCAGGTACGGCACCTGGTGTTCTGTTTTGATGGCGACCAGGCCGGTTATCGGGCGGCCGACAAGGCCCTGGAAAATGCGCTGGAATTGCTGACCGACGGCCTTCATCTGCAGTTCCTGATGATGCCGGACGGTGAAGACCCGGACACGCTGGTGCGCAAGGAAGGCCCCGACGCGTTCCAGGAACGCATCAACGGCGCGACGCCCCTGTCTCGCTACCTGTTCAACCGACAGAGCGAAGGCTTGGACCTGACGCTGCCGGAAGACCGGGGTGAGCTGAAGGCACGGGTAGAACCGCTGCTGAAGAAAATGCCCAGGAGCACCCTCAGGGATGCCATGTGGCATGAGATGCTGCGACTGTGTGGCAACAACCGGGGTGACTGGCAGAACCGCCGCCAGCCAAACGGCAAGGGCGGCTACGGCGAGCGCCGGGTGCAGGAACAACGGATCGACGTAAAACTCAGCAAGGATACCCAGCTTTGCCTGGCCCTGCTGGAAGCACCGGACATGGCCAGCGAAATTGCTGAACTCTGCCGTAGCAGCCGCCAATACCGGCAGGCAGGCCAGTTCGCCGGCTGGATTCTGGAACGCGCCATCAAAGACCGGCGCTCCCTTGTCCGTGAGCTGGCAACGGATAACCGCGCCAGGGAACAGTTTTACAACCTGTTCGATGGCATTGAGCACATCCCCGCACGGGAGCAGACCCTGGCTGGCGCCAGGGAAATGCTGAATCCGAACCGGGAAGTGGCGCGCAAGCAGCGGCTAACGTCTCTACTATCGGAAAAACGTAGCCTGGCAGACCTTAGCGCCGAAGAGCGGCAGGAACTGAAGGCACTGACCGGACAGAACGACGACTGACCAGCGCCAGAAAACGAGAGCCGGCGGGCCAAAAAACGCAATAACTGCCGCCGGAAACGGCACTGCACTTGAAACTTGGAGTGTTGATCACCATCTAACCATCCGGTGGCAGAGCAACCGAGCGACAGCTATAATGGCTGTTTCACTTTTTTCCTTTTACCAGCGAGTTCACAGGGTGTCTATGTCAGGCAATTCGCAGAAATCACGTCTTAAAGACCTCATTGCACGAGGCAAGGAACAAGGTTACCTGACTTACGCCGAGGTAAACGACCACCTCCCGGAAGACATTGCTGACCCGGACCAGGTCGAAGACATCATTCGCATGATTAACGACATGGGCATCCAGGTGTCTGAAGTGGCACCGGACGCGGACACGCTGCTGATGACCGACGGTGACTCCACCGCTGACGAAGCAGCGGCCGCCGAAGCCGCCGCCGCACTCGCTGCCGTAGAATCCGACGCCGGCCGCACCACCGACCCCGTCCGCATGTACATGCGCGAAATGGGCACCGTGGAGCTACTGACCCGCGAAGGCGAAATCGTCATTGCCAAGCGCATCGAGGAAGGTATCCGCGATGTCATGGCTGCCGTGGCCCACTTCCCCGGCATCACCGGCACCGTTATCCAGGCCTACGACCGCATCATCGAGAATGAAGGCCGCCTCAGCGACATCGTCTCCGGTTTCCTCGATCCTGATGGCGCCGAGCCGTTCATGGAGGAAGACACAACCCCGGATACGTCAAGCACCTCAGACGATTCTTCCGACGATGATGATGACGATGACGACAGCGAAGAAGAAACCGAAAGCGGTCCGGATCCGGAAGAGACCCGTCTGCGTTTTGAGCTGCTGAAAGAAAAGCTCGATGCTGCCGATGCAAGCCTGGCCAAACACGGCCGCGGCCACAAGAAAACCCAGGAAGCCCTGAACGAGCTGGGACAGGTGTTTGCGCCGTTCAAGCTGGGCAACAAGGCCTTTGATGAGCTTGTAAACGTGGTTCGCTCCACCAACGATCTGGTGCGTGAGAACGAGCGTGCGATCATGAAAATCTGTGTGCGTGAGTGCAAGATGCCGCGCAAGGATTTCATCAAGTCGTTCCCCGGCAACGAAACCAGCCTGGACTGGGCCGAAAAGATGTCCAAGGGCAAGAAGCCCTACGCACCGCTGATTGCCGAGCGCATCGACGAAGTCGTGCGCCTGCAGAAGCGCATTGCCAACATCCAGACCGAAGTCGACCTGGACGTTTCCGACATCAAGGAAATCAACCGCCGCGTCTCCATCGGCGAAGCCAAGGCCCGCCGTGCCAAGAAGGAGATGGTGGAAGCCAACCTACGTCTGGTTATCTCCATTGCCAAGAAGTACACCAACCGCGGCCTGCAGTTCCTCGACCTGATCCAGGAAGGCAACATCGGCCTTATGAAGGCCGTTGACAAGTTCGAGTATCGCCGTGGCTACAAGTTCTCCACTTACGCCACCTGGTGGATTCGTCAGGCCATCACCCGCTCCATCGCGGACCAGGCCCGCACCATCCGTATTCCGGTGCACATGATCGAAACCATCAACAAGCTCAACCGCATCTCCCGTCAGATGTTGCAGGAGATGGGCCGCGAGCCCACGCCGGAAGAGTTGGGCGAGCGCATGGAAATGCCCGAGGACAAGATCCGCAAGGTATTGAAGATCGCCAAGGAACCGATCTCCATGGAAACCCCGATCGGTGATGACGAAGACAGCCACCTGGGCGATTTCATTGAAGACATCCAGGCACTGTCGCCCGTCGACTCCGCCACCGCCGAAGGCCTGCGCGAAGCTACCCGCTCCGTGCTCTCCGGCCTGACCGCGCGCGAGTCCAAGGTGCTGCGCATGCGCTTCGGTATTGAAATGAACACCGACCACACCCTGGAAGAAGTGGGCAAGCAGTTTGACGTAACCCGCGAGCGAATCCGCCAGATCGAAGCCAAGGCTCTGCGCAAACTGCGCCACCCTTCCCGCTCCGACCACCTGCGCGGCTTCATTGACGATCAGGGCAACGGATAACACCACAACAGTAGCGGGCGCCACCCCTCACCGGTATAATGGCGCCCGCTTTGTTGCTCCTGCCCGGAAGCGACATCCCAAAAAGCACACCTTTAAACAGCATCGGCTGAAAAAAGGGCCTATAGCTCAGTTGGTTAGAGCAGAGGACTCATAATCCTTTGGTCCCTGGTTCGAGTCCAGGTGGGCCCACCACTCCCCCAGTATTTTTGAAACTGGTATTGAAACCATAAATCGTCCGCTTTGGTCGCAAAGCGAACATTCGGATCAGACGAGTCACGCCAGCCAGGATGCACGGCTCCAAAATGAGGGCGAAGCGTCAATATGTCGACTTCGCCCTTACTCGTTTCGTCAGAATAAGCAAATCACCAACATAGCAATTGCTCGTGCGATTCTAGAGAAGTAAAGGAAAACCTTGTCGTTCACTCTTACCCGAATTTCAAATCTAATCCTAAGTATCACTTTCGTTCACCTCCTGCTTTTATCAGTGAGGTGAGAGTAAACTTGCTTGTACTTGTTCACCCATGACACAAAACCGGGGAAAATCCAATATTGTGTCAGGGTGCTGTCCGTATGATCTGGCGCTCCGTCAATGTCGGATCGTCGAATACAGTTGCGGTGGTCTTAGCAACTATTTCTCGCAATGGCTGCCCAGTCTCACTGCGGATCAGCTGAGTTAATCTTTTTATAAAATAGCTACGCTTAGCATTAGGATGCTTTGGCTTTTCAAGCTTTACGGATGACTGCTCATTACCAAGCAGTCCCACCTGATCATCCGAGTCCAAGGTTGCTAACTTTCGGAGATTCGCTGATAACAACCCGGGACTCAAATCGGGCCATTGTTTGTACTCAGGTTCGGTGTTCGCATGTTGCTCAGCATCTATGTTGGGGTCGAAGAATTTTAGGGAGTGGCCTACAAGATTTTCGAGCATTAACTTGCTACGCTTGGAAAAATACCTTTCTTGTAAGAGCTGATCGTAGCGACTAAATTCAATTAACTTCGCGAGCTTCATAGCTGTTTCTTTTACTTCAATTAACCAACTCTCGTAATCTTTTGGCGTGAGATTGTGAGGCTTCGTTTCTATATAAATCGACGACAATTGAACCATGCTCGCGAACGAAGTAGCTCTTATTTGGTATTTGGGAAGCTTCTCCCATACCGATTTCATATCGGGGTACGTTAGCAACCTATATAAAAGATCGGCTTGCTCAGTATCAGGTTCCGCTGTTGGAAAGCGACGCTTCCAATAGTCCACCTCGTCACATGCCTCTTTCCACTCCGAAATAACTTCCTTTGGAGCCCAGCTCGGAAATCTCTGACTATTCACCATCAAAAGATCTTCAATTTCTTGATTAAGAGTGTTGGAGCGTTAATATGCTAACGCTTGTAGTATGCTCGCTCACGGCATGGAGCCGAAGGCGCAATATAGTAGGCGTCGCCGTTCCTGTGCTGGTTAGCTGGGGACGCTTGATCGATATAATTTTGCTGCCTCAACAAAGTTATCTCTGTAGTGGTTCAATGATTCCGGACACCAGCGTAGGTGGTAAGATCGCCACCATAAACGAGGTGTCTGATGACCAGAAAGCGACGTTCTTTTTCTCCTGAGTTCAAACAGGAAGCAGCCAGCCTGGTGCTTGATCAAGGTTACACGATTCCCCAGGCGAGCGTGTCCCTGGGAATTGGCGAAAGCGCTATCCGGCGCTGGGTTAACCAACTGACCGAGGAGCGTGACGGTGTCACCCCGAAGGGCAAGGCGTTAACCCCGGAGCAGCGCCGTATTCAGGAGCTGGAAGCCCGCTGCAAGCGCCTTCAACAGGAGAAAGACATACTAAAAAAGGCTACCGCTCTCTTGATGTCGGACGACATGAATCGTACGCGCTGATAGACCAGTTGAGTGAGCAAATGCCTGTTGAAATGGTCTGCAATGCGTTTGATATCAGCCGTTCCAGCTATTACGAGTACCGCCAACGGCGGAAGCACGTGAATGTTGAGCGTCTGGCCCTGAAGGCTCAGGTAAACCGTCTCTTTACCAAGAGCCGCAGCTCTGCCGGCAGTAGAACGATCAAGGGCATGCTCAATGACGACGGCGTTGTTATTGGGCGCTTCAAGGTTCGACGATTGATGAGTGAACTGGGGCTGATCTGTAAGCAGCCGGGTCCTCACGCCTACAAGCAGGCGACCGTTGAGCGACCGGATATCCCGAACCATCTGGCTCGTGAGTTTACGTTAGGCCGGCCCAATCAGGCGTGGTGTGGTGACATCACCTATGTCTGGAGCGGCCAGCGGTGGAGTTATCTGGCTGTCGTTCTGGATTTGTATGCCCGACGAGTTGTTGGTTGGGCGATGTCATCCAGCCCCGATGCCGATTTGGTGGTCAAGGCTCTGGATCACGCCTGGGAACAGCGTGGTCAACCAGAAAAGGTCATGTTCCACTCAGATCAGGGAAGTCAGTATGCCAGCCGTAAGTTCCGTCAGAGGCTCTGGCGCTATCGAATGACACAAAGCATGAGCCGACGTGGCAACTGCTGGGACAACGCACCGATGGAGAGACTGTTCCGGAGCCTGAAATCTGAATGGATACCGGCTCTAGGATATCGGAACCTCCCCGAGGCGAAAAAAGATGTGGGTGGCTATCTGATGGACTACTACAACCGACAGCGACCGCACACATTCAACGACGGCATTTCGCCGGTTGCGGCTGAGGAAAACCTTAAAATACTGTCCGGGATGAGTTGACCACTACACAATGTAATGGGCGTCGCAGTGCGTGCACTGATTAAGTGTTACCGGGCTACGATTTAAGTTTGGTTTTTAGGTGGCTTAGTAGGTCTTGAGTTTTGACCTTCTCACCCTTTCGGTATGCCATGATTTTTTTCAGGGTAATCTCGTAGTTCTCCGGTTTATGCGCAAGGTCGCACTCATCATAGTACTGGAGGATAAAGTCCCTGATCTCATAACCTTCACTACGGTTTATGAATAGGCGATCCCGCTTAACTGCCGGGGCGTCCCCGCTGGTACGCGTCCATGATAAATTCGTGTTTTCTTTGAGCCACTGAGTTACCTGACTTTCCTTTGACATTTTCAATTCTCCTTAGAGGTATTATCGCGGCCTTCATTGACCACTTAAAGCTGAAATAGGCGGCTCGAAAGGGGCTTCCGGTGGAGGCCGAAGGTCGGACCGTACTTATTTAACGGGTTATGTGGTTTGCTCCCGTTTGACCTGATCTCAGGCCAACTACAACGGAAGCAAGCCATGTAAGAATTAGTTTTTGCAGCCGTTTTTGCCGCACGTGATCCTTTCATGCGATGAAACCCAGTGACTGGGGTTGTCACGAGTATCGAAACCGCAACCAGTTTTACCGCCTTTGCTACCGCTGTGAACTTCACCTGTTGGTGTATGCTTGACAGCCATCTTGACCCCTCCTCAAGGGTGCGAGCATTCCAGAATTACCCTAACCTATTGGTGTACGAATTTTGTACACAAAAATAGCCTACACCCTGGCCAAAAACTGTTCAAGCATACAGTCTGTACAAATACACATGACGCGCGCAGCATGCGCAGCTTTGGAATGGATGCGAAGCCACAATGGAAAAGGAGTCGCCGTGCCTGCGATGGTGACGTGACGTGCCTATTTTAGCTGGAAATTACAGTCGAAATTCGTAGAACGCGCCTTTACTCCGCTTGTTGGCGCTCCGTAGCCGCCGTACCCGCTGACTTGAGACCCAACAACTTTCTGCATTCCAATATGTATTGCGTACGTCCAAACCCCCGCCGCATTCCCATTATTTCCGGGGGCTTCTACAACAATTACTAATCCGGGATTTTGGGCAAGGACATAGCCCATTTTTTCATCAATACGGATTTGGTCAGGAGGGGTAAACGTGAATTTCCACATAGACCCAAACTTTTCCGCAGTCGTCCAAACTCCGCCCGATTGGTCTTCACGAAAATCTGTTGCGTCGCGATATCCATGCGTATTCACATCCTTGCATATCGCCTCAAATGCCGGATTTTGGCCTTGCCCAAAAGCAAATGTCCCGGTGGCCGTGAGAACAAGTCCAGCGATCAATGTCCTCATATCTATTTCCTCGGCATAGTCTTGTCATACTGACATAACAATTGTTTATCTTTAATTGACTAATTACAGATCATTAACCTCAATTGTGAAGTCTTTACGAAGGAGTACTTCCATCTTTGGATTACTTTCAAGTACACCGATCACACGCGCGCTGAGGGCATCTAAAATAGAGTCTATATCGTTATCATCTACGCATTGTTCCGATATTTTAAATACTAATCTGCCCTCTGACCTACTATTCACATAATAATTGTATAAACCTCGATCAAGGTCATGCTGTTGCAATACTTCTGATTCTGGATAATTTTTTGAGAAAAACTCTTCTATTTGAGCAACTTTCTCTGAATCGTCCATTGTCTCTCTCCGAAAAAATAACAGATATTAGGCAGCGCGTTTTATCATTGCAGAACTTTGACTGTGTCATTATTACTGATTTTGAACCATCAATCGCGCTGCATAAAAATTGATAAAACAGAAGCTTAGCCGAGCATTGCCATCTTTGCCATGTAATCATTCAGCGTCTGCAATGTGCTCCGGCAATCATACTGGATGAAATTGCTGTGATTTAGCTTGGAGGCTCTGGAGGAAAGGCCTGGCTCGAATGTCCGCTTTTGTTTAGCAGACAGCGGGAAAAGGCCTCCAGCGGGCGAGTAAGTTCATGAGAAACCCAATAAATGCGCTAGATGAACCATCTGATGAATCAGAGCAAGCCCCTGAGCAGCTAGGCTCTTGTTTGAAGGTGGCTTATTGGAGCCTGGCAAGTTCCATGAACAACGACAGTGCGTATAGGTTAAACCAGCGTTTCCGATCGGAGCCTTCTTTACGTAGAGTGTGATCCGCTGGATGACGACTGTTAGCTCCAAGGCGAAGGTCAGGGAAATCAATCCTCAGCCTGGATATACTGCACGAGCATTCGACCAAGTGTCGTGACACTGAGGCGATTACCTTTCTGCTCGGCAAGCCCGAACCGCTGCAGAGTCTGCTTGTAGCTCTCCTGAAGCGCTGCCTTGACGATTTGTTCCTGAGAAGCCCCCATTGTTTTGCTTACCGGTTCCAATATTTCTGGGTGCAGCTTCGCCCATTCTTTATGCGGCCCATCTCCAAAGACCGGATTCAAAGAATAATAAATTAACCAAATGATCTCCGGGTCTGTTAGTTCTCGGTAGATATTGAGT
This sequence comes from Marinobacter algicola DG893, assembly GCF_000170835.1. Lineage (GTDB taxonomy): Bacteria > Pseudomonadota > Gammaproteobacteria > Pseudomonadales > Oleiphilaceae > Marinobacter > Marinobacter algicola. The sequence continues at coordinate 47,735 of NZ_ABCP01000010.1, forward strand.
AATTTCCGGATTTCCTCATAGCGCAACTCTTCGGTTGACAGCGCCTTGGCAACCAAGCGTCCAAGACGCTCTTTGCGGTCTGCAGATACTGCCCTGGATGCTTGGACGCAGCCTTCCTCCAAGAGATCCAAACCTTCTTCAGTTTGAAGGTGTTGCTCAAATGTATCCAGTCGCCCGTGAATGTTTGCGACTTCGGAATCAAGCTGTTTCAAAAAGGCAACCATGCGCTCCAAGCGCAGGTCTGGGATGATGGCCGTCATCACTTCAGAAATGAGGGTTCCGACACCTGGAAGCACGCCAGCAGCGCTGTTGGCGATACTTACCAACTTATCCCGTCTATTGGAATCCAGAGTGTTCTGGTCGAGATTGCTCATCATTCTGTTATCGATTGTGACAAGCGTTAGCGCAGAAGAAACAGCCATCCACATTGTCATATTTTTGTCGGGCCGCTTCGAGAGCATCTCTGCATGATGCGAACATGCCCAAATAGGTCCGGTTCAGAATTTCAGGCATGAATTGGCAACCCTCTCTATGCACCTCATGCTCACCGGTGCTTTGTGGGTTGTCGTTTGAGTAATAGTGTTCCACTGATGCCTCCTTGGCTTAGCTGTCTCAATCCAGAGTAGACAGCTTGCTACTATTTCGCCAGCTTCGGATATGTCTGGCGCACAACAGGACATCCACACGGTGACTTGAAGAAACGAATTCCGTTAAATCTTGCTCTTTTGGCAAACAGTTTCAGGACGCCCACAGATTGCTCTCGCTAGCTGCGGAAACAAAGCTGTCGCTCCACGTATATTTCGAGTTTTAACAAATGGTTACTTAAAATATTTTCCATTTTTGCGACTGTTGCCGATACTTCATTGAGTTCGAATCACGCTGCAATTTTGTATCAATGCGTATGTTCACCGGCTTTCGGGACATGCTCGATAAAAATAATCGTTAAACAGATCGGGGTTCGTCATCTAGTGACCAGCTCAGAGTTGCTCTGGAGATTGCGCGTAGAGGGATTTCTGAGAAGAACTCCACCTGTCAGCAGGGCATCGCACCATGAGCGACATAGAATATTCTGTGCTGGAAGCGCAGCAGAACATCCATGAACTAATTGCCCAGCAACACCCGCTGGAACAGACGCTGGACGCGATAGCCGACTGGGTCGGCAGCATGATGCCCGGTGCGCTGGTTTCCATCATGCAATTTCATCCAGCCTCAAACAGCCTCAGTTTAATACCCAGCGATCGGTTTTCAGATCGTTTTTTCCAGGCCATGCAGGATATTCAGGTGGCTGAGAACAAGGGCACTTGTGGTACTGCGGCCTTTACTGAAGACTTAGTTATTACTGACAATATTCAGGAAGATCGCCGCTGGACGGGCTTCCATGACATCGCCGAGGCAGAAGGAGTCCGCGCCTGCTGGTCCATGCCGATTCTGACCTCGAAAAATGAGCTCCTGGGCACCTTTGCCACCTACTACCGCGCTCCAGCCACCCCAACTGCGGGCGCTCAACGCAACCTGGCCCGGGGCGCAGCTCTGGTCGCCCTGGCCATTCTCCGACACCGGGACGCTGAGAACCATAGAACCCTCTCCGAGTGGCACCGGACCCTGTTCGACAACCATCCAGATGCTGTATACACGTTCGACCTCGATGGTCGCTTCCAGAGCTGTAACAAGGCATTGGAAAAAATTTCTGGCTATTCGGCGGGTAAGGTGTACGGCCTTCACTTCAATCTATTTATTGAACCTGATTATCGCCCACAGACCCAGGCAGCATTCGACAGAGCTCGAAACGGTGAAGTCATCACCTACGAAACCATAGGCACTCACGCCTTCGGCCATCCCTACTTCCTGGAGGTCACCAACTTCCCGGTCATCATCCAGGGTGAGATTGTCGGCGTCTATGGTCTCTGCCGGGACATTTCTGATCGTAAACATCAGGATGCAGACCTGCATTTGCTCAAGCGTGGCATTGAAGCAAATCCCAACGGTATGTTGATGGTGGACGCACGCAGTCCAGACATGCCAGTGGTCTATGCCAACCCCGCATTCACTGAAATGACCGGTTACTCTTACGACGAGGTCATGGGAAGCAACTGCCGCTTTCTTCAGGGAGAAGAAACTGCTCTGGAAGCGCTCGAAACCATACGGCAGGGACTGCACCACCAAACCGAGGTCAATGTCGAACTGATTAACTACCGAAAGGACGGTACGCCTTTCTGGAATCACCTCAGGATCAGCCCGGTGTTCGGTAATGACGGCCTTTGCACTCACTTTATTGGCACTCAGCAGGATGTTACCCACCAACGGGAGCAGGAAGCCCAGATTACTTACCAGGCCACCCATGACCTGCTTACCGGCTTACCCAATGGGGTCTCGTTTCAAGAGACGCTGCATGACGCACTGATTCTGGATGGTGGGCGTGGAGCGTTAGCTGTCCTGTATCTGGACCTGGACGGATTCAAGCCCATCAATGACGAACTGGGGCATCATGTTGGCAACCAGGTACTCATAACCATTGCCCGGCGACTGGCAGACTTGACGGCACCTGAGGCAACCGTTGCCCGGTTGGTTGGGGATGAATTTGGTTTGTTGCTACCTGGGTACACAAATCGCAAAGAGGTCACCCAACTGGCCGAGCGCATATTGGTACATCTTGCAAAGCCGATCGACGTGGACGGCCAGATGGTCCACATTAGTGCCAGTATTGGGATCGCCTGTAACAGCGCCCCTCTGGACGCCCCTCATGAATTACTGCAGTTTGCAGACATTGCCCGGGAGCGGGCCAAACGGCAAGGCAAAAACACCTGGCAATGGCACAGTGGCCTTAAAGCCGAACGCAGCCAGCACAGCGTTAAGCTGAGGCATGACCTTCACACCGCTCTGAATGAAAACCAGTTTGAAATCCATTACCAGCCCCTGGTGGACGCTGTCACTGGACGAATGCGCAGTGTCGAAGCTTTGGTACGGTGGAAACACCCTACCCGGGGGATGATCTCCCCCGGTGAGTTCATTCCATTGGCCGAGCAGACTGGTCAGATCATTCCGCTCGGCCTCTGGATCCTCAAACAGGCCTGCATAGAAATCGCAGACTTCAATGCCCAGCGGGAAAGAGGGCTACGTGTTGCCGTTAACATTTCATCGCTGCAGTTCATCCGCGGCGGCTTTCTGGATGACGTTCGCCGGGTGCTGGCAGAAACGGGGCTTCCGCCACAACTGCTGGAACTGGAGGTGACGGAAAGTGTTCTTCTTGATGGTGCCGAGCCCGTAATCGAGCTAATGGAAACCCTGAAAACCTTGGGCGTACGTGTGGCACTGGATGATTTCGGAACCGGCTTTTCCAGCCTAAGCTATCTTCGGGATTTGCCCACCCACAAGGTGAAACTCGATCGAAGCTTTGTGGAGAAAACCACGACAGATCACCGGATAGCCGCCATCGTTCAGGGCGTGATTACCATGGCTCACCACATGGATATGATCGTGGTTGCGGAAGGGATAGAAACCCGTGAGCAGCAGGACGACCTGGCCCGTCGGCACTGCGATATCCTGCAGGGGTATCTGTTTGCCCAGCCAATGCCTCTCGCGGACTTGAAAAAGCTGCCTGACCTATTGCCGGTGAATCCAGCGAGATGACACTCCGTCATACTCGCCCGACTTTAGCCAAACGCCACTGTTGCCATTTCTCCTCCACGCCAACATACAACCCCTCTTGGGGTGATCAGCCATCAACACAAATGGCCAACCTGGGCCTAAGAGGCATCTTTCTGCCGTCACCATCTTCATCACTCAACGTATGGGCGGCATAACGTCTGAAATGGTGGTGGCGCGAGTATTCGCTCTTGTTCGCTGAGGTCCGTGAGTAGCCTTGGGTCGCAAAGCGAACATTCGGCGAAACTAAAACCACGTCTCGTTAACCATTTTGATCACATGGAACGAACTCGCTGGATCTTCAAGCTTCCCCGTTTCATGCAGCCATCAATACACATTTGGCTTAAACGAGGCACCTTCTCGGATTAGTACCATCTGATCAACAAACCCATTGCCGGCAATCGTGATGGCATTTTCGGAAAAATTCCCAAAGCCTCGTGTAGACTCAGTTTCTTCACGAAATTCTCCTTGGCTATAACGCCCGCCAACCCAAGGTTTGCGCTGCACACCGGCAGTATTAAGAATCGCCATCGTCTTCATCTTACCCGGTGGTAGTCCTCTACTTCGACTTCATACGCTTCGCCATCTTCAAAACGAAATTTGTCTCCTAACACATGTCAGTACAAGTAAAGTAAGATTGCCCGGACAACGTCATGGCTTTGCCGAGCGCCAGCGCAGGAGAGGCTTCTCAGATGTTCATGGGCCCGAAGATGTCCGCGCTGGACATAGTGGTGAAGTAAAGCAGGTCTGATCTGTCCCCGGTTTCGAAACGGGAGATGAAATGCGGCCTTTGGTCTAAGGTTACAAGAACGAATATCTAATTATCAGCCGACGGACATAACTGACGACTCTAATGACTGACTACTTTATTCAGGCGTTTATTTACCTGGTGGCGGCGGTCATCGCGGTGCCGTTGGCCAAACGCCTGGGGTTGGGGTCAGTACTGGGTTACCTGGTGGCTGGTGTGGTCATTGGGCCGGTGATCGGTCTCGTTGGCCAAGAGACCACCACGCTTCAGCATTTTGCCGAGTTCGGCGTGGTGATGATGCTGTTCCTGGTCGGCATGGAGCTGGACCCCAAATCCCTCTGGGCCATGCGGGTGCGGCTGCTCGGCCTGGGTGGTCTGCAAGTGGCACTCACCGCAGCGGCCGAGTGCCTTCTCGGTGCTGCTCCTCCAGGACATTGCGGTGATTCCCATGCTGGCCATCATCCCGCTGCTGGCCGTGCCCGGCATCTCCCCCAGTGGCAGCGAGGGGGCACTGCAGCCTCAGCCTGGTTGAGCACCTGCCGGGCTGGGCCCATGGGCTGGTGCTGGGACTGTTCTTCATTACCGTGGGCGCGGGAATCAATTTCGGCGTTCTGGCGGAGTCCTGGGATATCGTCATGCTTCTCGCCCTGGCGGTGATCATCGGCAAGGCCCTGATTCTGGTTGGTCTGGCCCTCGCCTTCGGCATCCGCAGCAGTGATGGCTGGCTGTTCACCCTCGGGCTCGCCCAGGCCGGTGAATTCGGGTTTGTGCTGCTGACCTACAGCACCCAAAACCGTGTGATCCCGGCGGACACCGCGCAGATGCTGTCACTGGTCGTGGCCCTTTCCATGTTCCTGACGCCGCTGTTGTTCATTGTCTATGACCGAGTGGTGCTGCCGCGCTATCAGAAGGCCTCCAATGAAGAAGCGGGGCCGGATGAGATAGAAGAGCAGGCGCCGGTGATCGTGGCAGGGGTCGGCCGCTTCGGGCAGATCGTCTGCCGGTTGCTTCGCGCCAACAACATTCCGAGCGTTGCCCTGGACCACGCCCTGGAGCAGATCGAAAACCTGCGCCGAATCCAACTGAAAAGTTACTTTGGCGACGCCACCCGCATCCAGCTACTGGAAACGGCCGGCATTGCCGAGGCACGCCATGCGGGAGGACGCACGGCGAACTGAGGACGAAGCGCCGGCGTGGACAGCGCCGACGGACAATCACTGATCACGAAAACAAAAAGGCCGGCTTGATGAATACTTCCGAAAAGAATGTGGTTCTACGGCTTAGTGAGCATAAGAAGGGCGCATCGAATCCCTGACGGCTATCTGTCAAATTGCATGGGCGTAGCCATGTTCCATCACAGTATTTTATCAGACCGGCGCGCATCTCTTACCGCTAGAAAAATCGGCACACCAATCTGCGAGAACAGCGCCAGGACCCAAAGCCCGTTGCTGACAATCGACGGTACGAGGGGGTGAACGGCTAGCACAACCAGCGCCATGACAATGCCGAACAGCCTCAGACCGGCGCTGTGGTAGTTGTCGGTGGCATCAGCCACAGTTCGACGCAGCGCCCATAGCGAAGCTAAAAAAACCGCAAGGCCGACAGAGCCAAGCGCGGCGTAGCCGGGCGGATAAGGCTCCCACAGGCCGACGTAGACTTCTCCGGCCAGCGCAACGCCAATCGTCACCGCACTCCACAAAATCACGATGTGAGCAAACCAGTATCTCAGCAGCACGGCACTGGTGCGGCTCTTCGGTTTTTCATTGCCGGCGCAGTCGAAATAAGTCCAGGCCAGCGCGAAGAGGGACAAGCCGCCCATGGTCACATTGAACAGCGTACCCGCGCTGACGCTGTAGACGCCCTTCTCGGCCAGCGTGACCACCAGCTTAAAGAAGCCTTCACCCAGCAAGATCAACATCAGAAGGCCGAAGCGCTCCGAGATGTGTCCGAGTTGAGGCACAAAGCGTTCGAAGCGGAGCGTGCCCACGCGCGGCAGCATGTACTGCAGCTGGATTGCTGCCACGCCGGCGGCAAAGACCCAGTAGGCGACCGGTGTGGGCAAAAAAGCCGACAGCGCGAACACCCCGGCCAATACGAAAAAATTCCGCGCCTGTTCCTGCGCCAGCGCATTGGTCGCGTTGTCGGTACAGCGCGCCCGCCAATAAAGATAGGCCGTCAGCGCCCGATTCAACGCATAGGCCAGCGCGAAATACGTCCAGCCTTCACCGCCCACGTCAGGAATCGCCGCCGCGACGGTCATCATCGTGACAATCTTAAGTGCCATCGCCACGCGATGCGGCATGTCCGTGGAGATATACAGCGAGTTATAGACCGAGCTGTCTGCCCAGGCATAGAAAATCGCCAGGAACAGTCCCGTAAACACCCAGAATCCTTGCCACCCCAGATGATGGGACAGGTAATTCCCCAGAATGAAAATTGTCACTACATGGACCAGATCGAAGAAAAGTTCCACCCAGTGCACGCGGTCGTGGGTTTCATCGACATCCATGTAATGGCGCGGTCGCCGCCAGAGAAGATCGCTAACTACCATACACTACGCCTTTTTCTTATTGTTCTGGCGGTGAATTATGCGCCCGCCAGGTCGATCGGTCTATCGTGCTACTCGCCGGGCCGCCACCGTGGCGGCAAGTATTAGCGCAGTCACAGCCACCATTAGATTCTCGGCCGCACTGTCCTCACTGATCAGTGCAGCCTGCATACCCGCGCCGAGTGATGCGCAGTTTACCGGTGAGTAGAGAAACCCCGCTCTTGATCTCCTCAACCAGTAGCGCTGCCAACCTCCTCTCGTCAACGATCTCGTAGTAAGCCCGGCTGATGCCAAATCGATAGAGATTCGCAGCAAGTCAGGCCACTATAGCTCACTACGCAAAGCGAACATTCAGGCGGAGCGCAAAACCACAGTCACTTGTTATAGCTGACATTGATTCCGAGAGAGCTCTCGATCTTCCGCATAGCCTCATAGATTCTTTCTTGTTCGTCAGCCCGCTCTTCTTTGCCAGTCCGAACACAATTTCCTATTTGATTAATGCTCTTGGCAGCATCCAAGACTTTATCTGATGATGGTAAGCCATACAGGCCTGATAACCGTGAGTAATAGATGATGGCCTGCCTTTTCTAGAGTAACTCGGACGCTAGAACGAAAAGTTCATTTTCTGTCGACTCACTTCCCTCGGCAGAGATCATCTCGCCCTGGTTGCGAAGAAAGAACTGAGTGAACCTTCCCAAAAGATGACGGAATTCAAGGATAGGCTCGATGATGAACTTGATGATTATCTGGCCAAGGACATAAACAGAATCGCCTGCCACTACTGTTCCAAACACCGCACTCATAAGATCCCTCTTCTATAACGCCCAAGCTCAGCCGCGGGCTTGCCGGAGCGAAGCGGAGGCAAGACCGTCGGCTGGAGCGCCTTGTTGGGCTTCACTACCCAGGTAGCTTTGCTGCCAGAACGTCAACTTTCTCGATGGACGGCGGCGTGGAGAAAAGCTCTCCGGCCTTAGCCATCAGAGCGGCAGCGACCTTGCCGGTAAGGTGAGCTTGACGGCCCGCCTCATCGGGGAAAGCATCAAAGATGCCGAACGTGGATGGCCCAAGGCGAATGCCGAACCACGCGGTGGTGGCCGGCTCCGCCTGAACGAGTGGAAGGCCATCGAGCAGGAACTGCTCAACTTCCTTCTCCTTCCCAGGCTTCGCTTCCAAACGGACGAACAACGCTACTTTGACCATGATTCACCTCCTTTGGTTATGGACGCACCACTATACGCCTCATTCTTGTGACGCCCAACAGCTAATTCAACGACAAATGTAGTGGTTCAATGATTCCGGACACCAACGTAGGTGGTAAGATCGCCACCATAAACGAGGTGTCTGATGACCAGAAAGCGACGTTCTTTTTCTCCTGAGTTCAAACAGGAAGCAGCCAGCATGGTGCTGGATCTATACGCTCGCCGGGTTGTTGGCTGGGCCATGTCGTCCAGTCCGGATGCGGACCTGGTTGTAAAAGCTCTGGATCACGCCTGGGAACAGCGTGGTCGTCCAGAGAAAGTCATGTTCCACTCGGATCAGGGAAGTCAGTACGCCAGTCGAAAGTTCCGTCAGAGGCTCTGGCGCTATCGAATGACACAAAGCATGAGCCGGCGCGGCAACTGCTGGGACAATGCACCGATGGAAAGGCTATTCCGGAGCCTGAAATCGGAATGGATACCGGCCCTGGGTTACCGAAATCTGCCTGATGCCCAAAAGGATGTTGGGAGCTACTTGATGGACTACTACAACCGGCAGCGACCTCATGCATTCAACGGTGGCATTTCACCCGTTGCGGCTGAGGAAAACCTTAAAATACTGTCCGGGATTAGTTGACCACTACATCGCCAACCGCTGTTGACGGCTTACTGATCGAGCTTGCGCGACAAAAAATCGCGTTCCACCGTCAGTCGACCGATCTCGCGGTAAAGCTCGTCTGTGCTGGGCTCATCGGATTGCTTGCCGGCCTTCCTCTTGCCTTCGAAGAGATCGGGAGCGTTCTCCAGCAGCTCGCGCTTCCAGGTACTGACCATGGTGGGGTGAATCTGGAAACGGGCGGCAATTTCGGATGTGGTCTGGTCGCCCTTGAGGGCGGCCAGAGCGACCTTGGACTTGAACGATGGGCTGTATTGCTTGCGTTTCTTGCTCATGATTCTCCTCCTTGTGGAGATGATGAATCAGAGCTTAGGTACCTGTCCAAAATTTGGGGTCCACTTCAACTGCCACTATCGACTACCCGCAGAAAGACGCGGATTGCATGGATTAATCCCGATTCAAGAGTCTTACCCATCATCCGACCTTCTTGATAAGCTTTAATACCTCGCGAAAACCTGGGTTCTCGCAATCGTCCAGCCATTCGAACAACGCCATTTCATGGGTAACGATACTGGCGCCAGCCTGGGCTAGGCGGGTCATGGCGGTAGCATGGTCATCCTTACGGCGAGAGCCGCTTGCGCTGGTCACTACCCAAACCTGCTTGCCTGATCGCAATAACCCCAACGCCGTTTGCAACATGCACACGTGAGCCTCGCAGCCAGCGATAACTACTTGGTTCCGCCCGGCGCTTTCGCCGTTGAGGGCGTCCAACAGCCCATCCTTGCATGCATCGAAGTGCATCTTTGTAATGGTGCGAGCGCATTCAGAACCAATCTGCTCCATATTTGGCCCGAGGCCGGAGGGGTTTTGCTCAGTTCCGAATACCGGAATACTGAGCACACGTGCGGCTTTGGCGAGCAGTGTCGCATTCACCGTCACCCGATTGGAATCATAAATCGCCGGCATCAAGCGGGCCTGATAATCCACCAACACCAGGACACTCTGTTCAGCATGCATCTTATCCATCCTAATCTCCCAAGACAGATTCAGCTCGACTGACCAATTGCTGAAGATACCTGTTGAACAGAATCGCAGAATCCTGCCTGAACATGCGAATACGACCTGTGTGGCTTAACACAAGCAGACCAACACTGTGCGCAAAGAGTGCAGTGACTTCTTCCAAAGCCTGCTGAGCCGGCATGCCAAGCTCTTGAAGAGCATTCTGCGTGGGCTGTAAGGCATCACGCAATCGGGCGTTGAGTACTTCGTTCAGTTCCGGCGTAAGGCCCCTGGGCTTCATTCCCTGGAAAAGATAGAAACCCAGATCAAGATCGTGCGGGTTCTCGTGATAGAACTCGAAAAATGCTCTGGCTGCGGCCTGCAGGCAGTCCACTGTCAGTGTATACATTGCCCTCGCTTCCTGGACTCTTTCATTCAGGCGTTCAAGTGACTCCCCCAGAAGCGCGCCGTACAACTCCTCTTTGTTGGAAAAATAGCTGTAAATGGCGCCGGGCGAATAACCGGCTCTGTGCGCAATTTCTCGGATACTGGCCTTTTCCATCCCGAGCTCGAAAAACGCGCTTCTCGCAGCGTTGAGTATGATCTCTCTTCGGGCGTCAGTCAGAGTTTGATTCCTGAGTTGTCGTGGGTTTTCCAATGTTATGCACTCCTATGTCGAATTTGGCAGGACGACAAATACTCCTTACTGACTCAGTATAAACGTTGACAACTATAATGAACACTGTTCAATATATTAAAGAATCGTTCAAGGAGATGATTATGAAAGCTCAAAAAGAAACTACCCCCCCTACCAAAGTTAAGCTGATGTCAGGCGACGACTACCGGGAGTCGCTAAGGAAATACAACCCAAAAGTCTTTGTCGATGGACGGCAAGTTGCCAGTGTTGTAGACGAGCCCGCTTTTCGGCCAGGCATCAATGCGCTGGCCTTCACCTACGACTATGCTCTTCAGCCTGAACTCGAGCCGATCGCACTGGCAACCCAATCCAACCGGAATCGTGTCGTCAGCCGCATGCTGCACGTAAATGAATCGTCGGGGGATTTGTTAAACAAACTTGAAGCGGTGCGGGTTCTATGCCAAGAAACAGGATGCGCACAGCGCTATTTGGCTCACGACGCTCTTAATGGTGTTGCGCAGGCCGTTGCCCGAATTGATGATGCAAAAGGCACGACCAAGCATAGGGACCGGTTCAATGCGTATCTAGCCCATGCTCAAGACGAAGACCTATCGATTGGCGTGGCGATGACGGATGCCAAAGGTGACCGAAGCAAGAAGCCCCACCAGCAGGCCAATCCAGACACCTATGTCCACATCGTCGAGAAAAACGGCAAGGGCATCGTAATAAGTGGTACGAAAGCCATCGTGACTGGCGGGCCGTACATGCATGAACTCCTCGTCATGCCGGGACGAGACATGGGGGTCGAGGACAAAATCTTTGCTGTCTGTTGCGCCGTCCGCGTGGATGACCCGGGTATCACGATCGTGTCGCGTCCGGCAGGACGTCCCGGAGAGAAGCTCGAGCATGGCGATGCCCTATTCTCCCGGAAGTATGGCCAATCCACCGCTGTTGTAATGTTTGATCGCGTTTTTGTTCCCTGGGATCGAGTGTTCTACGCGGGCGATTGGGAGCACAGCAACGTACTGACCTACAGCTATGCCACTCATCATCGGCACAGTTGCATTGCGGCTAGGGCGGGATTCGGAGACCTGCTGATAGGCGCCGGTGCTCTCATGTGTGAAGCCAACGGTCTTAATCCCGGCAGTAAAAGCAACTTGCGGGAGCAAATGGTGGAGCTTATCAAAATCACGGAAGGGTTCTTTGCCTGCGGGGTTTCTGCAAGCGTGTACGCCACCCAAGACCAATACAGTGGATCCTTTATGCCCGATCCGGTGTACAGCAACATCGGCAAACTACTATTAGCGACACAAATTTATGACATGCATCGCATTGCTCACGAAGTATCGGGTGGACTAATCGTGGCTTTACCTGGGCCGGATGAAGATCACAATCCGGCGACGGCCGCGAAGCTATCAGAGGTACTGCAAGCCAATCCCGACATCCCCTACGACAAACGCATTCAGACTGCACGGTTTATCGAAGATCTGACAGCATCCTATCAGGGCGGCTGGTACTCCGTGATCAGCCTGCATGGGGGCGGGTCACCGGCCGCTATGAAGCAGGAAATCTGGCGCAACTACCCTGTAGGTTCCAAAGTGGAACTAGTGGAACGCCTGCTGGAAAGGGGCGTCCTTCACGACGAAAACCGGCCAATCACCAAGAATCGCCAACCGGGACGTTGCTGCGATACCGGCTGCACGAAACCTGGACAGCCGATGATGATTCCTTTGAAAAAAGTTTGACTTTAACTCGCTTGATCCTCTGCTCAGAGGTGCCACAAGAAGGGCCGGTGGTTGTGACAGTACTGGCCCTTTTTGTCTGAGTCGGTGTCATCTCTCTTGATTATTACCTGATGGGTAAAGATGTTTTATCCAGAACTCTATTGTTGCAACGGCCGGTCAGCTCCACACTTTGTGCCAACATATTGACTTTGAAGGGGCTAATCCATGACGACGGATGAACTGAATAAAGCCCGCCTGGTAGGGTTGGTGATTCTTATCGTGCCGCCGCTATTTTGGGCCGGTAATTTCGTTGTGGGAAGGGCTGCGAGGGCCGACGTTCCGCCCATGATGCTCGCATTTGCTCGGCATTTTGTTGCGTTCGGATTTCTTCTTCCATTCGGGTGGGCAATACCTGCAACGGTATTGGGAAATACGCTGGCAGCTTCTCAGAACATCGTTCGCCGGCCTGGTAGCATTCAACCTGTTTACCTACACCGGCCTGCACTCGACTACCGCTTCCAACGCCCAGTTGCTCAACTCAACCATTCCCGTGCTGATCATGCTGTTCAGCGCTCTTTTCTATCGGCATCGATTAAGCCAATGGCAAATGACAGGCCTTTCGCTGTCATGTATCGGGGTAATGGTCATCATTCTTCGTGGTGAACTGGAACGGCTGGCCGCAATGCAGTTCTCCACAGGCGACCTGACCATTTTCGCGGGAATGTGTTCGTTTGCGCTGTTTTCAACTTGGCTCCGCTCTCTTCCTTCCGACCTGAATAGACTGGGACTTCTGGGTGCGCAGCTTGCAATTGCCGTAGTGGCACTATTTCCATTCCTTGTCGGAGAATACATTTCAGGGGCGCGGCCTAACTGGAATGCCACTGCCTTTGCAGCGATGCTCCACGTTGGTGTTGCTGCATCCCTCCTGGCCAACCTGTTTTACATGTTTGGTGTGGCCCGGGTTGGACCCGCGAAAGCAGGCATGTTTATCCTCCTTGTCCCGCTTTATGGTGCTTTCATGTCGGTGATCTTTCTGGGTGAAAGCCTTCACCTTTACCATGCGACGGGAATGGCCGCGATTATCGCCGGCCTGATATGTGCTCGTGTGGGAGATAGCGCAGTGGTAACCCAGAGGGCTCCGCTTAGATAGGTGCTAGATTTACAGTGTAATTTTTGAGGTCTGCTTGATTTTTTTGCATCGGGGGGATTACCACACCAACAACGATAAATTCGGCAACGCCAATCGCGAAGGCGGTTACCGACAGAGCCCAGACACCGGGATGCATTCGTTCACTTCAGCTCATATCCGCCCCGCTGCATAGAGTGCAATGATTTGATCGTCCTCCACCGTTGCGCCAGCAACACCAACCGCACCAACGATCTTTTCGTCCTCATCGTGCAACACCAGGCCACCACCAAAACTGATCAGCCCGCCGTTGGCATTCTCGATGGTGTAGATGGAGCCGCCTGGGTGGGCTTTCGCACCGAGTGCATTGCTGTCGGCACGAAAAAGCGCGGCGGTTCTAGCTTTCTTGGTGGCCACATCGATGGTGCCGGGGACGGCGTTTTCCATACGAACGAATCCTTTCAGGAGGCCTGAAGTGTCGGTAACCGCCACGCTGATGGCAAAGCCCTGCTCGGCCGCGCGCTCGCAGGCCCGGTTGATAACAGTTTGAACGTGAGTATCGGTGATTGAGTCGAACATAGTGCAGCTCCGTGATGTTTGTGAGCTGCTCATTATTCCGACAACCTGAACGCGGGATAAGGGGGTTGGCCTGTTTGCCGCCTATAGTTTGATAATGTCGAACATTTCCTTGAACACCTGTCTCGCTAATCGGTTCAGCGTCGGTTCATCAAGAATTTTTGAGGAGCCGGCAACCCCGAGTGCAGCTTCTACACGGCCGTGACGCCGCAGCGGGATCGCCAGGCAATTCAGACCGGGTTCGGCCTGCTCGAGATCCAGTGCGTAGCCTACTTCGACGATCTCTTTTAGTTCCGTTTCGAGTGCTGCGCCGACCTTGTCCGCGCGTCGCAGGCTGCGAAGCAAATCAGGATTAAAAGCCAGGAACACCTTGCCGATGGCTGAAGTCGTAAGCCCTTCCCGAAGGCCCCTGGGGCTGCCGAACCGCAGACTGCCGGCGCCTTCGATGGCATCCACATACAGATATTCCCTGGAACCGCAAGGCACGGCGAGATAACAGGTTTCGCCACACCGTTTGGCAAGACCCTCAAGAGCCGGCGCGAACCGTTCCTTGAGTTCCAAATCCTGATCAGCCAAGGGCTGGGCGATTTCACGGATCCTCAACCCTAGCCCGTAGCGTGTGCCACGCCGGGTAACGTATCCCATCGCAGCGAGGGTATTCAGCAGTCCATGCAGGGTACTTTTGTTGGGCCCCACCCTTTCGGCAAGATCAGTCAGCCGGGCCTCTCCGCCTTCGGCCGCCAGAGCCTCGAGTAACAACAACGCTCGTTCCACCGATTGGATACGCTTGTTTTCGTCGATCATGGTTTCTGTATTTTTTCAGACCACATGCGATTCGAAACCTGAAGCAGCAAATCCCGTATCCAGATATTCAGAGGGTCCTGCGATGAGCGCTGGTGCCACACGGCGATCACGTCGAACCCGGGGATCTCGGCATTCAGCTCAATCGGTTGCAACGAGTCGTCAGGCAGGAGTCGCGAAGGGATAAAGCCTACAAGATCAGTTTCAGAAATCGTTGCTTTGGCAGCCGTGAAGGTTGGCACCGAAAGCATGGCTTGGCGCGGATGCCCCTGGTCTTCAAACCAGCGATGGACGGCACCGGTAAAATCCCCTCGGGAGGGGGAAACCACCACCTGAGGCATGCTGGCGATCTCGGCAACCGACATAGTGCTGCGAACCGCCTCATTGGCCTTCCCTGCCACACAGACATAGCGCTCCGAATACAGGGTTAACGACGGATAACTCGGTGGCGCAAACTTCGGATTGGTCAACACCAGATCCACGCTGCCATCAAGCAGGTCATTTGCCATCTCATCAAGCTCAAGTTTTTTCACCGCCAGCCTCAGACCCGGCGCTTCCCTTCTCAGGCGCTGCATCAGAAAAGGCAGGATGGTTTTCTGCTCCAGGTCGGTGGAGCTGATGGTAATGGTCCGCGTCGTTGTTGCGGGATTGAACTCATCCTGCTCCAGCAACTCGCCAACGGCATTCAGGATGAGATCCAGCTTCGGCCCCAACGTTCGGGCATACGCCGTCGGAGTAACGCCATTGCCGCTGCGGATAAACAGGCGATCATTGAAGGTGGCGCGGAGCTTTTTCAGCTGGTCACTGACCGCCTGCTGGGTCACCCCGAGTTGATCCGCCACACGGGACAGGTTGCCTTCGCGAAGCAGGCACTGAAGCGTTCGTAACTGTTTAAGGTCTACCCGGTTTAAAGCATTCACTTGTATCTCTTACATCAAATCCTTGTTTCAAATCCTATCGGCTACTCCCTAAGCTGGCAAACCAAGAATCCAGCAACCCTACCCGCAAGGAGGAGCCATGTTCAGCATCAACTACGTCCAGCCCGTTGGCGGCCTCGAATACGACCAACGATACAAGGGTCCAGGTGCCTCCGAGCTCACTCAATCCGTCGACACCCGACACATTGACGTCACAGACATTCGCAACCAGGTCAACGACTTCAACCTGGACGACCAGGGCTTCGAGGCGGTCCGGGTCGCCTTTGATTTTGACGACTACCAGAATGACGACGCCATTCGCGAACATTTGTATCCGCAGGTGATCGAGTACCTCCGTGACCGACTCAAGGCCAGCGAGGTGCTGGTCTTTGACCACACTTATCGGTCAACCAGTCGTCAGGACCAAACCATCCATAACCGGGCGCCAGTGAAGACTGTTCACAACGACTACACCGAGAAGTCTGCGCTCCACCGCATGTTGGAAGAGACCGAGCAACGACCAGAGCTTCGCGACCGCCCTTACCGGTTGGTGAACCTGTGGATGCCTGTCGGCCATCGTGTCGAGGAATCCCCATTGGCTGTTCTGGACATCAATACCGTGGCTGCGGACGACTTCCATCGCATCAAACTGGTGTACCCCGATCGCATCGGTGAGATAGCCGGGATCTCCTACAACCCGGATCATCGCTGGTACTACCTGTCAGACATGGAACCGGGCGAGGCCCTGCTGCTGAAAGTCTTCGATTCACGTTCCCCCGCGGGCATATTTGGCACCCCACACACCGCGGCCGACCCCGTGAACACACCGGACAACGCCCGCAACAGAAACAGCCTGGAAGTGCGAGTCATCGCCTTTAGTTGAGGAAGCCATGAGCGAATTTCTTGTGTCATTGAATCCGTTGAATCAGGAGCCGGTCGGACAGGTGCCAATCACCTCCCGGTCCGAGCTGGCAGACATTGTGGGCCGGAGTCGGATCGCGCAGGCGAACTGGGGCCGGTTATCGCTGGAAGAGCGGGCAACCCGCCTGAGGGCTGCCTACCATGCGCTGGCGCCTGCTCAAAATCAACTCGCCCGACTGATCAGCCTGGAAATGGGCAAGGATGCACGACGCGCAACCTATGAGGTCGCCGGTACTGTAACGAATGCCCCCTATTTCATTGAGGAGGCCGCCGCTGCCCTGCAAACCGAACAAGGCGAAGGCCGCAGCCGTATCCAGTATCGGCCGCTTGGGGTTGTTGCTGTCATTTCACCCTGGAATTACCCATTAGCAATGGCCAACAACTTGCTGATCCCTGCCCTGATGGCGGGCAACAGCGTCATTCTGAAACCCTCGGAACACACGCCGCTGGTTGCCGATCTGTTCGTTCGCGCACTACAGGGTCATCTGCCCGAGCATCTGATTCAAATTGCCCACGGCCACGGAGACGTCGGTCAGGCGCTGGTGAAATCTGACATCAATATGATCGCCTTTACCGGGTCGATGGCCACCGGTCGCAGCATCATGGCGGACGCTGCCGAAGGCGTTAAACGCCTGGTCATGGAACTCGGTGGCAATGATCCCCTGATTGTCATGAAAGACGCCGATCTGTCGGCTGCTGCGCGATTTGCCGTTGCCAGCTCGTTCGAGAATGCCGGGCAAATGTGCACGGCAACCGAGCGAGTGTATGTAGACCGTACCGTTGCCGAGGAATTCAAACGCCAGGTGGTAGCGGCTGCATCGGCTTATCAGGTCGGCCCATGGGATCAACAGGGCGTCGACATAGGCCCGATCGCCAACACTACCCAGCATCAGCTTGTGCTGCGACATCTCAAGGATGCGGAGACAAAAGGCGCACGCTTTCTGCTCGGCAAGGCCGACTACCCAGCGCCATTTATTCAACCCACGGTTGTCGATGGCATGACCCCCGACATGCTCCTTGAGCGCGAAGAGACCTTTGGCCCGGTCGTTGCCATGGCTGAATTTGATGCCATCGAAGACGCCATCGCCCGTGCCAACGATTCCATCTACGGCCTGGGGGCGGTGGTCTTTGGCGGCCGGGGCGCCGCAGCCGTAGCTGACCAGCTGGAGGCCGGCATGGTGTCAGTCAACGGCGGGGCCGGCGGCAGCCCCTGGGTTGGCGCCAAACAGAGTGGCTTTGGCTTCCATGGCTCGGCCGCAGGCCATCGCCAATTCGCGCAAGTACGGGTCATGAACTTTTAAGAGGTGACTATGAAACAGCATCAGGAATCATTTTTCGTCGTTGCCCGCGAGCCGGGCGCAGAAAACCCGTCGCTACCGACTTGGGCAAATAGCGTGCCGAACCCAGCGAAACTGGACGAGAGCCGTGAGGCCTCGGCGGTGTCACGGCGGGAAATTCCGGAAGTGCCTGGAGCCTATCAGCTGCTCAATGTCTTTAGTCGCGAGGAGTGTTACCGCCTCATCGAACTGACCGAAAACCTGGGTTACCTGAAAGACGCGGCGGTCTCACTGCCTCGTGAAGTTCGCCACAACGACAACGTGACCTGGGTTGTGGATGAAGTGACCGATCGCCTGATCTGGCAGCGGGTGCGCGATGCCGTGGCCGACAACCTGGACCTCTTCGGCAACAAGCAGCCTCTGGGCATCAACCGGCGCTTCCGTTTCTATCGCTACCGCGAGGGAGATTTCTTCAAGTTTCACATCGACGGTGCCTGGCCCGGCTCCAGAGTTGTTGAGGACCGACTGATTGCGGATGCCTTCCCGGACCGGTTCAGCCAGATGACGTTCCTGATTTTGCTCAGCGACGACTTCGAGGGTGGTGAAACCCGCTTTCTCGTCGATGCAGACGACCCTACCAAACCGGCAAGGCGAAGCGACAACGTACGCGAGATCGATGTACGAACGCCGGCCGGCGGCGTTCTGTGCTTTCCCCACGGCCATCACCCCCTGCACTGCTTGCACAGTTCAGCGGAGATCACTTCGGGCACTAAATACATCATCCGTACCGACCTGCTGTTTGAACGCTAGCCGCGGGCGTGGTGGTCACCAAAGAATGCGAGATGCCAGTCAAACATCGGAATCACGCAGTGGCCAACATATGGATGTCTGCGAAGGTTTAGCGCAGGCTTCCAAATTGTACGTATCCAGAAGAGCAATCCGTTATGGCTTTGCATGATCACCCATTGGATCACCTCTGAAGCGATCGCCATGCGGATTCCGCGAATTCTTCCCGATAATCCCGAGGCGAGGTCTGTACCCGGCCAGCCAGCCAGGCTTTGCAGTAATTTTCCGACGGGCCGACGATCAGAGAGATTACGATCTCGAACGGCTGAACAATGCTGTTACTTTCGTTACCGAAGCCAAGCAACTTTGCTTTGAGTTCCCGGAAGCCTTTCGCATTCCGATCTTTCAGCTCCTCCTGAAATGGCCCTTTGGCGACTGCTGATCGCGCCTGATACAGGAACCTTGCCCATTCGGGATTGGCGACAACCCAGTCGAGATAACTACAGATAACTGAATACACAGCCTCGCGAAGGCTGTTGGTGTTGGCTAACTCCCGGTCCAGATGTTGTCGCTGATCATCCTGAGCTGCAAAAAAGAGTGCGCTTAAAATACCCTGCTTGTTGCCAAAGTGGTGATAAATCGCCCCTACACTCGTTTCGCAGCGGGCTTTGATGGCTTCGATCGTGGTGGCCTCCACCCCAAGCTCAATAAAACAATAGAGCGCCTGTTCCAGGATGTCCCTTTTCAGCGCAGCCCTGCGGCCCGGAAACCGTTTTTCTAAAATATGGAATTGGTTCATCAAATCGATATTAGCCTGTTTGAACTAGCCGTGACCTTCATTCTACCGTTTGACAGCTTCGGCAAAACCAGAATAATCTTCTTTTACCGAATATTGTTCTTTTATTTCACAACTGCCGAATTGTTTTGGCAACAGCGGCTTACTAATTGGGTAAATGATGGAAAAAACCATAATAACCTGTGACGACGGCTACCGGCTCACCGGGCATTTTTTCAGACCAGCAACAGACGTTCCTCGCGGTGCCGTTCTCATCGCCCCTGCCACCGGGTTTCGACATCAGGTCTATTTCATTTTTGCTACCTGGCTGAGCGAGCAAGGCTTCGCCGTGCTGACGTTTTCCAATAGAGGCATTGGGGATTCTCGCAACGGTATTCCTCTAGCAGAGATCTCTAGCGACCTGGTCGACTGGGGTACGCTGGATCTGCCGGCAGCGCTAGAAAAACTCGTCGCTCTTGCACCAGGCCTGCCGGTAAGCCTTGTTGGCCATAGCGCCGGTGCGCAGTTGATCGGTTTAATGCCCAACTTCGCTCAAATAGACAGCTACGTTCTGATTGCAGCATCGTCAGGCCATTTCGATAACCTGAAACTAAAAACAAAGCTGGCCGCCAAACTACTGTTCCACGGTTGGCAACCGCTCTCCGTTGCAGTCAAAGGATACTGGCCGACCAAAATCATCGGTTTCGGTGAGGATCTTCCCGCCGGTGTCGCCAGGCAATGGCGACAGTGGTGCCGTTCGCCTGGGTACGTAGAAAACAGTTTTGGAGAGGAAATAAGGCAGCATCACTATGCGGATATAAAAGCCCCCGTGCTGTCGCTAACCGCAACAGATGACCACATTGCCGTGCCTGCAAACGTGGAAGACTTTCTGCGCCTGCTGCCCAACGCCCAGATAAAAAAACATTTTTTGGAACCAGGCAGTTTTGGCCTGAAAAAAATCGGTCACAGCGACCTGCTGCGCAGCCGATGCAAAGCCTGCTGGCCGCATATTCTGGAAGGCTTGGAGTCCAACGGCTGAACCTGATACCTCCACTCTACCACGTCAGCTTTGAATTCCGGGGCATAGCTTTGTTTAGGAATGTCCGCATTAACGGGGTAGAACCCGTTGAAAGAAGCTCGGGCCAAACCCTGACGTTTAACTGATAATCTTATCGGTGTTCACGGCCCTGGGAGCCAAGTGACTCCACAAAAAAATCTAACAGCATCCTCACCTTCGGCGACAGGTGACGGTTATGGGGATACACCGCCCAGATACCGTCGTCATCCTCCTGATAGTGGGTCAGCAGCGGCACCAACGCACCCGAATCCAAGGCCCGCTTTACGTAGTAATCCGGCAACTGAACAATGCCTATGCCTTTAAGAGCCGCATCCAACAGCGCTCTGCCACTGTCACAACGGATATTGCCGCTTACCCGCACATTCCGCGGTTGGCCCGCTTCCTGGAAACGCCAATAATCCAGATTGCCCAGAAGGCAGTTGTGGTGGGCCAGCTCTGACAGGGAATGCGGTGTTCCGCGGGCCGAGAGATAAGCCGGGGAGGCGCAAACGTAAAGTGTCCGGGACGCTAGACGCCTCGCCATCAGGGTGGAGTCCTCAAGTTTACCAAGCCGCACCGCCAGGTCGTAACCCTCGGCCACCAGGTCCAGCGTCTGGTTGGTAAGGTTCACCTCTACTTCGAGCTCTGGGTAGCGCATCACAAAGTCGTTGAGCAGGGGAGCTATCGACTTCTCGCCGTAGGTCACCGGGGCCGTTAGTTTCAACCTCCCCCGTGGTACTAACTGCATATTCGTGATTGAGCGTTCCGCCTCTTCGAGAGCTTCCAGCACCTGTCGGCAATGCTGGTAATAAATCTCCCCGGCCTCGGTCGCGGAGACCCTGCGAGTCGTTCTATAGAAAAGACGAGTGGAAAGCCGGGTTTCAAGCGCACTGATCTGGCGGCTGACCTGGGCAGTCGAAATGCCCAGCCTTTTGGCGGCCCGGGTGAAATTTCCTGTTTCCGCCACAGCGACGAATTCGTTTACGCCTTCCCAATGGTACATACCCTGCCCTTTTCAGCTTTCATCAGCCCTATTATTCCACATTGGTAAAGGTGAATTGATATATAACCACATTATCAATCAATACGAAATAAATACAATGAGCTGGCGAGTCCGGCGGTTTCCCGCCTTCCAAATATGATTAAAGGAGAGAAATATGGCTGAGATGATCAAATCAAAAGCGGCAATTGCCTGGGGCCCCGGTCAGCCACTGTCAATCGAAGAAGTGGATGTGATGCCTCCGAAAGCGGGAGAGGTATTGGTGAAAGTCATCGCAAGTGGTGTGTGTCATACCGATGCCTTCACGCTCTCCGGAGAGGACCCAGAGGGTAACTTTCCAGTGATCCTTGGCCACGAGGGTGGCGGAGTGGTGGAAGCAGTTGGTGAAGGAGTTACAAGCGTCGAGATCGGAGACCACGTTATCCCCCTCTATACGCCAGAGTGCGGCGAGTGCAAATTCTGCCTCTCCGGGAAGACCAACCTTTGCGGAAAAATCCGCGAAACCCAGGGGAAAGGCCTGATGCCCGACGGTACCAGCCGTTTCTACAAGGACGGCCAACCTATCCATCACTACATGGGCTGCTCCACCTTTTCCGAATACACCGTACTGCCAGAAATATCCCTGGCCAAGGTCAACAAAGACGCACCCTTGGAAGAAGTCTGCCTGCTGGGCTGCGGAGTGACCACGGGTATGGGAGCGGTCATGAACACCGCCAAGGTTGAAGAAGGCGCTACGGTTGCGATCTTTGGGCTCGGCGGTATCGGTCTCTCTGCCATCATCGGCGCCACGATGGCCAAGGCCAGCCGCATCATTGCCATCGACATTAACGAGAGCAAGTTCGACCTGGCTCGTCAGTTGGGCGCGACAGATTGCATCAATCCCAAAGACTACGAAAAGCCCATTCAGGAAGTGATCGTCGAGCTGACTGATGGCGGTGTAGATTATTCCTTCGAATGTATCGGCAACGTCGACGTTATGCGATCTGCCCTGGAATGCTGCCACAAAGGCTGGGGTGAGTCAGTGGTCATTGGTGTTGCCGGGGCTGGCCAGGAAATCTCCACCCGTCCATTCCAGCTCGTCACCGGCCGAGTCTGGAAAGGTTCCGCTTTCGGTGGCGTCAAGGGTCGCTCTGAGCTACCCGGTATTGTCGAGCGCTACTTGCAGGGCGAGTTCAAGCTCAATGATTTCATCACCCACACCATGGGCCTGGATGATATCAATGAAGCCTTTGAGCTGATGCATGAAGGCAAGAGCATCCGCAGTGTCATCCATTTCGACAAGTAACCCTGCCGGCCGCCGGTCCAACCGGACCGGCGGCCCATTAACCGATGGAGCTTCCTGTGACAATTGAAAACCTGAGCAGCAACAAAAGTTTTGATGGTTGGCATAAACAGTACCGTCACCAGTCCGACAGTCTCGGCTGCGCCATGCGTTTCGCAATTTACCTGCCACCTCAGGTCTCGAACGGGCAAAGAGTACCGGTACTTTATTGGCTGTCCGGCCTAACGTGTACCGATGAGAACTTCATGAATAAAGCCGGAGCCCATCGCGTGGCTGCAGAGCTAGGCATTGCCATTGTGGCACCGGACACTAGCCCACGTGGCGAAGACATTCCTGACGATGACAGTTACGATCTTGGCCAGGGTGCAGGCTTCTATGTCAATGCCTCGGAAAGTCCTTGGAACCAGCATTACCACATGTACGATTATGTATTGAATGAGTTGCCAGCGTTGATTGAGTCTGTCTTTCCCGTCACTGACCAGCGCTCGATCGCCGGACATTCAATGGGTGGTCACGGAGCTTTGGTCCTGGCTCTGCGTAATTCCGACCGATACCAGTCGGTGTCAGCCTTCAGCCCTATCAGCAACCCGGTCAACTGCCCGTGGGGGAAGAAAGCCTTTACCGCCTATTTGGGTAAAGACACCTCTCGCTGGGCCGATTACGATGCCAGTATGCTACTACGGGAGTCCCGTCGGTTCGTGCCAGCCCTAGTCGACCAGGGGGACGCAGACAATTTCCTCACGGAACAACTTCATCCTGAGGCCCTAATGACTGCGGCCGAGATCACCAATTACCCTCTTGAGTTGAATTTTCGCCAGGGTTACGACCATAGCTACTATTTCATCAGTAGCTTCATTGAGTCGCATCTCCGTTTTCACCAAAAACACCTGTTCAAAGAGTAACGGCAATCAAGACAGCCGCCGTAATCGAAGCAGTGGACCTCATATACCACTACAATGATTGATTATTTGGTTGAGGTGTTTTCAGCCGAAATTCAGGAATGACCAACGTGACCAAAAGGGATGGCTTTAGCCATCCCTTTCGGGAATTTCAAAGGCTTCACTTCTCAAAACCTTCCAAAACAATTTTGCCAACCGCTTTGCCGGCCTCCAGCTCGGTGTGTGCAGCACGCAGGTTTTCGGCGTTAATCAGACCAAGGTTTTTTCCAGCCGTGGTTCGAATAACCCCCTGATCCACGAGACTCGCTACCGTCTCCAGAAGGTCGTGCTGCACCTGCATATCATCGGCGCCATGCATAGAACGCGCAAACATAAATTCAATGTGCAGTGACAGGCTCTTGGGTTTGATTTTCATCACATCCAGCTCAGCAGGATCGTCAATCATGGCGATCTTGCCAAATGGCTGAAGCAGAGCCACATAATCATCAAAATACTGATCGGTGGCATTCAGGCTGGCGACATGTGTGATCGGGGCAATTTTGCCCTCTGACACCAATTGTTCAACCTGCCGCTGCAGTGATTCCCGGTGGTTTACAACGAAATCGGCCCCCAATGATTCGACCCATTCGCGGGACTCTGGGCGGGAGGCTGATGCCACAACGGTGGCACCCGTCAATTTCTTCGCCAGCTGGATCAGAATGGAACCAACGCCGCCCGCAGCGCCAGTCACAAGGATCACCTGGTCAGTCGGATGCACATTTCCCGGCTGCTGCTGTTCAAGCCCGAGGTGATCAAACAGCATTTCCCAAGCCGTGATGGTAGTCAGGGGCAGTGCTGCGGCTTCCGCATCACTCAGGCTGGCGGGTTTGCGGCCAACGATGCGTTCGTCAACGATCTGGTATTCCGCATTGCTGCCCTGTCGAGTTACATCGCCTGCGTAGTACACCTGATCGCCGGGCTTGAACAATGAGACACCCTCACCTGTCGCAACAACTTCTCCAACAGCGTCCCAGCCCAGAACTTTAAACTCGCCCGGCTCCGCCGCTGCACGCTGACGCACCTTGAAATCTACCGGATTGACGCCAATCGCCCTGACCCGGACCAAAAGGTCCCTTCCGTTCGCCATTGGTTTCGGTAATTCAACATCCTGCAGGGGTTTCGGATCGTTAATGGGTAAGGATTCAGTGTATCCAACAGCTTTCATGTTTTTCTCCACAGTAAGCGGGTCGTGTTTGATCGTGGTAAGCAGTGTGATCTCTCTTTACACTATGAAAAACAGGCCAATCCCATAAACATAATCAAATAATTTTTTAAAATGACCTTCGACGATCTGACCGTTGTGCTTAAAGTGGCTGAATTCCGGAACATTACCGCTGCAGCCACCAGCCTCGATATGCGAGCCGCGACCGCCAGTGCCGCCGTCAAGCGCGTGGAACAGGAATTGGGGGTTGAGCTGTTTATCCGTTCTACCCGCAAACTGCGACTCTCGGCAGCCGGCGAAAAGTATCTGCCTCAATGCCAACAGGCATTGGGATTACTGAACGAAGCCAGGCAGTCCATTCATTCCAGCAGCGAAACAGTGGCAGGTGAAATTCGGCTATCAGTCTCCTCCGATCTGGGAAGGAACCGGGTAGTGCCCTGGATTGACCAGCTCATGGCCTCGCACTACGGGCTCAGTTTACGCGTCCAGATTACCGACAGTAATGTGGACTTTTTCCGGGATTCGGTCGATATGGCCCTCCGGTATGGGTCACCGGACGATTCCAACTTGTATGGGTTCAAAATCTGCGACGTTCCCCGCCTTCTCTGCGCAACACCCGAGTACCTGAGCGAACACGGTACGCCAGAACACCCCCACGACCTGGCAGTTCACAACGGACTTTTCTATCAGTTGCAGGATATTCCCTACGATTTGTGGACCTTTAAACGGGACAGTGAAGAGTTCCGAGTAAAAATGAAAGGCAACCGCGCATCGAACGACGGCGATCTGGTTAGACGCTGGTGCGTGGCCGGACACGGCATAGCCGTGAAATCCTGTCTCGACATGTCGGACGATCTGTTGGCCGGCCGAGTCATCAATGTCATGCCAGACTATACGCCACCAATTGCGGAGTTATGGTTGATTTGCCCAACACGACAATCCATTACGCCAGCAGTGCGATTGTTGAGGGATTCTCTGAAACAGTATTGCCATGACATCATGAAAGAAATGAACCAGAAAGGGGTCCTATCTCAACAACAAAAACAAAAACAAGGATAAGACGTCTTTCAAAGCGTAGCTTAGCCATGGCGGCTTCAGGCCTATTCGCTCTACCAGAAAATCAATGAACACCCGGACCTTTGCGGTTAATACATTGGATTTCGGATACACCAGCCAAAGCGCAGGTGACCGCTTTGAGCGACAAGCGGGCTTTTCTGCATGTACTATCTCGATATTATAGTTCGCCGAATAAGCGTTCCTGCTTTACGCCTAAGTATGAAGCTTACAGCACGCTAATTATTATCAGGCACTGACTGAGTTGAGAGACAAGCGGAAGCTACGAACTGTTAATCAAGTACGGCCACTATTTTACCAATCTGCTGATTTGACTCCAGATAGTGATGCGCTGCTACTATCTCTTCAAATTTAAAGCTTCGATCAATGACAGGCTTGAGTGTTCCTTCGGATAAACCCGAGTGGATAAATTGCTTTGCTCTGCGAAAACGCCCGATGTCTTTTATAACTTCAGTAAACACATACCCCCTGACTGTCAGACTTTTACGAAGTGCTATTTTTAAGGGAAAAGGAGTTATTTCGGGACTTAATGCTCCGTGTACTATTATTGTTCCTTCAGGGCTCATTGCTTCAGCAATGTCAGCTATCTGCGGCCCACCGACAGCATCAAATGCGATGTTTAAATTGTTTGCTCCCAAGATGCTTTTCAAGCTATCCAGTAGCGGTTCTTCTTGGGTTGCAATCACATGGGCCGCGCCAGCCTTGAGCACAGCAGCCTTTTTAGCTCCTGTTAGCGTTGTAGCGATAGGGATCCCCCCCAGAGAATTCACGATTTGAATCGCAGCCAATCCAACACTGCTCGATGCGGCGGTTATCAGCACTGCATCGCCTTTTTGCACGTTAGCAATTTCGACCAAAGCGCCATAAGCTGTCAGGTACTGCATCCAGGCTGCTGCGCCTTCAGCAAAGGTTAGCCCTGCTGGTTTAAGTGCCACATATTCACTTGGAACGACAATCTCTTCTGCGTAGCAGCCATTCTGAGAAAGCCCCATCTGAGGGACAATGCAAACCTCGTCCCCAAGGCGTAAATGATTTACCTCTTCCCCGACTTCAATAACTATCCCGGATGCTTCATAGCCGATTCGCGAAGGGAGGTCAGCCTTTTCTATATACTGGCCTCGCCTGAACATGGCATCAGCACGATTGAGCCCAACAGCTTTGACCGCAATACGAACATCAGTGGCCTGCAAACCTGGACTCGCCAGCGAGTCAATAGTTAACACCTCGGGGCCACCTAATTCATGGAAACGAACAGTTCGAATTAGTTTTCCTGGGCTCATATGCATACTCAACAATGACTTTTTAAGCAATTACATCAATAACTACTTTACCCATGGACCCCAACTCTACGGCATTATGTGCATCCATTGCCGTGTCAAGGGAGAAGCGTAACGGATCGAGTAGTGGCTTAATTTGTCCAGCTTCAACGAGAGCCGTAATTTGCCGCAGAATGTCACCATGATGTTTGCGCCCCTCTCCGCTGAGCATTGGGTGTAACACAAAAATCCCTGACAATGTTGCAGAGCGTAATGACGACGGTGCGAGGTTATGTGAGCCGAATGCAGCACAGCTTAAAATATGTCCATAATGTGCAATGATACCTAATGAGGCATCGAGTACAGAGCCACCGACAGTGTCGTAAATGATATCGAATCCTTTGCCTTGGGTGTATGCGTCCACGTACTCAGCAGGGCTTGCAGTGTGATAATCAATTGGCGTGGCACCAAGCGCCTTGAGCAGTTGTTGTTTTCCAGTCGATGCAGTGGCATAAACGTCGGCACCTAAGGCCTTAGCAATTTGCACAGCTACATGCCCAACTCCGCCAGCTCCACCCTGGATAAGGACTTTCTGGCCCGCTTTGACATTCGCCTTGTCAACCAAACCTTCCCAAGCGGTAAGTGCAACCAGAGGTAAAGCCGCAGCTTCACGCATGGACAAATTTTTCGGTTTGGGAGCAAGTAACTCAGCATCTACGTTGGCATATTCAGCCAATGAGCCTTGCAATCCTCGCACTCCGCCAGTCAGACCATAAACTGCATCGCCTACTGCAAAGTCGGTGACGCCGTCGCCGATAGCAACAATTTCTCCAGCCAAATCGGTGCCAAGTACTGCGGGTAATTCCGGCATGGCATAAGGAGCGATACCTCGGCGGATCTTGTAATCAATAGGATTGACGCCACTCGCAAATATTTTTACTTGCACCTGACCTGCTGATGGAGAAGGTAAGTTAATCAGGGCATCCCGGAATACTGTACCTTCTTCATAGCTATCTAATATCAAAGCACGCATTTGTCCGTTTAACGCAGTCATCAACAACCTCACAATCTGAATATTCAGCGGGTGGTTAAATCACCCGCTGGTTAATAGGTCTTTTATTAAACGAATTAAAATTCTTGAACAGTTGGGCGCAGAACAATCTCGTTGATATCCACATCCGCAGGCTGCTCAATTGCGTATGCGATAGCACGAGCAACAGATTCAGATGGAATTTCATTTTGCTGATAAAAATCTTTTACAAAGGCTGCACCCTGAGCATCTGAACTTCCATGTTTTAATTCAGATTCGACTGCACCTGGTGAAATGATTGTTGAACGAATTTTACCCCCAACTTCATGGCGCAAGCCTTCGGCAATAGCGCGAACAGCGAATTTGGTTCCGCTATAAACCGTGCCGCCGGGACTGAATACTTTGATACCCGCTACGGACGAAATATTGATAAAGTGGCCGGACCCCTGTTCCTGAAAGATCGGAAGCGCTGCGGCTACTCCATACAGCAGACCTTTAACGTTGATGTCAATCATGCGATCCCATTCGTCAACTCGAGTCTCAGCTAACGGTGCAATCGCCATTAACCCTGCATTATTGATAACCACATCAACTTTACCGAAGCGCTCTTGTGCAAGATTTACAAGGGCCTTCACTTCGTCCTGGCTAGTCACATCTGTCGCTTGAACCGCAACTTTTCCGCCCGCTGTACGTATGTCAGCAGCAATAGCTTCAAGCTTGTCGATGCGTCGGGCACCTAAAACAACAGATGCGCCAAGACTGGCTAAATGTCTTGCCGTGGTCTCGCCTAAACCGCTGCTACCACCAGTGATCACAACGACCTTACCGCTGATGTTGTTTGCTAAAACACTACTCATAGTTAATATCCTCAAATCAGTTGAATGAATGACTATGTCTAACTGACAAGCAAATTATCCCTCACCTTCAAAAACCAATAAATGGAAACGTTTTGATTTGACAATTCCAGAATTTGGAATAATATTTGTGTATTCATACCAAACCTGAGTATGACTGTGATGCTTAACAGATTGGAAATGCTCCGGATATTTTGTACTGCTGCGGAGTCTCGCAGCTTTAAAGAAGCGGCTAACCGTCTGGGAATTTCTCCTCAGGCAGTGACACGAGCAGTGAAGGAGTTAGAGCGATTGCAAGGGGAGCTTTTATTTCATCGAAATACGCGACACATACAAGTGACCCTAGTTGGAGAAAAATTTGCTGCGATAGCAAAAGAACGCCTGCGCGCTGTAGATGAATTGTTTCAAACAAGCGCCCCTGACTCGGGTAATGAATTACAAGGGCGGGTTCGTATCGCAGCGCCTGTTGGTTTTGGTCATCAATGCTTGATGCCAGCATTAATGGAACTCTCAACAGTACATCCTCAACTTGATATAGACCTGACACTCAGTGACGAGCGCGTGGATGTAGTTGACGAAAAAATAGATATTGGGATTCGTATCGGCTTCATGAGGGATAGTCGATTTATTGCCCGCCAGCTCGCCAAAATTAATCTGTATGTCGTGGCTTCGCCTGACTTAATAGATAGAGTGGGAAGGCCTGCGTCTATTGAAGATCTAAACCACTTGCCGGTTACAGGGTTAGTAGATCGCAATACGGGAAAGCTTTGGCCATGGGTTTTTTCCATGGACAGACAGTGGATGCCATCCATAACACGTTTTCGAAGTGCCGACGCCGAAGCTGAATTAATGGGTGTACAAAATGGTCTGGGGTTTGCTCAAATTCCTGACTTTTTGGCCCAAGACTTATTACGCCAAGAGAAACTTGTGAGAGTGTTAGAAGAGGCCGAGCCTGTGCCTTGGGATTTATATATTTATCGCCCTCAACGTGGTCCAGTACCACAACGTATTCGATTAGTTTTTGATCACTTGGTGTCAAGATTGAGTGTCCACTAATGGCACATAAGTAATATTCATAAAGTGCGAATACTACATTAGCTCACTTTACTGCAAAAACCGTAACCAATATCTTCGTTGAGTCACCAGGAATCATAACAAAGTGCATTTAGCTGCCAACATGCTGCCAAAACTCTGTCTCCTGTGCATATTTTTTTGCTTTTTGGATAGTTGTAACCATCCCCTAAAATCGGTGCATGCGTAATTAGAGTTCTCCGGCCTACAATGAGGCAAACGGAGAACGACATGAAGAAATCACGGTACAGCGAGTCACAGATCGTCAAGATCCTGAAGGAGGTCGAGGGCGGCCGCCTGGTCAAGGAAGTCTGCCGGGAATACGGCATCTCCGATGCGACCTACTACAACTGGAAATCCAAGTACGGGGGCATGGAGGCCTCTGATGTGAAGCGCCTCAAAGAGTTGGAAGAGGAAAACCGCCGGCTGAAGCAGATGTATGCCGAGCTGAGCCTGGATCACAAACTGCTGAAGGATGTGATCGAAAAAAAGCTGTAAAGCCAGCCGTTCGACGAGAACGGGTGGATTACCTTAAGCAGGCTCACGGCGTCAGCATTCGCAGAGCCTGCCGAATCGCTGGCATCAGTGACTCTGTGTACCGGTATCGGCCGGACACCTCCCGGGATGAACCGGTGATTGCAGCGCTTCAAAGCGCGACTGAGCGCTATCCTGCCTACGGTTTCAGCAAACTGTTCAAAGTGCTGCGACGCTGGGGGCACGGATGGAATCACAAGCGGGTACACCGGCTGTATTGCGCACTCAACCTGAACAAACGACGACGGGGCAAGAAACGACTCCCAACACGAAACCCGGAGCCATTGAGCGTGCCAGTCACCGTTAATCGATGCTGGTCCATGGACTTCATGAGCGACAGTCTGTTCTGTGGTCGCCGGTTCCGCACCTTCAACGTGGTGGACGATTTTAACCGGGAGGTACTGGCTATCGAGATTGACCTGAACCTGCCAGCACCGAGGGTCATACGGGTTCTGGAACGCATCATTGCTTGGCGAGGTTACCCGGCAAAACTACGCATGGATAACGGTCCTGAATTCATCTCGATTGCCTTGGCAGATTGGGCTGAGCAACACGGTATCGAGCTGGAGTTT
Source organism: Marinobacter algicola DG893 (assembly GCF_000170835.1). Lineage (GTDB taxonomy): Bacteria > Pseudomonadota > Gammaproteobacteria > Pseudomonadales > Oleiphilaceae > Marinobacter > Marinobacter algicola. The sequence goes on from NZ_ABCP01000010.1 coordinate 78,854, forward strand.
ATCAAGCTGGGCACCCCCATTCAGAATTCGTATGTTGAGCGCTTCAATCGGACTTATCGGGACGAGATCCTGAACATGTATGTCTTCCGGAACCTAACCGAAGTCCGAGAAGTGACCGAATCCTGGATGACGGAATACAACGATGAGCGTCCCCACGATTCACTGGAAGACCTGACGCCATGGGAATACCTGGCGAAACACCAACGGGCGGACAACTCTAATCAGCGGTGCAACTAAAACAGGGATGTTTACACACCACTGCCGATCACTAAATTGTCCGTTTCATAATCCATCAGTTTTCCCTTCATTTTTCTATTGATGATGGTTCTAGGGTTGTTGGCAGAGAGGCCGTGTTCGTTTTAGGAAAGGTTGCTGCGTGCATTCTGCAGCTGAAAGTCCGACTAAAAATGCTTTTTAGGAGCTGCTCCATGCTTTCGGGGTAGGGCTTCCGGGAGGCTACAATTATTATTCAGATATGAATTATTGCCACTCCTAACTACTATGTGCGATTTTTAATCAACCGCATGATCACAAGATGGCATAAGCACTAGTTTGAAAGAACTCGAATTGAACTCTTCAGGCAAAGGAAGCCGTCTGGAGAGGATAAATTTCGCCATTCTGCGGAGGGGAAATTATCTCTGGTAGGGCGCAGCACGAATGTTCGCTTTTGTTTAATAGCGTGATATGACACTTCGCATCGACAACATCGTCACGGCTACACCCAGCCAATTTGTGGTTGCACTACCACAAACTAACCCATAGTTCCGAGAAAGCCCTAAACAAGCGCATAGTCGATCACGTTACCGTGTCCGCACCTATAAAACCTAAGAATCCTGTATAAAATATTCAACGGTGGGGTGGGGACGAGGATCTTTCGTGCAGTGGCGTATAACCACGATTGAGCCACCCTGCCGGACGGTTGTGGGTGATCTGAGTGGCCGGCCGCATTCTTCGCCATCCACTTTGTGCTTACAGAGTTCCTGGGGCCCGGAACCGTCGCTGTCTATCGTAGGGGGACCACCGCCGCCAGGCGATGATGTGTCAGGGTTCCGGGATGTTCTGACGTAATCGAGCAGTATCCCCAGCCCGATCACCAATACGGTCGCTGTTGCTGGGTCCAGCCCCCACACCTGGAGCCCGGAATACTTGCGATTACGTGACGATGTCACGGGAATGCTGTACCTGTGATACCCGGCCAGCTCATTCTTCGCGGGTAGGTTTCCAGCCACCTCAACGCCTGGTATTGCCTCCAGGGACCGCACCAGCTCTTGTTTCGACAATTCCGATGCATGAGACAGTACAGATAGAAGCGAACCGGTATCTTCATACGATAGTAACTGAGACATGCCAAATTCCTTTGCTCATGCCTTCTGGACAACGACAACGGCCGTTAGGGGGTACCATTAAAAATAGATCAGTTATTGATCAAATCAAGAGTCAAATAAGCCTCTGCCCATTACTCACCTTGTGATCCGTGCTTACCAGGGTTATCGCCCCCTCATCATTCTTGATCCCCGTCACCAGGCACTCGGACATAAATTTACCAATCTGTTTTGGCGGGAAGTTGGTCACGGCGAGCACCTGCTTACCCAACAACAACTCAGGGTTGTACAGGTCGGTAATCTGCGCACTGGATTTTCGAACGCCCACTTCCGGGCCGAAATCGACTTTCAACTTGTACGCTGGCCTGCGGGCTTCCGGAAACTCGTTTACCTCGATGATGGTGCCGATGCGCAGCTCTACGTTCTCAAAGTCTTCCCAACTGATCATTCCTGGTGTGTCCTCTGTCCGTTAAAAGAAAGTGGCTATTTTCTGTGGTCCGCGAGCAAGGTGCCGACGGTGAACGCGATGTCCTCGTGCTCGGTGTCCCGCCACGGTTCCGCGAGGGATTCGGCTTCCCACTGCTGCATACTGCCCAATGCCAGAACTCTCTCGACGTAGGCGGCGGCGCCTTCGCTCAGCTTCAGCCCATAGGTGCGTACCCGATAGACGACAGGGGCAAAGAAGGCATCCACAGCGGTAAAGCGGTCACCGGCGAGGAAGGGACCACCGAACTGCTGCAGGCCATGAGACCACAGGCTGTCGATGCGATCGACATCCTTTTGCAGGCCTTCACTGATTGCGTTCATGCGGATACGCAGGCCCACGTTCATGCTGCAGATATCCCGCAGCGACTGGAATCCGGAGTGCATTTCAGCAGCCGCACAACGTGCCCAGGCACGGGCCTTTGCGTCTTTGGGCCATACGCCCTCGTGGCGCTCGGCCAGATACTCGATGATGGCCAGCGAGTCCCATACGGTTGTGCTTTCATCCGTCAGGCAGGGGACTTTGCCGCTGGGGCTCAGGCGCCTGTACGCCTGCCAGGTGGGTTCGTCACCAAACACAATGAGCTGTTCATTAAACTCAATGCCCAGCTCCTTCATAAGCACCCAGGGGCGCAACGACCATGACGAGTAGTTCTTGTTCGCAATATGAAGGGTGTACATCCCTGTCTCCATTCAGGTGGGGTGGTTTATCCGGAAATCAGTTTTGCCCAATACCGCAGCTTCGTATACAACTACACTAAGGCCATTAAAAATAACACAAGGAACGCACTATGCCTTTCTCTTCCGACCATATTGACGAACTCAACCTTCTGGCTATGTTCGACCTGTCTTCCGCGCAGGAAGGCCTCAAGGTTCACCAGCATTCGGCCGCACCAGAGATGGTGATAGCGGCTGAACGTCTTCACCAGAAGGGGCTGATTACGCAGAAAGATGGCGGGTACCTGACAAGCCTGGGCAGTGAAACCGCAGAGCATGCGCAGAGGGTTTTGTCGGTGCTGACCAGTTAACTCTGGCGCCAGGCTCCGGCAGTGTCAGCTTTACTTACACTATTGAACAGTAGCAAAAACTGCGCCTTACCTATGTATCGATACCCACACTGTTTTTGATCTATGGCACCTTTAATGCTTCGTTTCTTCCTGCAGCAGGAAACCCATCGGGAGTAGGAAGAAATGAACACAAGAACTAAGTTTTGGCCACTGATGGCTGGAACGTTGGCATCGGCCATCATGGTGTCAGGCTTTACCGTCGCAGCGCCCATCAATTGCGATGATGCCCATAATTACATGCAGATGGACGATTCGCAGGCCGCAGCATGCCTTGCGTCCGGCAAGAACAACCCAAGCTTTACCGGCAACCCTGCCAATGATGTTTTTCTCAACAACGCTGCAGGAGCGGGTTATCAGTTTGTAGAGAAATCCGAAAACGCGGGCAACCCTACAGCCCTGTACAGCCTGGAATACGGTCAAACTGACGGCATCGGTACCTGGGAATTCGATAGCAGTCTCTGGGATGCCTACAGTACCATTGCGATCGGCTTCAAGTTTGGCGGTGGAAACAAAGCGGACAACTGGTTCGTGTATGAACTTAACTCGTTGGTTTCCTCTGGCGACTGGGCTTACTTTGGCAAAGGAAATGGCCTTTCGCACGTGAGCTTATACGGAATAGGCTCTGTTACCGTACCCGAACCTGGCACACTGGCTTTACTGGGTATTGGCATCATCGGTCTGACCCTGGCGGGCCGGAAACGCCGTGTGAGCTGAAACGTCAAGTTTCAATACACGTTACCGCAGTATCAAAAGGCTCCCCAACGGGGGCCTTTTTTTGTGCTCGCCAAAAACCTGCAACAGTTCACAACTCTCCGTTACATAAACAAACATCTTACGGCCTGATAAGACTCTGTATTTCCTTCATTTTTAAACCATCTTTACGTGGAAAGTGGTCAATTCGACACCCAAAGCTGTCAAGACAGCCAACGTCCCGATAAGACAAGGGCACTACACTGCTTTTCGAACAAATGTACCAACAATAATTGCCAGCCCTGTTACCCGACTCCGGGGCACGGTAAAGGTCCATAACAAAGACAAACAAATGGAGTGTGTTTCATGGTTTCAACCTCCCGCTTTTCCCTGCGTGCGATAACGCTCGCCGTTGCAGCCGCCTCGGCCGGTTTTTCATTGAATGCCTCTGCCAGCATGGGCAACATCGGTACAACCTATGGCGTGATGCCCGTGGACGTGGCCACCGCACAGTCCCTGTCGATGTTCAACGAGCAGGTGTCCGCCACCTATTACAATCCGTCCTATTTAACCAGTGACGAGCGTGGCGAGCTTACCGGCGGCATTCTTCATGCGGAGCAGGAACTGCGCTCCAGTCGTTCCGATGCAGACGGCGATATCATTTCGGACTCGCCGAGCCAGCACGTCCTGATCGGCATGAAAACCAACCTGGCATCCCTGACCCGCTTTGATCACCCGATTTACCTGGGCTTCATCGCAGGCGTTGAGAAGTATGGCAAGGAAATGCTGGCGTTCTCCTCGGAAACCTCCGAAACCGGGCAGTACCTGCAATACGGCAAGGAACCTCTGTTCCTGAACATTGGTGGTGCCACCCCACTCTGGCGGGGCATCTCGGGTGGTTTCTCGGTGCGCGTCACCCTGGAGGCAGCCGCTCAACTGGATGCCGTTTCTACGCTTGGCGGTGAGACCAGCCGCGAGCGACTGGCGGTTAACGCCGAGCCCTCGCTGAAGTCCATCCTTGGCACCACCATCAAGTGGGGCGACACCTTCTGTCCGGACAGTGACTGTTTCCTCGATGGCTGGGAAAGCGCGGTTACCTATCGCACCAAGTCATCCGCTTCGACGTCTGTTGACTCCAACATCATCGTTACCCAGACCATTCCCGACCCGGGCCTGAGCCTTGCGGTGGCCACCATCGACTCCTTCCAACCGGAAACCTTTGCCATCGGCACCCAGTACAAGGGTGACGGCTGGCGCATCGGCGGCAGCATTGAGCAGCAGAACTGGTCTGAACTGGAAGACGAGTTCGCCGGCGATACCATCAAGGACCAGGAGAATGTCAGCGCAGCCAATCGCATCCGTTTTGATGACATCCTGGTGCCTCGCATCGGCGCTGAATACCAGCTCAGCCGTCACTTTGCCGTACGGGGCGGGCTGGCGTATGAGGAGTCTCCCCTCAAAACCACCCGCAACCCGGAGCTGAACTATCTGGACACCGACAAGATCGTGGCCGGGCTTGGCATCAGTGCCACTTACGAACGCACCCGCGTGCTGGCCTACCCGGTACGTTTGGATATCGGTTACCAATATCAGCAGTTGCAGGATCGGGATTTCACCATCGTCGACTATGACGGCAACGAACAGCAGGCAACCGCCGACGGTGACGTTCACGTTATCAGCGGCTCCATCACCCTGAAGTTCTGAGGAGAGGTTTGCCATGAAACACAACAACACATTGGCACTGATTCCCGCAATGCTCCTGGCCGCATGCGGCGGGGGTGATGAACAGACCATCGACGAACCCACAACACCGGGAGAGGTGGTCTACTCCTATCCGGCGGATGGTCAGAGCAACGTCAGCCCCAAGGCCGACATGGTGCTGCGCTTTTCCCATGCGCTGTCTGACAACGATGTTGCCAGCAAAATCCGCATCACCGATGGCAGCACCGACCTGAGCTTCACGGCCGAAAGCGTGGATGGTGGGCGCAGTCTGACATTGTCGCCACAGGGCGAACTCAGCCCGGGAGCCAATTACACCATTGAGTTTACCGAGGCACTGCAGGCCGAAGGCGGCCGTACGATTCCAAACCCCAATGCCTTTGGCCCGGAGGGCGTGCAGTTTTCAACACGGGGTGCCTTCAGCGGCATCGCCGGGCTGGACAACCTGAGCCCGGAGTTCACCGTTGCGGAAATGATTCCCTCCGAGGGCAATGTATTCCAGCCCATGAACTTCTCCACGTTCCGACTGCAAATGACCCAGACCGTACACCCGGACTGGAAGGCACGCGGTGGTGTCATTGAAATCACTGACAGCAACGCGAACGTGGTGCCGGCCACCGTTCTTGTGAAAGGCCGGGACATCACTATCGACCCCTGCCTTGCAGACTCAAAAGAGCGCTGTGGCCGTGAGGAGGACATACTCACCTCGGGCGAGACCTACACCGTGTCAGTCCGCAACCTGCCGAGTCTCCATGGCGGCACGCTGGACGACTTCAGCGAAACTATCACCCCACGCGACACCGGCCCAACCGTTGTTCTGTCCCAGCAAGTGGTGGATTCCGGTCTGAATGCCGGCGAGAACGCCGAGAACACCCGCAAGTCTCGGCTAAACGGGCAAATCATCAACGGCATCACCCTGAACTCCGTCCTGCAGGGCAATGCTGGGCCGTCCCAGCAAACCGGCGATTTGTTTGCAGAGCTCGCTTACGCGCCGGCGTTTACGGCCGATGAGCCCCTGCCACTTAGAGTTCCGAAAGGCAGCGTGCTGACCAGCAGCAGCCTGGATGTCCGTGTCAACGGTGAGGTACCGGTTATAGATCCGGCAACCGGAAACATCCAGAAAACCGGTGATATCAAGGTGACCATGTTGTCGGACGCCACCGGTTACCTGATGCCAAACCCCTACACGGATAACATGAACGCGCCGCGCCACGTCAAACTGTTCATGGACGTTGCCATGAACACGGAAGAGGCGCAGCCCAATGCTTCGTTATCCCAGGACCTGCTGGGGGTAGAGCTGACCGGCATCGCGATCGTGGAAGATGGCGTGTTAACCATAGACGCCATCGGCATGGTCGAACCCAACCTGCTGGGCCAGGAATTCACCGACGCCACCATTGCGTTTCGCATCGAAGCCGCGACGGATTCCGAGTCCGCACTGGATGCCGCCGAACAACGGGACGAAGAACTGGCAGACAACGCCGGCCCGCAGTTAGTAAGCTGGATGCCAGGGCCGGACGATGCCTTCCCGGGTGATCGTGATCAGATGCAGCGCCCTGGCGACCCGATCGTGCTGAATTTCGACGAACCACTCGATGCCGATACCATCGCCGATGGCATTGTGCTGGACGCAGCAGGCACACCTCTGACGGTTAGCGACGACACACTGGACGCCAAACTGGACGGAACCGCCCTGGTTCTGAACCCGGTCGGCGGGCTGGAGCATGGCGTTGACTACACCGTACAGATTAGCAACGCGTTGACTGACCTTGCAGGCAATGGTGTCACACCGCAGAACCTCAGCTTCGCCCTCCCTGACATTGGGGGAAGCTCGGTTACCCAGAGATCACCCTTGGCACTGACAACGTATCCTGGCTACCCCTGCGTAACAACCGCCGTCAACTTTAGCCAGGGCACTCACGGGCGCTGCCGGGATGCATCCGACAGTGGCGCCGCCGGTGACCTACTCCCAATCACCAAACTTCCCACGGACCGGCCTATTGTAGTGGTGTTCTCCAAGTCGATGGACTTGGACACCATTAACGAAAACACCTTCATTGTCGAAAAAGTCACCAATGCGTCGACACCCATAGGTTCTGGCGAATCCGTCAGCGGACGCCTGGAGAAAAACAACCAGCGCATCCGCTTCTACCCCAACAACCCATGGGACACCGCCGATGGCAGTTTTTACCGCTACACCATGAAATCCGCCAACGGATCGGGTAATTGTGGCAACGCCATTTGCTCAAAACAGGGCTACCCATTGCAGACAGATCTGCTGGTGAATTCCACCGACGCCGGTGGCCCCAATATGACCATTTACTTCAGTGGCGTGGAAGCACAGGATACTGTCTATACCCCGCTGCGTAACCTGCCAATCCGTGATACCAATTCCAACTTCATCGTGGATTGCGCAACGTTGGGGGGAGAAAGCTGCCTGGAGCCCTTCAACCATGAGGGGAGCGATGCCGAAGGGTTCCTGCCATCCGCCAACGCTGCAAAGCTCCTGGTCGATGGCCAGACTGCAGACGGCGGGCTCCTGGGTGATCTCACTGCCCGTGTCGGTTGCAGTGCAGATGGGCCGGACTGCCCGCGTAACAAATTCATCTACCAGACCTACGCCCTGAATACCGAGGTTACCGGCCCGGCCGTAGACCCTGAAACCGGCCAGGATGGTGTTGGCGTTCTGCTTTACCCCACACTACTGGCCACCACCTCGGCGGATGTCTATATCGGTCTGCCAGCTCTGCTGGGCGGAGAGCAGGTATCAACCACGGGCCCACAGATCCTGCGGATGCGATACGCCAAAGACGACCCGAACTGCACCAGCAACTGTGCCCGCAACAGCCTAATTCCCGGGATCATCATCGAGACGGATGACGGCCCGGTTTTCAAGACTGAAGCTGACCTTTTCCTCGATGCGCCGAATCTGGTCGCGCCGCTGGGCGCCGAGCACAACCTTTACAGTTACCCGTTCACGCTGGATCTGGAAGGAAGGGTCAAGTTCTTCGACGATGGCAGGATGCAGATCGAACAAAGAACCAGCAACGTTCCGCAAATCAACGTTGAAGCAGTTGCCTTTGGCTTCGCGACGGTCGACATCCCGTTGATCATTCCCCAGCAGGGTGTCTACCTGAACTTCCTGTCCAACCCCATCAAGGAAATTCCGGCAGAGTACTAACTTCAGGCTCCGCTACTTATGGCCAGCCTACGGGCTGGCCTTTTTTGTGGCCTGAAGAGCCGAAAAGCGGTTTTCCTCTCCCAGGTATTTCCTGCTAATCTGGTTTTCTATTGAAACCAACTTTCAAACACATAATCAATAGACATACCGGAGAGACCCCATGGAAAACGGCACCCACTACCGTACCTGCCACCTGTGTGAAGCCATGTGCGGCGTGGCCATTGAGGTCAGGGAAGGCCATGTCACCTCCATCAAGGGTGACGAAGACGACCCGTTGAGCCAAGGTCACATCTGCCCCAAAGCCGTTGCCCTCCAGGACCTCCACGAAGACCCGGAGCGCCTGCGCAAACCGGTACGACGCACCACTGACGGCTGGCAGGAAATGGAGTGGGACGAGGCTTTTGATCTTGTGGCCAGCCGCCTGCACCGGGTACGCAAAGAGCACGGCCGCAATAGCATTGGCGCCTATCTCGGCAACCCCAACGTACACAACCACGGCTCGCTGGTGGCCACCATGCCATTCCTCCGGGCCCTGGGCACCCAGAACCGTTTCTCTGCCACCTCCAACGACCAATTGCCCCATATGCTGGCCAGCCTGGAAATGTTTGGGCACCAGATTCTTTTTCCGATACCGGACATCGACCGCACCGAGCTGTTTATCTGCATCGGAGCGAACCCCATGGCCTCCAACGGCAGTTTGATGACCGTGCCGGACTTCCGTGGCCGTCTCAAGGCACTGAAGGGGCGCGGCGGCAAAATGGTGGTCGTAGACCCGCGCCGCACCGAAACCGGCAAACTGGCTGACGAATTCCATTTCATCCGCCCGGGCACAGACGCTCTGTTGCTGATGGCCATGGTGCATACCCTGTTCGAAGAGGACATGGTCAATCTTGGCCATGCGGAACAGTGGACGAAAGACGTGGATCTTGTGCGACTGGCCGCACTGGGATTTACACCCGAGGCTGTCAGCGATACTACCGGCATGCCGGCGGCCGATATCCGCAACCTTGCACGGCAACTGGCCACAACACCGAGGGCTGCACTGTACACCCGCATGGGCACCAGTACCCAGGCCTTTGGCGGTGTTGCAACCTGGCTTGCCTACGTGCTCAACATCCTGACCGGGAAGCTGGACAGCACTGGCGGCATGATGTTCACACAACCCGCGATTGATCTGATCGCACTCGGTGGTATGTCTGGCCAGAACGGTCATTTCGGCAAGCGGTTCAGCCGGGTGAAAAAACTGCCTGAGTTTGCAGGCGAATACCCTTCAAGCACCATTGCCGATGAGATTCTCACACCGGGTGAGGGACAGATACGGGCATTCGTAACGGTGGCGGGCAACCCGGTGCTTTCGAGCCCCAACGGCGGACGGCTTGACGAGGCCTTCGCCGGCCTCGACTTCATGGTATCGGTGGATTACTACCTCAATGAAACCACCCGCCATGCGGATGTCATACTGCCTCCCACCGCTGGCCTGGAACGCAGCCACTACGATCTTATCTTCAGCATGTTTGCTGTTCGCAACACCGCCAAATACAGCCCTGCCCTGTTCGATGCCGGCAAAGACACCCGCCACGACTGGCAGATACTGCTGGAGCTGGCGCACCGTCTGGAGAAAAAACGTAAAGGTGGTCGCCTGCCCCTGCGTTCCGAAATGGGTTGGCGCGCGTTCAAACAGATCGGGCCGGATCCGATCCTTGATCTTATGTTGAGGGCCGGTCCCTACGGAGCCAACATCGGTCCTGCACGCGGCCTGGTCCAGCCCGCCATCGACCTGGTGATGGATATACTTCCGGAGCGTCACCCCCTGCGGAGTCTGGCAAAAATGAGCCCACTGAACCGCCACTGGCAGGACTTGCCCAAGGGACTTTCCATCAGCGCACTGAAGGAACTGCCCAACGGTGTGGATCTCGGGCCGCTTCGCCCCTGCATGCCCGGCAGATTGTTTACCCGCGACGGCAAGGTAAACCTCGCCCCACGCCGGTATCTGCAGGATCTGGGGCGGCTTCACGCCTTGCTGCAGGCACCTCCCGCCGACCGTCTGTTACTGATCGGACGCCGGCACGTTCGCAGCAATAATTCCTGGATGCACAACAGTCAGCGGTTGGTTAAAGGCAAGGAGCGCTGTACCCTGATGATTCATCCGAAAGATGCTGCCCGCTGCGGCCTTCAGGCTGGCGATTCCGCCGAGGTTGGTTCCACCTCCGGTCAGATTGTATTGCCGGTGGAGATCACCGAGGACGTGATGGCAGGGGTGGTTTCAATACCCCATGGCTGGGGCCACCATCGGGAAGGTACCGGTCAGAGTGTGGCCGTTGCCCACGCCGGCGCCAGCATAAACGACGTGTTGAGCGATCAGGAAATTGATCCGCTTGTTGGCACGTCCGTACTCAATGGACAGACTGTATCCGTGAAAGTCTGGCGCGCAGACCGCCAGCGCAAACAGGCCTGACATTCTCAAGGGAGACTTCTATGCCGCCGTGGCTTCAATGGACACTGATTATTGCCGGTCTGCAGGCTATCGCGCTGCTGGTCGCGTTTATCGGCCGCCAGTTCCGTGCCCTGCGGGATAGCAGGAGGCGGCAGGAGAAAGCCGAATCTTTCCAGAAAGAACGCCGCGACAGCATGATTGAAAGTATCCGGGTATTGGCCATGGCGGTGGAAGAGAATCAGGTTGAATACTCTGAAGCCTGCCTGCGAATCAAGGGCCTTTTGGACCATGTGGCGCCGGAATTGCTGGACCAGTCCCCTTTCCGGGTGTTCCAGGAAGTGCACGACCAGATCCAGCACATGCCGACCCATCGTGCCCGCCAGGAAACGGATGCCCGCTTTGTGGAAAAGATGGACCGCGAGCGGCTGACGGTCGAGAAAGAGCACGCCGACGCCATCCGCCGCGCCGCAACGGCCATTCGACACCATCCGTTCCAGGCTTAACGCCTGTCGATGTGGGGCTGACACTTCAGTATTTTGTAACAGTTTGTAATCAAGATTCGTCACTGATTTTTTGATTAGCTTTACAAATCAATCTCTTCAGATGTCACGAAATTATGACGCCCCGCTCATTCACCAAACACCAACGTAGCCAGCTTTTATTTCACTCCATATTGGCTAAGTTTAAAAAAGCGCGTTGCCACTACTGACCCTGCAACGGCTCACGTTGTTTTCTCCTGAACACGTTTGGTTTGATCTGCAACAAGCGGGTGAGCTTGCCGGCCTTCGGGCCGGCTTTTTTGCGGGGTTTAACCAGAGAGGTTAGGCGGTAGACGGGACCTACTGGTTCATCATTCCCGCCATCGCCATAATGCTATCCTTGTTTTCGACCAGTTCATCAAACTGCGCTTCCACCTTTTCCCTGTCCAGACCGAGGGATTCGTAGCACGCATCCGACACTTCTTCACCCGCACCCAACGCAACACCACGCTTGGTCAACAGTTGCCGCCCCAGCCAGAGCAGCTTACTGTACACTGCGTGGGGACCATCATAGCCAGGGTTCTTCTGGTTGCGGATCGCCAGACAGACCTCGTCAGGCATACCCCAGTTCTGCATCAGTTCCGCCGCAATCTGCTCCCGGGTCACACCCAGCAGATAATGCTCAATCATTGAGGAATCGAGATGGGGGTTCGCTTCCAGCGACCGGCACACCAGCTTGAAATGGGGAGGGAATACCTGCGCCAGCACCAGATAGCCAAAGTTATGCAATAGCCCCGACAGATACGCAAGACCAAAAACCGGACGCTCGCCACGAGGCATCATACTGGCCAGGATACCAGCCGACTGAGCTTGCCATATCGCCTGCTGCCAGTAATCCACGTAGCCTTCCGGATGATCCTGAGGCTGCTTCAGGGCACGCCCCAGGGAAAGCCCCATGGCCAGGTTCATCACCAGGTCGAACCCCAGAATCCGAGAGACCGCGTCGTGCACAGAACGCACCTGCCCCGCCGCTGCGTAGAAGGACGACGACGCCCAACTGACAACCTGAGCCGCCAGGCTGGGGTCGCTTTCCACAACGTCCACCAAATCACCCATCACGGCGTTTGGGTTTACCCGCAGGTGAATGATGCGCTGGGCAGTTTCAGGCAGTGGGGGCAGCTCCAGTGTATCTTCCAGGCGCTGCTGGATACGCAGCGAGGTAAACCGTCGAATGGCGGAATGAAACTGATCCCTGTCCTTTTCCGGACTGCTGAGATTCACGGCGATGCTTTCCGGCGCCACCGAAAAGGAATGACGGTCGCCCGCGACGGTAATTCCCCGGAACTCGTCACCGGGCATGACCATGCACAAATTCTGATCACCCAGGACCAATGCCACAGAGGCCAACTCATCCACCCGCACATCCACGATCGTGGGCCAGCCGGTTAGAGACGGTAACGCCGGCAGTTCGGTCAGGCCAGAGCGCTCACGAACCCGGACCTGTTCCCGTCGCTTCATCACCCGCAGGTCCCGCCCCAACTGTTTGTTCAGGGCATTGATATCCAGCAGGTCACCCTCGCGGCATATAACCTGGAGATTCCCCTCCTCATCCGTGAGCAACACCATTCGCAACAGTTCGTCGCCCCGAGCCTGGCTCACATCCCTAAGGGAAACGCCGGCAGCAGACTCACCCAACGCCTGCCTGACTACGACAGGTAGCTCCATAAGTTTCTCCCAAAATGTAGACGGTGCCCCGTTGGACACATTGGTTTCACTCAGTATAGGGCACAAACAGCGACCCAACTTTGACACCAGGCGGGTTTTCACGCGATTTCTGATGCCGGCGCGGCGCCTTTAGACGTCGCCGTAGCGAATTCGCTCCCCCAACCAACGGCGAATCAATCCGTTCACCAGCGCCGGTTGCTTCATCAGTGGCGGTGCCATTTTGCGGATTGGTTCGATCCAGCCCTTGTCCCGTTCGAAATCTGCCAGCCGGAATTGCATCATACCGGTCTGGCGGGTGCCTAACACTTCTCCAGGCCCGCGTATTTCCAGGTCTTTCTCGGCAATTTTGAAACCGTCCTGACTGTCTCGCAGGGCCTGCAGACGCGCCTTACCATTCATCGACAATGGTGGATGGTACATCAACACACAGAAACTGGCCTCTTCACCCCGGCCAACCCTGCCCCGCAGCTGGTGCAACTGCGCCAGGCCCAGGCGCTCCGGGTTTTCGATGATGATCAGCGAAGCATTGGGCACGTCCACGCCCACTTCAATCACGGTGGTTGCCACCAGAAGATCGAGTTCGCCGTTCTTGAATTGTTCCATCACCGCCGCTTTTTCAGCCGCCTTGAGGCGACCATGAACAAGCCCCACCTTCAGGTCCGGCAGCCGTTCCGCCAGTTCCTGTGCGGTCCCTTCCGCCGCCTGGCACTGCAGCGCTTCTGATTCCTCAATCAGCGTGCACACCCAGTATGCCTGCCGACCTTCCTTACAGGCCTTTCGTACCCGATCGGTTACATCGTCACGCCGGCTGTCGGGAATGGCGATGGTTTCAATAGGCTTGCGGCCGGGGGGCAACTCATCAATCACCGACGTATCCAGGTCCGCATAGGCGCTCATGGCCAGCGTACGCGGAATAGGGGTCGCTGTCATAATCAACTGGTGTGGCGCCATGGTGCCGCCGACGCCCTTCTCCCGCAGGGCCAATCGCTGATGCACGCCAAACCGGTGCTGTTCGTCCACAATCACCAGTGCCAGGCGGCTGAACGCGACATCTTCCTGAAACAGGGCATGGGTACCTATCACCACGGTGGCTTCGCCACTGCCAACGGCCTCCAGAGCCTCCTTTCGTGCCTTGCCCTTAATTTTTCCCGACAGCCACGCCAACTGGATGCCAAGTGGCTCCAGCCAGCCGCGAAAATTCTGATAGTGCTGTTCCGCCAGTATTTCAGTGGGCGCCATCAGCGCCACCTGGGCACCGGCGCCAATGGTCTGTAATGCCGCCAGCGCCGCCACCACGGTTTTGCCCGACCCCACGTCTCCCTGCACCAGCCGCAACATGGGTACCGGCTGACTGAGGTCCTGACGGATCTCGGTCATAACCTGTCGCTGCGCCCCGGTAAGGCTGAACGGAAGCAGATCCAGGAAGCGTTCGGGCAGATCACCGGTTGGTAGTAACGGCAGCGCCTCCCGGGCCTGAACCTGCTGTCGTACCTGCAAAAGGCTCAGTTGGTGGGCCAGCAGCTCTTCCATGACCAGTCGTTGTTGAGCCGGGTGCCGCCCCTCCATCAACAGATGAACCGGCGCGTTGGCCGGAGGCGAATGCACCAGCTCCACCGCCTCGGTGATACCAGGCAACTGATAATTGGCGAGAAGCTCCTCCGGCAACCAGTCACGAATCGGATAGCGTTTAAGGTAACCCAGAGCTTGCTGGCAAAGAGCGCGCACCCGCGGTTGTTGAATGCCCTCTGTCAGGGGGTAAACGGGCGTTAGCGTGGCCTCACCCTGCGCTGGCATCGGCGGCGGGTTGACCTGATATTCGGGATGGTAGAATTCGTAACCGGCCCGCCCCGGTCGGACCTCGCCGAAACAACGCACTCGCGCGCCTTCTGTGAGTTGGTTCTTCTGGGCGGCGTTAAAGTGAAAGAAACGCATGACCAGGAAGCCACTGCGGTCTTTCAGAGTTACCTGCAGGCTGCGGCGCCGGCCCATCACCAGATCGGCTTTCATCACCTCACCTTCCACCACTCCGACATCACCAATACGGAGGTTGCCCATGGGGATAATGCGGGTGCGGTCCTCATACCGATGGGGAAGATGGAACAGCAGATCCTGCAGCGAACGGATGCCCAGTTTCGACAACTTGTCGGCCAGGGCATTACCGACGCCTTTCAGGGTGGTAACGGCAATGTCGTCCAGTGACATCATGGCCTGACTCAGGCGGTTGCAGCCGCGGCCGGCGTATCAATCTTCGCTTTCTCGATCACCCGGCACTGGCTGGCCGCCAGCGATAGTACATCAATCGCTTTTGGTCGTGGGAAAGTGACCCGCCAGGCCAACGCCACCGTGCGATAAGGCACCGGTGCCGCGAAAGGCCTGACGGCGAGTATGTTTTCGTCATACTGCATTGCTGTGGCGGCGGACAGCGGTAACACCGTAATACCGAGACCGGAGGCCACCATATGGCGGATGGTTTCCAGTGAACTGCCTTCGGTCACCAGAGAGGGTGCCGCAGCACTGGGATTACGGGTGACCGCATCCACCAGAGGCGGGCAGGATTCCAGCACCTGGTCACGGAAACAGTGGCCGGGGCCGAGCAGTAGCAACTGCTCCTGCGCCAGTTCCTCCGCTGTCAGACTCTCGCGCTTGGTCAGTGGGTGACCTCCTGGCAGCAGTACCACAAAAGGCTCGTCGTAAAGAGGCAGAGTAACGACCTCAGGTTCTTCAAACGGCAGCGCGATGATAATGGCGTCCAGTTCTGACTGGCGCAGTTTCTGGCGCAGTGTGGCGGTGTAGTTTTCCTCGATGTAGAGCGGCATCTCGGGCGCGGCGCGGCGCAGCTCCGGCAACAGGTGCGGGAACAGGTAGGGGCCGATGGTGTAGATGGCGCCCACCTTGAGGGCGGCATTGAGCTGGTTCTTGCCGTCCTGTGCCATGTCACGGATAACACCCACCTGATCCAGAACCCGCTGGGCCTGGTCGATGATACGCTTGCCCGTTTCGGTGACCCGGATGCTGTTTTTGCTACGCTCAAACAAGGGGATGCCGAGTTCGTCCTCGAGTTTCTTGACGGCCACACTCAAGGTCGGCTGACTGACATGACAGCGCTCGGCGGCGCGGCCAAAATGCCTTTCCCGGGCAAGGGTAACAACGTATCTTAACTCGGTCAGAGTCATGGCGGGCTCCGGTCAGAATTCGTCCAGGTCAGGGATCGTACAAACGTTCCGTTAATTTATTAGCCAAAGCATAAGGATTGATATTGTCTATGGCAATCACTGAGCACCAACAAACGCCAAGAATACTGGTCGCGGGCTGTGGCAAGCTCGGCGGCGCCATTGCCTCTCAGCTATCCAGGACGGCAATGGTATACGGCCTGCGGCGCAATCCGGACAGGGTTCCGGAAGGCGTCCATGCGCTGGGGGCAGACCTCCTGGTACCAGAGCAGGTACGTTCAGTACTGCCGGACAATCTCGACATTGTGGTTTATTGCCTGACACCCGCAAGCTACGACAACGAGGGCTATCACAATGCCTACGTAAAGGGCCTGAAGAACCTGATCGGCGCTCTGGACGGACACAAACTCACGCGGCTGGTATTTATCGGTAGCAGCAGTGTCTATGCCCAGGACGATGATTCCTGGGTCGATGAGAGCAGCCCAACCGACCCCGACCGATACAGTGGCCAAGCAATCCTCGAAGGTGAGAGGATCGCCCTGGAGAGCGGCAGTCCGGCAACCGTAATCCGTTTTAGTGGCATTTATGGACCCTCGCGGGCGCGCTTCCTCGATGCCGTGATGAATGGCGACATGGATCCGGCCTCGCCCGGTCCCTACAGCAACCGTATTCACGAAGCGGATGCGGCTGCGGCCACCTGCCATATCGTGGAGCGGGCACTTGTCGGCCAGCCACTTGAAGATTGCTACCTCGCCAGCGATTGCGAGCCTGTGCGGCTGGATGAGGTGGTGGCATGGGTACGTGAACAACTACCCTGCGCAAAACCCGGCCCCAACGCCCGCCAAGGAGGCCGCGCAGGCAGTAAGCGCTGTAACAATCGGCGGCTGCTGGACTCCGGATTCCATTTCCGCTACCCGGACTTCCGGGTGGGCTACCGGGAGATGATTGCCGAAAAAAGCCAGTAGGCCTGGCGACCAGCCTACCAACGAAAAAGGCGGCCCATGGGCCGCCTTCGGTGTTAATTTGAGCGAGTATCAGCTCAGCACCATCACCGCTTCCATCTCAACCGGAACGCCCTTGGGCAACGCCGCGACGCCCACGGCAGCGCGCGCCGGGTAAGGCTCCTGGAAGTAGGTGGCCATGATTTCGTTCACCGTTGCAAAGTTGCTCAGATCCGTCATGTAGATGTTGACCTTGACGATGTCCTTGAGCTCTCCGCCACTGGCCTCGCAGACGGCTTTAAGGTTCTCAAACACCTGGCGGGTCTTGGCGGCGAAATCACCCGCGACCACCTCCATGGTTTCCGGCACCAGCGGAATCTGCCCCGACAGGTACACGGTGTCCCCGGCTTTCACCGCCTGGGAGTAAGTGCCGATGGCCTGTGGCGCGTTATCAGTCTGTATTACGGATTTGTTGGTCATGACCTTGGGGTCCTCTTTATCAAAACGCCAATCCTCACCTTTGGGTGGCTGGCGTGTCAACAGGCCAAACGTCGCGGCCCTGGCCTATTGCATCACGGTTACGTCAGTGCCTTACCCGGTTGATATGGGTGACAGAGCGAATATTCCTGATCCTCCGCATCACCCTGGCAAGATGCCGGCGACCGTTCACATGCACCACAAGGCTGACAATACCCAGCCTGGCGTTTTGCTCTTCCACATTAATGCGCTCGATGTTGCCATCCGCCATGGCCACTGCGTTGGCAAGCTCTGCAATGACCCCACGCTGGCGCTCAAGCTCCACACGAAGCTCAACGGAGAACTCGTTGGCAATGTCCTTGGCCCACTTCAGATGAGTGAGACGCGCCCTGCCTTCATCGTCCTCCGGCAACCGTGAACAGGTATCCGAGTGAATGACCATGCCATTGCCCGAGTCCATGGCACCGACTACCGGGTCACCGGGAATTGGCTTGCAACAACTGGCAAACCGAACCAGCAGGCCTTCGGTGCCACGGATGGTGACCGGGCTGTTATTGGCATTATCCATGATGGTCGCGGATGCTACGTCCGATGCTTCATCATCTGCACCGCCGCTGACCAACTGGCGTGCCACGAGATAGGCCATGCGATTGCCCAGGCCAATATCGCTGACCAGGTCCTCGAAACTGTCCACCTGGTTATGGCGGACCACCGCCTGGATCTGATGCTCGTTGATCTCCGACAGGCTGGTGCCAAACCCTTTGAGGGATTTCTTCAGCAGGGTTTTGCCGAGGTCCAGGGATTCAGCACGCTTCTGGTTCTTGAGCACATGGCGAATACTGCTGCGGGCCTTACCGGTTACCACGAAACTGAGCCAGGCGGGATTGGGCCGGGCTCCGGGGGCGGTAATGACTTCAACGGTCTGGCCGCTTTGCAGCGGCTGGCTCAGGGATCCGAGGTTGCGGTTGATACGGCAGGCCACACAGGCATTACCGATGTCCGTATGGATGGCGTAGGCAAAGTCAACGGGAGTCGCTCCGCTGGGCAACTCCATGATTTTGCCCTTGGGCGTGAACACGTAGATCTCGTCCGGGAACAGGTCGACCTTCACATGTTCGATGAATTCCAGGGAATCGTCCGCTCGCTCACGCATCTCCATCAGGCCTTTGACCCAACGGTCCACCCGTGTCTGGTTGACGCTGGTCACGCTGGAGGGCTCGTTCTTGTACATCCAGTGAGCCGCAATACCATTATTGGCGATGTGCTCCATTTCCTCGGTGCGGATCTGGATTTCAATGTTCACATGCATGCCAAACAGCGTGGTGTGCAGGGACTGGTAGCCATTGGCCTTGGGCATGGCAATGTAGTCCTTGAAACGGCCCGGCAACGGCTTGTAGAGGCTGTGCACGGCACCGAGAATGCGGTAGCAATCGTCCTCGGTGTCGGTGATGATGCGGAAGGCGTACACGTCCATGATTTCGTGGAAGGATTTCTGCTTGAACTTCATCTTGTTGTAGATGCTGTTCAAGTGCTTTTCCCGGCCCAGAATGCGGCCTGGCAGGCTGCGCTCCTCCAGTTTTTCCTGCAGTTTGCCACGGATATCGTCAATAATTTCCCGGTGACTGCCCCGAAGCTTTGCGACTGCCTTGGAAATGTACTTTGAGCGCATCGGGTACAGTGAGGAGAAGCCCAGGTCTTCGAGTTCGGTACAAATGGAGTGCATACCCAGGCGATTGGCAATCGGGGCGTAGATATCCAGGGTTTCGTTGGCGATGCGCTGACGCTTCTCGTAGGGCATCGGGCCCAGGGTGCGCATGTTGTGCAGTCGATCCGCCAGTTTGACCAGGATCACGCGGATATCCCGTGCCATGGCCAGGGTCATTTTCTGGAAATTTTCGGCCTGGGCCTCAGCGCGGGAACGGAACTCAATCTGGGTGAGCTTGCTGACACCGTCCACAAGCTCGGCGACATCCTCGCCAAACTGCTCAGCCAGCGCGTCCTTGGGGATACCTGTGTCCTCAATGACATCGTGGAGCATGGCCGCCATCAGGCTCTGGTGATCCAGCTTCAGGCTGGCAAGGATTCGGGCCACCGCCAGGGGATGGGTGATGTAGCGATCGCCGCTTTTGCGCATCTGCCCTTCGTGGGCCTGTTCGGCATAATAGTAGGCTCGTCGCACCTGATTGATGCGATTGGTATCTAGATACGTGCTGAGTTCATTGGCCAGCACATCAACCGTTGCCTCTGCCGACACCGCGCCTCCGTGGGGATCATAAATGCCAGGGATAAAAAAACCCGAATGCACGCATTCGGGTCCTTCCGACGTTCTTCCAGTCATGCCTATAGATACACTATAAAACCGCAAGAACAGATTTCAATGCTTTGGACGGGTAACCAGAAAATATTCCCGTCTTCGGCCACATTCAGCGACCTTCAGCCTTATTCGTCGTCATCCTCGGTGAGGAGATCGCGGGAGATCTTGCCTTCAGCGATTTCACGCAGGGCAATAACGGTAGGCTTGTCGTTCTCTTCTGCGACCAGCGGCTCAAAGCCCTTGGTTGCGATCTGGCGGGCACGCTTGGTGGCCAGCATAACCAGCTGGAAGCGGTTATCAACGTTTTCAAGGCAATCTTCAACGGTAACTCGTGCCATAACTTCCCCGACAATAGCAAAATGACTGATTTCAGCAGACCGCGTAGTTTACTGCGGCCGGTTCAATTTGTATACAGGCAATATGCGCCGATCAATGGCGCTCGGACAGCCTGATCAGTAGCCCGGAGTGCCTGACCTGCTGGGTCTGCATGCGCAGGCGATGGCAACGAACAATCGCCAGCAGGTCGTCCAGCGCGGTATCAAAATCATCGTTAACCACCAGATAATCAAATTCCACCGCGTGGCTGCACTCATCCGCCGCCTCATTGAGGCGACGCGCCACCACCTCCGGTGCGTCTGTTCCCCGGCCGGTCAGGCGATCCTTTAACGCCTCCGGCGATGGTGGCACGATGAAGATGCTGACACAGTCCGGCATCAGGTGGCGGACCTGCTCCGCACCCTGCCAGTCAATTTCCAGGATCACATCCTGCCCCGTAGCCAGTGTCTGCTTCACCCAGACCTGGGAGGTGCCGTAGTAGTTCCCGAAGACATCCGCATGCTCCAGGAAGTCACCCCGGCTGATCATTGCCTCGAAGGCCTCTCGGGTGACGAAGTGGTAGTTGACGCCATCCTGTTCCCCCGTCCGCATAGGCCGGGTTGTGTGGGACACGGAAACACCCAGCTTTCGGTCCTGCTTCAGCATCTGAGCCACCAAGCTGGTCTTACCGGCACCGGAAGGGGCGGAAATCACATACAGCGTGCCTTGTTCTGATTCCTGGCTCATGGGGCAAACAACTCCAGCATTGACGGGACTTTCAGTTGGCGCGGGACAACCCAGGCACCACCACAGTAACGAGGGCGGGATTATACGGCGTTTAGGCCGCCCTCGCATCCAGGGGAAACTACTCCAGATTCTGCACCTGCTCCCGCATTTGCTCTATCAACACTTTCAGGTCAACCGCTGCCCTTGTCACCCGGGCATCAATGCTTTTGCTGCTGAGCGTGTTGGCCTCGCGGTTGAGCTCCTGCATCAGGAAATCCAAGCGGCGACCGATGGCATCGTCGGACTGCAGAGTATCCGACACCTCGGTGATATGGGCTTCCAGGCGATCCAGCTCTTCGGCGACATCGCTTTTCTGGGCCAGCATGACCATTTCCTGAGCCACGCGATCCGGGTCAAGCTCCACCTTTGCCTGCTCGAAACGATTTTTCAGGTGCTCTTCCTGGGCACGAATCAGTTCCGGCATTCGTTCCCGAACCTCAGTCACCCGCTCCCCCATGGTCGTCAACCGGTCCTCAAACAGAGGCCGCAGGCGCTCACCTTCCCGCTCCCTGACGGTCACCAGCTCACTCACGGTACGCTCGAACAACGCCCCGGCCGCCTCCCGGGCCGGGCCAAAGTCCTGCTCGGTGGAGGCCAGTACTCCCGGCCAACGGAGTATATCCAGGGCGCTAATGTGGGCCGGGTTGTCCAGCATTCGGTTGATGTGGTTGGCCGCTTCATTGACGGCGCTCGCCACCTCCTCGTCAATCTCGAAACCCTGGGTTGCCGATTCATTGGCCTGAAGACGAAGGGCGACATCCACCTTGCCGCGCCGCAATTGCTTGCGCAGCTGCTCACGGAAACTGTTCTCCAGATCCCGAAGCGCTTCGGGCAAGCGAAAGGACGGCTCCAGGTAACGATGGTTCACCGTGCGAATTTCACAGGTAAGTGTTCCCCAGTCTTCCTGGGTATCCTGGCGAGCAAAGGCCGTCATACTTCTGATCATGGTGACTCCGCGTTTGGGAAGAAGCAGTACTTCAGTTTAGCAGGCCGACTGCCCCAACATCGAACAGACGCCTCGGACTGCGTGTTATACTCCGCAATCTTTCAACATTGCAATCGACCGGGGATTCTCCCCGGACACTCACTACCAATACCAGGAATGACTATGAGACCGAGCGGAAGAACGCCGGAACAACCCAGAGACATCCGCATCACGCGCCACTACACCCGCCACGCCGAAGGATCTGTATTGGTGGAGTTCGGCGACACCAAGGTAATCTGTACCGCCTCTGTCGAAAATAAGGTGCCGCCATTCCTGCGCGGCGAAGGCAAGGGCTGGATCACCGCCGAGTACGGCATGCTGCCCCGCTCCACCGGCAGCCGTATGGGCCGGGAAGCCGCCCGAGGTAAGCAGGGTGGCCGCACCGTGGAAATCCAGCGCCTGATCGGCCGCTCCCTGCGCGCAGCGGTTGACTTGAGCGCTCTAGGCGAACATTCCATCACCATCGACTGCGACGTCATCCAGGCCGACGGCGGCACCCGCACGGCGGCGATTACCGGTGGCTGCGTGGCGCTGGTGGACGCGCTGAATCATCTGGTGAAAGAAGGCCGGCTGAAGACGTCGCCGTTGAAACAGATGATTGCAGCGTTTTCCGTAGGCGTCTACAAGGGCACACCGGTGTTGGACCTGGATTATCCGGAGGATTCCGAAGCCGAAACCGACATGAATGTGATCATGACGGATCAGGGCGGCTTCATTGAGATTCAGGGAACCGCCGAGGGCGCGCCGTTTGAACAGGAAGAGCTGGATGGCATGCTGAAACTGGCCAAACTGGGCATTGGGCAGTTGTTTGAGGCGCAGAAGGCGGCTTTGGCCCAGTAGCCGTTAGCATTGAGGTCTGGGCGGGCTTGGGAAGATGG
>NZ_ABCP01000009.1 GCF_000170835.1 Marinobacter algicola DG893
CCAAGCGCACATGGATGTGCTCGTAGCGTTTCCGGGGAGAGAATCCCCCACCGCCGATGCACCAAATTCCAAGGCCAGGGGACTAGTACTCCAGGCCAACAGTTCAAAGACGGGAGAACACCATATGAGCACTCCGGCAGAAAAACTGAAAAACTTCGATGACTACAAAGTTCGCGATATCTCACTCGCGGGCTGGGGCCGCAAGGAAATCAACATTGCTGAAGGCGAAATGCCCGCACTGATGGCTCTTCGTGAGAAGTACAAAACCGAGCAGCCGCTGAAAGGCGCCAACATCATGGGCTGCATTCACATGACCATCCAGACCGCCGTGCTGATTGAAACGCTGGTTGAGCTGGGCGCCACCGTGCGCTGGTCATCGTGCAACATCTTCTCCACCCAGGATCAGGCAGCCGCCGCCATTGCCGAGAGCGGCGTCCCCGTTTTTGCCTGGAAAGGTGAGACCGACGAAGAATACGACTGGTGCCTCGAGCGTACCGTTGGCGCCGACGTGGACGGCTGGGAACCCAACATGATTCTGGACGACGGCGGCGACCTGACGGCCCTGCTCCACGAAAAGTATCCGGAGATTCTGGCTAACTGCCACGGTGTCACCGAGGAAACCACCACCGGTGTACACCGCTTGCAGGAAATGCTGCGGGACGGCAAGCTGAAAGTGCCGGCCATCAACGTCAACGACGCAGTGACCAAGTCCAAGAACGACAACAAGTACGGCTGCCGCCACAGCTTGAACGATGCCATCAAGCGCGCCACCGACCACCTGCTGTCCGGCAAAAAAGCGCTGGTCATCGGCTACGGCGATGTGGGCAAGGGTTCTGCCGCTTCCCTGCGTCAGGAAGGCATGATCGTGAAGGTCACTGAAGCCGACCCGATCTGCGCCATGCAGGCCTGCATGGACGGTTTCGAAGTGGTGTCGCCGTACCTTGATGGCGTCAACACCGGCACCGAGGCGGGCGTGGACAAGGCTCTGCTGCAAAACACCGACCTGCTGGTGACCACCACCGGCAACATGAACGTGTGTGATGCCAACATGCTCAAAGCCATCAAGAGCGGCGCCGTGGTGTGCAACATCGGCCATTTCGACAACGAAATCGACACCGCCTACATGCGCAAGAACTGGGAGTGGGACGAGGTCAAACCGCAGGTGCACGTGGTGTATCGCGACAAGGTCGCCAACGACCACCTTATCCTGCTGTCCGAAGGCCGCCTGGTGAACCTGGGCAACGCCACCGGCCACCCATCACGGATCATGGACGGTTCCTTCGCCAATCAGGTGCTGGCGCAGATGTACCTGTTCGAGCGCAAGTTCGCCGACCTTCCCGAAGAAGCCCGCGAAAAGGGTATCTATGTTCAGGTTCTGCCGAAACATCTGGACGAGGAAGTGGCCCGCGCCATGGTGGAAGGTTTTGGTGGCGTGATCACCAAGATGACGCCGGAGCAGGCGAAGTATATTGGTGTACCGGTCGAAGGCCCGTACAAGCCGGAAAGTTACAAGTACTGATCAGGTAGCAGCATGGAAACCCAGAAACAGTTCAAACGCCGCTTCAGCTTTGAGTTTTTCCCACCCAAGACCGACAAGGGCTGGGAAAAGCTGCAAGGGGTTCGCAACACCCTGGCCGAGGTTGATCCGGATTTCTTCTCGGTTACCTTCGGTGCCGGCGGCTCCACCCGGGATCGCACCGTGCAGACGGTGCTGGACCTTCACAAACGGGGCGTTTCCACGGCACCGCACCTGTCCTGCGTGGGGGCCACCCGCGACAGCATTGCGGAGCTGCTGGATGTTTATCGCGAGAACGGCATCAACCGGATCGTCGCCCTGCGAGGCGACATGCCATCCGGCATGGGCGCTGCTGGTGAACTGCGCTACGCCAATGAGCTGGTGAGTTTTATCCGCGAGTACAGCGGCGATACCTTCAACATTGAAGTAGCGGCTTACCCGGAGTTCCATCCTCAGGCCCGCACTGCGGAAGACGACCTGAAGAACTTCGCCCGCAAGGTCGACGCTGGCGCCAACAGCGCCATCACTCAGTACTTCTTTAACGCAGACAGCTATTTCTACTTCATCGACCGTCTGGAGAAGATGGGCGTCACCATTCCTGTGGTGCCGGGCATCATGCCCATCGTCAACTTCTCCAACCTGACCCGCTTCTCGGACATGTGCGGCGCGGAAATCCCCCGCTGGATCCGCAAGCAACTGGAAGCCTACGGCGATGACAGCGACAGCATCCGCAAGTTTGGT
Source organism: Marinobacter algicola DG893 (assembly GCF_000170835.1). GTDB lineage: Bacteria > Pseudomonadota > Gammaproteobacteria > Pseudomonadales > Oleiphilaceae > Marinobacter > Marinobacter algicola. The sequence continues at coordinate 2,258 of NZ_ABCP01000009.1, forward strand.
GAGGAAGTGGTCACCGAAATGTGCGCGAAACTGCTTGCTGCAGGAGCGCCCGGGCTGCACTTCTATACCCTGAACCAAGCGGAACCGAGCCTGAGCATCTGGAAAAACCTGGGGATTGGTGAGCGGGAGAAGATTGCGTTTTAATGTATTTGCCGCTCTCCCGGCCCTCTCCTTCCATGGGAGAGGGCTCTCTCCTCCAACCGTTTGATTTCCTGAAATTCTCCGCCTGATGGTCTAAAGTGTATGGGTTGCAGTTCCACAAACCGCCCCCGGAAAGAACAGGCTTGATCAGCCCGCATTTCTGGAGCGCCCCACCGGGTGCACGGGCAACAAAAGTAAAAACAGGAGATTGTATGAGCACCAAATGGCTTAAGACGGTTGGCGCAACATTGGCACTTACCGTTGCCGCAGGCACTGCCAGCGCAGAGACCCTGCGCGTCGTCACCGACCCCAGCTTCGTGCCGTTCGAGATGATGGACCAGGAGACCGGCGAGATGATCGGTTTCGACATGGAGATCATTCGCGAAGTGGCAGACCGTGCCGGCTTTGAAATCGACCTGAACACCATGGACTTTAACGGCATCATCCCTGCCCTGCAGACCGGCAACGTGGACATCGCCATTGCCGGGATCACCATCACCGAAGAGCGTGAGGAAATCGTTGATTTCTCCGATCCGTATTACGATTCCGGCCTGAGAATTCTGGTACGCCAGGACAACGGCAAAGTTGGCGAGATCTCCGACCTCGAAGGCGTCAAGATCGGCACCAAGATCGGTAGCACCAGTTACGACTACCTGATGAAAACGCTGGACAAAAATGACGGCGTAACGCCCTATCCAGGCAGTTCAGACATGTACATGGCCCTGATGTCAGGCGCCGTTGATGCGGTGTTCTACGATGCACCCAACGTTGGCTACTTCGCCAGCACCCGCGGTGAAGGCAAGGTCAAAACCGTTGGCAAACTTTACGAAGGCCAGCAGTACGGCATCGCCCTGAAAAACGGCAGTGAGTGGGTGGACGACGTCAACGAAGCCCTGGCGTCCATCAAGGAAGACGGCACCTACAAGAAAATCTACGAGAAGTGGTTCGGCCCCATGCCGGAAGACATGTAAAACTGAAAACCACAGTCGGGGTGCACAACACCCCGGCTGGTAACTCCCCATCCAACGGAGACATCCACTGTGGAATTCCAGTTTCAGTTTGACTGGCAGGCAGCCATCAATGCTATTCCTTACCTTCTCAAAGGCGTTCCCTATACCCTGCTTATTTCCTTTGGCGGTCTCGCCATCGGTTTTGTGCTGGGTATTATTTTTGGCCTGTTGAGCATCAATAAAAAATGGTTCTTGCGCTGGCCCGCAACAGCGTATATCGAAATCTTTCGCGGCACCCCCATTCTCGTGCAGGTGCTGTTTATCTTTTACGGCCTTCCGGACCTGGTGGGCGGCCCCATTGACCCACTGACCGCCGGTATCGCCGCTATTGCACTGAACTCCGGCGCCTATATTTCCGAAGTGGTTCGGGGCGGTGTGCAATCCATCGACAAAGGTCAGACCGAGGCCGGCCTGTCGCTGGGCCTGTCCCGTTCCCAGACCTTCTGGTCGGTTGTCTGGCCCCAGGCCTTCCGCCGCATGATCCCGCCCCTGGGCAATCAGGCGATCGTGAGCATCAAGGACACGTCACTGTTCTCGGTCATCGGTGTGGGCGAGCTGGTTCGTCAGGGCCAGGTGTACATCGCCAACACCTTTACCGCCTTCGAGGTCTACTTCGTGGTGGCGATCATGTACCTCGCGATTACCCTCTCCCTCTCACTCGTGCTCCGCCTGATTGAGCGGCGCGGACTGGCTTCTGTCTGAAGGATAGGTACCCATGACACAGATCGTGCAAATGCAGGGCATGAACAAGTACTTCGGTACCCTGCATGTCCTCAAGGAAATTGACCTGACCGTTGAAGCCGGCGAAGTGGTGGTGGTTATCGGCGCCAGTGGCTCCGGCAAATCCACCCTGATCCGTTGCGTCAACGGCCTGGAAGAGTTCGAGTCCGGCAAGCTGGTGGTGGACGGGAACGAGCTTGCCCCGAAGAGTGGCAACCCGAAAGCCCTGGCTGAAATCCGCAAGGAAGTCGGCATGGTGTTCCAGCAGTTCAACCTGTTCCCTCACCTGACGGTGAAGAAAAACATCATGCTCGCGCCCCGAAAGGTCAAGGATGCCCCCGAAACCATCGCCAACGCCACGGCGGAACGCCTCTTGAATCGAGTAGGCATCGGCAGCCAGGCGGACAAGTTCCCCAGCCAGCTCTCCGGGGGTCAGCAGCAGCGCGTGGCCATTGCCCGCGCACTGGCCATGGAACCCCGGCTGATGCTGTTCGACGAACCCACCTCAGCGCTGGACCCGGAAATGATCGGTGAAGTGCTGGACGTGATGCGGGAATTGGCCAAGGAAGGGATGACCATGATGGTGGTGACCCACGAAATGGGCTTCGCCCGGGAAGTGGCCGACCGCGTGATCTACATCCACGAAGGCCAGATTGTCGAGGAAGGCAAACCAGCGGATGTGTTCGACAACCCGCAGAATGAGCGCACCCAGGCGTTCCTAAGCCGGGTGTTGGCGCACTGAGGCCACTCGCCTTTTGCTTCACAACAACTGGCGGGTGATCCTGTACTCCTTCTCAATCTTGGTATGGGAATCATCCGCCAGAAACCGCGCAATCTTCTTGCCCAGCAACGGCACTTCGCACCACACATTCAGCGTGACGTAATTGATGCAGGCCTGGTCCGTACCCTGCAGGCGCATGTTGCCCTTGATCTTGGCAGGCACGCCTTCAATTTTTACCCGGAATTCGCAATGCCATTCGCCATCGTCCTTGCGGAACCAGTGCTCTTCCTGGCGGACGCGATTCCATTCTTTGTGGAAGCTGGCCAGGATACCGGGCACCTCGTTGGACGCCATCACTTCTCGCTCCACCACCACTTTTGCGGACAAGTCGTCGCGGGTCAGCTCGGGTATACGCACATTGCGCGAACCCAGCCGCTGGTTTTTCTCCTGGATATGGGCCTCGTCGAAAAACGCACCCAGCACCCGGTCCAGGCCAGCATCGTATGAATGTCTCAATTCCAGTTCCATAAAGGCCTCCGTAAAAGAATGGCCTGATTGTGCGCGGTGAGATTCATTCACACATTGGCCCGCCGGTCACCGGCGGATGGCATAGTGGTCAGCAGGCGTTGTTAACTGTAATATTCGCACTGGTTAACAACCGACCTTTTGTTGGAACCTAACAGAACCCCACCGTCTGACGGAGATTTATCATGCGCAATGCTGACCTCGTTGCCCGCGGCCTCAAATCCGTATGGCATCCCTGCACCCAGATGAAAGACCACGAAGGCACCTTGCCTCTGGTGCCGATCAAACGGGGCGAAGGGGTCTGGCTGGAGGATTTCGAGAGCAACCGCTACATCGACGCCGTGAGCTCCTGGTGGGTCAACCTGTTCGGCCATGCGAACCCCAGAATCAACGCGGCTATTCAGGAGCAGATTGGTCAGTTGGAGCATGTGATCCTGGCGGGGTTTACCCACGAGCCGGTGGTCAGCCTGTCCGAGCGGCTGATTGAAGTGACTCCTGAAGGCCTCAACAAGTGCTTCTACGCTGACAACGGTTCGTCTGCGATTGAAGCAGCGCTCAAGATGAGTTTCCACTACTGGAAGAACCACGGTAAGCCGGGCAAGAAAAACTTCGTGAACCTGAGCAACAGCTACCATGGCGAAACCCTGGGGGCACTGGCACTGGGCGATGTTGCCCTCTACAAGGACACCTACCAACCGCTGCTGATGGAAGTCATGACGGCGCCCTCCCCGGATGCATTCAACAAGGAGCCCGGCGAAACCGACGAGGAATACGCGCTACGTCAGTTTGAGGCCATGGACGCACTTCTGGCCGAAAAGCACGAGGAAATCTGCGCCGTGGTGGTGGAGCCCCTGATACAGTGCGCCGGCGGCATGCGCATGCACCACCCGATTTACCACACCAAACTGCGCGAAGCCTGCGACAAATATGGCGTGCACCTGATCGCCGACGAAATCGCGGTTGGCTTCGGCCGCACCGGCACCCTGTTCGCTTGCGAGCAGTCCGGCATCACTCCGGACTTCATGTGCCTGTCGAAGGGCCTGACTGCCGGCTACCTGCCACTGTCGGTGGTGTTGACCACGGATACGGTCTACAACGCCTTCTACGACGATTACGAAACCCTGAAAGCCTTCCTGCACAGCCACAGCTATACCGGCAATCCCATCGGCTGCGCCGTTGCCCTGGCCACCCTGGACATCTTCCGCGATGACAACGTCATCGAAAACAACAAACGCCTGAGCACCTGTATGGCAGACTCCGTCGCGCATCTGGCGGACCACCCCAACGTCGGCGACATCCGCCAACACGGCATGACCCTGGCGGTGGAAATGGTGAAAAACAAAGCCACCAAAGAGCCCTTCCCCTGGCAGGAGCGCCGCGGCATTCGCGTATACCAGCATGCACTCACCCGCCAGTCGCTATTGCGGCCACTGGGTAACGTGGTCTACTTTATGCCCCCTTACGTAATCACCGAAGAACAGATCCGCCACCTGGCCCAAGTGGCCACAGAAGGCATCGAAATCGCCGTACGGGACTGACAATAGACCATGCGCATCCCCCGCATATACACCGACTCACCCCTGAGTGAAGGCGCCACGGCCGGCCTGGACGACAACGCAGCTCAACACGTCGGCCGTGTGCTGCGCATGCAGCCCGGCCAGGAGCTGCTGCTGTTCAACGGTGACGGCAACGACTACCCCGCCACCATCACCGAGGCCGGGAAAAAACACGTGTCGGTCGAGGTGGGAACGCCGTCCGCGAATGCCACCGAGTCCCACCTGGAGATCGTACTCGGCCAGACCCTCTCCAAAGGCGACCGCATGGATTATGCCGTCCAAAAAGCCGTGGAGATGGGTGTTACCCGCATCGTGCCGCTGACCACCGAACGCTGCGACGTCAAACTCAAAGGTGACCGCGAAGATAAACGCCTGCGCCACTGGCAATCCGTCGCCATCAGCGCCGCCGAGCAATGCGGCCGAGCCCGGGTGCCCGAGATAGTACCGGTGATGACACTGTCGGAATGGTTTGAAAACTCGGGTGACTGCGACTTGCGCCTGGTCCTCCACCACCGCACCGAGCAGTCCCTGAACACCCTCGCCAAACCCACCCGCGTTGCCTTGATGATCGGCCCCGAAGGTGGCCTCAGCCCGGACGAAATTACCGCTGCCGCAAACGCCGGCTTCCTGCCCGTTGCCCTTGGCCCCCGCGTTCTAAGGACAGAAACCGCGCCCGTCGCCGCCATGGCCTTGTGCCAATGGTTGTGGGGAGACATCGGAGACTGACAAGTTCCGACCGTGCCGCCGTCTCAGGCCGGCAGGTAAGTCATTGACAGACGCAGCGCCTGACAACATGATCCCTGTCGAGCATCAAAGCGAGAAGACTGTTGAAGGCGCCTCCGTGGTTTGGGCTGCCTTACGGGAAGGATTCTCTAATCTGTGCGGATCCATGGATGGCGGAGCCCAAGCGCCACATGGATGTGCCGCAGGAGCGTGTTTTGGAGAATGTTCCTTAACGGTATGGCACCAAATCACCAACAACCAAAGAACGCGAGCACCAGATGACAAGCCTGCTAAGTACCCCAGAATTCTGGCAATACCTCAGTATCCCCGTCATTGCCGCCCTGATCGGCTGGACCACGAACTGGCTGGCCATCAAAATGACCTTCTACCCACTGGAATTCGTCGGCAACCCCCCCCTGCTGGGCTGGCAGGGCATCATCCCCTCAAAGGCCCGCAAAATGGCCGCCATCAGCGTCGACGCCACCATCTCCAAAATTGGCACCGTGCAGGAAATCTTCCAGCAGATCGACCCCGAAGTGCTCGCTGCCCACATAATCTACACCGTCGAACCCCGCACCGAAGAATACGTCGACGAACTCATGCTCAAGGAATATCCCACCTTCTGGGAAAACCTGCCTTCCTCCGCCAGAAACATGGTCTACGACCGGGTACGCAAATCCACCCCGCAGCTGGTGGACAACCTCGTCGGCGACGTCTCCGACAACATCGAAGACCTGCTCGACATCAAAAGCATGGTCATCGAACGCCTGGCCAAGGACAAACGCCTGCTGAACCGGATCTTCATTGAGTGCGGAGAAGTGGAATTCCGCTTCATCATCAACTCCGGCTTCTACTTCGGTTTCCTGTTCGGCCTGGTTCAGATGACCGTCTGGTATTTCTACCAAAGCTGGTGGGTACTGCCTTTCTTTGGCCTGATGGTGGGCTGGGCGACCAACTGGATCGCGCTGAACGTGATCTTCCGGCCCTTGCACGAAAAGAAAGTCGGCCCTGTCCGGTTCCAGGGACTGTTCCTCAAACGCCAGCAGCAAGTCGCCGAATCCTTCTGCCACATCGTCACCCACGAAATCCTCACCGTTGGCAACATCATCAACGCCATACTGGAAGGCCCGAAAGGCGACCGGGCCCGAAACATGGTCAAAAAGCACATTAAACCCCTGGTGGACGAAACCGCCGGCATGGGTAAGGCCCTGACCCAGATGGCGTTTGGACCAACAGGCTTTGCCACGCTTAAGAACCAGGTGGGTCAGAAGGCCATCGAAATCTCACAAACCTCTTTCAACAATCCGGTTTTTGAAACCGACCGGGCGCGGGCCGTGGAAAGCATCATGGTGGAGCGCATGATTGCCCTCTCGTCTGAGGAATTCCAGGATCTTCTACGCCCCTGTTTTCAGGAGGATGAGATCAAATTGATTCTGGTGGGCGCCTTCCTGGGCTTCGCCGCCGGTATCTGCCAATTGGTGTTCGTCTTCGGAGGCTCTGTTTTCTGAGGCTCCAGCGCCATAAAGCCTGCTGTTATACTGTGCATAGCCGCCAGCTCATTCTATACTCGTGGTGTGCGGGTATGTATTTCCCGGCGACTATTCTTTTCCCGGAGGCATCGGATGCCAGGCTTTATTTCCTGGATTTCAGGACTTTTCTCGTCCGACAAACCAACAACCGCAACAGCACCCGAATCCCGCCTGCTCAACCCGGTGGTGTCAACAAGCGACAGCCCGGACATAGATCCGGCCCTGGTCGACCAATTGGAAGAGCGTCTGTTTTGCTGGTTGCTTGACTCCCCCCCTGCCACGCTACGCTCAGAAACCGGGCAATGGGATGAGGTTCTGGAACAACTGCGCTGGCGAATAGCCAACAATGAACTGGACGAGTTACCGCGCCAACCCATGACCCTGCCGATGCTGATGCGGGCTCTCTCCGATGCCAACACAGGCCGCAACCAACTGACGGAGATCATCCTCAATGACCCCGCGTTGACCGACCAGCTACTGCAAATTGCCAACAGCCCTTACTTCCGCAGCGGCGACCAGTCTATCGACTCGGTGGACCAGGCAGTCTTTGTTCTGGGTATGGACGGTATTCGCAATGTTATTTCCGCCGCCATCATGCGGCCGATGATGGCGGCAAGGAACAGTCGGGAAGCACTCTTTGCACAACGGGTATGGCGTTGGGGGCTCACCTGTGCCCGCAGCGCGGAGCTGATTGCGAAGATTCAGGGCCAGGATAGCAGCGTCTATTTCATGGCCGGCTTACTGCCGGCGTTGTCCTACATCACATTACGAAGGGAGTTGCAGCGCGTCTGCAGGACGGAATCAGGACTGACGGAACCACCACCCTCACTGATCCACATCGCCCTTTCCCGCTACCAGTGGGCCACATCGCAATTGCTGGCCAATGAGTGGGGGCTGCCGCCTAAGTACCACGCCCAGCTTCTGGCGGCGGAACGGCCGGCGCCGAGGCAGCAACACACCCCGCTGAACGACGGCATTATTATCGGTACCCGAGAGGTGTTACGTCATGCCCACCAACGCAATATGCCGGAAGAAGACGTATTGCGCATTACTCACATCTCGAGGGAGCAGTTTACACGGGTGCGCAAAGTGATCCTCGATACCCTGGAGGCCGGCGCAAAAACCCGCGCCTAGGTTTTTTCTCCGTAACCGCCTTCCTGCTTCAGCAGTTCTGCAAAGGACACCGATTCATGTTCCGGAGGGCGCTCCATCAGATAACTCGGCACGGCATAAGGTAAACGGTCAGCGACCCGATCCTCATCATGACGTATGGCCTCCAGCACGCTGCCAACGGTAATCCTCTCGAGGGACTGACCCGGGGCCAGACAATCGCCATTGCGCCCGGCCAATGTCAGCAGTCGGGCGCGGATCAGTTTGTCACTGATACCACGGGTCACCTCCCCCGGCACCCTGAGTTGCTGCTCAACCGCTTCCTGCTGCGGTGCCGGCCGACCTTCGCTGAAGGGTTTCGCCACCAGCCACATTAACGCCAGCCCGGTTTTTTCCAGAAGCTCCGGCGACAACCGTACCTGACTGCGTTTGGCCACCGAGCCCGGGTTCTGCAGATAGAAGGCAATGCTGGACCCCAGCAGCAGAATCATCCAATTGAGGTACACCCAGATCAACAGGATGATGCCGATGGCGAAACTGGAATAGATGGCAGCGTACTTGGCGGAACCGGCGACAAACGACGCAAACAACATACCTGCTGCCTGCCAGGATATACCTGCTACCAGTCCACCAATAAACGCATAGCGAAGCTTCACCCGGGTGTTGGGAATAAACACGTATACGAAGGTGAACGCCCCGACCACCAGCATGAATGGGGTAAAGCGGGTGGCGAAGACAATCATGGAGCCGAGCGGCTCAATTTCCATCAGCGCCTGCACGAACGCAGACGAGAAAATGGTGGCACTTATACCGATAGCCGACACCATCAACAACGGCCCCACCATAATAACGCTGAGATAATTGCTGAAGCGCTGGGCCATTGAACGCATGTCCGGCACCCGCCAGATCATATTGAAAGAGCGCTCGATTTTCTGCACCAGCGACACCACGGTATAAACCAGCAGTGCCAGGCCGACCGAGCCGAGCACACCCACCTTCATGTTATCCACAAAACCCAGAATCTGCTCGGCAATCTCGACGCCCTGAGGGCCCATGGGCCGAAAAAACTGAAACAGGAAGGGCTCCATACGCTGGTGTACGCCCAGCGCCTTGAGCACCGAAAAACTCAGCGCCAGCAACGGCACGATACTAAGCAGGGTGGTATACACCAGGCTCATGGCGTGGAGCGTCAGGTTGCCACTGATAACATCCCGCGCCAGCGCATAGGCGGTTCGCCCGGTTTTATAAAGCCAGGTCCATGGCCAGTGTTGCGGTGGATTGGGGTTGGCGAGAATCCAGGTTTCCGCAGACTGAAGCCGATCTTTGAATTGGAATGAAGCCACACAACGTCCTGTTTGCCAGTGTTTTGTACAGATTATCAGTCAGATACCAAATCACAACAAAGTATGGCGTATTGTGTGGCTTTTACTAGCGGTTTCGGCTCAGTATCGGAACTGGCTGATATTTCCTCTCAGCACTTCGCTCAGTGACGCGAGGGAATCGGTCATGCTTCCGGTATCGCGGGCATTGTCTGAAATGTCTTCAATCTGGCGCTTGAGGTTAATCAGGTTTTCGTCGATTTTGCTGACAGCCTCGCTCTGCTCAGCCGCAGCCTGGGCGACCTGTTGGTTGAGCAAACGCATTTCGCCCGCCTTCTCGTCGATCAGCCCCAGGCTCTCGCTGCACTGCCGGATACGCTGGACGGTTGTACGGCTCTCCTCCCGCCCGGCCTCCACCGCTTCGACGGCATCACGGGACTGTGCCTGCAACGATGACACGAGATCGTCTATCTGCCCGGTCGAGTTCGCCGTCTGGCTGGCCAGACCCCGGACTTCGTCGGCCACAATGGCAAACCCCCGGCCCATTTCACCGGCCCTGGCCGCCTCAATGGCAGCGTTCAATGCCAGCAGGTTGGTTTTCTCCGAGATGCCCCGGATTACATCCACGACCTGACCGATAGACTGGCTTTGGCTGGCCAGCCCGGCGATGGTATCGGCCACGGCTTCCACTCGTGTTTCCAGCCGAGCCATAGCAGCAACGGCTTCATCCGCCGATTGACCGCCACTGTGCGTCAATCCGCCAACCTCATCGGCAAGGCATGCCGCGTGGTTGGCACTCTTCCGGACTTCTTCCGCAGTGGCCGTAACTTCGTTTGCGGCTGTCGCCACCAGACCGGTTTCCTGTTGCTGGCGTCCAACCTGGTCGGCAAGACTCTGACTGCTTTCCCGTCCCTGAGCCGCCATATCCCCCAATTCATTGGTGGAGGCGGCGACATGACCGATCAGACCGCCAAATCGCGCCAGCATCTGGTCAAAGGCGCGGGTGATCACGCTTAATTCATCATTCTTGCGGTACTCAAGGCTGCCACGCAGATCATTGTCGGCCTGTATTTCACCAATGCGCTGCCCCAACCTGCGCACCGGGCGAAGCAGTGAACGCAGGAACAGCGTGCCCAGCAACAATGCCGAAATAACAAGCGCGCCAGCCATTATCAGGCTTACCGATCCAGCCCGATCAATTTCGTGTCGAATAGCACCGCCACTTATGGCGACCTGATCACTGGCACGCCTGACAGTCTCTCCGGCTCCCAACACGCCCTCGGTGAGTACGGCCTCCCGTTGCTGGTAGCCGCTTCGGATATCGTTGAGGCTAGCCGTGAGACTAACGGCCTGTTCCCGGGCGGCCTCCGCCATCGAACGCCCCATCAGCATCATGGATTTTTCAAAGAACTCGAACATTTTTTCGCCGAGCGTACGGTACTGCTCCACGGTTTCTGTCATTTCCGCGATCTCCGCCTGCAGGCTGCTATCGGCCGCCATCATGGTAGCCAGTTCGTCCACCAACTGTTCGGAGGCGGCCTGAGCCTTGTCCAGGGACTCCATATCCGCGTTCAGCGCGGCGTGGAAGTACCAATACTGCATCGCACCCATATGTTGCTGGGCGACCGTAACGCGTTCGGACAGCCTGCCCAACGCCCTTTGCTGGTCAATGAGTTCGGACTGCTCATCAATGGCAACCATTTGGCCGGCGATGCCGCGTGCCTGCTGATCGACACTGTCACCAATGCCGGCTATGCGCTGATAAACCAGGGCCGATGACGCAACGGACAGGCCTATCAACAGGGTAAACAACAGGATCACCCGGGAACGGATGGTCAATTCTAATCGGGGGAATGCCATAGCGAGCTCACTCAGTTCGTAACGTAATGCCGGCGTGTCCAGCCCCGCATGTCATCCAGCCTTTCAAGCCGCCCTGCAGCCTCCTTGAGCGTGGACGCTATTGGGTAATCATCGGCCAGCATGCCGCCAAAACGGATGGTCATCAGATCCCAGAAGCGTTTCATCTCAGGAATGTTGGGCATGATTTCCCCACGACTGGCGGAACGGAAGGTATGGTCAATAAAAGGGTCTTCGCTGAGGGTTTTCACCACATCGAGATGGGCCACGGCGCCCAGGGGCTTGTCGTCATTCACGGCGTGCAGGCCGGATTCGGTCAGCAGATAGTCCTCCATGAACTGACGTGCCAGTTCGTGGTTGGTGGATACCGCGCTGATCCCGGCGGCCAGCACGCCCACAAAGGGTTTTCCAGGTTCACCGCTGACAGTGGGCACGTCGGCTATGCCCACGTTGATACCGGCGTCCCGTATCTCACTCCAGGCCCAGGGACCGTTAATGATCATCGCAGTCTGACCGGCCTTGAAGCCGTCCATCATGGTGCCGTAATCCGCATCTGCCGACAGCACACCGGAATCCAGCAAGTCTTTTATGCCTGCCACGGCACCGACAGCGCCATCTGTGTCCACACCAACATCGGAGAGGTCGTAAACCTGGTTTTCCAGGCCGAAACTGTACCCACCGGATCCGGCGAACACTGGCCAGGAAAAATACACATTCTTGTAGTCCCAGGAGATGGCCTCAATACCCTGTGCGCTCAGTCGTTGATGCTCAGCTTTCACGCCTTTCAGAGTGGCGGGCGGTGTTGAGACCAAATCCTTGTTGTAGAGCAGACTGACCACTTCCATGGCGATTGGGTAGCCATACACCCGATCGCCCACGGAAACCGCCTGCCAGGCAAAGGGTGCAATAGCCTCACGCACCTGCTCGGACGGTTCGATGGGGCGCAGGTGGCCCTCATTGATCCAGCTTCCAAAACGATCGTGGGGCCAGATCACGAGATCGGGCGCCTTGGAGGAGTAGCCGTAATGATCGTACTCGGAGGTAAGATCGTCCGGCGTCTCCACGGTCACCGGAATACCCGTTTCCGCCTCGAAGCGCCGGCCAACGTCGGCCAGCCCTTCGTACCCTTTGTCGGAGTTGATCCAGATAAGCAGTTCACCGCGTTCAAAGGAAAACGCCGGTGCGGAAAAGAGAACGCAGGAAAGCACAAGAGCCAGGAGGGGTCTGATCATAGGTATCGCCCTGTTGTTATTGTTTGAGCGTTGGTGAAACGCATGCCACTATCGGGGCATTTCACAGGGAGTTTAGGCGGGGAAGAACCGCAGCCGCGTCATACGGCTGCGAACTTTTCAGGGGGGAGTGAGGGGGCGTACCCGGGAAAACCGTCAGAAAATCAGACCAGCGAAGATAGATTACGCGCCGTAATATCGACGATCCTCTGCCGCGCTTCCCGACTCGCCCAGGCCGAATGAGGCGTCACAATCAGGTTGGGAATATCATCCGCCAGCAGCGGATTGCCATTTCGGGGCGGCTCCTCCGTAAGCACATCAAAACCGGCACCGCCAATGGTCCCGGCCCGCAGGGCATCGGCCAGTGCCTGCTCATCCACCAGGCCGCCACGGCTGGTGTTGATCAACAGCGCCTCCTTTTTCATCATCTTCAGTTCACTGGCGCCTATCATATTCCGGGTGTCGTCCGTCAGCAGGCAGTGAAGCGACAGCACATCCACTTTTGGCAGCAGCTCATCCATGGGAATCCGGGGGTAACCGTCCACCTCGCCAGCCGTCTGGCCCGGTCTTGCACCAAGCAGAATATTCATCCCGAATGCCTTTGCGCGCTCAACAACACCCCGCCCAAGGTCGCCATAGCCAACAACCCCCAGCGTGCGCCCTTCCAGTTCCATGATGGGATAATCCATCAGGCAGAACATCGAACTTTGTCCCCAACGCCCGGCCCGCACGTCCTTGTCGTAATCCACCAAACGCGTGGCCAGCGCGAGAATCAACGCCATGGTGTGCTGCGCCACGGTGGAGCGGCCGTAGTTGGTCACGTTCATCACCGTTACGTTGTGGTCTTTCGCCGCTTCCTTATCAATGTTGTTCAGCCCCGTCGCCACCACCGCAACCGTCTTCAGCTCCGGGCAGGCCTCGAAGTGCTCCCGCGACAGCACAACCTTATTCACCAACACCGTGTCGAATCCCCGTATGCGCGCCTGCACTTGCTCAGGGGATGTCCGCGGATGTTTGACCATCTCCCCGGTCACGGCCTCAATCGGCGAAAGGTCCACATCGTTACCCAGTGTGTCTGCGTCCAGAAATACGGCTTTCATTCGTCGTTCCTTATTCGTGAAGTTTTTTGGCCGACCAACAGAGCCCCAGATTAAGTTAGACTGAGCTAAACCTCCAATTGGCGAAAAGGGGAACGCTCATGGAACATCAGTTCTGGCACGAACGCTGGGCCAAGAAAGAAATCGGCTTCCACGAAGGCACTGTCAATCAATACCTCCATGACCACTGGCCAGAGCTCGCCGGTAATGGCACCAATACCGTACTTGTTCCCTTGTGCGGCAAGGCCCATGACATGTGGTGGCTCCATGACCGCGGCCACGCTGTCATCGGCGTGGAACTGAGTGAGGTTGCCTGCAAGGACTTTTTCGAAGAGGGCCAGGAGAAAGCGAAGGTTCACCCGGGCGAGCCCTTCACCAAATTTGCCCACGACGATCTGCAGCTTTGGTGCGGCGATTTTTTCCAGTTGGTGCCAGAAGACCTGAAGCACGTCCGGCTGGTGTACGACCGTGCCGCCCTGATCGCGCTGCCACCCCACATGCGCCAGGATTATGTCGACCACCTGACCGCCGTGATTCCGGATGGCACCCGCATACTTCTGATCACTCTGGACTACGACGCCGACATCAAGGGCCCGCCGTTCAACGTCAGTGACGAAGAAGTACTAAAACTATACTCCGCTGATTACGAGATCGAACACATACTCACCAATACACTGGCAAAAGATCACCCTTTTACCAAGCGTAAAGGCCTTGCTGGCGCGACGGAGAGCGTGTTCCGTCTCAGAAAGCGCTGATACACAATTTAATGAACCTTAACGCTTTTACTCCTGTCCAAGTCCCGAAGCTTGAACTAAGCTCACAGTAACAAGACCGACATAAACGCGTCAGCGTAAATCGGTCTGTTACTCCCTATACTTCCACCCATAACCATAACGACCGCCTGGAGCGGCGGACCCAACAGCAACGGGGATATTGTGTGAACTAAAAGCTGTCTTTTCATGGCAAGAGAGCAAGCGAGGGGCCATCTATGAGCATAATGCAGCATTTCAAAGACCGGTATGAAGCAACTCAGGAAGAAGAATACACTCTTGAGGAATACCTGGAGATCTGCAAAAAGGACCCGGCGGCATACGCCACTGCCGCAGAAAGGATGTTACTGGCCATTGGCGAGCCGGAGCCTGTCGACACATCCCGTGACTCCCGGCTGTCACGTATCTTTTCCAACAAGGTGATCAAGCGTTACCCGGAATTCTCCGAGTTCTATGGCATGGAAGAGGCTGTGGAAAACATCGTCTCCTTCTTCCGCCATGCTGCCCAGGGCCTGGAAGAGAAGAAACAGATACTCTACCTGCTTGGCCCCGTCGGTGGCGGCAAGTCCTCGCTCGCTGAAAAACTCAAGTCACTGATGCAGAAAGTGCCCTTCTATGCGATCAAAGGCTCACCAGTCAACGAGTCGCCACTGGGCCTGTTCGATCCCGCCGAGGATGCGAGTATTCTTGAAGAGGAATACGGCATCCCGCCCCGCTACCTCAAGTCCATCATGTCGCCCTGGGCGGTAAAACGCCTGCACGAGTACGGCGGCGACATCAGTCAGTTCCGTGTGGTGAAGATGTACCCATCGGTACTGGACCAGGTGGGTGTATCCAAGACCGAGCCGGGCGATGACAATAATCAGGACATCTCCGCCCTCGTAGGCAAGGTGAATATCCGCATGCTGGAAGACTTCTCCCAGGATGACCCGGACGCCTACAGCTTCAGCGGCGGTCTGTGCAAGGCCAACCAGGGCCTGATGGAATTCGTGGAAATGTTCAAGGCGCCTATCAAGGTGCTGCATCCGTTGCTCACCGCCACCCAGGAAGGCAACTACAACACCACTGAAGGCATGGGCTCCGTGCCGTTCGACGGTATTATCCTGGCCCACTCCAACGAGTCCGAGTGGCAGACTTTCCGCAACAACAAGCATAACGAGGCCTTCCTTGATCGGGTATACATCGTCAAGGTGCCTTACTGCCTGCGCGTGACCGAAGAGATTGATATCTATCGCAAACTGCTGCGCGACAGTTCCCTCTCCGGCGCCCCCTGCGCACCGGATACCCTGGATATGCTGGCGCAGTTCTCCATCCTGTCGCGGGTCAAGGAGCCGGAAAACTCCAGTATCTTTTCCAAGATGCGGGTCTACGATGGCCAGAACATCAAGGACACCGACCCCAAAGCCAAATCCATCCAGGAATATCGCGATTCAGCCGGCGTGAATGAGGGCATGGACGGACTATCCACCCGTTTCGCGTTCAAGATTCTGTCCAAGGTGTTCAACTTTGACACCACGGAGGTGGCGGCTAACCCGGTGCATCTGCTCTATGTGCTGGAAAAACAGATCGAGCAGGAGCAATTCCAGGCCGAAACCCACGACCGCTACCTGCGGTTTATCAAGGAGTTCCTGGCGCCTCACTACGTTGAGTTTATTGGCAAGGAAATCCAGACGGCTTACCTCGAAAGCTACAGCGAATACGGCCAGAACCTGTTCGATCGCTACGTCACCTATGCCGACTTCTGGATTCAGGATCAGGAATACCGTGATCCGGAAACCGGGGAAATTCTCGACCGCTCGTCCATTAACGACGAGCTGGAGAAAATCGAGAAGCCTGCCGGCATTAGTAACCCGAAAGACTTCCGCAACGAGGTGGTCAATTTCGTGTTGCGGGCACGGGCGAACAACCAGGGTCGCAACCCGTCCTGGCTCAGCTACGAAAAACTGCGCAGCGTGATCGAGAAGAAAATGTTCTCCAATACCGAGGACCTGCTGCCGGTTATTTCCTTCAATCCGAAGGCCAGCCAGGAGGATCAGAACAAGCACAAGCAGTTCGTCGAACGTATGGTCGATCGAGGCTACACGGAGAAACAGGTCCGTCTCCTTGCGGAATGGTACCTGCGGGTTCGTAAGTCTCAATAAGTCAGCCTTCATACGCTGAACTGGAGTGAAACTATGGGTATGACCCACGTAGTCGACCGGCGACTGAACGGCAAAAACAAGAGCGCGGTAAACCGGGAACGTTTCCTGCGCCGTTACCGCCATCACATCAAAAAGGCAGTGGCGGACGCGGTTCACCGGCGCTCCATTACGGATATTGAGCGTGGCGAGAACGTCAGTATTCCCTCCCGGGATACTGACGAACCGATTTTCCACCATGGCCAGGGCGGCAAACGGGAGATGGTGCATCCGGGCAACAAGGAGTTTGTGACGGGTGACACGGTGCCCAAACCTCCGGGAGGTGGCGGCGGAGGCCAGGGACAAGGCCAGGCCAGCCCGGACGGCGAAGGCATGGATGAGTTTGCCTTCCAGATCACCCAGGAAGAATTCCTCGACTTTCTGTTTGATGATCTGGAGCTGCCCAATCTAGCCCGTAAAAAACTGAAAGACACCGAGGCGTTCAAATACGTTCGCTCCGGTTTTTCAACTCAGGGCATCCCCGCCAAGCTGGACGTGGTTCGTTCGTTACGAGGCGCCCATGCCCGCCGCCTTGGGCTCGGCGGTGCACGCCGCAAGAAAATACGCCGAATGGAGGAAGAGCTGGCCGCACTGAGAAGTGCACCGGAGGATCTGGACCCGGCGTTCAGCCACGAGGACCAGATCAAAGCCCTGGAGGATGAAATTGCCGATCTCAAGGCCAATGTTCGGCGCATTCCGTTCATTGACGAAATTGACTTGCGTTACCGCCAGCACATCAAGAAGCCACAACCAGCCACCAGCGCCGTGATGTTCTGCCTGATGGATGTGTCCGGGTCGATGACCCAGATGCACAAGGACATCGCCAAACGTTTCTTCATCCTGCTGTATTTGTTCCTGAAGAAGAACTACAAGAAGATCGAAGTGGTCTTCATCCGCCACCACACCAGCGCCAAGGAAGTGGACGAGGAAGAGTTCTTCTACTCACGGGAAACCGGCGGCACGATTGTCTCCAGCGCCCTCAAGCTGATGCACAAGATCATCGAGTCCCGGTATTCTCCTGCGGAATGGAACATCTATGCCGCCCAAGCTTCGGACGGCGACAACTGGAACGACGACTCTCCCATCTGCAGCAAGTTGCTGGCCGACAGCATCCTGCCATTGGTGCAGTATTACGCCTATGTGGAGATCACGCCCCAGGATCACCAGATGCTGTGGTACGAATACGAGAAGATCCAGGAGCGGTTCCCGCAGAGCTTCGCGCTGCAACAGATCGCCGATCCTGGTGAAATCTATCCGGTCTTCCGCCAGTTGTTCGAGAGGAAAGCCGCATGACCGACACCATCGACAGACCCAACGAGCCGAAAACCCGGGAACCCATATCCACCAGTTCTGAGTGGACCTTCCCGCTGATCGAGAAGTACGACGAGGAAATCGCCAAATGTGCGGCAGAGTTCGGCCTCGACACCTACCCCAACCAGGTAGAGGTGATCAGCGCCGAACAGATGATGGACGCCTACAGCTCCGTCGGCATGCCCGTGGGGTACCACCACTGGTCCTTCGGCAAGCAGTTCCTGTCTACCTCGAAAGGGTATCAGCGGGGGCAGATGGGCCTTGCCTACGAGATCGTGATCAACTCAGACCCCTGCATTGCCTACCTGATGGAGGAGAACACCCTGCCCATGCAGGCACTGGTCATTGCCCACGCTTCCTATGGCCACAACTCATTCTTCAAGGGCAACTACCTGTTCCGAACCTGGACCGACGCCAGCGCCATCATTGACTACCTGGTGTTTGCCCGCAACTACGTGGCGGAATGCGAGGAGCGCTATGGCCTCGACGCGGTTGAAGAAATCCTGGATTCCTGCCATGCCCTGATGAACTACGGTGTTGACCGCTACAAGCGCCCCGCGCCGATCTCCGCCGCCGAGGAACTGCGACGGCAAAAAGAGCGAGAGGAATACCAGCAGCGCCGGCTCAACGATCTTTGGCGCACCATCCCCAAACTGGGCGAGGACGACGACCCGGTGAGTCGCAAGAAGCGCTACCCGGAGGAACCCCAGGAAAACATCCTCTACTTCATCGAGAAGAACGCGCCACTGCTGGAGACCTGGCAACGGGAAATCATTCGTATCGTTCGCAAGCTGGGCCAGTACTTCTACCCTCAGCGCCAGACCCAGGTGATGAACGAGGGCTGGGCCACTTTCTGGCATTACACTCTGCTGCACCGGATGTACGACAAGGGTCTGGTGAACGACGGCTTTATGATGGAGTTCCTGCAAAGCCATACGGCTGTGGTTTACCAGCCACCGTTTGACAGCCCCTGGTATTCAGGCATCAACCCCTACACCCTGGGTTTTTCGATGTTCACCGATCTGCGTCGGATCTGTGAAAACCCCACCGACGAGGACCGGGAATGGTTTCCGGACTTTGCCGGTTCTGATTGGCTGGAAACCCTGCATTTTGCCATGAAGAATTTCAAGGATGAGAGCTTCATCCAGCAATTCCTGTCCCCAAAAGTAATGAGGGACCTGAAGCTTTTTGCCATTCAGAACGATGACGAGGAAGACGTCTACCGGATCACAGCCATCCACGATGACCCTGGCTACCGCAGCCTTCGGGAAAAGCTCGCACGGCAATACAACCTGAGCTATCGCGAACCCAACATCCAGGTCTGGAACGTGGATGTCAGGGGCGATCGCTCACTGACCCTGCGGCACATTCCCGTCGACCGGGTCCCACTTGGCGACGACACTAACGAGGTGCTTCGTCACGTGCATCGTTTGTGGGGCTTTGATGTCCATCTGGAAAGCGTCGAAAACGGCGTGGTCATGGAAGAATGCCACTGCCCGGAACGGGAGCCGGACGACGCGGATTGAATGTGGCCATTGATTGTCAGAATGCCCACTCCAGCCCGGCATAGAAGGTTCTGCCGGGCGCGGGTTCATAGTATCCGCGATCTTCGATGGGCCTGTCTGCGTTGGCGTTGATGCGGATGTTGCTGAAGTAATCCTCATCCAGCAGATTGCGGATACCGCCGTAGACGCTGAAGCTCTGGCTGCCCAGGCGAACGCTGTCACCGGCCCGAATCCCCAACAGCCAGTAGTCGTTGACCTTGGTCTGGTTGCTGTTCTCGGCGTACAGATCACCGACATACTGCCATTCCAGGGCAGCAAATTGTTGCCCGTCACCGCGCCACTCTACTTCCGTGACCCATTGTTCCTGCGGTAACCCCGGCAGGCGATTGCCATCGGCGTCATTGCCCTGCTCGTCGGTAAAGTCCTTGAGTGTGTAGTCCGCCAGGGTCACGGCGCTGGTTACGCGCCAGGCGTAAGAAATGTCCCACTTCAGGCCGAGTTCTAGCCCATTCCGTTCTGTGCGCCCGGCGTTTTCGTAGAAAGTTCGATTATTGATCTCGTAAGGCAGGATTTCGTCATCCACCCGGATGGAAAACAGCGCCAGGTCATAACGGATCCCCTGCCCCAAGGCGCCGCGGATACCCATTTCCCGGTTAAGCGCCTGCTGGGGCTCAATGTCTGGATTGAAGCCACCGCTGCCGTCGGGATTGGCAAACTCCGTGAAGGTGGGTGCTTCAAAGGCCGTGCCCACCGTGGCGTAGAACTGCTGGCGTGGCGCCAACCGATAGCTGACTCCCGCAAAGCCGCTGAATTCCCGATAGGTGCGGCTGCCGGAATCGTCGCCGTCGCTGGTCCTGTGATCGTCCACCGATAGCCGCAAGCGATCAAACCGGGTGCCCAGAGACACGTTCAGGCGCTCCGTCAATGCCAGATCACCCTGGGCAAACACCGCGGCGGTAGTGCCGTTCTGGGTTTCGTCCTGGGTTTGTCCGGTGACATCACCGTCAAACGACACCGAATAGCGCCGGCGTTCATCAACCTGGCGATGAAGATCCGCGCCCACCACCCAGGTCAGCGGAAGGCCCGCTACCTCGCTGCCCTGCTGGTAGTCCGTACTGACGCCATAAAACTGCCGGTCGTAGGCAATCCGGCTGGGGCCGGGAAACGGCAGTTGCTGGGCAAAGTCACGGTGCGTGAAAAAGGTACTAACGGTCAGATCCCCAGTACCCATCTCGGCGGTTTCATAAAGCAACCCCAGCGTCTGCTGGTCAACGTCCTGGCCGGCATCAAGCCGTTCGGCATTGGCCGTCGCCTGGCGGCGATTTTGTTCCACCTGGCTCGCTGTCAGACCGGCGGGATCTTCTGCTTTCGGCGTGTGCAAGGCATTGAAGGTGGCCGTTAAACGCTGGCCTGCTCCCCAACCATGAGACACCCGCCCATTGAAAAGACCTTTCTCGACTTGGCTCTGATCGCGGTAACCGTTGTAGTTGAGCCAGGACGCAGTTGCGATGCCACTCGTCGCTCCCTCATTTCCGTTGGCCTGAAACGTGGTTTTGTAATAGTCGTTGCTTCCCACATCCTGACGCAGGCGTGCGCCCGGCGGCCGTTCGTCTCCCCGGGCCGTGGTAATGTCGATCACTCCGCCCGAGGCGTTACCGTACTGAACCGACGACGGCCCGCGAATCACTTCAATGCGCTGTGCCGAGTCCAGGTCCACCGCATCAATCTGAGACTGCCCATCGGGCAAGGTGTAGGGGATGCCATCCACCTGGATACGAATGCCGCGAATACCGAATGGCGCTCTGGCGCCAAAACCGCGGGTGGACAGCCGCAGATTCTGGGCGAAGTTGTAGCGGTTCTGGAAGAACAGGCCAGGGACGGTATCCAGGGATTCGTCCAGTTGCAGCCTCTGCTGGCCCTCCTGGATATCCGGCGCATTGGTCACGGAAACCGCAGCGGGGGTTTCGTAGAGGTCTCTCTCAAGGCGGGGGGACGTCACCTTGATGACATTGTCTTGCGACTCCACGCTCTGCTGCGCGTTGGCGTTAGCCCATGTTCCAGCGGATATCAACGCTGGAAAGACCACGACTAACCTCCTGGGAACGACCACCTTACCTCCTGCTGCCGGGTTAAATTCCGAGTAAATCCACTAACCAGGGCACAATCAACGCCGTCGCAAACGCCGACAGCGCCATCGCCAGCCCCGAAAAAGCCCCCATCTGGGAGCTGACCTGAAACGCCCTTGCTGTGCCAATACCATGGGCCGCGACGCCCATGGCGATGCCTTTCACACTGTCGTCGGTGATACGCATCCATTCAAACAGTTTGGTACCGAGCACAGCGCCGACAATACCTGTGGCCACCACCAGAACGGCGGTCAAAGACGGAATGCCACCGATGGTTTCGGAAATCCCCATGGCAACCGGCGCCGTGGCGGATTTGGGCGCCAGGGACACCTGGATTTCCGTGGAGCCGCCAAGCATCCAGGCAAGCCCGATGGAACTGCCCGCTGCAATCACAACACCACACACCAGGGAAATGGATACCGGCAGCCAGAGCTGGCGCAGCCGGGAAAACTGCTGGTAAAGGGGAACCGCCAGAGCCACCGTGGCAGGCCCCAACAGGAAGTGAACGAACTGACCGCCTTCAAAGTATTCCTCGTAGGAGGTACCAGTGAGCATCAACAGGGCAATCAGCATTGCCACTGAGGTAACCACCGGATTGACCAGGGGGCTGGAGTTGGACTTGAGATAGAGCCGATAGGCAAGGCCATAGGCCACCAGCGTTATGGTCAGGCCAAGCAATGGCGATGTCGAAAGATAAACCCAGATATCACGAATGACCGGCTCATTCATCCCTCTGCCCTCCCGCATCTTCGGGGCTGCTAAACCATCGCGAGGTTACCTGCATAATGCCTGCGGTAGCGACCATGGTGATAATAGTGGAGAGAAACAGAGCCAGCGTGATCGGCAGCCACTCATCCGCAATCCGGCCAAAATGACTCATCATGCCAACACCCGCCGGCACGAACAGTAGCGACAGATGGCTAAGCAATGCGCTGGAAGCGTTCTCAAGTGGCTCTGGCGTGGCGCCCCGAATCATCAGCGTCAGGAACAACATCACCATACCCAGCACGGGCCCTGGAATCGGCAGTGACAGAAGACGAACAGTAACTTCCCCTACCAACTGATACACCAGCAGCAGGGTTATTCCGTTGAGAAAATTCATGATGGCAGCCCCCGACAGAAAAAACGGCCCAAGTCAGGAGCATAGCCACTAAGCAGCGCCCTGCCTACCCGGCCTTGGTCTCTGGGCCCGGTTGGGGGGTGGTAGTGATGGTAGTGGCGGGAATCACCTTCCGGCCGTAGGCCGCCAGCAGGAACCCGATCGGGAACATCAGCACGCCGTATACCGCCGCAGGAATCGACATGGTGCTGGACTCCAGTAACGTCAGCGTCACCAGCAGGGCGATGGTGCTGTTTTTGATGCCCAACTCCACGGCAACTGCAATGGATTCGCGCTGGGTCAGGCCCACGGCGCGGCCCGCCAGGAGCCCCAGGAATATACCGGCAATGTTCAGCAGAAGGGTGGCCGGGCCGGCCTGTCGCAGCAGGTCCCAAATCTGGTCTCGTACGCCCCAGATCAGCCCGACAACCAGCAACGCCAGTACCACACCCCCGAACACGCTGACCGCGCTTTCCGCGCGGCGTGAGAGTTCTGGCGCCCGGGTACGGAAAACCATCCCAATCGCCACAGGGAACAGGACAATACCCACCAGCATGCCTACCGTTCTTCCCACCGGTAGCGCGATGGACTCCTCCGTGCCGGCATAGAGTTGAAGCGCATAGTTGGTGAACAACGGCAGTGTCACGATGGTGATAAGACTGGCCGTGACCGTCAGCACGATCGACAGGGCGATGTTCCCCCGGGACAGCAGTACGAACAGATTTGAGGTGGTGCCACCCGGGCAGGCCGCAATGATCACCAGTCCCACGGCAATTGCCGATGACAGGTCGAGCATGGAGGCAATGGCAAAGGCCACCATGGGCATGAGCAGTATCTGGGCAACAGTACCCACCACCATCCCTTTTGGATACACCGCCACTTGGCGGAAGTCCCTGACCGTCAGGGTCATACCTATACCGATCATGATGATAAACAGGGCAATCGGCAGCCCCGCAGAGATCAGTGGACTCGATTCCACAAAGCCTCCAAGGATTGTTGTTGTGATTAGATTAGCCAGCTAGTGAAAATAGCATAAGCTGCCGAAAAAGAGTGAATATGGATTCGCAACAACATGTAATTGCGCAAAGGGTAGGAATGGGATTGCGCGCAAAAACCTGAACCTTTCAACCTGCTTGTTCGTGTGATTGTCCCGGTTGTTGCGTATACTTTCGAACAACAACTATACGAATCCAAACGCATCAGATTCAGTGCAGTTTGGCAGCTTCATAAAGCAAGAGGACGATCAATGAAACGCCTGGGCACACTGGACGCTTCCTGGTTGGCGGTGGAATCGGAAGACACCCCGATGCACGTCGGCAACCTGCAGATTTTTTCACTACCGGAAGATGCTCCGGAGACGTTTCTAAGAGACATGCTCGCCCGCATGAAAGCCGATGCCGATGTAGCGCCGCCCTGGTGCTACAAGCTCGCCTTTTCGGGGTTCCTGGGCCGCCTGGTCGCCCCGTCCTGGAAGGTCGACAAGAAGCTGGATCTCGACTACCACGTTCGACACTCGGCGTTGCCGCGCCCCGGCAGTGAACGGGAACTTGGCATCCTGGTATCCAGGCTGCATTCCAACCCGCTGGATTTTTCCCGCCCGCTTTGGGAATGCCACATTATCGAGGGCCTGGAGAACAACCGTTTTGCCCTCTACACCAAGATGCATCATTCCATGATTGATGGCATAAGCGGTGTTCGGCTGATGCAGCGGGTGCTCAGCGAGGACCCCGGTGAGATTAATATGCTGCCGCCATGGTCGGTACGCCCGGAGCGGACACGGGGCAGCAAGACAGATTCCGAAGCCAGCATTTCAGCCGCCCTGTCCCAGGCCATGGAAGCCCTGAGGATTCAGGCCGACATGGCGCCGAGGCTCTGGAATGCGATGAACCGCCTGATCCAGTCCGCACGGCACCCGGAAGAGGGGCTGACCGCGCCCTTTGCCGGCCCGGTTTCCGCCCTCAATCACCGGGTCACCGGTCAGCGGCGGTTTGCCACCCAGCACTACCAGCTCGAACGGATCAAACAGGTCGCCCAGGCGTCCAACGGCTCCCTGAACGACATTGTGCTCTACCTCTGTGGCACTGCCCTGCGCCGCTTTCTTGTTGAACAGGATGGTTTGCCGGATACGCCACTCACCGCCGGAATTCCGGTGAATATCCGCCCCTCCGATGACCAGGGCACGGGCACCCAGATCAGCTTCATGATTGCCTCACTGGCGACCGACGAAGCCGATCCCCTCAAGCGGCTGAAGAGCATCAAACACTCTACCCGCAGGGCCAAACAACACCTTCAGAAACTGCCGCGTAAAGCCCTGACCCAATACACCATGCTGCTGATGTCGCCCTACATCCTGCAGTTGATGTCAGGCCTGGGCGGGCGAATGCGCCCGGTGTTCAACGTGACCATCTCCAACGTGCCAGGGCCAGGGGAAACCCTTTACTATGAAGGAGCACGACTGGAGGCGATGTACCCGGTTTCGCTTATTGCCCACGGCGGTGCGCTCAACATTACTTGCCTGAGCTACGCCGGCTCGCTCAACTTCGGTTTCACGGGCTGCCGCGATACGTTGCCCAGTATGCAGAAGCTGGCGGTCTACACCGGTGAGGCTTTGGATGAACTGGAAAGCCTGGTTTCGCCACCACCAAATCAGACCAAAACCAACGCTCGAAAGGCGCCTCGCAAAAAGACTGCGGAAAAGAGCTAACAGGGCTCCGGTGCCCGTGGGGCTGAGTTACTCAATGGTCTCCAGGTGTCGCTGCAATGCGGTCGGATCCGGTAATACGATCCGGCCGTAAGCCAGCTCCAGCAGCCCTGAACGCTCAAAGTCTTTAATCCACTTATGCACGCCCTGGCGGGTCATGCCCATCATATTGGCAATGTGCTCGCGGGTGATCCAGATCGTGACCGGGTCAGTGCCGACGTCGCCATTGCCCTGGATTTCCGCCAGAAACAACAGTCGTCGCCCTATCCTGGCGGCAACACCTCGTAGTGCATCATCCTCAATAATGGACATAGCGGCCCATAGCCGTCGGCTGACCATATCAAGAATAACCGGGTAGCCTTCCGGGTATGTCGCCATGAGTTCGCGAAATGCCTCGCCCGGTATTTCTATCAGCGTTACGGCCTCGTGGGCAGTAGCGCCGTATACCCGTCGCATCCCGGGAGAAAACACTGAATCTCCGAACCAGGTACCCGCGCTGAACATGATCAGGGTGGCTTCCCGACCTGCAGGGTTCACAGAACTGATGCGAACCACCCCGCTGGCAATGATGTTGAGGGTCGATATTGCCGAACCTTTACTGTAGATGAGTTCGTTAGCCTCAAAACGGCGAATCCGTGCGATACCTTCCAGGTCATCAATCGCCGACTCTGAAAAGCCAGAGAATAAAGGGCAGCGGGCAAGGACAGTCTTGATATTCTTCATGGGAAGAAATTGTAAACGATTTGACAGTCTTCGCCGATCACTCGCACCTACACTCAATGAATGGCTAAACACTCACCACAACAAGAACACCCGATTTGAGAGGCCGCACCATGTCCGAACAACTTTCAATTCCGTCAAAAAGAGATCAGGTCAGCAAGGAAGAATGGCAGCTCCGAGTCGACCTCGCCGCGGCCTATCGTCTGGTCGCCCTATACGGCTGGGACGATCTGGTATTCACCCATATCTCCGCACGGATACCCGGTGACGAGCACCACTTTCTTATTAATCCATACGGTATGATGTTCGAGGAAATTACAGCCTCCAGCCTGGTGCGAGTGGATCAGGACGCCAACAAGATCAACCCCGACGACTTCGATATCAATCCCGCGGGTTTTACCATCCATAGCGCCATCCACCAGGTCAGGGACGATGCCGCCTGCGTCATGCATTTGCACACCACCGACGGTATTGCTGTATCCGCCCAACAGGAGGGCCTGCTGCCGCTATCCCAGCAGAGCCTGTTTGCACTGGCAAGCCTGTCGTATCACGACTATGAAGGTGTGGCGCTAAGGGAAGACGAGAAGGCCCGCCTGCAAAAGGATCTCGGTAATACCAATTTCATGATTCTTCGCAACCACGGCCTGCTGACCACCGGCTCCAGTATTCCCGATGCCTTCCTGGCCATGTACATACTGCAAACGTCCTGTCAGATTCAGATCAGGGCACTGTCGGGCGATCGCCCACTGACGCCAATTCCTGCCGGCATTGTGGATACCATCCGGCAACAGGCGGATCAGGTGACCAAAGGCCTGGGCGGCAAGCTGGCCTGGCCGGGCCTGCTACGCAAGCTCGACCGCATTGATGCCAGTTTCCGGGAATAAGGGGGAGAACAGTATGAACCAACCGACAAAGAACCAGGCCACGTTTACTCATATGAAAGACGGCAAGGCCGAAGACTGGCAGGTCATCGCATCGTCTTTCGGGGAATTCGCCAAAGGCCTGCCAGATCGAATTCTATCGCACCTCAAAATGCTGGAGGGCGACTTTGGTGGTTTTCCGGTTGACCGGCTGACGCACTGCCTGCAAACGGCTACCCTGGCACACCGGGACGGGAAGGACGACGAGTATGTGGTTTGCGCCCTGCTACACGACATCGGTGACACCCTGGGCACCTACAACCATGCGGATGTCGCCGCAGTGCTACTGGAACCGTTCGTCAGCGACGCTAATCACTGGATGGTAAAACACCACGCCATCTTTCAGGGCTACTTTTTCTTTCACTATCTCGGTATGAACCGGGATATGAGAGACCAGTACCGGGACCATCCACACTTCGAACGCACCATCGAGTTTGTTCACAAGTATGACTCACCCGCGTTCGACCCTGATGCGGAAACGTTACCGCTTTCCTACTTCGAGCCCATGGTGCAACGGGTGTTCGCTCAGCCTGTGCGATCCCTCTACAAGGATGCCGAAAGCGTCATGTGACCCGAAACACAACGTGGGCTCAGGACTGACTCTTCCAGTTGGCTGCGCCCACAAATATCAGCTGTAGAAAGCGTGCGGTTCGCTGCCGCACCTGTTCTTCCTGATAGTCGTCGTCGGGAGAGATCCCCAGGATGTCCGTCAGGCTGAAGGCCACACTGCGCACCACCAGGTCGCAGGTCATATCCAGGTCGGCATCGCTCAGGTGATCCGCCACTTTCAGACGCCGAAGATCATTGGCCAGTTCGCTGGCAAAATAACGCATTTCGCTGCGGATGCCTTCCTGTACCGCCCGGCTCTCCCCCGCCAGCCCCTGGGCCATAAACATGAAAAAACTGCGTTTATTGCGGGCATGGGAGATAAAAATACCAACTGATTCGTCGATCAGTTTGTCCGCCTGCAATACGTTCGCCCGCGCCTCGCGCATCATCCGTCGAAGCACCAGCCCCAATTCGTCCACCAACTGCAGCCCAAGGTCATCCATGTTGCGGAAGTGCCGGTAAAAAGACGTCGGCACCACGCCTGCCTGTCGGGTGACTTCGCGGATGCCCAGGCTGGCAAAGTGCCGCCCCTTTCCCACCAGGGCCAATGCGGCGTTCATCAGTTTCTCGCGGGTTTCACCCGGCTTACGTCGTTGTTTTTCTGCCATCGCCTGGAACTAGCTCATCGGTTGATCACAAGCCAACAAGTGTACACAGGCCCACACTAAAAATAACCCAAACTTGTCATTATAGGACAATGTTAGTGGCTTGATTGCCGCCTAACACTTCGCTGTGTACAGTCGTACACATTAGTGAACACTTGTACACATCAGTACAAAGGAGAGCAATCATGATATCTGTACTGGAAAAGTCACCGACCCTGCACTGGCTGGGCAGGCAGCTTTTTAACCGGGACGACCCGGCTGCCTTTTTTGATCCCCTGCTGGAGCGCATCAACCCCATGTGGGTACGGCAATACACGCCGGCCAGGGTGAAGGCCATCTACAACGAAACCGCCGACACCAAAACCTTTGTCCTGGCGCCGGCCGGGCGCTGGAAAGGCTTTGCCGCCGGCCAGCACGTCAATATTGGCATCGATGTTGACGGCGTGCGTCGCAACCGAACCTTCAGCCTGTCCAGTTCGCCCATTCAATGGCGCGCAGACGGCACCGTCACCCTGACCATCAAACGGCTTCCCGGTGGCCTGGTGACCAACTGGATGCACGACCACCTGGAGCCAGGCGCGGTCATCGGGCTGGGCGAGGCGTTCGGCGACTTCCGGATTCCCGATCCGCAGGAGCCAGCCCTATACATCGCCGGTGGCAGCGGCATCACCCCGGTGCTGAGCCAACTGGAAACCATGGCGGCATCAGACTATCGGGCGCCGGTGACCCTGCTGTATTTCGTGCGCACCCAGGCCGATGTGATTGCTGCGGAAAAGCTGCACGCGCTGGCCAGTCGCTGGCCGGCCTTCACCCTGAAGGTGTTTGCCACCAGCGACACCCACCCGCCCCAGTTCCTCAGCGAGCAACATCTGGATGAGGTTCCCGGCATTGCGGCCCGGCGGTGCTACCTCTGCGGGCCGAAAGGGCTCATGGATCTGGCCAACGATCTCCTGTATCGGCGGGGGATTGGCGAAGACCGCATTCACAGCACCTTCTTCTCCGCGCCGACCGCAAATCTCGACACCGAGTCCCTCGGAGGAGCGGTGCATTTCCAACGCAGCAACCTGGATGTCTCGTCCGAAGGCGATGCGGTGCTGCTGGACATTGCCGAGGCCGCGAAACTGTCGCCACGCTACGGCTGCCGCATGGGCATCTGTCACCAGTGCAGTTGCCGCAAGACCAGCGGCACTGTGATCAACCGCCTGACCGGGAAAGCATCCGGCCCGGGCGAGGAAACCATTCAGCTTTGTGTGTCTGTTCCGAGCGGGCCGGTGTCTGTTGAACTCTGACCGGCCCCACCACAACGCCTGAACCCATTATTCGCAGACCTGGTTCGACCATTCTGCAAGGAGTCACAGTCACCATGAAGACGATGAACGAAACACAACTGAAAGAGCTTGAAAAAGACCTGGACACCATTCGTGACCAGGTGATCTCCGATCTCGGCGAACGAGACGCCCGTTACATCCGCAAGATCGTTCGGCTTCACAGATCCCTCGAAATCGGTGGCCGGGTGCTGATGCCCTTTGGGTTTATCCCGCCAGTATTCCTGGCGGCCACCACGGCATTGGGCATCTCCAAGATTATCGAGAACATGGAAATCGGTCACAACGTCATGCACGGCCAGTATGACTGGATGAACGACCCGTCACTCCACTCCCAGACCTATGAGTGGGATACCGTGTGCACTGGCGATTCCTGGCGCCGCACCCATAACTACGAGCACCACACCTACACCAATATCATTGGCAAGGACCGGGATTACGGCTACGCCCTGCTCCGCCTGAGCGACGACGACAAATGGAAGCCGGCCCATACCCTGCAGTTCATCAACTACATTCTGCTGAGCGTGTTCTTCCAGTGGGGGGTGGGGCTGCATGAACTGGAGTCTGAACGAATCCACCGCCGGGAAATTTCGGTACGGGAAAAGATTCCGTTCCTGAAGGACTTCTTCCGCAAGGGCGGCCGTCAGGCCTTCAAGGACTATGTGTTCTTCCCGCTGATCACCTTTCCGGTGGCCCCCGTGGTGCTGGCGGGCAACATTGGCGCCAACCTGATTCGTAACCTGTGGTCGTCCACCGTCATTTTCTGTGGCCACTTTACCCAGGATGCGGAGACGTTCACCGAAGAAGAGTGCGAAGGAGAAAGCAAGGGCCACTGGTACCTGCGCCAGCTGACGGGCTCCAGCAACTTTACCGGCGGTAAGTGGGTGCACCTGTTGAGCGGTCACCTTAGCTACCAGGTCGAACATCACGTGTTCCCGGACTTGCCGGCCCACCGCTACCCCGAAATCTCTGAGAAGGTTCAGGCGGTGTGCAAGAAGCACGGTATTCCGTACAACACCGGCACCTTTGCCAAACAGTATTCGACCGTGCTGAAACGCATTTTCGGCTACTCACTACCAGACCGGATGCGCAACCGGCTGCTACCGGAATTCAGAAACCGGGCAGTGGGTTAAGCGATCTGCAAAAGTCGTAGCAACTGAGGGCGATGCTGGTCGTGAATAATATCGGCCAGCGTATATCGGTCCAGCACCTCCAGGAATGCCGCCAAGGCCTCGCCGAACATCGATTTCAATCCGCAGACCGGCGTGATGCGGCAGGCATCCCCGGAGGAAAAACATTCCACAACACTGAGGTCCTGTTCGGTTTCCCTGACCAGGATACCAACGTTAATGTCCTCCGGCGCCATGTGCAGGCGCATCCCACCTTTCTTGCCGCGGACGGTTTCGATGTAGCCTTTCTTGTTGAGTTGGTGAACGACTTTCATCAGGTGATTCCTGGAGATCTCATAGCTGTCGGCGATCTGCTGAATGGTCGCCAGCTCATCACCCTGCACCGCCAGGTAAACCAGAACACGCAGGGAGTAATCGGTGTAACGGGTGATATGCATTCATCAACTCCAATAAGTCATCGATCAGGTTCACACCGAAAGTGGCCAAACCGATACCTCTATACGCAACATTCATGAAACCGGTTCTTACGCCCGAATGGTTCTTTTGTCGATATTGGGTTGGGTTATTCGCCACACATTGGTTATGCTTGTTGTATACAAAGCCAGACGGGGAATTTACCCATGCCCAACGCCACGCTGACAGACCGCTTTGGTCGCACCGTCAACTATGTGCGTCTGTCCGTCACAGACCGCTGCGATTTCCGGTGCGTGTACTGCATGGCCGAGGAGATGACCTTTCTGCCACGGCAGCAGGTGCTGACGCTCGAAGAGATTGCCCAGGTGGCAAAGACCTTCGTATCCCTGGGTACCGAAAAGATTCGGTTGACCGGGGGAGAGCCGCTTGTAAGACGGGGCATTCTGGAACTGGTCAAGGAAATCGGCACACTTGGCCTGCGGGACTTTGCCATGACCACCAATGGCAGCCAGTTGCCCACCATGGCTGAGCCGCTGCGCAAGGCCGGGCTCAAACGGTTGAATATCAGCCTGGATTCCCTGGATGCCGAGAAGTTCAGCCGCATCACCCGCACTGGCCGACTTGCCCAGGTTCTCGATGGTATAGACGCCGCAAAAGAGGCAGGGTTCGAGGGCATCAAACTCAATACCGTTGTCATGAAAGGCGGCAACGATCAGGAAGTACCAGAACTGGTGGAGTTTGCCCGCAAAAAGAAAGTGGACATTACCTTCATCGAGGAAATGCCACTGGGTGAAATTTCCGATCATGATCGCGGTCAGGTGCTGTGCACCAGCGACGAAGTGCGCGATATCATCAGCCAGCGCCATGAGCTGGTGCCCACACCGGAGGATTCCGGCGGCCCCGCTCGCTACTACCGCATGCCGGACAGCGACGTTCGGGTCGGCTTCATCTCGCCCCATTCCCACAATTTCTGCTCCACCTGCAACCGCGTTCGGGTCACAGTAGAAGGCCGTCTGCTGCTTTGTCTGGGCAACGAGCATTCCGTTGATCTGCGTCGCGTGCTCCGCGGCCATCCGGAAACCGATGACAAACTCCGCGAGACCATCATCAACGCCATGGACCTGAAACCGGAACGCCATCACTTTTCCAGCGAGGGTGATGTTCAGATTCTCCGGTTTATGAATATGACCGGGGGCTAAGCTCCCATCTGAACCACTCTTGCACCATTGGCGTATTCTTCGTACCACATCATGGCGATCATTGGTTATTGCCACCCCAGGTACGGAGCACGCTTCCCGCTATGTCCAATCTGATTCTGATACTCGGCGACCAGCTGACCACCGCCATCAGCGCGCTCGAAAACGCTGACAAGGAACGAGACAGAATCGTGATGGCAGAGGTCCACGACGAGGCGAGCTACACCAATCACCACAAGAAAAAACTGGTTCTGCTGTTCAGCGCCATGCGCCATTTCGCCCGGCGGCTGGAGGCTGACGGCTGGCGGGTCCACTACCAGACCTACCACCCCGATAACGAATCCCAAAGCCTCGAGGCTGTCATCGCCAATCAACTCAAAGAGACAGGCGCTGACAGAGTGACCACCACAGAGTGCGGCGAGTGGCGATTGCACGAGCAGGTCAGCCAGTGGCATGGGCGCCTGGGTGCGCAGGTGGAGATCCGGCCGGATACGCGTTTTATCGCCAGCAAACAGGGGTTTTCGGACTGGGCAGAGGGGCGTAAACAGCTGCGAATGGAGTTTTTCTACCGGGAGATGCGTCGAAAAACAGGTTTACTGATGACGCCGGATGGTAAACCGGAAGGTGGAGAGTGGAATTTTGATGCGGACAACCGGCGCAAGTGGACGGGCAAACCGCCGGCGCCAGCGCCTTTCCGGGTCGAGCCCGATGAGGTGACGCGAGAAGTGATTGATCTGGTGGAGGCGCATTTTACGGATCACTTCGGGACCACGGAGGACTTTCACTTTGCCGTTACCCACGAGGACGCGGAGCAGGCGCTGGAGTACTTCATCGACTTCGCCCTGCCCTGTTTCGGCGATTTTCAGGACGCCATGTCCGACGATGAGGACTGGTTGTTCCACTCTATCCTTTCGCCCTACATAAACTGCGGCTTACTGGATCCACTGGCCGTCTGCGAGGCCGCCGCACAGGCCTGGTATTCGGGGCGTGCGCCGATTAATGCTGTGGAGGGTTTTATCCGCCAGATTCTGGGCTGGCGCGAGTTTGTGCGGGGTATCTACTGGCTGCACATGCCGGAATACGCGCAGGAAAACCGGCTTGGCAATACCCGTTCCCTGCCCTGGTTCTACTGGACGGGGGATACCAAGATGCGCTGCATGCATAAGGCCATCGATGCTACCCGCCGCAACGCCTATGCACACCATATCCAGCGGCTGATGGTGACTGGTAATTTTGCGTTGCTGGCCGGCGTCAAACCGGAGGAAATCTGCGACTGGTACCTGGCGGTGTACGCGGACGCCTACGACTGGGTGGAGCTGCCCAACGTGCTGGGCATGGTGATGCACGCAGACGGTGGCTACCTGGGCTCGAAACCCTATGCAGCCAGCGGCAAGTATATCCAGCGCATGTCGGACCATTGCAGTAACTGCCACTACAAGGTCAACAAGGCCACGGAAGAAGACGCCTGCCCGTTCAACGCACTCTATTGGCATTTCATCAACCGCCACCGGGACGACTTCGCCAATAATCCGCGTATGGGCATGATGTACCGCAACTGGGACAAGCAGAAACCAGAAAGGCGGGAGGCGCTGCTCCGGCGTGCCGACGACTTACTGGCACACCTGGAGCAGCTCTGAACAAAGAGAGGTGCTGGGGCGACTATGGGCGAATGCGCTTCTCGCTATCGGGATCGAAAAACACGACCTTTCTCATGTCGAACATCAGCTCTGCCTCTTCCCCCCAGTTCACCGGGTGTTCCGCGTCCAGTCGGCACTGCACATCCACATTGTTGAGGCGAATAACGGCGAGGATGTCCGGCCCGGTGGGTTCGGTCACCTCCACCGTAAACCGGCTCTCGGCCACCATCTGGCTATCCCTTTTCTGTTCGTCTGGCTGGCTTATGTGCTCCGGGCGGATGCCGAGCACCACCTGTTTGCCAGCCCACCCCTGCAGGTAATCCGGCACTGGCAGGGCAAGTTTCCGGCCATCGCTACCCTCAATGTTGACCACCAGGCCCGGTCCAGCCTGCTCTACCGTCACATTGATAAAACTCATGGACGGCGAGCCCATAAAGCCGGCGACAAACAGGTTTTCCGGGGTGTCGTAGACTTCCTTCGGTGTACCCAGTTGCTGCAGTTCGCCGTCTTTAAGCACCGCTATCCGGTCCGCCAGGGTCATGGCTTCGATCTGGTCGTGGGTGACGTACACGATGGTGGTTTTCAGGCGCTGATGCAGCTTTTTGATTTCGGTGCGCATTTCCACCCGCAGCTTGGCGTCCAGGTTGGACAGCGGCTCGTCGAACAGATAGATCTTCGGCCTGCGAGCCAGGGCGCGCCCCATGGCGACCCGCTGTTGCTGCCCGCCTGAAAGCCGGGCCGGTTTCTTGTCCAGCAACGCGGAAATCTGCAGCAGATCGGCGACCCGCTCCACTTCCTGCTGGATCTCGTCTTTCGGCATACCACGGATTTTCAGGCCGAAGGCAATGTTCTCGCGCACCGACATGGTGGGGTACAGCGCGTAGGACTGGAACACCATGGCGATATCACGGTCCTTCGGCTCCATGGTGGATATATCCTTGCCTTCCACCACAATCGACCCGCCGGTAATGGATTCCAGGCCGGCGATGCTGTTCATCAGTGTTGACTTGCCGCACCCCGAGGGCCCGACCAGGGTCAGGAACTCACCGGAGGCGATGTCAATGTTGATACCTTTGAGGGTCTCATCGAGAGCCCCGGGATAGGTCTTGCGGATGTCCCGCAGTTCAAGTTGTGACATGTTGTTTTACCCTTTAACCGAGCCGGCCGTCAGGCCGCGTATAAAGTACTTGCCGGCCACGATATAGACCACCAGCGTTGGCAGGGCGGCAATCATGGCGGCGGCCATATCCACGTTGTATTCCTTCACCCCGGTACTGGTGTTCACCAGGTTATTCAGGGCGACCGTTATCGGCTGACTGTCGCCACTGGCGAACACCACGCCAAACAGGAAATCGTTCCAGATCTGGGTGAACTGCCAGATCAGCGACACCATGAAGATGGGAGTGGACATGGGCAGAAGGATGCGGAAGAAGATGGTGAAAAAGCCGGCGCCGTCGAGCCGGGCTGCCTTTACCAAAGCGTCGGGAATGGCCACGTAATAGTTGCGGAAAAACAGCGTGGTGAAGGCCACCCCGTAGATCACGTGGACCAGTACCAGGCCAGCGGTGGTATTGGCCATACCCAGTTTGCCCAGGGTGGCTGCCATGGGCAGCAGCACCACCTGGAACGGCACAAAACAACCGAAGAGCAACATGCCGAACAACAGGTCTGAGCCCTTGAATTTCCACTTCGACAGCACGTAGCCGTTAAAGGCGCCCAGCAACGTGGAAATCATCACCGCCGGAACCGTCATCTTGAACGAGTTCCAGAAATAGCCTTTTACGCCTTCACACTGCACACCGGTACAGGCCTCGGACCAGGCCTTGGTCCAACCGATGGTTGTCCAGTCGGTGGGCATTGCCAGCAGGTTGCCGGAGCGGATATCCATGGGCGTCTTGAAACTGGTGATCAACATCACGATCAGCGGAATCAGATACACCAGGCAAGCCAGAAGCAGCACGCCGTAGATAGCAATGCGGCTGGGGCGAAAGCCGGTACGAACCATATCAGTCATGGCGTTTCTCCCTCAGTTCGGAATACAGGTAAGGCACCAGCAATGCCAGAATCGCACCCAGCATCAGCATGGCGCTGGCAGAGCCCAGCCCCATCTGTCCACGGGTAAAGGTATGGGCGTACATGAACACCGCCGGCAGGTCGGTGGAATAGCCCGGGCCACCCGCTGTCATGGCCATTACCAGGTCAAAACTCTTGATGGCGATGTGGGCCAGGACCATCACAGAGCTGAAGAACACCGGCCGCAACGAGGGCAGGATGATCTTCCAGTAGATCACCGGCAGGCTGGCGCCATCCACCCGAGCCGCACGTATAATCGACGAGTCGACGCCCCGCAGCCCGGCCAGAAACAGCGCCATAACAAAGCCGGAAGCCTGCCAGACTGCCGCCATCACGATGGTGTAAATGGCAAAGTCGGAGTTCACCAGCCAGTCGAAGCTGAAGGACGTCCAGCCCCAGTCGTGCATCAGTTTTTCCAGGCCCAGGCGCGGGTTAAGAATCCAGCGCCATACGGTGCCGGTGACAATCATGGACAGCGCCATGGGGTAGAGATAAATAGTCCGGATCGCGCCTTCCTGGCGGATACGCTGATCCAGAAATATCGCCAGCACCACACCGATCAACAGGCAGATGCCGATAAAGAGCCCACCAAAGATCGCCAGATTCCATGAAGCGACGATCCAGCGCTCGCTTTCCATCAGCTTGGCGTATTGCTCCAGGCCAACGAAATTGTAACTGGGCAGGAAGCTGGAATTGGTAAAAGACAGCACGCCCGTCCATAGCATGTAGCCATAGATCCCGATGCCAACCAGCAGGAAGGTCGGGGCCACCACCAATTTGGGCAACCAGCGCTGCAGGCCATCCATCAAGCCAGACGATGCCCTGGCCACCCCGGCGGGGCGACGTTGAGTGTGTTCCATGAGGAATCCCCTGAAGAAACCCGAGGGCCGCCCACCGGGCGGCCTGATACGGCATTACATGGCGGACTGGATGGCGGCTGCCAGCTGGTCCGTGGTTTTTGCCGGGTCCGGGTTGTTGGAGTTTACGAAGTTGGTGACCACATCAAAGATCTGGCCCTGGATGTAGCTGGTCGTCGCCAGCCCGTGGGAGAAGCTTGGCACCAGGCCACCATCGTCGGCACTGGACTTGAAGGTATTCATCGACGCCTGGGCACAGGTATCGAAATCACTCATGTCCATGTCGGTCCGAACCGGAATTGAGCCCTTGTTCTGGTTGAACAGGGTCTGGAACTCCGGTTCCAGGATGGTTCGGGCGAGGTCCTTCTGAGCCTTGATGTCCTCTTCCTCGGAGAGCGTGAACATCGCAAACGAGTCCACGTTGAAGGTAAATTGGCCGGTTGTGCCCGGAGCGGGCGCACACACGTAATCCTCGCCCGGTGTCAGGCCCGCGGCGGTGAATTCGCCCTTGGCCCAGTCGCCCATGATCTGCATGGCCGCCTCACCACGAATCACCATGCCAGTGGCGGTATTCCAGTCACGGCCCGCCGCATCATCATCGACATAACTCATAACTTTGGCGAATTGTGCGAAGACGTCTTCCATTTTGGCGCTGTTGATCACATCCATGTCGTGGTCGACAAACGCCTTGCGGTAATCATCGGGGCCAAGCTCGGCAAGTGCCACAGCATCAAAAACGGTCGCGTCCTGCCACGGCTGGCCACCATGCGCCAGGGGAATGTAACCCTCGGCCTTGAGCTTGTCGGCCACGTCGAAGAACTCGTCCAATGTGGTGGGCACCTCGACACCGACATCCTTCATGACCTCCGGGTTGACCCACAGCCAGTTTACCCGGTGTACGTTGACCGGCACGGCCACGTACTCGCCTTCATACTTCATAACGTCGGAAATCATCGGAGGTATAAGCTGATCCCAGTTCTCAGCGTCGGCGACGCTGTCCAGGCTGGTCAGAAACCCCAGTTCCGCCCATTCACGAATATCCAGACCCTTGATCTGAGCCGCGGCGGGCGGGTTGCCAGAGACGGCACGGGTTTTGAGGACGGTCATGGCGGCTTCACCACCCCCACCGGCCACCGCAAAGTCTTTCCAGGTGTGGCCCTGCTCTTCCATCATTTTCTTGAGGGCGGCCGCAGCGCGCGCTTCACCGCCAGCGGTCCACCAGTGCAGAACCTCGACTTCACCGGCCTGAACGGCCGCTGTTGGCATCAGGGCGGCAGAGACCGCCAGAGCTGTAAGATGACGCTTGAACGATTTCATATCATGACTCCTTATTCTTGTCGTGGAGACGTTTGTCAGGCTCAGAACCAGACTTCCATCTGGGTACCAAAGGTCCATTGGCTGCCGCCAAAGTCTTCCTGCCCCAGGGCATCGCCACCGTCGTAGCGGTTGAGCTCGTCATCCCAGGTGGAGTAGGTAGCAAAAACCCGAATTTCCGGGCGGTTCCAGAAGCCGCCTACCTGGGGCTTGAAGGTTGGCGCGATGGTGAATCGGGCGTAGTCGCCATCCACGTCACCACGGCCTTCGTAGCCTTCGGTTTGCAGGTCCATCACCTGCCAGGAGGCTTCGTACTGCATTTCGAAGTTGGCGCCCAATTCGTTGGCCAAACGGGTGTTGAAGGTCAACCATTGGTACTCGTCCCCTTCCACATAACGGTCTTTACTGGTTTCCGCCATGATTGCCGGGGCAATGCGCCAGCTATCACCCAGTCGAGTGGTGCCGTAGGCCGCGATTCGTGTGCTGGCGGCATCTTCATGCAGGTCGCCATCGGCACCGATGTTCTTGACCTCCGCGCCCAGGCCCTGGCCGTGTAGCAGGGCTACCTTGAAGCTGCCATCGGAGATTCCGAAGAAACTGTCTCCGTGGTAGGCCAGCATGGTATGCACACCGGAGTCGGCCGCTTCCAAAACACCATTGACGATACGTTCGTCGTTGTCCGCAGCGGACATGCCGCTGATCAACCACTCCACGTTACCGAAATAGTTATTGGCGGTGAGGATCAGGTTATCGGTGTCGGACGTGCCGTCGGTGGTGGTGGGGTCGGAGGGGAAATCCAGAAAGCTGCGGCCATAGAAGGAGAAGTTGGATTTCACCGACTCGCTAAACGTCACGTCGTAGAGTCCGGCGCCGGTGCCGCCCAGGAAGACGATATCGCTGTCGAGCCAATGGATGTCGAAATCCAGGTCTCGGTCAAAGCGCTTACCGGCCCAGATCGAGGCGTCCTCAAAGATACCGGTAAAGCTGGCCAGATTGCTGAACTGGACATAGGCCTGACGCACGTTCAGGGCGCCATCATCGGCGGTCCAGTCGTTACTGGAGGTTGTCGCATCGGCGATCATCAGGCGGTAATGAGCCTTGGTGCCGTTGTCCGCCACGGTTCTATAGTTGAGGATGGCCTCAAGGTAGGTATCCGGCTCGTTACCCAGCCGACCCACGGCACCGCCAACGGAACCGGCGGGGGTCAGGTAAGGGCCGCCGGGGGCACTTTTACCATCGCTGTTGAGCAGCAGTCCAGAACGGGCGTAGGTGTTGAAGGAGAAGCCCTGCTCACCCTTGGCATGGGGTTCGACCTCAGCCAATTGTTGCTCCAGGGCGGACAAGCGTTCTTCCACGCTCTCCTGGGCATGCGCCTGGCCGGCAAACAATCCCAACGACGCCACGCCTACGGCGGCTGTCAGTCGGTGAAGAGGCTTGGCGCCCGGGATCAGGGCAGAACGATACATTTTATGGGTATTCATAATGACTCCTTGTTTTTGTTGTATTAGCAATATCGGAGTCTATGGCAATACCTCGGGGAGGAACGTATCAAACTGAAAGGCCGATGTAACACGGTTGTTACATGCCACCTCAATGTCGGGGCAGCGTGAGGGTGACGTTCAGGCCACCGCCTGGCCAATTCGCGATTTCAAGGTCGCCACCATGGCTTTGGGCAATGTTACGGGCTATGCCGAGACCAAGCCCATGGCCCCGCCGGTGTTCCTGACCCAGGCGATAATAGGGCTCGAAAATCCGTCCAAGTTCGGCATCTGGAATACCCGGCCCGTAATCCCTGACGTGGATCGTTAACTGCTCAGGAGAATCCTCAACACTGATCGTCGCGGACTCTCCGTACTTGATCGCATTATCCACCAGATTGCCCAGGCAACGCTTCAGTGCCAGCGGCTTGCCGCGGTAGGCCGCGCAGGCGCCTTCCACGACCACCCGGGGATTCTCTCCTTCATAGGCTTCCGCCATTCGGCGTAACATGCCGTCAATATCAACCAGCTCCACGTTCTCGTGGATGTCGGTATCCTTCATGCCCTGCAAGGCACCTTTTACCAACAGCTCCAGTTCCTGTAGGTCACTCTCGAAGCGCTCGCGAATGTCGGCGTCGTCAATCAGGTCGGCGCGCAGGCGAAGCCGGGTTATCGGGGTTTTCAGGTCATGGGAGATTGCGCGAAATAGCTGATCCCTGTCGCTGATGTAACTTTGTAGCCGCCGATGCATGGTATTGAAGCCACGGGTTACCGCCACAATTTCCGCACTACCCTGCTCCCTCAATGGTGATCGGTGTTCATCCAGCGGCAAGTCCCGCGCTGCCCTGGCCAGCTTGTGCAATGGCCGGGTCTGGCGGCGCACCAACCAGGCCAGCACCGGGAACAAAACCCCTATCATCACCAGGATAAACACAATCTGTTGGCCGGGGATGCTTTCATCATCCAGCGAAACATAGGGCGCCGGCAGCAACGAAGCCAGGTACAACCACTCTCCTGTGGCGATCTCCACCTGGGTCACCAGAACAGGCGGTTTGATGGGTTCCAGCGTCAAAGCATAGTGAGCCCAGGATTTCGGCAACGCATCCAATGGCAACTGGGTATTCAGTATTCGCAGGTCATCGGGGTGAACAAATTCCACGTGCAGATTTATCGACTTGCCTAACCGGCTTTTCAACACCGCCACGACTTCGTCTGTCACCAGCCGCTTGCGTTCACTATCAGGCAACGCCCGCATATCGATGTGTTTGTCGTTGAGGGAGACAAAAAAGCGGGAGCCTCCCATATCCCGCAGCTGGTCCAGCACAATATGCCGGTATTCCAGTGGCAGAGACTTGAAGAACTGCGTCGTTGCCGCCGCTGATGACGCCAGGTTGCGGGTGGTGCTGACCAGGCCCTCCACCTGTTGTGCGCGGAATGTGCCTACCCAGATCACGCTGGAGGCGACCTGGGCAACGCCCATTGCCAGTAGAGTCAGCAGCAGAATGCGCCCGAGAAGCGACGACGGCACCAGGCGCCAGACCTTGCGGCTGGTTTCCAGGGCCCCCTCGTTATTCCGAGCCATGGGTCACCGTTGCCGCCAGCAGATACCCTGCCCCTCGCACCGTCTTGATCAGCCTGGGGCTGCGCCCCTGGTCTCCCAAGCGCTGGCGCAGGCGGCTGACCGCCACATCCACTACCCGGTCCAGCGGCATGGATTCCCGCCCCCGGGTGACGCCGGAAATGGTGTCACGGTCGAGGACTTCGTTTGGGTGCGTCAGAAACAGTTGCAACAACGAAAAATCCGCGCCGGACAACGGCGTGGTTTCTCCCTGGTCCGAGATAAGCTCATGGGCCTGGGTGTCCAGCCGCCAGCGATCAAAGCACACGAACCGGGGATTGTCCGCACGATTGAACCCGGAGCGTCGCAACAGCGCCTTGACCCTGGCCTGCAATTCCCGGGCGCTGAAGGGCTTGGCCAGGTAATCATCGGCACCGATTTCCAGGCCGACCACACGGTCGGTTTCATCCGAGCTCGCGGTCAGCATGATGATCGGCACCTGCGAGTGCTCGCGAATTTCCCGGCACAGCGTAAAACCATCATCGCCCGGCAACATGACGTCAAGAACAATGAGATCGACCCGCGCCTCTGACAGCGTGCGACGCATGCTGTCGCCTTCGGCTGCGGTCATGACATCGTAGCCAACTCGGGACAGGTGTTCATGCAACAATTCACGGATCGCCAGGTCGTCGTCGACAACCAGAATCGATGTTTTTACATCAGACATTCATAAGCCTTTATTGTTATTCGTACGAGCTAAAAAGCAGGGCAGCATGGTATCAAATACTTAACACTGCGCCTCTATCCTCCCGCCTCAGTAAACAGATCACGGCGGGCCGATTTCGCAGGCCAGCACCAGCGCCCAGAATTCCGAAAAGTCATTGACCACCACATCCGGCTTGTCCGGATGCTTGTGAGTGCCCGGAAAAATCCGGTTCAACCAGGGCAAATCCCACTGCGCGCCGTTGAAAAACACTGCCGTCATGCCGGCACGCTTGGCAGCAATGACGTCCGTGGTG
This sequence comes from Marinobacter algicola DG893, assembly GCF_000170835.1. GTDB lineage: Bacteria > Pseudomonadota > Gammaproteobacteria > Pseudomonadales > Oleiphilaceae > Marinobacter > Marinobacter algicola. Next base: position 44,339 of record NZ_ABCP01000009.1, read on the forward strand.
CTATCACCGACGTACCAGACGCTCGGGTCTGGCGGGTAATCCAGCTTCTGCACGGCGAGATAAAGTTGATCGGGATGAGGCTTCCTCAGCGGCGTATCGTCTCCGCATACATCCACATCGAACAAATGCGTCCAGCCGGTATCTTCCACGGCAGCCAATTCATGCTCGAAGAACTCCCGGTCACGATTGGTAATAACACCCACCTGAATATTGATCCGCCGAAGTCCCTCGAGAACGGCCCGCACCTTCGGCTCAAAGGCTTTCACCGTGCCGTAGTGCTTGCGATAGTGACGATTAAAGGCCTTGTGGGCAATCTGCTTGGCCTCCTGATCGTCCCCGAACAATACCTCGAAAATATCGGTGCGTGAGATCTTGCGGTCGGCCCGAACCTTGGGGTGAAGCCTGGCAAACTCCCGTACATACGCCACCAGCCGTGCGTCTTCCGGTGTCTTACTATCTTCCGGTGCCAGCATACGGCTGACCAGGCCCAGTTCCTCGAATTGCGGGAACATATCGTCCACCGCGTGGTACATGGCGTCCAGGGTATCCACCAGCGTGGCGTGCCAGTCGAACAACACCACCGACGGCCGAATCAGGCTGACAACGGCAGGATGCCAGTCCGGCTCAATGCGGGGCTGTGGCGGTTCCGGCCGTGGATAAGGCCGTGGCCGAACTTCCGCCGGAGTGGCCCGGAAGGCCTCTGGCTGCTGGCGCTCCAGCAACGCCAGCAGGTCAATGAGGTCTTCGAAGCTGTCCAGTATGGCGGCGGGAGCGTCGCGATAACTGAACCAACTGTCAATGCGATCCGGTTCCCAGCAGGCGCCGTTGTAGAAAACACCCGATACCCCGGCACGATTGGCCGTGAGCATATCCACGTAGCTGTCGCCCACATACCAGGCCTGTTCGTCGAGCGGCAGGCCCAGTTTCTCCAGCACGCGGGTAATCACTTCCGGGTCGGGCTTGTACTCGGTGACATCATCGGCGCAGACCGTAGCGTCAAACAGGTTGCGCCAGCGACCCTCGTCCACCATGTTCAGTTCCTTGTCGAGGAACTCCCGGTTGCGGTTGGTGGACACCGCCAGCCGGATACCCATGTCTTTCATGGCGGCCAGGTACTCGTAAGCGCCCTGCTGGAACGGCCGCACCTTACCAAAGTATTTGCGGTAACAATCGTTGTAGGCTTTATGGGCGATCAGCTTGGCGTCTTTATCGTCGCCAAAGATGGCGTTGAAGATGTCGGTGCGTGATACCCGCCGTTCCGCCAGAATGCGCGGGTGCAGCCGCCTGAAGATCCGTATGTAACGGACCAGGCGAGCATCATCAGAGGTGCGACATTTGTCCTCGGGCAGCAGCCGGTCCACCAGCCCCAGGTCTTCCAACTGCGGCAGCATCTCCTCCATGGCACTGAACATGGCGTCGTGCGTATCCACCAGCGTGCCATGCCAGTCAAACATCAGCACCGATGGCGCGGGCAGTCCATCGCGGAATCGGGCCATAATCAGTTTCCCGTTGGTTTCTTGGCGGTCTCCACGTGAACCACCCGACCGTTGCGCAATTTCACAATACGGCGAAACTGGGTCTTTCCAGTTTCGTACAGCCATTCTTCCACAGGTATCAGTTGATCGGAACGGTAATGACCGGCGACCGTTGACCCGCGGCCAACGGGTTCCCAGGTGACCCGCCGGGAAAGCGGCTCGCCACAGTAGGCCACCATCTCAAATTCGCTGAGCCCGCTTTGCAGCCGCGCCGGAGAACAGTCACCGGCACTGTCGCCGGCAAAGCCATAGCCCAGACTGTGCTCATGCCGGAGTTTGCCATTCCTGAACTCAAGGCGGCGAATAAATCCCTGCGGGCCCGGGTTGTAATACCAATGCTCAACTTCGCCAACAACACCTATTCCGGGAACGGTGGCCGTGGGATAGGTCGCTACATAGTCTGGCGCACCGCAGCGCTCTTCAACCTCCACAGGCCAGTCGCCGACATCCACCAGTGACGAGCCACAGCGAAAGGCACCATTGGCGGCACCTGGCAAGGCAGCCAGCCCCGGAAGAACCATGAGCATCAGCACCCTTATTGATAACGAAAAACGCATACCCTTCCTCCCCTGAACACTCCTAACCTTCCATAGTAGAAGCATGAAAAGGTGATGGGCACCCGTAAATCGTAAAAAACACGTAAACACCCGTCGGTTAGTCCGCAATCGAGGTTTCAACGTAATTCTCGTGAAAGTCATCTCCATATCGATTGATCGACATGCACAAGAAGCTCAATCTTCCCGAGAAAGCCTGCCAAGCTTGTGAACGCCCTTTTACGTGGCGCAAGAAATGGGCCCGGGACTGGGACAATGTTCGTTACTGCAGTGAGCGTTGCCGTCGCTCTGGAAGGCGCACCCAATGACAACCGTCGTCTGGTTCAAACGGGACCTCAGAACGAGGGACCACGAGCCACTGATCGCAGCGGTAAACCTCGGCGAGCCGGTTATTCCGATCTACGTGGTTGAAGACGATTACTGGCAGTTGCCCGACACCAGCGAGCGGCAGTGGGCCTTCATCCGGGACTGCCTGCTGGATCTTGATCAACAGCTAAAATACGCGGGCAATCGGCTGGTCGTTTGCAACGGCGCCGTCACTGACGTGCTTAATCAACTCAAAGCAAACCATGACGTTCAGCGGGTCTTCTGCCATCAGGAAACCGGAGGTCAGTGGACATATGATCGTGACCGTTCGGTGATCCACTGGTGTACAGAGAACAACCTGGAATATCGGGAGTGGAACCAGTTTGGCGTAGTACGCCGCCTGAAGAACCGCGATGTCTGGGATAAGGCGTGGGCCGATCTGATGCGCAGGCCGGTCCTCGACAGCCCTGAAAACATCCCGTCCGCACACTCACAGGCAACGCCGCTTGAGGGCATATCACCCACATTCACCACCCGCGATTCCTGCGGCGACCGGCAGGCCGGCGGCAGCACCAAGGGCCACAAGCTCCTCGACTCGTTTCTAGAGCGGCGTTGTATTGGCTACCAATACAATATGTCCAGTCCGCTCAGCGCTGTGAAGGCCTGCTCACGCCTGAGCCCTCACATCGCCTATGGCTCAGTCAGCCTCCGGGAAATTTACCAACAGGCAAAAATCACGGGCAATCACCGCAACACCCTGCCACGCAAGCAGAAAAGTTTGACCAGTTTTCGCTCACGTTTGCACTGGCATTGCCACTTCATCCAGAAGCTGGAAGACGAACCTGAGTTGGAGTTCCGCGCCATGCATCGGGAACTGGAGCACCTGAAATCCGGCCCCAATGATTCCGAGCGGTTGCAGCGCTGGCAGGAAGGCCAGACGGGCTGGCCTCTGGTGGACGCCTGCATGCGCGCCCTGCAGCACACCGGCTGGATCAACTTCCGCATGCGGGCCATGTTGATGGCCGTGGCAAGCTATCAACTATGGCTCCACTGGCGCGATCCAGCCTTGCACCTGGCACGCCAATTCACCGATTTTGAGCCGGGCATACACTATCCACAGGCGCAGATGCAGTCCGGCCTAACCGGCATCAACGCCCTGCGAATCTACAACCCGGTGCTGCAGAGCCAGAAGCTGGATCCTCAGGGAGAATTCATTCGCCGCTGGATTCCCGAGTTGGCGGGCGTTCCTGCGGAAATGATTCACACACCCTGGTTGCTGACACCCGCCCAACAGCAACGTTTCGGTGGTAATACCTACATTGCCCCGGTTTGCGATCACGAGCAGGCAGCCCGCTCTGCCCGCAAGGCCGTAGGTGATTTCCGCAATACCCATGTCAGCCGTGCGGAAACTGACAGGGTGCTCAAACAGCATGGCAGTCGCAAAGGCCCGCCCCAGAAGCGCCCCTCAATGCCTACCAGGCGGGAAACAAAGGACAAAAACCAGTTGTCCCTCTTCGACTGACCAGACATCCAAGCTCGCAAGTGTCGACTGAACAGTATCAGGGTTGAAAACCTTCATTTCATCTATAGGTCTTGCGTTGCCTAGGCAATAGAGGAGGACACTTATGGCACGTCCACAAGACCTGTTTCCAACACGCCTTGAACGCAAACTGGGCATGTTTGAGCGACTGGATCCTGTGGTACACACCCCTTCGGAGCGCCTGTCGGACGGCCCACTATCCGCCAAACAGGTGCGAGAGTTCGATGAGAGGGGGTTTCTGTTTTTTGATTCCTTTTTCTCCAAGGACGAGATGGACGGATTTATCAAGGAGCTTAAAGACTATGAGGACGATGACGACCTCAAGCTCTCCGAGGGCACCATTCTTGAGCCCGGAAAGGAAGAAATCCGCTCCATCTTCGGCATTCATGACATATCGGAACGCTTTGACCGGCTGACACGAGACGCGCATTTGCTCAACATCGTACGCCAGCTGCTGGACAGCGACGTTTATATCCACCAATCACGGATCAACTATAAACCTGGCTTCAAAGGCAAGGGGTTCAACTGGCACTCCGACTTTGAAACCTGGCACAGCGAGGATGGCATGCCACGTATGCGCAGCCTCAGTTGCTCCATCGTGATGACCGACAACAACGAGTTCAATGGCCCGTTGATGCTGATCCCGGGTTCCCAGAAGTACTTCATTCCCTGTGTCGGTCGCACACCGGAGGACAACTACAAGGAGTCCCTCAAGAGCCAGGATCTCGGTGTTCCAGACGCCGCCAGTCTCACACGACTGATGGACGAGAACGCCATTGAGGCGCCCAAGGGACCACCCGGTTCACTGATCATCTTTGAGTGCAACACGCTGCATGGTTCCAACGTGAATATGTCGTGCTGGCCGCGAAGCAACCTGTTTTTCGTTTACAACAGCGTTCACAATACCTTGGAAGAACCTTATTGTGGCAATAAACCAAGGCCTGAATTCCTGGCCAACCGGAAAAATATGGAACCGTTGAAGCCGGTCAGGAACCCATAAAAGTCTTGGCGGACAAACGGCAGGCGAACAACCATGAAAATTGGCGAAATCTCGAAAACCACAGGCATTCCGGTAGAAACCATTCGCTACTACGAAAAAATCGGGCTGGTGCCGGCGCCTGAGCGCCTGGCCAGTGGCTATCGCCAATACCGGCGAAGCCACCTTGATCGCCTGCTGTTCATCAAACGTTGCAGAAATCTGGATATGGCACAGGACGAAATTCGGGAACTCATACGCCTGGCAGACCAACCGGATTCTGATTGCAGTGAGGTGGATGCCCTTCTGGCTCGGCACCTAAGCCATGTACGCGAGCGTTTGCAAGAGCTTGAAAGCCTGGAAGATACTCTCGAACAACTGCAGCATGCCTGTTCCGAAGGCCGCACCGTCAGCGAGTGCGGCATCCTCGGCGGACTGACGTCTGAGCCGGCCCACGAAGCATCCTCTGGCAACCACAACCATATTCCCGGTACTCACGGCACTCGCTGAATACCATTTGCGCCACACAGTTTGACTCTGTAGTAGCTATAGGGTTTTTAATGAATACAGTCTCACAAAAGGAGGTATTCATGGCCTGCAGTAGCTGCTCCGCCCCCAACCCCAATACTCCCGCGCCAGGCTTTAGAAAAGCGTTGTGGATTGCACTTTGGGTCAACCTTGCAATGTTTTTAGTGGAAGGCATTGCCAGCCTTCAGTCCGGGTCCGTGTCGTTGATGGCCGATGCCATCGATTTCTTTGGCGATAGCGCCAACTACGTCCTGTCCCTGACCGTTCTTTCCATGGGTATGCTTTGGCGCGGTCGGGCCGCCCTGGTGAAAGGCATTACGATGGCCGTATTCGGTATCGTCGTACTGGCCCGGGCCATCTGGGTTCTTCAGAGTGGTATCACACCGGAGCCGCTGACCATGGGGGTCGTGGGTCTTATGGCACTGGTAGCGAACGTCATCGTGGCACTGATACTGTTCCGTTACCGGGAGGGCGATTCTGACATGCGCTCGGTGTGGCTGTGCAGTCGCAACGACGCCATTGGCAACGTCGCCGTGATGGGCGCAGCACTAGGGGTGTTCGGCACTGGAACCGCCTGGCCCGACCTGGCTGTGGCGACGATCATGGGTGGCCTGGCCATCACCGCGGGTATCAGTGTGGTGCGTCATGCCCGGAAGGACATTGAAGGCGCGAAACAGGGGTCAGTCAGTTCCGCCAGCCCGGAAGTCCGATAACTCGTACCGAAACTCGTCGTCGGCAATCATCTTGTGGCCGTCATAAAGGATATGACGGGGGAAGCCGTAGCGAGGGTCATATGCCACTTCCAGCCTGTGGGGATTCCTTGCTGAGGACTGCTCGATAAACTGCAAAAGCCCCTCAACGGTCAGCCTCTGGTCGTCCAACAGGTTCCGGTTCTGCAGGGGCTGCTCGAGGCCTTCAAGCTTCACGATCTCACCGGCCGATACCGAAACACGTATCGGCTGACGCAAGTCCGCAGGGCAAAAGCAGGTTTGCTGCACGGTCACCTGGTAGCCGTCCATCGCATGGCCGGCCCACAGTGTCTCAGCCTGCTCAAGAGTTTCCGGTGCCGGCAAGGGGGTATTCTCCGCACCAGCCTGGGACACGGAGGTTCCGCAGCCAGCCAGGGCGAAGCCGATCAGTAAAAGCGAAAGCCGCTGCGGGATCATACAGTCCGGCCCTGGCCACGCAGGCCCGCCGCGAATATTGCGACTACAAGCCACCACCAGGAAAAGGAGCCACCACCGCCACCTCCTCCGGAATCCGAGCCGGTGGCCTCCGGTGTGCCTGAGGGCGGTTCAGCGTCGTCCGGTGTTCCGGTCGCCCCAGAATCGTTGGCGGTAACCGCAATTTCCGTCAGCACCGAGTCGTTTACCGGCCGGATATCCTTAACGTCGCCGCTGTTGCTGACCAGGCTCACATTCTGCAGCAAACTGAACGTCGGGCGATCACCGGCAAGCGCCTGGACACTGAGTTGCAGCCCCGCTCGCGGCTGTATGTCTCCACAATCATAGGCATCGGCATCGGGACCGAGCAATGTACAGGCGATACGACCGACGCTGACACCCAGCAAGCGCCCCTCCTGATCACCGATGGACCCGGCAATGGCAAGGCTGTCGGCCGGCTCGGCGGCCTGACGATACGCGATGTCGAAATGCGCCTGAAACGACGACTGCGACTGGACCTCCACGGGGTTGCCGGATGCAGCGGCAAGCCCCGCATCCGCCGGGAAGTTGAAACACTGTTCAACGGCGGGAAGCTGGGAAATCCTGCTTGTGATGGCATCGTCCGAGCACTGGGAAAACCGAGTGGCCGAGTCAACAACATAAGGGCTCATGATGTTCACGCCTGCATCGCAACCATTATCCGACGAGTCATGGCTTGCCCCCAGGTTGTGACCGATTTCATGGGCGATCACAACGGCGGTGGTTGCATTGGAGTTATAGGCATTGGTAATACCAGACGCATAACCTTGCGAGTAACACACTGTACCAACCCAGGCCAGGCCCGCCGTGGAGCCATCGAAATCACGACCGCTGATCAGGTGGAATATCGACCGTTCGCTTTCCAGGAACGGTAAGCTGCGGTTATCCCGCCGAGCAGTCACGTCGTCCAGCAGGGTTCCTGCATCCGTGGTGCCGTTGAACGTACCCGGCCCCGTGAACGTCAGTGACAACGTATCGAACACAATGCCGAACTGGTCGGCGTAGAAGCCCTCCACCATATTCAGAATCGCTCCCGCCCGGCCCTCATAGTCGTTCGGGAAGCGGTCCTGGAACTGCTGATCAAACGCCAGCTCAAGTTCCAGCATCAGGCAGGCACCGTCCACCTTGGTAGTGCAAAGTGTGTCGTAACTGGCGGAGATCGCCTGCGCCATGGCACGACCGGTCAGGCTTTGCGGGGTGATGAGTGTCTGGCCATGGATATGGTCCAGGCCACACTGCGGCGCCTCCAGCTGGCTGGCGCTAAAGCTGGTTACGCGGCTGGCACGAGGGGCACCACCAATGGCATGCATACGCCCGAAAACGTACACCAAACCTTCCCAACCGCTGTCCAGGCGCGAGACTCTCACCCAACTGTCCGGGTCTTCCGGGAAGTGTCCTTTATAATGGGTGCCAGCAAGCTCGGAATCCCGGGCGTTGTCCACCCGCCGGTTCTCCTCAAGCACCGCTTCGTAGCCATGGCCGTCGATCCAGATATCACGAACCATGCTGGTTTCCGCCGCCACAGGGGTTACAGCAAGGAGCATGAGGGTGATTATGGCCGCAACAATCTGTATAAACTTGAAATGCATTGAACATCCCTGTTTTGTCGTTAAAGGGGGGTGCACAAAATCTAATCAATTTGCAAACAGGGCACCAGGCGTTTTGTGCAACGCCGTGTATATATGGTCAACACACGATCACCACAAATGTTCCCTTACTGGCCGAGATTCACGGCACTGGCAGCGCTGCTGGTCGCTGCTTTCCTGTGGCCGGCAAGCATTCTGGAATGGTCTCGTGAGGGCATTCCTGGCGGCGAGTACTGGCGACTGTTCACCGGTCACTGGGTTCACCTCGGCCTGAACCACCTGCTACTCAACCTGGCAGGGCTACTGGTAACCGGCCTGCTGTTCACAAGGCACCCACCCCTACCGGCCTGGATAAGCTACCTGATTCTCTCCCCTCTCGCCATCTCTTCAGGTCTGTTTCTGGCGGCGCCCGAGGTCGACTGGTATCGGGGTTTTTCAGGCTGTCTTCATGGGCTTCTGGTGTTTACAGCCGTGTTTAATATCAAAACGGATACCCGCTGGAGCATCACCATACTGGCATTCATTCTGCTAAAGATGGCAACGGAGGTGTTTCTATATCCGGCGGCCGGCGAAAACCCATTGATTGGTGGCCATGTCATCGTCCAATCCCACTGGCTTGGCGCGCTCACCGGCCTGATAACGGGCTTGTTCACCTTACGCGCAGCACCCCGGGTTACGGCATAACCAGGGCCACCATCACCGGTATAAACAGCAGGGCAAACAAAGTGCTTAGCAGAGCAGTGCCGGCGGCCTGTTTTGGCGCGGTGTCCAGCATCGTGGCAATCACCACGGTATTGGCGGCAATGGGCGTTATGGAGATCAGGAAAATCGCTTGGTAGACGGCCAGGTTGTAGATACCAAAGAAACGGGCATCCAGCCACCAGAGCACGATGGCCGCCAACGGCCAGGACACGAACTTGCCGAAGAACGCCAGGCCGGTAAAGCGCAGGTTACCCGCCAGCCCGCGAAAACTGAGAATTCCCATACCAATAATCATCATGCCAAGGACGCTATAGGCACCGCGAAGGTTGTCGAAAAGTGGCGTAAAAACGTCCGGGATGGAGAATCCGTTCAGATTCAGCACAACCGCCAACATGAATGCGTAGACCGAAGGCAGCCGCGCCACCCTGACCAGGGAGTCCCTGAGGCTGTATCGACCCCGGGCAGCCAGATAAAAGCCCACAGAGTTTTCGAACAGCGTCGTACCCAGCATGCACACGATATAAAGCGCCAGGCCTTCCTGGCCAAACAGCAGCAATGCCACCGGTATGCCAAAATAACCGGTATTGCCCGTGCCCACCGACAACGGAATAAGACTGGCGCTGCCGTCCGATATAATCCCGCGGGCAATCCTCATGTGGGCAAAACCAAGTACCGAGCACAGCGTAAAAACCAGCAGTGGCAACAGGATCACTTCCATCGACAGCGGTGCCGCCATAACGCCGGAAAACACCACAGAGGGCGTTACGATGTAGAGCATGATACCGGCGATGTGTTTACCGCTGGCCTGGAGATAACGCCCGGCAACCCAACCCAGGGCAACCGTGATATACAGGGGGAGCAGTTTATAAAACAGTGCGAGGGCCGCGGCCATGCCGACTCCGGTAGAGATCAAGAAAGGCACCGAGTTTAACACCGGCAGGAATATTGATTCAGCCGCTAAGACAAACTGGTTTAATTTATTTTAAATGTATCTATCCAGATGCCACACTCCAACAACCAACCCAGCCAAGGTGCTCCATGAAACAGGAACCGATTGCCAGCTCATCGCCCCCTTGCATGCTGGCAGAGCGACACCGGGATATTATCTGGCATGAGCCCGCGCCGGAGTCCCACGCCTTACTCAGCGGGCTTAGCCACTGCTTTGGCATTCATCTCAGCAACGACAGCAACAGTCCCCAACAGCGCTTCGTCAGTGAGTTGGGCGGCCTGTTCCAGAAGTGCCGGGTGGACGCTGAAACCGATCTGGAGCGGCACAACCGCCCCTGGGGTAATGTATACCTGATCCAGCACGGCGTGCTTCGGCTGTTCCGGGAATCACTGGCGGGAAAAGTGGCCATCCACCATTTTTTCACCGAAGGCGACCTGATCTGGCCTGTTTTCGGCAGAAGCCGAACTTCCCGCAACACTCTATGCCTCACAGCCGTTACCCCTGCAACCCTCTGGGTAGCCGACTTTTCCTCGTTCCGGGCGGCGGTTCAGGCGCAGGGGGATGGCGCCTGGGAAAAGTTCGCCATTGTGCTGACGGAGGAAGTCGCCGAGTTGACCAGCATGAGGGAATTCCGCAAGCAAACCATGCCAGCTCAGGAGCGTTACCGGCTACTGCTGGACGAATATCCTGAACTGATCAAGCGGGTGCCGGACAACCAGTTGGCGTCCTGGCTGGGCGTGGTTCCGGCAACCTTCTCAAGGCTGAAGAAGGCCACCGGCAACGGCCGCGGCTCGGGATAATTCATCGAATAGCGTTATTTCAGGTTCAGGCTGAACAACACGTCACACTTCGTCTATTGCGTACACCTGTACGCTGAAGTACCGTATCGGCATGACAGAACCGAACCAGGCCCCCATGAAAGCTCGCGACAACCCCGAAGAATCCGTCCATCACCGTATCGAGGAATGGTTGAACAGCGCCACCCATGGTCTGGGCGCCCTTCTTAGCGTGATCGGTACAATTGCATTGATCGTCGCGGCCAGCCAACTGGGGGATGTCTGGAAGATCGTCAGCTTCAGCATCTTTGGCGCTTCCCTGATCATGCTTTACCTGGCATCAGCGCTTTACCATGGCGCCCGCCACCCCAGGCTACGGGCGCTGTTCAAGACTCTGGATCACTGCGCCATTTTCCTGTTGATTGCCGGCACCTACACCCCTTTCCTCCTCGTCAATATGCGCGGCACCAGCGGCTGGACGCTGTTTGCCATCATCTGGTCCCTGGCTGCGACCGGCGTGGTTCTGAAAGTCATCTTCCAGAACCGCTTCAAACTGGCACGTGTAGGTATCTACATTGCCATGGGCTGGCTGATCACCTTCGCCTCATCAGACCTGGTGGCGAGTATCAGCGATACAGCTCTCTACCTGACCATCGCGGGTGGCGTGGTCTACACCGTCGGTGTCGGCTTCTACCTCGCGGACCGCATTCCCTACATGCATGCGGTATGGCACCTGTTCGTCATCGGCGGCAGCGCCCTGCACTTCAGCGCGATCTACTACGGTGTCCTGCCCCATACACTGTGACAATGCGGCCGTGCCATAGCGACCTGACGAGCCCGATTTTGGTTATACTGTAGAACCTCACCACGTCGGGAGCCGAGCAATGGCAAAGTGGCTGGTTAAGACCGAACCGTCCGAATGCAGCATCGATGACTTTGAGAACGCACAGGTTCAGACCATCCCCTGGGACGGAGTGCGCAACTATCAGGCGCGAAATTTCCTGCAGGAAATGGCCGAGGGGGACGACGTGTTTGTTTATCACTCCAGCTGCAAACACATTGGCGTGGCAGGGATTGTCCGCGTCGTCACGTCCGCCTATCCGGACCCGACCCAGTTCCGGGCAGATTCGCCTTACTACGACCCCAAAAGCACACCGGAAAAGCCCCGCTGGCAGGCCGTGGATATGGCCTTTGAGAAAAAGCTCCCGCGACTGATCCCACTGGATGAAATCAAGTCTCTCCCGGGCCTTGAGGGCCTGGCGCTGATCAGGCGTGGCAACCGCTTGTCGGTGATGCCCGTTACCGAACAACAGTGGCAGATCATACTCGCCAACGCCTGAGCGCAGTTCCCGCTACCCAATCCAGCCCACTCCCTTTAGAATTCAGGCTCCGCGATCGTTATGGAGTGCCTGTTTTCCCATGTCCGCCCAACCAAGCCCCTCAACCGGATTCGAACAACTGCGCCGCATAGAGTCCAGCCGGATATTCCAGAGCGTGGTTATCGGCATTATCATCCTGTCGGCGCTCACCATTGGCGCAAAGACCTATGAACTACCGCCGTTGGTGGAGGGTTCCCTTAGCGTGATGGACAACGCCATCACCTTGTTTTTCCTGATAGAAATCCTGTTCCGCTTTGCCGCCTGCCCCAACAAGAAACGCTTTCTGATGGATGGCTGGAACCTGTTCGATACGCTGGTCGTCGTTGGCAGCCTCATCCCACTGGACAACTCCGACGCCGTGCTGCTTGGCCGGTTGTTGCGTGTGTTCCGGGTGTTGCGCCTGGTCTCTGTGGTGCCAGAGCTGCGATTCCTGATCAACTCTCTGCTGAAAGCCATCCCGCGCATGGGCTACATCGCCCTGTTGATGTTTATCATTTTCTACATTTATGCGGCCATGGGCTCAATGTTCTTTGCGGACGTGGACGAGACTCTTTGGGGCGATGTCGCCATTGCCATGCTCACGCTGTTCCGGGTGGCAACCTTCGAGGACTGGACAGACGTGATGTATGCCACGATGGAACCATACCCGCTAAGTTGGCTCTACTATCTAACGTTTATCTTTCTGACCGCGTTCGTATTCCTCAACATGATGATCGGGGCGATCCTGGAAGTCATGAGTGAGGAACAGAACGCGGAGCAGGCCCAGAAAGCCCACGATGAACGGGACGAGATCGCACGTCAGTTAAAGGCGGTCCAGGAACAGTTGCAGGAACTGACGAAGCAGGTATCCGAAAAATCCGGGGGGCGCTGACCGCCAGAGAAAATTCGTACCTGACTGCAAACTGCAACCAATGGTCAATAGCCTTAGCGGCAATACCAGCTAAAGTATAAGAAACCATTTTGTAACAGGAACACTGGCATTATGACCCCTGATCACTTTACCAAGGCCGACCTGGAAGCCTGCGGACAAGGCACTCTCTTTCCCGGCAAGATGCGGCTGCCCATCAACGAAATGCTGATGATGGACCGCGTTACCCATTTCAGCGAAACCGACGGGCTCTATGGCAAAGGCAGCATCGTTGCGGAGCTGGACATCAACCCGGACCTCTGGTTCTTCAAGGTTCACTTTGTGGATGATCCGGTCATGCCCGGATGCCTGGGCCTGGACGCCATGTGGCAGTTGGTGGGTTTTTTCCTGGCAGCCACCGGAGGTGAAGGCAAGGGTCGCGCGCTGGGAAGCGGTGAGGTGAAGTTTTCTGGCCAGGTGCTACCCACGAACAAACTCGTTCGGTATCACCTCGACATCAAACGGGTCATCCGCCGCAAGCTTACCATGGCCATTGCCGATGCCCGCATGGAAGTGGATGGCCGGGAGATATACACCGCCAAAGACCTGAAGGTCGGCATGTTCAATTCTACGGATGACTTCTAGGAGCCATTAAATGCGTCGTGTTGTTATTACAGGCATGGGAATCGTCTCCAGCCTCGGAACCAATCAAGACGAAGTAACCCGGTCCCTGCGGGAATCAATTCCTGGCATTGGTTTTAGCCAGGAAGCTAAGGACAACGGTCTGCGCAGCCATGTGTGCGGGCAGATTGACCTGAACCTGCCGGAACTGATTGACCGCAAACTGATGCGCTTCATGTGCCCGGCCTCAGGTTACACCTATCTGGCAATGAAAGAAGCCATTGAGCAGGCCGGGCTAACAGAAGAGCAGATCCGCGCCAACTCAACCGGCGTTATTACCGGCGCTGGCGGTGCATCAACGGTGGAGCTGATGGATGCAATCGATACCCACCGCGAGAAAGGCATCCGTCGTGTAGGGCCTTATCGAGTACCCCGCACCATGGGCAGTGCTATCAACGCCTCTCTTTCCACGGCATTCGGCATTACCGGCATCAACTACGGCATCACCTCAGCCTGTGCCACCAGCGCCCACTCCATCGGCCACGCCGCCGATATGATTGCGCTGGGTCGCCAGGACGTGATGTTTGCCGGAGGCGGTGAAGACATCCACTGGACGCTGAGCCTGATGTTCGACGCCATGGGTGCGCTCTCCACCAAATACAACGACACCCCCGGAAAAGCCTCCCGCACCTACGATCGGGATCGGGACGGTTTCGTCATCTCCGGTGGCGGCGGCATTCTGGTACTGGAAGCCCTGGAGCATGCAGAAGCACGTGGGGCCAACATTCTGGCCGAACTGGTCGGCTTCGGTGCAACCTCTGATGGCGCCGATATGGTCGCACCCAGTGGCGAAGGCGCCATTCGCTGCATGCAACAGGCGATGAAGAATGTCGATGGCGAAATCAGCTACATCAACACCCACGGCACCAGCACGCCGGCGGGAGATGTCACCGAACTCAAAGCGCTGAAGGAAACCTTTGGCGACAAGATACCGCCACTGAGTTCAACCAAGCCACTTTGCGGCCACGCTCTGGGCGCAGCCGGTGTGCACGAAGCCATCTACAGCCTGATCATGCAGCGGGGGAACTTTATTGCGCCATCTGCCAATATTGAGAACCTGGATGAAGGCGCCGAAGGCTACCCCATCGTGAGAGAGCGACAGGACAACGTGGACCTGCCTCTGGTGATGAGCAACAGCTTTGGATTCGGCGGCACCAACGGCACGCTGATCTTCAAGAAAGCCTGACCACCAGGCAGAAAAACGCCGGGGCAGACACGAATTCGCTGCCCCGGCTTTTTCGATATCCTTTAAGCCACCCTCTAACTAAGCAACCCTCGAGCGGTAGGCTCCTGGCGATTTACCCATCCAGCGTTTGAACGCACGGCTGAAGGCACTGAGCTCGGAGAACCCAAGTTGTTCAGCGATTTCCACCAGGGGCTTGCTGCGGTCCTTCAGGTAGGCCAGCGCCCGTTCACGCCTGATATCCTCCAGCAACGCTGCAAAGGTCAGGTTTTCTTCTTTCAATCTTTTGTGAAGCGTATGCCGGCTCATGTGCAGTTGAGAGGCAACAGCCTCCACCCCTACCCGACCACGTTCCAGATGCCCGGCAATCAACGAAGTCACTCGCGCACTGAACGGTGCCACAGCCGCGCGGGGCTTCATCGGTTCTGAGTGCATGTCACGGTCTCCTGATCATTCCCTGCAGGCATGCTTTACCTGCGCTGGTCAGCGTACACATGTTAGCCGAAAATAACCATATTGGGCTTTAGTCGCAGACAGGAAGGCACACATCGCCTAATGGCACAAAGATCCGGGCTATCGACCCGATTACCGCACCCTTAGTGCCACAAGGGTCGATTAAGGTATAATCACGACACACGCAATTTAATACCTGACTATTTTACTCTGGTATTGTATACTCACTCACCAGAAGAAACGGATATTGCCCTTGATTTTCAACAGGGCCGCACCCAATCCGTCATCCAAAAAACCGATTGCAGGGCGCACCCAGTTTTGGGGAGATCACTGCAACGCATGAATTAATGACATCCGCCCGGCGGCATTGAACACAACACCGTCGGCGACACCAGGGGCCAACAAGGCCCGAGATGAGAGAATACGGAGCGACGATCATGGCGACCACCGATAAAGAGGTGAACGAGCTGATCAAACGGGAATACGAACACGGTTTTGTAACAGACATCGAAGCCGACACGTTCGAGCCCGGCCTGAATGAAGACGTCATTGCCCGCCTTTCCGCCATCAAGAAAGAGCCGGAATGGATGCTGGAATGGCGCCTGAAAGCCTACCGTCGCTGGCTGGAAATGGACGAGCCGGACTGGGCACACGTGGGTTACCCGAAAATCGACTACAACTCGATTTCCTATTACTCCGCGCCCAAGCGCAAAGAAGATATGCCCCAGAGCCTCGACGAAGTCGACCCGGAGCTGCTCAAGACCTACGAGAAACTGGGCATCCCCCTGCACGAGCGTGAAAAGCTTGCTGGCGTGGCCGTTGATGCCGTCTTCGACTCCGTTTCCGTAGCGACCACCTTCAAGGAGCCGCTGGCCAAAGCTGGCGTCATCTTCTGCTCCATTTCGGAGGCCATCCAGGATTACCCGGAACTGGTAAAAAAATATCTCGGCTCTGTGGTTCCTGCAGGCGACAACTTCTTCGCCGGCCTGAACTCCGCCGTGTTTTCAGATGGCACGTTCGTGTACGTACCCAAGGGCGTGCGCTGCCCTATGGAGCTGTCCACCTACTTCCGCATTAACGCGGCCAATACCGGGCAGTTCGAGCGCACCCTGATCATCGCCGAGGACAGCAGCTACGTCAGTTATCTGGAAGGCTGCACTGCGCCGATGCGCGACGAAAACCAGCTTCACGCAGCGGTGGTTGAGCTGGTGGCCCTGGACGATGCCCAGATCAAGTACTCCACGGTGCAGAACTGGTACCCGGGCGACGAGAACGGCAAAGGCGGTATCTTCAACTTCGTCACCAAACGTGGCGCCGCTATTGGCAAAAACTCAAAAATTTCCTGGACCCAGGTTGAGACCGGCTCTGCCGTCACCTGGAAGTACCCGAGTTGCGTGCTCCGCGGCGACAACAGCGTGGGCGAGTTCTACTCGGTGGCGCTGACCAACAACTTCCAGCAGGCGGACACCGGCACCAAGATGATCCATCTGGGCAAGAACACGTCCAGCACCATCATCTCCAAGGGCATTTCCGCCGGCAAAAGCTCCAACGCCTATCGCGGGCTGGTGAAGTTCGGCCCCGGAGCGGAAGGCGCGCGCAACTACACCCAGTGTGATTCGCTGCTGATCGGCGACCGCTGCGGGGCTCACACCTTCCCGTACATCGAGAGCAAGAACAAGTCAGCCATCGTTGAGCACGAGGCAACCACCTCCAAGGTCAGCGACGAGCAGATGTTCCTCTGCCGTCAGCGTGGTATCGACCCGGAGCAGGCGGTTTCCATGATCGTGAACGGCTTCTGTAAAGAGGTGTTCAAGGAGCTGCCGATGGAGTTCGCTGTGGAAGCTGGCAAGTTGCTTGAGGTTAGTCTTGAGGGATCTGTTGGTTAACAACCAACAGACAGCCCCGCACCGGAATTCAGAAAACAGAGAGAGAAATCGTCAAATGCTGAGCATCAAGAACCTGCACGCATCTGTTGAGGGTGAAGAGATCCTCAAGGGCATCAACCTGGAGATCAAGGCCGGGGAAGTTCACGCCATCATGGGCCCGAACGGCTCTGGCAAGAGTACCTTGTCCCAGGTATTGGCAGGTAACGAGACGTTTGAGGTAACTCAGGGCGAAATCAGCCTGAACGGCGAGAACCTGCTGGACCTTGAAACCGAAGAGCGGGCTCGTGAAGGTATTTTCCTGGCGTTCCAGTATCCGGTGGAGATTCCCGGCGTCAGCAACCTGCAGTTCCTGCGCACCGCCGTCAACGCCATGCGCACACACCGTGGCGAGCCGGAAATGAACGCCGCAGAGTTCATGAAGCTGGCCAAAGAAGTGTCCAAACAGGTGGATCTGGACCCCGCGTTTCTCAAACGTGGCGTCAACGAAGGCTTCTCCGGTGGCGAGAAGAAACGCAATGAGATTCTTCAGGCGCTGTTACTGCAGCCCAAATTGGCGATTCTGGATGAGACAGACTCCGGGCTCGACATTGACGCCCTGCAGGTGGTTTCCAAGGGCGTTAACGCCCTGCGCGCCGAAGACCGTGCGATTCTGATGGTGACTCACTACCAGCGCCTGCTGAACCACATCGTGCCGGACCATGTTCACGTGCTGGCCGGTGGCAGGATCGTCAAATCCGGGGGGCGCGAACTGGCCCTTGAGCTCGAAGAGCGTGGTTACGGCTGGCTCGGCGTGAAAGACGAAGAAGCCACCCCCAGTGCAGCCAGCTAAGGAGGCCGTGGAATGAAACCAGCACCAACCATTTCCAGCGCCTTCCTCGAGCCGGGCGGGCATTCGCTGCCCGAGCCGTTGCTTGAGCTGCGCAAACAACGGGGTACGGCACTGGTGGACATGCCACTGCCGACCCGCAAAACCGAGAACTGGAAATACTCCAGCCGGCACCTGAAGCTGACCGACGAACTGGCCACTACCCTGCCGGCAACCGGCAAGGATGGCTACAGCTTGTCGATTCCCGGGTATCGCGTGGTGTTCCACAACGGCGTGATGATTCCGGAAGCCTCGGACTTTCCGGACCTGGACGGCATCCGCATTCAACGCTTCGCAGATCTGGATGATGACGAAGCCGCGGCCCTGGCCGAACGCCTGGACAACACGCTGGACACCCGTGCCGTACAGATGGCGCGACTGAATTCCGCCCGCTTTGAAGACGGCCTCTATATCCAGCTGGACAAGGAAGCGGTTCTCGATCAGCCGTTGTTCATCGTGCATGAAGTGACCGGCACGGCTTCCGGCTCGGCGTACCCGCGGATTTATGTAGATGCGGCACGTCACAGCCAGATTACGGTGGTAGAGGAATACCTCTCCAGCGGCGAGGAGCCGGTCATGGTGGATACCGTCACCGAGTTTGTTTTGGCAGACGGAGCCCAGGTCACGAATGTACGGCTGGTCATGGAAGGCGAAAATGTACAGCACATCGGGGCGACCGGTGTCCGCCAGGCCGCCAACTCCCGCTTCGAGAGCCACTGCGTGGGCTTCGGTGGACCACTGCGTCGCCATGACCTGCAGGTTCGGCTGGAAGGCGAAGGCGGCGAGTGCAAGCTGAACGGCGTGGTTGTCACCCAGGGCAAACAGCACTACGACAACCACACCTCCATTGAACACGTTGCCGCCCACTGCGACAGCGAGGAAACCTATCGCAATATCGCTGCGGACGAATCCCATGCCGTGTTCAATGGCCGCATCCATATCCATGAGGATGCCCAGAAGTCCAACGCGAACATGAACAACAAGAACCTGTTGCTCTCCACCGGCGCCGAGATCGATACCAAGCCCGAGCTGGAGATCTACGCGGACGATGTCAAATGCGCCCATGGCGCAACAATCGGCCAGCTTGACAGAATTTCCCTGTTCTATCTGGTATCTCGTGGCATTGGGCGTCGTGAGGCCAATACCCTTTTGACGATGGCCTTTATTAATGAACTTGTTGAACAGATTCCGGTTCAGGCCGTCAAAGACGCTGCCCAGCTCCGGCTGAATGAATTTTTCGATCAGACGTTTCAGGAGGCCTGACCGGTTATGACAGACCTTTCCATGGCCAAAAAGTCGGGCACTGCGGCGTTCGACGTCGAGGCCATCCGCCGGGACTTTCCGATTCTTGATCAGCAGATCAACGGCAAGCCCCTCGTGTATCTGGACAACGGCGCTTCGTCACAAAAGCCCATCGCCGTGCTGGACGCCATGGATCGCTATTACCGGGAAATGCATTCCAACGTCCATCGGGGAGCCCATACGCTTGGCGACCGCGCCACCAGCGCCTTCGAGGGCGCCCGGGAGAAGGTTCGCGCGTTCCTGAACGCTGACAGCACCCGCGAGATTATCTGGACCCGTGGCACCACCGAGGCCATCAACGTGGTGGCCAATGGCCTGGCCGGCCGCCTCAAGCCTGGTGACGAAATTCTCGTCAGCCATATGGAACATCACGCCAACATCGTGCCCTGGCAGATGGTGGCCGAGCGCACGGGCGCGAAGGTGGTTCCCATCCAGATCACTCCACAGGGTGAATTGGATCCGGACTCGTTCAATAGTTTGCTGGGCGACCGCACCCGGGTACTGGCACTGACGCACGTGTCCAACGTCCTGGGCACGGTGAACCCGATTGCACCGCTGATTGAGCAGGCCAAGGCTCACGGCGTGATCACCGTTATCGATGGCGCACAGGCGGTGCCGCACTTCCAGCCGGACGTACAGGCTCTGGGCTGTGATTTCTACGTGTTCTCGTCCCACAAGCTGTTCGGCCCGACGGGCGTTGGCGTGCTGTACGGCAAGGCCCAGTTGCTGGAAGAAATGCCCCCGTTCCAGGGTGGCGGTGAAATGATTGAGCGGGTGTCGTTCGAGCGCACCACCTGGAACGTGCTGCCTTACAAGTTCGAGGCCGGCACACCGCCGGTTGCCGAGGCCATCGGCCTGGGCGCGGCCATTGATTATCTGGGCAACCTGGATCGCAATGGCATGGAAGCGTCGGAAAACGCGCTTCTCACCCGCGCCAACGAACTGGTCGAGTCGGTCCCGGGCATGGAAATCATCGGTACGGCCAGCCAAAAGGTGCCGGTCATGTCCTTTAAAATCGCCGGCCTGCACCCCAGTGATATAGGAACGCTGCTGGATCAGCAGGGCATCGCGATTCGCACTGGCCACCACTGCGCCATGCCGCTGATGGACTTTTACGGGGTTCCCGGTACAGCCCGGGCGTCCTTTGCGTTTTACAATACGCTGGAGGAAGTGGAACAATTATTCACTGCCCTGCAGAAAATCCAGCGTCTGTTTGCCTGATGGAGGTGGAAATATGACAGCCGAAGTCTTCACACCAACCGTGGCGGTCACCATGACCCCGACAGCGGTGAAACACGTACGCAAACAACTGGACAAGAAGCCTGAGGCGAAAGGTATCCGCCTGGCGATCAAGAAAAGCGGCTGTTCCGGCTTCAAGTATGAAACCCAGTGGGTGGAAGAAGCCGCAGCGGACGACAAGGTGTTTCACATCGACGGTGTGGACGTCTTTGTAAAGGAAGAGCACCTGCCTCTGGTGAACGGCATTGAAATTGATTTCGTGACCGAAGGGGTGAACTCCCTGTTCCAGTTCCGGAATCCGAATGCGACGGCAGAGTGCGGTTGTGGCGAGAGCTTTACAGTCGCCTGAACCCGACAAACCAGATAGCGAATACGAGGCCCATTAAGGCATGCAAGAACGGGAAGTGGTCCTGACCAAACGCGAAGTAGAGGCGCGCCTGGTGCCCGCCGGAACCGAAATCATGATTCCGTCGGACACCTTCGTCACCATCACACAGTCACTGGGTGGTAGCTTCACCGTGGCCGTGAACGGCAACCTCGCTCGTATTGAAGGCCACAATGCCGATGCCCTGGGCAAGAAACCCCTTGAAAGCAGCTTCGACACCCCTGAAGACGGTACGGTGAACGAAAACCAGGTGTGGGAAGCGATGCGCAACTGCTACGACCCGGAAATTCCGGTCAACGTGGTGGAGCTGGGCCTGATCTACGAGTGTGAAATACAGAATGGCACGGAAGACGGCAACCATGTGTACGTCAAGATGACACTCACGGCCGCCGGCTGCGGCATGGGCCCGGTGATCACTGAAGACGTCAAGACCAAGCTTGAGCATGTACCCAATGTGGACAAGGTGACCGTCGAACTGACCTTCGATCCACCCTGGAACAATGACATGCTCACCGACGAAGCCAAGCTTGAATTGGGGATGCTGTAATGACTGCCGCTGAACAGGAGTTTTTGAACAATCCGCTCGGGAAAGACACCACCCTCGAAGACGTCCTCGATGGCTTTGAATTCCTGGACGACTGGGAAGAGCGTTACGCGTTCATTATCGACCTTGGCAAGCAGCTACCGGCATTTCCGGACGACGAGCGCAGGGAAGAGAATTACGTTCACGGCTGTCAGAGCCAGGTGTGGCTGATCCATCATTACGATGAGCAAAGTGGCAAGCTGTACCTGCTGATTGACTCTGACGCCATCATCGTTCGCGGCCTTGCCGCCATTATCCTGGTGGCCCTGAATGGCAAGTCTCCCAGGGACCTGCTGGCCACGGACATCGACGAGCTGTTCGAACAACTGGATCTGTTCCGCCACATCTCGCCCACACGGGGCAACGGCCTGAGAGCCATGGTTGGCAAAATCCGGGATGTGGCTGCGGAAACCGCCGCAGCGTGATTGAGCAGCCCTACCAGACGATAGCCACGTCATCCCGCTGTATATTAATCAGCCCGCCAAAGACAGGAATGCTGCCGTTACTGAAATCCGGGTGAACGTTGTTCACTGTCATGGTGGCGCGGCTGTCCACCAGTTCCGGGGTCGCCCCGGGTGAATCGAAGAAACTGGCACTGCGATAGAGTTTCAGCTCATCCCCCGGGCGCAAGCCTGCCGTGGCTCCGGAATCGAGCGTGACCTTGTTACCGTCGACTCTCGTCACCCGCGTGATGAATGGCTGACAAGCAAGCGCATCATTGACCGCGGACACCATGTTGTTCATCAATCCCGCAACAGCCTGTCCGTACTCGGTTTCCCGGAAACCCGCCGACCCGAACCCATCAGAAGACCCCGGCCCAGCATTCCAACGTGCCTCCGCCGAAAACCGCTCCTGATAGACAGGTGCGCCGCTGAAGCCGTCATAAACCATCATGTCCACCACAAACCGCCGGTTCTGGTTCGCCGCACCAATGCCCCGTTGCAGGCGGTCGATAACAGAACTTCCCCAGGCGTCCGGGTCAGACACGCCAACATCACGGATGACACCGGTAACCACAAACTGCACCCCAAGCTCGCGAGCCACCTGGATCACGTTGCTCAATCGATTGTTGAATTTCTGGTGCGTTGGGGCATTAAGCAGGTCATCAAACAGGCGCTGGGTGGTCGCACCAAAAACCTGGAGTTGGCCACCACTCTGTAGATCTGCCTGCAACAATTGCGGCAAGACTTCGCCGGCATCCCCTATGCGCCCTATCCGGGCCTGATCCGGATACACCATGGGGAAACCGGTCACGGCCACGCGCTTTCTCAACTCTGCGGCATCGCCGGCCTGGCACTGGCCGCCGGCCGACATGTCGGCGCGAACCGTGACACGTAACAGATTGCCCCGCCGGTACTCGTCCACCACTTCAACGGACTTTGCCCGCGCTGACGAGGCAACCTGTAGGCGGGATTCCGTCACCACACCGTTTTCCATGGTGTCGCGGCTACTGATCCTGGCTTCGTACTGCAGGGAAACATCCCTTAACGCCGCCTTCTTAGCCTCCTGCCGTGCGCTGTCGACGTCATCGTTGTAAATGGTGGCGTGGCCGACGCCCTCCAGCACCACTGCCTGGGCACCGCCACACGCAAACACCAACAGCGCTGTGACCACGGAAATAGCCAGTTTCATGGGAAATCGTTCTCTTATTCGAGGTAGTAGAGGGAATCAACGCCCCGACTCTGGAAATCTCCGGCGCTGTCGTTGCCTCTGGGCATCGGAATTGGGCACAGGTCCTGCACTTCCCGATCGGTTACGCGGGAAACACAGGCACGGAACCTGGGCTCCAGCTTGAGTTCCATAACGGTTTCCACCACGCCGTCACTGTGTTCATTCACGGCAACCATTTTGGCGCCACGGATGTAGCTATCAACGTAGGTGCGGAACATATCGTTCTGCAATACGAAATCGTTAACCGTTGAGCTGCCGTAGATCACGGTGCCATAAACCCGTTCCGCCAGGTTGCGATAGGCATCCAACTGGGACGCACGCCGGGCAAGCAGGCGCTTACGCGTGTTCAGGCGATCTTTCGACACTTGCTCATAGGTTCCGAAGCCGCTAACCCTCACCGTAATCGGGTCCAGTTCGGTCTGCTGCCGGTCAGCACTGGCGTTCCGGTGCTGGCCCACGGGGGCGCAGCCGATCATTGTTACCACCAGCGCAGGTATCAGTATCCGCCGCAGGGTCATGTTGGTTCTCCGCAAAAAACATCTGTTCACTGCCCTTATGAAAAATTCACGCCAACCTTTGTAACCGACTGAATTCCATAATTTCATCTCCCACCGGGCCCGCCACACAGAAACCAGGCGGCAAAAAACTACCGCTATTTACAGTAAAAAAACAAACCGTTACCGCATCACCGGTGAGTCACGGTGGCAACTGAATTAACCTGAACTGAATGTCATTTTTAAATTAGCAGTATCATCGCTTCATCAGGACACACCATGACCCCATATCGTCTGACCAAGCTATCGCTAGCCATCGGCCTTTCCATCGCCACCACCTCCGCCATCGCGAGCCCGCAGGCGTTCATGTCGTCACGCTCCTTCGCCATGGGCGGCACCGGTGTTGCCGTCGCCCATCCGGCTGCGGCGGGCGCCACCAATCCGGCGATGATGGCTGCAGACCACCATGAATGGTCCAACGATTTTGGTCTGATGCTGCCCTCCGTCAACGCCCGCTTTGCGGACGAAGAGGAAACCGTTGATCAGATCGACGATATTCAGGACACGATTGATCGCTTCCAGGAACTGGATAAGACGTCCAACCCGCAAGATGCCCGCCAAGCCGCCGGTGACCTGAGACGCCAGCTCAATGACTTTGACCGCGACACCGTCCGGATTGACGGCGGCCTGGGACTCGCCCTGGCCGTGCCCACCGAGTCTTTTGCCGTCGGCTTTTTCACCAACGGCAACGTCCGCGCCACCGTCCGCGGGGAGTTCGACGAGGACGACGAGCAGTTTCTGGCCGACCTGGAAACGGCAAGCATCGTCGACCTGATTGCCGCCGATCTCGACCGTGACCTGGAGTCCCGCGGCCGCATCCTGGCCTCTGCCGTCGCCGAAGTAGGCCTTTCCATTGCCACTTCCATAGAGCTTCAGGACAGCTCACGGCTGCAACTCGGCGTATCGCCAAAATACGTTCAACTGCGCACCTTCCAATACACCGAAACCGTCTCCGGGTTTGAGGACGACGAGTTCGACAGCGACGAATACCAGACCGACAAGAGCGGGTTCAACCTGGACGTGGGCGCCGCCTACGCTTTCGGATCCCGCAACCAGTGGAATGCCGGCATTGCGGTCAAGAACCTGATCCCGATGGAGCTGGACTCTGCAGCCAGCCGCCCCGACGAGGAAAAGCGCACTCTGGAACTTGACCCGATGGTAACTGCGGGCATCGCCCATAAAGGCGACTTCCACGTGCTGACCGCAGAAGTGGACCTGACGGAAAAGAAAGCCTTCGGCTATGAGGATGACACCCAGTGGGTTGCCCTCGGCGCGGAATTCGACGCTTTCCGCTACGCGCAACTTCGCTTCGGCGTGCGCCAGAACCTGGCCAGCAATGACGACAACGATGGCATCGAGGAAGACACCCAGTTTACGGCCGGTATCGGCCTGTCGCCCTTCGGTGCCCGCCTCGATATCGGCGGCCTGATCAGCGATGCCGATCTGGGCGCGGCGATTGAGTTCGGCGCTGCGTTCTAAGCCTGTTGTATAGAAGCAGTCCACCAAGCCCGGTTTGATACCGGGCTTTTTTTGTGGCCAACCGGTTTGCCTGTGGCCAGCCTTGCCGGGATAATCCCCAGAGCAACATCCCTCAAGGAGCAGAACCCAATCCATGAAAACCTATCTGGTGGGCGGAGCCGTCCGTGATGAACTTCTTGGTCTGCCGGTCAAAGACCGGGACTGGGTGGTCACCGGTGCAACGCCGGAAGACATGTTGCGAAAGGGCTTCAAGCAGGTAGGCGCGGATTTTCCGGTATTCCTTCACCCAGACACCCGGGAGGAGTACGCATTAGCACGAACGGAACGAAAGCAGGGGCGAGGCTACCACGGATTTACCGTGTACAGCGCCCCGGACGTGCCCCTTGAGGACGATCTGAAGCGCCGTGACCTGACCATCAACGCCATGGCAAAGTCCACCGCAGGTGAAATTGTCGACCCCTTCCACGGCCGCCAGGACCTGCAGGATCACAAACTACGCCACGTTTCCGAGGCCTTCGCCGAGGACCCGCTGCGCATACTGCGCACCGCACGCTTTGCTGCCCGCCTGCAGCCCCAGGGATTCACCATTGCCGAACCCACCATGGCGCTGATGCGGCAGATGGTGGACCAGGGCGAGGTCGGCGACCTGGTGCCGGAGCGGGTATGGCAGGAAATCCAGCGAGCGTTGCATGAGCAGGAACCCGGCACCTTTTTCGAAGTTCTGCGTGAATGCGGCGCACTGGCCGTCCTTATACCGGAGCTTGAGCCACTCGAGGCGTTTTCAGGCGCCATCGGCGCCTTGCGCCGTGCCCACGAAAGCAGCGATGATACGAGTGTCCGCTTCGCCGCGCTGCTTTCCCCCCTGGCGCCAGCCGAAGCCCGGAATCGAGCCAGGGCACTGAAAGCCCCCAACGACTGCCAGGATCTCACCCGCCTCATCACCGACGTGATACCAAAGATTCACACTATAACGTCTCACGACGCCGACCTGTTGCTGGACATGCTGGATGGAGCAGACGTGTGGCGTCGGGCAGACCGATTTTCCGGCCTATTGGTTGCTCTGAAATGCGCGCTGCCGGAGCCAGAGCGGCACAGGGTGGATTTGCTGAAATCCGCGCAACACGCCGCCACCGGGGTACAGGCGAAAACCCTGATGGAACAAGGGTTTCGTGGAAAAGAACTGGGTGAAGCAATCCGCAAAGAGCGGTTACGGCGTATCCTCGCATTCCTCAACAAAGAGTAGACACGCGATGGCATCCTCAACACCTGTAGTGCTCATTACCGGCGCAGCGCATCGGCTTGGCGCCCATACCGCCAGACATCTCCACCAACGCGGCTGGAACCTGGTCATTCATTACCGTTCGCGGGAGGCGGACGCAAACGCCCTTCGTGACGAGCTCAACAGCATCCGACCGAAATCGGCGGTTGCCATCCAGGCCGATCTTGCCGCCCCGGATCAGACAGAACTGCTGGCCCGCAAGGCAGTTTCCACCTGGGGTCGACTTGATGGCCTGGTGAACAACGCCTCGGTGTTCTACCCGAACCCTACACAGGACGCCAGCCCAGGTGACTGGGACGCGATCATGAACACCAACCTGCGGGCGCCTTTTTTTCTCGGCCAGGCCTGCCTGCCAGCGTTGAAACTGTCACAGGGCGCCATCGTGAATCTTATCGACATCTACAGCCAACGGCCGCTGGCCGACCATCCACTATACTGCGCCAGCAAGTCCGGGCTCGCTTCACTGACCCTGTCCTGGGCGAAGGACCTGGCACCGGAGGTACGTGTAAATGGGGTTTCACCAGGCGCGATCCTTTGGCCAGAGGGTGACGCGGCGATCGACGAAGGTTACCAGCAAAGTATACTGGCCAAGACGCCCCTGGCCCGCACCGGCAAGCCGGAGGACATTGCTGGCGCCATCGCCTTCCTGCTGTGCGACGCCCCGTTTGTCACCGGCCAGATCCTCGCGGTGGATGGCGGACGCAGCCTCAATATGTAAAACCATCGCAGTTGCCTGCTTTGGCCCACTCTCGCTTTCCGATACAATGAAGCCAGCTTTTAAAATCTGCGTGCAAACCGGAGAGACTCCATGCGTGATGTAGTTATCGTAGCCGCCAAACGTACCGCCGTCGGCAGCTTCGGCGGCGGGCTGTCCAGCCTGAGTGCCGATAAGCTGGGCAGCGCCGTTATCAAAGCCCTGCTTGAAGAAACCGGTGTTGCTGCCGATCAGGTCAACGAAGTGGTCCTTGGCCAGGTTCTGACGGCCGGTTGCGGACAGAATCCGGCACGCCAGGCGTCCATCAACGCCGGCATCCCCGCCTCTGTACCGGCAATGACGATCAACAAGGTATGTGGCTCGGGACTGAAGGCGGTGCACATGGCGGTCCAGGCCATTCGCTGCGGCGATGCCGAGCTGATGATTGCCGGTGGTCAGGAGAGCATGAGCCAGGCTCCCCACGTGCTGCCCAACAGCCGCAACGGCCAGCGCATGGGTAACTGGAACATGGTGGACACCATGATTTCCGATGGCCTTTGGGATGCCTTTAACGACTACCACATGGGCGTCACCGCAGAAAACATCGTGGAGAAGTACGGCATCACCCGTGAAGAACAGGATGAGTTTGCTGCCGCGTCCCAACAGAAGGCGGCCGCCGCGATCGACGCTGGCTACTTCGAAAGCCAGATTGTTCCCATCACTATTCCTCAGCGCAAGGGCGATCCACTGATCGTCAACACGGACGAGAACCCGCGCGCTGGCGTAACCGCGGACAGCCTGGGCAAGCTTCGTGGCGCGTTCAAAAAGGATGGAACCGTCACCGCCGGCAATGCGTCTTCCCTTAACGACGGCGCGGCGGCCGTCATCGTGTGCAGCGCCGACAAGGCCAAGGAACTTGGGCTTGAGCCTCTGGCCACTATCAGGGCTCATGCCAATGCCGGTGTCGACCCGGCCATTATGGGCACCGGCCCGATCCCTGCTAGCCAGCGCTGCCTGAAACTGGCCGGTTGGTCGGTGGACGATCTGGATCTGGTGGAAGCGAACGAAGCCTTCGCCGCCCAGGCCATTTCCGTTAATCGGGATCTGGGATGGGATACCGCGAAGGTCAATGTGAACGGTGGTGCCATCGCACTGGGCCATCCAATCGGGGCTTCCGGTTGCCGGATCCTGGTCAGCCTGCTGCACGAGATGGCTCGCCGGGATGCAAAGAAGGGGCTTGCCACCCTGTGCATTGGCGGCGGCATGGGTGTTGCCCTCGCCGTGGAGCGTTGATCACAGGATGTTGAACGTGGTGCTGTTCGAGCCGGAGATACCGCCGAATACCGGCAATATCATCCGGCTCTGCGCCAACACCGGCTGCCAGCTGCATCTGATTGAACCCCTGGGTTTTACCCTGGAAGACAAACAGATGCGCAGGGCAGGCCTGGATTACAGTGAATACGCAACGGTAACGGTACACTCCGACTACCAGGCCTTTTTGGAGAGTGAGCAACCTTCAAGGCTTTTCGGGCTGACCACCAAAGGTAGCCGCGGCTATCATGATGTCGAATACCAGAATGGTGACTATCTGATGTTCGGCCCCGAAACCCGCGGGCTGCCACAGGACATCCGAGAGGCGATGCCGGAGCACCATCGCCTGAGAGTGCCCATGCGACCGGAAAGTCGCAGCCTTAACCTATCCAACACGGTAGCACTGGTGGTTTATGAAGCGTGGAGGCAATTTGGATTTGAAGGGTCGCAGTAACCCTCGCCACAGCGGATGGCCCATTATTGCCGTTTTGCTCATGCTGACTACCTGCAACGCCTGGCCCAATAATAATACGCAGGCTACCCGTGTTATCACCACGCCCTCGACAACGTCAGAAGTGTCTGTGGTCCTTGGCAAACAGATCATCAGGAAGCTCTATGACAGCTGCGGGCTGGACATAAGATATCTGGATGTCCCGGCCGCACGGGCCGTGCTTATGGCAGAGAAAGGCCAGTCAGACGGCGAGCTTGCCCGAATCCCGATGGCCGTCAATGACAATGCTCCGTTGCTACCGCTGGCGACGCCCATCCAGGAGGCGCGCCTGGTTTCGGTGGCTCTCAACGGCAAGGCCGGCGATTCAAAGGCCTCTTTGAAGGGAAAACGGATTGGTTTCCTCAATGGCTATCGAATGATCGCGCGGGTGCTGCCCGAGGATGCGACACAGGTAGCCACCAGCGACACCTTTCAATTGATCGATCTGCTCGAACGAGGCCGTATCGACGTGGCACTGACCCTGGAGTGGGACGCCCTGGCCGCCAAACGCAAGAACCCAAACCTGTCCATTGGCGAGCCACTGCTGCAAGCCCCCCTCTATCACTGGGTTCATGAATCCCGAAAAGACGATATCCCTTGCCTGTCCCGGGCGCTGGAGTCCATGAAGGCATCCGGCGAGATCGACCAGATAATCAGTGACGGTATCGGGCAGGAAACCGCCCAATAAAAAACCCCGCGAACCTGAACCGTTGGCGGGGTTTTTCTGGCGCTTGTGACGAGAACGTATCAGTGAGTCTGTTCTTCCTTCGCTTCCCCTGACGCCTCTTCCTGCTTGCGCTTCAATGCCTGTGCATAGATGGCATCAAAGTTAACCGGTGCCAGCATCAGCGCCGGGAAGCTGCCCCGGCCAACGACGCCGTCAATGGCTTCCCGTGCATAGGGGAACAGGATGTTGGGGCAATAGGCACCCAGCATCTGGCCAAGCTGCGGGCCTTCAATACCTTTTACCAGGAACACGCCAGCCTGTTGAATCTCGACGATGTAGGCCACTTTCTCATCGACTTTCGCGGTCACAGTCAGAGACAGAACCACTTCGTACTGGTTATCGCTGATCTTGTTGTGGGAGGTGTTCAGATCCAGATTGACCTGGGGTTTCCACTGGTCCTGAAAAACCGTCGGGGAATTCGGCGACTCGAACGACAGATCCTTCACATAGATACGTTGGAGCGCAAACTGGGGTTGATTCTGGTTTTCGTTGCCTGCTGCGGCCTGCTCATTTTCAGCCATGTTCAATCCTTTCATTTTCGATAAGGGGCAACCAGGGCCCGTTTTTATGTCAGTGCTGCCGGAACAGTGTAATGCCTGGCTCCGCCGGCTGATGTGAAACAGTGCGACAGTTTACGGTTCAGTTCAAGGCCTGGCAGGGCTGTTACTTCTTCACCAACGGCAGATTGCTGCCTTTCCAGTCCGCAACGCCACCATTGAGGCGAACCACATTGGCGTAGCCTTCTGCATTCAACTGCTTGACCGCCATGGCGGAATGCTGCCCCATCTTGTCGGCTACAATAATCTGCTTGTCTTTGAACTTCTTCAGTTCCGACGCACGACTTTTGATACTATTAAGGGGAATATTGATTGAACCGGTTATCCGGCCCTCGTTAAAATCCTTGCGATCACGGATATCGACGACGACAGCTTCGTCGCGGTTAATCAGATTCACGGCTCCCTGCGCAGAAATTTTCTTGCCGCCACGGCGAGACTCGAGCACCAATATGGCCAGCAGGAAAGCGACAAACAGAGATACCAGAATGTAATGGTTAACCGCGAACTCGAACACCCTTTCCATGAAAACACCTTGCTGAATAGTTTGTGGCGGGATTATACACACCCTTCCCCGAGTACAGAAGGTGACCCGACCGAAGGTGACTGCACTGGCCGGAGGGTGCGAAAATGTTTAGACTCAATGTTCGTTTTAGTAAATTTACCAAACTACCATCGGATTAAGTGATGACTGCCACGCGTAAGCCTACCGCACTGATCATTCTTGATGGCTGGGGCCACCGTGACCCGGCTGAAGACAACGCCATCAGCAACGCCAACACCCCGTGTTGGGATAAGTTATGGAAAAATCAGCCGAAAACGCTCATTAACACATCGGGTATGTTTGTCGGCCTGCCCCAGGGACAGATGGGCAACTCCGAGGTTGGACACATGAACCTGGGCGCCGGCCGGGTGGTTTATCAAAGTCTGACACGCATCGACAAAGATGTAGAAGAAGGTAGTTTTACGGAAAATGCCGTACTTTGCACCGCCATTGATAAAGCCGTCAGCAGCAATCGCGCTGTTCACCTGATGGGCCTGCTTTCCCCCGGCGGCGTTCACAGCCATGAAGACCACGTACTCGCGGCTGCTGAAATGGCAGCCAAGCGCGGCGCCAAGGAAGTCTATATCCACGCCTTCCTCGATGGCCGCGACATGCCCCCCCGCAGTGCAAAAGCGTCACTGGAGAAAGCTGCCGCCAAACTCAAGCACCTGGGCGTTGGCCGGGTAGCCTCCATTGTTGGCCGCTATTACGCCATGGACCGCGACAATCGCTGGGATCGCGTGGAAGAGGCCTACAACGTTATGACTCTGGGCGAAGCGGAGTTCACCTCGACTGATCCCGTGTCAGCGCTGGAGCAAGCCTACGAGCGCGGCGAAAACGACGAGTTTGTAAAGGCCACCCGCATCATCGCCGGCGGCGAAAACGAAGGCACCATCAACGACGGCGACACCGTTATATTCATGAACTTCCGTGCCGACCGCGCCCGCGAGATGACACGCTGCTTCGTCGAAAGAGACTTCGACGGTTTTGAGCGTCGCAAGCATCCGGAACTGGCTGACTTCGTCATGTTGACCGAGTACGCAGCCGACATTGACACCTCGTGCGCTTACCCTCCGGAGCAGCTGACCAATGGTCTGGGCGAATATGTGTCCAACCTCGGCAAAACCCAGCTGCGAATCTCCGAAACCGAGAAATACGCTCACGTTACTTTCTTTTTTAACGGCGGCCTCGAAACACCGTTTGAAGGTGAGGACCGAATACTGGTCCCTTCCCCCAAAGTAGCGACTTACGACCTGCAACCGGAAATGAGCGCGCCCGAGGTCACTGACAAGCTGGTCGAGGCGATCAAGAGCGGGAAATACGACCTGGTGATCTGCAACTACGCCAATGGCGACATGGTGGGCCACACCGGCAAGCTGGACGCCGCCATCAAGGCGGCAGAATGCATCGATCAGTGCGTAGCCCGCATTACCGACGCCCTGCAGGAAGTGGGCGGTGAAGCATTGATCACCGCAGACCACGGCAACTGCGAACAGATGACCGATCCCAATTCCGGCCAGGTACACACGGCTCACACCATCGGCCCCGTCCCGCTTGTCTACGTAGGCCCACGCAAGGTCAACCTCAAGGACGACGGCAGCCTCAGCGATGTGGCGCCCACCCTGCTGAGCCTGATGAGCCTGGAACAACCGGCTGAAATGACCGGGCACAGCCTGGTGGAGATCGGTTGACTATGCGTCTTTGGCTGGCGTTGGCGATGCTTGCAGTCGCCACGCCAGCGCTGGCGGAGCAACAGGTCACACCTGGCCAGATAGAAGATCTCAAGGAAGAGATTGCCGATATTGATGAGTGGCTTGCCGACGCCGAGGAAGACCGCTCCTCGCTGGAGCAACAACTCTCCGGGCTCGAACAGGATATAGGGCGGCTCACCCGCGAACGCCGCGAACTCCGCCAGAAGGCAAGGGAACAGCAACAGCGCCTGACCGAACTTGGCGAGGAAGAGGCCGAACTCACCCGCGTGCTGGAAAGCCAGCGCGATAGCCTGAAAAAACAGATTCGCGCCGCCTGGATGGAAGGCGACGCGCCTGCGGTCAAAGTCCTGCTCAACGAGATTGACCCGGACAAAATCGCCCGCACCATGACCTACTACGAATACCTCAGCCGGGACACGATTGACCGTCTGGAGGCGTTCGCCGCAAACCTCCACCAACTGAAAGAAACCCAGAAGCAGGTCAAGGCCGGGCGGCTACGGTTGGCAGAGCTGGAGGAGAATGTCGCCGACCGCCAACAAAAGCTGAGCAGCCGTAAAAAGGAACGGGAACAAACCCTCGCTTCCCTCAAGGCCGACATCAGCAACCGACTGACCGAACGCGAAGAGCTCGAAGAGGATCGTCAGCGCCTGGAAAAACTGCTGCGAGAGGTCGAAGAGGCCATTGCCAACATTCCCACACCGAATGAGTCAGACCCGTTCGGATCCCTCAAGAACAAGCTGCCCTGGCCCGCGGAAGGCAAGGTTGTCAGTAGCTTCGGTGACAGTTACGCCAGCGGCAAGCTCAAGCACAACGGGCTGTTGATCAACACGGCCGAGGAAGGCGACGTAAGAGCCGTTCACTATGGCCGCGTGGTGTTCGCCAACTGGTTGCGCGGATTTGGCCTGATCACCATCCTCGACCACGGCGACGGCTATATGACGCTCTACGGCCACAGCAGCAGCCTGTTCACCAGCCCTGGCGACTGGGTTGAAGCGGGTGAGGCAATTGCCCAGGCCGGCCGAACCGGCGGGACCAATGACCCCGCAGTGTATTTCGAGGTTCGCCACAACGGAAAACCGGACAATCCCCGGCGCTGGCTTGGCAATCGCTGAACCGGTCCAGGCGCCCCCAAAGGCTGACAAATCAGCCCGGTAACGCCATACTGTCCGGCAACACTTGGGAACAACCAGTCATCGGATTAACACAGGACATGTGAATGAGACGGGTAAGAAGCCTACACCACGCCAGCACACGCGCACTCGCCCTTGCCACCTGCTTAACCGCTCTACCCGGCCTTATTCATGCCCAGGAAGCCGATGAAGACACCCGACGCCTGCTGGAAGGCATCCAGCACGGTGAGCAGGTGGAAATACAGCTACCCGATCCGGAAGAACAACTGCCACTGGACGACCTTCGCAAATTCGCCGAAGTGTTCGGTCGCATCAAAGACGCTTATGTGGAAGAAGTGGACGACCGCCAGCTCCTTGAAAGCGCGATAAAAGGCATGCTTTCGGATCTTGACCCTCATTCCACTTACCTGGCCCCAAAAGACTACGAACAGCTTGAAGAAAGTACCTCTGGCGAGTTTGGCGGTCTCGGCATCGAAGTGGGCATGGAAGATGGCTTCGTGAAAGTCATCTCGCCCATCGACGATACGCCCGCCCAGAAAGCTGGTGTGCAGGCCGGTGATCTGATCATCAAACTGGGCGATCAGCCGGTGAAAGGCATGTCGCTTGAAGAAGCCGTCAAACTGATGCGCGGCAAGCCCGGAACCATCCTTACACTGACGATCATACGCGAGGGAGAATCAACACCGATCGAAATCGATGTGGAACGTGACATCATCAAGGTCACCAGCATCAAATCCCGCATCATTGAGAACGGCTATGGCTACGTTCGCATAACCCAGTTCCAGGCGGATACCGGCACCCAGTTCACCAAGGCACTGGAAGCCCTGGAAAAAGAACACGGCAGTGACCTGGACGGCCTGGTGATCGATCTTCGCAACAACCCCGGCGGCATTCTTCAGGCGGCGGTCGAAGCAGCCGATGCCCTGCTGGATAGCGGCTTGATCGTCTACACGGAAGGCCGCATCCAGAGCTCGCGCCTGCGCTTCAACGCCAAACCCGGTGATGTGATGCCGGATACGCCCATTGTCGTTCTGATTAACGGCGGCTCAGCCTCTGCATCCGAAATTCTTGCGGGTGCGCTGCAGGACCACCAGCGTGCCGTGGTCATGGGCACTCAGTCGTTCGGCAAAGGCAGCGTGCAAACCGTCATCCCCCTGGATGAAACCCACGCCATCAAGATGACCACCGCCCGCTATTACACCCCGGATGGGCGCTCCATCCAGGCCAAAGGCATCAAACCGGATATTGAAGTGAAGCCGGCGCAACTGACAGAACTCGACAGCCAGCCGTTCTTCACCGAAGCGGATCTCAGTGGCCACCTCGAAGGGCAGGACGAGGGACAACAGGAGGAAACGCAAAAGCAAGAAGACGCACAAAGCACGTCTCCGGCGAACAAAGATTTCCAGCTACGCTCTGCACTGAACCTGCTAAAAGGCCTGGGCATTCTCAACAAGCGTAACAAGCCGGCACAGGAAAGCGCGGATTGAAAGTTCTAGCAACACTGATTGCCGCCCTTTTGGCCTCCTTCCCGGTTGTTGCCGGGGAGCACGAGGGGCAGCTTCCCCCCACCATCGCCATCATTATTGATGACATGGGGCACAATCTGGTGGAAGGCGAACGGCTGATCGCCCTGGAACAGCCCATCACCCTGGCGTTCCTGCCTTATCGCAGGTACACCACCAGGTTGGCGGAACTCGCACACCGGAAGCATAAAGAAATCATGCTCCACGCACCGATGGCCAATACCCGCAACATCGGGCTCGGGCCCGGCGGTCTGAACCCGGACATGGATCAGAACAGCATAGCCACTACCCTACGGCGAGCGCTTCAGTCCATTCCCCATGTGCAGGGTGTAAACAACCATATGGGTAGCCTGCTTACCCAACAACTTCAGCCGATGGACTGGGTGATGTCTGAACTCGACCACTACCCGGTCTATTTCGTGGACAGCCGTACCATCGCTTCCTCCATTGCAGGCGAAGTCGCAGCCGCTTACCGCATACCCACCCTCACCCGTGACGTCTTCCTGGATCACGAGCAAACCGAGGAATTCGTGGATCAGCAGTTCGAGCTTCTTATCAAGCGGGCAAAGGAAAACGGCAGCGCCATCGGCATTGGCCACCCTCACAAGGTAACGGTGGATTATCTTGAGAAACGCCTGCCGGAGCTCGACGAGCAAGGAATTGCCATAGCGACCGTCAGCGGAGTCTGGGCCATGAGAAATGGTAACCGGCCGATGTTTGCGGAGGGGGAAAAGCGGGCGATTCGGCCAGCGCTGGCGAAGCAGGAGTGAGGCCCGGCCTCAATCCCGAACAACAATCCCCTGAGCCTTCATAAACGCCTTGGCCTCTGGAATTGTATGCTGCCCGAAGTGAAAGATGGACGCCGCCAGCACAGCATCCGCGCGACCCTCGGTCACACCATCTGCCAAATGCTGAAGTTCGCCAACGCCGCCTGAGGCGATCACGGGCACCGATACAGCGTCGCTGATTGCACGGGTCAGTCCCAGGTCAAATCCGATCTTGGTGCCGTCCCGGTCCATGCTGGTCAGCAGCAATTCACCGGCACCCATGGCGGTCATCTTGCACGCCCATTCAACGGCATCCAGCCCTGTCGGCTTGCGCCCACCGTGGGTGAAGATCTCCCATCGGGGCTCTTCTCCTTCACCACTGACACGCTTGGCATCAATGGCGACAACGATACACTGACTGCCAAAACGTTCCGCAGCCTCACGCACGAATTCCGGATTGAATACTGCCGCAGTATTGATAGACACCTTGTCCGCCCCGGCATTCAGCAGCTTTCGGATGTCTTCAACAGTGCGCACACCACCACCCACCGTCAGCGGAATAAACACTTCAGCCGCCATGCGCTCCACAGTTTCATAGGTGGTATCGCGGCTTTCGTGACTGGCGGTGATGTCCAGGAAGGTGATTTCGTCGGCGCCCTGCTCATTGTATTTTCGGGCCACTTCCACAGGGTCACCGGCATCGCGGATATCGACGAAGTTCACGCCTTTCACAACGCGCCCCTTATCGACATCCAGGCAGGGAATGATGCGTTTTGCCAGAGCCATAATTCGTATTACCCCTTCAGGCTGTCGCAGAAGGCCTGCGCTTCGGCCATGTCAAGAGTGCCCTCATAGATGGCACGGCCGGTAATGGCGCCCAGGATGCCCTTGTCAGCCACAGTAGCAAGGCGTTTGAGATCATCCATATTGGTAACGCCGCCAGAAGCGATCACAGGGATACCGCCTTCTTCCGCCAGTGCAGCGGTGGCTTCCACGTTCACGCCCTGCATCATGCCGTCGCGGCTGATGTCGGTGTAGACAATGGCCTCGACGCCGTCATTGGCAAACCGCTTCGCCAGATCGGTCGCCATAACTTCAGACACTTCCGCCCAGCCGTCAGTGGCGACACGACCGTCTTTGGCGTCCAGGCCAACAATAATGTGACCGGGAAAGCGCTTGCACATATCAGTAACGAATTCCGGCTCTTTCACGGCCTTGGTACCAATAATGACCCACTGTACGCCGGCTTTCAGATAGGCCTCAATGGTTGAGGCCGAACGAATACCGCCGCCAATCTGGATGGGCAAATCCGGGTACTTGCGAGCGATGGCCTGGACGATTTCACCGTTGACGGGCTCGCCGGCGAAGGCGCCATTCAGGTCCACCAGATGCAGGCGGCGGGCGCCAGCATCCACCCAGCGCGTTGCCATATCAACAGGATCGTCACCGAAAACGGTGGAGTCGTCCATACGGCCCTGGCGCAGTCTTACGCATTTGCCGTCTTTAAGGTCTATGGCCGGGATGATCAGCATGTTCCAGTCCAGTTGGTAAAGTTTTTCAGTAACTGCAGTCCCGCCCGAGCACTTTTTTCGGGGTGGAACTGCACCGCAAAGATGTTGTCTCTCGCCACTGCTGCCGCGAGGTCGACGCCGTAATGGGTACGGCCGGCGATGTCCGGGTTGCGCTCGGCTTCAGCGTAGTAGCTGTGCACGAAATAGAAGCGGTCGCCGTCGGGGATATCATGCCAAAGCGGGTGATCCATGGCCTGGTGCACTTCGTTCCAGCCCATATGAGGCACCTTCAGGCGCTCACCATGTTCGGTAAGGTTGTCACCAAAAAAACGAACTTCCGATGGGAACAGATCAATGCAGTCCACCCAGCCGTTTTCCTCGCTTCGGGACATCAGCGCCTGCATGCCTACGCAGATACCAAGCAAAGGTCTGTCAGCAGAGACTTCCCGCACCAGACTATCAATGCCAAGGCGACGAATTTCCGCCATACAGTCACGGATGGCGCCCACGCCCGGGAGTATTACCCGGTCCGCGCTGCGGATCTGCTCGGCGTTATCGGTGACCAGAACACGGGCGTCCGGTGCGACGTGCTCGACCGCTTTGCTGACGGAATGAAGGTTACCCATGCCGTAATCAATAATGGCAACGGTTTTCATGCGAAGAGAGACTTCCTGAATCGTGGTTCTGTCTTGGTTAAGGACCGGGCCGCTTACAGCGACCCTTTGGTGGACGGGGTAATACCCGCCATTCGCTCGTCCATTTCAATGGCCATGCGCAGGGCGCGACCGAAGGCCTTGAACACGGTTTCAATCTGGTGGTGGGTGTTCTTGCCCTTCAGGTTATCGATGTGCAAGGTGACCATGGAGTGGTTCACAAAGCCGTGGAAGAACTCTTCAAACAGATCCACATCAAACCCGCCCACGGCACCACGGGTATAGGGCACATCCATCATCAGGCCAGGGCGGCCGGAAAGATCAATCACCACACGGGACAGTGCTTCGTCCAGAGGCACGTAGGCATGGCCGTAACGACGGATACCCTTCTTGTCGCCAACCGCCTGCTTGAAGGCCTGGCCCAGGGTAATACCAATGTCTTCCACCGTGTGGTGGTCATCAATGTGCAGATCGCCCTTGGAGACAATGTTCAGGTCCACCAGCCCGTGGCGGGCAATCTGATCCATCATGTGCTCAAGGAACGGCACGCCCGTGTCGAAGCTGGACTTGCCGGTGCCATCGAGATCAATCTCGACAGTGATCTGTGTTTCCAGGGTATTTCTTTCTACCCGAGCCTTGCGTTCGGCCATGGGGACTCCAAAGTCATCAGTCGGCACATGCCGGAAAAGTGTCTGCGCGCATTATACCTTTTATGATTCCCCGCGTCCCGCAATGGCCTTTATAGCCTTGATAGCAACGACCATCAGAACGCTTTCTTGAGGTTACTCATGTAGGTATCGACCAGGCTGTTGAACTCGTGCTTGATCACGGGGCTGATTGCCAGTTTCAACAGGCTCGGCAGCGGCACGGTCAGCTCGGCGCTGGTCTGAAATTTCACCGAAGTAGTGCTATCGTCTTTCTTTTTGAGGGCCCAGGAGCCTTTTACCACGCCATTACCCTCGCCTTTCACCGGCTCCCAGGTAATCCTGCCGTTGTCTTTGTCCGCGAAGTACTTGCACGCGTAAACAGACTGGATGGCATGCTTGTCCACGCCCACCTTTTCCATTTCCCAGCGATAAGCGTTATCCCCCAGGTCCACCAGGTTATGCACCTTGGGGAAATGGCTTGCCGATGCGGGTACGTCCGCCAGCAGCTCGAACACTTCGTCATATCCGGCGGGCAGGTCCAGTTCCCGGTTAAGCTCAATAGAAACAGTAATAGCCACTGCTTGCTCCTTTTTATCGTTGTAAGACGCGCTTTATATCGTTGTGTAGAAATAAGGTGCCTATTTTGGCTGATCACTAACGTATTGTCATACACTCAGGCTTTTATTTTGTTACCCCTGGGTTATCCTTGGGCTAATCACAAGCCCAGTTACCGGACACGAATTAACGGAAGGACGCCAAAATCATGAAAGCTGTTCGCTATGTGGCTCTAGCCATCGTTGGCCTGCTCATTCTTGCCGTTGCCGCCGTCGCTATCGCGGTTGCCGTTATCGACCCGAACACCTATAAGCCACAGATTGAGAAAGTGGTCGAGAACAAAACCAACCTTGACCTGATCCTGGCCGGGGATATTGGCTGGTCTTTCATCCCTTTGGGCCTGGAACTGAACGACGTTGAGGCCACCCTGGAAGACGAACGCCTGGTCAAGCTTGAACAACTGGTGGCGCAGGTCAGCTTCTGGTCCCTGGTAACCATGTCGCCTCGGGTAGACACTTTCCTGTTGAGCGGGCTGGACGCCAATCTGTCTGTCGATAAAAACGGCAACGGTAACTGGACGCGGATCATGCCGGAAGGGGAAGAACAGCCTCAGCAGGAAGATCCCGCCGCGCCAGCCGAAACCGCTGAAGAACAGCCGAAGGAAAGCGGCACCAGCAAGCCTTTGAACTTCAACGTAGAGAACGTGGAAATCAGCAACGCTCGCGTTCATTACGAAGATAAGGGCACGGGCCAGGCATTTACTCTGGAAGATTTCACCGTAAACGCCAGCGAGATCACCCTGGGGTCAAGCTTCCCGTTGGGGGTGTCGTTCCGCTTCGCCACCAACCAGCCACAGTTTGAAGTTCAGGGCGACATCAGTGCCCGCCTGGCCGCCAATGAAGCCCTAAACGAATTCGGCGTGTCCGACCTGGAAGCCATCTTCGACATGAACGGCGAGCCCTTTGGTGGTGAATCCGTTCGCGCCGAGATCGCCGGCTCTCTGGAGGCCAACCTGGAAAACGAAACCGCCACGCTTAATGGCTTTACAGCCAGCCTGGCCGACCTGAAGCTGAACACCGACCTGACGGTGAACGGATTTGGTGACAAGCCGCAACTCGAAGGCAGCCTCAGCATTGACGAATTTTCTCTCAAAGCACTTCTGGCGGCCCTTGGCCAACCCGCTATCGAAACAGAGGATCCTGACGTCATGAAGGCCGTCGCCTTCTCCACCAACATCGGCGGCCCCGCTGGCACTGTGGAACTCAGCGACCTGACCATCAGCCTGGACGATACTACTTTCCAGGGCAGCGCCAGCTATGCATTGGCCAACAGCGCCATTGGCCTGAATCTCCAGGGCGACGCGATCAATGCTGACCGCTATCTGCCGCCTGCCAGTGAAGAACAATCCGAGGCAACCGCCGAGGAAGCGCCCCAAGGTGGTGGCGCCCCTGCGGAAGAAGGCGACTTGCTGCCATTGGAAACCCTCCGATCACTGGCTCTGGACATCAAACTCGGCCTGGGCGAACTGATTGTCAGCAACCTCACCATCAAGGAAATCAAGTCGGTCATCACCGCACGCAATGGTGTGCTGGAGGTGCAGGATTTCAGCGGCAAACTGTACGAAGGCTCCTTCGGCGCCAAAGTGACCCTGGATGCCCGCACCGACAATCCGAAGTGGACCATCGGCTCCAAGGTCAACAACGTGCAGACCCTGCCATTACTAACCGACCTTGCCGAAGTCGACATGCTTGCCGGTGGCGCCAACCTTTCCGTGGATGTGAATACCACAGGCAATCGCATTTCCGCCCTGCGCAGTAACGCCAAGGGCGATATCAACTTCAATCTGGCCGAAGGTGAGTTCACCCGCATGAACCTCACTCGCATGGCGTGCCAGGGCATAGCACTGGCCAACCAGGAAAGCCTCTCCACTTCGGACTGGGGCACCAGTACGCCGTTCAACGACATGAAAGGCACCCTCAAGATTGACGGCAATACCCTGAATAACACGGACCTTGTGGCTGCCCTCGCCGGCATGAGACTGGAAGGCGACGGCACGGTGGACCTGGCTGCTTCCGACCTGGATTACGAAGTTGGCCTGCGGATCGTGGGCGAGATCCACCGGGACGAAGCTTGCCGAGTGACCGAATACGTTGAAAACGTGGTGATCCCGGTTGAGTGCCGCGGCGACTTCGCGGAAGACCCGGCCGGCCTCTGCTCCTTCGACGGTTCACGCTTCCGCGACACCCTGAAGACCATTGCCGCCAACGCTGCCAAAGCCAAGGCGCGCGAAAAAGTGGACGAAGCCAAATCCAAAGCGGAAGACAAAGTCTCCGAAAAACTGAAAGAGAAGCTGGGTGAAGAGAGCGGCGAAAAGGTGAAAGACGCCCTCAAGGGCCTGTTCGGTCAATGAACGACGGTTTTGCCCAAAAGCTTCTCGCCTGGTACGACGAAAACGGCAGGCACGACCTGCCCTGGCATCATGACCGGAACCCATACCGCGTGTGGGTTTCGGAAATCATGCTGCAGCAAACCCAGGTGACCACTGTTATTCCCTACTTCGAAGCCTTTATGCAGCGCTTTCCAGACGTGAAAGCGCTCGCTTCTGCACCGGTGGATGACGTTCTCAGCCATTGGTCCGGCCTTGGCTACTACGCCCGCGCCCGCAACCTCCAGAAAGCGGCGCAACAGGTGGCCAACGAGCACGGAGGCGAGTTTCCCGGCAACCTGGAACAGCTCCAGGCCCTGCCCGGCATTGGCCGCTCCACCGCGGCGGCCATCCTTGCCCAGGCCTTCCAGCAACGGGCAGCCATATTGGACGGCAACGTGAAACGGGTACTGGCCCGCTACCACGCCATCCCCGGCTGGCCGGGTAAAACCGACGTGCTCAACCAACTTTGGGAGCGCGCTGAAGAACACACGCCCGATGCACGCATCCGCGACTACACCCAGGCCATCATGGATCTGGGCGCCATGGTCTGCACCCGCAGCCGTCCAGCGTGCGACAACTGCCCACTACAGAACGGGTGCGACGCCTATGCCAACAACGAAACCAGCCTCTACCCCGGCTCAAAGCCGAAGAAAGCCAAGCCCGAAAAAACCACCTGGATGGTGATACTGGAAGATCACCAAGGTCGTATCCTGCTGGAACGCAGGCCTCCCAGCGGCATCTGGGGCGGCCTCTGGAGCCTTCCGGAACTGGACCCGGCCTACGGCCCGGAAGAACTGCCAGACGCCTGCGAACAGGCCTTCGGCTTCCACTGTGGCGAACCGGAACTTACCAGCGGCTTTCGGCACACCTTCAGCCATTACCACCTTCATATCCAGCCGGCACGGCTCACCGTACAAAGCCCCGCTCACATCAATGATCGGGACAGCTACAAATGGGTCCACCGGGACCAGGCCCTTACCCTCGGCCTGCCGGCCCCCATTCGCACACTGCTGACCGCGCCGGAACAAACCCTCTTGCTTTGATCTGTTATCATCCCAGCAGATTCAGCAACACCACCTCCAAACAGGAGCAGACATGAGCCGCACCGTATTCTGTCGCAAATACCAGGAAGAACTCGAAGGGCTGGACTTCCCCCCCATGCCCGGCAAGAAAGGCGAAGACATCTACGAAAACGTCAGCAAGAAAGCCTGGGAAGAGTGGCAGGCCCAGCAAACCATGCTCATCAACGAAAAACACCTGAGCCTGATGGACCCCAACACCCGCAAGTACCTGCAGGCGCAGATGGAGCGCTTCTTCAACAACGAGCCGTTCGACAAGGCCGAGGGGTACGTGCCGCCGGACAAGTAAGCTGCCAACCTGTGGAAGCGCCTATGAAAATTTTCCCGGAACGGCCTTGACTCAGGCAACCTAAACCGGTTTAATAGCGCCCCGTTGCAGCAGCACCGCAACACGCCCGGATAGCTCAGTCGGTAGAGCAGGGGATTGAAAATCCCCGTGTCGGTGGTTCGATTCCGCCTCCGGGCACCATTAAGAATTTTGACGAAGCCCGCCATTGTGCGGGCTTTGTTGTTTCTGATTTCAACAAAGTGTCAACGGCTTTTCAGCACAGCTTAACAACCTACAAACTTGCAGACGGTGTACGTATCGTTAGGTAACTTTTGACACCTGAAGCGGAAGGGGCTTCCCGATATTAAGGCCCGCCTTCATCTAAACAGTTAACCGTCCGACGATTCCTCGCACCCACGGCGCAACAATTGCTACCGTTGGAAACGCTATTGGCCATGTGGTTGCACAGCTCTTAGCCCACTCCGCAACGAATCCTTCATGAACTCCTTGTGACGTTAGGAGCACGAAGGCGGATACGATGCAGACCATAATGGCAGAGAGCAGTGCACTGAATAAAACCGGGGCGAAGCGAGCGGGAATTCTCATATAAATTTCCTCTGTTTAGTTCATTGAGGTGAGTTCTAAATCGCGTAGGAATACTGCACTACCCAACCTGATATATATAATCCGAGTCCAAAAACTGCATGTGTTATAAGGCTCTGTAGACGGGCAGAGGCAGGGTGTGGTGTTCTGGAGGCGGCGACGCCAGCTCCCATACCTGGCTGCATTATCAAAAAGGGGGCTGCAACGGTACCTGTGCCAACTGCGAGAGCGGGACCAATCGTAGGATTGTAAATCCATGATTGCCCCCAGATAACAACCAATAAGGCGGCAAAGGCAACGCCTATTAGGTAGTGTGCTGTCCACCCTATTACGCGTTCTCCGAATATGGGAGAAGATTTCTCAATAGAGTTATGACGAAATTGTCCGTGAGCCATGTGACCAATCCAGCGCCCCACCATCCCAAAATTTGGAGGAGGGATGTCGAACATAGTTCTTCGTGCCACACCCCACAGATCAGTCACTGCAGTAGCTCCAATACCGATAAATACCACGGATAGTGGAACGTTCATAAGTCTCTCCTTGGTTTGTCTTGATTACGACCTAGTGATAGCGTACAAGTTAAAGTCGACTTGAGGTCAAGAGATCTTTATGGATATTGCCGAAGTAGCAAAACGCTCTGGAGTACCAGCTTCCAAGCTGCGTTTCTATGAAGAAAAAGGCTTAATCAGCTCCGTGGGTAGGCAAGGATTACGGCGGGTTTTTAATGCCGACATATTGGAGCGACTGGCTTTGATTGCACTGGGGCGTGCCGCGGGGTTTTCACTCGATGAAATTGCCCAAATGATTGGGCCCAAAGGAAAGCCAAATATTGACAGAGAGTTGCTG
Organism: Marinobacter algicola DG893; assembly: GCF_000170835.1. GTDB lineage: Bacteria > Pseudomonadota > Gammaproteobacteria > Pseudomonadales > Oleiphilaceae > Marinobacter > Marinobacter algicola. Next base: position 88,821 of record NZ_ABCP01000009.1, read on the forward strand.
GAGAGTAAGGCAGATGAATTGGATCGAACTATTCAAAAGCAGATAACTATGCGCGACGGTCTTCGGCATGCCGCCGTTTGCTCTGCACCGAGTCACATGGAATGTCCAACGTTTCGTCGTTTGCTAGGCTTGGCAGCAATTGGAGAGCTTGGTAGCAATAGCACTGAGAAGCTGTCACAAAAGCGGCGCTCTAACAACGCATTGCAGCGGAAGAACCGCTGAATGCTGCTTTAGCCTCGCAATCTAAATGATCACCTGACCCTACTTTTGCGCCACCGGCCTATACGCCCGATACCCTTGCCCATTAGCCCCCTTCTTCACCGTAAAATACTCAGACCTATCTACCAACAGATCAGAGAATTTCTTTGCCCCATAGGTTCTCGGATCAAAATCCGGGCGTGTGCGTTTGAGAAATGAACCTGCGGCGGAGAAGGTTGCCCAGCCCTGATCGTCCTGGGTTTGTTCCCAGGCCCGTTTTAACAGTGCCACTTCCTCGGGGAGCTTTTCCTGTTTCTTCCTCGGGGTTTCGGATTTGGCGGGCTCATCGGGCGCAACTTCTTCCGGGTATTCCAGGTTCTCGGTAAACAGGAAATCGTCACAGGCGCTTCTGAATGAGACCGGTGTCTTTTTCTCACCGAATCCGAATACGTATATCTCGGATTCCCTGAGCCGGGAAGCCAGTTTGGTGAAGTCGCTGTCACTGGAGACCAGAGCGAACGCATCAAACTTGGAGGAGTAAAGCAGGTCCATCGCATCAATAATCATCGATGCATCAGTGGCGTTCTTGCCTTTGGTATAGGCGAATTGCTGGATGGGTTGGATCGCCAATTCGTTCAGAACGGTTTTCCAGTTTTTGAGGCTGTCTATAGACCAGTCACCATACGCCCGCTTTACAACCACGTGGCCATGGGAAGACAGCTCTTCAATAATAAGCGGCAACTTTGACAGCTGGGCGTTATCGGCGTCTATCAGAACGGCGATTTTCTTGTGCTGCTCAAGGTCCTTCAATGCGGTTCTTCCTTTGTTGTTGGCACACACAAGAAGAGTATCAGTTAGCAGGTTCTAAAGGCATTTATCTCCTAATCCAACAGACCTTTGAGCCGAATATGCCCCTCTAATCGGCTCATGCAAACCAAAGACTTCCGCAAACCAACCCTTCAGGCCGACTTGCGGAAATCCTCGATTCGTACTGCCTTATCCCGCTTGCGCTTGTACTTGCTCTTATCTTCCACCACTCGCATCTGGTACTTCGGGGTTTTCAGGTCACGCTGAACCGCGCTGTGTTGTGTGGGCTTTGCCCGCTTCTTAGCCATATCGGATGACTCCCTGGTTGGCTGGTTTTCAGTTGGAGGATAATATCATCCTCCCAAGCATTGTTTCCGCCATATCCGCACAACTGCTGAGATGACTACTTCCAACCTCGCTATAACGACAAAACCCGCTTTTTGCGGGCTTTGTCGTCCTATGCGACTAACTCCAGTCAGCTTTTATACCACTCTATCCTCTTTTCTCGCTCTGGGCCGGAATACCCACCCGAGCAAGCCAAGCCCCAGCAGTGCCAGTGATCCCGGTTCGGGCACTGACGCGGGCGGCTCATAGATATCCGTGTCTTCACCCAGATTATCGGACAGCGCGGCCCAATCGAAGCCGTAGAAGTCCGAAGAGTTATTGCGATCGATGACAACTTCGAGTTGACCCAGCAGGTTAATGCTGTCAATTACGTCCTGCGCCAAATCAAAGAAGCGAACGACGGTGTTGGGAAAACCATCGTTGAAGGCCCAGTTCTGGACAATGCCATTGTAGGTGACGGAAACAGCGCCAAAGGTGGTCGCCTGAAAATCCGCCATATCAAACCACATACTTCCTTCAGTCCAGCCACTGCCTAATCCGTCAAACAGGAATGTGGCGACATCCCCCGGCTGGGGGCCGTAACCACTGTGCGTAGTGCTATAAGTATCGGTGTATTGCAAACCATTGGTTCCAGCAACCTCGTCGGCACTTCGTCCATCGTAGTTTGCTGATGATCCATTGAACGGATGGGCTCCGTTGTCCGGTATACCGGCACCGTAGCCATCGTTATCTCCAATCATCCAAACTGTGGCCCAGGCAGGACTGACTATTAAAGTCAGTGTTGCGGTGGCAAGCAGTCGTTTCATGACCAAACCCTCCAGATAAATGTATTCCATTTAACGGCCACTGCATAACGACACGTCACAGGTACAAAAAGCAAGGTTCAGGCCAGTCACTCTTCATTCAAGCATTTCCCTTACTAACTCATAGCGTTAACACCTGGCACAAACTCCGCGCATTTTATGTGCAAACCTGAAGTGTATAAAAGTCTGACGCTGCTCATACCTGGTGTCTCCAGGTTGTCGGTTCGCTTGCCATCCGCATAACTGCTGAGATAACAGCGCTCTTATTTGCGTCTAACATTCTCTGGAACCAGAATGACTTACATCATCAACACCACTGCCAACAGCGCCATTTTTCAGGGAACCATCCATGCTTCTTTCGTTTCTGGCTATCGCTATCGGCCTCTCCATTCTGGTTTGGAGTGCCAGTAAGTTTGTTGAAGGTTCTGCGGCCACGGCTGGGCACTTTGGCATGCCGCCGCTGTTGATCGGCATGGTGGTGGTTGGTTTTGGTACATCGGCACCGGAGATGGTGGTGTCTGCCCTTTCCGCCACCCAGGGTAATCCGGGACTGGCACTGGGTAACGCTTACGGCTCGAACATCACCAACATCGCCCTGATTCTGGGTATTACGGCGTTGATCAGCCCGATTGCGGTTCACTCGCAGGTGATGCGCAAGGAGCTGCCTATTCTCACTGCCGTAACGGCGCTGGCCGCCTGGCAGGTGTGGGATGGGGAGTTGACGTTTGTGGATGCCCTGGTGCTGCTGGGCGTGTTTTTCCTATTGCTGGCATGGTCCATCCGCCAGGGTATGACTCAAAAAGCCGATGCCTTGGGCGTGGAAATCGCGGAGGAAATGAGCCACCGAGCTATGCCGCTTCGCAACGCGGTTTTGTGGCTGATTGTTGGCCTGTTGCTGCTGATCGTGAGTTCACGGATTCTGGTCTGGGGCGCGGTTGAGTTGGCGCTTGGTTTTGGCGTGAGCGACCTGATCATCGGGCTGACGATTGTAGCGGTGGGGACTTCCCTTCCTGAATTGGCGTCGTCGGTTATCGCGGCCCGCAAGGGTGAACATGACATTGCCCTGGGCAACATTCTCGGCTCTAACCTGTTCAATACCCTGGCGGTTGTGGGCATTGCCGGCACCATCAGCCCGATGACGGTCGCACCAGAGATGTTTTACCGGGATATCGCGGTGATGGCGGCACTGACTCTGTCGCTGTTTATACTGGGTTATGGCTTTCGCGGGCCGGGACGGATTAACCGGTTGGAGGGCGGGCTTTTGCTCGCCTGTTTCGTAGGCTACACCGTCTACCTGATTTCAACCACGTTCTCGTCCTAACCGGAGTCTAGCCAAGCAGACACTCCCGTGAGAGCTTCTGACTGACTTCCCGACGCTGTCGCCGCAGACGGTTGCCCTGATCGTTGGAGTAACCTGCACGCAGTTGCTTCTGTATTCGGTCCAGCTTGTCCCGATACCCCTCGCAGCGGGCGTTCTTACGCTCACGCTCGCGGGCTTCCTGTTTGTCGGATAACGTTCGCCCGCCACCACTGCCCGCTTCCAGGCTACGACTCACCTGCTGGTTTATGGTGCTTACGCGCTTGCCTCGGGTGATGTTCTCCCGCATGGGAATAAGCGAGGGCGTCCTCAGCTCAACGCGTTTGTATTCGCGTATACCGGGCTTTATGTCGGTAAAGTGAGCAACACCCTGATCATCAACCCAGGTGTACATTCTTTCGGCGGTTGTAACGGCGGGAATAACGAGAAGCGCGATCAGCGCGGCCAGCCTCCTTGGCATTGGTTTCCACTCCCTGTGGTTTGTGTGTCGGCGCGAGCATTATAAACAAAACCGTCGGCAAGTGAGAGGGCCAGGGCGCTTCCTGGCCCACAAATTAAGCATCCAGCAGCTCAATCCAGTGCTGAACCGGCACCTGCGCCTTGGTTTCAAGATGCATCTGACAGCCGATGTTGGCGGTAACAATGCGGTCAGGATTGTCCACGGTCAGGGCCCTGAGCTTGTTGTTCAGCAAGCGTTGGCTGAGCTTGGGCTGGAGAATGGAGTAGGTGCCGGCGGAACCGCAGCACAGGTGTTTCTCCTTGGTTTCCGCGAGATCAATACCGACCCTGCGCAACACCTGGTCCACCACGCCGTTTTGCTGCATGGCGTGTTGCAAGGTGCAGGGGCAATGAAATGCGACCTTACCGGCACCCTGGGGCACCTTCAGTTTTTCCAGGTCCTGTTTAAGCAGGAAAGCGCCCAGGTCAATGGTCATGTCGCTGACTTTCTGCGCCTTGGCGGCGTACATCGGATCATCCTTTAACAGGTGGCCGTACTCCTGAACCATTGCCCCGCAACCGGAAGCGGTCATGATGATGGCCTCGGCCCCGGCTTCAATGGCGGGCCACCAGGCGTCGATGTTGCGGCGCATGGCGTTGAGCGCTTGTTCATGTTCCGAGAGGTGATGGTTCACCGCACCACAGCATCCGGCTTCCGGAGCCTCCACCATGGTGACGCCCAGTTTGTAGAGCACCCGGGCGGCAGCGGCGTTGGTGTTCGGCGTGGCAGAAGGCTGAACACAACCGGCAAGGGCCAGCACGATGCGGTCGTGGCTGGCGGCCGGCCAGGGGCTGGCCTTTTTCCTGGGCGGTACTTTGGTGCTCAATACGGAGGGCAGAACCGGGCGGAACAGTTGCCCCATGCGCAGCAGAATTCCGAACAGTCGACGGTTGGGAAGCACCCGCGCCAGCGACCAGCGGATCCAGCGCTCTTTGGGTGGCCGTGGCATTTCCTGTTCCATCAGGCCTCGGCTGATATCGACCAGGCGGCCGTATTTCACACCGGAAGGACAGGTGGTTTCACAGCTGCGGCAGGTGAGGCAGCGATCGAGGTGTTCACGGGATTTTTCGGTGACTTCTTCGCCTTCGAGGAACATTTTCATCAGGTAGATGCGGCCGCGGGGGCCGTCACGTTCGTCGTTCAGTTCCTGGTACGTTGGGCAGGTGGCGGTGCAGAAGCCGCAATGCACGCAGGCGCGCAGGATGGATTCGGCTTCCTGGCCTTCTGGGGTGTTGGCGAATTGTTGGACTAAATTGGTTTGCATTGTTTACCTGCTATTCGAACTTGTGCATGAGCGGGTGAGATAGGGGTATCTGAAATACGCTCAAGCCCTCCATGGGCGCTTGGGCTCCGCCATCCCTGGCTCCGCACAATTTCAGATACCCCTACCCCACCCGCTTTCAGATTTTTTGCTGGCCGCCTTACCGGAGTTCCGATGCAGAGCCGCTGGGACACCCCTTCCGAAACTGTACGGAGCCATGGATGGCGGAGTCCAAGCGTCACATGGATGTGCCGAAGGAGCGTGTTTCGGAAGGGGGGTCCCAGTTGCTCTGCCAACTCCGAAACCATTGTCATAGCCAGCTATAAAGCCGCCCCGGGTTAAAAATACCGTCGGGGTCGAATGACTTTTTCAGTCGTTGCTGGATTTCCTTCAACGCCCTCGGCTGATGGTGCATTACCTCATCCGTGCGATCCCCGCCGCGGAACAGGCTTACCTGGCCGCCGGCGCGTTGCGCCATGGTTTCCAGTTGGGCAATGTCGGCTTCGCCCCGATACCAGCGTTGAGAGCCGGCCCAGTCGATCAGCCAGGGGCCATCTAGGTCCGGGGTTTCGGCGGTGGAGCCGACGGAGAATCGCCAAAGTGGTTCATCACCGGCAAAGAAATCATGCTGCATGTGTTGAAGTTGCTGCCAGAACTCGTCGCCCTGCTCCATCACCTCACCGGACCACTTTTCGGCAGTGGCCTCGACGGCAGATTTGGCGCCAGCGAGGCGCAGGTACACTTTGCCGTCGACCCAGGCAGCGCCAGTGATGGGCTTGGGCTCTTTGGCGCGGCTGTTCATGTAGTGGATGACTTTGTCCATCGCCATGTCCTGCACCAGGGTGAGGGACATGGCCGGTTTGGGCATGACTTTGAGGCTGATTTCGGTGATCGCCCCCAATGTGCCCATGGCGCCGGCCTGTAGCCGCGAGGTGTCGTAGCCGGCCACGTTTTTCATCACCTGGCCGCCGAATCGCAGGTGTTCACCTTTGCCGTTGAGCAGGCGGATGCCCAGTACCTGGTCCCGCACCGAGCCGGACCAGGGCCGGGCGGGGCCTGACAGGTTGCACGCGAGCGTGCCACCGAGAGTGGAACCATCACCAAATCTGGGCGGTTCAAAGTGCAGGCATTGGCCTTCTTCAGCCAGGGTGGCTTCGATTTCAGCAAGCGTGGTACCGGCGCGCGCGGTCAATATCAGCTCCACAGGATGATATTCAACGATGCCTGTGTGCTCACCCATTTTGAGAGAGCCAGCATCGGTATCGGCGGCCCGCCCCATGAAGGCCTTGGTGCCACCGCCTTCGATATTCAGTTTCTGGCCCGTCTTACGGGCCTGGAGAACCTGCTCCTTAAGCTTTTGAGACAGATCAGCCATGCGCCGCGTCCACCGTGTCGTGCTTGTGTTGTTTGTGCTCGAGTGAGCGGTATTCCTGGCAGAAACGCAGGGCGGGGACACCCTTTCCAGGGTTGAGAATGCCAGCCGGGTCAAAGGCGGCTTTAACGTCGTGGAACTGTTGCAGTTCCTCGTCGTTGAACTGCACAGCCATCTGGCGGATTTTCTCGACGCCAACACCGTGTTCACCGGTGATACAGCCGCCCACTTCCACGCATAGATTGAGAATGCTGCTGCCAAAGGCTTCAGTGCGTTCAAACTCACCGGGCACGTTGGCATCAAACAGGATCAGCGGATGCAGGTTGCCGTCGCCGGCGTGGAATACGTTGGCTACCCGCAGGCCGAATTCTTCGGACATCTTTTCCATTTCCAGCAGCACGTGCGCAAGATGCCGGCGCGGAATGGTGCCATCCATGCAGTAGTAATCCGGCGAGATACGGCCTACTGCCGGGAAGGCCGATTTACGGCCCTTCCAGAGTAGCGCCCTCTCCTCTTCGCTCTGGGAGGTTTTGACCGATGTGGCGCCCAGTTTTCGGAACACATTCTCGGCCTGCTCGATGTGTTCGTGGACTTCTTCTTCGGTGCCGTCCACCTCGCACAGTAGCAATGCTTTCGCCTCGCGCGGGTAGCCTGCCTGGGCAAAATCATCGGCCGCGATAATCGCATGGCCATCCATCATTTCCAGGCCACCGGGGATGATGCCATGAGAGATAATTCCACCCACGGCATCGCCGGCTTTCTGCACACTGTCGAAGCCGGCCATCACCACCTGGGCAATTTCCGGCTTCGGCAACAGTTTGACTTTCACCTGGGTGACGATGCCCAGCAACCCCTCGGACCCGGTCATCAACGCCAGCAGGTCCATTCCGCAGGCATCCAGAGCATCATTGCCGATGGTCACCCGGTCGCCCTCGGCGGTGATCATTTCCACGCTGAGAATGTTGTGAACGGTCAAACCGTATTTCAGGCAATGCACGCCGCCGGAGTTTTCTGCCACGTTGCCGCCAATGGTGCAGGCAATCTGGGAGGAAGGATCCGGCCCGTAATAGAGACCATACTGGGCAACTTCCTCGCTGATCGCCAGGTTACGCACACCCGGTTGCAACAAGGCCGTTCGCGCCAGCGGATCGATGTCCAGGATGCGGTTGAACTTGGCCAGTGACAACACCACGCCTTCCTTGTGCGGCATGGCACCGGCACTCAGGCCCGTTCCGGCACCACGGGCCACCACGGGTACCTCGTACTCGTTGCAAAGTCGCATCACCCGTTGCACCTGTTCGGCGGTCTCCGGTAGCACCACGAGCATCGGCATCTCGCAGTACATCGACATACCGTCGCATTCATAGGGCTTCATGGTCTCGTCATCGGTGATGACGAAGTCCGGGTCTATGAACGTGCGGAACTGTTCTGCCAGCTCCGCTGCGCTGATTTTCGGTTTGCTGTTCATATCATTCTCTGGGAGTTATGGCTTTCAGTGAGACAGCCATCACCCGCGCTTGGTTTCAAAGTGATCAATCCCTGCCTGGGCACAGTCCATATCCTGCTGAGGGGTGCCGGAGCTGATACCGATTCCGCCAACAACCTCGCCATCGACCATCACCGGCAGGCCACCACCGACAGAACTGATACGCCCACCCACTTCGGTATGGATGCCGAAAGCCAGCTTGCCCGGAACGTTGACCGCGTTGTAGTCGTGGGTCGCCTTCTTCGCGGCCGAGGCGGTGAACGACTTGTCCTGGGCAATGGTCACACTGGTGATCTTGCCGCCGTCCATGCGTTCGAACGCGATCAAATTGCCGGACTCGTCGGTAATAGCGATACACATGGGTACGCCAATTTCGCGCGCTTTCTCCGCCGCGCCTTCGATGAGTATTCTGGCGTCCGCCAGATCAAGTCGTTTAACCGTCAACATGAGCAATTACTCCTCTTTATTAGCCATAAACCAGATTGGGCAGCCAGGTAACGACGCCCGGAATGAGCACACAGATAAACAAACCGAATGCCTGAATGGCAAGAAATACCAGGGACGACTTGAAGATCGTGCCCATGGTGATGTCCGGCGGACACACGCCCCGAATATAGAAAAGTGCGTAGCCGAATGGCGGGCTAAGGAACGACATCTGCATGTTCACCAGATAGAGCACGCCAAACCACAACACCACATCCTCACCGGGCACGGCCGGGAAACCCAGCAGGCCGGGGAACTCCAGCGCTTCGACAATCGGGATGAAAATGGGCACTGCCAGTAGCAGAATACCAACCCAGTCAAGGAACATGCCCAAAACCACCAGCAGCACCATCAACAACAACAGCACGGCATAAGGTGACAGACCAATGCCCAGAATGGTTTCGGTGATGAAGTCCTGACCACCCTGCAGGATATAGAACCCGACAAACACCGACGCACCGAACATGATCCATAGCACCATGGCGGATGCCTTGGCAGTGGTTACCGACGCATCGCGCAGTGTGGCGACAGAGAACACCTTGTGTTTCATGGCCACCAGGATTGCCCCGAAGGAGCCAATGCCTGCAGCCTCGACCGGAGTGGCGACACCGCCGAACAGTAAGCCAAGTACCAGGAAGACCAGCACCAGTGGAGCGATCAGGTCTTTCAGCAGCAGGAGTTTTTCCTTGAGGCCAATCCGCTCTTCCTCCGGCACTGGCGGCCCGAGCTCCGGATTGATCCACGCGCGGGTACCTACATAAATCACGTACAGGCCAGCCAGAATCAGCCCCGGAATCACCGACCCCAGATACAGCTCACCCACCGACTGCTGCGCTACAACCGCATAAAGGATCGCCAGGATGGACGGCGGAATCAGGATGCCCAATGTGCCCCCTGCCATGATCGAGCCCAACGCAATCTTCTGGTCGTATCCGCGTTTAAGCATCGCCGGTAGCGCAATAATGCCCATGGTCACCACGGCCGCACCAATAACCCCCACCATGGCGGCCAGAATCGTGGAAGCGAGTATGGTGGCAATGGCCAGGCCGCCCCCCAGGCCACCCATCCACTTGTAGACCACGTTGAACATCTCTTCGATCAGCCCGGCCCGTTCCAGCATAGAGGCCATGAAGATGAATAGCGGTATCGCTGCCAGGTCCGAGTTGGTCATCATCGGGAAGATCCGGCTGGGGATGATGTTCAGCATCATCGAATCACCCACCAGATAGATAAATGCCACGCCCAGGCCACCGGTCACAAAGGCCAGGGGTAACCCCATCATCAACAGCACGGCCAGGGAGCCGAACATGATGTAGGTCAGTGGTCCAATCTTCACATCCGACAGCATGCCGGACAGCTTGAACAGGAATTTTTCGTCGCTCCAGGGGTCGTAGAACAGGATATTGATCACTTCCACCACTACGACAAAAGCGAGAGCAATCGTGGCGATGATCATCAGCCAGGTGCCGAGCTTGCCGATCAGGGAACCCGTGCCCTGGTTGGTCATGGTCTCTGTACTCATGCGTGTTGCTCCCGGCCAAGTTTAATGAAGATCGTGATGTCCTTGAGCAGTTTGGACAGGCCCGCCAGGAACAGCAGCGTAGACCCAAGGAGCATGACGCCCTTCACCGGCCAGTACTGAATGCCCCATGTCTCAACGGTTCGTTCGTCCATGGAATAAGAGTTCTCAAGGAAGGTCCAGGAGGTAATCATCAACGCAATCGCGAACATGAAGAAGAACATGGAGGTGAAAATATCCATGCCCACGCGGCCCCGGAGTGGCAGGAAGTTGTAAACCACGTCAACCCGCACATGAGCGCCGTGAAGCAATGCAAACGCACCCGCCATCAGGTACTGCATGCCGAACAACAGAAAACTGGCTTCGTGTACCCAGATGGTGGGCTGATTGAACAAATAGCGCATCACCACTTCGAAGAAATAGAACACCACCGCGTTCACGGTCCAGAAGGAAATAAAGACACCGGATTTCTCGCTGATCCAGTCCACCGCCTTGGTAAACCCGTTACTCGCATCGCTGTAATCAACGCTTTTTTTCAGTTCCGCTTCAATCTGTTGAAGCTTCTGGTTGGCCTCGGCATTTTTGTCGATGGCTTCGACCCCGCGTTGGGACAACCAACGATCCAGCGCCATCATGATCAGCGGCATGACCGCCAGCCAGCCCCAGTAAAACCAGTGAGGCATTACAAAGCCGAACGCACTCAGGTCAGACATGTTTTATCACCTTTAATCACAGAGCGGGGAAGGCCAGCGAGCGTGCCATCGGCGCACTCCCTGCCTTCCCCGTGATCGGTTTGTTATGGTTATGCAGGCTTACATGCCTTTGATGTCTTCCTCGTTGAGGTAGCCAACAGTCTCGTTCATCATGTATTCAAGCTGGATATCCAGAATCGCCCTGGCATCCTCGTTCTTGCCGGCCCAGTTGAACCAGATCGGGATGGCAGCCTTCCGGAATTCCCCCAGGTCTTCCTGGCTCAGACGAGTCACCTTCGAACCATCTGCCTTGAACTTCTTCATCGCTTCAATATTGCGCTTTTGAATAGTCAGGTAGTGCTTCTGGGAGTAGATGCGAACCTCGTCCTCAACCAACTGCTGAAGCTCCGGATCCAACGCATTCCAGGCACGCAGGTTGACGGTCAGGTCCATCAGATCCACCGGCTGGTAGATGGACATAACGCCAGGAGGCCCGAACATGATGTAGTCGGTCACCTGGGAGAAACCCAGCTCGTAGTTCACGGCAGGGCCGACGTAATCAGCGGCATCAATAGTGCCCTTCTCCAGAGCGGGGAAAATATCCGAACCGGGCAGGCTCACTGTAGACACACCAAACTGCTGGAATACCTCGGCGACCATGCCGCCAGGCACACGCATTTTCATGCCTTCCATGTCCGCCAGGCTGTTAACCGGCTTTTTCGAGTGAATGATGTTGGCGTCGTGTTGAATCGGCCCCACGTAAAACAGACCGAACTTCTCGTAGATCTCGCGGGTCTTTTCCAGCATGCCCATGGAATAGAACATGATGTCCCACTGGTGAGGCTGATCAGGACCGGCTGGGTAGGACGACAGGAAAACGGAGGCCGGAATCTTTCCGGACCAATATAGGGTGAAGGGATTCATGCCCTGCAGAACGCCATTGCGCACCGCCTCGAAAAGGGCGTTGTTATCCGCGGCAACCGACTTGGCCGGGTAGGGCTTGATGATCAGCTCGCCGCCGGATTTCTCCTCCATGCTATTAGCCCATTCCTCGAACAGGTCATAGCCTACGGTGCCGGCATCCCATACTGACTGAATTTTCCAGGTGGTGGCCGCCTGGGCCTGGCCGGCACCCGCAAGCGCGACACCGCAGAAGGCAGCGGCAAGGGCGACTGACTTCAGGAAACCTCGCCGTGGGGCAACGTTTCCAGCCTGCGTATCCGGAGCGCTTAACTGCTCGCTGTTCTTGTTGGTATTCATCGACACATCTCCGTTGACATTGTTTTTATCGGGGTCAGGTCAACACCAGCAACCGCTGGTATTAAATCGATATTCGTAGTCCTGCCGGTTTTAGTCCAGAAGATTGCCAACTGGTCAGACCAGTTTTGTAAATGTCCGATAGACGAAAACGCTGTAATGAGCCATATTTACTGGTCCCGAAAGGGATTCTTTAATTCAAGGCACGATAAAAACAACTGGTCCGACCAGTGGCTCCTGGCAGGAAACATCATGGCAATCGCACAGGAAATTTCCTATCGACTCGAACGGCTCATTCTCGACGGCGGACTGGCGCCGGAACAGAAAATGCCGTCGGAACGGCAACTGGCTACCCGGCTGGGCGTGTCACGCGCCATCATCCGCGAAGCCCTGCACGAGTTGCAGGGGCGGGGCGTGATCGAGACCCGGCATGGCAAGGGATCGTTTGTGGCCCGAATCGTGCCCGGCAGCGAGGAGGACGGTGAGGACAGCCCGTTGTTGCAGATGTTTACCGGCCACCCGCGAACCCTGTATGACCTGCTCGAAGTACGGGAACAGCTGGAAGGCCAGGCCGCCTACCTGGCGGCACAACGAGCCACCGCACTGGATCTCCATCGCATCACCAAAGCCTATTCCGCACTCGAACAGACCGACCCACTCAGCAACGCCCGGCCAGACCACAGTTTCCATCAGGCCATCGTGGAAGCGTCCCACAACCCGGTACTGGTGCATGTTCTGAATGGGTTAAAAAACCTCATGTTGTTGACGGTGGAAGCCTCCGTGGCCAACCTGAACCCGCGTGAGGAAATGCGCAACAAGATCTCCCGACAGCACAAGCGAATCTATCAGGCGGTGATGGCGGGAAAGCCCGAGGCAGCAAAGCGTATCGCCATGACCCATGTGCGCTTTGTCAGTGATGCCATGCGTACGATCGAGCAACAGGGAACGGCCATTATCCGCGTCTCCCTGCACGCATCGGCAACATCGGAAAAACCACCGCAACGGGTATAAACGGCAAAAAGCTTGCATCAAACGTTCAATAATCCACAATTAATACGCGGCATGCATGGTGAAAAACGGCAAAACCCCGCTTTAGGGGGATTGATTTCCGCATCCACAGCCCGTAAAACTTGCGCCTTTGTTATATAGCCTCGGGAGCCACCTATGGCGGATTCAGCGCCTCTGATCTGCAAGGACATCCATAAAACCTTTGATCAACTGGAAGTCCTCAAGGGCATTTCACTGGAAACAAAGAAGGGGGATGTCGTTTCCCTGATCGGCAGCTCCGGCTCCGGTAAAAGCACATTTCTGCGCTGCATCAACATGCTCGAAACGCCCACCTCCGGCGACATTATCGTGCACGGCGACCCGATTCGGTTCACCACCAACCGTAAAGGCGAGCGCATTCCGGCGGACAACAAGCAGGTAGAACTGATTCGCGCCCGGCTTTCCATGGTCTTTCAAAGCTTCAATCTCTGGTCTCACATGACCGTTCTGGAAAACATCATTGAAGCTCCCATTCACGTGCTCAAGGTGCCCAGGAAAGAAGCCATTGAAAGGGCCGAAGCCTACCTTGAGAAAGTCGGCATCTACGAGCGCAAGGACTACTACCCGGCCCAGATGTCGGGCGGGCAGCAGCAGCGGGCAGCCATTGCCCGTGCCCTGGCCATGGAGCCGGAAGTGATGCTGTTCGACGAACCCACCTCCGCTCTTGATCCCGAGCTCGTCGGTGAAGTGTTGAAGGTTATGCAGAACCTCGCGGAAGAAGGCAGAACCATGATCGTGGTGACCCACGAGATGTCGTTTGCGCGGGATGTGTCATCCCAGGTCCTGTTTTTGCATCAGGGCGTGATCGAGGAGCAAGGCACACCGGACAAGGTCTTCGACAATCCGGACTCAGAACGAATGAAGCAGTTTCTGGCTCCCAAGTTCTGACGTGCAGTGCTATCTTGAAACCATGTTTCCTTATCGGGGCATATATCCGCCCCGGAAGAAAACGCCAAAACCAGCAAAATAAGGCAAATCATTGCCGATAATAATGCCCACAAGGCTGACTACTGGAGAAGTGACTCATGAGAAAACTGATTGTTGCAGCAAGCGTCGCCCTGACCATGATGGCCGGCGTTGCCCACGCCCAGGAACGAAACCTTCGCATCGCCTTCGACGTGCCCTACGAGCCGTTCGAATACAAGGATGAAAACGGCGAGCTGACCGGTTTCGAAGTTGAACTGGCCGAAGCCATGTGTGAAGAGATGAACGCCAACTGCGAATTCGTCATCCAGGCATGGGACGGCATGATTCCGGGCCTGCTGGCGCGCAAGTTCGACCTGATCATGTCCTCCATGTCCATTACGCCCGAGCGTGCTGAGCGTGTACTGTTCTCCGAGCCGTACTACAACACTCCGGGTGGCTGGTTCGGCCCCGAGAGCTTCAACACCGACGTCACTGACATGGCAGCCATGGAAGGAATGACCGTTGGCGTACAGCGTGGCACCACCATGGACACCTTTGTGACCGAAGAAATGGGGGGTGTTGTGACCATCAAGCGCTACACCACCGCTGACGATATGGTCCTTGATCTGGAAGGCCAGCGCCTGGACGTGGTCTTTGTAGACTACCCGGTTGGCGAGCAGACCGTGCTAAGCAAGGACGGCTTCAAGGAAGTGGGCGAACCGGTCAAGCTCGGCCAGGGCGTGGGCGTTGCCATGCGCAAGCGTGACGAGGAGCTGGCGCAGGAAGTGAACGAGGCGCTTGCCACCCTGAAGGAAGATGGTACCTACAACACCATCATGGATAAGTACTTCGCTTACGACATCAAGATGTAAAACTGGCCCGGGGGCAGCGTTTGTTGCTGCCCCCGCTTACCGGATGTACCCATGATTGACTTGAAAGGCTACGGCCCGGCCCTGCTGGATGGGGCTGTGGTCACTATCGAACTGGCCTTCTTTTCCCTTGCTCTCGCGCTGGTTCTGGGGCTGATTGGCGCCTCCGCCAAGCTGTCCAAAAGCCGGGTAGCTATTGGGATTGCGACCACCTATACCACCCTGATCCGTGGCGTACCGGATCTGGTCATGATGCTGCTATTTTATTACGGCGGCCAGGTCGCGGTTAATAACCTGTCGGATTACCTCTACGACGCCTACGACATAGACTTCTTCTTTCAGTTTGACCCCTTTATCTCGGGCGTCATCACCATTGGTCTGATCTTCGGCGCCTATATGGCGGAGACTTTCCGTGGTGCCTTTCTTGCCGTGGAAAGCGGCCAGATTGAAGCCGCCCGCGCCTATGGCTTCAGCCGCTGGCGCACCTTTCACCGGATCATTTTGCCGCAGATGCTGCGCCATGCCCTGCCCGGCATTGGCAATAACTGGCAAGTACTGCTCAAGACCACCGCACTGGTTTCCATCATCGGCTTGACCGATATGGTGCGCGTCGCTGAAGAAGCCGCCAAGGCCGAACGCATGCCGTTCCATTTCTTTATTCCGGTGGCGTTTGTCTACCTCAGCCTGACAGCCGGTTCCGAGCTGTTTATCAAGTGGCTCAACAAGCGCGCCAATATTGGCGTGGTACAGGGGAGCTGAACCATGCCTGAATTTCTTGCTGAACTACTGAATCAGAACGATATCTTCACTGGCCCCACGATCATGGAATACTGGGGCGGGCTGGTCACCACCGTTCAACTGGTGTTTCTGTCACTGA
Organism: Marinobacter algicola DG893; assembly: GCF_000170835.1. GTDB lineage: Bacteria > Pseudomonadota > Gammaproteobacteria > Pseudomonadales > Oleiphilaceae > Marinobacter > Marinobacter algicola. Next base: position 104,560 of record NZ_ABCP01000009.1, read on the forward strand.
TCCTGGGCCTGCTGGTTGCCGTTCCCCTGGCGATCATGCGCACGTCCAAGAACCCACTGATCAACGGCCCTGTCTGGTTCTATACCTATATTTTCCGGGGCACACCCTTGTTGATCCAGCTGTACATCATTTACTACGGCCTGGCCCAGATAGAGGGCATCCAGCAAACCTTCTGGTGGGACATCTTCCGCGAGGCCTTCTACCCGGCCCTGCTAGCCTTCACCCTGAACACCGCGGCCTACACCACGGAGATCATCCGGGGGGCCATTGTGGCCACACCCAGTGGGGAGATTGAGGCGGCAAAGGCCTATGGCATGAGCTGGGCACTGCGGATGCGCCGGATTATCCTGCCGAGCGCGGCGAGGCGGGGCGTGCAGGCGTATTCCAATGAAGTTATATTCATGCTTCACGCCAGTGCCATTGCCAGCGTGGTGACCCTGGTGGACCTGACCGGCGCGGCGCGGAACATTTATTCCCGATTCTATGCTCCCTTTGATGCGTTTATCTTTGTGGCGCTGCTCTACATGGCTTTGACATTCATGTTGGTGTTTGCCTTCCGCAAGCTGGAAAACTATCTGCTGCAGCATCAACGGCCCGTGAATAGCTGATAAATCCCATGGTGCAAGGAAGTCCGGAGTGCAGGTGAAATGATTTTCGGCCCTGGCCTTGATTGGCTTTCTCATACGCTCGCACGAACTGAGCACGCAACGTCCGAAAAGATAGTTGTTCTGGACGACGGCACCGGGTTGCAGCTGCAGGACTCAGGGCTACTCTACCTGGAACCCCCTGCTGGTCGTACCAACCCCAATAACGAATCGCTGATTGTTTCCGCGGGCATCCATGGCAATGAAACCGCACCCATCGAGGTGCTGAATCATCTGCTCAATGAGCTGATCGACGGCCAATGGCAACTGGCCTGCCCGGCACTGTTGATTCTCGGCAATCCAAAGGCGATGGATGCTGGCCGGCGCTTTATTGACGTGAACCTCAACCGCCTGTTCGGTGGCGCCCATCGTAAACCGGAATACCAGAATTTTCCCGAAGCGGAACGAGCCCGGCTGCTGGAGGACGCCTGCAGGGCTTTCGCCACCAAGCACTCAGCCAATGTGTGCCACTACGATCTGCACACCGCCATTCGCCCGTCATTGCGGGAGAAGTTCGCACTCTATCCGTTTGTGGAGGGACGGGACGTTCCGGATGGACAGGTTGATTTCCTGCTGGAAGCAGAGGTGGAAACCCTGCTATTGCAGCACCGCGAAGGCACCACCTTTGCCTCGTTTTCCTCGTCCGAACTGGGCGCCGAGAGCTTCACTGTGGAACTTGGCAAGGTTCGGCCTTTCGGGCAGAACGACCTCAGCCGCTTCACGGGCATTGCCAATGCCCTGCGGCGACGACTGAAAGGCGAGGAGCCGCCAAAAAGGGACAAGGGAGCAGCACTGATAACGGTGTTTGAAGTCGTGCACGAAATCCTGAACACCGGCGACGGCTTCCAATTCCACGTGCCAGACGACGTCGCCAACTTCACCATGTACGACCCGGGCACAGTCATCTGGGAAGACAGCAACACCCGCTACACCGTAGGCGACACACCCGAAGGCATTGTGTTCCCGAACCGCGACGTACCCGTTGGCCAGCGGGTAGGCCTGATGATCAGGCCCACCCGCTAGCGTCAGGCCGGAGCGTTCTCTGGCTCTGCCACCTTGCAGCTGATCACGTGAGTACAGACTGACGGTACCACCAGCAACGTCAGTACTGTAGACGCCAGCAGGCCGGAAATAATGGCCCAGGCCATTGGCGGCCACAGGGTGGAGCTGGAGAACGCCAACGGCAACAACCCGGCGACCGTGGTCGCGGTGGTCAGAAGGATGGGCCTGGTGCGCTGCTCCACCGCCTTGCGAACGGCGTCGCGGATGTTATCGCCTTTCTCCAGCTGACGGTCCATCACATCCAGCAACACGATCGCATTGTTCACCACAATCCCCACCAGGGCGATGACGCCCAGAAGCGACTGAAAGCCGAACGGTGAGCCGGAGAACACCAACCCCGGGAAGATACCCACGGTGGCCAGCGGCACTGTCAGCAGGATGATTCCGACACGCCGGAAGGAATTGAACTGAATCAACAGAAAGAACAACAACAGCAACACACCAATGGGCGCTGTGGTCAGCAAGGCGTTGTTGGCATCGCCGGAGCCCTCGGCGTCACCGCCCATGTCCAGCCGGGTACCCGGGGGCAAGGGGTTTTCTGCAAGCCTTGCTTCCAGCCCCTCCAGGGCCTGACTGAAGCTGTAACCTGCCATCAGGTTGGACCAGACCGTGTTCATCCGGGTGCCATTGCGCTGGAACAGGGCCGCCGATTGCCAGGACGTTTCCACCGAGGCAATAGCGGAAAGAGGCACGGCGTCGCCCCGATCGTTGTAGATATTCACCGACAACAACCGTGGCAATGACAGGCTGGTGCCTTCCCGGGAGCGCAACACCAGGGGAATCGGGTCTTCCTCCTGGCGATACTGTTCAGCCACCACCCCAAAACTTTGACCATAGAGACTCTGGGCAACATCGGAGCGGTTCAGGCCATAGCGGGCCGCGCTGGCATCATCCACATTGATGGCGATGCTCGGTACGCCGATATCCAGGTTGTGGCGTACATCCACCGTACCCTCAACGCCGCGTAGCGCCGAGAACACCTGTTCCACGGCACGGGCGCGGGTGTCGTCGTTGGCGTGATAGACCCGCACTTCCACCGGCGCTGCCCGTGGCGGCCCCTGCCCCAAGATTCCTGCCGTTAGCTGCAACTCCGGCATTTCGCGCCCGGCGTAGTCGCGTATCCACTGCACCAGTCCGGTGGTGTCTTCCAGGGTGGGTGTCGATACCACGATCCGCCCGCGGTTTGGCGCCTGGGGCTCGCGCTGCAGGTTGTAATAGAAACTGGGGCCGGTAAAGCCAACAAACCGGTGCACTTCCAGAGCCTCCGGTCGGCCGCGGATGGCGCGCTCAAGATCGGCCGCCACACTGGACGTGCGCTCCTGGTCCGTACCTTCGGGCATGTACAGCTCAACCACCACCTGGGGACGATCCGCGTTAGGGAAAAACTGCTGCTTCATGAATGGCGTCAACGACAGGCTGAACACCACCAGGGCTGTACCTGCGAGGATCAAGGTTCTCGGGCGCCTGGCCACCAGATCGCCGAGAAAACGGGACAGCCCAACCAGCTTATCTTCCCGCGCGTCTGTCTTGCGAGGTCTCAGGAAACGGGCCGCCAGTAACGGCACGGCAGACACCGCCAGCAGGTAACTGACAGAGAGGGTGAGCATGATCATGACTGGCACACCACGGGTGAAATCCGCCGTCCCACCCTTGGACAACAACAACGGCATGAACGCCGCAATGGTCGTACCCGTGGAGGCTCCCAGCGGCCCCGCCAGTTCCTTTACGGAATGCTTAAGGGCATCCAGCCTTCGCATGCCGTCATCCAGGTATCCCTGAATGCTCTCGACAATCACAATGGCATTGTCGATCAGGATACCGAGGGAAATCACCATGCCGATGACCGCAATCTGGTGGAGTACGCCTCCCCCCAGGTCATAAAGGCCGATACTGATTAGCGCCACCATCGGCAGGATCGACGCCACCAAAAGCCCCATGCGGATGCCCATACCGGTGAACACCACGGCGACAATAATGATGACGGACATCACCAGGCTCCAGGCGAGGTTGTCCAGCCGCTCTTCCACCTTATCGGGTTGAAAGAACATCTCGCGGATTTCATAGGGAGCGAACTCCTCACGGATCGTCGATAACCGCTCCCGCACACGCTCACCAAACCGAATGGCGTCAGTACTACCCTCCTCCATGATCATGGAAACCAGTACCACCCGTTCGCCGTCGTACCAGGCTTCCGGCTGCCGCGGTTCCGCCGGGCCACGCCAGACTTCGGCGGCAGCAGCCAGCGGCACCTGAGAGCCGTCCGGCAGTTCAATAGGCGTCGCGCGAATGGCATCTACACTGGTGAATTCGCTGTTAGGCAACACTGACAGGCGGCGGCCGTCGGCGATCACAAAACCGCCCGGTGTGGTTTGGTTGCGGCGCGCCAACGTGTCCAGAACCCGTGCGGGAGAAATCCCCAGCCGGTACATGGCGGCATCGTCAAGCGCCAGGGTGATCTGCTCGTCTGCGTCACCGTCCAGCTCAATACGCGACACACCGGAAATATCCGCCAGATTCTGTTTCAGGCGCTCTGCCACATCGCTCAGTTCGGTAACCGAACCAGAGCCGCTGACAGCCAGAATAATGGCAGGGATATCAATCAGGCGATCGTCGAGCACCATCTGGCCGACGTCATCGGGAAAATCCAGGCGCGCCCGGTCCATGGCCTGGCGGACGCGATCCCAGGCGGAGTCGGTATCGTAGATGGTGTCGTTCAGGCGCACGTTGAAAATCGCCACGCCGGTACGGGCAGTGGCCTGGGTGAAATCCACTTCCTCCACCTGGCGCAACTCATCCGACAATGGTTGCAGCACCAGCCGCTCAACGGCGTCGGCGCTGGCGCCGGGGTAATTGACGGTAATCAGACCGGCGCGATAGGGAAATGAAGGGTCTTCCTGGCGCGGCATGGTGCTGTAGGCCGCAACCCCCAGGAGGCACAGCATGGTTACCACCATGCCCAGCAAACGTTGGAAGTTCAGCAGGCGCAGTGACATCAGCGCACCTCCACGGCATCACCGTCGGAAATACGGGTCATGCCGGCAAAGACCACCTGATCACCAGCGCTAAGATCGGTGGCATCCACCACCACACGCTCACCGATAATCCGCTGCACTGTCACCGGCACCCGGCGGGCAACGCCATCGGAAATGCGGAACACGCTGGCGCCACCATTGGATTTCATCACCGACAACAGAGGCACCGTCGTAGCTACGGTTTCACGGGGTGTAATACCCACCTCAACCGGCTCTCCCGGCTCCAGAGTATCTGCCGGCAGGCTGACCAGCACCGGATGGAGCTCACCGCGGACACCACCGGGCTGGGCAATTTCCACAATGGAGCCGGTAACCGACGCACGATTACGATCCTGCACTGACCAAACCGGCAGCAGTTGCGACAGCGACACATGGTTGAGCATGTACGCCGGTACCCGCACTTCCACCTCTCGCCCCTCCGGGGACGACAGGCGCATTACCGGCTGGCCGGATGCCACAAACTCGTCGCGCTCCACCAGAAGCGCCTCGACGCGGCCATCGAATGGCGCCCTCAATTCGCTTTCCCGCAACAGGCGCGTGGCCTCGGCAAGCGATGCCTCGGCCGTTGCCATACTGGCTTTCAGGCTATCCCGCCGGGAGGCCAGTTGCTCCAGCCCCTGCTCAGACACCACGCCGCGCTCGTGCAACTGGCGGGAACGTTCCCATTCCCGCTTGGCCTGGTCGTATTGGGTTCTAAGCTCGTCCAGCCGGGCGGCGGCAGAATCTCGCGCCGGTTCCAGTGCAGGGTTGTACACCCGCGCCAGCAGATCACCGGTCTTGACGGTCTGCCCCAGTTCAACCGCGCGCTCTCGAAGGGTACCACTCACCTGGAAGGTCAGCGTTGCCCGCTGGGCCGCCCGAACGATACCGGAAAAGCGCAGCGACACACCTTCCGTCTGACCGCCTGTCACCTCGGCAGCACGCACCGTCACCGGGGTAGCGCCCTGTTCCGGGGCAGGTTCACTGGATTTACAGCCGACAACAAGCAGGCTTGCAGCGGCCAGAAGGGAAACAATGGCGGAGCGCCGGGCGATGTTCATTGAGAAGTCCTCTCTTCCATGGTCATGGTGTTTTTTCATCATCCATCCGGTGGACAAAAATTCATTATCAGACATAATGTCATTCTTTGACAATTTGTCAATAATCGGTTTTCATCGCTAACCATGTATTATGAGATTGCAGTCTCCATTACCCGGAATCCCCTATGAGTGAGCCGTTAAAAACCCGTAGAGAGAAAGAGAAGCAGGCCAGGTACGACAGCATTCTGGATGCAGCGGAACTGGTGTTTTCGGAGAAGGGCTACGAGCGCACATCCATGGACGACATCGCCCGCACGGCCGCGCTCAGCCGTGCATTGTTGTATGTGTACTTCAAGGATAAGGCGGCGATCCAGCGCGGCATCATGCTTCGTGCCGGCCACAGCCTGTGCCGCCGCTTCGAGGAGGCTCGCCATACGGCCGATACCGGGCTGGCTCAGATATCTGCCATGGGAGTGGCCTATTACAACTTCTACCGCGAACAGCCGGATTACTTCTCCGCACTGACAACAGCCTCCACGGCGATGTCAGAAGCAGATGATGAGCTGGCAGGTGAGATGTTTGGCTGCAAGGCGGAAACCATGGAGCTGATGGTTGGTGCCATACACTTGGGACTGGAAGACGGCACCATGAACCGCGAGCGCATCCACAATCCGGTCGAAACCGCGCTCTACCTCCGTGGCGCCCTCCACGGCGTAATCATGCTATGCCAGAGCGAAATGGCTGAGAGCGGCCTGGAGGACAACGTCTCTGCGGAATCACTGATCCGTCACACCATGGAGATGCTGACGTCCTCGATTTCGTCCTGAGAAAAAGGACAAGAACCGGATTAAAGCTGAAAATCGTAGATAGACCCGAGCCCAAGAATACCGGTCAGCTCATCCAATGCCTTACGGACTTCGTCAAGCAGCATCGGGTCGCCCAGATCCTCCTGCGACAGCTCCTCCCGGTAATGCGCCTCGACCCAGGTCGTCAGGCGCTCATACAAGGCATCAGTCAGCAATACGCCGTGGTGCATGGCCTTGAGCTCGTCATCGTTCAGCACCACCCGCAAACGCAAACACGCCGGGCCGCCGCCGTTGCGCATGGACTGTTTGACGTCGAAAACCTCCACCGACGTAATCGGCCCCGAGTCACTCACCAGTTCGTCCAGGTAGCGGCTGACCGACTCGATTTCACGACACTCACCCGGCACCGCCAGCATCATGCCATCGGGCGTATTCAGCAACTGGCTGTTGAACAGGTAGGAGGCCACAGCGTCCTCCAGCGGAACCTGTTCACTGGTGACACGCACGGCTTCCAGTTTTGCACCCGTCAGGCGTGAGCGGATATCAGCCAGCACGGTTTCTTCATCCAGAAACGCCAGCTCGTGGTAGAACAAAGCATTGCCATTGCCCACCGCGATAACGTCGTTGTGGAACACCCCGGCATCAATTGCAGCCGGGTTCTGCTGGGCGAACACCACATGGCTATCCTTCAGGCCATGCAGGCGGGCGATGGCCTGGGAGGCCTCCAGAGTCTGGCGCGCGGGATACAGTTTCGGGGCCGGAGCCTGCTCGTTGAAGGCGATCTGGCCATAGACAAACAGCTCCACACCCGGCTCGCCATACCCACCGCACAAACGGGTGTGGTTGGCCGCGCCTTCGTCACCAAACTGGCCAACCGACGGCAGCGCCGGGTGGTGGGCAAACCAGGCTTCGTCCGCGAAGATGGATTTCAGGGCCCGGCCGGTGACCACGTGCTCAATAGAGCGATGGAATTTGGCACTCAGGTTTGCCGGCGTAAAATGCACGCGGTGATCGGAGGTATCCGCGCTCGGCGAGACCGTGGCGGCGTTAGCCGTCCACATGGTCGACGCCGACGATGCCGCCGCCAGGATAGACGGGCTCTGTTTGGCGGCAGCGCTGAGAACGTCGCGGTCCGAACCGGTAAAACCCAATGCCCGCAGGGTCGGAATATGCGGGCGTTCGTGGGGTGGCAAAACGCCCTGGACAAAACCGCGATCCGCCAGGCGCTTCATTTTCGCCAGCCCCTGCAGAGCGGCTTCCTTCGGATTGGACACCGAGCGAATGTTGGACTTGGACGCCACATTGCCCCACGACAGCCCGGCGTAGTTATGGGTAGGCCCTACCAGGCCATCGAAATTGGCTTCTACTGCGTGCTTGGCCATGACTCGTCTTCCGTCAGTCGAAATTTAACCCGGGTGCCAGGCTGTCCGGCACTTCGCTCTTCTTCGCCTCCAGCGAGGCCATGGGCCAGGCGCAGTAATCGGCGGCGTAATAGGCACTGGGACGATGGTTACCGCTGGCACCAACACCACCGAACGGGGCGGCACTGCTGGCGCCCGTCAACGGCCGGTTCCAGTTCACGATGCCGGCGCGCACTTCATCCGTCAGTCGCTCGTAGAGCTTGTGGTCATCGGTCAGGATGCCGGCAGAGAGTCCATAGCGGGTGTTGTTCGCCAGCTCCAGGGCCTCGTCAAAACTCTTGTAGCGGTAAACCGTCAACAAGGGGCCGAAGAATTCCTCATCTACCAGGTCCAGGCCGGTTGCATCCACAATGCCCGGTGACAACAGGCCCGTGCCTTCTCGCAGACGTTGCATCTCCAGTAGCAGTTGCCCACCCTGCGTCACCAGGCTGTTTTGGGCCGCCAACAGCTTGTCGGCCGCCTGCGCCGAAATCACCGACCCCATGAAGGGTTGCGGTTCGGCGTCAAAATCACCCACAGTGATTCGGCTGACCACCTCTGCAAAGCGCTCCAGGAACTGGTCACCTTTTGTGCCCTTGGGCACCAGCAAGCGCCGGGCACAGGTGCAGCGCTGGCCGGCTGACAGGAAGGCTGACTGCAGCGCATGGTGCACGGCGCCATCCACATCCTGGACGTTCTGCACAATCAGCGGATTGTTGCCGCCCATCTCCAGCGCCAGAATTTTCTCAGGTTGGCCACCAAACTGCTTGTGCAGCAGGTGCCCTACCGTGGAACTGCCGGTGAAGAACAGCCCATCAACACCCGGATGTGACGACAGCGATTTACCGGTCGGCATCGCCCCCTGCACAAGATTGATCACTCCAGGAGGAAGGCCGGCCTTTTCCCACAGCTTCACAGTCAGCTCGGCGACACCGGGGGTCAGTTCACTGGGTTTGAACACCACGGTGTTGCCCGCCAGCAACGCCGGTACAATATGTCCGTTGGGCAGATGCCCGGGAAAATTATAGGGGCCGAACACGGCCACCACGCCATGGGGACGATGCCGTAATACAGCATGGCCGCCAGCAACATCGGATTCGGAGTGGCCGGTGCGATCGTGGTAGGCGGCAACGGAAATTCCGATCTTGCCAATCATCGCGGCCACTTCGGTACGGGATTCCCACAGGGGCTTTCCGGTTTCCGAACCGATCTGGTGCGCCAGCTCTTCCTTGTGTTCCTCCAGCAACGTGCCAAATTTTTCCACCAGGGCCTGGCGTTCACTGAACGGGCGCTTGCGCCAGCCGACAAACGCTGAGCGAGCTTCGCGCACGGCGGCGTCCACGTCTTCGATGCTGGCGCTGACGCCATCCCAGACCGTCTCTCCGGTGACCGGCTGGAGGGATTCGAAAAAGTCGCCATGGCCTTCCAGCCAGAGTCCATCAATAAAGAGTTGACCTGTCAGGTTTGCCATTGTCATTACCTCCTTCCGGTATCTTTCAAAGGCGCCAGCCGCACGAGGTCTCCGGATTCTACTTCCAGCGCCTCGGCCACATCGGCCGGAATACTGACAGTATCGAGTCCTATGCACTCGGCCGGTATGGTGGTTACCCGAAAGTCCCGGAACGAGCGGTTGGATATCATTACCTGTTGCTCCGCCGGGACATCCGTCACCAGCGGCTTCTTACGGATCATTACGTGGCGGTTTATACCTTCGCGCACGGTACGAATACTGTGAATAAAAGCCTCAACCGCCGGGCCACCGTCGAAGATGTCCACCATGCCATTAAAGTTAAAGCCTTCAGCCTGCAGCATTTTCAGCGCCGGCTCGGTGTTTTCATGCACGCGACCAATAACGGCCCTCGCAGCGTCCGGCAACATCGGCAGGTAGATGGGGTATTTGGGCATCAGTTCGGCAATGAACGATTTATTGCCGAGACCCGACAACATGTCTGCCTCACTAAACTCCATGTCAAAAAACTTGCTGCCAAGGGCATCCCACAGCGGGCTCTGGCCGTTGCTGTCGGACACTCCCCGCATCTCAGCGAAGACTTTCTCGGAAAAATGCGAACGGAAGTCGTCCAGGAACATGAACCGGCAACGAGACAACAACAGGCCGGTGCCACCGCCGCGATGGGAGCTCGAAAGCAGCAGTGAGCAGACCTCAGTGGTACCGGTCATGTCATTGGACAGGTGCAACGTCGGGGTGCGCACATGCACGTCCAGCTCGCGGGACGCATTCACCGTCACACTCAGTCGGTAATTGTAGAACACTTCGTCCAGGCCCACTCGCGCCTGTATGCCACTGATGCCCACACACCGTTTGAGCTCAGTATCCTCAAGAGCAAACAGGTACAAGCCAGCCTCTGGCGCGCAGCGCTGGTTGAAGGTTTCCCGCGCATGCTGGATCTTCCTCGCCAGCAGTGCCCTGTCCGCGGGTAATGTCGTCAGGCCCTTTCCGGCACCCTGAGCCATGGCGTACAGGGCATCGAGGTCGTTCTCCTGCAAGGGTCGGATTACCAGCATTCCGGCCTCCTGTCTGTGATTGCCCTGTTCATAATGGTGTCACCCGTACCGTGTCACCGGAGCTCAGGCCCAGGTATTCCCAGGTTTTCGGCGACACTTTCACTTCGTCCTTCAGGCTCTCAGCGAGTGGGGTTAGGGTGCTGCGAAAATCCCCGCCCTCACCGCCACAAATCAGGCAGGTTTCGCCATCGTCAGTAGAGGAAGCATGCAGAGTTTTTGGATGGCTGGTCACAACAGACCGGAGCGCATCGGTGCGAGCTTCCAGTACCGGCCCGGCATCAAAAATATCGAGATAGCATCCCGCCCGGAACCCTTCGCGCTGAAGCAACTCATACGTCGCCTGGGTTTGTGAATGAGGTTGCCCGAGCGCATCCTGAGCGGCTTGGCTCAGCAGCGTGACGTAGATCGGGTTGGGTGGCATCAGTTCGGCAATAAAGGTTTTGCTCAACAGCCCGGAGTATTGATCGGCGGTTTCAAAATCCATATTGAAGAAATGCCGCCCCAGACTGTCCCAGAACGGCACCTCGCCGTCTTGTGTCTGCACACCCTGAATTTCCACAACCACCTTATCCGTGAACAACGAACGATGACTGGCGATAAACAGCATCCTGGCGCGGGATAGCAGCTCGAAGGCGTCAGTACCACGCAGATCCGACCTGATCGCGAAGGAGCACAACAGTGTGTGGTCGGTCAGCGCATGGGACGGGTACAGAACCTCCACCCGGCGCGAAACGCCCAGCTCATGGGAGGCGTGGATCAGGGCGTCCTGCCGGTAATTGTAGAAGGGCTGGCCATTACCCGCCCGCGCATCGATACCCGATACACCCTGCACCTTCCCCGTACGGGTGTCTTCCAGTACGAACAGGAACCGCTTGGGTTCGTCGGGCTTGTTCGTGCCGGTAAAGGAACGAATGGATTGATCAATCTTGCTGGACAGCGCGTCCTGTTTTTTGGGCAGGGTGGATGACATCCGGGGGCCCTGGCCCCCGGCGATGTCGAGTATGTCGTTCAGGTCACCCGGCTGAGCCGGACGTACCAGCCACATAGGCGGCTCCTGTATTCATGCTTGTGGTTACTATCGCGGATTAACGTCTGCTACTTACCACAAACCGTTTTCACACCTGCCTCAAACCGGGCCAGCGCTTCATCAATGTCAGGCTCTGGGATGATCAGTGACGGCGCCAAACGCACGACATTCGGGCCGGCAATCAACACCATCACACCTTCGTTCAGGCCAGCATTGAGAAACTCCTTCGCCTTGCCTTTCCACTCTTCCGTCAGTACGCAACCGAGTAACAAGCCCGAGCCACGAACCTCACTGAAGATGCCATAGCGCTCACCAATATCCATCATCCCCTTCCGCAGGCGCTCCGAACGCGCCCCAACGCCCTTGAGGATGTCCGGCTGGCTCACCGTATCAATCACCCGCTGGGCAACCGCACAAGCCAGGGCGTTCCCGCCATAAGTGCTGCCATGGGTACCGATACCCAGGCTTTTCGCCACTTTCTCCGTGGTCAGCATGGCCGCCACCGGGAAGCCACCGCCCAGCCCCTTGGCCGTGGACAGGATATCCGGTGTAACGCCATACATCTGGTAAGCATAGAGATGCCCGGTACGGCCAACGCCCGACTGGACTTCGTCAAACACCAACAAGGCATCGTTTTCGTCACATAGCTGGCGCAGTCCCTTGAGGAATTCCGGATCGCCGGGCATGACACCGCCTTCGCCCTGGATCGGCTCTACCACCACAGCACAGGTTTTATCCTTGGAGATTAGTTTCCGGACCGATTCCAGATCGTTGAAATCGGCGTGATGAATGCCTCCCGGCGCTGGCTCAAAACCTTCGAGGTACTTGGGCTGGCCTCCGACGCTGACCGTAAACAGAGTACGGCCGTGGAATGAGCTCTTGAAGGAGATAATTTCATTCTTTTCTGCGCCGAAATGTTCCCAGGCATAGCGCCGAGCAAGCTTGAACGCGGCTTCATTGGCCTCGCCACCGGAATTGGCAAAGAACACACGCTCAGCAAAGGTCAGATCACACAGTGTCTTGGCCAACCGCAGGGCAGGCTCGTTGGTCATGACATTGGACAGGTGCCAGATTTTTTCGGCCTGCTCCATCAACGCACCCACAAGGCCGGGATGATTATGGCCGAGGCAGGTCACCGCAATGCCACCCGCCAGGTCGATGTACTCCTTACCCCCCTGATCCCATACGTGGGAGCCTTCACCCTTGACGGGAATCACAGATCCGGGTGCATAGTTGGGGACCATTACCTCATCGAACAACTCACGGCTGACAGGTTCTCTGTTCATCGGTGTCTCTCAAACAAATCGTGAAAAGGTACATTTAATCATACGCCACTCAGGGCATGAGCACATCCGGCGCGCCCACCGCGTCCAGCTCAATCACTTTCAGCGAGCGCCCATCCTGCCCCATCAGGGCTTTGACCACCAGCTTGTAGGAATCCAGGTCGAAATTGACGGCCTGGCCGCGCAAAGAAAGCCCGTCAATCTCATCCATCTCCTGTAGCGTGGCCACGTGCATCCAGTTGTAAACCACCAGGATATCGGTCCTGCCGGTCCTGGCATTGTGCTCCACAACCCCGACCGGGCCTTTCCAGGGCCAGGTTTTCAGCCGTAATCCATGGAACGCAATCTGCGTTCTCAGGTTGTAGCGGACGACATCCTCGCCGCCGTCACAGGCGCCCTTACAGCGGCCCAGACTACGCTGAAAACAGGGGCCGTCGCCATCAGGTTCCAGGCCCAGCAATTTGTTGCACAGGTCATTTTTCGCGGCGATGCCACTGAGCGCTTTTTCGGCGTCTTTCTTGCTGCGAAACAAACCAAAATAGTCGCCCAGACGGTGCGGTTCAATCTCCCACACCAGACGCGCCTGCAAATAACCCGACGAATTCTCCGTCAGCTCAATGCTCACCAGATTCTTTGCTGCCCGGGAACGCCGGTTAAACAGTGGCTTCAACTGCTTTATTTGCTTTAATTCAAGCAGTAACGCGCCCAGCTCGCCAGCGGTTTCTGTCCAGTCCACCCGCCGCAGGCTCTCAGACATGCGTATACCGCGGCTGGAATTGTGGTCACCAGAGAAGTGAGAGGCCACACGCTGGGCAATGTTAGTACTTTTACCTACGTACAGAAGAACGTCGTTTTCGCCGTAGAACCGATACACCCCTGGCCCACGCGGGAGATTCTGAAGCACATCCGTGGGGAGGTTGGACGGAATGCTGGGCTTCTGTAGCAAATTGCGTATGGCGGCTTCCATCGCACCACTTCCTTTTTCCACCAAGGCATGCTCGAAGAACGCCATCATCGCGGCGACATCCCCCAAAGCCCGGTGGCGCTGCACCTGCTCCAGACCATGACGCTCGATCAGTGCATCCATGTTATGGCGCCGGAAACCGGGATAGAGCTTGCGGGACAATTTAACGGTGCAGAGCACTTTCGCTGAGAACAGCAACCCCAGCCGCCGGAATTCGGCCTTGATAAATCCGTAATCAAAACGCGCATTATGGGCCACGAAAATGGTGTCTTTGAGTTGCTTTTCTAACACCTCGGCAATGTCTTCAAATACTGGTGCATCCGCCACCATGTCGTTGGTAATACCGGTCAGGCTCTCTATAAAGGGGGAAATCCGGGTTTCCGGATTGACCAGGGTCTGCCACTCGCCAACCACCGCCCCTGCGCGCCAGAAACGGATACCAATTTCCGTAATCCGATCGTGGGAGGGGTTACCACCCGTGGTTTCAATATCAAGAAACGCAAACGTGGCCGAGCCGAGAATCTGAGTATTTTTCGTCATAGCATCAGGTACGCACAGCTGGAAATAACCGATGTTCCGCTTTACTGGAAGAAGGAAATAAACACAACCCTCAAAAAGTTCCCCTAAACCGCCGATTTCGTTGCATAGACATTCGTCTAACTAATGCAAGAATTTATTTGAAATGTCATGAATTCGTAACTACTTTGAAGTGGGTCCAACAAAAATAATGTGTGGAGACAACAAAGATGCAAAGCAACAAATTAAGAATGGCAATTCGTTCAACGGCTGCGGTAGCAATTCTGGGGGTAGCTGCGCAGGCACAAGCGGTCAGCTTTGAGACAGGTGGCTACCAGACCGACATCTATGGCTATGCTCGCCTGAATGCGTCCTACGACATCGACAGCAACCAAGCGCTGAGCACACGCTCAGGTTCATACAGCGGGCTTGTGAACAATGACGATGCGGCAGATGGCCACTTCGGCGCTGACGCATTCCAGAGCCGGATCGGCGTGAAAACCGTATCACCCGAGGGCGTTAAAATTAACGTTGAAGGCGATTTCCGCGGCGGCGGCGGCGGTTCACTGCGCCTGCGCCATGCCTACGGCGAATACAATGGCGTACTGATGGGTCAAACTTGGTCGAACTTCACCAGTTTTGTCGGCAATACCTCAACTCTGGACTTCGACTCTCTCCCGGGCGTTGCAGGCTATCAGTCACGTACTACACAAGCGCGTTACACTACTGGCCCACTTTCCCTGTCTCTGGAAGATCCGCAAAGCTCTTTCGTAACAGCGCCGGCTAATGCTGCGCAGAAAGATTCCTTGCCGGCACTCACAGCTCGCCTGCAGGACTCCGCTGGCGGCCTGTCATACTCAGCTGCCCTTCTGGCTCACCAGGTTGGCTATGACACCGGATCCGAAGATGAAAGCGCCATGGGCTTTGCGACCTTTGTCGCTGCCAAGATCGCTCTGAGCGACATGATCACTGTTCAAGGCTCTCTGAGCTACACTGATGGCGCCAACAGCTATCTGTATCGTTCAGGCGAAAACTTCGGTGCCGCAAGTGCCTATGTTGACCCTGCCTCCGGTGATGTAGAAACCATTTCCGGTTACGGCGGTACTGTAGGTGCCGGCTTTAATCTGGGTGGCGGACGTAGCATCAACGTTGGCTATGGTATTGTCGAAGTAGATTGGGACGATGCCGAAGACGATGGCGTTGCAGTTGCTGGCCAGAGCGAATCCAACTCAGCTGTGATGGCCAACTACCAGTGGACTCCGGTTAAAAACGTGATGATGGGCGTTGAATACGCGTTCCTGAAGCGTGAAAACGTTAGCGGCGACGACGGCGACGCAAGCCGCATTCTGTTCGCAGCGCAGTACAACTTCTAATCGAATTAGAAGTCAGCAACACGAAAACCCCGGCCGCGTGCCGGGGTTTTTTTATGCCTTTTTACCACCTGGACTAAGCTTTCAGTATCAACGGGCAAGCCTCCGCGATTTCGTTGGGTATTCCTTGTACCAATGCACGAAGAGAACCCATGAACTTTAAACGTCTGGAAACTTTTATCTGGGTAGCCACCCTCGGGAGCTTTCGCAAGGCTGCAGAGCGGCAAAACACCACGCAACCCGCGATATCCAACCGAATAGCAGCGCTTGAAGAAGAGCTGGGCGTTCAGCTCTTTGAGCGGGATTCCGGCCGCACCATGCTGACGACCAGAGGGCAGGAGCTGCTACCCTATGCCGAAAAAATCGTCTCCATGTCGCAGCAGCTGCGCAAACGAGCCGACAGGGTCGCGTTGCTGTCCGGCATCTTGAGACTCGGCGTTTCCGAAACCATTGTCCATTCCTGGCTGCCGTACTTCTTCCGCGAGCTGAACGAGAACACACCGAATCTCGACGTGGAGATCACCGTCGACGTCACAGGGAATCTCCGCACCGGCCTGATGGACCGGACCTTTGACCTCGCGTTCCTGATGGGCCCTGTTTCCGAACCCAAAATTGAAAACCTGGACCTGTGCAGCTTTCCCCTGATCTGGGTTGCAAGCCCCTCGCTGAAGCTGCCAGACCGGACACTGGAACTGGAGGAACTGGCGCAATGGCCCATTATTACCTACGCCAGAAACACCAAGCCGTTCGCCGAAATCAGCCAAAAATTCAGCGAACTGGACGAGCTCCCCGCACGCTTCTATTCGTCGAGCTCACTGGCAGCTTGTCGCCGCCTGACCCTCGATGGCATTGGCGTGTCGGCACTACCGCTGAGCGTGATATCTGACGGCCTGAAAAGCGGACGCCTGATCACTCTGGACGCTGCCTGGACACCATCACAGTTGGCATTCACAGCCTCGTACCCCAGCGTACCGTTTAACCCGATCGCCGAGCTGGCCGCCAACTTGGCGGTAAACGTTTCGAAACAGTACGTGGAGCCAGACATCACGAAAAGTTATCACCAAACGTAAAAAACCATAATTAGACTTTTTCGCCAATAGGAATAACCTGATCCATAACCACATAACAAATTCAATCAGGGGTAGCCGAGATGCAGACCGGCGATTATTCAGACTTCAAAACAGACCTGCTTGACCAGGTAGCTGAACTGCGCGCACACATCCGTTCCGGGACACATACCGGAACCACCAGCGGCAAGGCACAAAGCCTGGTTCAGGGCAATGTCGTCATCCTTCCGGCCGACTGGGCAAACGATTTTCTTCTGTTTTGCCAGAACAACCCAGTTGCCTGCCCCTTGATTGGCGTCTCCCAGACCGGTGATCCCATGCTGCCGGGCCTTGGGCGTGATCTGGACATCCGAACCGACATTCCCGAGTACCAGATCTTTCGCAACGGGGAACGGGCTGAGACCGCCACTGATATTCGTGATGTGTGGCGCAACGATTTCGTGACGTTTGTACTCGGCTGCTCCTTCTCATTCGAAGATGCTCTGGTCCGTGCCGGCCTGTCCATCAGGAATGTCGAGCAGGGACAGAACGTATCCATGTATCGCTCGAACATCGCCACCCAATCGGCCGGCCGGTTCCACGGCGACATGGTGGTATCCATGCGGCCGTTCAAAGCTGCCGATGCCATAAGGGCGATTCAGATCACCACCCGGCTACCCAAAGCGCACGGAGCACCGGTGCACATCGGAGACCCGGCCCTGATCGGAATCAACGATATTCACATTCCGGATTTTGGCGACGCCGTCACCATCGGCCGTGACGAGATACCTGTCTTCTGGGCCTGTGGCGTGACGCCGCAGGTTGCCCTGGAAAACGCACGCCCCCAGATCGCGATCACTCACGTACCGGGAAAAATGCTGCTCACCGAGCGGCTCAACGAAGAACTGGCGGTGCTGTAGCAACTGCCAATTGATGACCAAAGCAACAACAACAAGAGAACGGGAGAATCGATATGTTCAAACAACTTGCGACAGCCACCCTGATGGCAGGCGTTTTCTTCGCCACCGCAGTCAACGCGGCCCAATGGCACATGCCAACGCCCTACGGCGATGCGAACCTGCCCACCAAAATCGCCTATGAGTTTGCTGAAGACATCAAGGCAGGCACCGACGGCGACATCGCAATCACCGTCCACTCCGGCGCCTCACTGGTCAAACACCCGGAAATCCCGAGGGCCGTCCGAACAGGGCAGGTTCAACTGGGGGAGATCTTCATCGGCATCATGGGCAACACCCATCCGGTGTTCAAACACGACAACATTCCGTTTCTGGCAACCAGCTTTGAGAACGCAAAACGGCTCTGGGAAGCCGCGAAACCCGAGGTGGAAAAACAACTCGACAAAGAGGGCATGAAACTGCTTTACACGGTGCCATGGCCAGCCCAGAGCCTCTATACAAAGGCCCCGGTTAACACCATGAGCGATCTGGAAGGCCTGAAGATGCGCGCTTACAGCCCGTCCACTTCACGACTGGCTGATCTCATGAACACCACCCCAACCACCGTTCAGGTACCTGAGATCCCCCAGGCATTCAGCACTGGCATCATTGACGCCATGATTACCTCCCCGTCCACCGGCGCCAACGGCCAGGCCTGGGATTATCTCTCTCACTACACTGACATCAAAGCCTGGATTCCCAAGAATGTTGTCGTCGTCAACAAGCGCGCCTTTCGCCGCCTGAGCGATGAACAACAGCAGGTCATTCTTGATGCTGCCGCAGCCGCCGAAAAGAAAGGCTGGGAAGGCGTTCGTGTAACCGCCGCCGAAGACACGGCGACGCTGGCAGAGAACGGTATTGAAGTATCCGAGCCATCCGAACAGCTGATGCAGGAATTCCAAAAGATCGGCGACATCATGATCAAGGAGTGGGAAGAGGAAGCTCCGAAGGAGGTCGGCGCCATTCTGCAGAACTACCGTTAACGGTCCATTCACAAGACGCTTTCCCCTGGTATTCCAGCGGGAAAGCCGCCTTGGGAGGCATCTTCCATGAGTACCCTTCGAGACAAGTTTTACCTGGCATCTGGTTACGCAGCGGGGTTCTGTATTGCACTGATCATGGTTGTGATTCTGGTGCAGATTGTCGGCCGGCTGTTCGGCTTCATCATTCCTTCCGCTGAAAACGTGTCCGGGTATGCTCTCGCTGCTTCTACGTTTTTCGGGCTTGCCTACACCTTCCATGAAGGTGGCCATATCAGGGTAACCCTGGTTATCCAGAAGTGGCCTGCCCGGGCGCGGTTCGTTCAGGAACTGGCGGTACTCATCCTTGGCCTCGGCCTTTCCTGCTTCATGACATTCTACTGCTGGCACATGGTGTGGGAATCCTACGTTTTCGAGGAGGTCTCACACGGCTACATTCCCATTCCGCTCTGGCTCCCTCAGATCCCGGTAGGGCTGGGCACGTTAGCGCTTACTATCGCGATACTGGATGACCTGATCGAGGTGCTGAGAAAGCGTGTGCCTTCCTACCAACAACACGAAAGTGACGTCAATCTGGAGGAAATCTGATGGATACCACTCTGCTTTCCATCGCCCTCGCCGCCTCCATGATATTGATGCTCGCACTTGGCGTTTGGGTATCACTGACACTGGTTGGCATTGGCGTCCTCGGGCTATTGCTGTCCGGCAACGACCAAATCGGCCTTCTGTTCGCAACCTCCAGTTGGGGTGCGAGCACCGGCTGGTCGCTGACCGCACTGCCTATGTTCATCTGGATGGGCGAGGTTCTGTTCCGTACTCGCCTGTCAGAGGACCTCTTCAAGGGGCTGTCACCCTGGATGGGTGGTTTACCGGGCAAACTGCTGCACGTAAACATTCTCAGCTGCGGTATATTCGCCGCGGTGTCCGGATCGTCAGCCGCCACAGCGGCCACCATTGGACGCATGACCCTCCCCGAGCTCAAGGCCCAGGGTTACAGCGACCGCATGGCTGTCGGCACCCTTGCCGGTTCCGGCACGCTGGGGCTGTTGATACCCCCATCTATTATTCTGATCGTTTACGGCGTAGCGGCGGAAGTGTCCATCGGCCGCCTGTTTATTGCCGGCGCCCTGCCGGGCCTGATGCTGGTAGTCATGTTTATGGGTTACACCATGGTATGGGCGGCATTGAACAAGAATGAGATGCCCAAACATAAGAAAGAGCACATCTCGTTCTCAGCCAAGATCAAGGCGCTGCGAATGCTGCTCCCGATTGTCGGTCTGATTGTATTTGTGCTTGGTTCGATTTATGCCGGCTTTACCACACCCA
The DNA here is from genome assembly GCF_000170835.1 of Marinobacter algicola DG893. Taxonomy (GTDB): domain Bacteria; phylum Pseudomonadota; class Gammaproteobacteria; order Pseudomonadales; family Oleiphilaceae; genus Marinobacter; species Marinobacter algicola. Next base: position 124,514 of record NZ_ABCP01000009.1, read on the forward strand.
CCGAAGCAGCCGCCCTTGGCGTTTTTGGCGCCCTTTTGCTGGCGGCCGTCACCGGCTCCCTGAACGCCGACAGTTTCAAGGCAAGCCTGCTGGGCGCGGTCAAGAGCTCCTGCATGATTGGCCTGATTCTGGTGGGCGCGCACTTTCTCACTTTGTCCATGGGCTTTCTCGGTATTCCAAGAGAGTTGGCGGAATGGATCGGCAGCATGTCGCTCTCTTCTTTCGAACTGCTTGTTTGCCTGACCGCCCTGTTCGTAATCCTGGGCTGCTTCCTCGATGGCATTTCCGTGGTCGTTCTTACCGTCGCCGTAGTGATGCCCATGGTCCAGCAGGCCGGCATCGACATGCTCTGGTTTGGCATCTTTATTGTTCTGGTGGTTGAGATGGCACAGATCACACCACCAGTAGGCTTCAACCTGTTCGTGATCCAGGCATTGACCGGGAAAGACATCCTCTACGTTGCCAGGGCAGCCCTACCCTTTTTCCTGCTGATCATGGCGGCGCTGTTTCTGATCGGCTGGTTCCCGGAAATTGTCACCTACCTCCCTCAGACCATGAGCCGAGGCTAGCGCACACTTACCTGTTTCTGGAGACAACCAATGAAACTCAACTGCGATATGGGCGAGAGCTTCGGTAGCTGGACCAAAGGCATGGACGCAGAAGTCATGCCCTACATTGATATGGCCAATATTGCCTGCGGCTTTCATGCCTCAGACCCGCTGACCATGGACCGCACCGTCAGAGTCGCGATCGCCGAGAAGGTCGCCATCGGCGCGCACCCGGGTTATCCGGACCTGCTGGGTTTCGGCCGGCGTGATATAGAGTTTGCGCCAGAGGAACTCCAGGCCCTGTTGGTGTATCAGATCGCTGCGCTGGACGGCATTTGCCGCACCCACGGTACGGCCATCGAATACGTTAAACCCCACGGCGCGCTCTACAACAAAATGGCGGTTGACCGTACAACCCTGGCAACGGTGATGGCTGCCGTACGCAACTACGCGCCCCACTGCCCCCTGGTGGTCATGGCAACACCCGATGCTGACGAGGTTCTGGCGCTGGCCGCCGACCTCGGCATCGACGTATGGTTCGAGGCGTTTTCAGACCGCGCCTACAGCGACGAAGGCCGGCTGGTTAAGCGCTCGGTGAAAAACGCAGTTCACGACACGCCGGAAGCCATAGAGAAGCAGGTGACACAGATCGTCACCGAAGGCAGCGTCACGTCGATTTCCGGCAAACGTATCCCGATCAAAGCCGACACCCTCTGCATTCATGGCGACAGCCAGCACGCTGTAGAGGCGGCGAGGCACATGCGGCAGGTAGTTGAGTCACTATGATCATAGAAGCCGTCAACGAAAGTACGTGCATCGTCTACTTTGGTGACCGTATCAGCGATGACATCGCCGGCCAGGTCAAGCGGGCCACGGAGGCCATTCGCCGGAACCTGTCGGATCTGGTGATTGACCTGGTGCCTTCATATACCTCCGTGCTGGTTTGCTATGACGCCGACAGGACCGACCGCTTCGGTTTCACCTCGCGGATTCGCAAGACACTGAGCCAGAGTGAACAAGAGGCGCCGGATGAAAACGCCTCCAGCACCATTGAGTTGCCGGTCTACTACGGCCCGGAAGTAGGCCTGGACCTGGATGAGGTCTGTGACTATTCCGGCCTGAGCCGGGACGAAGTGGTGCGCATCCATAGTGAGCAAACCTACCGCGTTTACGCCATTGGATTCAGCCCTGGGTTCGCCTACCTCGGCATTACCGACCAACGAATAGCCCTGCCCCGCAAAGCCACGCCCCGGCAGAAAGTGCCCACCGGAAGCGTTGGTATTGCAGGCTCGCAGACCGCCATCTATCCCAGCTCCACGCCGGGCGGGTGGCAGATAGTCGGTCGCACGCCTCAAAAAATGATCGATTGGGACAGTGATTCCCTGGCGTTGGTAGCGGTAGGGGACAAAGTTCGGTTTCGGTCGATCGACCGCCAGGAATATCTGGACCTGGGAGGCAGCCTCGATGAGTTTTGAAGTTCTGGATGGTGGCATGCTGGCCTTATTGCAGGATCCCGGCCGGTACGGCTATCAGCACATTGGCGTGACCACCGGCGGCCCCATGGACGAGCATGCCTTTCGTTGGGCCAATCGCCTGCTCGCCAATCCACCGGAGGCAGCGCAGATCGAGATCAATATTGGGAAACTGGGCCTGCTGGCCCATGAGGATACCTGCATCGCGCTCACAGGTGCAGACCTCGGAGCACGGATCAATGGAAAGGCAGCAGTGCCCTGGCGGACCTATCACATCCAACGGGGAGACCGTATCGAATTCGGCATGCCGGTGGCCGGACTAAGGGCCTACCTGGCCGTCGCCGGCGGCCTTAAGCCTGTCATCAAGCTCGGTAGCTGCGCCACCGTCGTGCGCGAAGGCCTTGGGGGGCTGGATGGACGCGGACAAAAGCTGGCCAAAGGCGACTGCATCGGTTTTGACCGCTGTCACAAGAAGACCATGACAAGTCTGCCAATTGGTGAAGTCCCGGACTATAACGAGGACCTTCAAGTCGGTGTAATTCCCAGCTACCAGTACGCGCACTTTTCTCCTGGTGAGCGTATGAAGTTCTTCTCGGGCTCGTACGAGGTCAGCCAGAGAATCGATCGAATGGGCTACCGGTTAACGGGCGAACCTATTGCCTCTGAGCTGGACGGCATCATCTCCGAAGGCATTGCCTATGGCGCTATTCAGGTGCCCAGTGACGGCCAGCCGATCGTTCTGATGAAAGACCGGCAAACCATCGGCGGTTATCCGAAAATAGGCTGCCTTAGTGCTTTGGATGCCGGCCAACTGGCGCAACGTGGGCCAGGGGCAAAGATCCGCTTTTACCTTGCGGATGTCGCAGAGGCCGAAGCTCAACGCGCGATTTTCAACCACAAGCTGGAAACCTTCAAAACATCACTCGCCGGCCCGTAGCCGGGTACGTACGCCCCGCGACGTCATCACCGCCAGCACCTCCATCAAGGACAGCACGCCCCGGTCGTGCTTCTTTGGTGCCTTACCCTTGCCCATGCGACCGAGTTGCCGGGTGTACCAGCTCACTTCCATCAGCGCCATATCGTCGATCACGCGAATGCCGGTACGAATGGGCTTCACGGAACTGGTAAACGTCTGCCCTGCCAAAATGCGCTTCGGGAAATCCGGCTCCACCGCCAGTGGCCGCGCCAGGCCCACCAGGTCCGTGGCCCCGGATGCCACAGCTTCCGCCATGCCTGATTCGGTGCGAAAACCACCCGTTACCATCAACGGCACATTCACCCGTTTGCGCACCTTCTCCGCAAATTCCAGGAAATACGCCTCCCGGGCGACGGTGCTGGCCTTCGCGCCATTCGCACCTTTGGCGCCTTTCGCCATCGCGGGATTTTCATAATTGCCACCGGAAATCTCCACCAGATCAATGCCGAGGTCCGCCAGAGTCTCGATAACGCCCAACGACTCTTCCTCGGTAAAACCGCCCCGTTGAAAATCCGCCGAATTCAGCTTGATGCCCACACTGAATTGCTCGCCGGTCGCAGCGCGGATGGCTTTGTACATTTCCACCACAAACCGCATCCGGTTCTCGGGACTACCGCCCCATTCGTCCTCCCGAACGTTGTGGTGGGGCGACAGAAACTGACTCACCAGATATCCATGCGCGCCGTGAATCTGCACCCCGGAAAAGCCCGCCTTTTCTGCAATCGCTGCACTGCGGGCGAACCGCTGGATAATGTCTTCAATCTCCGACACTTTCAGCGCCCGAGGCGTCGCAAACATGGCCTGTAACTCCTTGCGGAACGGAACCGCACTGGGCGACACCGGCGTCTTGTTCAGCATTTTCGGGCTCTGCTTACCGGGATGATTGAGCTGCATCCACAACTGGCACCCATTGCGAGACCCAGCCCTCGCCCACTCCCGCAACAGGTCCAGATCCCGCTCATCCTCCAGCACCACATTCCCTGGTTCACCGATATGGCGCCGGTCAATCATCACATTCCCGGTGATCGACAATCCGATCCCGCCATCCGCCCAGGTGCCATAAAGCCGTGGCAGATCCCGCGTCACACGGTTATCCATGGTTCCAAGGGTTTCGCTCATGGCCGATTTGGCAAATCGATTGGGTATCACCTCCCCGTTTTGCAGGGCCAGCGGCTGGGAAAGCAGTTCGGCAGGATTCATTGATCGGTCTCCGTAGGATGCCTGGAGGTTTCCAAGGACGAGACCCGATCATGGCGAGTAAACAGAGTGGCTGCATTGGCCGGAATGCCGCACCAATTGCGGTGACATACAAGTCAGTAAGAAAACAGGAGATATCTAC
>NZ_ABCP01000008.1 GCF_000170835.1 Marinobacter algicola DG893
GTAGCAGCCACTTCCCAGATCGGATTCATCATGAACGTACTGCCGGCCTGAACCAGAGTAACGTTACCGATGCCGCGACGACCGTCACCAACACCGCCAACACCGGAGGTGGTGATGTTTTCAATGAAGCCTTCATCCAGCATCATCTTGGTGGCGCGGAAATCGCCTGCGAGTTCCTGGAATTCGCCCACATCGTTGTCAGCGGGGTCATCGTCACCCGAGCCCCAGGCAACAAGCAGGTGCGGCTCGTGATTCGCCACCTTGGTAGACACCTCGGCATACAAAGCCTGACCTTTATATTTTTCACCCGTGACCGCTTCACCAAACTGCTGGTTGAACTCGAATTGGGCTTTTACGCCACCCAACTTGCCTTTCCAGCCAGCGGACACGTTATAGAGATCGCCAAAATCGTCACCGTCGGCGAGATCTGTGGTGGTCGCGCCACCTGCATCTTGCTGGGCCAGGGCCGTGGTTACATAAAAATCGTTCATGGAACCGGTTACCCAGGTAAGCTGGCGGTCGTCGTCAAATGAATCGTCGTTTTCATCCAGGGTGAGCGTGCCCACTTCAGCGTTGAAGCCACCAAAGTCGTGCATGAGCCGCGCCATGACAGAATCCTCGCGGTAGAAAAGCCGGGTCTTACCCTCCAGATCCGGGCGATACACACCGACGCGAGCACGTGAACTATCAGCTTTGTAGTCAACGTAGGCTGAACGGACCTCGAGATCACCGCTACGGCCATCACGAACCCGGCGGCTACTTTCATCCTGCAAAGTGTCCAACTCCATTTCGAAATAGCCGGACCAGTGATCACCCAGTTCTGCCCCAATACCGAACTCAACTTCGTTATCCCACTCATCTGTGTTGTCAGCACCGTCGGATGGGTCCTCGCGGTAGAACTCCTTTTCAATTTCGATAGCGGTGTGGGTGTAGAGTTTGAAGTTTTCCACGCCTGTATCGATGGCCACTTCTTTGCCGTCTTTTATTTCGTAAAGATCAAGTGCATGAGCTGCTGGCGCAGACGCCACCATCACAGCCAGCGCGATTGGAGTCATTTTTATCGATTTCATGTTAAAGCCCCTTCTTTTGTTTTAATTAGCTTCATTACTTGAGCATTGAATTGCTCATTCTCATTGCGACCAACACAGCACTCTTCAATCGCAAAACTCGGACAAACCCCAACTATTCACGCGCCATCTGGCAGCGAGTAAACAGCGTTAGGCGTTTTGGTTACGCTTACAGAAAATCTGACACTGGCTGCCTGAAAAGACGTTGGCAGCAAGACTACTGTTGTGGCAGGCAGAACCATTTCTGAAGACTTCAGCATGATGACTGCCTTATTTTTATAGTTATAAAAGCTTGCTGTTGTGGCCGGGGCGGTCGGCGTAGCCGAACCAACCCCTGTTTACACTGCGCTACTCTTTCAGCTTTCCAGTGGTTCAGTCCTCCGGTGGCACCCAAAGATCTTCGAAACCTTCAGCCGGCTCGAGCTGATCGAACCAGTCGAAGCCGATCGCCTTCATCATTCGGCTGTTGATGACCACTACCCGAGCTTCGTTTTCAGGGTCAGAATTGAAACGTTTGTGGGCGCAGTAAGGTGGGATATAAATGAAATCACCAGGGCCCCATTCAAACTTCTTGGGCTCGGTTTCCCATTCCCAGACGAACGCTTCTTCACAGCGAAACTTGACGTCGTAGTGCAGGTCATAACCCTTGCCTTCAATCACAAACGCAACCTCCTCCGACAGGTGACGGCTGGTTCCGGTCGCTTTATTGGCGGCTATAAACTGCATGTAAATGTCGATGGCACATTCTTTGGTGTTCATGCCCTCATTAATGATGTGCTTGATGAGGCCGTCGGCGGAACGCTCCATCGGCATTTCACTGTGCTTTACAACGTTTTTGCGTTCCTGGTACTCCCGCCGGAATTCTTTGGATGCCTCAAGGGCCTTGGCGTAGAAGTCTGCGCTGATGTCTGAACGGGCGCGCTGGCGCTCGATATCAGAAACGAAAGGGGTATCTGTACTCATTACACTTCCTCACAATATTGACGAGTGGATCCAGGCTTAAAGTGACGCTGGCGGGGTGTAGTCTTCCTGCCCTGGCACCGGCTCTTTCGGCGGAAACTCAACCACTTCCTGGAAAATCAAATGCATGAACAGGAACAGCGGCTTGGCTTTCATGATCAGGCAGATGGACTCGTTTTCGGTGTCATCAGAGAAGTGCTGGTGTACGCAGCCATTTTCCACAATCAACGCATCGCCCGCTTCCCAGTCGATCCGGCGACCGTCGTGAACGTCGTGACCCTTACCCTTCAGAACGAAAAACACCGCGCTGTTCATGTGTCCGTGACGCTGGCCATGGCCACCGGGCGCGAAGGCGTCCACGTGGGTTTCAATCGACTGAGCAATTTTGGCGGCCTGCGGATTAATGACTTTTTTGCCAAAGTTCTGGGGCCCACCTTTCCACTTCAGATCCTGAGTTGGATAGATGCGCGGCTGATTGAACAGCTCTGACATCAGCTCTCCGTATGTACCTTCAAGTGCGCGGACAAAAGTTCTCTTCTTTGTCCATCTCTCCCAGGAGACCTCTTGTTTTTGTTCTGTGCTTGTATCGCTCATCACTTACTCCTTCGTCTCTACTCGGTTTGGGCGCGCCGTCAGCAACGGAAAATAAAGCACGCTACATCTAACGGTACAACGTTCCACATAACAGAACAAGGTCTAGCGACCCATTAGTTTGGTTAAAAAGCAACCTGCTCAACAACCATTTCAGAACAACTTCGGCCGCTGAATCATTTGATCCTTCTGCCATCGGCCAAAAGTCGTTATGAAGTCTTAATCTCAATATCGGATACGAGCTTCGGCATGTAAATTGACGATTTGTTGTTTTCCTATTCCGAAAACGGAATGCAATAACGAGCAGACAGGAACGCTTGCTGATCGCGTCAAAATCAGTAAAAAAGGGTCTTGTGGAAGGGCACAGAGAAGGTGGGCGCAGCTAAGAACGCTGCACCCTGTTATTTTTGCGCTGGCAAGGCTTGGTCGTGCCCTGACCGTCTATGCAGGCACCTTACCCAGGAACTCAAGAATACGGGCGGGAGCGGTTTCCTCCGTTTGCTGATCCGGTAAAACATCCCAATATTCAGCACCGCTACAGCACTCTTCCAGGTATCGGGCAGCAGACATTGAATGCGCCGCATCCCGGCCGGGAATGATCAGTGTTGGGATATTCAGTTGCATCAGATCTTCGGGCTCAGCCCCTGGAGCCGTATCGCGATCAACCAGAGTGCGAGCCAGGCCGGCAATGACCAGCTTGTAGTTGGCAAGGTCATGCTTGGCGTAGTGGTCTGCAAAGTCGTCGTCACGGCGGATCACCGGCCCCCAGGGCCCTATCCTGGGGTCCTTGCCAAAGCCGTCAGTGGTCGTGCGGGCCAGCTTGACCACACCGTCCAGGCCGTGCTCTTCCACATAGGCCAGATGAATCGAGAACCGTCGACTGGCGTTCATCCGGAAACCAGCGCCGCCTACAGGCCAGTACTGCACCATGCTCAAAACCATCTCCGGGTGCATCGTTGCGAAAGCCGCCACAGGGCAGCAGCCCATGCAGCCACCCATCAGGTGCGCCGCTTTATAGCCAAGATGGTCCAGCAGCCCTTTGCCCTGGGCTACATAATCGGCCCAGGTAATTCGCTGAACGCGCCCACCGGATTTTCCGGTTTCACGTCGGTCAAAAATTATACAGCTATAGCTGGCTGGCAAATGATCGAGCAGTTTGATTTTGGCGTAGACGCCCAAATTTGACCATTTGTCCATCGAGGCATCGAAGCCGCCGGGCGCAAACATCAACAACGGCGGACCGCTACCAATCACATCGTACTCTGTCTTTATTCCATCAATCACAACAGAAGGCATATCGAACCCCTATTTGTTAACCGGTGGTGCACCTTTAATTTGTCGAGCGGCCTTAACGTCCTCGCTGAAAGCGGAAATGGCGTCATAGGTTATCTGCGCTACGTTTGCGTAGGTCTCAATGTCATCATCCAGGTGTTTGGCGGAGTATCCAATCGCGGCATGGCCCATGCGCACACGCCCATCAAGCCAGGGCCCTCCGCCAAATCCACCAATCACCGGAATATCCACGGCATCGGTTGCGGCCGGTCCCACAACCGGGCCAGAGTTGGTAAAATCAAGCAATACAGCGCCCGCCTTCTCAAGCATTCTGGCTTCTTCGACCAGGCGCTCTTTCATGGCTTCGGGCACCTGGGCACCGGCCTTCGACATTGCGGAATACTCCATTCCGTACTGCAATGCGGTCTGAGGGGTAATGCCGAACTGCGCCCAAACCGGAATACCGGCGCGGGTCAGGGCGGTTACCGCTTCTGGAAAATCGGCGGCGCCATCCAGCTTGATCATGTCCACGCCCGCCTCTTTAACCAGGCGAATCGCAGCCCGCACTGCGGCATCAACTCCCTCCTGCAGAGGTCCATAGGGGAAATCGACACTGACCAGCGCCCGTTTGGTGCCACGGCGAACCGCCTGAGCCACGGTCACCATCTGATCCATCGTCACCTCCAGTGGATTGGGCTGGCCCCAGAGGTTAATGCCCACGGTGTCACCGACAGACAGAATATCCACGCCCACCCGGTCCACGATTTTGGCCATCTGGTAATCCCAGGCCACGATACCCACTATCTTTTCTCCCGCTTTCTTCTTTTGCTGAAGCATCGGGATGGTCACTTTATCGCTCATATCAGTTCCTCTGAAATCGTGTCTGGTGGGGGTTACAGGCCCTTCGCTTTCAGGGCAGCGTCCAATCGCGGATACACCCGGCGAACGTTGCCTTCAAAGACCTTTTTCCAGTCTGCATCGGACAAATCCAGCGCATCGATATAGCGCTTGGTGTCGTCAAAATAGTGCCCTGTTTCCGGGTCAATGCCTTTCACCGCACCGAACATCTCAGAGGCAAACAGAATGTTGTCGACGTCAATGACCTTGAACAGCAGTTCAATACCCGGCTTGTGATACACACAGGTGTCAAAAAACACATTGCGCATGATGTGCTCGGTCAGCGGCGGACGATTCAACATATCCGCCAGCCCCCGGTATCGGCCCCAATGGTAAGGCACCGCGCCGCCGCCATGGGGAATAATCAGGCGCAAATCCGGGAAGTCCTTGAACAGGTCGCCCTGGAGAAATTGCATGAATGCGGTGGTGTCGGCATTCAGGTAATGGGCACCCGTGGCGTGAAAGTTGGGGTTGCAGGACCCAGACACGTGAATCATGGCCGGAACGTCCAGCTCCACCAGCTTTTCAAAGAACGGGTACCAGGCCTTATCGGTCAAAGGCGGGCCACTCCAGTGGCCGCCTGACGGGTCCGGGTTCAGGTTACAGCCCACCATCCCCAGTTCCAGCACGCAGCGTTCAAGTTCTTCGATGGAGTTCTTGATTGGCACATTGACCGACTGCGGTAACTGGCATACCCCAATAAAATTGTCTGGGAACAGCGAGGTAACACGATGAATAAGATCGTTATTGATTCGTGTCCATACCTTGGACACGTCTTCATCGCCCACGTGATGGGCCATGGCCGACGCTTTGGGGGAAAAAATGGTCATGTCGGCGCCACGCTCACGCAGCGCTTTCAACTGGTTGTTCTCGATGGACTCGCGGATTTCATCATCCGAAATATGCGCCAGATCGGGCTTTGGATTCGACGGATCCTTGAAATGGGCAATTTGAGCGTCGCGATAATCCTGAAGCTGCTGGGGCGCTGTTGTGTAATGGCCGTGGCAATCGATGATCATTCAGTGTGTCCTCTTCTCGGTCGGGGAATCCCCGTCAATCTTTCGGTGCGCGATCAAGGTAAACCAAGCCTTCTTCTTTTAACCTCGGGCGCATGTTGTTCATGTCCAGACCCAATTCGCCCGCGGCGTATCGACGGCGTATCTCGGCCTCTTTTTCTTCCCGCGCTTTGGATCTGGCAAGCACCTCCGATGCTTCCGCCCGGGCGACGACCACCACTCCGTCATCGTCGGCAACAATGACATCACCCGGGTTGATCAGCTGTCCGCCACAGACCACCGGAATATTCACGCTGCCCAGGGTTTCTTTTACGGTGCCCTGCGCCGAAATACATTTTGACCAGACCGGGAAACCCATTTTCTTCAGGTCGGCGATATCGCGGCAGCCACCGTCCAGAATCAGGCCTTTCACCCCCCGCACTTGCAGAAGTGTGGCAAGCAGGTCACCAAAATAACCCGCATCGGAGTAGGACGTTGGCGCAACGACCATGATGTCTCCCGGCTGGCATTGCTCGGCGGCAACGTGGATCATCCAGTTGTCGCAGGGAGCAACCGAAACCGTGACCGCGGGGCCGGAGATGTGCGCGCCGGAATAGATCGGATTCATGTAAGGTGCGAGAAGCCCTTTGCGACCCTGGGCTTCATGGACCGTTGCTACGCCGTATTCGGCAAAGGCAGGCGCTTCTTCGGCCCGGTCGATGTTCTGAATCACTACGTTCTTCACAGTATTTTCTCCAATGGCTCGTCGATCTGACTCAACTAATCCTCGGCGCAGCCCAACAGGCCAGCGCGCAATTCGGCGTGATTGAGGTTTCGCCCAATGAACACCATCTGACTTCTTCGCTCCTCGTCCGGAGCCCAGGGACGCTGAAAGTCACCCTCGACCATCATGTGCACCGCCTGGAAAACCAGTCGGCGATCATCTCCGGCGGCGTTCACAATACCCTTTGCTCGCAGGATGTCCTGGCCGTTCTCCGCCAGGTAATCATTCAGCCAGTCGGACAATCGCTGGGCGTCCATGGGGCGATCGCTTTCGATCACCAGGCTGGTCACCGACGAATCGTGGGTATGGTCGTGGCCATCGTGACCGTCGTGACTCTCGCCGTGCGCACCGTGCGCGCAGTGCTCGTCGTGCACATGACCCGGCTCACCATGACCGGGGTTCAGAAACCCCGATTCAAGCCGGGTGATCCGCTCCAGGTCGAAGCTACCTTTGCCAAGCAGATTCTCGAGCGGCACATCGGCCCGGTCGGCGCGATAGATCGGGGCAAACGGATTGATGGCTCGCAACGCTTGCTCAATGCTTACCAGTTCCTGGGCGGACACCAGACTGACCTTGTTAAGAACGATCTGGTCAGCAAAGGCGAGTTGCTCTTCCGCTTCAAAACTCTGCTTCAAGGTAGGCTGTATATGCTTGGCGTCGACAACCGTGGTAATGCTGTCCAGGGCCAGACGATCCTGTAGATTGGTATCGACAAAGAAGGTCTGAGCGACTGGGCCCGGGTCTGCCAGGCCAGTCGTTTCAATAATAATCGCGTCAAACTGCTCCGAGCGTTCAAGCAGGGAATACAGAGTTCGGATGAGGTCTCCCCTGACGGTGCAGCAGACGCAGCCGTTGTTCATTTCGAACAGCTCTTCGTCTGAGGAGAGTACAAGGTCGATATCGATACCGACCTCGCCAAACTCATTGACGATCACGGCGTAACGCTTGCCGTGATCACCGGTCAGGATGCGATTCAGCAAGGTGGTCTTGCCTGCCCCCAGAAAACCGGTGAGCAAAGTCACCGGGATACGCTCACTGTACATCGGCCCTTCTGCGCTCACTTCCAGGGCATCAGTGAAACGTGAACGACGCCTTCCTCGCCCTTGCCCGCAACGGCGTTGATCGCTTTGTCCGTATCCTCCAGCCCGAAACGGTGGGTTGTGAGCAAGTGCAGCGGAAAGCGGTCAGACGCCAGTTGTTCCAGTGCCAACTCGCAAGAGCGATAGTTATGGCCCCGGGCCGACTTGATGGTGATGTACTTGGTAGCCACCTTGCCCAATGGGAAGTTCGGGAAGTCAGCCATCTCACCTTGAATCAGTAAGGTGCCACCCTTCCGCTTCAGCGCTTCGATACCCAGCATGACCGGGATGGTGCCAGCACCCGCGGTGCAGTCCAGCGCCACATCAACGCCTTTATCGTTGGTGATTTCCTTGATGCGCGCGAGCGGGTCTTCCTCATCGACTACGATGGTGTAATCGGCACCGAGTTTCAGCGCGGTTTCCAGACGCGCTTTGTCCCGTGATGTTCCGGTGATGATAATCAGTGAAGCACCGGCCTGCTTACAGGCAACCACCTGCGATAGCCCCTGCTGCCCCGGCCCCTGGATCAGAACGCTGGAGTTGTACCCCACCTCACAGTCAAACAGTGCCCACTGAATGCCGTTGGCCATGGGCGTGACAATGCCGGCAAGTTCCGGTGATACACCGTCCGGCACCTTGTGAATGACCGCATTCCAGGGCAAGTACATGTATTCGGCAAAACCACCCCACAAGTACGGCGCACGCTCGGCTGAGGTATAGCCGTAGCGGATGGCATCGGGGTTGCCGCGCCAGTCAGTAGCCGGGCATAGTCGGTATTCGCCCGCATGACACCATTCACACTGGAAGCAGGGCACGTAATGCTCAACAAACACCAGGTCACCCTCTTTCACGCCCTTACGCGCCATAAACTGGCTTCCAGCATTGGTGATATACCCAATGTTTTCATGGCCCATAATGACGGCATCGTCGGACGGCGGCTTGCCATAAAGTTTAACGTCGGTGCCGCAGATGCCCGCGACCTCCACCTTCATAAGAGCCGCGTCTTCCGGCACGTCCGGCATCGGGTATTCACGAATTTCGGTCTTGTTCGCAGCAGTGCGGACAGCGGCCCGTACTTTATTTGTCATTATGGTTCTCCGTTTATTTCAGCAAAGGCGATTGGGGTAGCATACCAAGCGATCTTTATTCTTGCAAAACAATGTTCCGTATACAGGAACGTTATGATAGAACTGTATTAACGCACCAAGGAGCCATTCGCATGTTTCAGTCGTTCAGAAAATCAGCACGTGAGCGCAGCGCCATTGCGCAGGTCGGCGACTGGACGAAAGCAAGGTTCAACCTCTCCGACCAAGCCACCGTGATGGTCGCTGAAGTCAACTGCCAGGTCCCCGGATGCCCGCCAGTAGAGACCGTTATCGCATTCTGGACGGATCCGGAAACCCGCTATCGATTCAAGGTTTTCAAGCCCGTTGCTGAAGTCGTCGAGGACGATTTGCCGGTCAGTTGGCTTTTGCCATCGCTGCTTGATGAAGACGACCTGGGTTGCGACTGCTGCTAGCGCGCACCCTGAAATACGGAACAGCGTTCCGTTTTGCCTTATGATTGGTGTAAACTCAGCCAAGATAAACCGTCGTTTCCATTTTTCAAAGCAGTCAAAACAAGAACCAGGAAGATCATCATGAACAACAAGTCGCATCCACTGAAAACGGTCACACGCACACAGGGCAACAATGCCGCGCTGAAAGATGGCCGCGTCAAGCCAGATGGTTTTACGTTTGAATTCGAGGAAGTTCCCGTGTTGCCACAGGCGTTTCGACGCATGGTGCGCACACTGGAATTCGATGTCAGCGAAATGGCGCTGACGACTTATCTGACGGCTCGCGAACACGGCGTTGAGTTCACCGCGCTACCCATTTTTCTGGTGCGGGGCTTTCACCATGGCGCGATCCTGCACAACGTGAAGGCTGGCATAAAATCGCCCAAAGACCTGGAAGGTAAAAAGGTGGGAGTCAATCGCGGATACACAGTGACCACTGGCGTCTGGGCTCGCGCTATCCTTCAGGACCAGTACGGCGTTGACCTGGATAAAATCACCTGGGTCCTGTCTGGCGACGAACACGTTCAAAGCTGGCAGGCGCCGGGAAACGTCGTTCCACTGGGGGATGACAAAAACATGGAAGGAATGCTGGCCAGCGGTGAGATCCCCGCAGCTATCGGTGTAAGCTCCGACCATCCTGACGTACAGCCACTGATCGCAAATGCCACAGAAGTCGGCCTGGAAGCCCTGCGCGCGTCAGGGCACTACCCGATCAATCACCTGGTAGTGGTCAGAAACGAAGTACTTCAACAGCATCCAGATGTTGCCGAGTCCGTATTCAATGCATTTGCTGAATCCAAACGACTCTATCTTGAGCAACTCAGGGCCGGCAGCATCGCAAAACCCACCGCAATCGACCGGCTACACGCCCAGGTGATGGAGGTCATTGACGACCCCCTGCCATATGGCATCGAACCAAACCGAAAAATACTTGAGGAACTGATTGACCACGCCACTCGCCAAAAGATTCTCCGCAAACCCGTTCACTTGAACGATGTATTCGCCAAAGCAACCTGGAATCTGGCGGGTTAGCGGTCATACCCTGGTTTTTGCGCCTTTGCCTCATCCCTTACCGCATGCATGAACAATTGCATTGCCGGTGACGGGATGGTGTCCGCGCGAATGGTCAGCCCCACTGGACCAAGCGTCTCTTTGGTATCCAGAGGCAAGGCCTCCATTACACCCAGACCAATCTGTGGCGCAGCAACCCCGTGGGAAATGATCCAGATGGCGTCAGTCTGACGGACGTACTCCTTGCCGAAAGCGCCTGAAATCACCTCAATGACGTCTGGCAGTTCGCCCACGCCCTCCGCCAGCAGTATCGCTTCAGCGGCTTTGGCAATGATCGAGCCTTCCACCGGAAACAGCACCGTGTAATCGCGTATGTCCATAAAGCTCAACCGCTCTTTACTGAGCAGCGGATGGCCTTTGCGAACGGCAAACACAATACTTTCCGAATACAGATGTTGAAACGACAACCCCGACATATGGGCAGGTTCAGCCAGGCGACCCACCACCAGATCCAGATCTCCGACCCGCAACTGCCCCAACAGAAAATTATTGGGCGCAGACACCAGTTTCAGGGTGACGTCCATGCCCAGAGTCCGGAAGCGGTCGACCGCCTTGGGCAGTATACTGGCCGCTACCGTAGGCAGAATCCCAATCGACAGCCTGGTTTTGCCCTTCATCTGAGCCTGACTGATACTTTCCGCCCCTTCACGCAGAGCGTTGACGCTAGCACCGGCATACTTGAGAAACACCTCGCCAAAGCCGGTCAGCGTGACACCGTTCTTACTTCTTTCCATTAACCTTACGCCCAGCATTTCCTCTAGCTCTTTGAGCTTCTTGGACACCGCCGGTTGGGACAAAGACAGGGCATCGGCAGCGCGACCAACGCTGCGCTGGCGCGCCACTTCAAGAAAGCATTGCAGATGCCTGAACTTAATTCGGTTATACAGCATAATTTTTTATCCGGTCGTTATGTCAATGGCGTGTGGTCGCGACAAAGCATTCGTTGTTCAACGTCTCGCAACCCAATGGCGGCTCCGAAACCCACGGCCGCCAGCAGCGGTATTAACCACCGGCCGCAATCCCAGCCACCCATGTGAGCCACTGCAAGAGCAATGGCCGGCGGCCCGACAAAGGTGCCCAGGCTACCAAGCTGCATCACAATACCGTTGCCGACGGCAACCTGCTCCGGACGTCTCGCATGGAAAGGAATAGCTGAAAATACCGTGGCCGGCAAGGCTCCTCCGAGCCCACAGGCCAATATCGCGGCCGCAGAGCGTTCCAGGTCGGTAAAACCGGACGAGAAAACAACCCATCCGAAACTGCCAATCAGCAATTGCACACAGGCCAACACGGACCAGCGGGGTGCACCGACACGGTAAAAAAGCTGCGCACTCAGGTTGCCAACAATATTGAGTCCAACCGCCGCCCCAGTCAGCCAAATCGCAGCGGACTGCGAATAGCCCATGTGACTCACGGCAAAACTCGGCAACCAGGTAACAAGCATAAACCAGATCGATGTATAGCAGCCAAAAGACAGCCCCATCAGCCAAGGGCCTGTCATTCGAAAGCCGTCGGCAAGCACTCTGATACTGAGAGTCCCGCGCGGGCTTACACTGGCCAGCAACGCCCGCCACCGGAGCGCGATCAGCATCATTACACCACACATAAGCACATTCAGAACCCAGAGACCCTGCCAACCCACCACTTCCATGAGAAAGGGCGCCACCATCATCATGGCGGCGATGCCCACTGGCATGTAGGTCCCCCAGACAACCAATGCACGCTGACGCCAGACCGGCGTATCGGCCAGTACAACTGCCAGGAGGGACGGTGCAGCAACCACCACGGTGACAAAGCCCAGAGCTTCCAGAAATCGAGTGACCAATAGCCACCCGACAATGGGCACCGCCATTGCTAACAATGAACCAAGAACAATCAGAGCAAGCCCCAGCATCAGGCTCCGTCCATAGCCCAATACCGACGACGCCAATCCACAGAAAATACCCAATGCAGCCGCGACGCAGGCAATCATAGAAGCAACCCAACCGGCTTCGACCATTGACAGGTTAAAGTCCTGGGTTAGCAGTGATAGAGCAGGCGCCACCTTCCCCACCTGTGCCGCCGCCAACCAGCCTGTGGCAAGCGCAAACAGAACAACGCGTCGGTGGCTCATTGCAGCCACCGCACGAGTTGGCAGATCAGGAATTGGCGCCGGCATCCAGCATGGCAACGATTTCCGCCACACTTCTCACCCGGCCCATACGCGGGAAAATCCGTTCCATGAACTGATCGTGGTTGTCCTTCTCCGGTGAGCTACAGGCGTCCCTGGCAAACACCAGATTATAGTCCATGTCCCTGCCAGCGAAGGCTGTACTGGCCACCCCGACATCCGTCGAGCCACCGGCAACAATCAACGTGTCAATGTTTCGCGACCGCAGTGCCAAGTCCAGATAAGTCTGGTAAAAGGCACTCCAGCGATACTTCGGGATCAGGTAATCCTCGTCTCGCGGCCCCAGTTCGTCAATGACCTGCGATTCCCATGTGCCGCCGGACACGATCGGCTTGAACTCCGGGGGCTGATCAACCGGTATCGGTTCCAGGCGATTATTGGTATCACGGATCTGGTGCGCGCTGGTGGCGTTATCCGCCCGATGGTTGGCATGGGCATAGGCAACCATAACGCTGTGAGCCCGGGCGCCCTGCATCAATTCTGCTGCGGCAGCGACCACGGGACGGTATCGCTCTATCGTTTTGGGATCCTCTTTTTTCACATGCCCATTAAGCATATCAAAAAAAAGAATTGCAGTCTTTTCAGGGTCCAGCATATCTGCAGTCATATCAAAAATACCCTTAGAAAATTACCTGTCGGCGGACAGAGAGATATAAAAAATCAGCAGCCGTCCGCGCTGAGAAATGGGTTTTGTTTTTGTCGTTTTCTGCGAAATCATCACAAACTATTTCGTTGACGCCTGATCATGTCAAATAATTAAAATTTGCAAGAAGTATACCGATTTAGATATATACAACCGGGAACCCACTGTTTCCGCGCCCAAGCAATCAGCACCATTTCGTTATTCAAAATATCCAAATTTTCATTTGAATAAGGTGCCACTTTACGTCTGACTTAGGGGTGGGCAAACAACTAAAACAACCCTTATATCTCTCAGGAGTCTGAACCAACATGCTCGCAAAAAAACTCGCTACGGTCGCGGCTTGCCTAACCTTCGGCGCGATGTCGCTGGCGCATGCCGACGACCACAACTTTTACGAAGGTAAAACCGTCCAACTGCTGATCGGATATTCCGCTGGCGGTGGCTACGACACTTATGCCAGAACCCTGGCACGCCATATCGGAAAACATATTCCTGGTAATCCGGAAGTGATCACCAGAAACGTTCCGGGCGCCGGTAGCCTGGTTCTGATGAACCAGTTGGCCAACACCTTACCGAAAGACGGCACCGTATTCGGCACCGTTTCACGGGGTCTGGCCTTCGAGCCGCTGTTTGGTAACGACAAAGCCATCTTCGATCCCACCAAAACCAGTTGGCTTGGCAGTCTGAACAATGAGACCAGTCTCTGTGTCGCTTCCACCGATGCCAAGGTGCAAAAGTGGCAGGACCTTCGAGACACCGAGCTGCTGGTAGGTGCGACTGGCTCCGGCGGTGACTCCAATGTTTTCCCACGGGTACTCAACGAAGTTCTCGGCTTCAAATTTGAGGTAGTTGCCGGTTATCCAGGCAGCAACGACATTCGCCTGGCGCTGGAACGTGGCGAGGTAAAGGGTATCTGCAGTTGGTCATACAGCAGCGGCAAAGAACAACGACAGTCTGCAATCGGCGAAGGCAACATCAGGAACCTTTTCCAGATGTCTCTGCGCAAGCATCCCGACCTGCCTGACCTGCCGCTGGTCATAGATTTTGCCGAAAACCAGAAGCAGCGTGAGGTTCTTCGCCTGATGTTCGCCCGTCAGACCATGGGGCGGCCATTCGTCGCACCTGCCGATGTTCCTGAAGAGCGTGTCGCGATTCTGCGCAAAGCCATGGCAGATACCACCAAAGACGCTGACTTCCTGGCCGACGCCGAGAAGCAGGGATTGGATATCGACTTTGTCGGCGGTGAAGAAATCCAGGAAATCGTGATAGAAGCCTACCAATACCCGGCCGATGTGATCGACGTTATCAAGCGCGCCACATCAAGCTGAGCAGTCTTTGATCGAAGGCCTGCGCCCCAGGACGCAGGCAGTTTTCGGCTATCAGGAACAAACAGTATGAAGATCAATCCATTCGCCAACGACTTTGGTGCGGAAATCACCGACGTTGACCTTAAAGACCCCTCCAGCGAAATCACTGAACGCATTTATCAAGCCTTTCTGGACCACCAGATGCTGGTTATTCGCGATCAGGATTTGAACCCACTGGAGCAGGTCGCCTTCACCGAGCGTTACGGCACACTGGAATGGCAGGAAAACGTCAAATACGCACATCCTGACCACGACAAGGTACTGATTCTCTCCAACGAAATTCGCCCAGATGGCACTGCCGTGGGTGTGGTCGATGCCGGCGATTTCTGGCATTCGGACTCCTCTCACCATGAAGAGCCGGTGAAGGTAACCGTGCTGATGTCTGTCCGCACGCCCTCTAAAGGTGGCGCCACCGATTTCTGCGACATGTACGCGGTTTACAATGCCCTGCCGGAAGCCACAAAACAGAAGATCAGTGGACGCTATGGCATTCATCATGCGTCCAAGGCACTGAATCCGAGAGTGAAAATTTCAGAGAATCGCCCAGGGGCCAAGGAATTTTACGCCAAACAGGCCCAAGAACGACCTACGGTACGACAACCGTTAGTGCGCACCCACGATGAAACTGGTCGCCAGGCACTGTATGTTTCGCCCCGATTTACCCTCGGCATCGAAGACATGGACGACGCGGAGGCGCAACCGCTACTCGACGAGCTTTTCAGCTACATCACCGATGAAGCGCGTAAATACCACTATCGTCACTACTATCGCACCGGCGACCTGGTGCTGTGGGATAACCGCTGCATTGTGCACCGCGCTACAGGCGGCTATGCCCGCGACGATATTCGCAGGCTGCACAGAACCACGGTTGTGGGGCAAAGGGCTTTTTACAAGGCCTAGCATGCAAGGCACGTGGGAGGGTTGAACGTCACTGTGTTGAACGATGGGCCGATTCTGCGGCGTCGTGGAGTCATCGCAGGCAAGCCGCCGGCCACCGCCGCTCAAACACGTTCTCCGGTTCTGGAATCAGGTCTTTCCTGTCAATCGTTCTAACAAAACCAACTGGGAGGCGAAGCGCTCCTCGTCTTCTCCGGGCTGACTCTGGACATAGCTGCCGTCCGGCTGCAGCACCCAGGACTGACAATTATCCGCCAAGTAGACATCCAGATCTTCCCGTACCCGGGAAGCCAGTTCCGGATCGTCGAGGGGAAACGCGGTTTCTACTCTGCTGAGCAGATTCCGCTCCATACCGTCGGCGCTCGAGCAATACACATCCGCCGGAAGGTCATTGTTGCCAAAGTAGTACACCCGGGTGTGCTCAAGGAAACGACCGATGATGGATCTTACCCGAATGTTTTCAGAGAGGCCCGGCACTTCCGGGCGGAGACAGCAGATGCCACGGACAATCAGGTCAATTTTCACCCCGGCGTGGGAGGCTCGGTACAGCGCCTTGATTAGCTGAATCTCCGTCAACGCATTGAACTTCAGGATAATCCGGCCCTTCTCCCCGAAGCTGGCTTCACGCTCTATCAAGCTCAGCAGACGCGGATGCAAGGTAAACGGCGAGTGGAAGAGCTTCTTGATCTTCAGCGCCTTGCCCATTCCCGTAAGTTGCTGGAACAGTTTGTTAACATCATCGCCGATGGACTCGTCGCAAGTCATGAAGCTGTAATCGGTATACAGGCGAGCACTACCGGCGTGATAGTTACCGGTGCCCAGATGCACATAGCGGCGCAGCCGTCCCTCTTCACGACGGACAATCAGGATCATCTTGGAGTGAGTCTTGTGGTCGACCACACCATAGACCACGATCACACCGGCCTCCTGAAGCCGGCTGGCCAGCTCCAGATTCTCGGCCTCACTGAACCGCGCCCTTAACTCTATAACAGCGGTCACTTCCTTACCGCGACGAGCCGCATCCGCCAACGCCTCAACAATCTCCGACTCCGCCCCGGTGCGGTAAAACGTCTGGCGAATCGCGAGAACCTGGGGGTCCTTCGCCGCCTGACGCAGCAGGTCCACAACCGGGCTAAAATTTTCATAGGGATGCAGCAGCAGAATCGGCCTCTTGCGGATGGCATCGAAAATCGATTCCTTGCTACGGATCTGCCTGGGAATCGACGGAGAAAATCCAGAATAGGTGAGGTCCGGTCGGTCCACCAGTTCACCGACAGCCATCAGCCGGGTCAGGTTGACCGGCCCATGGACCTGGTAAAGTTCACGCTCGGTCAGACCGAATTCCTTGAGCAGGAACTGAACCAACTTTTCCGGGCAGTTGTCGGCGACCTCAAGCCGTACGCCATCACCAAACCGACGGCTCAGCAACTCACCGCGCAAGGCCGAAGCCAGGTCTTCCAGGTCGTCTTCAAGTTCAAGATCGGCATTTCGTGTCAGACGGAACTGATAGCAGCCTTTCACTTCCATGCCCGGGAAAAGTTCATCGGCATGGGCGTGGATCATGGATGACAAGAACACTAGGTTGTCGCCACCGCTACAGACATCATCAGGCAGTCGGAGCAGACGCGGAAGAGATCGGGGAGCAGGTACAATCGCCATCCCGGTTTCCCTCCCAAAGGCGTCCTTACCATCCAGCTCGACAATGAAGTTCAGGCTTTTATTAACCAGGCGCGGGAACGGGTGCGAGGGATCCAGCCCGATGGGGCTGACAACCGGCAGAATTTCTTCTTCAAAATAGGTGCGCACCCACTCCGCTTGTTTCGGCGTCCATTCCCGGCGCCGGACAAAGTGAATGTTCTCCCGCTCCATCTCGGGAATAAGGACATTGTTGAGTATGTCGTACTGCTCGCGGATATATTCTTGAGCAACCCGACTAATTTCGCCCAACACCTGTTTTGGAGACATACCATCGGAGTCTAGGATTTCTCGTTCATATTTGATCTGCTGCCGCAGGCCCGCAACTCGGATCTCGAAGAACTCATCCATGTTGCTGCTGAAGAAGCAGCAGAAGATCAGCCGGTTGATCAACGGATGGGTGGTGTCCAGGGCTTGCTTGAGTACCCGGTAATTGAACTGGAGCTGGCTAAGTTCCCGGTTGAAGTAGTTTTCATAGGCATCCAGGTTGACTTCCTCACCAATCGAGTGGGTTTCAACCGGTGCAGGCACACTCTGCTCATCCCGTGCCGTCTGATTCTTTGCCGTATCTGTTGTCATGAATCCAGTGTGCTCCCCATCGCTGGCGAAAGACTTGATACTGATTGGCCCTTACCCCATACCCTAGCGGCTGCTCTTCCACTACGCGGGAGGGCGAACAAACAGTACAAGAGAGGAAATCTATGAAGTTTTACCATAGCACTCACCGCTATTATTTTGGAGTCAATCTGCAAACCCGCAGCCTTATATACGTGCATCATCAACTAGCAGAAAGGGGTGTTACCGTAAAAGGAAATAGCCCCTCGTAGGTGACGGCTACTAGACCTCGAATCATTTCGCGATGACCTCGCCGTCGCTATCGAGTGGAAATCGTTGGAACTCTGGCCCTCACCATTTCCTTAGAAGGCAGCGATATCCAACGCTTTGCTTCCGTCAAGATGCTTGCGTCTTCCGCCCGTTTGGTGAAATGCAAACCCAAATTAGCTGGTTAGGTCTTCGGCACCCAAGGCAACAAAATCGGCAATGGCTGCTTGTCGCGAGACTGCGAACAAATTGTCCGTTCCAGGACATTCTGAACCGGACAAAGTTAGGCATGTTGTATGTGGGCGGTTTCGCGAGGACAAGTACAGTTTAGTAATTATTCCAAATTAAATGAAGCTGAGAGCAGCGGTCATTCTGGTATTTTTAGGGCATTAGATACAGGACATTTTTGTGCCCAAGATAGGGGTAATTCGTGCAAACATCGGCATTAAAAGGATTTTCTTGGAGAGCGAAGTCTAAACATAATCGCTTGATCGACCTCACATTAGGTCGCTTAACCACACATTAAGGCACCCTAGTACAGTGCCCTCCGGAGGCAAAGGTCTCAGGTTCGAATCCTGACGGGCGGGCCATCTTGCTCAATGAAGCCTCGCCATGTGCGGGGCTTTTTTGTGAACGACGGTTTGATCGTTAGCTTTGATGAGAACCTGCGTTCGACAACTCGCACAACGCGTTGCGAGTCCATTCTGTGCATCCTTACCCCTGAGTGGAAAAGTCCACCAATCAATTCCGAAACGATACCTGTGGTCGCATTTCCGCCCGTAATTACTAACATAACAGTCTGCCGATTCCTTCTAGAGCAGCTATTCTATGACTGGCTCGACCGAATATTGATACCACAACACATGGGTGGCTCGTTTGTTTTAGCTGCAAAGAAACAGGATCTCTATTTCCTATGACAGACTGTAGAACCATGACGTTTTCATCAAAAGCCATATCCACGCTCGCTCTGGCCCTACTGGCCTTTGCGGGCAACATGCTCAACTTGCCGCTATTTTTTGGCGTGCATTTTATATTTGGTTCTGTAGCCGTCATGGTCGCCGTGAAATTGCTGGGGCTATGGCCCGCACTATGGGTTGCGCTGTCGGGCGGCGCCTATACCTGGGTGCTCTGGGGTCACCCCTACGCCATGCTGACGTTTACACTCGAAGCGATCATCGTCAGCCTGCTGTATCGGCGTGGCATGCAGAACCTGGTGCTGGCAGACCTCGCTTTCTGGCTTGTGGCGGGGCCAACTCTGGTACCACTGCTATATATAGGCGTGATCGGTATAGATACGTCCTCTGCCGTCATGATTGCCCTGAAGCAGTCCCTGAACGGCCTGTTCAATGCGCTGGTCGCAGGGATTCTGGTTCAAGTGATGGTTTGGCGGCTCCAGAACGGCTCTGTCAGTTGGTTGCCCGCTCATATCCGGTTAAACGAGCTGCTTTTTCACGCTCTATTGATTCTGACCCTTATCGCCGGCACGACTCCGGTCATTCTCAGCAGCTCCGCCGAGAAAACCGAACAGGAGCAGGTGTTGGCCGGGCAATTGAAACGAGTGCTTAACGAGGCACAGGAGACTCTCCAGCGACAACCCGATGCCTCGCCAATCCTTAAAAGTGAATTATTGCGGTACTCGAAAAGCGATGACGTATCGAGTATCGCGCTGCTGAATCGCCAGGGTGAACCCATTGCGCAGGCTGGGAAGGTAAACGCTTTTTCACCAGGAGAGGTGCAGCAACTAAGTGGCGCGGACAACCTGGCCATCTGGCTGCCGGATTTCGAAGGCAGTCTTGTGAGCCGCTGGAAAGCCGGCCAATATCATTATCGGCTTCCTGTCACCGGGCTTCCCGATGGTACCGAGCTAATGGCTGAGAGGCCTGCAGCGCCATTGATACAAGCCATTGAAACTCAACGCAATAAAAGCTTCGCGTTTCTGGCGGGAATGACGTTACTGAGCATCCTGGCCAGCTTTTTTCTGAGTCGCGTCCTGACTCTCCCCTTGTCGCGACTCAACAAGGCCAGCAGGCACCTGCACGACAAAATACGTCATCAAAGGCAATCCGAGCTACCCGACAGCAGGGTTCATGAGTATGCGAGTCTGTCTGCCTCACTCAAAAGCATGAGCGATACGCTTACCCATACGTTCGCCGAACTGGATAACGCAAGGGCCAATCTAGAGCTGGAAGTCAAAACTCGCACCCGAGAACTGGTCAATACGTCCGCGATGTTGAGCAATGTACTGGAAGCTTCCACAGAGATGGCGATTATCGCAACCGATACCGACGGCACAATCACCCTGTTCAATAAAGGGGCTGAAAACCTTCTAGGGTACAGTTCAAGCTCGATGGTCGGCACTCATAGCCCGGCCCTGTTTCACCTCTCTTCTGAGATTGAAGAACGATCCCAAGAGCTTTACGAGGAAACCGGCGAGACAGTCTCAGGCTTTGATGTGCTCGTACAACGCCCTCTGCACGAAGGCTCGGAAACCCGCGAATGGTCCTATGTAAACAAGCTGGGGAAGCAGATTCCGGTCATGTTGACGGTCACACCGATCCGGGACGACGTTGATAGGATTACAGGTTTTCTGGGTATCGCTCAGGACATCACCGAGCGTAAGCGCCTTGAGCAAATGAAGACTGAGTTTATTTCTACGGTAAGCCATGAATTGCGCACGCCGCTTACATCCGTAAGCGGCGCCATCGGACTCGTGCTGGGCGGGCGGTTAGGTGATATACCCGAAAAGGCACAGGAATTATTGAATACCGCACAACGTAACAGCGAGCGGCTGGCGCATCTGATTAACGATTTGCTGGATACCGATAAAATTGCGGCGGGTAAGATTCATTTCGACATGCAAGTGACGCCAATCATACCAATACTTGAGCAATCACTAGAGGAAAACAGAACTTACTGTGCTGAGCAAAACCTAAAACTGGTGTTAACCCGCAAGCTGACCCAAACCAGCGTCAAGGTCGATGTACAGCGACTGAAACAGGTGCTGGCCAACCTATTGTCCAATGCCATCAAATTTTCTCCCGACGGCGGTACCGTCAGCATTGAAGCGACCAGCACTGATACCGACATCACGGTCAGTGTGGTTGATCAGGGGCCCGGTATTCCCGAGGACTTCCAACATAAGGTGTTTCAGAAATTTGCTCAGGCCGACAGCTCCGACACGCGCCAGAAAGGCGGCACTGGCCTGGGGTTGGCCATAACCCGTGAACTCGTTAAACGCATGGGCGGAACCATTGGCTTTGAAACGACCGAAGGAAAAGGGACTCGTTTTTTCTTTACGCTTCCAGCGGTACGATCAGCCCAAGCGATACCGATACCCGTTCATCTGGGTGCACGCCAACCTGCTCAAGCGTCACCCCGAATATTGATCGTGGAAGATGATCCGGATGCTGCCGAACTTCTGAAAATCATGCTGGGAGGGGTCGGGTACCAGGTGGCAGTCTGCCACACTGGCTTGGAGGCCCTTGAAGCGGTGAACAAGGGTGATTATGACCTGATCAGCCTGGACCTGATATTGCCGGACATCGGTGGACTCGACATTATCCGACGGCTGAAGGAGCATGCTGACACGGCAAACATACCTATCGTGGTGGTGTCTGCGAAAGTGAAGCAGGGAAAGCTTGAACTTAATGGCGAGGCGAACAATATCGCCTGGCTGCCAAAACCCATCCAACATCAGAAACTGATTGATCTGGTGCAACATCAATTATCGGACGGCGGGCTCGCGAAAATACTGCACATAGAAGATGATGCAGATTTGCACCATGTCATATCAGCCATGGTCAGTGATCGGTTGATTATGGACCGGGCGGGAACCATTGCCAGCGCCAAAGCTCTGTTAAAGCAGCACGCTTACGATGCGATATTGCTGGATATTGGCCTGCCGGACGGCTCAGGATTGGATCTGATCCCGGATATTCAACACGAGCAACCTTATGCGGCAATCGTCATACTGTCGGGCGACGACGTCAGTAAAGAAAAGCACAATACCGTTGGAGCAGTTTTGCTGAAAAACCGCCTGACAACGGAACAACTCGTCAATGTTATTGAAAGCCGCATTCATGGAAGCCAGCCATGAGCTTCAATGGCCTTCGGCAGCATGAGGCAGGTCGTTATTTTCAAAGGCATGACGCCTAGACGTCCGCGGGGCCTTCGGATTCCATCTTGCCCCGCACCCAAGCTGCCCGAACACGCTCCGAAACCACGCCGGCTAAAAGCCCGAAAAACGGATCAGCCCAGACGGTCACCAGTGCGGTTATCGCAATGACCGGCCAACAAGACGGTTTGGCGGCCCAGAGACGCCTGGACACAGCAAGTTCAACGGCGGTTACCAACAACAAGGCTCCCAGACCCGCCACCGGAATGGCGGCAATAAATGACAAGCCGCCCGGCAGGAAAGCAACCATGAGCAAAACGGTTCCCAGCAGAACTGGCGCCATGCCGGTCCTGGCACCGAAACGGTGGTGCGCGGCCACGCCTCCGGCGCCATGACACATGGGCAAGGCACCGAGCGGAACGAGAAAAAGGTTTGCCAAACCCGTCGTCACCGACAGCCGGGCTGGCGTCACGCGGTGTGATTGATCGCCGAAGTAATCCCCTGCCACCAGGGCCGTCAGTACAACGGCATTGGTGATCGTTAGCGCCAGTTGAGGGAACACCAGCATGGACATCGCCTGCTGCCAATCGTCTTTGCCTGGCAGTTGAGGGAGTGCGAATGGTAACGAATCTGCTGCAGGCAGCGTGAGTCCCGGCGCCCCCAGTACCGCGCCGATCGCTAACGCGACACCTAGCCCTATCAGGGCTGCTGGCCAGTTCGGCGACACCTTGAGGGTGATGACCAACACCGCCAGGGTGATCACACCCGACGGCAAGGACGTGGCCATCAACCCCAGGCTCATGCTGGCCAACAGCAACCCCAATCCCAACTGAAGGCCGCTCAATACCGAGCCGGGCACAAGACGTGCCACCCGGTTGATCCATCCGGTGGCACCCAGCAGCAACAGTATGGCTCCGATCAGCACACCGCTGGCGACCAGACTCTGGGACGTCACCTCGGTGGTCAGCAACAACGCAGCAACCGCTTTCATGGGTTGTACCGGTATCGGCAGCCGATAGTACAACCCCGTTGCAATGTAGAACGCGGCAAACCCCAGCAGTACGGGTATCGGTGCCAACCCTGCCACGCCAATTGCTCCAAGACTCAGTGGCAGCAAGGTACCGATGTCACCCAGCGCCCCGCTGATCTCCTTCACTGAATCTTTCGGGTTCAAGGGCATGCGCGCTCCTGATTCATTGGCCTGTTTTTATTAACGTTATTATTGGCAACTCTCACGCGTTATAGACGACATGTCCCAACTCAGTGATGTCGTAACCGCCCAACGCTTCGGCGCGCTGGACAAAGCGCTCGCTACCGGCAAACGCCAGCAGCCTCTGCATGGCCGGATCAAAATAGTGGCGCCTGCGCATGGCCAGATCAAAATGCTCCTGCTGCAGAGGTATAAAAGCGAGCCCCTGGCGCCGCGCCGCCGCTTCGATTCCCACGCCAACATCCGATTCGCCCTGTCGAATGGCCAAGGCGAGATCGTCTTCGCTGAGCGACGGATGTGTTGCCCACGTGAGGTTTCCGGCATCGATTCGGTGCCGAGCAAGCAAGCTCTGCAGTAAATGGCTGACACCGGCATCAGGCTGTCGATGCGCGAGACGTATACCCGGGCGGGTGATATCCTCCAAACGGGCGAGTCGGTGAGGGTTATCGGCGGCTAACAGGAGCCCCTGCTGGCGCTTCGCCCAGCGAATCAGCACCAGGTCACGCATGCCGCTCAGCCCCAATGTGACAGGATCATTGTAGTCCCGGCTGTCAGCGTGCCAGATATGCATCCCCGCGAGCATTGCGCGACCGGCGATTAACCGTTGTACGCCATCACCACTCCCCTGACACAGCAGCGCCAGTTCCGCGCCGCTCTCTTTCACCGCCCACTCCAACAATGGATCCTGGCTGCCTGCCAGGACTGGCGGGGTCGGCGAACTGACGGCGTCGTCGCCCTCCAGATGATTCATCAACCACAGATCAATACGCTGACGTGGAAACAACAGCTTTCCAGTCACCCGCACACAAGGAATAACGCCCTGGCTGACCAGGTCATAGACTTTGCGCTCTTTCAGGCGCAGATACTCGGCAGCTTCGGCCGTGGTGAGGTAAGCGGGAAGCGTCATTAATGTCTCCTGCCGCCTGGAAAAGCACTAAACTGTTTTTAGCTGCATATTTTTCAACAGGCTGTGCAAAGCGTAGTCAGAAACTCCACGATGCTCAATAACAAGGAGACGCAGCTGTGGAAAATAATGCGTTTTACGTAGCGCTGTCGCTACTGCTAAACCTCGACGCTTCGCTCTTTCAGATCGTGGCGCTTTCGCTGCAGGTGTCGCTTCTGGCGGTACTGATCGCGGCCGTTCTGGGATTCCCTCTCGGTGCTGCGGTGGCACTGTGGCGCTTCCCCGGGCGCGGCATCATGATTGTCGTGCTCAATGCCTTGATGGGGCTGCCTCCGGTGGTGGCCGGGCTCGCTGTCTACTTACTACTCTCGAGAGCCGGTCCTCTGGGTGAGTGGGGGTTTCTTTTCACACCGGGGGCCATGGTCATTGCCCAGGTGGTGCTGGTGTTACCGATTCTGGCTGCGCTCTCGCGCCAGAAGGTGGAAGAGCTTCTGGGTGAGTACCGCGAGCAGTTTATGTCACTGGGCATGTCGCGCTCACGCATGATGCCCACCCTGCTGTGGGACGCCCGTTTTGCGTTATTGACCGTTCTGCTCGCCGGCTTTGGCCGCGCCAGCGCCGAAGTGGGCGCGGTGATGATGGTGGGGGGTAATATTGATGGGGTCACGCGGGTCATGACCACCGCCATAGTGCTGGAAACCGGCAAGGGCAACCTGCCCCTGGCACTGGGACTGGGGATCGTACTACTGGCGCTGGTCATGTTGATCAACACAGGCGCCTATTTGGTGGGTGAACTGACCAGAAGGCGGATAGGATGACGTCGTTTAACGTTCCGCTGCTTGCCTCGGCCGCCCTGCTCCCGCCACCAACACTGCGTTTTGATGGTGTCGCCTTCAGCCAGCAGGGTAAGGCGCTGCTGGGCCCCTGCTCATTCACCCTGAACGGCACCGGCCCCACTCTGGTGATGGGGCCAAACGGGGCGGGCAAGAGTCTTCTGTTACGGCTGGCTCACGGTTTGCTCTCACCCACTCAGGGACAGGTGGCCTGGTCAAGTGAGGGGTGCCCCCGCCAGGCAATGGTATTCCAGCAACCGGTACTGTTGCGCCGCTCGGCCGTCGCCAATCTCATTCACGCGTTGGCGGTGAATAATGTCCCCCGCAAGACACGTACAAAGATCGCCTGGGAAGCACTCGAGCATTTTGGGCTGACCCCGTGCGCAAACACGCCCGCGCGCGTGCTCTCCGGCGGCGAGCAACAGCGCTTGGCACTGGCCCGTGCCTGGGTACTTGCCCCCCAGGTGCTGTTTCTGGATGAACCTACCTCCGCACTCGACCCGGCGGCGATTAAAGGCGTGGAGGCCGCGGTACGCGAGTTCCATCAGCGGGGAACGCGCATCGTCATGACCACTCACGATCTGCATCAGGCGAGGCGCCTTGCCGGGGATGTGTTGTTTCTCTCTGGCGGGAAAGTGTGTGAACACACCTCTGCCGAAACCTTTTTCATTAGCCCCGTCTCGCGGGAGGGGCAAGCGTTTATTGCCGGAGAACTGGTGGAATAGTTCGGCCCTGACGGTTTTGCCGACGCGTTACTCATTGCACGTTCGATACACGCGAAAGGAGACAAAAAGATGAGAAAGGCACTAATCCTTGCACTCGCAAGTGTCACCAGCATGGGCCTGGCGTTCAACGCACTCGCCGATGACTACATCACTCTGGCCTCAACGACTTCCACCCAGAACTCGGGGCTGTTCGACGCCATTTTACCGCAGTTCGAAGAGGCCACCGGCATCGACGTGCGGGTGGTGGCGGTGGGCACCGGTCAGGCGTTTGAAATCGCCCGCCGCGGCGACGCCGACAGCCTCCTGGTGCACGATACCGCCGGGGAAAAACGATTTGTCGACAACGGCTTCGCCAGCGAGCGGGCTGATGTCATGTACAACGATTTCGTGTTGATTGGCCCTGCGGACGATCCGGCGAATATCGGGAAAGCACAAAGTGCCGCCGAGGCCTTCGCGGCGATTGCCCACGCCAAGGCACCCTTCACCTCACGCGGCGATGACAGCGGCACCAACCGCGCCGAGCTGCGCCTCTGGGAGAACGCCGGCGTCAAACCCGACGGCGACTGGTACCGCGAACTCGGTAGCGGCATGGGGCCAACGCTCAACACCGCTGCGGCCATGAATGCGTACGTGATGTCCGACCGCGCCACCTGGGTGGCGTTTGGCAATCGCCAAAACCTGACGCTGCTTTTTGCCGGCGACGAAGTGCTGTTCAACCAGTATGGTAGCTTGCTGATCTCCGAAGAGAAGCACCCGCACCTTAAACACAATCTGGCGAAGCAGTGGCATAACTGGCTGATTTCCGAGGATGGACAGCAGGCAATTGCGGACTTCGAGGTGGACGGACAACAGTTGTTTTTCCCGAATGCCAAATAGGCTAATCTCTGGGGACGTGCATCGAGCTTCAAGTCCGTGGCGTTCCTGGAAGAGCTATAACAACAATGACCATTAATCCGATACTACCCGACCCCAAAGACCCTCGTCTGTCCCGCGCCGTCGAGGGCGTTGATGAAAACGGTCAATCAAAATCCATCGGTGTGATTGAAGAGCGCCCCCTGACGATCTATCTGAACAGCCAAGAGATTGTCACCGCCATGACCATTGGCGATCACCCGGAGTATCTCGCCCTCGGTTTTCTCCTGAATCAGGGTATGCTGAAGGAAACCGATCAGGTCACCGGAATTGACTTCGACGAAGAGCTGGACGTCGCCGTAGTGCGTACCGCAGGTGTTACCGATGTTGAAGACAAACTGGAAAAGAAAACCCGCACGTCCGGCTGCGCCGTGGGCACGGTGTTCGGTGACATGATGGCAGGGCTTGACGGGTTGTCACTACCGGACACACCGGTGCACACCAGCACGTTTTACGATCTCTCCTACCAGATCAACCATACCCCCAGCCTGTACATGGAAACCGGTGCCATTCACGGCACGGTTCTGTGTCAGGACCGCCAGATTCTGGCGTACATGGAAGATGTCGGGCGCCATAACGCAGTGGATAAGATCGCAGGCTGGATGTACCTGAACGGAATCACCGCCGCCGACAAAGTCCTCTACACCACCGGCCGTCTGACCTCCGAAATGGTCATCAAAACGTCCCTGATGGGGATCCCGACCCTGATCAGCCGGTCCGGTTTTACCGCCTGGGGCGTCGATATTGCCCGGCAGGTCGGATTGACCCTGATCGGTCGTATGCGCGGTAAAAAGTTCACTTGCCTCAGCGGCCAGCACCGCCTGGTGTTCGATCAGGACTTGTCACAGGTTCCCGATGAGGACAAAAAGCACCGTCGAAAAGGGGCCGAGCATGACTGAGTGCGCGGTCATTCTGGCGGGCGGCCAGGCCAACCGGATGGGCGGCGGTGACAAGGGGCGATTGATGCTGGGTAATCAGTCGCTGATCCAACGTGTTATTGATCGAATCACGCCACAGGTGGACGCCGTGGTGTTGAACGCCAATGGCGACCTGAGCCGGTTCGATGATCTGGGGTTGCCGGTGGTGGCCGATTCCATCGGCGATTTTCCCGGCCCGCTGGCGGGGGTTCTGGCGGGCATGGATTGGGCGGCCGAACAGGGGCACGAGTGGTTGATCAGCGTCGCTGCGGACACCCCCTCATTCCCCCGGGATCTGGCCGCACGATTGGCCGGGCACGATACGCCAGTGGTTCTCGCGGCAACACCGGATCCGGAACGCGGCCGCCTGCCCCAGCCAACGTTTGGTCGCTGGCAGGTCGCGTTGCGAGATGATCTGCGAGCCGCCTTGCACGACGGCGTACGCAAGATCCGCCAGTGGACACAAGCCCAGGGAGAAACGCTGGTGGTGTTTGCTGAGGATGACTTTTTTAACATCAATACACCGGAAGACCTGGCCTGGGCGGAGAAGCACCTGAAGTGAATGTCATCGGCATTGTGGGCTGGAAGAACAGCGGAAAAACCACGCTGGCAGCGGCCCTGATTCGCGAGCTCTCCAGCAGGGGTTTAACGGTTAACTCGATCAAGCACGCCCATCACGGGGTTGATGTCGACCAACCCGATACCGACAGCTACAAGCACCGCGACGCCGGAGCGCGCGAGGTCATCCTGGCTGGCGGGCAGCGCTTTGCCATCATGCATGAGTTGCGCGGCGCTGAAGAGCCAACGCTGGATGAATTGCTGACCCGGCTGGGCTCCTGCGACTGGGTGGTGGTCGAGGGCTTCAAAACCCACGCACATCCCAAGATTGAAGTGCACCGGCGTGAGTCCGAGCGTGCGCCCCTGTACCCGGAGGACGCCAGCATCATTGCCCTGGTGGCCGACTATGCGGCGGATTTCCCGGGCCCTGTGTTCGACGTAAACAACATACCCGCCATCGCTGACTTTATTCTGAGCCCGGGGAAATCATGAACGGGAAAGCAACGACGCCACTTCGTAACGATTGTTTCGCCCTACCCCCGGGTGTGAACTGGACGCCGGTGGAAGAGGCGCTGGAACGATTGCGCTCGCGTTTACATCCGGTGGTGGGGGTGGAACACGCCGTTGCGCTGTCGCGGGTCAACGGTCGGATTCTGGCGAGCGATGTTCATGCCCCCCGCGCCCATCCCCCGAGCAACAATTCCGCAGTCGATGGCTATGCCTTCGCAGGGCCGCTGACAGACGTGCCCTGCACCCTGCCCCTGGTTGATGGCCGCAGTGCCGCCGGGGAACCGTATATGGGCAATGTACCCGCGGGCCACGCCATCCGGATTCTGACCGGCGCGGTGATGCCGGCCGGCGCGGATACCGTGGTCCTCGAAGAAGACTGCGAGGTCATCAATGGTCACCTGCATCTAAACGGTACGTTGAAAGCGGGCGCCAATGCCCGCAAAGCCGGCGAGGACATCAAGGCACAGGATCGAATCCTCACGGCAGGCACTCGTCTGACCCCAACCCAGATTTCAGTACTTGCCAGTGTGGGCATCGAATCAGTGGATGCCTATCAGCAGCTGCGCGTCGGCGTTTTATCCACGGGCGATGAAGTAAAGCCCGTCGGCTCAGCGGTCACCGACTGGCAAATCTATGACGCCAACCGCCCGATGCTGAGCGCCCTGGTGACGCAACTCGGCTACGAGTTGGTGGACCTGGGCCATGCCCTCGACCGCGCCGAAGCAGTCGAAGCGGCGTTGGAGCGAGGCGCGGAACAGTGCGACCTGATCCTGACCAGCGGTGGTGTGTCTGCCGGCGACGAGGATCACGTGTCGAAAACGCTGAAAGCACACGGTGACATCAGTAACTGGCGCATTGCCATCAAACCGGGCCGCCCACTGGCGCTGGCCATGTTCCGGGGAACGCCGGTGGTGGGTCTGCCAGGAAACCCGGTCGCCGCCTGGGTCTGCGCACTGCGTTTTGGCGCGCCAGCAATGGCATTGCTGGCAGGCGGAACCTGGTTCGAACCTCAGGGCTACCTCATGCCCGCTGGTTTCTCCAAGAACAAGAAACCGGGGCGTAGCGAGATGTTGCGGGCCCGCGTTCGGGATGGGCAGGTTGAAGTATTTGGCTCTGAGGGCTCTGGACGGGTAACCGGCCTGGCCTGGTCCGAGGGTTTGGTGGAGTTGGACGAAAGCGCCCAGCAGATAGAACCGGGCACCCTGGTGCGGTTTATTCCCTATGGCAGTTTCGGACTGTAATCAGTCAACGCTGCCATGCACGGCAAAGGCCTCCAGCGAGGCATCCTGCGGGGCCCGGGAACGATAGGTTTCCTCAACACCCAATTCGGTGAGCGTGCGGCTGACCATCAAAAGCGTGTTGTCCTCGAAGTCCTCACACATGTTGCGCATTTGGTCGATTTCTTCGCAGGCGACCGGATAGGCCGCATCGATACCCGGTGCGCCGTAACACTCAACAAACGTCTGCGCGAGGATCTGACGTAACTGCTCCAATTCCGCGTCGGTGATGTCGCACACGCCCACAAAAGTGGCGCGACCGCCTGACTCGATGCTGTACCAACCATTGCTGAAGGCCTGCCGGGCCTTCCCCTTCAGGTCCGCCTCGGTCCAGTTGGAGAACTCAAACCCACCGGAGATCGCCCATTCACCGCTGGGAGCCGGCACATCAAATACATTGTCATCGGATACATCCAGTCGCAGGGTTCGGGCCAGTTTCATACGTGCTCCGCGAATTCGATCAAACTCACTGTTTCGGTCATAACATCTTGGCGCAACAGCATTCGGCCCTTTTCATCCAGGCCCACAAAGAGCCCGGGCTTTGGCAGGTCGATCATCTTGCCCAGGGTGTCACAGCGTGGCCGCCACTCATTGTGTATGCGTTCGAAACCACTGTCCATGTAGTAAGTCAGCCACAGCAATGTGTGTTTGGACCAGCTTTCCAGGAGCGCCATGGGCGTGATCTCAACACAGCCTTCCTCATGCAGACAGGTCTGGTTCGGCGTCTCGCCCGGCTCACCGCCCACCGGCAAAAAAGGTACATCAATGCCGACCACCAGCCAGTTCGGATGGGCACTGGGCTCTGACACATCCGCGGCAAAGCGGACACCGCCGCACACCGCGCCATTGACCTTGATACGGTCAGGCCATTGGAAGAACACTGGCACCTCGGGCGGGGCCAGCGCGCCAAGGCTTTCAGCCAGGCCTATCTGGGCCACGTAGACCACCTGGACAGCCTCTTCCAATGAGGTCTCCGGCGCCAGCACCAGGGCCGCACGCAAGACGTCCACCGCGTCGGAATAGAAGATCGTGCCGGAATCGACCCCGGCAATAGCACGGCTGACGGCCTTATCAAACGGATCCGTCTGGTTTGGTACCCATTCGCCCGTAAACAGCGGCGGCAAGCGCGGTGACACCGTCATCGCATGGCCTCGGCGTAGACATCAGAGGCGATAAGCTCATCGGCGATACGCTGGAAGGCCCTCGACTGAGGGCTATCCGGCTTCGACACCACAATCGGTACGCCGCCGTCCGAACCAACGCGGATATCCAGATCAAGCGGAATCTCGCCCAGGAATGGCGCGCCCAATTTTTCAGCCTCCGCCCTGGCGCCGCCGTGTCCAAACGGATGGTGCTCTTTGCCGCAGCCATCGCAGATAAAAGAGGCCATGTTTTCAATCAGGCCGAACAGCGGCACATCCATCCGTTTGAACATATCGATGCCTTTGCGCGCATCCATTAGCG
Organism: Marinobacter algicola DG893; assembly: GCF_000170835.1. Classification (GTDB taxonomy): domain Bacteria; phylum Pseudomonadota; class Gammaproteobacteria; order Pseudomonadales; family Oleiphilaceae; genus Marinobacter; species Marinobacter algicola. The sequence continues at coordinate 31,293 of NZ_ABCP01000008.1, forward strand.
CGATGTCCTGGGGGGTCGAGACCACCACCGCCCCTGCAACAAAGAATTTCTGGCTCAGGGTCATCTGGACATCACCGGTGCCTGGCGGCAGGTCCACCAACAGGACATCCAGCCTGCCCCAATCCACCTGGTTCATCATCTGTTGCAGGGCGCCCATCAACATGGGCCCACGCCAGACGATGGCTTCATCATCCGAGGCCATTAACCCCAGGGACATCAGGGTCACACCGTGATTGCGCAACGGCAGTATGGTATTCCCATCGGGGCTGGACGGCCGACCGGAAACGCCCAGCATACGGGGCTGGCTAGGGCCGTAGACATCGGCATCCAACAGGCCCACTTTCAGACCTTTCGAGGCCATTGCCACCGCGAGGTTAGAGGCCACGGTCGACTTGCCAACCCCTCCTTTACCGGAAGCAATGGCAATGATGCGATCAACCCCCTTCGGGTTTTTGTCCTGGGGCCGGGGGGCGTCGGTTCCAATCAGGTTCGGTTTTCCTACTTCGGTGTATTCAACCATGTTGTGTCCCGTTTCTATTTTAGCTGTCCAGGTAGTCGTCTCTGGTGCGAACCCTGGGGCGCTCTCCCCCCGCCAGGGGCGCGTTTTCCCCGTGGAACTGAGATTTCACCCGACAGTCGTCACACATCTTTATAAGCTGGACGTTATCAGCGTTTTTGTACATCCAGTGCTGGTTTTCCAGTTTTTCAACGATCCGGTTAATGGTGCTGGCGACACCGAAGGGCTTTCCACACTTGATGCATTCGAAAGGCTCCTCGCCGTGCAGTGTCCGGGCACTTAGCGCATCCTTGGACAGATCCAGTTGCGGCTTCAGGTTGATGGCAGTCTCGGGGCAGGTGCTTTCGCAAACGCCGCACTGAACACAGGCATTTTCCGTGAACTGAACCTCGGGCCGGTCGGGATGATCTCCCAAAGCGCCAGTGGGGCACAGCGACACACAGGCCAGACAGAGCGTGCATTTATCGGAATCGATTTCGATAGCGCCATAGGGCGCGCCCTGTGGCAGCGGAATCGGCGCTTCAACACCGTTTGCCATCGCACTGACGGTCACCCGTGTAATGTCACGGCGGCCGCCGACCAGTAATACGGGCTCGCTGACACGCCCCGCATTGTCCCCTTCTGCACTGAGCTCGTCAGCTGCAATCACCCGAATTCGGCTGGGCGAATGGTGGGCACCGCTCACCATCGCCTGAGCCAGTTCCACTTCCGCGGCAACGGCCTCGCGGTCAGTCTCGTTGTCCGCCAGCAGCAGAACTTCCGCATAGCCGGCGCCCAATGCGGCCAGGATCTCGGCATGGCCGATACGATCGATATGCTCAAGCCCCATCGGAATCAGATCGTCCGCCAACCCATCGCCGTACCGTGCCAGGTGCGCCATGACCTCACCGCCGGCATTCAGGGTATGAAACACCAGGCGTGGGGATTCTTCGGTATGTTCACGATACACCCTGGCCATCACGTCCACGGCTTTGGTCAGGGCTTCGAAAGGGCTTTCGTTCATGGTGATGGCTGAGGTCGGGCAAACAGCCGCGCAGGAGCCACAGCCGGCACAGATATCCGAATCAATCTGCACGTGGTCGCCGAACGAAAAAATGGCCTCTGTGGGGCAGACGTCCAGGCAGCGGGTACAGCCGGGTTTGTTGGCCCGGGAGTGGGCGCACAGGGATTCTTCCAACCTGAAGTAGACGGTTTTCTCGAACTCACCGACCCGCTCCCGGGCCGTCAGGGCAATACGCTCCAATTCCCCGGTTTTGGCGGGGTCGGCCCAGAAATAACCGTTGCGCTTCTGGTAGCTGGGAAAGGCCGGAGCGCCACCACGGAGGTCGATAAACACATCACACTCGCTGCGAGCGGTGGCTTGCACCTCGCCAAAACCCAGTGCACCACGGCCGGCGGGATTCAGGGTTTGCAACTGGGCAAACTCCATCCTGAAATGGCCCAGCGCGCCATAAGCTGACGTCAGCCGGCCCTTCGCCACGTCGTAGGCGGCAGAGGGTAGCTGTATGGGACCGGCGTCATTGACAATACAGGTAACCCCCAGCTCGTCCTGCACCAGCTCGGCCATCCTTATGGCCTGCTCAGTGGGGCCGACGATACAGCACACCCCACTGGAGCGGATCGTTTTTGCAGGCGCTATCGGAGCCGGCAGTTGGGCCGCAGCAACCAGGGCCGCTTGCTTGGCACGCTGACGTTTGGGGTTTGCGTTCGCGCTCCCCCAACCTGCCCGGTCCCGGATGTCGATGGTGCCCAGCGGCGCGGAATGCCCGGTTTCGGCCTGGACATCCTCGCCCAGACGCTCGAACAGGGCCGCCTGCTGGCCACAGGCAATGAGTATCTCTGCATCACCACCCAGGTGCTCAGCGGCCGTCTTCATGTCATGGCCGCACAATTGATCCACTGCGATTACCTGCTCAGCAGCTGCGGCCTTACGCAGTGCCTCTGGATCAAAGGACTGTGTTTTATCGCAGCTGCATAGCAGTAAGGTCTTATGTGCCGTCATCAGGAATCTGACTCTTTTCGTTGTTGTTATACGTATACGAAACACTATAGCTCTTCGAGCATGACACAGCCGTTTGTTTTAGGACAATTGAATAGTTGGATATTTTTTGACCTCCTGCTAGCTTGAAGGAATAACAAAAGAGAGCAGCCATGAGCAGTCGCACAGATCATTGGAAACGTGTGTTACAAGTCGGTGCCGTCGTTCGCCGGTCCCCTGGCGTGACCCAGTGGGCGCGGTATGTCTGGACGCCGGTGGCGGTCATACCGGGCGCACCGGAGGCATTCTGGAAAGAACTGATCCATGAAGGCGATGAGGTGGATTACCACGCAGGCACGGTGACCATGGAGCTCTTTCGCGCCGACGTGGAGGGCTATCTCGTGTCCCTGAACATGGCCGTTCCCTCCGTTTGGATTGTCATGGATAAGGACCAGACCGGTCACTCTCCCTCAGGGTGGGTCATCAGCTCCATTACCGCCAGTGCCCATGAGGCATTGGATGCCCAGGACAGTGGTGAAAGTATCGTCGAGCCCGTGCCCATTCCCGAGTCTCTGGCGGCCTGGATCAAAGAGTTTGTCGATATGCACTACATCGAAGAGCCCTTCAAGAAACGGCGCCGTGACAGTGTCCACGTTGATGGTATTGAAGACGCCAAAGGCGATCCGCGTATCCGTCAGGAAAGCGACGTCTTCCGCGCACCTGCCAACATCAAGAAACCGAGGATTCAGTGATGACTGAGTCACGCCTGCAGCGTTGGTCGCGCAAGAAAACAGAAACCGGCAAAAAGACCGAGCCGGCAGCACCTGTTTCAGTTGAGTCTGAACCGTCACCTGAAGAACAGGAACTCGCCATCAATCAGACTTTGCCCGAGCACGACGTATTGGAGAAGTACGGTTTACCCGATCCTGATGCCATCGAGCTGGGTACCGATATTACCGGGTTCATGCAAAAAGAAATCCCCGAGCTGCTGCGCCGCAGGGCCCTGCGGTCACTCTGGAAATCCAACCCTGTACTCGCCGTGCTGGACGGGCTCAATGACTACGATGAGGATTTCACGAACGCGGCGGCTGCGAAGGGGGCCGTAAAGACCCTCTACAAGGTGGGACAAGGGCTAATCGACCGGACCGCGAAGGTTGATGAGCCGGTTGATAGCCCGGCGGGGGATCGCACCGCAAAGCCGGCCGAGGCTTCGACAACCGTAGTGCCTCCGGAACCTGCAGGACTGCGCGAAACATCGGTTTCCGACATCGATGAGGCGCCATCAGATACTGATCGTCACACTCAATCAGTGCTCACCGAAACCGGGGAGAAACCGACGCCGCACTACCGCCCGCGAATGCGTTTTGACGAGTCATGAATATTAGCAACTGTAGTTGCGCCCGACACAAATCGGAGCTATACACAGTAGATCGGTGATTAAAAATTAGACAACAATAAACAAGCGACGAAATAAACAAGAAACAATAAGAGAGAGACGACTTGGCCAACACTGCGGAAGTTCAGTGCCCTCGCTCGATCAGCGACGAAGATCGAGCGAGGGCCCAAATGTATCAGTTGCTGGGTGTCTTGCTGGGCGGCCCACCTTCGAGTGAGCTGCTCCGGGGGCTGGCAACCCTAAAGGGTGACGACACTCCGATTGGATCCGCCTCCCGAAACCTCGCAGCCCTTGCCCAACGCACCTCGCCCAATGATGCCGAGAGGGAGTTCAACAACCTTTTCGTGGGCATCGGTCGCGGTGAATTACTGCCCTACACCAGTTACTACCTGACCGGTTTTCTCAACGAGAAGCCCCTTGCGAATCTGCGTAGTGATCTGATGGCCCGGGGCATCAAGGCAAGAGACAACGTTAAAGAACCCGAAGATCATATGGGCACGCTGTGCGAAATCATGGCCGGCATTATTGCGGGCGAATTCCTTTGTGACAGTGACCAGCCATCTCAAAAAGCCTTTTTCGACGCACACCTGGCAAAGTGGGCGGAACTGTTCTTTACCGATCTGGAACAAGCGCAAAGCGCGGTTTTCTACGCGCCCGTGGGTTCGCTGGGCCGGGCTTTCATGGCCGTTGAGGCCGATGCGTTTGCCATTCAATAACTGGGACCTGCCCGGTCCCTTAACTCAGGTGGAGGTGTCCAATGGACAACCCGAAACGTGAAAACAGCCGCCGCCGTTTCTTGAAGGTGGCAGCAGCTGCAGCGCCTGCGGCTGTTGCGCTGGCAGTCTCCCCCAACGCCGCAGCCGAGGTGGTGAAAGAAGCCCCGAAAAGCCGCGGGCTGCGTGACACTGAACACACACGTAAGTACTTCGAATCGGCTCGCTTTTAAGGAAGCGTGCGTCATTCAAGGTTGCGAAAGGCTCTTGAATGGCCACACCTCCGTAAAACGAGAATAAAAAGAGAGAGGTAATTGACATGTTAAGAAAGAAAACCAACGGGGTAGCGAAAGGCCCCCGTGCTGGTTCTTTACTTTCATCCCTCGCTGCCAAAACCATGGATCGTCGTGGTTTCCTGGCCGCCTCCGGTGTCACAGTGGGCGGTTTGGCAGCTTTGTCACTGACGCCTGGCCGAGTTGAGGCCGCAACCCCGTCGACGGGAGGCGGGGAAGTGATTCGCAAAAAGTCCGTGTGTACTCACTGCTCGGTTGGCTGCACGGTGATGGCGGAAGTCCAGAATGGCACCTGGATCGGGCAGGAGCCAGGTTGGGACAGTCCCTTCAACCTTGGCGCACATTGCGCCAAAGGCGCCTCCGTGCGCGAGCATGCTCACGGCGAACGCCGTCTCAAGTACCCGATGAAAATGGTCGGCGGACAATGGCAGAAAATCTCCTGGGACGAAGCGATCAACGAGATCGGTGACAAGATGCTGCAGATCCGCGACGAGAGCGGTCCGGACTCGGTTTACTGGCTGGGTAGCGCGAAGTTCTCCAACGAGGGCTCCTACCTCTTCCGCAAGTTTGCCGCCTACTGGGGCACCAACAACGTTGATCACCAGGCCCGGATCTGCCATTCGACCACGGTTGCCGGTGTAGCCAACACCTGGGGCTACGGTGCGATGACCAATTCGTACAACGACATCCACAATTCGAAAGCGATCTTCCTGATCGGCGGTAACCCTGCAGAAGCGCACCCGGTGTCTCTGCTGCACCTTCTGAAAGCCAAGGAAGAGAACAACGCACCGCTGATCGTCTGCGACCCGCGTTTCACACGCACTGCCGCCCATGCGGATGAGTATGTTCGGTTTCGTCCGGGTTCAGACGTCGCGCTGGTCTGGGGCCTGTTGTGGCACATCTTTGAGAACAGCTGGGAAGACAAGGAGTTCATCCGCACACGGGTGTACGGCATGGACGACATCCGGCAGGAAGTAAAGAAATGGAACCCTGAGGAAGTCGAGCGTGTAACCGGTGTGCCTGGAGCACAGCTTGAGCGCGTCGCTCGTACCCTGGCGAATAACCGCCCTGGCACGGTCATCTGGTGTATGGGTGGCACCCAGCACACCAATGGCAACAACAACACCCGCGCCTACTGTGTGCTGCAACTGGCACTGGGCAACATGGGCGCTCCTGGCGGCGGCACCAACATCTTCCGTGGCCATGACAACGTTCAGGGCGCCACTGACCTGGGTGTATTGGCCGATACCCTGCCCGGCTACTATGGCCTGGCCGCTGGCTCCTGGGCTCATTGGGCCCGCGTCTGGGAAGAGGACCTGGATTGGCTCAAGGGGCGTTTTGCCGTGTGGGACAAGGATGGCAAATCCAGAGCCATGATGAACGAGAAAGGCATTCCCGTATCGCGCTGGATTGACGGCGTTCTGGAAGCCAAGGAAAACCTGGAGCAGCCCGACAATACCCGGGCCATGGTGCTGTGGGGCCACGCGCCCAACTCGCAGACCCGGATGCTGGAAATGAAGGAAGCCATGGAAAAGCTCGACCTGCTGGTCGTGGTGGATCCCTTCCCTACTGTGTCAGCGGTGCTACATGATCGCAAGGACGGCGCCTACCTGTTGCCCGCCACCACCCAGTTCGAGACCTCGGGTTCAGTTACCGCTTCCAATCGTTCGCTGCAGTGGCGTGAGAAAGTCGTTGAGCCGTTGTTCGAGTCGAAGGTCGATCACGAAATCATAAAGCTGTTCGCGGACAAGTTCGGCTTCACCGATCGTATGTTCCGCAATATTGCCATTGAAGGCAATGAGCCGGTCGTCGAGGACATTACCCGCGAATTCAACCGTGGCATGTGGACCATCGGCTACACCGGTCAGTCGCCCGAGCGGCTGAAAAAGCACATGGCCAACCAGCACCACTTCGACAAGACCACACTGCGTGCGGTGGGTGGCCCCTGCGATGGTGATATCTACGGCCTGCCATGGCCGTCCTGGGGTACGCCGGAAATGAACCATCCGGGTACACACGTGCTTTACGACATGTCTTTGCCTGTGTCCAAAGGCGGCCTGACCTTCCGCGCCCGTTTTGGCGTTGAACGTAACGGCGAAAACCTGCTGGCGGACGGCGTTTACTCGAAAAACTCCGAGATCAAGGACGGGTATCCGGAGTTCACCATGCAGATGCTGATGGACCTGGGCTGGGATGGCGACCTGACAGCCGAAGAGCGTGCCAGCATTGATGCCGTTGCCGGCCCCGAAACCAACTGGAAAACCGACCTGTCTGGCGGCATCCAGCGTGTTGCGATCAAACACGAGTGCGCACCCTTTGGTAACGCCAAAGCCCGCGCCATCGTCTGGAACTTCCCGGACCCCGTGCCGCTCCATCGCGAACCACTCTATACCAACCGCCGTGACCTCGTGAAGGACTACCCGACCTACGAGGACAAGACCTTCTGGCGTGTCCCGACCCTATACGAGTCCATCCAGAAGAAGGACTTCAGTAAGGACTTCCCCATCATTCTGACCTCTGGGCGACTGGTGGAATACGAAGGTGGTGGTGACGAGACCCGGTCCAACCCCTGGCTGGCGGAATTGCAGCAGGAAATGTTCATTGAGGTAAATCCGCGTGATGCGAACAACATGAACATTCGTGACGGCAAGGATGTCTGGGTGTCTGGCCCGGAAGGTGCACGCATCAAAGTCAAGGCCATGGTGACCGAACGGGTCGGCGAGGGTGTCGCCTTCATGCCGTTCCACTTCGGCGGACACCTGGAGGGCAGGGATCTGAGGGACAAGTATCCGAAAGGCTCCGACCCTTACGTATTGGGTGAATCCACCAACACAGTTCAAACATACGGGTATGACTCGGTCACGCAGATGCAAGAGACCAAGTGCACCCTGTGTTCGATTATGCCGGCATAACAAGAGGTGTAGATCATGGCCATTGAAGGACAAGCAAGAGCGAAATTCCTTTGCGATGCCGAACGCTGCATCGAGTGTAATGCCTGCGTAACGGCCTGCAAAAATGAACATGAAGTCCCCTGGGGCATCAACCGCCGCCGCGTGGTGACCATCGAAGATGGCAAACCCGGCGAACGTTCGATCTCGGTAGCCTGCATGCACTGTTCAGACGCGCCCTGTATGGCCGTCTGTCCGGTGGATTGCTTCTACCAGACCGAAGACGGCGTGGTGCTGCACTCCAAGGATCTGTGTATTGGTTGTGGGTATTGTTTCTACGCTTGCCCCTTCGGCGCGCCCCAGTTCCCGCAGGCGGGTAACTTTGGCAGCCGTGGCAAGATGGACAAATGCACGTTCTGTGCAGGCGGTCCTGAAGAAGACAACTCCACGGCCGAGTTCTCCAAGTACGGACGCAACCGTATTGCGGAGGGCAAGCTGCCGATCTGTGCGGAAATGTGCTCGACCAAAGCCCTGTTGGCCGGTGATGGCAACGAGGTGGCGGACATCTATCGCCAGCGTGTGGTGAACCGTGGTTTCGGTTCAGGCGCCTGGGGATGGGGCACAGCCTACGAGAAGAAGGGTGCTTAAGCCCGCTTGATGTTTCCGGGGCCTTGGTGCCCCGGAATTCGTTGAGGCAAGGATTCTTTTTGTTCATTCCGCTGGAGTGCTTTAATGAACGGTAAAACATTCGGTGCGGCCGTCCTGGTACTGGCGACACTACTCTTCAATCCTGTGTGGGCGCAGGACGTTCCCGAGTCTGACCGGATGTCTGGCGGGGGAGGCCAAACCCTCGAAGACATCATGGCCCGCCAGGAGAAGCAGAAAGCTGACGGGGAATCCCGCTCGAAAGAAACAGGCAATCCCGCCAATGCGGCGCCGATCAACGAGCCGCTGGGCACCCGTGGTGGGCGCTCCGATGCGGACGTCTGGCGAGGCGTTCGCTACGACGACATCGACATTGAAACCCAGGTTCGCAATCCGGCCGCCGATGTTCTGATTCAGGACGGAGGCGTGCGCTGGTATCAGTTGCGTGAAGGGCCGGTCATCACCTACGGCGGCGGTGCCATTCTGGGCTTCATCGCATTGCTGGTGGTGTTCTACCTTGTTCGCGGCAGGATCAAAATCGAAGGCGGCCCTGCGGGCACCACGATTGAACGATTCAAAGCCGTCGAGCGGTTCGGCCATTGGTTGCTGGCTGGCTCGTTTATCGCCCTGGGCCTGACGGGGCTAATCACCCTGATGGGGCGCAGCTTCCTGATCCCGGTCATGGGGGCCGACGCCTTTGCCACCCTGGCTGCCGGCTCCAAATGGATCCACAATAACGTTGCATGGGCGTTCATGCTGGGGCTGGTGATGACCTTTGTCATGTGGGTAGCCCATAACATCCCCAACAAGCTGGACTGGCAATGGCTCAAGGCCGGCGGTGGCATCTTCACCAAGAGCCATCCGTCCGCGAAGAAGTTCAACGCCGGCCAGAAGATCATTTTCTGGACCGTGATGGTGCTGGGCGTCTCCGTGTCTCTCTCCGGGCTGTCGCTGCTGTTCCCGTTTCAGATGCCCATGTTTGCCGATACCTTCGGCATCATGAACAGTGTTCTGGGAACCAGCTTCCCGACCGATCTGGCGCCCCACGAAGAGATGCAATACGCCAACCTCTGGCACTCGATTGTAGCGTTCGTGATGATGCTGGCCATCATCGCCCACATCTATATTGGCTCGGTTGGTATGGAAGGCGCGTTCGATGCCATGGGTAACGGCCAGGTTGATGTAGAGTGGGCACGCCAGCACCACGATCTGTGGGTGGCCGAAGTTGAAGCCAAGCAAGGCAAAGGAGGGTCATCGTGAAGGTTATGATTTCAGCGTTTGTCGCGGCCCTGGTGATTGCCTTTGCCGCTCCGCTCGTTCTCGACCAGTTCGGGTGGTCCTCAGCCGCGCAAACCAGCAGTGAGAGCGTGCGGCTTGACTGAACAATCCCGGAAACAGGAAATGGAGGTTTACCAAATCGATGCCATCGGCTTGGTATGCCCCCTGCCCGTTCTGCGTTTTAAAAAGCGCACCCAGGGCCTTCCCAGCGGCACGCAGGTTGAATTCCTGGCCGATGATCCCAGCGGCCGCCGGGATTTACAGGTGCTGTGCGAACTGACCGGGCACCGGGTTGAATGGGTTCGCGAGGAGGATGCCGGGGTGCTTCGGTACCGCATCTGCCTGGCTTAGCGGTTGCATCGGAACGGACCCGCTGCGGTCAGAGCATGCTGGTTCAAACCATCCTGCGGAAAATACCATCCCCACGGAGCATATGGCGAAAGGCCGCTCCGATATGGCCGGCGACCAGAACACCTAACGTTATGGCAAGCCACCCGTGTATTGCAAACAGGCTCGCAGCCAGCTCTTCGTCCTCTGGCACCAACGGCATCGCGGGCAGCTGGATATCGCCAACTATGCCCAGGGCCGGAAACGCCGTCACACCGGCCCAGCCAAACAAAGGAGTTAACACCAGCAACACATAGATCAGGTGATGCACACTTTTCGCGGCAACCTGCAATGCACGAGGCATGCTCTCCGGATAAGGGGGACTTTTCACCCCAATTTTCACCGCGATCCGCAAGATCATCAGTAGCAGCACGCTGAAACCAATGGCTTTGTGCGCACTGTACAAAGTGTTCGTCAGCGCCCCCCAGATATCAGCTTCCGCGCGCGACGCCATCCAGAGTCCGACAGGTATCAACGTCAGAACCATCAGCGCCATTACCCAATGCAGTACCCGCCAGCCCGCGGGGTATTTCTGGACCTGTTGCATACGCCTTCTCCATCAGCGAATTTATTCGTGCACTCTCCAGAGGCGGTGCCATGCAGTCTTATGAAAGCATAGTTCATGGAGTCGAATTCTACTTTCTCCATCCGGATGCTGGTAATGTGCTATACGATTATCAAAGCCCTTAACGGAGAGCTCCAGCGGCTACGCGTCTAAATGATCTTCAGGCTCTTTCCCTTTCTGAAATGGGCCAGGCCCACGAGACGGCAATCCCGGGCGGATGCCATTGCCGGCATCACGGTCGGGTTGGTGCTGGTTCCCCAGGCCCTGGCATACGCCCAACTTGCGGGAATGCCTCCCGTTACCGGTCTCTATGCGGCACTGCTGCCGGGCATTGTTGGGGCCTTGTTCGGTTCATCGTCAATGCTTGCGGTCGGGCCTGTGGCATTGACCAGCCTGCTGACCTTTGCAGCGCTGCAACCGATGGCCGAAGCGGGATCCCCGGAATGGGTGGTGATGGCGATATGGCTCGCGCTCTATTCCGGGCTCATGCAGTTTCTTATGGGCGCGTTCCGCATGGGCATTCTTGCCAATCTGATCTCGAACGCTGTCGTTCAGGGATTCGTAAATGCGGCTGCCGTCATCATTATCGTTTCGCAGATCCCTTCCCTGTTGGGCTTCGATACTGGTGCCGGTGAAAACTGGCTATCCACGATCTGGCAGGAATGGCAACACGCTCCCTGGCGGCTGATTGCAACCGCCGGGTTCGGCCTTGGTGGCGTGGCCGCTTTGCTGTTACTCGGGAAATTGACCGCGCGCCTGCCTGCAGTGATGGTGGTTACCCTGATTGGCATCGCCGGCAGTTACCTGCTGGGGTTTGGAGACCTTGGTGGCTCGGTTATCGGGCCGGTTGGCAGCGGACTTCCCCATCCTTCATTGCCTCTGACACTCTCCGTTGACCAGCATCTGGCGCTTCTGCTACCTGCTGCAATCATTGCACTGATCAGCTTTACCGAAGCGATGTCCAGTTGCCGCACCATGTCGCGCATAACGGGGGAACCGTGGGACCGGAATCAGGAGTTAATCGGTCAGGGGCTGGCAAAAATGGCCAGCGGCTTCAGCGGAGCCTTCCCCGTCAGTGGTTCATTCTCTCGCACGGCGCTGAATGCCTACAGTGGCGCGAAAACCGCGAGGGCATCCCTGATCGCCTCGCTGGTGGTGCTGATCTCCCTTTTCGGATTTACAGAACTCCTGTATCACCTGCCGACCGCTATTCTCGCTGCCATCATCATCGTGCCCGTCACCCGGCTGATTGATGTCCGCTCGCTTACCCGATTAAGTCGTGAAAACCCCAAAGACGGCGTGGTAGCTCTCGTCACTCTGGTGGTGACACTGGTCACCGTGCCAAACCTGTACTGGGGCATACTGGCGGGCATGGCAGCGTCTTTGCTCGCCTTCCTTCATCACCATGCCATGCCGCGAATCATTGAACTGGGGGTTCATGAGTCAGGTGGATTTCGTGACAGGCATCTTTACCAGCTGCCGCCGATTGCCGAGGGGGTTCTCGGGGTTCGTATGGACGCCTCACTCACTTACCTGACGGCACCTGTTCTGGAGCGCTCTATCCGCAAGCGAGTGGATGCTGACCCGAATCTGAGAACCGTGCTGATTTCAGCGTCGTCCCTGAACCAGGTCGACTCTACCGGCCTGGACACCCTGCAGGACATCTGGTCTTTTCTGGATGCCAGAGGCATAACCCTCTACCTGTCTGGCCCAAAACTTCCGTTGAGAGAAGCCCTTTCAAGGACAGGACTGGCGCAACTGATCAAAGAGGAGAACATTTTTGCGACCGACGCGAAAGCGATTGAGGCATTGACGTAATACCTGGGCCAACACCCAGGCACACTGTTCAACTCGATTGCTCTTCGAAAAATGTCCACAGCGGTGCCGGGCGCCCAAAGAAGTATCCCTGTAGATAAACCCCCGGATGGAAGGCTTTCAGGAAATCCGCATGTTCCTGCGTTTCGACACCCTCCGCCACAACTCGAACATTCATGGATTCGCCGATACGTTTCACCATATCGACGATATCGGCAGAGGTGGAATCGCTTAGCGCCGAGAGCACAAACGACCGGTCAATCTTGATTTCCGATATGGGCAGCCGGCGCAGTTGGGATAGCGAGGAATACCCCGTCCCGAAATCATCCAGTGAGAACGTGCAGCCAAGGCTCCGTATCGTTTCCATCTTTTCGACAACGGCATCCACATCCTTCACCATCACGCTTTCCGTCAACTCGAACGTAATCAGCGCCGGTGGATAACCCGAGTCCGCAACCAACCGGAGGATCGTCTCGGCAAAGTCCTCTTCCGCCATGTGCTTGGCGGAAATATTGATCGAACAGCGAAGTTGTCGCGAATCCGCTTTCATATCGGCCAACATTCCCAGGCACTCGCGAACGATATGGCGCTCCAGCGCGACAATCTGCCGGGTCCGCTCGGCAAAAGGAATGAATTCGCCAGGCCCCAACAACCCTCTTTCCGGATGATTCCAGCGAACCAGCAGTTCGATGCCCGCCAGTTCCCGGTCCGGGCTAAGTTGGGGCTGGGCATACATCGCAATTTCGTTCTCAGTAATCGCTCGGGTCAGTTCCGACTCCACCGCCATTTGCCGCCGGATATTCTCGCTCATGGAATCTTCAAACACAGCAACAGCCCGGTGTGACTCCTTGGCATTTCGGTGCGCCGTTTCGGCATGGCGCAAAGCCAGCGATGGCATGTCTGAGCTTTCTGTTGGGTACAGCGCAATGCCACCGGTTGCCTCTATCGTCAACGCCCCTTCCGAGCGATAAGGAACGGGTTCCCGCAGCGCCTCCTGAATACGCTCGAACAACCGCAGAGCTATCCGGTAGGCTTCGTCCAACGTCCACTGCTTTGGTGCCAGCACGATTCCAAATTCATCGCCGGAAAGACGGGCGATGGAATCGTCTTCGTGGCAGGCATTTCTGAGCCTCTCGGCAAAGGTCTGAATAACGATATCACCACAGTCGAAACCATAGGTTTCGTTTATGTATCGAAAGTTATTGATATCAATAACGATCACCGCAGTGGCCATGCCGCCGTGATGACACAGCTTCAACACGGTACTCAATTGGTCCAGGAAAAGAGCCCGATTGGGGAAACCGGTAACAGGGTCGCGCCAGGTCAGTTCTTCCAGCCGCTGCTCGGTTTCTTTCAGGTTGGTGATATCGTTAAAAACCGTCACATAGTGGGTCACCTGGCCGTCGTCAGCCCTTATGATGCTGATCGTTCGCAGCTCCGGGTAAACCTCGCCATTCCTTCTGCGATTATAGATTTCCCCCGACCAGTGATTATGAACCCCCAGATAGTCCAGAATACTGGTGCTGTCCTGGCGCTTATCCACGCGCATATCAAGAATTTCATGATACCGACCTAGCGCTTCGGCTTCGGAGTAACCGGTAATACGGCTGTAGGACGGGTTTACTGCGGTGATCTTTCCTTCGCGATCAAGCACCGCAATGCCTTCCGAGGTCGACATGAAAGCCTGCTCATAGAGGTTCTTTGAGGCAGCGGCACGGTCCTTTTTCTGTTTCTGTTCCTGCATCAAGCGCCAGTTCAACTGGTCCATTTGATGCAATCGTTCGCTTAACGTTTGATTGAGCTCGACCATGTGATCAAGCATGCCCTTCAGGGAAATGTGGGTGCGCACTCTTGCCCGAACAGAAGGAATGTTGATCGGCTTGCGAATAAAATCCACGGCCCCCGCCTCAAACCCCTTTTCTTCACTGCCAGTGTCCATGAGTGCCGTGATGAAGATAACAGGAATATGCTGAAGCTCCTGACGTTGTTTCAACCGTCGGCACATTTCCAGACCATCCATGTCCGGCATCATGATATCCAGTAGCAACAAATGAGGGCGCTCTCCCTTATCGAGAAGCCTCAACGCCTGTTCCGCGCTGGTGGCCACGATAATGTCATAATCGCTTTTCAGTGCTTCCGACAACACGCGTATGTTGGTGGGTTCGTCGTCCACAACCATGACTCTGGGTTTCACCTGAAAGAGGTGCGTTCCGATCGAGTCGTCCCGGTCCAGCTTAGATGGCAGGTCTGACACAGCTACGCCCTCCTTCTCTTTTTGCCTCATACAGATGTTGGTCCGCAGCTTCCATCAGCTCTGAAGAATTCGTCGCTTTATGAGGAACGACGGCGAAGCAACCGACTGACACTGAAAAGTCAGGGCAGGATTGCCCACTACGGCGACACTTCTCGTGTTCGGTTTCCAGAACCTCCTCCAGACGCCTGGCAGCCCGAACCGTATTATTGAGTGTGGCGCCGGGCAGCATGGCTACAAACTCATCGCCGCCAAGCCTTGCCACCAGATCGCCAGCGCGGCCGAACGCCTTTTCCATGGACGTCGCCAGAAGCTGCAGACAAACATCACCCTGGGCGTGCCCGTATTGATCATTAATGCCCTTGAAATGGTCCATATCCACCAGAGCAAGGCCGAGGGAAAGCTCCTGTCGAAGAGCCCGTCGCCACTCCAGGTCCAACTGCTGCTCAAACATCCGCCGATTGCCGATCCCGGTCAATGTATCCCGCAACGCCTGGGCAGCCAGCAGATCCGTCTTGCGTTTAAAATCAACAAAGGTGGAAACCTTGGCACTCAAGATGATCTTATTGAAAGGTTTGAGGACATAATCAATAGCGCCTTCCCTGAACGCCTCTTCAATGTCACTGCTCTGGTCGGAAGCCGACATACAGATCACCGGCAGTTCCTGATAGGAGGGGTCCGACTTCAAGCGCTTCAGAAACTCAATACCGTTGCCATCGGGCAGGTAGAGGTCAAGCAGCACAAGGTCCATATCCGGAGAGAGGCATCGCTCTGCCTCTGTCAGCGTCTTGGCAACAACGAGTTCACAGGCCGAACCCAGTATCCCCACAAGACTGGCTATACCGGTCGGGTTATCTTCCACAACAAGTACAACTGGCTGTTCTTCATTGCTCATTGTCTAGCCTATCCCCTCAATGGGACATCATCCAATAGTGCGAGTGCGAGCTGAAAGTCATAAACCTCCAACGCTTGTCTCAGTTGGTTCGCCAGTGTCATCTGGCTGCTGGCAATGAGGTGATTCAAGATCATCCTCAAATCTTCATCTTCAGCGATACGATTGCCACCCAGTTTGGTCTTTACACGAGAAAGCACGGTTTGTAACTCCGCATCGGTTTCAGCGGTATGACCGCCAGAGGAGATCAAGCCGAAGTGCTGTTCCAACCGACGACCATGATCAAGAAGCAGGTTGAGCAGTTGGGGCAACATCGACAGCGACGTACTATCCTCTGTAGCGTTTTCAACCTGGCCAGCGACCAGAGCAAGTTCTGTGTCCGCAATACTGGCGGCCGCCCCCTTGATTTTGTGCGCCATGTGGCGGGCATCTTCCGCCCGCGTTGCCCGCCGGACATCAGCAACCATCTCCGCGGAACTGGCAATAAAGCTTCTGACACATCGCGTGAACAAAGCTTGATCATCACTGAAAAGACGGTCGTAAGCCTGGCGTGAGATAAACTCCGGCATGCCCGATACTGGCACCTCAGTGTCGTCGGCTACCTCAGGTGTGTAAACCACTGAACGGCGGTCTTCAAAATAGGTCTCCAGCAGCAACTGAATATCCTTGGGAACCACAGGTTTGGTGAGATAGTCCTGCATTCCCGCCGCCTTGGCCGTCATGCGGTCATGATCGGAAATAGAGGCCGAGAGTGCAACGATGATTGAATCACCCGCGTTGGCACAGCCATGGATGCGCTCTGTCACTTCCTGCCCGGTTTCACCGTCCAGGTGGAGATCCATGAGTATGAGATCGAAGCTCCGTTGCCTTAAGTGCTCGATGGCCTGGTCCCCCTTCTGGACAGATTGCACATCGACACCAAACGAACCCAGGTAGCTTTCAACAATCTCACAGTTCAAGGGCACATCATCAACAACCAGTGCAGACAGTCCCTTGAACTGGGGTTTTCCCCCTCCCGGGATATCCGGAGTATTTCCGTGCCTTTGGGAGAAGTGCTCAAAGAGTTTTGACGGCGTCAGTGGCTCAAAGGCCATGTGTCCGCCGGAGCGTTCAAAATCTGCGGACCATTCCCGCCTATAGCCTGCCGGGGCGATAATCAGTATGGCCCAGAGCGGGTAGCTACCGGGATGGGTCAAGATTTCGGTCACGAAGCTGTCCAGCAGGCTCGGTTCCGTGCCTTCCATGTCGATCAGGAAGAATCTGTCTTCGACGTCTTCAACCTTTGCAATAGTCTCAAGGATACCTGGCCACTGGGCCATATCATCGACGGCTTCAAGAGTCAGGCGCCAGTGCTCCCGATAATCCTCCAGCAAGGCCAGATTGGCGCGAAAACCGTAATGGAAGACGTGAATCGGCCTTCCCGTTCTCGCGGAACTTACCGTGCCATCGTCCTGGGATACGCCCACCGGCACCAATAGCTGGAACGTAGAGCCTTCACCAACATCGCTCTTCAGGGTCAGTTCCGCCTCCATCAGATCTGCCAGTCTTCGGCTGATGGCAAGGCCCAACCCGGTACCACCGAAGTTCCGGCTCGTGGATTCGTCCGCTTGCCGGAAGTTCTCAAAAACCCGCCCCTGGTCCTCGGGTTTGATCCCCACGCCGGTATCCGCGACTTCAATACGGAGATAACCACTTGCCTGGCTCTCAGCCCGATAATCAATCCTGACATCAATACCGCCCTTACGGGTGAACTTGACAGCATTGCCGACAAGATTGGTACATATCTGGGAAATCCGCAGCAGGTCGCCCGCGACCCGATTGGGTGTCGTGGGATCAATGGACACCCTGAGCTTCAGGCCTTTTTCTTCCGCAACAATGGCGAACAGGTCGACGCTACGGTGAACCAGCGCGTCGATATCAAATGGATGGATATCCAGCTCAATGTGATCCGCCTCAATCTTGGAGAGATCCAGAATGTCATTCAGAAGTTGCAGGAGGGCCTCAGACGCCGAGAAGGCTTTCTTCACAAGCCGCCGGGGGTGATCCTCAAGCCCGGCTTCCTGTAGCAGCACCAGCACGCCGATAATGGCGTTCATGGGGGTGCGGATTTCGTGGCTCATATTCGCAAGGAAGGCCGTTTTGACGGTCACTGCCGATTCCGCCTCCTGCTTCTGCTCCTTGAGTTCCGCATTCAGAACTTCCAGTTCTTTTTCACGCTGCACGATCTCGGTCACATCAATCGTGGTCGCCATGAAGCACTGTTCACCCTGCAACGTTACCGGGTGATAACTGACCACAACATCGCGGATCTCACCATTGCGGTTCTCAAGCGAGGCACTGGCCTGGACACTCCTGCCTTCCAGTGCTTGCTGATAGTGAATGTTGCGTTCTTTGACCAGGTCAGGGCCAAGCAACTGCTCCAGATTCTGGCCAATGGCTGCTTCTTTGCTGAAAGGAAACCAGTGCTCGCCATAGGCGTTCATGAAACGGCAGTTCAGTTGAGAGTCCCAGACAGACACGGTCAACGGAAGGTTGTCGGTCAGTGTGTTGATAAAATCCAGGCTTTCCCGCAGCTCAGACGTTTTCTCAACAACCTTGCTCTCAGCGCGACGACGCGCGTCAGCCATGAGCGTAAAGACCAGAAAAATCAGGGCATTGATAACCAGCCCGCTGACGAGAATGATGATGGGCTGTTTGCCGGCGTTAAACGTTTCGAAGCGCAGTGTGGTCTGGACGTCGAAATGCCACCGACGACCATACATATCCAACACATAGGACGCCTCGAACATGGGCGTGGGGTCGTAATTGTCGCCACGGGTTTCATCGAGTTCGCTGTACAGGCGGGATTCACCATCCGTAACCCGAAAGTGAACAAGCCGGTTGATGTTGGCGAGCGTGCCTTCCATCAGTTTCGACATGATAAAGGGCGCGTAAACCAGCCCGCTGAACAACGACTCACGTTGATCGGTCGGTGGCACTTCTGCGGATTGGTAGAATGGCCGGTAGAAAAGGAATCCGGGTGTTTTTTCCTCATCCTGTACCAACACGATAGGGCCCGTGATCTGGGTTTCGCCGGTTCTCATCGCTTTGAGCGCCGCCTGATACCGATTCGATTCATGGGCCATGTCGAGCCCGACAGCCGCCCTATTGGACGCCTCTGGCTCAATATAAACAATGGGCCAGAAATCATCGCCGCTATGGGAAGGGTGAATCCGGAAGTGGGAGCGTTCCTGTTGCTTTTGCGCGATATAGTCGCCCAGATTCTCCGCGGCAACGCGTTCAATAACGCCAATACCATTAATGCCCGGCAAACGCTCCTGAAGCGCCAGCACTTCGCTGAAACGCTTCCACATCTGCAGGTTCACGCCGTCTTCTGAGGCCCGGATGGCACCAGCACCGGACATCAACGCAAATTCGTACTTCTGCATCCGGTCCCGCAGAAGTTCGTTGAGCTGTTCCACCTGATGGTCAAACTGCTCCCTGGCCTTCTCCTCTGCAATTCGGGATGAAACCTGCCAGGCGGTGAGGGTAAGAAGTAACGAGAGGGAAATCACCACCCAATGGAGTAAGGACAGCGATCGAAAAGACTTCCATGCGTCAAACATACCTCGGCCCACTCCCTGTCAGGAACAACACGATCAAGTGTAGTTCAATTTCGGAGTGAGCACGAAAGCACCAACGTCTCAAAAGCCTAATAAATCCAGACTTTGAACCTGATGCAAGAACGTTTCGGTATTCCGCCTGCTACATGGCTTGCAGGCGGAACAACGCAATTTTATTGATCTCGCTCAGTGCGCGCTGAAATTCCTGCTCGGGAGAGTTGTCAATGCGCTCTTCGAACGACGCCAGTATCTGGTGTCGATTACTGCCCCGCACCGCCATAACAAAAATGAACCCGAACTTGGCTTTGTATCCCTCGTTCAGCCTGACAAAGCGCTCAAACTCTTCCGGGCTGCAATCCTGAATGCCCGCACCGGCCTGCTCGGAAGTACTGGAGGCCGTCAGTTCTCCACGCATAGCGGCTTTGCCTGCGAGGTCAGGGTGGGCGTTGATCAATGCCAACTGGGTGTCGCGATCCGCACTGAGAAGGATGTTGGCCATCCGCTCATGCAGTTGTTCGACTTCATCACATGTTTCATCGATGCCCATCTCATAGGCTTTATCCGCCACCCACGGTGAATGCTCATAGATGTCCGCAAATGCGGCCACGAAATCCTCGCGCCCAAGGCTGGACGGAGTCAGCGTTTGAAAACGGCTCATTGTCTGCTCCTGATATTTCAATGTATGCGGTTGGTACCCGAATCATAGAGCGCCAAACCTAAAATATCGTATACAATTAACATAGACATCAATGCGAGGCAATTCTTTTTGCGGGCCGTTAATATATCTGACTTCAACATGACACCCACTCACCACTCCTGATCCACAATTGATCTAAAAACAAGAATTTTAGTAAATTATAGGATACAATATTTTAACTTTATGTATTCATTTATAATTGAATTATGTTACTCTTTGATCAGGTCATCGTGGCCACGGCGGGAAGGTTTTGTGACATTCGATCTGCGAACCTTACCCGCCCTCCTGCAACACACTCGACTTGCCTCAGTGTGTTTTTACCCGCCGCCTGGCGGGTTTTTTTTGCCCCTTTCTCCGACTCATTGATGGCCTGGAGCGCCGAAAGGTGGCGCGTGACTGGATCAGGCTCGGCTAAACGGGGTCTTTTCTCGTATACTATCCCACTACCAGATTCCGTACTTCCACCACCTCATTCGCGAGACATTATGAGCAAACAAGCGCAGCCCACCAAAAGCCTGAACCGAGCCGAGAAAAAACGGACGGGGGCGACAAGCGACACCATATACGCCCACATGTTCGACGCTATTCTTGAGCATCGGCTGGCCCCGGGAACCAAGTTGAGCGAAGAGGCGTTGGGAGAAATATTTGGCGTCAGCCGCACGATTATCCGGCGGGAGCTGTCGCAACTGGCCCATGAGGGTGTCGTTTCGATTCGCCCCAACCGGGGCGCGATGGTGGCCAGCCCAAGTGTGGAGGAAGCTCGCCAGATCCTCTACGCAAGGCGATTGGTCGAACGTGCCATCACGGAGCTTGCGGTTCAGCACGCCACTGAAGAACAGATTGATGAGCTGCGGGGAATGGTGACAGAGGAGCATGACTGCTTTGCCCGCGGGGATCGGGGCGCCGGTATCCGCTTGTCTGGCGAGTTCCACCTGAAACTGGCCGAGGCGGCGAACAACGCCCCCTTCGTTGGTTTCCAGCGCAGCCTGGTTTCTCAGACCTCGCTGATCATCGCCCAATATGAAAAGGGCACCCGTTCGCACTGTTCCTATGATGAGCACAACCAGTTACTGGATGCGATATCCGCCCGTGACACCGACAAAGCCGTGTCGTTGATGATGCATCACATGGATCATATCGATGCAAAACTGAACTTTGACAACGAAAGTACAACCGATGACCTGCATGCGGTGTTTTCACACATCGGCTTTGCCCGGAAAAAAGCCGGCACCAAATAACAGGGGCCGGCCAGGGTATTCACGTGTGGTAACGCTGTTGATGGTCGGCATTGCCCCCCCCACATGGACCTCAGGGCTCACATGGATTTCGGAAGCACCAGAATGGCCCGGAAATCATTAACGTTGGTGCGAGTCGGCCCCGTGATGATCAAACCATCGAGTGCCTCGAAAAAACTGTAGGCGTCATTGCGGGCGAGATAGCTGGCAGGATCAAGCTTCAGGGCCTGAACCCGCGACCAGTCATTGGGGCCAAAAATGGCGCCGGCGTTATCTTCGGAGCCATCAATACCGTCCGTGTCGATGGCCAACGCGTGAATATTGGACGCTCCCTGAAGAACCGAGATTGCACCCAGGAGGTACTCAACGTTGCGACCTCCTCGCCCTTCACCGGAAACCGTAACGCTGGTCTCGCCACCTGAAAGGATCAATAGGGGTTCTTTGAGGTCTTTTTGCAGCTTCAACGCCATTGTCGCATGCTCGCCTCCGAGTTCCCTCGCCTCTCCTTCAAGATCGTCACCCAACACACGAACGTCTAAACCGGCCAGATTCGCGGAGGCCTCGGCGGCCCGAAGTGCATCACAGGCCCTGGCCTGAACGATCGTGCGATCAAGTCCGAATTCGGGTGAGTGCGGCTTGGGCGCGGTATCGTCACTGAGCAGGTGGCGACGCACGGCCTCCGGAATGCCTATGGAGTACCGCTCCAGTATTTCCAGGGCGTCCATTGGCGTTGTCGCGTCTGGAATGGTTGGCCCTGAGGCGATGAGCGCGGGATCGTCGCCGGGCACATCGGAAATCAGGTAGGTAATCACCCTCGCCGGATGGGCGGCGACGGCCAAGCGCCCGCCCTTGACTCGCGAAAGGTGGCGCCGCACCGTGTTGATCTCCCGGATCGGGGCGCCACAACGCAACAGCGTCTTGTTGATGGCCTGCTTTTGCTGCAGCGTCAGCCCTGGCGCCGGCAGTGTCATGAGCGCGGAACCGCCCCCTGAAATCAAAGCGACAACGAGATCATTCTCGGTCAGCCCGGCCACCGAATCGAGCATACGCTGGGCCGCCTTTTCGCCCAACTCGTCCGGCATGGGATGGGAGGCCTCCAATACCTCGATGTGACGACATTCCGCGCCATGCCCATAACGGGTAACAACCAGGCCGGAAAGGTCGGCATCGTCGTAGGCGTCAGCCCACGTGCGCTCGAAGGCCGCAGCCATTGCCGCCGCCGCCTTGCCAGCCCCAATCACAACGGTACGTCCGGACGGGCGTGGCGGTAGCTGGCCGGCCGAAAGCAGCGTATCGGGATGGACGGCGGATACCGCCGTTGCGGCAAGCTGCCTGAGCCAGACATTCACTTCTGTCGGATGATCAAAGGACAGCGAATCAGACAAGGCGTGCATCTGCGGCTCCTCGCAACGGATAGAAATTAAAGAAACGACGTGGTACGCCGGCGCGCCCCCAATCGCGCCCTAATGGCCGGTGCCGAATCGACACCGGCCATTGGGTTTGAGTGCTGCGCCGGCAACTTAACTAGGCACCGATTTCGTGGTCAGCCAGCTTTTCCAGGGCCTTCACAATGCCTGCGTGGTCCCAATCCGCACCGTTGTTCGCGGCGCAGGCCTGGAACAGTTGCTGGGCATTGGCGGTACCAGGCAGCGACAGATTCAGGCTGCGTGCACTTTCCAGGGCCAGGTTGAGGTCCTTCTGGTGCAGGCGAATACGGAAGCCAGGGTCAAAGGTACGCTTGATCATG
This sequence comes from Marinobacter algicola DG893, assembly GCF_000170835.1. Classification (GTDB taxonomy): domain Bacteria; phylum Pseudomonadota; class Gammaproteobacteria; order Pseudomonadales; family Oleiphilaceae; genus Marinobacter; species Marinobacter algicola. The sequence continues at coordinate 54,192 of NZ_ABCP01000008.1, forward strand.
CGCTCTCCGTGCACATCGAGGATCTTCGACTGAGCCAGACCGCCCAGCAGGGCCTCACGCACTTTCGTCACATCCGCTCCGGCTTTCGAGGCGAAAAGCAGGCCCTCTGCCGCGGCCTGGATGGTCAGCGCCACCACGATCTGGTTGGCAACCTTGCAGATCTGGCCAGCGCCGTGCTCGCCAATATGGGTGATGGTCTTACCCATTACCTCAAGGACAGGCAGCGCCCGGTTAAAGCCTTCATTGGTACCACCCACCATAATGGTCAGGGTTGCGTTAACAGCGCCACCCTCGCCACCAGACACCGGGGCATCGACGTACTCACCACCAGCCTCGGTGATGCGCTTGGCAAATGCCTGGGTGGGGATCGGCGCGATGGAGCTCATATCGATGACCAGCGTACCGGGCTGGAGGCCTTCAACAATGCCGGCCTCGCCAATCAGCACTTCCTCAACATCGGGGGTATCCGGAACCATGGTGATGATAATCTCGGCCTGTTCCGCAACTGCCTTGGGGCTATCGACTTCTTTCATGCCCTTGGCCGCCAGGCCTTCGTCCAGAGAGCCATACTTAACGTAGGTTACCAGCTCGTGGCCTGCTTCCAGCAGGTGTCCGGCCATGGGCCGACCCATAATCCCGAGACCAATAAATCCGATCTTGCTCATAATCCTCTCCTTACTCACTTTTTTGTTGAATGACCTTATCGTGCGTTATCCAGCCAGCCGAGACCTTCGAGCGTTGTCGCCGCAGGCTTGTACTCGCAGCCGATCCAACCCTGGTAGCCCAGGCGATCAAGATGACCGAACAGGAACGGGTAATTGATTTCCCCGGTGCCGGGCTCGTGGCGCCCTGGATTGTCCGCCAGCTGCACATGGCCGATTTGTGAAAGGTGCTTTTCGATGGTCGGGGCCAGGTCGCCCTCCATGATTTGCATGTGATAGATGTCGTATTGCAGTTTCAGGTTGTCGCTACCCACGTCCTCGAACAACGCCAGGGCCTGCTCCGTCCGGTTGAGGAAGAAGCCGGGTATGTCGCGGGTATTGATGGGCTCGGCGAGCAACAGGATGCCCGCCGCTTTCAGTTTTTCGGCGGCGAAGCGCAGGTTGTCGATCAGGGTTCTACGGGCCTGTTCTTCGCTTACTGTGTTAGGTCGGATACCTGCCAGACAATTCAGTTGCTTGCACCCGAGCACGGTGGCGTAGTCAATGGCCAGGTCGACGCCTTCACGGAACTCGTCGACCCGGTCCGGGTGACAGGCAATACCGCGCTCACCAGCCGCCCAATCCCCAGCCGGAAGGTTGTGCAGCACCTGGGTAAGCCCATGGGCATCCAACTGCTTTTTGATGTCTGCCGCGGGAAAATCGTAGGGGAAGAGATACTCGACGCCCTGAAAGCCTGCCGACGCGGCGGCCTGGAAGCGATCGAGAAAATCCTCCTCGGCGAACAGCATGCTTAGATTCGCTGCAAACTTAGGCATTTTTGGGTCTCCTACTCGTCCATTTTTGGGTCTTCGCCCCCTACCTGACACCTGATGCTTTCCACAGGTCGGGGGCGATTGATTGCGATACTCAGGTCAGGCTGGCAATTGAGGTCGGCGCATCGGTGACGTTCTCTACCAGTGCTTCGAACTCGTTAACACCGTCAAGATCGGTCCCCATGGCAATGTTGGTCACACGCTCAAGGATGATCTCCACCACAACCGGCACCCGGTGTTCGTGCATCAGTTGTCGCGCCTGTACAAACGCCGGGCCAATGTCATCAGGCTTGGTGACCCGCAACGCCTTGCACCCAAGGCCCTCGACAACCGAGACGTGATCAACGCCATAGTCGTTTATCTCGGGGCAGTTGACGTTCTCGAACGACAGCTGCACGCAGTAGTCCATGTCGAAACCACGTTGCGCCTGACGGATCAGCCCCAGATACGAGTTGTTCACGAGGACATGGATATAGGGCAGCTTGAACTGCGCCCCGGCAGCCAACTCCTCAACCATGAACTGGAAGTCGTAGTCCCCGGAGAGAGCGACGACCTCGGCCTCGGGATCGGCACGGCATACACCCAGGGCAGCTGGAATGGTCCAGCCCAACGGCCCGGCCTGACCGCAGTTGATCCAGTGCCGCGGCTTGTACACGTGCAGGAACTGGGCTCCGGCGATCTGGGACAGACCAATGGCGGTCACGTACCGGACATTCTTGCCGAACACCTTGTTCATCTCTTCGTAGACGCGCTGCGGCTTGACCGGCACGTCGTCGAAGTGAGTCTTGCGCAGCAGTGTCTGCTTGCGCTCCTGGCATTCCTGGGCCCAGGCTCCGCGATCCTTGAGTTTGCCTTCGGCGCGCCACTCCTTGGCCACGGTAATGAACAGCTCCAGCGCCGCCTTGGCATCAGAGACAATCCCATAGTCCGGCCCGAAGATACGGCCGATCTGGGTGGGCTCGATGTCAACATGAACAAACTTCCGGTCCTTGGTATAGGCCTCGATGCTACCGGTGTGCCGGTTCGCCCAGCGGTTACCAATGCCCATCACGAAGTCGGACGCGAGCATGGTGGCGTTGCCATAGCGATGGGACGTCTGGAGCCCCACCATGCCGGCCATCAACGGGTGGTCATCGGGAATCGTCCCCCAACCCATCAAGGTAGGAACAACGGGAACACCCGTAAGCTCTGCAAACTCAACCAGCAGGTCGCTCGCATCACTGTTGATAACGCCGCCACCGGCAACCAGCAAGGGCTTGTCGGCCTCGTTCAGCAAGGTCAGCGCTTTCTCGATCTGTGCCCGTGAAGCCGCCGGCTTGTAGGCAGGCAACGATTCGTAGGTGTCCGGATCAAATTCGATCTCGCTCATCTGTACATCGATGGGCAGGTCAATCAGAACGGGACCGGGGCGGGAGCTGCGCATCAACTGGAACGCCTGCTGGAACGCCCGCGGCACCTGGGCCGGCTCGAGGACGGTAACTGCCCATTTGGTGACAGGGCCGGCGATGGCCTGGATGTTCACCGCCTGGAAGTCTTCCTTGTGCAGTTTGCTTCGCGGCGCCTGCCCAGTGATGCAGAGAATGGGTATGGAGTCGCCTGTGGCAGAGTACAACCCGGTGATCATGTCGGTGCCAGCGGGTCCTGACGTTCCGATGCAAACACCGATGTTGCCTGCTTTGGTGCGGGTGTAACCCTCCGCCATATGAGAGGCCCCCTCCACGTGGCGCGCGAGGACGTGGTCAACCCCTCCAACTTTGCGCATAGCGGAATAGAACGGGTTAATGGCCGCTCCGGGCACTCCAAAGGCAATATCGATACCTTCTTTCTTCAAAACGTGAACAGCGGCTTCTGCTGCGGTCATGCGAGTCATGGTGTTTCCTCCGAAGTAAGGTTGTTCTTGTAGTCGAGGCGATGCTCGTCCCGGCGCTTGAAACGTCAGTGCACCGTCGGTAAAAGGTTGAATGGGAATTCAGCCGGTAAATCAGTCAGATAGGTCGAGGAGCACACGCACCTCCATTCCGTACTCGTCGCAGTTGTGCCCCGGACCGCCGCGATCGATAACCAGGAATTCGCCTTCCCGATCCAACACCGACTGCACGGCGTGCCAGGTACCCGCGCGGTAATTCACTCCCTGGAAACCATCGGTGACAAAGGCGCGAACTTCATCAGGGCTGATCGTGTCGCCTGGGGGTGCGACAACAACCAGGAATCGCTCCTCGTGCAGGGGCATGAAGGCCTGGCTGCCTTGCGGGTGGCGCTCCAGGAACGACAGCTCCAGCGGTAACGTCACCGGCTGGCTTACAAAAATACTCACCAGAACCCGTGCCTCATAACCGAGCAGCTCCACTTTCGCCAGATCATGGTGGCGCTGGGTGCGCCCCGCGTTGATGGGAAAGGAGTCAGCCGTGCGCCGGTCAATAACATCCCCGAATTCGGCGAATGCCTCCGGGCTCAACGGTTGTGCTTTGAGTTCCAGCATAAAAATGTCCTCGTCTCAGCTCAGCGCGAACCGAATCCGCTGAGTTTCATGTGCCGGTTCACGTCCTTGTAAAGCAGGTAACGGAAAGGTCCCGGTCCACCGGCATAGCAGGCTTGCGGGCAGAAGGCGCGAAGCCACATGTAGTCACCCGCCTCCACTTCAACCCAATCCTGGTTGAGGTGATAAACCGCCTTCCCTTCCAGCACGTAAAGGCCATGTTCCATCACGTGGGTCTCGGCAAATGGAATGACTCCGCCGGGCTGGAAATTGACAATGTTGACGTGCATGTCATGGCGAATGTCCTGCGGATCAACAAAGCGCGTTGTCGTCCAGCGACCCTCAGTTCCCGGCATCTCAGTGGGCGTTATATCCATCTCATTGGTGACAAAGGCCTCAGGCACATCAATGCCGTCGACATGCTCGTAGGCTTTTCGCACCCAGTGAAAACGCAGCGTCGAGTTGCTCTCGTTGAACACCTGCCAGGACGCACCCGGCGGGATAAAGGCATATCCGCCCTCCTGCATCCGGTGTTGTTGGCCGGCGATGGTCAGGGCCATCTCGCCTTCAACCACAAACAGGACCCCTTCCGCGCATGAGTCCAGCTCTGGTCGCGAGCTTCCGCCCCCCGGGGACACCTCCATGATGTACTGGGAGAAGGTTTCGGCGAACCCGGACAGCGGCCGTGAAAGCACCCAAAGCCGGGTCTTTTCCCAATGCGGCAAGGCACTGGCGACGATATCCCGCATCACGCCTCTGGGAATGATGGCGTAGGCTTCGGTAAAAACCGCACGGTCAGACAACAACTGGGTCTGAGGTGGATGCCCGCCAGCGGGAGCGTAGTACGTAGGTTTGTTCACAGATCGATTGCTCATTGCTGCTCCTTGGATGAGAGCGGGTGGTGGTGCTCGGCCCAATGGCGTGCAATATCCACACGTCTCGTAACCCAGACACGATCATGCGCTTCTATGTGATCGAGGAATCGCTGCAGGGCCCGAAAGCGTCCCGGCCGGCCTACCAGCCGACAGTGGAGACCAACGGACAGCATCTTTGGCGCATCCTCACCCTCGGCATAAAGCACGTCGAAGGCGTCTCGCAAATACTGGTAAAAGTCCTCTCCGGTGCCGAAGCCTTGTGCCGAAGCGAAGCGCATGTCATTGGTGTCCAGGGCATAAGGCACCACCAGGTGGTTGTGCATTTCGCCCTGGCTATCGTACTGACGGGTCCAGAACGGCAGATCATCCCCGTAGTAATCGCTGTCGTAGAGAAAGCTGCCTTCGTCCAGTACCAGACGGCGCGTGTTCTCGCTGTCGCGCCCGGTATACCACCCAGCCGGTTTCTCACCGTATAAAGTCTCGAAGATCTCGATGGCCCGACGCATGTGCGCGCGCTCTATACTTTCCGGAATATTCTGGTAATGAATCCAGCGCCAACCGTGACAGGCGACCTCATGACCCAGCTCTTTAAAGGCATGGGCAAGCTCGGGGTGCCGCTCAAGCGCCATCGCTACACCAAACACTGTCAGTGGCATGCCGCGGCGCTGAAACTCGTTCAGTACCCGCCATACCCCTGCCCGGGAGCCATACTCATAGATGGATTCCATGCTCATGTGCCGGCTTGGATACGCCTCGGCCCCGGCGATTTCAGACAGGAACTGCTCCGAATGCGTATCGCCATGCAGAACGCAGTTTTCTGCACCTTCCTCGTAATTGAGAACGAACTGCACGGCAATGCGTGCCCGGCCAGGCCAATTTGCATGGGGAGGCTCAGAACCGTAACCAATCAGGTCTCGGGGGTAATGGTCTGGATTAGCCGGACTCATCAAACAACTTCCTTCTTCCAATCCGTTTGGCAGGCCGCTGTTACCAGCGCGCCCTCAATTAACATTGTATACTTAAATATACTATATTGTATCCAAATAGAACGCAACCGTCATTCACCCCAGTTCTTGATGATTTCGCGCTCTTCTTCGGTCATGTTCGTGGTGTTGCCCAAAGGCATGTAACCGTTCGCCACAACCTCCTGGATCTTGGCCTGATGGCTAAGTATCTGATCAACCGCATCAAACGCAAAGCCCGCTGGCGGAGCCGAAAACGCCGGGTTCTCAGGTTGCTTCGAATGGCATCCCGCACAGTGCTGTTCAATGGTCGCGCCCACTTTGGCAGCAAGGGGGGACTCACTTGTCTCATGCGTCGTTGTATTGGGCTCGGCGTTCGCCTGAGCCGTTGCCACTTGGGACTCTCCCGTAGGCGCGGCCACCCAGAACGTCAGCAGGATCAGCACACCACCGGCCAGAAGGTAGGAAGGTTGGGTTTTGCCCGCATGCATCAGTACGAAAAACTGGCGGATAACGGCGCCGGCAAATATGAGCAGCGACATGACCAACCATGCCTGAGCCTCTGTATAGGCGAAGGCATAGTGATTACTGATCATCAGCAGAACAACGGGAAGCGTGAAGTAGGTATTGTGGACAGAGCGTTGTTTACCGCGCTTGCCATCAATAGGATTGGGCTCCTCGCCCGCCTTCATGGCATCGACCATGCGGCGCTGGCCCGGAATGATCCAGAAAAAAACGTTTGCGGACATGGCTGTCGCCATGACAGCACCGGTCAGAAGGAACGCAGCACGGCCAGCAAACAATTGCGTGCTTACATAGGCAACAACGACAAGCAGCACCCCTACCGCAATACTCAGAATGCCGTCGCGCTCCATGTTGGGGCTTATGCGCTTGCACAACTCATTGTATACAACCCACCCGAATGCCAGGAAAAGCACCGCCGCAACGTTGGCCTGCCATCCACTTAACTCAGCAGCCCACTGCCAACTGCTATTGGTGTTCACCAGGTAGAAGCCCGGGTTGACCATATAGAGAATAACGAACAGCGCGAAACCCGACAGCCAGGTGGTATACGACTTCCAGAACGACCAATGCAGGTCGGCAGGCAAGGTACCCGGGCTGGTGGCGTACTTTTGGTTGTGGTAGAAACCGCCCCCATGCACGGCCCACATCTCACCAAAAACCCCCTTCTTTTTGCAGTTTTCGGCCTGTGGCGGCTTAAGGCTGTTATCCAGCATCACGAAGTAAATTGACTCGCCAATCCACGCAATGGCTGCAATCACATGAAGCCACCGCAACATGAAATTCACAAAATCCAGAATGTAAGCTTCCATTAACCTGTTCTCTTGTTCGCACTGTTGTATTGATGACTGACCATCTCGACTCAGCTACCGCGATAGGTGGAGTAGCTATAGGGAGAAAGCAGGAGGGGCACATGAAAGTGCTGGGAGGCGTCAGCCACGCCGAAACGCAATGGGATAACATCGAGAAAGCGCGGTTCGTTAGCCTCTACGCCCTGGCGCCTGAGGTAGTCACCAGCGTGAAAGACCAGTTCGAACTGGCCTTCGGTAAAGGCCTCTCCCTCAAGAATTGGAGCATCGCAGCGACCATCATCATTGGTGGTGACTTCTTTCAGCAAGGTGCGCGATTCACCCTCCAGCCGGTATACCTCGATACGAATACCCTGTCCGGGGCAACCCAGCGAAGTATCCAGTACGTGTGTGGTAAGGCGTCCCATAAAGTTCTCCTGTCATGTGATGGCAGCTGGACCGCTGAAACCAGCGGCCCAATGGATCCGATGATGAGCGCTGGTCAGAAGTGGAACTTGACCAGGGCGCTAACGGCATTCTCCGTATCGATGTTCGGGCTACCGAATTTATTACGCCAGTACGAGTACTCTATACCGGCATACAACACGCCAGCCTCTCCCGTGAAATGACCAAGGTCGAGTTTGAACTGGGGGTTGATGTGCAAGTCCGCACTCTGACCACCGCTTACCCCTGATGAATAGTCGACAAACCCGTCAAAGAGAAACGCCGCACTGCCCAGTTCGAACGGCACACCCCAGGTTACGGTCAACTGCCAGTCGTCTGGCGTGTCGAACGCGGTATTGTTTTCAACATAGTAGGCATTGGTATTGAAGTACTGAAATCCAGGGATGTCCCAGCCCAATCCAAGCCCATACATGTAGTTGTTCGCCTCTACCCCACCATCGAACTCATACTGGGTTGCCAGGTAGACGTCTTTAACCGGCCCGAAGCCCAGATCCTGGCCGCTCAGCCAACTCAGGCTCAGGCGGGGCGCGAACTCCCCATAGGTGGAGTCAGCATTACCTGAATCCCCCTGGACCTGATAGCGGTCAATGAAGAAGAACGTATCCCCCCAGTTATGGGCGGTCGCGTTTTCAAAGGTAAACACAGTCGCAGACTCTTTTTGAGAGCCAAAGATTTCATAGTCATCGCTATAAAGCAGCGACACACTGGAACTGCCGAAGAATTTTTCAGCGTGAGCAACCGGAGCAAACGTGGTGAAAACGCACGCCGCCAGCAGGATTTTTTGCAACAGTTTCATTATTACTACCTCTCGTGTTGTTGTTTTGGGGTAAAACCTCGGGTTTTGGTCAACCATGCGCCTTCTTCCGTCACAGGAAGGCGAACTTGGCGATAAAGATGACACAGAGAACATACAGGCTGACGGATACCTTTTTCCTCTGCCCGGTAAGCAGCTTCAACGTGGCATAGGTAACGAAGCCCAGTGCAATGCCATTGGCGATGGAGAAGGTCAGCGGCATCATCACCACCGTAATGATGGCCGGAATGGTGTCGGTGATGTCCTTCCAGTCGATGTGGGCCATCCCACTCATCATCAACATAGCGACGTATATCAGCGCACCTGCGGTCGCATAGGCCGGGATCATTCCCGCAAGCGGTGCAAAGAAGGTTGCCAGCAGGAACAGCACGCCGACAGTGACGGCCGTCAGACCAGTGCGACCACCGGCGGCCACGCCTGAAGCGCTTTCAACATAGCTCGTTACCGGCGGGCAACCCACAAAAGAGCCCAAGACACTGGATGTACTGTCCGCTTTAAGGGATTTGGAAAGGTTTTCTATCTTGCCGTTCTCGTCAACCAGGTTTGCACGATGAGCCACCCCCATCAGTGTTCCCGCGGTGTCGAACATGTTCACGAAGAGAAACGCGAGTACAACGCTGATCATGCCCACGTTCAACGCGCCCGCAATATCCATCGCCAGCCAGGTTGGCCCCAGGCTGGGCGGGAGCGACACAACCCCGCCATATTCCACAAGCCCCATGCTCCAGCCGATCCCCGTTACGACGAGCATGCTCAGCAGGATGGCGCCGAAAACGTTGCGGTGGCTGAGTACCGCGATCAGCAAAAAGCAGATGGCAGCCAGCAGTGTCGAAGGCTCACCAAAAGACCCCATCGTCACCAGCGTCGCAGGGCTGTCGACGACAATGCCCGCCGTCTTCAAGCCAATAAGCCCGAGAAACAGACCAACCCCCGCCCCCATGGCAAAACGCAGGCTCATCGGAATGCTGTTAAGCAGCCATTCGCGGATTCGCGAGAGGCTCATAATCATAAACAGGATGCCGGAGAGAAAGACCGCGCCGAGGGCAACCTGCCAGGTATAGCCCATTTCGCCGACGACGGTGTAGGTAAAAAATGCGTTGAGCCCCATGCCCGGTGCCAGTCCCACCGGCCAGTTGGCGTAAAACCCCATAAGCAGGCAGCCAAGTGCCGCCCCCAGACAGGTGGCGACGAACGCAGCACCATGATCTAGGCCGGCCGCAGCCATAACATTGGGGTTAACGAAGATAATGTAGGCCATGGTTACGAAGGTGGTCAGGCCCGCCATCAGCTCAACTTTCACTGAGCTTCCATGCTGACGGAGCTTGAAAATGCGCTCGAGCCAGTCCGTTCTCGCTAACGCTCCGAGCGAGCGCTTCTGCTGATCGATGTTTTCCACAAGGTATTCCTCATCATTGTTGTTTTCTATCACCCAGAGCAGAGCCCTTGAGGCAGGTGATGGCTGGTTTGCCTATATCGGTATTTCCTGACTTATCGGTCAGGAACCACAACTCCGATTATGCTTTTGTATACAACAATTGCAACAAAATTCTTATAACGATTGTGCACAAGAAGAAAGAAGGACCCGAAGAGGTAGGGTAGAAAGGCTCCAAACCAGGGGTGGGCGTGCCCATCATCGGCAACGGGCAGCCCGCCAGTGGCATGCTATCGACGGTGAACGGACGCGCCCGCGCTGAAGGTTTCCTTCACCACGCGGTCATCCCCAAGAATCATGAGGGCAAACAGTGTTTCCTCCAGACTCTTGGAATGCTTCAGGCGGTAGCTGACCAGAGGCGTGGCCTCATAATCCAGCACCACAAAGTCCGCCTCTTTCCCGGCCTGCAGGCTGCCAATCCTGTCATCAAGGTAGAGAGACCGGGCTCCGCCCAGTGTCGCCAGGTAAAAGGCTTTGAAAGGATCCAGCTTCTGCCCCTGCAGTTGCAGCACCTTATACGCCTCATTAAGGCTTTGAAGCTGTGAAAAACTGGTACCCGCCCCTACATCCGTACCCAGGCCAACGCGCACCCCATGCGACTCCAGGTGCGCCAGGTCGAGCAACCCACTGCCAAGGAAAAGGTTCGACGTCGGGCAAAAGGCAACCGCCGAGCCAGTGTCACCCAAACGCCTGCATTCGTCGTCATGCAAGTGAACACCGTGCGCAAACACTGACCGTTCGCCAATCAGGCCATGGTGGTCGTATACATCGAGGTAACCATCCCGTTCCGGAAACAGCTCTTTGACCCACTCAATCTCCTGTCGGTTCTCGGAAATGTGGGTGTGCATGTACAAGCCCTGGAATTCCTTGAAGAGCTTGCCTGCGAGCTCGAGCTGCTCGTTGGAACTCGTCGGTGCAAATCGGGGCGTCACCGCATAGGACAAACGGCCCTTTCCATGCCAACGCTCAATAAGCTCCTTGCTGTCCGCGTAGCCGGATTCCGCTGTATCCACCAGGTAGTCCGGAGCACAACGGTCCATCAGCACCTTGCCCGCAATCATCCGCAGGTTGAGTTTGGACGCGCGCTCGAAAAAGGCATCCACTGACTGCTTATGGACGGTTCCGAAAACCAGAGCCGTCGTCGTTCCGTTTCTCAGCAGTTCGCGGAGAAAGATGTCGGCCTGGGCGTGAGCGTGCCGGGAATCATCAAACTGCCCCTCACAGGGAAAGGTGTAGGTTTCCAGCCAGTCCAGCAACTGAGCGCCATAGGAGCCGATGATTCCTACCTGCGGGTAATGGATATGGGTATCGACGAAGCCCGGTGTTATCAGGGCATTCTCGTAGTGAACGACCTCAACCTCAGGAGACAGCGATGGTAACACGCTTTCCGCCCTGCCCACCTCGACGACCATGCCGTCCTCGACCACCAACAGGCCGTCTTCAAAATACTCATAGGAACGTTCCGCACCCACCACGCCCGGGTCGGCGATGCAGTGGAAAACAGAGGCACGGTAGGCTTTGCACTGGGACATGGTCACTCTCGTCAGTTTTGTTGTCGCATTGGTTTTGTTCGCGACGATTGGATTGCGTGTCTCAGAGAAATTTAAACAGGATTGGTAGCTCGGTCAATAAAAAACTGACCAATAAGTCAGGAAATTTTCATGGCCGAGAGCCGTCGATGGCATACGACGGCGGTATGCCAGGCACTTTGGAGTCAGGAGCTAGGGCGCGAGGCCGCAACCGCGCAGAATGACAGACGTCAGGAAATCCGCGGCGTGCTGAAAGTCACTTTCGGTGTATTCGCTCTTGTCCTCAATCGCGAGAATCTGCACCTGGAAGTCAGCGTAGTGTTGCGTGGATGACCAAATCAGGAGGATGAGTTGCACCGGATCGACGGGCGCCATTCGCCCCGCGTCTATCCACTGCTGAATCACACCCGCTCGCGCCTGCACCCACTCCCGCATGGTCGTGGACAGATGATCCTTGAGGACCGGCGCGCCCTGAATGATCTCCAATGCGAACAGGCGCGATGCCAGGGGGTGAGTCCTGGACAGCTCTACCTTGGCGTGAATAAAACTGGCCAGGGTCGTGGCGGGGTCGTCTTCTGGCTGTATCTTCGAGAACATCTCGTTCCACCGCCCCATGATGTCATCCATCAACGCGTAGTAGATGCGCTTTTTATTGCTGAAATAGTAAAGCACGTTGGATTTCGGCAGGCCCGCCCTATCCGCAATTTTCTGAACGGTGGTTGCTCCGAAGCCGTTCTGGGAAAACTCCTTTTCCGCGGCCATCAGAATACGCTCACGATTGCGCTCACGGATTCGGCCCGGGCGCACTTTCTTGCGCTTGTCGCCTGATGACGTTGTTCGCTTCGTTTCGGGGGAGTCTGGTTCGATTTGACGGGTCATGGTGTCGGATAGCTTCAGGTTGGAACGTCGAGGCTCCGACGATAGCCGATCTCTGTGCGGCAATCAAAGGAATAGTCTCCACATAAAAAACTGGACTATTTGGTCAGGAAATTGTAAAAAGAATAACGGGCCCATGTGACTTTTGGCATCCGTGATGCGGCATCGCCTGTGCAACTACTGAAATCAATCAAGGGCTTACGCCAATGACTCTGATGCTCAGTCTTAACAAAGAGAAAAGCAGAAAGAGCCCGGCGCAAGTGCAGAAGAGCGGGAAAATTTGTGATCAGATTCTACTTGAACGGCCAACTACAAAAACTCAACCAAGTCGACCCGAATCTAAGCATCCTCGACTGGCTGCGCACCAGGAAGCGACTGACGGGCACCAAGGAAGGCTGCGCATCGGGCGACTGCGGGGCTTGCACCGTGGTGATCGGCTCGCCCGACCCTGAGCAATCCGGACAGCTCCGCTACGACAGCGTGAACAGCTGCATCGCGCTCGTCGGAAGCCTGCATGGCAAACACCTGGTGACCGTCGACGCGCTGACCCAGGAGCCAGCTCACCCGGTACAGAAAGAGATGGTGGAGTGTCACGGAGCCCAGTGCGGCTTCTGCACGCCGGGCATCATCATGTCACTGTTTGCCCTACATACAGAAAGCGCGGCGAATGGTTCCATACCCGACGACGAGGCCTTATTGGAGGCGCTGTCGGGCAACCTTTGCCGCTGCACGGGCTACCGCCCAATCATCGAAGCCGGGCGTCGGGCGTGTGTGCAAACCTGGGAGCCCGGCACCGGTAACGCCGTTCTGAGCCGAAGCAGTGCGCTCAGCGGCCCGAACGGCGCGACCCCGAACAACCCCGCACCGGGCCTGGCGGCATAGCCTGGCTGCAGGACCCCGAAATGATCGCCGACTGTTAAGCGCGCAGAATACGGCTGGCGAACTCACCGACGATCACGGCTACCGATACGACGCACCAGTCTCTCTTGAGGCGCTGCGTGGGCTGTGCCATCAGTTTCCCAAGGCAAGGTTGATTGCCGGCGGCACCGACCTGGCTCTTGAAATCACCCAACAGCTCAAAGACCTTGATCACCTGATTGGTCTGGGTGGCGTCGAGGAGTTGCAGGTGATCAACGAGGATGAAGACGGGATCTATATCGGAGCCGGCGTCACCTACCGTGCCATGTTCCATAAGCTCGAGGAGCGTTGGCCGCACTTCGGGCCGATGCTGGAGCGCCTGGGTTCACGCCAGATCCGCAACCGCGGGACGGTCGGGGGCAATATCGGGAACGCGTCACCCATCGGAGACATGCCTCCGGCACTGATCGCACTGGGGGCAGAGCTCGATCTGGACAGCGTTGATGGTACCCGGCGCCTGCCCCTGGAGGATTTCTTCCACGGCTATAAGCAGACCGACCTTCAGCCTCACGAGTTCATTCGGGGCACCTGGATCCCCAACCCGGCACCTGACGAAAACCTGTTCATCTACAAAGTCTCCAAGCGAATTGATGACGACATTTCCGCGGTGCTGGGTGCCTTTTGGTTCAAGCGCGACGGCGAAACCATTAAGGACTGCCGCCTGGCCTTTGGCGGGATGGCAGCCACGCCAAAGCGGGCCAGTGGTGCCGAAGCGGCACTTCGAGGACAGCCCTGGAATGCAGACACGGTTGCAGCCGCTATTGCCGCACTGGAACTCGAATTTGAACCCATGACAGACGTGCGGGGGTCCGCAGCCTATCGCCTGCAGGTAGCCGGCAACCTGCTGCGCCGCGCGTTTTTGGAGAGCACTCAAGACACCACAACAACAAACCAGCCCCTCATGGTGACTGACTATGCGTAAACTACCTCCCAATATTCCGCGGCCCACCACAACGGCGAAAGGGCTGACAGGCACCCAGGCGTTTCACGACAGCGCCTGGAAGCACGTTCGTGGACAGGCACGCTATATAGATGACCTCCCCGAGCCCGCAGAACTCCTGCACGCGGCCGTTGGCCAGAGCGAGCACGCCCACGCTCGCATCACCGCCATGGATCTCAGCGAGGTCTGGGCCTATCCCGGCGTTGTCTCGGTCATGACCGTCGAGGACGTGCCCGGCCATACCGATATCGGGCCGGTCTTTCCTGGCGATCCGGTTCTGGCCGGGGATGTGGTCGAACATGTGGGCCAACCGTTGTTTGCCGTTGCGGCAACGAGTCATCGCGCGGCCCGCCAGGCGGCCCGACTTGCGAAGGTCAGCTATGAGCCCCTTCCTACGGCGTTGACCGCGGAGGCCGCGCTTGATCAGCAGTTGTTCGTGCGTCCCAGCCATACCCAGCTGAGGGGCGACCCGGATAAAGCACTGGCCGAAGCGCCAAATCGCCTGCAGGCCCAGATGCACGTTGGCGGACAGGAGCATTTCTACCTGGAGGGACAAGCGTGCCTGGTAGAGCCTACCGAAGACGCAGGCGTGTTTGTTCATACCTCCAGCCAGCATCCGTCCGAGGTGCAAAAGCTGGTGGCCGAAGTTCTTGACCTCCCCATTCATGAAGTCCAGGTGGAAGTACGGCGCATGGGTGGCGGGTTCGGCGGCAAGGAAACCCAGGCCGCACCGCTAGCCTGTATCTCGGCCCTGCTTGCCCGACGCACCGGGCGGCCCGTTAAATACCGGATGGCGCGCTACGATGACATGGTACAAACGGGCAAGCGACACGATTTTTTCAACACCTACGACATTGGCTTCGATAACGAGGGTGTTCTGCGGGGTGCCGACATCATGGTGGCTGGCCGCTGTGGCTTTTCGCCGGACCTTTCCGATGCCATCGTCGACCGCGCGATGTTTCATTCCGACAATGCCTATAGCCTGGGGCAGGCACGGGTCGTTGGCCACCGCTGCAAAACCCATACGGTTTCCAATACCGCCTTCCGCGGCTTCGGTGGCCCCCAGGGCATGATGATCATTGAGCGGGCGATGGACGATATCGCCCGCCATCTCGGCATGGATCCGCTGGATGTCCGCAAGCGCAACCTGTACGGGCCTGGCCGTGATGTGACCCACTATGGTCAAACCATCGAGCAACACGTATTGCCAGACCTGATCGACACGCTCGAGGCCAGCTCAGACTACCGTCAGCGTCGTACCGAGATTTCCAGGTTCAACAAAGAGAACTCGGTACTGAAACGGGGCTTGGCCCTGACGCCGGTGAAGTTCGGCATTTCGTTCACGGCGAAGCACCTCAATCAGGCTGGCGCACTGGTGCACGTTTACACCGACGGCAGCATTCATCTTAATCACGGCGGCACCGAAATGGGCCAGGGGCTTTACATCAAGGTAGCCCAGGTCGTGGCCGCGGCCTTCCAGGTCGACCTGGACCGGGTAAAAGTCTCCGCGACCCGGACCGACAAGGTACCCAACACCTCACCAACCGCCGCCTCCTCGGGTACCGACCTGAATGGCATGGCTGCCCTGGATGCCTGCGAAAAAATCAAACAGCGTCTGGTTGAGTTTGCTGCCGAAACCTATGGCGTGAGCGCGGACTCGGTCCGGTTCGAAAACAATCAGGTCCTTGTCGGCGAGCAGCAGTTCGGCTGGGCGGAGTTCGTGCAACAGGCCTACATGGCGCGGGTTTCGTTGTCTTCCAACGGGTTCTACAGCACTCCCAAGATTCACTATGACCGTGGAACCGGCCAGGGCCGGCCCTTCCTGTATTACGCCAACGGGGCTGCCTGCGCAGAGGTGGTGGTTGATACCCTCACCGGAGAGTACAAGACCATGCGGGTGGACATCCTCCACGACGTGGGACAGTCGCTGAATCCGGCCGTGGACATTGGCCAGATTGAAGGCGGCTTTGTTCAGGGCATGGGCTGGCTCACCACCGAAGAGTTGGTATACAGCGACGAAGGCCGGCTGTTGTCCAACGGCCCGGCGACCTACAAAATCCCGGCGGTCTCCGACGCGCCACCGGATTTCCGGGTGGCCCTGTTGCCTCATAGCCCCAACCGGGAAGCCACCGTATTCCGTTCAAAGGCCGTGGGCGAGCCGCCCCTCATGCTGGGCATGGCCGTATGGTCTGCCCTGCGTGACGCCGTTTCGAGCGTGGCGGACTATCGCTACAGCCCGCCCCTGGATACGCCTGCGACACCAGAGCGGGTGCTCCAGGCTGTCACAGCAACCGAGCGCTGGGTAGCAGCGCAGGGGGAACCGTCATGCAAGAACGCCTGACCTGGATCCAAGCCGTTGCTGACTGCGAACGTCGCGGTCAGCCCTATGTGTTGGTCACGGTACTGGGCGTAACAGGCTCGGTACCACGGGAGCCGGCCAGTAAGATGGTCGTCACCCGGGAGCACAGCTACGACACCATCGGCGGCGGCCACCTGGAATACCGGGTGATCGCCCGCGCCCGCGAGCGCCTGGCAAACCACGAATACAGCTACGAGCTGGCGCATTTCCCCCTGGGTGCCAGCCTTGGACAATGCTGTGGTGGTAGCGTGGCGGTCCTGCTGGAAGCCCAGCCTGGCGGCGATGCTCGCCTTGTGGTCTTTGGTGCGGGTCACGTCAGCCACGCCCTGATGCGCATCGTGAGTGATTTGCCCTGGCAGATCACCTGGGTCGACTCCCGGCAGGAATGTTTTCCGGACAGGACGCCCGACAACACCACGGTTCATTGCACCGACGACCCGGTTGGAGACGTTCCCGAACTGTGCAGCAACGCCCACGTGCTAATTCTGACCCACAATCACGCACTGGATTATGACCTTTGCCAGGCGCTGCTAAAACGCGACGATGTGCGCTCTATCGGCCTGATCGGTTCACAGACCAAAGCGGAACGCTTTCGCCAACGCCTTGGTCACCGCGGATATGCCGAAACCGATATCGACCGCATTCGGTGCCCCGTCGGACGCAGTGACATTCCGGGCAAGCGGCCCATGGAAGTCGCAGTGTCCATTTCTGCCGAGCTTCTTAACCTGGTCGCTTCCGACACGGCCGACAAACCCGCAAAGCGAGGGCTGTCCTGGGGGGCACTCAAAGCGCTGACGAAGGAAGTCAAACCTGGAGAGGTTGAAGTCGCGGGCCAAAAAACGTGACTCAGCAGGGAACCTGACATCGTAGCCAACCCCAGGCCAGCACCCGCTTGAGCGCTGGCCTGGTATAAAGCCTGTCATCAAAAGTTCAATTTGCTCACAATTTTTCTTGACAACTAATACATAATTGTACGAAGTTATCGGTCATGATGTATACAACAAAGAGCTGTAGAAATGACCGAAACAGACCACAGATTATGGATTCGCAATCCGCTTGCCTGCTCTGACCCAAGCGCCGCCGGCGGTATTGTCGTCGCAGGAACAAGAGTTGTGGAAAAGGTGGCCGGGGGGCAGCAACCTCACCAGCCCGTCAACGAGACCTTTGATGCTTCAGAGCATGTCCTGTTACCCGGCTTGGTGAATACCCACCACCACTTCTACCAAACCCTGACCCGTGCCTATTCCCCAGCGCTCAATAAAGAGCTATTTCCCTGGCTGACCACGCTTTACGATGTCTGGGCCAATCTCAACGACAGCCAGATGGCCCTGGCCAGCGAGTTGGCGATGGTCGAGTTGCTGATGTCGGGATGCACCACCGTAGCGGACCATCATTACGTCTTTTCCGGTGCCTTGGTAAACGCGATTGACTGCCAGGTCGAAACCGCCCAGCGCCTCGGCGTTCGTGCGGCACTGACTCGCGGGTCCATGAGCGTCGGGCGCGACGATGGCGGCCTGCCGCCACAGACCGTGGTGCAGGACGAGCAAACCATTGTCGATGACAGCCAGCGTCTTATCGACCGTTACCACCAGCGTGCGGAAGGGGCCATGACCACCATCGCCCTGGCGCCTTGTTCACCGTTTTCAGTCAGCCGGGAATTGATGCGCGAGAGCGCGCGGCTTGCAGAGAAGAATGACGTTCGCCTCCACACCCATCTTGCCGAAACCGAAGATGAGACCGCTTACTGCCAGAAGCTGTTTGGCATGCGCCCGCTGGATTATCTCGAGGACAGTGGCTGGCTCACCGATCGCACGTGGCTGGCCCATGGCATTCATTTCAATGACGACGAGATTCAGCGCCTTGGCCGTGCAGGCACGGGCATCGCTCACTGTCCCTCTTCAAACATGGTTCTGGGCTCAGGGCTGTGCCGGACCCTGGAACTCGAAGCGGCGGGCTCACCGGTCGGATTGGCGGTCGATGGATCAGCATCGAGCGACCACTCGAACCTTGCCTCAGAAATGCGTCAGGCACTGCTTCTGGGCCGCCTGCGTTACTCGCCGAGCCAGGTCACACACGAAGCCGTCATCCGCTGGGCAACGCAAGGCTCGGCCCGTTGCCTGGGACGAACCGATATCGGTGGACTGGAGCCAGGCCAGCAGGCTGACCTGGCGCTGTTCAAACTTGATGAACCGCGTTTCTCAGGCGCGGAAAATCCACTGGCGGCGTTGCTGCTGTGTGGTGCACAACGCGCTGACCGGGTCATGGTCGCCGGGCGCTGGAGAGTGACCGGCGGTCAGCCCTGCGACGTCGATCTTGACGCGTTGATGGCACGCCATGATGAGGCAGCCCGCCAACTGAGGAGAGCCATTTAGAAGATCTTTGTAGAATCATTAGTAGTCAACAGTCAGGCATTCCTACAAAAACAACCACTAGGAGAGACTCATGACAACAAGTACATCCGAACGGCCAGATACCGGTCCAGGTGACCGCTATAACACCCGCGACGTCAATGCCATGCCACCCCTGAGCCGCGCGATACCTCTGGGTATTCAACATGTTCTGGCGATGTTCGTTAGCAACGTGACCGTGCCGATCATCATCGCAGGGGCGGCGGACCTGCCTCCCGACCAGACCGCTTTTATGGTTCAGGCAGCCATGTTTGTCGCTGGCATCGCCACCCTCCTGCAATCCCTGGGCCTCGGACCCATCGGCGCTCGCCTTCCTATTGTCATGGGTACCAGCTTCGGGTTCGTACCGGTCCTGATTCCCATTGCCATCGGCATGGGGTTGCCAGCTGCCCTTGGGGCGGCGTTGTGTGGAGGCGTCGCAATGGCGCTGATGGGGTTGTTTCTTCCCTGGTTTCGGTTTTTGTTCCCGCCGGTGGTGACTGGAACCTTTGTCGTGATGCTGGGCATTCTGTTGATGCCCGTTGGTCTTGCCTACGCCGGTGGTGGTTTCGGCGTGTCGGATTTCGGCGCCCCCCATCACATCGGACTGGCCTCGCTTGTTCTCGTCGTCACCGTGGGGCTTCACCAGTTCGGCCGAGGTATCTGGAGTGAAGTTGCCCCACTGGCCGGTTTGCTGGTTGGCTTCGTTGCTGCCGCGGCTTTTGGCTATGTCGATTTCTCCAAGGTGGGCGATGCCGACTGGGTGACGTTCCCCACCCCGCTGGGCATTGGTATCGAGTTCCATATGGCCGCCATCATCCCCGTGGTAGTGCTGTCTCTGGTCACCGTGGCCGAATCCATCGGCGATATAGTGGGCACCACCGCAGGCGGGCTGAACCGTGAACCCACCAGGAAGGAACTCTCCGGCGGCGTCATGGCCGATGGCATCGCGAGCGTGTTTGCCGCTGTTTTCAATGCGTTCCCCCAGATCAGTTTCAGCCAGAACGTAGGCATGGTTGCATTGACGGGCGTCGTTAGCCGCTATGTGGTGGCGATTGGCGGCGGATTCCTGGTGTTGGCCGGCCTGTTGCCAAAGCTCGGCGGTCTCGTTTCCAGTATTCCTAACGCGGTGCTCGGCGGTGCGGTACTGCTGATGTTCGGTATGATCGCCAGTGCCGGCATTAAGATGCTCAGCCAGGTGCCGTTCGACAAGCGCAACATGCTGATCATTGGTACCTCTCTGACCATCGCCGTGGGTTTGCCGGCGCAAGAGGGGCTCTATGCCAATCTGTCGGAAAACCTGCAAGCGATGATCGAATCCGGCTTGATCCCCGGGGCCCTGACCGCCATCGCGTTGAACCTTATTCTTCCCAAAATCCCAAACCCGGTGCCCGATCGCGCTGAATGCCCAGAAAGCTCTGAAAGCTCGAAGAGCACAGCATTGAGACCGGACTCACTTTGAACACCTGGGTAATTGACGGCCAAACGGCCCTGTTTCCCAGCGATAACCCAAGGAAAACTCGATGAAAACAAAACCAGTGCTAGGCTTAACAGACGTCAATCTGATTCTCGACGCGGCTCAGAAAGAGGCCGACGCCAACGGCTGGCCGGTGACCATCGCGGTGGCCGACGATGGCGGGCATGTTCTGGGGCTGCGTCGGCTGGACGCAACGGCTCCATTCACCGCTCATGTTGCAATGGAAAAGGCCCGTAGCGCCGCCATCGGCCGAAAAGAAACACAGATTTTCGAAGACATGATCAACAATGGGCGAAATGCTTTTCTTTCCGCACCGCTCCAAGGGCTCCTGGCCGGCGGCGTGCCGGTGATCCTGGACGATCAGGTGGCCGGGAGCGTAGGCGTCTCCGGCGTCAAACCCGAACAGGATGTGCGGATAGCCAAGGCTGGCATTGAGGCGATCACTTCACCCGTGAATCGCCTCTGAAAAATGGATCGCCCTGTCGACCACTGAAGCCATCGCACTGGAGTATCCATGAGTATTCGCCTAAAGCTAATCCTGGGAATGGGGGCAGCACTGCTTGCCAGCACGTTGCTGCTGGTTTCACTCAATATCTTCCAGATGCGCGGGCTTCTTGATCGATACCTGCTCAACTCCGCCCTGCCATCCAGCCTGGAGGCCATAGCAAACTCCGTTGAGCGTGATCTTCAGGCCCCTATTACAGCGTCGCGGCTGATCGCAGGGAACAGTTACCTCAAAGAGTGGATCCGTGACAACGAGCCGCAGCAGGGGCTCGACCCCGCCACCCAATATCTGGAGGGAGTCAGGCGCAGCCAGGACGCCGCTTCCGCCCACTTCGTGTCGGCGAGCACGGGCAACTACTACACGCATCAGGGCATCGACAGGGTAGTGACTCCCCAGGCGGACCGCTGGTTCTATAATTTCCTGGAAAGCGGCGAGACCATGGAGCTGTCGCTGGACGTGGACAAAGCGACGGGTAAACCTACCCTCTTCATCAATGCCCGCATGGAGGATCGTGGCGAAGCGATCGCAGTAACCGGCGTCGGAATCGGGCTTGATCAGATGGCTGAGCGAATCAGGGAGTTCCGCTTTGGTGAAACCGGCATCGTGTACCTGGTGTCTGAAACCGGTCAGGTCAACATTCATCCTGACCTACAGCAAACAGACCAGCCCCTATCGAAGGTTATCTCTCCGACGGCCGCCGCCGAACTGTTCCAGGACTCAACGTACCATCTGACCGAGTTTGAGCGTGATGGCCGTCGCTACGTCGCCGCCAGCCTGCCTCTGTCGATCACGGACTGGCGTGTCGTCGTAGAGGTTCCGTCTGCCGAGATCTACGGCGAAGCCAGCCGGGCCAACCAGACCTCTTTGCTCGTCGGCGTCCTCGTAGCTCTTGTTTTCCTGGGCATCATAGCCCTGGTCGCCACTCGCATGACGAAACCGCTGACGAAAATCACTCGGGCGTTGACCGAAATTGCCAAGGGAGGCGGAGACCTCACCCAGGAATTGACCGTTGAACGCAAAGACGAGCTGGGCCAATTAGCAACCGGGTTTAACCAGTTTGTCGGGGCACAGCGAGAGATGGTTCGGGGGCTTCTGGAGACGGCAATCCGGCTCAAGGGCTTTGTCGAGCAAACCTCCACCGTCATGACGGCCAACACCGACCGGGCCAAGGAGCAAAGCAGCCTGACAGACTCCGTGGCCACGGCGGTATGCGAGATGGAAGCCACGGTTCAGGAAATTGCCAAAAGCGCCACGGAAACGGCAAACCAGCTGGAGCAGGTCGGCAACAGCGCCAGTGACATCCGTGACGGCATGTCGCGCTCCATCGCCCAGGTTGAGGGCATGGCCGAGAATATCCGTGAATCGGCCTCGGCGATCCAACAGTTGGCTACCGAAGCGCGGGATATTGGCCAGGTGATCGAAGTGATCAATGCTATATCCGATCAGACTAATCTACTGGCTTTGAACGCGGCCATCGAAGCGGCCCGGGCTGGCGAGCATGGCCGCGGGTTCTCGGTAGTCGCTGACGAAGTTCGCAGCCTCGCACAGAAGACGCAAACATCAACCCAGCAAATCCGGACCATTATCGAGCGCTTGCAGGAGGGCTCCGAGCGTGCGGTCAAGACCATGGCCGCAAGCGAGGAAGCCACCGAAGAAACCGTCAACACCTCCGCAAGCATGGGCAAAGCCCTGGACGGAATCGGCGAGAACGTGGACCGGATCGTAGAGATGAGCCACCAGGTGGCGGCGGCAACCGAAGAACAAAGTTCCGTCACCGAGGAGATCAGCTCCAACGTTCAGGACATCTCTCATCTCAGCGCGCGTTCGAGCGAGGACATGACGGCAGCCAGCCGTGAGATTGAAGAGCTACGTGCGATGGCTGAAAAGCTCGAAACCCAAATGAAGGCGTTCCGGCTCGACCGTGAAGACTGACTTAATGAAGAAAAGATCCGGACGCTGTACCGCTCATCCAACAACTATAAGGAGCCATCAATGAAGCACATATTCGCCGCCTGCCTGTTGTTTGCCTTAACCGCCCAGGCAACTGCGCAGACATACGTGGTTGGAGTGGAACAGGGAAACTTCCAGCCCCATTACGGGGTTGACGAACAAGGCCAATACAGTGGTTTCGCCCGTGAACTACTGGACCTTTTCGCCGAACATGCCGGCGTTACCTTCATCTATAAGCCCTTGCCGGTCGATGAACTTATGCCGGCCCTGGTTGAAGGTAAGGTGGACTTCAAATACCCGGATCACCCCGACTGGGCCCGTTCGGCAAAAACCGGGGACAGGATCAGCTACAGCCGCCCCATTGTGGAGTACGTTGACGGCGTTCTGGTATCTCCGCGGCGCCTCGGCCTGGATGGAGATCACCTTAAACGCATCGGCCTTGTTGATGGCTGGACGGCCCGGGGATACGAGGAAAAAATCGAGGCCTCCCAGATACTCCCGGTACCCAGCGACAACCTGCCCGAAATGATTCACCAGGCGTTGCTGAAAAACAGCGACGGCGCTTACTACAATGTGGTGGTCGCCCTGCATCACATCAATAATGTTCGGGTAAGGCCGGGCGTTCTCGTGTTCGATCCCAACCTCCCACATACCCGAAGCTCCTACCGGCTTTCAACGATCCGGCATGGGGATGTGCTACTGCGCTTCGACAGCTTTCTTGAGGAACGCCACGAACAGGTCGCGGCGATCAAGGCCAAGCACCGGGTAGAGGCCAACATAGGCACCGAATACTTTGGCATGGAGCAATGGAAAGTGGACTTCCTTAAACGGCAAAAGGCGAAAAACACTCAGTGAAACTGGCCCTTCCGCCGTTGTCCTGCCCGAAATGATCAAGACTACCGAGGGCACAGTTCCGTTTCCAGCCAGCGGTGTACTTCATGCCGGTGACGCCTGCGGTTGAGCTGTTCACTGTGGATATCGCGGGGGAAGATTTCCGATGCGTTTTCATGCCTCAGCCAGAAACGCCGGCGCACACCCACGGCATAGCGGCTGGGGCCGTGAACCACTGCGGCCCGGATTTCAACAGCAGTAACATCCTCGAACAGGTAGTCGCTGTCACTGTCGCTATCGTCACTTCGGCGGCCCAGGATGATGTTGCGGAACGAACCCAGCACCAGGTACCCACCGGGCTGCAACGGCCCCTGCCGCAGAACCTGGTGTACATTACTGTCGTCTGCCCCAACCCGACGGTACTCGGTGACTGTCAGGGTTTTCTCTTCACCGCTACGTGTCTGCAGTACCACCTGCACACACTGAACATGGATGGTTTCCTTGCCCATATTCACAAACAGACACAGGGCATCTGGATTTTCATTCTGGGCATGGTGAATGACCATATAGGGACGGTTGTTGCGCTGGTACTGGATCAGGAACAACTGAAAATAAACGATCCAGATAACCGCCATGACCGCGCTGCTGATGGGGCTGATATATTCCATTCGCTCTCCTGCTTCAGTCGGTGTATCCATCCGGATGTTCTATCGAGACATTGGAATTTCAAGTCCGATCTCTCGATAGGTTAGCCATTACTGAAACAACAACTGGGGGCGAGCGCATTAACCCTCGAGCAGGAATTCCCTCAACACCGCGTTATACCACCGAGCATCCTCCATATAGGGCGCGTGCCCCAAGCCGGCCAATTCCACATGCCGCACATCCGCTATCCGATTCAGCAAGGGCTGAGCCTTGGTCAGAGGCGCCACCTTGTCCTGGTCACAGGTAATCACCAGCGTGGGCGCCTGGATTCTGGGCAACTCGGGTTGCAGGTCTTCGGTCTGTATCGCCCAGGCGGCGTTAGCAACGCCTTCTGAGCGTGACTCCGCAGCGACTTTCGCCACTTTCCGGAAAATGGCCTCGTCAGTGCCCGCCGGGAGCATGCCTTTTGCCCGCCGTTGACCGTATACCTCCGGAGGAAGGTCCCTAAGTTCCTCCAGGCGGCGCCGATAGCGCTCGTTGGCACCACCACCCTGCCCTAGGCCATGGCCAGGGTGGGTGCAGGACAGCACCAGACGCTTGACCCGTTGAGGTTCGAGTACCGCCATCTTCATGGCCACTAACCCGCCCATGGAATGGCCAACCACGTTGATGGGACCTGGCCATACCCGTTTGGCAAACGCAATCGCGACCCGGGCGAGGGCTTCAACGGTATTGCCCGCTGCATCCGACTTGCCATAGCCAGGTGCATCCCAGGCGACCATCTTCATGTCGGGTGCCAGCTCACTGAGCTGATCCTGCCAACTGGACGCATTGCCGTTCAGGCCATGCAGGAAGAGCACCGGTTCACCCTCGCCGCTTTCCAGAAAACTGACCCAACCGTGGTCCAGATTGACCCCGAATCGCGGAGCCGCTCCTTGTGTACTGCGTGCATCGTTCATGTGGGAACTCACTCTGTCTAGCGTGTCCTGGATCAATCAGTCCATGTCCGAAAATGGATCGTCTTCCGCTCCGGAGCCCTGGAGTAACTCATTCTTTTCCCGTGATTCACCGTTTTCTACACGGTCGGATTCGTCATCCAACGGGAACAGCGCCCGCTCCTTTTCACCCGCCAGCAGGTATCGGGCACCGGCTACCGACATTTTCTGGCCGCTGTGGCCGATGCCGTAGACGGTTTCCAGCTCCCAGTTGAATTCCGTACCCAACTCTTCTGCCTTGGCCTTGTTCGCGGCGTAGAAGTTCTTGCCCTTTTCCAGGCGGTGGGCACCTTGGGCAATGGCGATATCCAGCTTGCTGAGCAGTCGGTGGGAGGGGTCGTTGTCGGCAGTCCCCAACATGACGACCAGGTGGTGCGCATAAGAAGGCCTGAGATCGTCTGCCTCCACGCCGGTATTCTTCAGCCCGTATCGCAATGGCAGGGTCCAGTCCGGGAAGGTGTAGGTGCCGGAGTTGGCCGCGACGGCCGTGCCAATCCGGGCCTGCGGGTAGAGCATCACCATGCGGGTGACAAACTGGGCACCGCTGCCGTGGCCCCAGATATCGTATTCGGTGGCCTCCAGCGCGAATGCATCCCGCAACTTGTCGAACGCTCGCTCCAGGGCGGCAAAGGAGGACTGCTCCGGCGGGTTCCTCTGCCCCTTGGTTTCATCCACCGAGGACGAATCCGGCGTTACCCAATTGCCGGTCTGATAGCCCCAGCCGGTCGGGAAGTCCTCTTGCGATATCTCGGGGGCCACAATCAGCACGTCGTATTCGTTGGCGTAGGCGCCCCAGAAATCCCGGTATACATCGGCATCACGACGCCCGCCGTGCATAACCATCACCACCGGCGTGTCGGCGGTCAGTTCGTCCGGCCGTGTGTACCACAGCCGCATGTCCACCGGTTTTTCCGGGGTGCCGGCCTCCACCACAATCGAGCTGTAGCGCTCAAAGGTTTCCGGGTCAAAAATGTCGGATTCGCTGTCTTCCGAATAGGCAACAGGTTCCGTTGTGACTGTCTGACAGCCCGTCAGCAGCGAGAAAAGCGCGGCTAAAAAAATGGCGATCATCTTCATGGCGCAAAATCCTTCATATTGTTGTTTATTGATGCTTTGCCTGATGGCTGAAAGTCCGTGCCTTCCAGCATTTCACAAAGGTGGTATCGATGATTTCCGGCTTGGGAACCTCTTCCCGGCACTGCTGTTCCGCGACAGGACAGCGGGGATGGAACGGGCAGCCGGATGGCCGGTTCATCGGGTTCGGAAACTCGCCGGACAAACCGGGAGCCGGCACGCTGAGGTCCGGTGAGATGCTGAGCGCAGAGTCCAGCAACGCGCTGGTGTAGGGATGCTTTGGGTTGGACAACACCTGGCTACGATCCCCGCACTCTACGATTTCCCCGAGGTACATCACCGCCACCCGGTCCGCCATGTGCTGAACAACGGACAGGTCGTGGGTGACGAACAGGTACGTCAGGTCCAGTTCATCCCGCAAATCGAGCAGCAGGTTCAGGATCTGCGCCTGCACCGATACATCCAGTGCGGACGTGGGCTCGTCACAGATGACAATCTCCGGATCCATAATCAGGGCACGGCCAATCGCTGCCCGCTGGCGTTGCCCACCGGAAAGCTGGTCCGGGTAGCTGTTGAACACACGCCGGGGCAGGCCCACGTGCTCCATCATTTTGTGAACCTTGGCGAGCTGTTCGGATTTGCTGCCGATGCGATTTACCACCAGCGGCCTTCCGATAATGTCGCCAATAGTCTTGCGGGGGTTCAGTGACGAGTACGGGTCCTGAAAGATCGGCTGGATCATGCGGGCACGCTGCCCGGCTGGCAGGGTACTGATCTCGTGCTGGCCCAGGCTGACGGAACCGGTATCCGGTTGCTGCAGCCCCATGATGGTCCGCGACAAGGTGGTCTTGCCGCACCCGGACTCGCCTACCAGTGCCAGCACCTCGCCCTTGCGGATATCCAGGTTCACGGTGTCGAGTGCCTTTAGCGATTTGCGCTTGCCAAACAGCCCGCGACGTACCGAGAAGGTGCAGCTCACGCTGTCGACCGTCAGCACCGTGTCACCCGGCGTTTTCGGAAGCTCCACCGCGACTTCGTTGGCGGCCTCTTCCGCCCCAAACGTGGCCTGGTTTCGCGTTGCATCCGGATCGTGGCAGACGTAGGTGCGCCCTGGCCCCAGTTGTTTTCTCGGTGGCAGGTCAGTCTTGCAGGCGTCCACGGCTCTCGGGCAGCGTGAGGCAAAAGCGCAGCCCCGAATGGTGCCGGTCATGGAGGGAACAATGCCCGGAATCGAGCCCAACCGATGCGCATCGTTGCCGCGATAACCCGGCACACACTCCAGCAAGCCCTGGGTGTAAGGATGCTGCGGATTCCTGAGCACTTCTTCAGCGGTGCCAGTTTCCACAATGTCACCGGCGTACATCACCGCGATCTTGTCGGCTGAACGGGAGACCACACCCAGGTCATGGGTGATCAGGATCATCGACATACCCAGTTCCTTCTGCAGATCCTGCAACAGGTACAGAATCTGGGCCTGGATAGTCACATCCAGCGCCGTGGTGGGCTCATCGGCAATCAGCAGTTCCGGCTCGTTCATCAGCGCCATGGCGATCATCACCCGCTGACGCTGACCACCTGAGAGTTCGTGGGGGTACTGCTTCAACCGACTGGCCGGGTCGGGCAGACCCACTTTCTCCAATAGCTGGATAGCCCGCTGCTCGGCCTCGGCCCCGGACACGTTGCGGTGCAGGGTCATGGTCTCGGTCAACTGACGCCCGATGGAATACACCGGGTTCAGGCTGGTCATGGGTTCCTGGAAGATCATGCCAATGCGCTGGCCGCGTACTTTGGTGGCCAGTTCCCGTTCGCCGGAATGGGTCAGGTCACTGCCATCAAAGTTGATGCAGGCGGCGGCGCGCCTGGCGGAAGGCGGCAGCAAATTCATGATCGCCAGTGCGGTCATCGACTTGCCGGAGCCGGATTCGCCAACGATACCCAGGGTCTCTCCGCGCTTGAGGTCCAGGCTGATGCCCCTCACCGCTTTAAGGGTGGCGGAGTCCGTGGGGATCTCGACGGACAGGTCCTGGATATCCAGGATGGAAGCCGTGGTCATATCAGTTCCTCCGGTTAGTAACGGTGACATCGCGGACCCCATCCCCCAGCAGGTTGATGGCAATCACGAGGATAAACAGGGCAATACCGGGCAGGATCACCAGCCAGGGCTGGAAGAACATAGCCGTCTTACCTTCGGCGATCATAAGACCCCAGGAGGGAAGCGGCGACGGAATACCCAGCCCGAGGAACGACAGGGTGGCCTCGTTGAGGATGGCCACAGCCACTTCCAGGGTGAAAATCACCATGATCTGGTTCACCAGGTTCGGTAGCACTTCACGCACCGCAATCTGGAACTTGCTGCAGCCCATGGCGTTGGCGGCGGCGACGAAATCCAGTTCCCGCAGCCGCAGCGTGGCGGAGCGCGTGACCACCAGGTAGAACACCCAGTGGGTGGCCCCGATAACAAAGATCACCACGGTGACGGACTGGCCAATGACGAACACCAGCGCCATGATCAGCAGCAAGCTGGGCACTGCCAGTTGGCAGGTCACCAGGAAGTTGACGGCCTGATCAATCCAGCCACCGAAATAGCCGGCTATCAGTCCCAGGGTGACGCCAATCACCGCACCGATGGACGCAGCGCCCAGACCAATGGTCATGGAAATGCGGGCGCCATGGATCAGTCGGCTCAGGTAATCCCGCCCCAGGTGATCGGTACCCAGCAGGTACTCCCAGTTTCCACCCTCGGTCCATACCGGTGGCAACATGCGCAGGGACAGGTTCTGCAGGTACGGATCGTGCGGTGCCAGCCAGGGCGCGAACAGTGCGAACACAGCCATCACTAGCAAAATCCCAAAGCCGATCTTCAGGCCGTGATGTTTGCGGGCCCGCTTCAGGGCGGCCATGGTGGGGCTCAGCCCCAGGCCGCCCTCCTCAAGCTCGGACGGTGTGTCAACGGAGGCGATGCTGGCATCGCCGAGTGCTTGTCTTGTGGTCATCATTCACCCCATCCGGATCCGAGGGTCAAGCCAGGCGTTGATCAGGTCAGCCGCCAGCGTGAGCAATACAAAGGTCAGCACGAATATCAGGATCAGCGATTGCACCGTGGGGATATCCGAGTTGAAGATGGACTCCACCGCCAGCCGGCCCAGGCCATTCATGCTGAACACCGATTCGGTCACCACCGAACCGCCTAACTTGTGGCCAAGCTGCACCGCCAACACGCTGACAATAGGCAGCAAGGCGTTGCGCATGGCCTGTTGAAGGATCAGTCGATAGCCCATGAAGCCCTTGGCGCGAGCGGTGCGGATGTAATCCGACGACAGCACATCCAACAGGCCGGTCCGCGTCAGCCGCATCACGGCGGGCACCGAGCTGGCACCCAGTACCAGTGACGGCAGCACATAGTGTTTCCAGGTGGCATCACCGGACACCGGGAAGATCGGAAAGGTGACGGCAAACAGGATGATGAACATCAGCCCGAGCCAGAAGTTGGGTATAGCCTGTGCCGACACCGCTGTTGACAACGCCAGGCGGTCTACCCAGCTATTGGGCTTGAGGGCCGCACTGATGCCCAGCGGCAGCGCAATCGCTACCGTCACCATCAGGGCCGACAGCGCCAGCAGGATGGTGACCTTGGCGTGTTCCTGGATCAGCTCAACTACCTGCTGTTTCCAGAAATAGCTCTTGCCGAAATCCCCCTGCAGCACGCCGCCAAGCCAGTCGCCGTATTGCACCAGCACCGGGCGGTCGAAACCATATTGTTCGCGGATCTCATCCACCATTTCCTGGGGCGCATCCTCGCCGGCGATGGTCTGGGCCGGGTCGGTGGCGAAATGGAACAACGCAAAGGTTCCAAAGGACACCGTCAGGGCCACCAGCAGTGCCATGAACCCTCTGCGCAGCACGTAGTTCAACATAATCACTGTCTCCAACTGGCTTGCCAGAACCGGGGAACACCGTCTTTGGGTACGGAGAATTCCAGCTCGGGTGTTAACAGGAAGTTCTGGCTGTAGGAAAACATCGGCACCCAGTAGGCCTGTTCCGCAATGCGGTTCAGGGCCTGGCGATACAGGCGCTTGCGTTCCTCGGCATCAATGGTTTGCTCTGCCGCGATCACGGTGTCCGCAAGCGCGTCGTCACCGCTGTAATTGCGGGCGGAATTGGCCGCGAAATGAACCCCGGTGGAGGCGGACGCATCTGCTGTGCCGCCACTGCCGTAGGAGGCGAAGAACGCCTGCATATCCTTGCTATTGCGAACCTTGGAAAACACGTTCAACTTGACGAACCGCAGGTCCACATCCAGGTCAATGGCCTTCAGGTCGCTGACCACAGCCTCCGCAATGATCTTTTCCCGGTAGGCCCACAGCTTGAAGGAAAACCCATCCGGGTAGCCGGCTTCGGTCAACAGCTGCTTTGCCTTTTCAGGGTTGTAGGGATAACGCGGACCATCCGCATTGCACCCGAACTGGCGGGGGTGGCAGGCGAAATGAACCACCTCGGCACTGCCACGCATCAGGTATTTGGTGATTTCCTCACGGTTGATGGCATGATTGATGGCCTGACGCACCTTGAGGTTGGTAAACGGTGAGTCCGGGTCGACATAGCCAGCGGCATCCAGGGTGATATAACCAATGCGGATGTCATTGCCTTCCAGGCGTTTTACCCCCGGCAGATGGCTCACGTTGTCGGCCACATCCGGCGGCACGTCCATCATGATATCGATGCCGCCACTGAGCAGTTCCGCCTGTTGCGTACCCTGGTCGGGGATGACCCGAAACACCATGTTCTCGATGGCCGGATTCGCCTTTGGACTGGCCTGGTAATAGCCCTCGAAACGATCAAGGACAATCTCGCGGCCAGCACTGAATTCCGTCACCCTGTATGGACCAATCCCGTTCAACGGCTGCTCGTCCGTCTCGCTGCCGGCTTTATCGTAGGTACCCTGCTTGCGCAAGGGTATGCTGATGGCCATATCGCGCAACGCCATGGGATAAGGCAGTTTCAGATTAAAACGGACTTTCCCGGGGGCCAGCTTTTCGACACTTTCAAGCCAGCTGCGGATCACCGGGCCGCGGCTGGTGTCCGACTCTTCGTTTATCACCCATTCGAAGGTGTAGACAACATCTTCCACCGTCAACGGGCTGCCATCGTGAAACATCACGTCGTTGCGAATCGTGACGTCCAGTTCGGTGTCTGACACCCATTCATAAGAGGACGCCGCGAGAGGGACGAACTCGAGGGTTTCCGGGTCCACGAAAAACAGGCCGTCGTCGGTCAGTCGGGAAAGGATCAACCCTTCGCGCTGGATGGAATACAGCCTGTCGACCGTTGTCAGCGGCTTGGAAAGCGCCACCACCATGGTGTCGTCTTCCGCGCCAGCGCTGGCATGAAAAGGCAGTGCGCAGAGGGCAAGCAAGCCAATAAGGCAGTAACCGATAGGCACCGGGGGCCGGATCCTCATGTCTCCTCCTGTTGTAATTATTGGAGCACCTGATGGTTGTTTGGTTCGCGTCCAGATCAGGGAATGGAAATCAGTCTAGGCAGGCCGAATTGATTTTAAAATTGAATATAAGTCATATTTCTATGCAATTAATGCATCTATAAACGCCCGAGTTATGCTGTGCCCGTCATCGTGGCGTGCTCACCCAACGCAGAAGCCACCTCTTCCTGAAGACACCGCACCAGACTGGTGGTGGCCGGCGTTTCTTCGAATCCCGGCGGAAACAGCAACACAAACTGCAATCGGTAGTTCGGGCTCAACGGGCGCAGACAGAACCGCGACTGGTCCACTGCCAGGGCGGCCAGCCGATCAATGATCGTGACCCCCAACCCTTCCACCACCATCTGGCATGCCAGCACACTGGACGTGGTTTCGATCTTACAGTCGAGAGCAACACCGGCCGCATGAAAGATTTCCTCCATCTGGAAACGTGGGCGTAACCCGGGCGCCAGGGCAATGATGTCATGCTCCGCCATCTGGGCCGGCGAAACGGTTTCCAGAGCTTCCAGGGGATGCCCGCGTGGAATCATCACCATCGCGTCGGTGTCGAAAAAGGGACGTTGAATAACGGAGGGGTGATTGCAAGGCTTGGTCAGCGCAACGGCAATGTCATAATGGCGGCCGGCCACCCATTGCTCGATGTCCCGATGCCCCCGCACATCCACGCTAAAACGCTGATCGGGATGCTCCTTTACGAATCGCGCCAGTGCCGGCGATACCAGACTGTTGGCAAGTCTCGCCAGTGCTACGATACGCAGGGTGCGAGTACCGCCGGCCTTGATTTCCTGCACGATACGGGGCAGGTCGTCCAGGTTCGAAAGGATCTTTTCGGTTTCCCGATAGAACTCCTTGCCCTCCGGCGTCAGCACCAGGCGACGCTTCTCCCGCTTGAACAGTTTCAACTTCAATTCGTCTTCCAGAGTGGAGATCAATCGGCTGGTCGCCGGCTGGCTCAGGTTCATCACATCGGCGGCCGCTACCAGGGAGCCGTGTATCACCACGGCGCGAAAGCATTTCAACTTTTTGATATTCAATGACTTCTCCCATTTACATGCAGAAAACGCATATACCTATCTAATGTTTTCAATTTACATAGGTATCAATAGTAGCCGATAAAGTAAGCGTGCAAAGCGCCATGAGACCAGACTGACAACAAAGACACGTCTCGGATTGGCCGAATACAAACAGGTGAACTCCTCGGACGAAACCTTACAAAACAAGAAACCGGAGGCAATATGAGGTTTTTCAAATCAATGCTGGCGGCTGGCGTAGTTGGCCTGACGGCATTCCCCGCATCTGCGCTGGAAGTTGAAGTCGGAGGGCAGGTAAACCGCGCTGTCATGTACGCAAAGGATGGTTACAGCGCCAACAACCTGGGCGTGGGATCAGACACCGAGTTCTATCATGTGGACAACCGCAACAGCCCGACGCGCTTCAACATCGGCGGCACTCAACGACTGTTTGGCGGTTGGACAGCCGGCGCGCTTATTGAAGTGGGCGTGTTTTCCAACGCCTCGAACGATGTGGACCCGACTGCCAAGAACACCGATCCAGAGGTGGACGAGCGCATCACCGATGCGTTTGTGGATACGCCTTACGGTAAAGTGACCCTCGGCCTGGGTGAAGGCGCCGCTTACAATACGGGGCGTAGGGATTACTCTGGCACGGGTGTGATCAGTTTCCGTAACCCAAACCTGATCGGCGGCAGCCTCCGATACAAACTCAAATCGTCCTCTTTCAAACGAACCTTTGACGGCAGCGGCAACTTCACGGGTAATGAGCCGTTCGACCTGGCGAATCCCGCGCAGAACGAGTCGTCCATTTCCGGCAGTATTCGTGACTACAACTTCGAGGGGCGGCACAACCGGATCCGCTACGACAGCC
This sequence comes from Marinobacter algicola DG893, assembly GCF_000170835.1. Classification (GTDB taxonomy): domain Bacteria; phylum Pseudomonadota; class Gammaproteobacteria; order Pseudomonadales; family Oleiphilaceae; genus Marinobacter; species Marinobacter algicola. Next base: position 87,867 of record NZ_ABCP01000008.1, read on the forward strand.
CCCGCATCGGCCCTGCCACGGTGTCTGCCAGTGCCGGCCATGACGGCGACGGTGGAGCCAGTTCCGTCCTGCAGGTGGGCGTCAAATCCGGCCTTCGCGTTCCGGGCGGCCGCATGCTGGTGGGCGTGGGTTATTCCCGTGCGACCCAGAACAACGAGGATCCGGGTGGTTCAGACGGAGAAGACGTTAATATCTACGGTGGCTCCGTCTCGTATTTTCACAGCAGCACTGGTCTGAACCTGTCGCTGGCGGCGGTTAACCGGGCCCAGAAATTGACAGAAGAAGAGTCGACAGACACGTTTGATGCAACGAACTCGGAATTGGGGCAGTTTCGCTACGTCAAACTGGGCTATCGTCCGAATCGCCAACACGCATTCGACATTCATTATGGCGAAACCCGCGACCGCAACAAGGAAGATGAAAAAGGCTCTGTCATCGGGGTTGGCTACGTCTGGAGCCCCACGGACATGTTCGATGTTTACGGTGGCGCCAAGATACACAGCTTCGAACGCGCCGAATGGTGCACCACGTCCGGAAGAACCTGCTACAACCCGAAGTACGAAGACATCACCATCGTAACCACCGGTCTGCGCGTGAAGTTCTGACCGGACAGCAGGGCCAGGACCCGGCCCTGCAACGCACCACACGGCGTTATCGTTGTGACCTTCAGCCCCTCTTGTAGGGGCTTTTTTGATTATTCCTCATTGCTCAACCGCGCCACCACCGCCGCCAGATCCGTCATACCCTTTTCCACCTGCTGAATGCCGGTGGCAATGCCCGAGATTTCATCCGAACTGCGACGTGACAGCGTCGATACCCCGTCCATGTTCGCGCGCAACGACTCAATCAAATGACTGTTCTTGCCCACCACCGTGGAGATTTCTTCCAGGGAGTGAGCGGTCTTGGCAGCCAGTTTACGTACCTCGTCGGCTACCACTGCGAACCCCCGCCCCATTTCGCCGGCGCGGGCGGCTTCGATGGCAGCGTTCAGGGCCAGCAGGTTGGTCTGCTCTGCCACAGTGCGAATGGTGCTGACAATGCTGCCAATCTGCTCGGCCTGGATTTCCAGATCCCGGCTGACCTCCGTGGCGCTGGCCACCTCAGCCAGTGCCGACGCCGAGGTCTCTACCGCAAGGTTAAGGGCACGGGTGGCTTCAGCCGCAATCTGTGAGGTTTCCTCAGAGGTGGCCGCAGCCACGTCGGCCGCCTCGCGGGCATTGTTCACCCGCGCGGTGATGTCCGAGGCAAACTTGATCACCTTGTATACCTGACCGCCAGCATCCAGCACAGGGCTGTAGGTCGCTTCAAGCCAGATACTCTTGCCGTTCTTGTCCCTGCGCTCAAACTGCCCTGAAAAACTCTCACCACGGGCCAACCGTTTCCAGAAGTCCGGATTATTGCGATAGAAATCATCAAAACAGAACATCCTGTGGTGCTGGTGGAGGATCTCGTCCTTGGCGTAACCGGTGGTAGCCAGGAAATTCTCGTTGGCCTCCAGTATCTCGCCGTCGGGCGTGAACTTGATGACGGCCATATAGCGGTCGATGGCATCAAGCATGGCAGTATCATCCGCTACTTTGTCCTGGGATGCGGTCGCGTCTGTCGCTAGCTTGATGACCTTGAAGACGTTGCCGTCCTCATTGGTGACGGGGAAGTAGGTGGCCTCCAGCCAGACACGTCGGCCATCCTTGGCAAAGCGGGGGAAGGTGCCCTGTTTCTTGATGCCGCGCCCGAGATCCTCCCAGAAGCGCTGATATTCCGGCGATGCCGTATAGTTTGAGTCACACAGAGACCGATGATGCTTACCAACAACCTCCTGACGCTCGTATCCGATAATGGAGAGCAACAAGTCATTGGCAGACTCTACAATTCCTGAAGGGCTGAACTCGATATACCCGATTTGGGAGGCAATGGCATTCAGGGTTTGCTGAATCCTCTCCTGTTCGGCCCTGGAGACCGTTAACTGATCCGTTAATTCCGCAATACGATGGCGCCCAAACATGGTGCTCCCTCCCTGGATGAGGCATATGGAATATTGTTCAATATATGCTCAACGAACCGGAGTTTACGTATCTTAAGGTACAGAGATGGCAACGAACTGTAAGAAATAATTACAGTACATGTTTGTGCGATATCGGGTTCGAGTTACCCATTGACACTCGGGAGATCACCTTAGATCTATAAACGCGTCCTTCACATGCCCGGCCAGCGCGTCGTTGACCGGGTTGCTGCCACCGCGCACCAGTGCGATCTGATACTCTACCAGCGCCGGCAGCCCTTCCCGGTCGAGCTTTCGTAGCGGCGGGCGCACCAGGCTAACGGGGAACGGTGCAACCGCCAGGTCCGACAACATCGCCGCTTCCTGACCAAAGCAGTTGTCGCAGGTGTAGGCAACCCGATAGGAAATATGGGCGTCATCCAGGGCCGTCAGCGCTGCCCGGCGCCATACGCAACCATGGCTGGCAAGGGCCACCGGCAGGGGTGACCGGTTGGCAGCGACACCCCCTTCGCGGCCGGCCCACACCAATGGCTCGGTGTGTACCACTTCACCGCGCCGCTCCTGCCCCTCATTGCCAATGGTGACCAGCACCATATCCAGCTCTCCTGCGTCGAGCCTGTCCAGGTTCTGTTGGCTGGAACCAACCACGACATCCACCTGAACCGCTGGATACGAGCGCGCGAACTGCGCCAGTACGCCCGGCAGGATACGGCTGCCCACATCGTCTGAAGTCCCCAGACTGACCCGGCCTTCCAAAACGGGAGAGAGGAACTGCCGGATAGCCTCCTCGTTCAATCGCAGCAGTCGCCGGCCATACCCCAGTAGCACTTCTCCCTCGGGCGTCAGCCGGACGCGACGGGCTTCGCGCACAAAGAGGACGTGACCGAGAATTTCCTCAAGCCGTTTGATCTGCATGCTCAGGGCCGAAGGGGTGCGAAAAACCTGCTTCGCGGCGCGGGTAAAGCTTCCACTCTCGGCAATGGCCACGAAGGTTCTCAATACGTCGGTATCCAGTAGCGGGCCAGCCTCGCGGTTGGGCGCAAGTTCGGTACTGTCCATAAGTCACCTTTCAATTTTTCTTAACTCAGATATTAAATCTTTTCGTTTGTTTGATCAAAGGTGACATTGCATGCTGATAACCATGCCCCAGCGAACACGCGAGGGCACTCATACTGATGACTGAACAGGAGATTGAAACGATGAGCCATTATCAGGATTTCCGCCGCCCGCACCTTCGTCCAGACTCCCCCGCCAAACCGCCGGAGCTGGAGCTTTACATGCCCGCCACTCCACCGCTGGCGTTCATGGCAACGTTTGAGTTCTGGGTCAGAATCTTCCGGCGCAGGCACCATTTTCGTCGCCTGTTCCTGCCTTTACTGAAGGAGGATGACGAAATACTGGAGGACATCGGCTTTGAGAGAACGGATATTCAGTGGGCGCTCAATCTCCCACTGAAGGTCGATGCCCTCAAGGCGCTGGAGGCCTGTCGCAGGGCGCGAGGTAACCAACTTCAACCATAAAGCGACTCGATCACGTCGGTATACTTCTCGTAGATGTTGCTTCTGCGCACCTTCATGGTGGCCGTCACTTCATCATCGTCGTGGTCTAGCTCCTTGGTGAGCAGGTGGAAGCGCTTGATCTGGGCCACCTGCGGCAGTTGTTCGTTGCCCTTGGTCACCTCGGCCTGAATCAGTTCGTTCACCTGCTCCTGCTCGGTGAGGCTTCGGAAAGTGGTGTAGGCAATCCGCTCCTGTTCTGCCCATTTGGCCACCGTATCAAAGTCGATCTGTATCAGAGCGGAAACATATTTCCGGGCCTCCCCGATCACAATGCATTCCTTGATATAGGGGCTGGCCTTGATGGTGTTTTCAATCTCCGTTGGCGACAGGTTCTTGCCACCAGCGGTGATCATGATGTCTTTCAGGCGGTCGACAATCTTGAGCTGGCCATCCCGCCATTCACCGACGTCGCCGGTATGCAGCCAGCCGTCTTTCAGGGTTGAGGCGGTCGCCTCGTCGCTTTTGTAGTAACCCTTGAACATGCTGCCGCCACGCATGATGATCTCGTTGTGCTCACCGAGTTTGACCTCAACGCCGGCAATCGCGACGCCCACGGTTCCCAGATGCACGTCATCCACCGGCTGTGCGGTTGCCACGCCGGTACTTTCCGTCTGGCCATAAACTTCCAGCAGGGGTATGCCAATGGTCCGGAAGAATTCCAGAATTCCGGTGGAAATGGGGGCCGCTCCGGTCATTGCGATAGTGCATCGGCGCAGGCCAATGAAGTTCTGCAGTGCCCGGAACACCAACCAGTAACAGAGGCTGTAAAGCCCTTTTTCTTTCAAGCTCCACTGCGCCCGGGATTTGGTGGCCATGGGCGAACAGGCCCGGATTGCCCAATTGAACAATGCCCGCCGGACACGTCCTGTCTCCTGAATTTTGATATAGATCGAGGAATGCAGCTTTTCCCAGATACGGGGCACGCCCAGGAAAAAGGTCGGCGCAATTTCCCGCAGATCTTCCTGAACGGTGCGCAGGCTCTCGCCGAAGCTGACGGAGCTGCCTGCATAGACCGGCGCAATGTTGGTTACCGCCTGCTCCGCCACATGGCACAGCGGCAGGTAGGAAAGACTGGAACCGCGTTCGTCCGCCTGCAGCAACTCAATAAGGCCGGGCGCGGCAGCAAGAAGATTACCCCAGCTGATCATCGCGCCCTTCGGCCGTCCAGTGGAGCCAGAGGTGTAAATCATCAGGGCGGTGTCATCCATTCGCTGGCCATCGAGCAGTTCGTCCACCAGTCCGGGATGGTCTTTTTCAAACGCACGGCCTCTGGCCTCAATATCCTCGAACGCCGCCGGGGGTTCGGGATAGTAACGAAGGCCTTTCATATCGATGGCAATGGCGTGCTTCAGCTGTGGCAGTTGCGGCCAGGCTTCCAGGACTTTATCGGTCTGTTCCTGATCCTCACACACCACAATGCTCGCATCGCTGTGTTCGAGAACGTAGGCCACCTCCTTCCAGGGGCTGGTCGGATACACACCCACACAGATACCCCGCACCATGCCAATACCCATCTGGGCAATCACCCACTCCACCCGGTTTTCCGAGATAATGGCTACATGACCACCCTTCTCCAACCCCATGGCGCGAAGCCCAAGGCCGAAATGGCGAGCGCGCTCGTAGTAGGCCCGCCAGGAATAGGCCTGCCAGATGCCAAAGTCTTTCTGGCGCAGCGCCAGTGCGTCCGGCCGCTCCTGGGCGTGGGCCCGAAGCATCTGGGTCAGTGTCAGGTCAGGTAGGGCAATTGTTGTCATGACAGCCACCGTTTACGGCGTTTGTAGTGCTTGATATCGCGGTAACTGCGGGCTTCACCTTCCTTGCCGCCCACGCCCAGGTAGAACTCCTGAACGTCCTCATTCGCCGTGAGCTTATCCGCCGGCCCGTCGATCACGATCTTGCCGTTCTCCATGATGTAACCGTATGAGGCAATCGCCAGAGACACCGCCGCATTCTGCTCCACCAGAAGAATCGCAGTGCCCTGTTCACGGTTGATCCGCGCCACAATGGTAAAGATCTCCTCCACCAGCAGCGGCGCCAGGCCCAGCGACGGCTCATCCAGCATGATCAGTGCGGGCTGGGCAATCAACGCACGACCCAAAGCCAGCATCTGCTGTTCGCCGCCGGAGAGGTAACCCGCCAATTGCTTACGGCGTTCCTTCAGGCGAGGAAAATAATCGTAGACCAGTTCGTAGCTGTCGCTCAGGGAGGGCTTGCCGCCGCTGAGCGCGTAGGTAGCAGCGATCAGGTTCTCCTCCACCGTGAGGTCTTCAAACACACGGCGGCCTTCCATGACATGGAAGAGTCCGTTACGCACCAGTTTTTCGGGAGGCGTACCCTTTACATCCTGGCCCCGGAAACGCACCTCCCCGGCGGTCACTTCCCCGTCTTCCAGGGTCAGCAGGCGGGAGACACTTTTCAGAGTGGTGGATTTGCCAGCACCATTGGAACCGAGGAGTGCCACAATGGCGCCCTCCGGCACCCGCAGCGACAGGCCCCGAAGAACCTGCACCGACTTGTTGTAGACCACCTCGATATTATCGATTTCCAGCAAGGCTTCCATACAGCCCCTCAGTCAAGGTGAATCCAGTCCGATACCGGCTCATAACGGCCTTCTTCAGCATTTACCCGCCAGATCCGGCCGACCGGGAAGGACATGTTCCGCACGGTGACCGGAATGCCGATAATGCCGCCAGTATCCCAGTCCTCAATAGAGGCAAGAGACTCCGCCATGTTGTCTCCGGTCAGTTCTTTCCCCGCATCGAGCGTGCGCTTGACCACTTCGGTCCAGACCATGGCATTGAACCACCCCTGCATGTAGCCGGTAGGACGGTAGCCCGCTTCCGGGTCGCTCTTCTCCGCCTGGGCGCGGAGGGCATCAAGCATGGGACCGCTTTCCTCGCTGTCGTAGTAGTTGTAGGGCATTACGCCCATGTAGCCGTCAGCGTCTGCACCCATCTTGTCGATGATCAACTTGTCCGAGGACCAGAAGGTGCCCATGAACTGGGTATCAAGGCCCATCTGGCGCATCTGCACCATGAACTCGTTGATCGGCGACAATACGTAGCCATGAAACACAACATAGTCCGGTCGTACCCTGCGGAGTTTCAGGACCTCAGCAGACACATCCACACTGCCGGGCTTGGTCACGATCTCCTCGACGACGTCGATGCCCAGTTCACCCGCGCGGGCTTTGCCGTTTTCGATGGGGTCCTTACCGAACTCGGTATCACTGTATACAAACGCCACGGTGGGCATATCACCACCTTCACCCTGAGTGGCAATGTACTCCAGAATGATGCCAAACATCTGGCTGTAGTTCGGGCCGGGAATGAACTGGTAGGGGTATTGCTCGTTATCCGTCAACGCGGTCGCGAACGAGGCCCCGCTCATAAGCGTGTTGCCCTGGCTGTTGAGCTCAGAGGCGATGGCTTTCATGAAACCAGTGCTGTCGCCGTAGTAGGTAGCCGGGGAACTGCTACCGGAAATCTTCTTGAAGGCCGCCACCGAGCGGTCCACCTCGTAGGCGGTGTCTTCCATCACATACTCTACCGGGTGACCATTGATGCCCCCCTGACTGTTGATCCAGTTGGTGTAGTCGGTCAGACCGGCGTGGATGTGAATACCGGCAAACGCAAACACACCGGAGAGGGGTATGGAGCCGCCAAACACGACGGGCTCCTTGTCCTGTGCCATCACCGGCGCGGCCATTGTCAACGCAGCGACCAAACTGCCAAGGCCGGCAAGCCGGCGACCTTTTTTGAGGATGTTTCTGAACATGTTCTTTCTCCTTGCAGCTTCTTGTTGTTGGTGTTGCACGGGCTCCCGTGAGGGAACCGTTAATTCCGGAACGGCCAGAGGCGGAAAAAACGGCGGATTCGGTGCCAGATTTCCGCGAGGCCATGAGGTTCGAAAATCAGGAAGCCCACGATAAGGCCGCCAAAAATGATCTCCAGCATCGGCGACATGAACACCGGGGCGTTGGGGTAAAACGGTGTCAGTGCCGCCGTTAGCAGTTTCAGCGCTTCCGGCACCAGAGTCATGAAAGCGGCACCCAAAATGCCGCCCAGCAAATTCCCCATACCGCCGACGATCACCGCCGCCAGATAGAAAATGGACATGGAAAGCGGAAAACTCTCCGGGGTAACCACGCGGTAGAAATAGGCGAACAGGCCACCGGCCACCCCGGCATAGAAAGAGCTGAGCGCGAACGACATCAGCTTGTAGCGCAAAAGGTTAATACCGAGGATCTCGGCGGAAATATCGCGGTCACGGATGGCGATAAAGGCCCGACCAATCCGGGTGCGGAACACATTGCGAGCGGCCAGCACCATCAGCACGGCCAGCGGCACGATGATGAAATACATCATGAAATCACTTTGGAACGTCAGCCCGAACAGGTGCGCTGGCTCCAGGCTCAGGCCACCCATGCCACCGGTGACGGGTTCCCACTCGGCAAAAATGAAGTGCAGGAACACGCTCGCAGCCAGGGTGGCGATGGCCAGATACAGACCTTTGACCCGTAGTGATGGCAGTCCCACCAGAATCCCGACAGCGGCAGCCATAAGCCCGGCCAGCACCAGAGTGATCGGGAACGGCAGGCCGGTATTAATGGACAGCCATGCCACCGTGTAGGCGCCAACGCCCATGAACCCGGCCTGCCCCAGGGAAATCAGGCCGGTAAAACCGGTCAGGATGTTCAGGCCGGTGGTGCTGATCACGGCAATGCCAACCAGGCAACCCAGGTACAACAGGTAAGAGTCGACGGCAAACGGGAACACCATGAGAATCAGCAGGAAAAAACCCAGCCACAGCTTCTGGGTCGAACTGGTCCAGATTGCCTCATCAGCCTCGTAACTCTGTTTTGCGTCACCGATGCGCATCTTAAACTCGCTCTATTTCGTGGGTGCCGAACAGGCCGTAGGGGCGGATCACCAGGATCACCGCCAGCACCAGGAACGTTGCCGGCATCCGGTACTCGCCTCCGAGGTAGGCACCGGCAACCGTCTCCAGCCAGCCAATAAACACGCCGGCGACCAGGGCACCGAGAATGCTGTCCAGGCCGCCGACGATCACCACCACCAGCACACTCAGACCAATAATCCCGAATTGCGGGCTGAGTCCGCCGGTGGCGGCCACCAACACACCAGCCAACGATGCCGCGAGTGATCCAAACACCCAGGCCATGTTGAACACCCGGCGCACGTTAATACCCATGGAATACGCCGCCGCCTGATCCGAGGCCGTTGCCCTCAGGGCCACGCCACCCCGCGAGAAGCGGAAATAAAGCAGGTAAATAATGAGCAGAGCAGAACCAATCAGAAAACCATAGGCGATTTTCGGGGCCAGGTAGAGTGGGCCGATAAACACCGGCTCCCGAGGCAGAAAACTGGGCAACAACTGCGGGTCGGCGGTCCAGATAAACTCCACCAGGCCCACCAGGATACTGCCAATGCCGATGGTTACCATCACCACCGAGATGGGAGACTCGCCCAGCATGGGCCGGATCATGGTCTTCTCGATCACACCGCCAAGAATACTGCCGCCGATCACCGCCAGCGGCAGGGCAATCCATGGTGATAACTCCATGCCGCCAGCAAATGCCAGGAACAGGTAGGCGGCAAACATCATGATCTCGCCAATGGCGAAATTGATCACCCGGGTGGCCTTGTAAATGATCACAAACCCCAACGCGATAAGGGCGTAGAGCCCACCCATGGCCAGGCCGGCCAGGCTGATTTCACCAAAGAACAACCAATCCATCAGGCAACCTCCCCTTCCGGATTGAGCTTCCTTCGCAAACTGTCGATGTCGCTGTTGCCCAGATAGGCCTTGATCACCTCGGGGTTGTTTTGAACATCCGCAGGCACACCTTCGGTGATGACCTGACCAAAATTCAGGACCGCGATATGGTCTGATATGTCCATCACCATGCCCATGTCGTGTTCCACCATCAGCACGGTAATGCCCCACTCTTCCCGGATATCCAGAATAAACCGGGCCATATCCTCCTTTTCTTCCCGGTTCATGCCGGCTACCGGCTCATCCAGCATCAATACCTGAGGTTTCATGGCCAGGGCACGGGCAAGCTCAACCCGTTTCTGAAGGCCGTAGGGGAGGCTGGCCACCGGCTGGCGTCGTATATGGTCGATTTCCAGGAAGTCGATAATCCGCTCTTCCACCTCTTGGCGGACAGCCGTTTCCTCACGGCGGGCGGGCCCGAAATAGGCCAGCGCACTGAGCAGGCCGCTCTTCATGTGCACATGGGCGCCAAGCTTGATGTTGTCGAGCACTGTCATCCCCCGGAACAGGGCAATATTCTGGAAGGTTCGGGCAAGGCCAAGTGCGGCCCGTCTCGGCGGCTTGATACTGCCCGGCAGCGGCTGGCCCTGGTAGCGAATGTTGCCTTGTTGTGGTTTGTAGAAACCGGAGATGCAGTTAAAAAGCGAGGTCTTGCCAGCACCATTCGGGCCGATAATGGTCGTGATGGTGTTTTCAGGCACACGGAAACTGACATCCTGCAGCGCCTTGACACCACCAAATGAGAGAGACAGGTTACTGATCTCAAGGATGCTCACATTACCTCCCGGCACCCCTGGCGCCGGGCAGACAGGCTCACGAATACGCCCTGCTGATACCCATCTCACGCCCGAAGATGATTGTCGTTGTTGTTTTTTCTTGTCACCGGGCTGATCCCCGGTCCAGATTAAAAGTAGTCCATTCAGGCAACATTGGGCAAACCCTTCTATCCTGTTATCTGTCAGACAACAAAGGCGGCTTTAAAAACAAGAGAACCACAGTCCCGCCACGACACGAGAGCCTTCCACAATGACTGATTCCCTGGTAACCACTGATTTCGACGCCGACACCGGCATCGCAACGTTGACCTTCAACCGGCCAGAAGCCCTGAACGCCATCAGCGTGCCCCTGGCAGAAGCCTTCCTTGCCGCGGCTCAGGCACTGAAAGACCAGTCAGGCCTTCGATGCATCGTTCTGACCGGCGCTGGGCGCGCTTTTATGGCAGGCGGGGATATCGCCAGCATGGCTGGCTCCCCCGAACAGGCGGGAGAGGCCGTCAGCGCCATTCTGGATGCGGTCAACCCGGCCATCCTCCTGCTACGCAGCATGGACGCTCCGGTGATTGCGGTGGTCAAGGGGGTTGCCGCCGGTGCCGGGCTGAGCCTGGCTTTGATGGCAGACCTTGTTATTGCTCAGGGCGACACCAGGTTTTTGATGGCTTATAACGGCATCGGCGCTGTGCCTGACTGTGGTGGCAGCTGGTTTCTGACGCACAAGATTGGCACCGGGCGGGCAGCCGAGTTAATGCTATTGGGCCGGACCCTGAGCGCGGCGGAGGCCAAAGACTGGGGCATGATCACCGAGTGCGTTCCGGAAGCCGACTTTGAAAAACGGGTGGCCGAGATAACGGAAAAAGTCGCGAATGGCCCCACCCGAGCCTTCGGTGCTTTCCGACGGCTTACCGACGGAGCCTGTGGCGATCAGTTGGCTGCTCAGTTAGAAGCGGAAAAGCAGGCATTCCTGGAAATGACGCGAACCGGAGATTTCGCAAAAGGCGTCTCGGCGTTCCTGGCCAAGCGCCCTGCTGAATTCCACGGGTCCTGACCGTCAGGGTGCTACATCCTGCGAAGCCAACGTCACGATATCCGGATATTCGTGTACCCGGATGTTCGATTCGGCGGGCGTTTGCTGAGCAAGCGCCAACACCTCATTCACCATCGCCCTGGCCACAGTGGCCGCCTCAATACCGCGAAACTTTTCCAACGGGCCGATCAATGCGCGGTTGATGAAGGGCATGGCTTTTATGCCCAGTGCTTCGGCGGTGCGCTGCTCGTTGCGGTCGCCCAACAGCAGACTGGGTTGGTAGATGGACAGGCAGGGATAGCCAAGTGACTTTATGCCGTCTTCCAGCTCTCCCTTCACTCGATTGTAGAAAACGGTGGAAGACGATGACGAGGCAATGGCAGACATCAGCACGAACACCTGTGCACCGTTTGCCCGGCCAAGTTCGGCCGCTGCCATCGGGTAACCATAATCCACTTTTCGGAACTGCTCGCGGGAGCCGGCCTTCTTGATGGTGGTGCCCAGGCAACAGACGATGGCATCGACCGCGAACAAATCGCGGTGCTCTTCCAGGTGATCAAAATCCACTTCCTGCTGACGCAGTTTTTCATGGTTCAGCGGCAGCGCTCGCCGCACCGGCGCGACAACCGACGACACCTCTTCCCGCGCCAGCAGGCCTTCGAGTACCTGACGTCCGGTCAAGCCGGTGGCACCCAACAACATCACGTTCATAAAATCTCTCTCAGCCACGAAACAACGCCCGGATATTCGATAGTATCCAACACAAACTCCTGCCCCCGCGAGGCACTTCTCAGAGTGCAGTCGTCCCCGTCCCGGGACCAGCGGGCGAGGTTACCGTGAAAACTCATCGCCGTGTCCGCCGAATCCGGATAGAAACACCCCGGTAGTCGCCATTGGGTGGTCGAAGCGGCATCCGGCGCCGTCAGGCGGAACCGATCCTCCAGACGTTCACACACCCCGGCCCCGGGCAGGCCGGTTGGTCGCCCCTCAAATTGCAGTGTATCGGAGGCCACATAAAGGGTATTTCCACCATCCGGCTGGCCATGGAAGTGCGGATGGTAACGGGCCCACTGCAGGTCACTCTCCGACAACTCATCAATGTGGTACACCTCACCTATCTGGAGCCAGCCCCACACCCCGTGAAACGGTCGGGCCTGTTTTACAAACTGCCAGCGTCGGCCCTGTTTTTCCACGTCCCGAAACAGACCGAAAAACAGGAACAGATCCCCCACGCCCACCTGCTGCTTACGAAGGTGTCCCTGTGCTGCGCCGGTTTGCCCCAGGCAAGGCCGCCAGCCGGTTTCCCGGGGATAAGCGCAAGCGATCAGATCCGGATCAAGGTGAGCCTTTCGGGCACCACCACGACGATCGCCGGTCAGGTCCGCCACCAACTTGCCAACATTCAACCCTTCATGATGGATATCACTGTAGGTGATCCGGGAACGTGAATCCGGGATCGGCAGGGTATAGAAAGACCGGTCAGGGAACACCGGGCTGGGACAGCCGCCTGCGGAGGAATCAAAGCCTTTACGGCTGAGGATCAGTTTCATAAACACATTTTTGAGCAAGGAACGGACGGCAACCATATCACGCCGTTGAAAAGCAGTTTAAACTGACGACAACAACGTTCTGGCCCACCCGCTGATTCAATACCAATCGCCCATGACTGATTTTGAAACCCTGAACACGCTGAAGGCAGGCCTGGAAGCCTGGTGGCATCCGGGCATTACCGTCGTGCTCTCAATGGCTATCACCTTTCTTGTGTACAAGGGTGTGCTGGCAACGGTTCAACGCTTAACCCGCAGCAAAACCGTTCCCCGCCTGTTCCTGGATGCGTCATCAACCGCTCTGGGTGTTGCCATTACCCTTGTGGTGCTCAATGCCATACTCGAAACCGCGTCCCAGGACCTGCCACTGATCAATCACTTGCGTCACGCCGCCACGCTGCTGCTGATTGTGGCGGTCACCTGGGCGCTGGTGCGCTGCACGTCGGCCATCGGCGACGTCATCGTCTCTCTGAATCCGGTCCTGGAAGGCCAGTGGAAACGGGCCCGCAAGGTGGAAACGCAAACGCGCTTCCTGGTGAGGGTGCTGAACATTCTCATCGTCATTGTGGGCCTGGGCGCAGCGCTGGTGACGTTCGAACCGGTTCGCCACCTTGGCAGCAGCCTGCTGGCCTCGGCGGGCATCGGCGGCATTATTCTCGGTTTCGCGGCCAAACCGGTGCTGGGCAACCTGTTGGCGGGCATGCAGATTGCCCTCACCCAGCCGTTCCGCATCGATGATGTGCTGCATGTACAGGGCGAATGGTGCTGGGTGGAGGAAGTCACCGCCACCTACGTAGTGCTGAGGGTCTGGGACCTGCGGCGGCTGGTGGTGCCGCTGCAATGGTTTATCGAAAACCCGTTCCAGAACTGGTCGAGACACGACACCGAAATGATGGGAACGGTGTTCATCACCGTCGATTATTCCATGCCCATCGAACCACTACGAACTGAGTTTGAGAGACTGCTGGAGCAGGCGCCTGACTGGGATGGGAAGACCAGGATCGTGCAGGTGACGGAAGCCGGCGAGGCCAATATCGAAGTGCGCTTTCTGCTCAGCGCCAGGGACTCAAGCTCGCTCTGGAATCTCCGCTGTGCCATCCGCGAGGGGTTGATCACCTTTATACAGGCTCAGTTTCCGGCGCATCTTCCACGGGTCCGTGCCAGGCTGGTGGAAACGCCCGACCAGTAACCCTCACACCTGCTCGGCCCCGCGCAGTATGGCGTGCAGCAACTCTTCCGCATCGAATTTGGTCAATGCCTCGTCTGCCCCCACCTGTTTGGCGTAACTCACGCTCATTTCACTGTTGAGGGAGGTATGCAAGATGATATACGGCTGCTTCAGGGCGTTGCCGCTGTCCCTCACATTGAAAGTCAGCTCGTAGCCGTCCAGGCCGGGCATTTCGATGTCACTCACCAAAATATTGATGGGTTTTCCATCGCGGTCGGCGTTCAGCATCAGGTCCAGCGCATCCCGCCCGTTGGTGGTCACGAAATAGCTCACATCCTTGCTATCCAGGGCATCCGACAGTTGTTTCCGTGCCACCTGAGAATCGTCTACCAGCAGTATATTCAGGCCTTTCAGGATTTCCCTCTGGACGTCCGTCAGCACCACTTCACGGGGATTGATGGACTCCGGATACACTCTGGCCAGCAGCAACTCCACATCCAGCAATTGGACAATCTGGTCCTCAAAATTCACCAGTCCGGTAATGAAGGCTTTGTCGCCCAGACTACGAGGTGGCGGCAGGACCTCTTTCCATTCGGTTTCGATAATTTTTCGAACGCTTCGTACCAGAAAGCCGATTTCCTGGCGCTGGATATCCGTCACAATGATGGAAGCGGTCTTGCGTTCATCCTCGGTGAGTGGCGGATAGCCAACCGCTGCCGCCATGTCGATCACCGGCACGGCCGAGCCACGAAAACTCATGGTGCCGATCACCGCCGAATGACTGTGCGGCAGTCTGGTCAGCGGTACAAATGGCATGATTTCCCGAATCTTCAGGGTGCCCAGGCCGAACGGCCTCTGATTGGTCAGATAAAATAACAGCAGTTTCTGGGGGTGTTTGGTACCCTCGGCCATAACCTTACAACCTGTCAGGAGCTTTGGAAAAAGTATAACAGGCGAAAGATAACACGCCGCCCAAACCGACACTGTAAGAATTTGCAGCCGTTCTGAGGTCGCTTGAGGCTGCCATTGAATCCAGCCCCGCCTCTCCCGCGTATCACCTATACTGTTGTCATCGGGAGGCTATTCGATGAAACGCGCTATTGCACTGATATCGGTATTCCTGTTCTTCGCCGTCATGACCGCGGGTGGCCATGCCGACAACGACACTATCGATGACGCCATCCAGAACACGATCCTGTCGCAGATTGAAGCCTTTGCCAATGACGACAGGGAAGCCGCCTGGGACTATGCCTCGGAGGGCATCAAGCAGCAATCCGGCTCGATAGATACGTTCTACGATATGGTCAAGCTGTCCTATGCGCCCGTCCACCGGGCATCGTCCATTGAGTTCATGGAGCGCATTCCCCACCCCGGTTTCCAGATTCAGGTGGTACGGCTATTGGGGCCGGAGGGAAAGCACTGGATCGCCCACTACCAAATGGTCAAGAATGGCGACGACTGGAAAATTGGCGGCGTCGGGCTCAAAGAAGGACCAAGCTCAATATAGCAGGTTACCGATAATAGGTTTCTGACACCTATGTCTTTCAGCTTTGTCCGTCCGTAAGATACATTCCATGAACCTGATTGCCGGCAGAGCCTGAACACCGTCCATGAAGAACCTGACCTTCTCCTCCCATTACGCCAGGGCCGTTCTCTATGGCCTGGAAAAGAGCGGTGGCTACTCCGATGAACTGCTTCGCAATAATGGCATCGACCCGGAGTTCATCCACTCGCCACGGGCACGGGTGCCCACGGAACAGTTTATCCGTCTGTTCCGGCTGGTGTGGGGCAAGCTGGACGATGAGTTCATGGGCCGTACCACTCACCCCTGTCGCGTGGGGCACTTTCACCTGATGGGATCACTGGTGGTTCACAGCAGCAACCTGGAGGAGGTCATCCGCCAGAGCATTCGCTGTTACCGGCTGTTCTCCGATGACATTGTGATCGAACTGGACACCCGCGGCGACGGCGTGGAGCTGAGCATCACCCATCGTCATCCGGAGCTCGACCCGGACAACTTCCTGGTGGAATGGCTGCTGATGGTGTGGCATCGGCTGATCGGCTGGCTGATCGGGCGCAAGATCGTGCTCAGCCACGCCATCTTCCAACATGATTTACCCGGACATTTTGACGAGTACCGGTTTGTCTTTCCCTGCCAGTGTTTCTTTAATCGCGACCGCAACAGTCTGTTTTTCAGCCACAACTATCTGGACATGCCAGTAACGAGAACGCCGGGGGAACTGGACAGGTTTATCGAGAAGTCGCCGCGCAACCTGTTGATCTGGACCGATGAGGACGACAGTCTGACCACCCGGGTTCGGCAGATTCTGGAAAACGTGGACGATGAACGCCTGCCCACTCTGGAGCAAATCGCCGGGCAACTGCATATGACCGCCTACACCCTGTCGCGCAAACTGAAGGCAGAAGGCAGTTCCTACCAGAAGATCAAGGACAACCTCAGGCGGGACCAGGCGGTCATCATGCTCACGCGGCAGAACCTGACGGTGTCGGAGATTTCGTCACAGCTGGGATTTACCGAGCCCGGTGCCTTTTCCCGTGCCTTCAAGCACTGGACCGGGCTCAGCCCACTGGCCTACCGCAAGCAGGACCAGTAGCTCTTTTTTCCGCTTACAGCAGTTCGATCGCGACAGCGGTACCTTCCCCGCCCCCGATGCACAGGGACGCCACGCCGCGCTTCAGGCCACGCTGTTTCAGGGCGTTGATCAGGGTGACCATGATCCGCGACCCTGAAGAGCCGATGGGGTGACCCAGGGCACAGGCGCCACCATGGACGTTCACCTTGTCAGCATCGAGCCCCAGCTCATTGATGGCAGCGAGGGTAACCACGGCAAAGGCTTCGTTGATTTCAAACAGGTCAACGTCATCGCGGCTCCAGCCGGCTTTCTTCAATACCTTCTCGATGGCACCGATGGGCGCGAGGGTGAACTCGGCCGGCAGGCGGGCGTGGGTAGCGTGAGCGACGATGCGGGCCTGAGGCGTGAGGCCGCGCTTTTCGGCTTCTTCGCGGGTGGCCAGTACCATGGCAGAGGCGCCATCGCTGATGGAGCTGGCGTTGGCAGCGGTGACAGAACCGTCTTTGGCGAAGGCCGGTTTGAGCTGGGGAATTTTCTCGGGTTTGGCTTTGCCGGGCTGTTCATCGGTGTCCACCACGGTGTCGCCGCCACGGCCGGAGACGGTCACGGGGGTGATTTCGTCGGAGAACCCGCCGTTCTTGATGGCCGACAGAGAGCGCTCGAGGGAGGCGATGGCGAAGTTGTCCATGGCCTCACGGCTGATGTCGTATTTATCAGCGGTGCGCTGGGCGAAGACGCCCATGAGGCCGCCTTCGTAGGCGTCTTCAAGGCCATCGAGGAACATGGAGTCCATGAGCTGGCCATGCCCCATACGATAGCCGGCGCGGGCTTTGGGCAGCAGGTAAGGAGCCTGGCTCATGTTTTCCATGCCGCCGGCGATCATGATGTTGTTGGTGCCGGCTTTGATCTGGTCGTGGGCAATGATGACGGCCTGCATGCCGGAGCCGCACATTTTGTTGACGGTGGTGCAACCGCTGGAATCGGGGATGCCGGAGGCGCGGGAGGCCTGGCGTGCGGGTGCCTGGCCGAGGCCACCGGGCAATACGCAGCCCATGATGACTTCCTGGATGTCGGCGGGCTGCAGGCCGCTTCTTTCGATGGCCGCCTTGATGGAAATAGCGCCGAGATCCGGGGAGCGCACGGAGCTGAGATCGCCCATCATGCCGCCCATGGGGGTTCTTGCGGAGCCTGCGATTACTACGTCGTTGCTGCTCATATCTTCAATCCTCCAATTAAGCCTTACCTAATACCGACCTGGCGATGATTTCTTTCATGACTTCAGACGTGCCGCCGTAAATTCTCTGCACCCTGGCATCGATAAATGCTCGCGAAATCGGGTACTCGCTGGTGTAACCGTAACCGCCAAACAGCTGCAAACACCCGTCGGCCACCCGGCACTGCATTTCCGTGGCGCTGTACTTGGCCATGGAAGCTGTGGGCGCGTCGAGTTCGCCTTTTTCATACAGCGCGATGCATTCGTCGACGAAGGCGCGGTTGACCCGGCAGTCGGTTTCCATGCGAGCGATTTCAAAACGGGTGTTTTGGAGTTGGGCCAGTTTCTGGCCGAACAGTTCCCGTTCCTGGGCGTAGTTGATGGTCAGGTCCAGGGCGCCGCGTGCGGCGGCAACGCCCAATGCGCCGATGACGAGGCGCTCACGGGGGAGTTCTCGCATCAGGTACATGAAGCCCTGGCCTTCCTCACCCAGCAGTGCCGAAGCGGGAATGCGCATGTCGGAGAAGAAGAGTTCCGAGGTGTCGCCGGAGTGCTGGCCGATTTTGTCGAGGTTGCGGCCTTTGCTGTAGCCGGGCAACGAAGTGTCGACCAGGAACAGGCTGATGCCACGGGCGCCGGCCTTGGGGTCGGTTTTGGCGGCGACGATGACCATGTCGGCGTGCTGGCCGTTGGTGATGAAGGTCTTCGAGCCGTTGAGAATGTAGTCATCGCCGTCTTTGACGGCACTGGTGCGGATGGCCTGGAGGTCGCTGCCAGCGCCGGGTTCGGTCATGGCGATGGCGCCGACGGCTTCGCCGGAGACCATTTTGGGCAGCCAGTATTGGCGCTGTTCTTCGTTGCCGATGTGGCTGAGGTACGGGGCGACGATGTCGGAGTGCACCATGACATTGGTGGACAGGGCGCCAAAGCCCATGCGGGCCATTTCTTCGCCCACGACAACAGAGTACTGGAAGGGGGCGCCGCAGCCGCCCCAGTCTTCGGGTACGTCGACGCACAGCATGCCGGCGTTGCCCAGGGTGTCCCAGAGTTCCCGGGGCACGATGCCGGAGTGTTCCCACGCTTCGTAGTGGGGTGTTACTTCGGTTTCCAGGGCCTTGATGACGGACTCCCGGAACATGTCGAGTTCTTCTTGATCAACAGCGCTGGTCATGGGTATCTCCCGTCGGTGAATCGTGTGGCCTTGTTTGGGTAATCATCAGTCTGTCGCAGTCGCGGTCTTAGCGCCATGACATAACCGGGCAGGAAATTTGATAAAAAATGACACCCCGGGACGGCATTGTGGGCTGCCCCGAGGTTTATATATCACTCGCGGTCAGAGCTTTTTGGCGTCGTCCCGCAGCACGAACTTCTGGATCTTGCCGGTGGACGTTTTCGGCAGTTCGCTGAACACGATCGTCTTGGGTACTTTGAATTTCGCCATCCGCTCCCGGCAGAAGGCGATGATATCGTCCTCGCTGACCTCCCCTGCTTCCGGCTTGAGCGTTACGAAGGCGCAGGGTGTTTCGCCCCACTTTTCGTCCGGCCTTGCCACCACAGCGGCTTCGAGGATATCGGGATGGCGGTAGAGCACATCCTCCACTTCGATGGTCGAGATGTTCTCGCCACCGGAAATGATGATGTCTTTCAGGCGATCCTTGATCTCCGCATACCCATCGGCGTGCCAGACGGCCAGGTCGCCGGTGTGGAACCAGCCGCCGCGGAAAGCTTCCTCGGTGGCTTTGGGGTTTTTCAGGTAACCCTTCATCACCGTGTTGCCGCGCAGGAAAATCTCGCCGATGGTGTTGCCGTCTTTCGGCACCGCTTCCATGGTTTCCGGATCACCTACCATCATGCCAGCCAGGGTATGGTAGCGAACGCCCTGCCGTGCCTTGATGCGGGCCCGGTCTTCCACCGGCAGGTCATCCCATTCGGATTTCCACGCACACACCGTGACCGGCCCGTACACCTCGGTAAGTCCGTAAACGTGGGTCACGCGAAAGCCCATGTTTTCGATGGCTTCGATGACTTTTGCCGGGGGTGCCGCACCTGCGGTCATTGCCTGAACGGTGTGGCTGAAGCTGGACTTTGCCGCTTCTGAAGCGCCCAGCAAGGTGTTCAATACGATGGGCGCCCCGCACATGTGGCTGACTTTGTGTTCGCTGATCAGCTGCAGGATCTTCTCTGGCTCCACCTTACGCAGGCACACGTGGGTGCCGGCAAAGGCGGTGATGGTCCAGGGGAAACACCAGCCGTTGCAGTGGAACATCGGCAGCGTCCACAGGTACACCGGATGCATGCCCATGGACCACACCGCCTGGTTGCCCATGGCGTTTTCGTAGGCACCGCGATGATGGTACACCACGCCTTTCGGGTTACCGGTGGTGCCGGAGGTATAGCACAGCGAAATCGCATCCCATTCGTCCGCCGGCATTTGCCAGTCGAAGGCCGGGTCGCCGCTGGCTACGAAAGCGTCGTAATCCAGATCGCTCACCTGGGTTCCGGCACCGCTGAATTCGGGGTCGTTGACATCAATCACCTGCGGCGGGTTGTCGAGCATGCCAACGGCTTCGTTGATGACGTCGCCAAACTCCCGGTCGGCAATCAGAACTTTCGCCTCGCCGTGCTCCAGCATGAAGGCAATGGCCTTGGCATCCAGGCGGGTATTCAGGGCGTTGAGTACTGCCCCCAACATGGGGATGCCGAAATGACATTCCAGCATGGGCGGAATGTTTGGCAGCATCGCCGCCACGGTGTCGCCCTTGCCGACACCTCTGTCAGCCAGCGCGGACGCCAGGCGGCGACAACGCTCGTAGGTCTGCTGCCAGTTGCGGCGTGTAGCACCGTGAATCACCGCCGGGTATTCCGGGTACACGCTGGCCGTGCGGGCCAGGAAATCCAGCGGTGTCAGTGTCGCGTTATTGGCGTCGGTCGGCTCTAATCCCTTGTCGAAGATGGAGTTCATACGGGTCTCCTGGTGTTGTTATTCAACACCTGACTATAGGGCACGGCCGACGTTTCAGCTAACCCCCGTAGCCGTTCGACGGGTATCCGGCTGATCCAGCCGCGCCATTTCCTCCAGCAGCTCCGAGGTCTTTTGCTTCATCAGCGCAATGTCCCCCCGGGACTCTACATTCAGCCGCACCAGCGGCTCGGTGTTCGACATTCGGAGATTGAAACGCCAGCGTTCAAATTCCACGCTCAGACCATCAACGTGCCGGACGGATACCGCATCGGCACCATAGATTTCCTCGATCACCGCAAGCAACCGGGCCGGATCGTCCACCGTACGGTTGATCTCTCCGCTTGCGGGGAATGCCTCAATGCGGGCATCGATCAGCGACGATAGCGGCTGCCCTATCTGGCACAGACGTTCGGCCACCAGAAGCCAGGGAATCATGCCGCTGTCGCAGTAGGCGAAGTCGCGGAAATAGTGGTGGGCGCTCATTTCACCCCCATACAGGGCATCTTCCTCGCGCATCCGTTGTTTGATAAACGCGTGTCCGGTTTTGCTTTCGATGGGCGTTCCGCCAGCCTCTCGGACCAGCTCCTGGGTATTCCAGGTCAGCCGCGGGTCGTGAATGATCTTGCCGCCATCCACCTTCTGCAGAAACTGGTCCGCCAACAGGCCCACGATGTAATAGCCTTCGATAAACCGGCCGTTTTCGTCGAAGAAGAAACAACGGTCGTAGTCGCCGTCCCAGGCGATACCCATATCAGCCCCCTCGCGCAGAACCGCCTCAGCGGTGACCGCCCGGTTTTCCTCGAGCAGAGGATTGGGAACCCCGTTCGGGAAATGCCCATCTGGGTCGTGATGCAGCCTTACGAAATCAAAGGGCAGCCACCGTGATAACGCGTCGATAACCGGCCCCGCACCGCCGTTGCCCGCATTAACCACCACTTTCAATGGGTTGATTTTAGTGCCGTCGATGTACCCCAACAAATGATGGATATAGTCGGCCTCCACTGACAGGCTTTCCAGGCGCCCCGGAACGGCGGCATCCATAAACGGCTGGGATACCCTGTCGCGGATGGCATTCAGGCCGTTATCCGAGCTGATGGGGCGCGATTCGCGGCCGACCAGCTTCATGCCATTGTGATCCTTGGGGTTGTGGCTGGCCGTCACCATGATGCCGCCATCCATGCTGTAATGGCTGGTGGCAAAATAGACCTGCTCGGTACCGCAAAGACCGATGTCATAGACATCCGCCCCTGCTGCTTTGAGCCCGATGGTCAATGCTGCTGCAATCTCCGGGCTCGATAGCCGGATGTCATACCCCACCACAACCCTGCGGGCACTCGTCAGCTCCACATACGCACGCCCGATACGCTCTGCCAGTTCGGGATTCAACTGGTCGGGAACCCGACCGCGCAGGTCATAAGCCTTAAAACAGGACACGTCCATAGCTGTTTCTCCGTCAAACCTTCGATCAATGGCGCGGCCCGCTCTTTACAGCTCCGGCGGTTATGCAGAGCGGGCCGCGTTGGCCCTACACTTTTTCCGACATCACCGGAATCTGCTCTTCCTCCACGTCCGGGGTGGGCGCGGCGCGACCGTAGCGGTCGTCCAGGCGTTCAATGTCATCCTCCCCCAGGTAAGCGCCTGACTGGACTTCAATCAGTTCGAGAGGAATGCACCCGGGGTTGAACAACCGGTGCACCGCGCCAATGGGGATGTAGGTCGATTCGTTTTCCGAGAGCAGGAACGTTTCCTCGTTACGGGTCACTTCGGCCGTACCCTTTACGATGATCCAGTGCTCAGCCCGGTGATGGTGCTTCTGCAGCGACAGCTTCTCGCCCGGCTTGACGCTTATGCGTTTCACCTGAAAACGGTTGCCCATATCGATGCTGTCGTAGCTGCCCCAGGGGCGATACACCTGCCGATGCGTGCGGGTTTCCGAGCGTTGGTCCGCGTTCAGCCGCTTCACCAGTTTCTTGACGTCCTGCACCTTGTCCTTGTGGGCAACCATCAACGCATCCTTGGTGTCGACCACCACCAGGTCTTTCACGCCCAACATGGCCACCAGCTTGTCCGAGGTGTGCACCAGGCAGTTATCGCTGTCTTCCAGGCAGGCGTCGCCCAGGATGGCATTGGCGTTCTCATCCTTGTCGGTCACATCCCAGATCGTGGACCAGGAGCCAACGTCGCTCCAGCCGGCATCCATGGGCACCAACAGGGCTTTGGACGTTTTCTCCATCACCGCGTAGTCAATGGAATCGTCCGGGCAGTGCTCGAATATCTCCGAGGGAATACGGGTAAAGTCCATGTCGCGTTCGAGGCTTCGGGCAGCCAGAAGACAGGTGTCGTAAATGTCCGGGCTGTGTTTTTTCAGTTCCGCCAGATAGCTGTCGGCGCGGAACATGAACATCCCGCTGTTCCAGTAGTAGCCACCGGCAGACAACAGCGCGGCGGCTTTTTCCGCGTCCGGTTTCTCGATAAAGCGGGACACCGGCCTGGCAGCGCCGGGCGCTTCTCCGGACTGGCCGGCCGCGATATAGCCGTAGCCGGTTTCCGGCCGGGTTGGTGTAATACCAAACAGCACCAATCCTCCGGATCTGGCGGCTTCCTGCCCTTGGGCAACGGCTCGCTGGAATGCCTCGACATTTTCTATGGCATGATCCGCGGGCAACACCAGCATGATGGCTTTGGGATCTTTCCTGGCGACTTCGATCGCGGCCATCGCGACCGCCGGGGCGGTGTTGCGGCCAAACGGCTCCAGCAGGATCGACAACGGTTGGCGGCCTATGGCCTCCAACTGCTCTTTGACAATAAAACGGTGCTCATCGTTGGCCACCACAACCGGCGACTCGGTGTCGTCAACCGGTAACCGGCACAGAGTTTCCTGCAGCATACTTTGCTCTCCCACCAATGGGAGGAACTGCTTGGGATAGGCCTGGCGCGAGAGCGGCCAAAGCCGTGAACCGTTACCACCTGAGAGTATGACTGGAATCATCGTTCTGCTCCTTTGCTCTACAAAGACGTACCACAGGGACGTCCGTTGGCGTGTTGATCAGGACCCTTGAACCAGGGCCCGTTAGAACCGTTTACTTAGGGTGATGTTGCTGGGTGGATCCGGCTGCGCGCCCTCGGGCCACAGCGGGTTAATGCCGTACAGATAGGAAATATCGCCACCCAGACGGGTGGATTTCATCGGCCGAAGTTCGTCCAGAAAGGCGGGCATTCCCTCAACCGGGCCCCAGGCCGCCTGCCAGGGTTCCATCCAGGCCAGGGACCAGGCTTTATAAAGCCCGTCGACAATCTGCTCGTCTCCGGTGATGTCTTCAATTCGTTCCGGATCATCCAGCCCCGCGACGACATTTCCGGCCATCTTCGTAAATTGGTCCTGGTAACGCTCGTAAACAGAGTTGCCATTGACCTCGGCAAACAGCGCGATCATGGTCAGGGGCTGCATGGCGTAGTTCATATATTCCAAGGCCCGAGTTTCCCGGCTGAGTTCCTTGGGCAGGTAACCGTCCTCATTGATCTGCCCCATGGCTTCATCGAACTTGGCCAGCGACCAGTTCCAGTCGTCGCAGTCCTGGGTTGCCACCGATGCCGACATCACGGCCCAGGCCGCCCAGTAGTCATGGTTGTTGACCTTCTTGGCTTTTCGATCCGTGTAGTAATCGCGGACCCCATCGCTCAAGCGCAGAAACCAGTCCTCAATTCGGCGCGCCCGCTCCAGGTCCATGGCGGCCTCCGGCGCCGACGTCCACATCCTGAGATAGGCGTTCGCAGCGGCTGCCAGTGCCCATTTGCGTACCGCCTGACCGACGTGGTTGACGTCCTCCGTCAACAGGGCCTCCGATGACGCCCATGCGTCGAGGTTGTCCAGCACGCAATCCAGCGCTGCAGGACCATCGCCATCAACCTGGTAGTCATCGGCGGCAGCGATAACAGCCTTCTCGAAATCACGCACGTTGCTGGTGGCCTTTTTGTACTCCTCATAGGCCTGCTTGTTCAGATTGTTGCGAGCGCTGTCACTGCCCTTGTACTTGCTGGTCAGCGACAGCGAGCCGACGTGCGGCTCAACCCGCTCGCAGTCGTAGTCGCCGCCATCCTGTTCTTGCGGCGTCTGGTAATAACCCACCGGGGCTCGCAGTTCTCCGTTCAGGCACTGCCCGGCGTGCACGCTGCTTACACCAAAGACGGCAGTGATCGCCGCAGACAGCAGCACCCGGCCCCATTGCCGATGTTCAGAGCGTTGTTGGATTCGCATAACCATCCTCTCTATGCGTTGGATGAATGTGCGTCAGATGTCCTGACGGCGACAGATTTTCGTGGTTACCGTTAAGCCTTCCGAGACCTGCTCCGGTTTCAGCGCGAGGTCCAGCGACATGAACATCTCATCGTTCCAGTTCGGCCCTTCGGGGAGCTCGAAGACAAACCGGCCAGGTGTTTCAACCCGGTCGCCGTACTCCATATCCACGCGGTCCTTGCGCCCGAACACGTACCAGATGAAGGCATCGACCTCTTTCACCCCCGGGTCACTGAACTGCAGGTCAACAACGTATTCGTTGCTGGGCATTTCGATGAACTGCCCACCGCCGTTGTAGAGCACTTCGGTGGTGCCGGCCTTGACCGGCGTGGTTTTCTGAAGCACCGGCTCCTGGCTCTCACAGGCACCACTGATCATCGGCGTGACCTGCCGATAGAACTCGGCACTGTCGAGATTGTGATAACCCGGCACTTCCCAGATCATGATCTTGGGTGGCGACTCCCGGAAGTTGTCGGAAAGCAGGTACTCGTACATGGAGCCGTCATAGCTGCCGCCAGCAACCGCCACGTTGAGCACCTCGACACCCAGAAACTCCTGCAGCGCCCCGACGAAGTTGTAGTCCTGGGCGCCCTTACTGTTACTGGTGCCCACCAGGGTAATGGGCGGCAATTCCTGGTCGCCAAACAGGGCGCTGGCTTCAGCGGATTGGCCGGTACCGGACGATTCGGTGCGGAACTCGTCGACGTACTGCGAGCCGTATTCGAAGCCGCAGATCCGTTTAACCGCGTCCTGAAGCGACCCGTCTTTTCGGATCAACCCGGACCGACGAGTCACGAATTCCTGCTGCGCCAGCGACTGATAGGCCGGCATATCCTTGATTCGCTCCGCCACGATTTTCGCGGTCCGCCGGGCACCATAGGGTGTCCAGTGGTGATCCCGCTTGAAGAAGAAGGCGTCTTCACGGGATTCTTCGTCCAGAAGGGGCGTCAAGTCCGGAACCACCAGCCCTGCCTGACGAAAACGCATCAACGCGTCAGAGTAGTTTTTACGGGCCACGTTCCAACTGAACGGCACCGGTGATGTCGCCGGCAGGTGGTTGGGATGCACCAGGCCTTTCGTCGGCTGGAACACCATGACCAACTCGGTACCGGTGGTTTGCTTCAGGTGCCTGGCAAAGCGCTTCAGGTGTTTCAGGCCTTCCAGGTTCGGCCCGAACTGTTCAACCAGCTCCGCTTCCGAACGGAACAGCCAGCCGTCTTTGCCCTGTACCAGCATCTTGAAATTCTTCAGATAACCGGTGTCGTAGCTGGATGGGTACGCCGTGAGTGGGCACAGGTCGCAACAGCGTTCAATGTTGTATTCAGGCAGCTCGGCGGCGCTGGCCTTTACACCCGCGACACTGAGCAGCCCGAGCGCAACCAGCGCCCATAACCCACGGCCTCTGAACACCTGCTTCATACCGATGTATCCACCCGGCTTTCCGCAACCACCAGCCGTGGTTCACCGCCGACATCAATGGCAAACACGCTGAATACCTTGCCGCGTTGCAGATTGACCTCGCCGGTTTTGGCCAGCGCCTGGCCACTCTGGAACGCACCCAGCGCGATCTGAACGGCGTTGATCTCGCGATTGGCCACCGCCAGTGAACCCACCGAGTCAATAACATCGACCTTGCCATCAGACGTCTTCAGCGTGACGCCACCGGTGTTGGTCAGGTTGTAGAAAGACAGCAGTGCCTTGCGGGGATTGTCGAAGGTGACATCCTTCAGCACCTTCAACTTGCCGGAGGCAAGCACGACCACGGTGTAGAACTCGTTTTTCTTCATGGTGACGGAGGCTTGCTGCCCGGCAACGTCCACCTGGTAGGAACCCTCCGCAAGGTAAATGTAGGGGCTCGCCTCCAACGGCGATACTTCCTTGATCACCTTGTCGCCCACAGAGGCGCGAGCGATGGCGCCGCTGGCATCTGCGTTCACCACGCGAATGAAGGCCGCCCCGTCCGGCGCCTCTGCGGCATAAAGCGCGTCCTCGCCGGCCTGGGCCATGTTCATGGAGACCAGCAAACTGCTGATCAGGGCAAAAAAAGCGGTGTGCATCAGTGCTCTCATTTTCATCATCCTCAGGGGTTGGTTTCAGAACGGCTATCCGCTTGCGCGGTCAGCGTTTTGTCAGCCCGGCGAAACCAGGCCTGGGCCTGCTCAGACTCCAGCGGTTGCGCCAGGTAACGCTCAGGGAATTCCCAGATCACCAGTTGCGGCGGTTGATCCCGGAAATCGGAAGAGTTCAGATAATCGATCATCGGTACGATAGGGCCGTCGCCTTCTTCGGCCACGTTGATCAGGTCCTGGCCAAGGTGCTTTCGCAAGGCGCCGGGGAAATCCCACTGTTCATTGGCGCTATAACTCGTACCGACCAGAACGGTGTTGGTAGCGTCATTGCCAAACAGGGCGCTGGCATTCGCCTGGCCGTCGTTCTGGGCGCGTGTTGTTCTTGGTTCCAGTTGGTCAGGTGCAGGACCGAAGTCGGTAAACGCCGGGTCCACCGGGATGTAATTGAGCAAGTCACCGCGGTGCTGGACCGGCTGGCCAATCGATGTCACGAAGCTCTGTTCGCCCCAGGACAGGCCGTTGAAGCGATCGCGGATGAACTCGGCAGCGCCCTCCGCGTAGAGGTTTGCGCCGTTCGGCGACCAGTGGGTATCGGTTCTCAGGAACACCGACTCGCCGTGACGTGTCGCTTGATCCAACAACGGTTTGAGCTCCGGCGCTGGAATGCCTGCCGTTGCCAGCGACTGCTGGAACCGGTCATACAGCGACATCATCACCGGCTCGGGCTGCGTGCTGCCCAGCTTGTCCGAATGGATTCGGGCCTTGGCGGGCACCACCAGCACAACCAGAGGAACGCCCTCGGCCAACAGATAGTCGGCGACGCGCTGAACACGGCCCAGGTTGCGATCGACCACCTCGCCGTCACGGCTGGCCGGGTATATTTCCTCGTCGGAGAACAGCCACTCATCCTGCCCCACGACGACGCCCTGCCGACCCTCATCAAAAAGCGTGTAGTTGATCGCGGCCCAGAGGTTGGTTCCCAGATCCTTGGCCGGGAACTGATCGTCGTAGTGGCTCTCCAGATTTCGGGCCAACTCGCCATTGACCGGACTCAGCCCTGTTTCGGCCTGGTAACCGAGCAAGGGTCGCAAGGACAGCACACCCAGAACCAGAACCAGCGCGATGAAAAGAAAAGCCGTGATTCGTGCAGACGTTTTAGTCATCAGACCCACCCTCAGAACTGAAAGTACAGGAACGGTGAGAAACTCTCGGCGGACAGCTTCAGCACCGCGAGCGCAAACACCGGAACCAACAACGGAGCGGCGGCAGACCGCCAGCCGGACAGGATAGGGCCAACGTCACGGTGCCCGAGCCGATCCTTCAGGCCCATCATCGCGATCACACCGAAAGCCACCGCCAGGATCGCCAGGTTCAGGTCCCGAATGCCCTGAACATAGACATCACTCAGGCCCGCACCATCGAAGCTGAACATGGCACTGTAGAACCCGAAAGCCTCGGTGAGCGTGCTCGCTCGGAAGGTGACCCAGCCCAGCATCACGAACAGGAAGGTCAGCGCCCACCGGAAAAACCGGAACCCTGACGGGCTGCCCGACACACCCAGCGCCCTCTCGACCGACAGCAACAGACCGTGCCAGGCACCCCACAACAGGAACGTCCAGTTGGCGCCATGCCAGAGGCCGCCGAGCAACATGGTGAGCAGCAGGTTGCGGTAGGTTTTGAGGGTACTGTTGCGGTTGCCACCCAGGGGGATGTACAGGTAATCCCGCAGCCAGGAGGACAGGCTGATGTGCCAACGGCGCCAGAATTCGGTAATGCTCTGGCTGATATAGGGCTGGTTGAAGTTCTCGTTAAACCGGAAGCCCATCATCAGTCCCAGGCCAATGGCCATGTCGGAGTACCCGGAAAAGTCGAAATACAGCTGCGCGGTGTACGCCAGTATGCCCAGCCAGGCATCCGCCGTACTGGGGTCGGACAGCGCAAAGGCACTGTCCGCCAGCGGTGCTATCGAGTCGGCGATGAAGACTTTCTTGATGAAGCCCTGCATGAACCGGAACGCGCCCTCACCAAACTTTTCCATGGTATGGGTGCGGTAGGTGAATTGGTCCGCCAGGTCCTTGTAACGCAGCACCGGCCCGGCAATAAGCTGGGGGAACAACGCAATGAAGGCCGCGAAATCGATAAACCGCCGGGTCGGCTCCGTATCCCCTCGATAGACATCCACCACGTAGGAAATGGCCTGGAAGATGTAGAAGGAAATGCCGATGGGCAGGATGATGTTCGCCAATTCCAGGGGCTGACTGCCAGCGCTCACCAACAGGTCGTTCAGGCTGTCGACGCCAAAGTTGGCGTACTTGAAGTACCCGAGCGTTGCCAGGTCACCGCCAACACCGATGGCAACCCACTTGCGGGCACTCGCGGTGCCAATACCGGCGCGGTGTATGGCCAGACCGATGAAATAGTTCCAGAAGGTCACGGCCACGAACAGCAACAGGAAATCCACCCGCCACCAGGCATAGAAGGCGTAGCTGCCGATCAGGATAACCAGAGAGCGGTGCCTGAACGGTGTCAGGTAATACAGCCCCAAAAACGCTGGCAGGAAGAGAAACAGGAAGATATTGGATGAAAAAACCATGTCAGTTCTCCGCCTGCGTTACCTGGCCCGATACAACGGCCGAAGGTTCAATATGCACCGCTCGGCTCTGGTTCCTCAGAGCATCGAAGATCTGCCTCTGGTATTTGCCCAGCACTCCTTCAAAATGGATACCCACGTCCGAGCGTGGGAATCGCATGCCCACATCGTGCAAGGCGATATAGGCAGGATTGTCGGTGGACAGGGGGCCACTGGCGTTGGAGGCCAACTCGCCGCCCACCACTCTCATCGACACTTCGTAATCGTAGAAATCTTCCTTGAAGTTGCGGTCCGTGGCTGACAGGTCTTTGAGCTGGCCGTAAATGCCCCAGGTGCCGTTGAGCACCGCCACGTTGTGGTAAACATCGACGTTGCTGCTGTTACGCACCCGGATGCCATTGCGCAGGTTGCTCATCAGGCGATTGCCCCATAGCAGGTTGTCAGGGGATTCATAGAGCCCGATACCATCGCCCTGGTTGTCAAAGGACACGTTGTTGGCCACCACGTTGTTGGAGCTCTGACGGTCAAGAACGATGCCGGAGAGGCCGTTGTTATAGCTCCGGTTGCCGATGATCCAGCTGTTATTCACCTCACGGGAAATGATGATTCCGTGTTTCTCGCGAGTGCCATACACCTCGTTATTGGCAATGATCAGCCCGCTGGAATAGTCGTGGGGGTCGATCCCGTACACGATGTTGTCGCGGTACAGGTTGTCGACGATGGCAACGTCTTCCGCTTCGTAGCAGTAAAACCCGTAGTAGAGATCCTCGAAGGTGGACTCCACCAGCCAGGCATGGGGCGCACTGCGCTGCAGGCGTGCGTTGTCGTACTCGGAATACTGGGCCACCGTGAAGCCGTAGGATTTACTCTGCAGATACCCGAGGTTGGCCATGGTGGTGCCGAGGATGAAGTTCTCGCTACCGCCCCAGCCCACATAGAATGGCCGGAAGTTTTCCTTTTTCTGGAAGGTCGCCGGGCCATTGGCCTGTTCACGCCAGCCGATAATCTCGCTGTCGATGGCAAACAGCCAGCCATCGTTGGCAATAAAGGCGCCCCGTTCCTCCGACAACCGCAGGGTCTGATCACGCATCACCAGCGTGGCGTCCTGGCGGACCGCAAGCGGCAACCGGATGATGTAGCTGCCATCCTCGTTGCGCTCCATGTAGCGGCGGTCATTCACCTGACGATAGACGTCCTCCAGCGTGACTTTGCCACTGTTGACCAGGATCGCCTGGGGATGTGAAAACTGGCGCACCACCCATTCACGCGCTCGGCCTTCATCGACGAAATCCCCCAATGCGCTGACTCCGCCGATCCGCTCAACCGTCACGTTGGGCGCCGTGTCTGGTCGGCCGGCCAGCCGTGACTCGATGGCATCGCGGCTATACGCTGACACATCCGGCAGTTCCGGCTCCGGCAGGTACAGTTCCTCACCGGGCTTTATCTCGATGTCGTAGTCTTCCATCAAGGGCGCAATCGCTGGCGGCGGCGTCGCCGTTCTGCCAGCGCCTGCATTACCTGCAGCGACACCCTGTACCGGCAATGTCAGCGTGGTGATCAGCAGGCTCAGGACCCACATGTTTTCTCGGGCTATCATGAGCTCTCCTCAGAACCGCTTCGATACATCCACAACCACCCGATGCCTGGCATCCGCATCGTCACCGTAGGCATCACCCGGCATGAAAACGCCGCCACGGAAACGCACATCGAACGCCGCCCAGGACGTTGAAGCACTGTCGCCGTAGTAGCCCAGCACTAGGTCCACCGACTGGCCCAGATCATCACTGCTGCCGGTAAAACCGGGCTCGACCAGATCAGAGCGCACGGTGCCGTTCTCATCACTCAGCCAATAGCGGTGGTACAGCAGGTTGGCGTCCCAGGTGTCACGGTCAGAGAGCGCGGTATACAGCGTGAACACTTTCAGGTTGGTCCATTCCGGCTGAATGGCCTCGCCAAAGCGCTGAACCTGGGAGCGGGTGCCGGTAAACCGTGAGCGGTTGCTTTCCAGGCTGGTTTGCCGGAACGCGTCACTCTCTCCGGCCTCACCACCACCGGAAGCAATCGCACCGTGAGCGCCAATCACCAAGCGCGGCGTATCCATCAGCTGGGCACGCGCACCAAGGTCCGCGGCCCAACCGGACACGTCTCGATCACGGGCGCCGAAACCACTCGGCGCGCTGGAATCAGCACCCACAACCGTGTCCGTGCCGTTCACCGCCGCCACGGAGGCGAAGTACTGGAACGCATCGTGGGAATGCCAATCGAAATAGCTTCGGTCGGCCTGAATCGCCGTCCAGGTCAGCGAATCGGTAAAACTGTCATCCAGGGTCTGGCCGCGTGCCGCGTACTCGTCGGCCTGATCGCCATAGCCTTGCCCGTGTGTGGCCAGAAATCCCAGGTAGTGCCCTTTGCGCCATTGCCAGCGCGTGTGGGCAAAAAAGCGAGCGATGTCCTGCTCTTCGTCCTGAAGGTCGTTGTTGTCGGTTCGCAGCTCCGCGAACTTCTGGGCAACACCCACCGTGGTGTCGAGCAACGACGTGTTGAAGATCCAGCGTGTGAGGGTGATGTCATCGTCCCACCACATACCGCTGTTTTCCTTCAGGCGCTCACGACCAAAGCGAATCGACTCGCCGGGATAATCGCTCAGGCCGTTGTAATCCAGCCAGGCCTCCCGGAGTGCAAAAAAGCCGTCGGTGGTGGTGCCGCCGATCTCATCGCTGACGTCCACCTGACCGGTTGCGCCAAACGCCTGAAGGCGCAATTTTGAGCGCCAGTGCGGGGACAACTGCCAGACCCATTCGGGTTTGATATCAAGACCCGCTTCGTTGGATTTGGTCTCGCCATTGGCACCCAACCCGAGTCGTCGATCGCCTTCGCTGATGAGGCTGAGCTTGGATCTCACGCTCTGTTCAATCAGGCGTGGATAACTCTGGTTTGCGTCGGATTCTGCCGTTGACTGCGCCAAGGCAGGCGCCGCGCCCAGCGATGCCAGGCAACTGACAGAGAGTGCGAGGCGGGTTAATCGATCGTTCGTTATAAGCTGCATCGAGCTTATCCTCCTTGTTTCGTGGTCGTTGCCGGGCCTGAAGTGCCTTCGGCGAGCATCTGTCGCCGCGCGGCACGTTCCTGCCTGTACAGGGCCTCAGCTCTCTTTTCGGTGTGCTCTGGTAGCGACAGAACCATATCCACCATCAATTCTTTGGCGCGCTCAACACCGCCCTCCACGGCCAGCAAGGCGAAACTCCACGCGTAAACTCGGTTTACCTCGATGCCTTTTGCCTCCCAGTACAGTTCCGCGAGGGCATAATCGGCCTTGGGGAAGCCTCGGCGTGCGGCCGTCAGAAGATGCTCTTTCGCCTTTTCGGGATCTGGTTCACCGAGGTAGCCACGCTTGTAGATGCGCCCGAGCAGGTATTCCGCCGAGGGGTATTTTTCACGCGCTTCCATCGCGTACTGGATCGCTTTCTTCGGATCGGTCGGCACAATGCGGCCTCGCTCATAGGCCCGGGCCAGTGACAGCGACGCCTTCAGGTCACCGTTGGCCCGCGCCTCCCGAAGCATTTCGATAACGACCTCCGGTTCAGCGAGGTAGTTGTTCTCCATGATCAGCTTGGCGCGCGCCGTCAGGGCGGGTACATAGCCAGGCGTCAGCATCAGGTAAAGTTCGTTGGTGGCAGCCACCTGCTTTTGCGGGGTTTCGTCGTCCGACAACCACCGCGCGAACAGGTACAGATCGCGATCTTCAATGCTGCCCTGTTCCCAGGCGCCCTTGGCCCGGTCGATAAGTGCCTTCAAATCCTCACTCCGGCCGTCAACCAGATACACTCTGGCAAGCATTTGGAAGCATTCGGGCTGGGCCTCGGCAATAGGCGCGCACAACCCTTCAATGTCATCCGTGTGGCTGTCGAACTGGTCCGTCAGCAGGTAGTAGCGAGCCAGTGCCACGTCGCCTTTGGGATCGCCGGCTTCCCGCGCCTGCTGAATCAGCTCAAGCGGTTTGCCGTTGGGGAACTCCCGGGGAAAATGGATGTACAGGTTGATCAACGGGATCAACGCCGACTTGTCGCCTTCGGCAAGCGCTTTGCGCAGGTAGCGGGCGCCATTGGCCCGCTGCTCCGGCGTTTCCCCTTCCCGCGCATTCATCTTGCCTATGCGGATGGCCGCCCGGTCACTGCCCTGGTCGGCAGCCTTCCGGTACCAGTCCAGAGCCTGCTGACGTGCCGCCGGCGTGTCCTGTTCGGCGTAAAGGTCGCCCAGCTCAACCTGGGCATCCGCCAGGCCAAAACGGGCCAGTTCTTCCAACTGGGCCCGGGCTTCCTCCACATTGCCCTCGGCCGCTGCTTTCTCCGCCCGCTGTATGTCGGGGAGGTTGCCGCAACCGGCAAGGCCAAGGCTCAGCAGGCCGACAATGCACGTTAATCGATTCATGCCCTGCAACTCCCTCAGCTTTCCGAAAACCGTTCAACGATCTTCTTGAAATCCGGCATCTGGAACTGATCGATCCTGACACCGATCGGCCGCCCGATGGCCTCAATCGGCAGCGGCTCGGACGATTCGATGGACGCGCTGATCACATCAATCGGGCCACCCTGGTTCTGGGAGTTCACGTACAGGGATGTGATCCGGCCGCTCTGCTCCTGGCCATTTGGCAGCCGCAACGTCACCTGTTGCCCCTCATCAAGCTTTTCGCCCTGCTCGAACATGAAGTTGGCAACCACGTGAGCGGACGAATCCATGGGAGCCACAACCGCCAGTTGCTCCCCTTTGCTCATGTACTGGTCTTCTGCCGGCCGCAGGTTCAGCACCTTGCAATCACAGGGACTGGTCAGCGTTCCGCGGACGCGCTGGTCCAGCAGCTCCTCAATCTGGCCCACGCTGTAGTTGCCTTCGCCCACCAGGTCGTTCACGTACGACAGCATCGGCGCGTCGAAGGTGGCGATGGTTTCACCCGCCTTGACCTCCTGCCCGGACTTGACCAGCGTGGTGACGTTGGCGTCCTTGGGGATGCGAACCGGGATTTGCTCCGAGGCCACCATGGCGGATTCCGCCTTGGTCACGAAGTAGATGTCCCAGAGTTCAGAGGCCACAAAACTGATCGCAAACAAGCCGATCATCATCACGATCAGGCTTCCAACCATCGCCCTGAGCTTGCCGAAGAACCCAAGGTCGTTGCCGCCCTTGCTTTTGCGGGCCTTGGTGAAATTCTCGCGGGACAGGGTGTTGAGAACATCCCCGGCAGACACCACCTCCCCACTCAGGAAGGCCGTGATGAGGTATCGCAACACCGATACTTCCCGTGCGCCGAGATCCTGGAACTCGCACCCGCAGCGATCATTCATCGAGTCGAAGCTGCGCGGTACGAAGTTCACATCAACGGCGAAATCGAAGCCGTCGACCTTGAAAATCAGCCGGCCGTTGTACAACCGGCCCTGACGGAACGATTCCAGGCCGGTGTTCACGCTGAACCCGCCGACCGACAGGTCAGCCACCGGAAATTTGTGGGTTGTGCCGTCGATGCTCACGAACAACTTGGCCGGAATTCGTACCCGGGCATACTGTCGCTGTGCTTCGGATTCATGGACAAATTGCGGTGCAACTGCTGCCGTATTCATTGCTCTAGCCCTTGTGTTTTTTTCAATCGATAAATGGTGTACATGGGAAAAATCTCCGTTTGCGCTATACCAGCTTCATCACCACCGCCAGGAAGACACTGGCCGCGGAAAAGGTCATCACTCGTGACGACCAGCGGTTCATGCGTTGCTGGAGGGAAGCGTTGTTGGCGCTGAATCGGGTTTTCTGACGTGTCCACGACTGACGATCGAGCCGGAAAAACACATAGATCTTCACCAGTGACCCGAAAATCTGGTTGAAATAGAGAATGCACGGGTAAGCCGGCCCAACCGGGTGCCCGGTGGCGATCAGCAGCATCGTAAGCAGCAGTCGGGTAAGCCCGATCCACAACAAGTAGGCCACCAGCACAATGCCGGAATACTTGATGGCTGCGACAATGGCGGCTGTCAGCCCCAGGATGCTGGTCCACATCGAAATGCGCTGATCAAACAGGATGTACCAGGTAAACCAGCCAAGGCGCCGTGGGCCGAGCGTGGTCGCCCGCGAGTTCTGGCGCAGCGAGTTGCCATACCAGCGAAACATCAACTGCCGTGCGGAACGGATGAAGCTGGGATCAGGCGGGTGTTCGACCGTACGAATGGTCGCGTCCGGCACGTAGAAAGTGTCGTAGCCCAGGCGCATCATGCTGTACCAGCTGGACTTGTCGTCGCCGGTCAGGAACCGGAATTCACCCAGCCGCCAATGCTTGAGGGAGTCGTACTCGACGTCGCTGATGAACTCCGGGCGAGTGACCACACTGGCCCGGAACACCGACATCCGGCCGGTCAGCGTGAGAACCCGGTACGACAGCCCCATGGAGCACATGTTCATGTGTCGCTGGGCGAATCTCAGCTTGTGCCACTCCGACATCAGGTAGCTGCCGCGCACTTCGCAGAACTCGTTGGTGGTCAGCGCGCCGACATTCGGCATCAGGCGGAAATAGGGCGCGGTTTTGCGCACCACGCCAGGCTCCAGAACGGTATCGCCATCCACCACGGCGACCACGGCGTTTTCATCGGGCAGGTCCCGTGAAATCGCCCGGAAGCCATAGGCCAGGCCATCGCGTTTACCGGTGCCGGGAATGCGTACAATCTTGAGCTTGATGTGGCTGGGTGGGTCGAGCTTGCGCCACATGGCCCGCATCAGCATCTCATCGGACAGCTCAACTACCGACGCCACCACCGTGGTGGGCCAGCCACACTCGACGGCCTCACTAATGATGGAGTCGTAGACCATCGCGGTGGTACCCGCGTCGATACGAAAGCTGGTCACCATCAGGTAGACATGGGACGGCGCAGCCGAGTCGCCCATCCTGAGCGCCTGGCGACGAAGCTTTGGGTACGCCCATTTAAGGAAATACATCGCCCGCAGAAAGTGCGTGATACCCACGGAATACCGCCAGATACCAATCACCCCGATGACCAGAAGGAAATGGGCGCCGCCCCTCACCGTGTAGGTGGTGGGCAGTGAGATTGCCAGCGCCCCAAGGACGGCCAGAAACAGCAACCACCCACCCGTTCTGGACACCATGTTGTCGGAGATATAAGACATTCCGTACGTTCCTGAAATAACGTTCCGTGCGTTGATTCAGCGCACCGCCCCAG
The DNA here is from genome assembly GCF_000170835.1 of Marinobacter algicola DG893. Classification (GTDB taxonomy): domain Bacteria; phylum Pseudomonadota; class Gammaproteobacteria; order Pseudomonadales; family Oleiphilaceae; genus Marinobacter; species Marinobacter algicola. The sequence goes on from NZ_ABCP01000008.1 coordinate 124,675, forward strand.
CAAATCAGAGCGGCGCGCAGCGGGAGCGGACTTACCAGCAGATGCCTTCCAGCACCTCGGTACTTGTGGTCTTCATGAAGCCCACAAGGTCAATCACCCGCTTGCCTTCCGGCACTTCCGAAATCACCGTTTCGAACAGCTCGTCGTTGTTACCGACCACGATCACGTCCGCGTGATCAATCACGCCACGCAAGTCGCTGTGCATCAGGTTCGAGAGGTGCGGAATTTTCTGGTTGATGTATTCGCGGTTGGCGCCGTGGGTTCGGGCGTAATCCACATTGCGGTCAAAGATCTGCAGGTCATACCCCTTGCCAATCAGCATCTCGGCCAGTTCCACCAGCGGGCTTTCCCGCAGATCGTCGGTGTTGGACTTGAAGCTCAGGCCCAGCATGCTCACCTTGCGGCAGCCATAGCTGGTGAGGATCTTGAACGCGTGGGCAACCTGCTCATTGTTGCTGCTCATGATGGAGCTCAGCAGTGGGTGCTTCACGTCCATCTGATTGGCCCGGTAGGTCAGAGCGCGCACGTCTTTGGGTAGGCAGGAACCGCCGAAGGCGAAGCCAGGGCGCATGTAGTAGCGTGAGATGTTCAGCTTCTTGTCCTGGCAGACCACATCCATGACATCCCGGCCGTCCACGCCCATCGACTTGGCAATATTGCCGATTTCGTTGGCAAAGCTGACTTTGGTCGCGTGCCAGATGTTGCAGGTGTACTTGATCATCTCAGCCACTTCGATGGGCTTGCGGATGATAGGCGCATCAAGGTCCTGGTAGATTCGTGCCAGGAACTCGCCAGAGCGTTCGTCGAGTTCACCAATGACCGTCATCGGAGGGTGATCATAATCCTTGATTGCCGTGCTTTCCCGCAGGAACTCCGGGTTCACACAGACACCGAAATCAACGCCGGCGCGTTTTCCAGACGCCTTCTCCAGAGCGGGGATGACCACCTCGCGAACGGTTCCGGGCAGGACCGTGCTGCGAACCGCCACCAGGTGCCAGTCACCCTTGTCCTTCAGAGCATTCCCGATGTCGCCACACACTTTTTCGACAAACTGCAGGTCAAGATCGCCATTCGGCTTGCTGGGCGTGCCCACGCAGATCATCGACAGTTCGCTCTCCTGAACCGCGATGTGACCGTCGGTAACGCCGTTGATAAATCCGTTCTCGCGCCCGCTCCGGAGCAGTTCCTCCAGCCCCGGCTCCACGATAGGAGACCTGCCGCTGTTGATCAGATCAATTTTGATGGGCGACACATCCACACCGACCACGTGATGCCCCCGCTGGGCCAGACTGGCGGTACACACCGCCCCGACATAACCCAAACCAAAAATACTGACTCGCATATCCTTTACTCCCCTGACTGTCATCCAGCGACTCCCACCCGGGAGCCACCATGAATCCAACGACTGACTACTGGTTGACTGGTGACACTCAAAAGGCTCGGAACAGCAACCCCGAATCGGGAAGAGGTTCTTTTTTGAACTTTTCCCCGCGACCGGTGTCTGATTACGAACAGGCAAGCTCAACAGAAAACGTTGCCCTGATGCGCCTTTTGAGTATCCAGTTTGAGTTGGGGGAACACGAAGACGGACAAATCACCGGCAAGCGATCTACGTCGTCCACAGCGTTCCAACAGCCAGAAAACTATCGTAACGAAACGTTAAATACCTGTTACGAAAAGATAATTTCAACTATAGTCAGGAGATACATGTCTCTGTCTTGGGTGTGCATTTATGAAAGACAGTAAAAACCTAGTGGCCTGACAACGCAGAAGAAATGAAAAAGGAAATCATCAGAGCATGCACCGATAAGGCACATATGAGAGAAAGGAGTGCGCTTTTCTATTTCGTAATCGCAAAAAAATAAAAATCGATATTATAAAATCGAATCAAACGCGATTTTTTCGTATGGAACCCATTTGAATCTTTCGTCGTTATACAGGGTCGTATCGAGAAAAATACCGCTCAAAAACAGCGAAACTCAGCCGATCACCGACTGAGTTCCACCTCTGAACCTCACCACTTAGCCTTACCAAAGAGACGAGATTCGCGTTAACGAGCCACCACTTTATTTAGGCGCCATGCGCAGCGCACAGTCCAGTCGAATAACCTCACCGTTGAGGATGGGGTTGCGCACCATCTGATCCACCAACATGCCAAACTCCTCGGCCTTGCCCAACCGCTTGGGGAAAGGCAGCGTGGCAGCGAGGCTGTCCTGCACTTCCTGCGGCATACCCGCCATCATCGGCGTCATGAAAATTCCCGGAGCAATGGTGTTTACCCGAATACCTTCCCGGGCAAGCTCGCGGGCGGCCTGAAGTGTCAGCGACACCACGCCGCCCTTCGACGCACTGTAGGCTGCCTGCCCAATCTGCCCCTCGTACGCCGCCACAGACGCCGTGTTGATAATCACACCCCGCTCACCGTCAGCATTGGGTTCCCGCTGCGCCATATCGGCCGCGGCGAGACGCAGAATGTTGAAGGACCCAATCAGGTTGACCTGAACCACCTTGCTGAATGCCTCCAACGGCATCACACCATCCCGACCCAGGATCTTTGCAGCCGGGGCAATGCCCGCGCAGCTGACCGCCACGCCGCAGGGCCCGTGAGCTTTCCGAGCTTCGCTGAACGCGGCCTCTGCACTCTCGGAAGACGTAACATCGCAGTAGATAAAGACGCCGCCGATGTCTTCCGCCACTTTTCTACCCTGTTCCTCCTGAACATCCAGAATCGCCACACGGCACCCGGCCGCCGCCAGGGCACGTGCTGAACCCTCGCCCAAGCCGGATGCACCGCCTGTTACAATCGCTGCCACATTTTTGAATTCCATCATTCACTCCTGTTTCACGTATCTGCTGGTTTAAATCGGACCTTAAAAATACTTTACGTTTACGTAAACTTTATCTAACCTAAGTCTAAAAAGGAAATCTCTATGGACATCAAGAAAACTTACAGCATCAGCGAGCTGGCCAAAGAGTTCGACGTGACTACACGAAGCGTACGCTTCTACGAAGATCAGGGTCTACTGCACCCCACCCGGCGGGGCCAGACCCGAATCTTCAGCTCGAAGGACCGGGTGCGGCTGAAGCTGATCCTCCGGGGCAAACGCATGGGCTTTTCCCTGGCGGAAACCAAGGAGCTTTTTGACCTGTGGGACGAAACCCTCAGCGGCAACGAGAAACAGCTCCTGCTGATGCTGGACACCCTGGCCCGCAAACGGGCGCAACTGGAGCAACAGAAAAACGACATTGCCCAGGCAGAAATGGAAATGGACACCGCAGAAGCAAGATGCCGCGAGGCCCTTGCTGACCTGCAAGCGCGAAAGCGTAAACAGACGAAGGCCACCACCAAAGAGCCTGAATCGATAGATCAGAAATAACGGGAAGACCAAAAGGTAGCCAACCATGAAATCACAATACTCAGAGTTCAACTTCGGCCTCGGCGAGACCCTGGACATGCTGCGCGAGCAGGTCAACGGCTTCGCTGCCCAAGAAATCGCCCCCCGCGCCGAAGCCATCGACCATGACAACCTGTTCCCCAACGACCTGTGGAAAAAGTTCGGTGACATGGGCCTGCTGGGTATTACCGTTGACGAAGCCTACGGCGGCTCCGGCATGGGCTACCTGGCACACGTCATCGCCATGGAGGAAATCAGCCGTGCCTCCGCTTCCGTGGGACTCTCTTACGGCGCGCACTCCAACCTGTGCGTTAACCAGATCAACCGCAACGGCTCCGACGAGCAGAAAGAGAAATACCTGCCAAAGCTCATCAGCGGTGAACACATCGGCGCCCTGGCCATGTCCGAACCCAACGCCGGTTCCGATGTCGTCTCCATGAAGCTCAGCGCCAAAGACGCCGGCGACCACTACGTGCTCAATGGCAGCAAAATGTGGATCACCAACGGCCCCGACGCCAACGTCTACGTCATCTACGCCAAAACCGACCCGTCCGCCGGCCCGCGTGGCATCACCGCATTCATCGTCGAACGCGACACCCCGGGATTCAGCCAGGCCCAGAAACTCGACAAACTTGGTATGCGCGGCTCCAACACCTGTGAGCTGGTGTTCGAAGACGCCAAAGTGCCCAAGGAAAACGTCATGGGCGGCGAAGGCAACGGCGCCAAAGTGCTGATGAGCGGCCTCGACTACGAACGCCTTGTCCTCTCCGGCGGCCCGCTGGGCATTATGCAGGCCGCTATGGACGTGGTGGTTCCCTACATCCGCGAGCGTAAGCAATTCGGCCAGGCCATCGGTGAATTCGAACTGGTACAGGGCAAAGTCGCCGATATGTACACCTGGATGAACACCGCCAAGTCGTACGTCTACATGGTCGCCATGTCCGCCGACCGCGGCAACACCACAAGAAAAGACGCCGCCGGTGCCATCCTCTACTCCGCCGAAATGGCCACCAAGCTGGCGCTGGACGCCATCCAGTTGCTGGGCGGTAACGGCTACATCAACGAGTATCCGACAGGCCGTTTGCTGCGGGACGCCAAGCTCTACGAAATCGGCGCCGGCACGTCCGAAATCCGCCGGATGCTGATTGGTCGGGAGCTTTATCTCAACAACTA
>NZ_ABCP01000007.1 GCF_000170835.1 Marinobacter algicola DG893
CGGCCTCGTGACCGCTCCGCAGCCAGAAGGCTACGGAACAGAACTGCCAGCGCTAAAGAAGCAGGGAGCGAATATCCCCCAACAACTGACTCAACACGGATGTAAAACGGGCCGCATCCGCCCCGTTCACCGCCCGGTGATCATAGGACAGCGAGAGCGGCAACATCAGCCTCGGCTGGAAATCCTTGCCATCCCAGACCGGCTTCATCGCCGCCTTGGACACACCAAGTATCGCCACCTCCGGCGTATTCACGATCGGCGTAAACGCCGTGCCGCCGATACCCCCCAGACTGGTGATGGTAAAGCAGGCGCCCTGCATCTCAGCAGGTTTGAGCTGCTTGTCCCGCGCCTTCTGCGCCAGGTCCGCGCTCTCCGCCGCCAGCTCCCAGAGGCCCTTCTTGTCGACATCCTTGATCACCGGCACCATCAGCCCGTGAGGCGTGTCCACCGCAATCCCAATGTGAATGTACTGCTTGCGGATCACTTCCTTGCGGTCCATATCCAGAGACACATTGAACTGGGGCAACTCCGCCAGCGCCGTGGCGCAGGCCTTCAGCAGGAACGGAAGCGGTGTCATCTTCACACCTTTCTTCTCGCCGGCTGCCTTCTGGGCCTTGCGGAAGTCTTCCATGTCGGTGATATCCGCATCCTCGAACTGGGTGACGTGGGGCACGTTCAGCCAACTGCGCTGCATATTGTTCGCCGTGGCGAACATCATGCGTGACATGGATTCACGCTCAATTTCACCAAACTGACTGAAGTCCGGCAGTTTCACGCCTGGAATACCGGCGCCACCGCCGCCAGCCACTGTGCTGCCCTGCTGCGTCTGCTGCAGCTGGCTTTTCACGTAGGCCTGGACATCGTCCTTCAGGATGCGACTCTTCGGGCCGGAACCCTTGATGCGAGTCAGATCCGCGCCGAATTCACGGGCCAGCTTACGCACCGCTGGGCCCGCATGAACCTTGGCACCCGGTGCCGGTGGCTCGTAGGTTGCCGAGGACTGTTCCGGCTTCGGTTCGGAAGGCTTGCTTTTCGATTCAGGCTCACCTTCCTGCTTTTCCTTGCCGGAAGACTCAGACGCCTCGGACGACGCGTCCTCTTCGCCTTCGTCACCACCCTCTTCCACTATGGTCATTTCAACCAGATCGAGACCTTCGGAGATCTTGTCGCCCTCAGACACCAGAATCTTGCCGATCTTGCCGGCATAGGGAGACGGAATCTCCATGGTGGCCTTGTCGGACTCCACGGTCACCAGCGCATCGTCCGCCTCAACCTCGTCGCCTTCGCTGACGTTGATCTCGATCACCGGCACATTGTCGAAGCCGTCCAGCGCGGGCACCTTCACGGTTTCCTTACGGGAACCGCCGGATTTCTTCGGTGCCGGCTTTTTCTCTTCAGACTTGGCTTCCTTGTCGTCCGACTTGGCTTCCGCCTCGTCTTTCTCATCGGACTTGGCGTCTTCGCCAGAATCCTTGTCGTCATCCGAGCCACCAGTGTCGCCACTGGCTTCCATCATGCCAACGACATCGCCTTCCTTGACCTTGTCACCCACTTTGACGGTAATCTTGGTGATTTTTCCGGCACCCGGTGACGGCAGTTCTACCGATGCCTTGTCGGACTCCACCGTCAGTATCGGATCTTCTTCTTCAACCGAATCTCCCTTACTGACGAGCACTTCGATAACCTCGACCTCGTCTGCACCGCCGAGATCCGGAACCTTGATTTCCTGTTCACTCATGGCGGTCTCCTTAGCTCAGCACCGGGTTCGTTTTGTTGCGATCGATTCCGTACTTGCGCATAGCGTCGAGAACCACGTCATTCTTGACTTCACCGTCCCGCGCCAGGGCTGCCAACGCAGTCACCGCCACGTAGTAACGATCCACCTCGAAGTGACTCCGCAACTTCTCGCGGGTATCACTGCGGCCGAAGCCGTCGGTGCCCAGGGTCAGGTAGGTTTTCGGAATGTACGCCCGCACCTGTTCAGACAACAGCTTGATGTAGTCGGTGGACGAAACCACCGGCCCCTGCTGCTTCTCCAGGCATTGAGTGATGTACGACTTCTTGGGCGTATCGTCCGGGTGCAGGCGATTCCAGCGTTCAATGTGCAGGCCGTCACGGGCCAGTTCGTTGAAGCTGGTCACGCTCCAGATATCAGAGGCAACACCAAAGTCTTCTTTCAGCAGTTCCGCCGCCGCACGCACCTCATTAAGGATGGCACCGGAGCCCATCAGCTGAACCCGTGGGGTTTTCTTACGACCCTTGGTTTCAACGGAATCCAGCAGGTACATACCCTTGATGATGCCTTCTTCCACTTTCTTGCCGTCCTTGCCTTCCGGCATGGCGGGCTGCTCGTAGTTTTCATTTTCGATGGTCAGGTAGTAGAAGACGTTCTGGTTGTCTTCGAACATTTCCTTGATGCCATGCTGCACCACCACGGCCATCTCGTAACCGTAGGCGGGGTCATATGCCTTACAGCTGGGGATGGTCTGCGCCAGGATGTGGCTGTGGCCGTCCTGATGCTGCAGGCCTTCACCGTTGAGCGTGGTACGCCCGGCAGTACCGCCCACCAGGAAACCGCGGGCCTGAATGTCACCCGACGCCCAGGCCAGATCGCCCACACGCTGGAAGCCAAACATGGAGTAGAAAATATAGAACGGTATCAGCGGGAAGTTGTTGGTGCTGTAGGAGGTCGCCGCCGCCATCCAGGCTGCCATGGAACCATCTTCGTTGATCCCCTCTTCAAGCACCTGACCTTTCTTGTCTTCCTTGTAGTACATGATCTGGTCACGGTCTTCCGGCACGTATTTTTGACCTTCGGACGTGTAGATACCCAACTGTCGGAACATGCCTTCCATACCAAAGGTACGGGCCTCGTCGGGCACGATCGGAACAATTCGCTTACCGATACGTTTGTCCTTGGTCAAAGCCGTCAGCAATCGAACAAACGCCATGGTGGTGGAAATTTCACGACCGTTAGAGCCTTCCAACAAATTCTTGAAGGTATCCAGTGGCGGTGTCTGCAATGGCTGACAGTCCTTGCGACGCTTGGGGTAGAAACCGCCAAGTTCCTGCCGGCGCTTGTTCATGTAGACGATTTCCGGGCTGTCCGGCGCCGGACGGTAATAGGGTACGTCTTTGAGCTCTTCGTCCTTCAGCGGCACAGCAAAGCGGTCACGGAACGCTTTCAGTTGCTCGATATCGAGTTTCTTGAGCGAGTGCGCCGTGTTCTGCGCTTCGCCGGCGTTACCAAAGCCATAACCTTTGATGGTATGGGCCAGAATCACCGTCGGCCGCCCACCGTTGTTATGGATAGCGTGATGATAGGCCGCATAGACCTTGTAAGGATCATGGCCGCCGCGATTCAGCTTGTTGATGTCCTCGTCGGTGAGGTTATCCACCATCTTGGACAACTCCGGGTATTTGCCGAAGAAGTGCTTACGGGTATAGGCCGGGCCGTTGCTCTTGAAGTTCTGCAGGTCGCCGTCAACGGCTTCGTCCATGACGCGCTGCATCAGGCCGTCCTGATCCTTCTCGAACAGCGGATCCCACATGCGGCCCCAGACCACTTTCAGTACGTTCCAGCCAGCTCCCCGGAAGACGCCTTCCAGTTCCTGGATGATCTTGCCGTTACCACGCACAGGGCCGTCGAGACGCTGCAGGTTACAGTTAACCACGAAAATCAGGTTGCTGAGGTTTTCACGGCCAGCCACAGAGATGGAACCCAGGGTTTCCGGCTCGTCGCACTCGCCATCACCAACAAAGCACCAGACCTTGCGGTCCCCCATGTCGATCAGCTCGCGGCTGTGCAGGTACTTCATCACGTGGGCCTGATAAATGGCCTGAATCGGCCCGAGGCCCATGGACACCGTTGGGAACTGCCAGTAATCCGGCATCAGCCAGGGGTGGGGGTAGGATGACAGGCCGTCGCCGTCAACCTCTTCCCGGTACTTGTCCAACTGATCTTCGTCAAAACGCCCTTCCAGGTAGGAACGGGCATAAATGCCGGGAGAGGAGTGGCCCTGGAAATACACCAGATCCGATTCACGCTTCTCGTCACCGCCGTGGAAGAAGTAGTTGAAGCCAACATCGTACAAGGTGGCCGCCGAGGAGAAGGATGACACGTGCCCCCCCAGATCACCCGGGCGCTGATTGGCCCGCAGCACCATGGCCATGGCGTTCCAACGGATCAACGAGCGAATACGGCGCTCCATGAACAGGTCCCCCGGCATTCGGGCTTCCTGGGTCACCGGAATGGAATTGCGGAAGGGCGTGGTAATGGAGTAGGGCAACTCAGTGCCGTCGCGGCTGGCTCGTTCGGAGAGCCTTTCGAGAATGTACTTGGCGCGATCAACGCCCTCCTGTTCGATCAGAGACTCCAGCGCATCCAGCCATTCGCTGGTCTCTATGGGATCATCGTCCTGGTACATCAAACCTCCCCTTGGCATTAAAAAGTGCAGAGCGCGCCACGATCAGCAGCTGAGCGCCTTGCAATATCGATAAGCTGCGATGAAATGCAGAGCGTTTTATTATGGGTATCTGCCTGCCCGTTACCTTGAACAAGCATAGAACACGATCGCCAGTTTTACTGCGTGAAGCGCCCTGGGTCACTTGGCTTTCGGTCAGGCGAATTCAGGTAGCACTCACACACCGGCACAAACCACACCGACGATTAAGTAGTATTTTTACTACATTTCGGTATGAAAATTCAATTTTTGAGGAAAAATTACCATAGCCTGTCGGACTATTTCGGTTACTTACGTAAGAATGGCGCCTTTTTCTCTCCCAAACAAGCATATTCAGACCAAGGTCGTAGGTTTCCTACCAATTTGATTAGACCTGAAAATACTTTTAGATTTATGTATACTCGCCTGCCCGTTTTTTGACCAGCGGAGTGGTGGCAACGTCCACCCCTCCAGACTATGGCTCACAACCAAAGAGGGCGATCTATGAACTCCATCGTCACGTTCCCGAACCGGATTCCAACCGCCGAGTTCGAAGAGCGGCGTTTCAAGGTCTACACAGACCGCCAGCTCGATAAAATTGACGTTATCCAGAATCTCCCTGAAGAGACCCTGTTTGAAATGAAGGTGGTAGCCAGCGTGCTGCCCTTCCGAGTTAACGAATACGTGATCAATGAGCTGATCGACTGGAACAAAGTGCCGAACGACCCACTTTACCAGTTGGTGTTTCCCCAGAAGGGCATGCTGAAGGACGAGCATTACGAGCGCATGGCAAAGATGCATCGTGAAGGCGCGGAGAAGAAAGAAATACAGGCCGTGGCGAAAGAAATTCGCGACGAGCTGAACCCGCACCCGGCCGGCCAGATGGAAATGAACATGCCGGAACTGAACGGCGAAGTTCTGGACGGCGTTCAGCACAAATACCGTGAAACCGTTCTGTTCTTCCCGGCCCAGGGCCAGACTTGCCACTCCTACTGCACCTTCTGCTTCCGCTGGGCTCAGTTCGTGGGCGACAAGGACCTGAAAATGGCCAGCACCGAAGCGGAAAAGCTTCACGGCTACCTGCAGGAGCATACCGAAGTCAGCGATCTGCTGGTCACCGGTGGCGACCCCATGGTGATGAAAACCAAGAATCTGGTTCAGTACCTGGAGCCTCTTCTGCAGCCGGAGTTTGATCACATCCAGACCATCCGCATCGGCACCAAGGCCCTGACCTTCTGGCCATACCGTTTTGTGACCGACAAGGACGCAGACGAACTGATTGATCTGTTTGCCCGCCTTGTAGACGCCGGTAAGCACGTGGCGATCATGGCGCACTACAACCACTGGCAGGAAATCACCACTGATATCGCGGAAGAAGCCATCCGCCGCCTGCGTGCCACCGGTGCCGAAATCCGCGCTCAGGGCCCTTTGATCAAGCATGTGAATGACAATGCCGACGACTGGGCGAAACTGTGGGACAAGGAAGTACAGCTGGGCATCATCCCCTACTACATGTTTGTAGAGCGGGACACCGGCGCCAAGAACTACTTCGAAGTGCCGCTGGTAGAAGCCTTTAACATCTATCGCGAAGCCATCAAGCAGGTTTCAGGCCTGGCTCGCACCGCCCGCGGCCCATCAATGAGTGCTGGCCCCGGCAAGGTTGAGGTACAGGGCATCACCGAGATCAACGGCGAGAAAGTGTTCGTGCTCCGGTTTATCCAGGCCCGCAACCCGGATTGGGTACAGCGCCCGTTCTTTGCCAAGTACAGCGAAACAGCCACGTGGCTGCATGAGCTGGAACCGGCCCTTGGGGAGGAGAAGTTCTTCTTTGAGGATGAGTATGAAGAGATGAAGAAGGGTAACGGCTAACACCTTTCTGTCACCGAACCAAGGCGTCGCCGTGCCGGCGCCTTGGATATAAACCATTACCCTCTCCCCGCACCTTCATAACCCTGCACTACCTTCGAACTCCGAATTACCCCCATATGAGGGCGTTTTCCTGACAAGCCCGATGCTAGTCTCAAGCCTCACCAAACTGACTGTTTGTTTAGGAGTCTTCAGTGAAAAAAATAAACCACATTGCATTTGCAAGCGCTCTTTCCTCCTCACTCCTGCTCGCCGGTTGCGGCGGGTCATCGAGTAACAGCGATGCATCAGAGAGCAGCAACACTTCCGACGTTTCAATTTCTGGTACTGCCTCGGCGCCCGCTGCAACAGTTGCATTCGAGATCCCACCCAGCGCCATCGAATTCGCCCTGAATTTCTTTATTTCACCGGTCGCAGCCGCCGTCACAGGCCTGGACCCGATTGAAGGTGCGACGGTTGAACTGATCCGTGTAGATAACGAAGGAAAGCAGGTTGGCGAGGTGCTGGCAACGTCCGTGACCTCAATCACCGGCGACTACGAACTTACGTTACCTCAGAACGTCAACCTGGCCGGAAACCTGATTGTTCGGATCACTGGGCAGAACGACACCGCCCTTCGAGCACAAGTGGTGGACCAAGACGTTGATATCTCGCCGGTTTCCGAGTTCGTACTCCGAAAATTCATCAGCCAGGGCGCCGAACTCGACCAGTTAGTGGTGACCGACGTTGTAAAACTTGAAAGCAGCGTCGAAGAATTTGACCTCTCACTGTCTGGCTCGGCAAACCTTGAGCAGGCCTTTGCTACACTGGAAAACGCTATTGGTGATTTCGTCGAGAACGAAGTGGCAGTTGCCAAATCCGACAAAGGCGATGGCTCTGGCATCACCGGCAACTATCGCAGCGCTGCCTTCTCCTTTGCTCTACACGACAGCGAAAGCAACGACATTGGCACTTATGCCAACGATCTGTGGGCCAGTACTTTCAGCTTCGCCAACAACGGAAATGGCAACATCTCGGTGACCCATATCGCGGAAGATAGCGCCTATGGTAGCCTGACCGGCTCGGCACTGAACCAGAGCAGCGTCTATTACGAAGTTGGCTCGGAAGACATTGACGAAGGTTTTCCAGCAACCCTCACTGACAACGGCATCCTGTCGATCTCCGGCGAATTCGAGGAGGAAATCAGTGGTGACCATGGTTGGCGCTATCCCGCCCATACCTACAACTTGCAGCAAGTAACAGATACCGGCCTCTTCTTCGTCCTATCCAATGAAGCAGCTGTGCGCTATGCAACTGTCGACACAAACAGTGATGGCGAAAAAGATGCCGTCGACCCCCAACAGAAAACGGGTGACGAAGTATTTCGTTCACTTGAGGTGTTCAGCCGTCAACCCGAGGCCTTCCAGAACTCGGATCTGACCGGAACCTTTGGGCGGGTATATATTGAATCCTGGATAGCCGGGGGAGTCACTGAACTGGCAACGGAAACCAACATTCTCAGTTTCAACGGCGATGGCACTTACGACTACGGCCAGGTCAGCGGTCACCAGATTGGCCTGGAGTCCTCCGGCCCCACCTACAGCGTTCTGTCTGAATCTCCGGAGGCTGACCAGCCCATGGTGATCGCCACAAACGGCGACATAGCCTCAGCCGGCGGCGAGCCCGCGGACGGCTTCATCAACGACACGTTTAACTTCATGGCGTTTGCCGAGGCCGAGGGCGACCAGTACAACGCGGAGACCAGCAAAACCCTGCTGGTCAAGCTACCAGAAACAGCACCGACGGTTACCGGCAACCAGTACCGCATGCTTCTGACGTCCATGAAGCTGGGCAGTGGTGAAGACTTTCTGATGTCCTCCAGTAAGTTCAACACCTTCCTCACAATGACATCAGAAACGACCGGCGCCATCGACGGTGCGTTTTTCGAAGTTCGAAAGTCCGGCCTGGCCGGCGACATCGAAGTCACCACAGATACCGTCGAAACGCAGGCAGCCGTGTCTCTCGGCGGCGCCGGAAAGACCTCAATAACGATTGCCGGCAGTGATGGAACCACCCTTCTGGACGGCTTCTTCAATGAAGAAGCAAGTCTCGGCATTTTCACCCTGAAGTGGCAGGAAACCAACGAAGACCCGGATGAACTTGGCCTGGCCGTTCTGATCAAAACCAGTGAATGATCGGAAGCTGGTGCGGTGCGGGTTTTTCCTGCCCGCACCAGCGGCTCCAGTCCCCCCGCTCACCTTACCGCAGCAGCGATGACAGAATAGTGCTGATGAGCTGGCCCTGCCGACTCTGCCCGGTTTTCAGAAAAACCTGCTTCAGATAGCTTCGGACCGTTGCCTCGCTTTTATGGCGCCGGTGCGCGATATCCTTCAAGCTCATGCCTGTAATCAGATCCTTGCACAACTGGGCTTCCGCTCCGGTCAGCGAGAAATACTGCCGAATAGTCGCCTCATCAGGTAGCGCTCTCGACTCTGCATCGATCACCGTTACCAGCACACCGCCTGTCAGGAACTCGCTGTGCTCAAGAGGGCGCAGGCTCATCAGCAGAGGCGCTCTCTCTGGCCTAGGTATAACGAGCGTTTCCGGCTCATAGGTACGTCCTTCCAGATCCGCACGGGCAACTCGGGTAATCGTTCGAAAGAAGGTTTTCTGGGCAACGTCGTCACCGAACGTGAAGCGTTGCTGCCGCAACATGATGGTTCGGTCCGTAGCCAGAAACGCCTCCCCCCTTTGATTCGATACCATCAGGCGCCCACGACTGTTCAGAACAAACGCAGCGTCCGACACTAGCTCAATAAACGTCGACAACGCCTTTTCGGAATGTGGGTTCTGATGAAAGGTTTCCGCCAGGCTGACGGACTGACGGATAAAGGGGATCAGACGATCCATCGCCTCAAGTTCGGAGGGAAGATAGCCCCCCTGAGCGACTGTGCGCTGCACAGTCAGCATTACGATGTGTGTGTCTGAGGCATCGACAACCAGCCATGCCGAATCGAGCATGCTGTGATCCGACTCCCAGCGGTCGTACTGATCACCCGGAGGGCCGTCTTCAATAAGGGGCAGAGCCGAGTGGAAAGTGCCGGGAGCCTGGGTAATGGCGACGTTGGTCACGGCGTCATGGGCAATCATGTTGTTATCCAGATACCACCCAATGAACTCATCGGATAAACCGGCATACCAGATATGCTCAATCGCTCTCGGCGCTCTGCGTACAAACGAGAGCTGGGCCGCACAACCATTTACAGAGACCATCAGCATCGCCAGGAAATCATGAAATCCGGTCTGATTCTGCAGTGATTGATAAAGGCAGTGAATCAGATCAGCTTCATTTGCTAGAAACGTGTCTGCCGCTGACGTTCTTTCTCGCTGTTGAAGGGGCATCAAGCTTTCCTGCTTTCTCCGTTGGTAGGATTGTTCCGGTCAAACCGGCAACAATCACTATAGGAAGATCACAGAAAAATGTGTAGCAAAAAGGGGCGCTCCATCCTGGAAGGGGAACGGTTTCACAACCGATACCCGCGTCCGGAATGGCCGCATCAGTGCATCAACGTATACAGCTTACGCCGATAGGTACGCACATCCGGGTTGTTATTTCCCAGCTTGTCGAACAGCTCAATCAACGTGGTCTTCGCCACCTCATCCTTATACTTACTGTCCACACGCATGAGGCGAATCAGCAATTCCATCGCTTCGGCGTTGTTTTCCTGAAGGATGTGATGCAGCGCCAGCAGGTGCAGGGCATTAGGATCTTTCGGATCTTTATCCAGTGCATCTTCCAGTTCGTGGATGGGGGGCAATTCGGCTGAGGCCTTGAGGAATTTCAGCCGGGCCGCCAGCTGCTTGGCCTGGTGCTGCATCTTTTCTTCCGGCGGCAGGCTTTCCAGTACCTGTTCAGCGGTTTCCAGATCACCCAGTTCCGCCTTCAGTTGCGCGAGGTCAATCAGCACCTTCAGATCATCCGGGTTACTCCGGTTCATCTCGGTTAGCACGGCCAGTGCAGCTTCCACATCACCTTCTTCCCAAAGTCGATGAGCTTTATCGTAAGGGGCCTCCTCGTCTTCCGGTATCTCAATGTGCTTGTCGAGGACCTTGCGGATCTCGCTCTCCTGCAATGCACCATTGAAGCCATCCACTGCCTGGCCATCTTTCACAAGGATCACAGTAGGCAGGCTGCGCACGCCCAGGCTACCCGTCAGTTGCTGCTGTTCGTCGGCGTTGACCTTGGCCAGCATAAAGCCGCCCTTGTACTCATCTGCCAGCTTTTCCAGCAGCGGCATCAATTGCTTACAGGGGGCACACCACTCCGCCCAGACATCGATCAATACGGGCGTTTTAGAGGATGCTTCCATCACATCCTGCTGGAAGTTGTCCATGGTGGCTTCAAAAATGTAAGGCGAGTTGCTCATGGATGGCACCTGAAAGTAATTTCCTGAAATGTCATAACGGATTGTTGTTGGAAGTGGGGGCTGAGAGCCCGAATTCAAGGTTTTGCCGTCGGCTCTGTTCGCTGGCAGTAAATACCGGCACCTACCTTGAAATAATCCCCGTTGCCGTTACATAGGCAATAGGACCGGAGCGACTGCCCGGATGAAATCCCCTGGAGGATGCGTATACGGCATGAACGACGACAACCGCAACGACTCTTTTGAGGCTCCCGAAGAAGACCTGACCGAGTACATCGGCAAGGACGAGAACAGCAAAAGCCTGGTACTGCCGAAACAGCAGATGCCACGCCGCATGTACGTGTTACCGGTGTCGAACAGGCCTTTCTTCCCGGCCCAGGTGCAGCCGATTGTGGTTAACCAGAACCCCTGGCAGGAAACCCTCAAGCGTGTAGGCGAAACCGACCACAAGGTGCTAGGTATATGCTTTGTGGAAGACAGCGATCCTGAGCAAGGCATTCCCGGCAGCGAGGAACTGGAAACCGTGGGCTGCGCCGTGCGCGTCCATCACGCCCAGGGCGAAAGCGGCAAAGTCCAGTTCATTGCCCAGGGACTGCAGCGTTTTCGCATTACCCAATGGCTTCGCCGCCGGCCGCCCTACCTGGTGGAAGTAGAATACCCTGAAGAACCGGAAGAAGCCGCAGACGAACTGAAAGCCTATACCCTCGCCATCATCAGTTCCATCAAGGAGCTGCTGCGCACCAACCCGCTTTATGGCGAAGAAGTGAAACAGTACCTCTCCCGATTCGGACCGGATGACAGCTCTCCCCTGGCGGATTTTGGCGCCTCCATGACCAGCGCTCCCGGCCAGGAATTGCAGGAAGTACTTGATACCGTGCCGCTGCTCAGGCGTATGGAAAAAGTACTCCTGCTGATGGCGAAAGAACAGGAAGTGGCCCGCCTGCAAAGTGAAATCAGCGAAGAAGTGAACGAGAAGGTGCAAAAACACCAGCGTGAGTTCTTCCTGAAGGAACAGCTCAAGGTCATCCAGCGCGAACTGGGTATGGCCAAGGACGACAAAACCGCCGATGCCGAGCGCTTCCGCGAGCGCATGGCAAGCCTGAATCCGCCGGAACAGGTTCAGGAACGCTTTGACGACGAACTTCAGAAACTGCAGGTGCTGGAGCAGGGTTCACCGGAATACGGCGTTACCCGCAATTACCTGGACTGGCTGACCCAGGTGCCCTGGGGCGTGACGTCGGAGGACCATTTCGATCTGGCCGGCGCTCGCCGCATTCTGGACCGTGACCACGACGGACTCGACGACGTGAAAGACCGTATCGTCGAGTTCCTGGCCGAAGGCACCTTCAAGGGCGAAGTCAGCGGCTCCATTCTCTTGCTGGTCGGTCCGCCTGGCGTGGGCAAAACCTCCATCGGTCATTCCGTCGCCGATGCCCTCGGCCGCGAGTTCTATCGATTCAGCGTGGGCGGCATGCGTGATGAAGCCGAAATCAAGGGACACCGCCGCACTTATATCGGCGCCATGCCTGGCAAATTCGTGCAGGCATTGAAAGACTCGAAGGTGTCCAACCCGGTGATCATGCTGGACGAGATCGACAAGATCGGCGCCTCCTTCCAGGGCGACCCGGCCTCCGCCTTGCTGGAAACCCTGGACCCGGAACAGAACCGGGAATTCCTGGACCACTACCTGGACGTACGCATGGACCTGTCCAAGGTCCTGTTCATCTGCACCGCCAACCAACTCGACACCATTCCCCGGCCACTGCTGGACCGCATGGACGTCATCCGGCTATCCGGCTACATCACTGAGGAAAAGCTCGACATCGCCAAGCATCACCTGATGCCGCGGTTACTAAAACGAGCCGGCCTGCTGAAAAAGCAGATGAACATTACCGACGCCGCCATCAAACAGATCATCGAAGGCTACGCCCGTGAAGCGGGCGTCCGCAGCCTGGAAAAATTGCTGCACAAAGTCATCCGCAAGGGCATTGTGCGGTTGCTGGAAAACCCAGATGAACCCGTGAAAGTCGGCGTCTCCGACCTGCAAACCTACTTGGGGCAGCCGGCCTTCCGCAAAGAGAAATCCCTGAAAGGCACCGGCGTGGTCACCGGCCTGGCCTGGACCGCCATGGGCGGCGCCACCCTGAGCATCGAAGCCTCACGCATCCACAGCAGCCAGCGTGGCTTCAAACTCACCGGGCAACTGGGCGACGTCATGAAAGAGTCCGCCGAAATCGCCTACAGCTTCGTCTCTTCGAACCTCAAGCGATTCAAGGGCGACCCGACCTTCTTCGACAAATCCTTCGTGCACCTGCACGTTCCCGAAGGCGCCACCCCCAAAGACGGCCCAAGCGCGGGCGTCACTATGGCCACCGCCCTGCTGTCCATCGCCCGCCGCGAATCGCCACAGCAGAACCTCGCCATGACCGGCGAACTGACGCTCACCGGCCAGGTACTACCCGTGGGCGGCATCCGCGAAAAAGTCATCGCTGCCCGTCGCCAGAAAATCACCAACCTGATTCTGCCGGAGGCAAACCGGGGGGATTATAAAGAGCTACCGGAATACCTCAAAGAAGGCCTGACGGTGAATTTTGCGAAGCATTACAACGACGTGTTTCAGGTGTGTTTCGGGAACAAACCCCGCAAGGGATCAAGCGTCCACTAATATTACTGGTCTGACCACTGCGGGGCTGCCTTGACGCCTATGCAGCCGTTGTCTTTACTCGCTTTGACATGAGCAAAAACCGAGCACCGGTGACCCGAGGGTCACCGGCTTCCGACTCGCTGAGTCAAAGGGAGTGGCAAAACAATGAACAAGAACAACTCAATCCTGTGCGTGGCTGTGGGCCTTGCTTTCATCCCCTTCGCTCACAGCCAATCTGACGACACTCTCAAAAAGCTTGGCAACTTCCAGACCACCGGGAAAGCCGAGTTCACTGTGATCGACCAGAAAAGCGACAGCGCCGACGCTATTCGCAAGACCCTGCAGAAAATAACACTTCCCGAGGGGTTTGAAATAAGCCTCTACGCGCTCGTTCCCGACGCGCGACACATGGCGGTTGGCCCCCAGGGTGTTGTTACCTTTGTCGGAACCCGTAAAACCGAAGTCTGGGCAATGACCGACCGGGATAAAGACCGCGTGGCCGATGAAGTAAAGAATTTCGCACCGTCGCTGGCCAAGTCCG
This sequence comes from Marinobacter algicola DG893, assembly GCF_000170835.1. Lineage (GTDB taxonomy): Bacteria > Pseudomonadota > Gammaproteobacteria > Pseudomonadales > Oleiphilaceae > Marinobacter > Marinobacter algicola. The sequence continues at coordinate 13,897 of NZ_ABCP01000007.1, forward strand.
TCCCCAACGGTCCCTGTTTTTCGCCGTCGGGTGTACTCTACATTGCAGAACAGAACCGGGTCCTGGCGTATCCGGCCGCGGAGTTCTTCTTTGAGGGGGGCGATGTAGTCGCCTCAGAGGTGATCCCAGGGGGCGAGTTGATCCCTGAGCAGTTCGTCAGTTACAACCACACCGCCCGGGTCTGCGACATTGGCCCGGACGGGAAGCTCTACATCTCGCTCGGACAACCCTACAATGTTGCGCCGAAAGAACACTTGGACACGTTCAGTGAGTGGGGCATTGGCGGGATTATCCGGGTTAATCAGGACGGCAGCGGACGTGAAATCTACACACGTGGTGTCCGCAACTCTGTAGGGCAGGACTTTAACCCCAATACCGGCGAACTGTGGTTTACGGACAATCAGGTCGATGGCATGGGCGACGATATCCCACCTGGAGAAATCAATCGCCAGACCGCCATGGGCCAGCATTTTGGCCATCCCTGGTACGGAGGCGGTGATGTTCGTACCAACGAATACAAAGGCGAGGAAGTGCCGGTAGAAGTGGTGTTCCCAGTCTCTGAGACGACGGCACATGCGGCCAATCTGGGCATGATGTTTTACACCGGAAACATGTTTCCGAAGCAATATCAGGGCGGAATTTTCTCAGCGCAACATGGCTCCTGGAACAGGACCGTTCCGGTCGGAGCACGGGTCATGTTCACGCCGGTGGACGCCGAAGGCAATATTAGTGGCGAAACGATTCCTTTCGCCGAAGGGTGGCTGGATGAAAACGGTGAATACCTCGGCCGGCCGGTTGATGTGGCCCAGTTGAAAGATGGCTCACTGCTGGTCTCGGATGATTTGGCCGGGGCTGTATACAGAATCGCGTACACAGGTTCCGGCTCATGATTCCCAAAACAGGTGGGGATCCTCCGGCTCTCCGGAAAAATCATGCGGCAAGAAAAGTCAGAGCCGCCTATTCAACAATAGCGGTTCTGGCATCTTTTCTTGCGATGAGCCCAGTGGCCCAGGGCGCAGACCCTGCCGAGGGGCGGAAACTCGCAGCCCAGTGCAAGACCTGCCACGGCCTGGACGGGATAGCGAAGATCCCAGTCGCACCCAACCTTGCGGGCGAAAGTCAGATTTATATTGAAAAACAACTCAAAGCTTTTCGCAGTGGCAAACGGGAGCACGAGATGATGTCTTTGGTCGCCAAGAACCTGACGAACCAACAGATTTCTGATCTGGCGGCTTGGTACCAATCCATTGAGATCATCGCAAAAATGCCGGAATAATCCTTGAAGCCGGTGCCATCACCTCAGGACTTGTCATCGGCCTTCCAGCCATCATCCTTTAGCACCGAGCCCACCGTGAGCATCGGTGCAGCATCGATATCGTCAGCGTCCATCATATTGGCCACCCGCTGCAACGAAGCCAGAATCATGGTCTGCTCCCACTCCGCCAGGCTCTGGAACTTCCGTGTGAAGTCTTCCTGAAGCGGGTTCGGTGCCCGCGAGAGAATTTCCGCACCCTCACTCGTCAGATGCGCATGAACCTTGCGTTTGTCCTGGGTGCTGCGAACACGGTAAACCAGCTTACGATGCTCCAGCCGATCAAGAATCGTGGTCACGGTTGCCTGGCTCAGACTCACCTTGTCGGCAATGGTGCCGATGGTCACCTCTCCCAGATCACGAATGCTGCGCATAATCAGCAATTGTGGCCCAGTCAGACCCGCATGCTTGCTAAGGCGTTTGGAATGCAGGTCAGTCGCTCGAATCACCCGACGCAACGCCACCAAAACCTCTTCGTAATTGTTCAACGCACCACTCCGCTTAGATTTGACGAATTGTTTATAACACTAAGTATTAGAGGTCTTTGCTCCCGATATTGCAAGTACTAGCACTCCCTCCCATCTGAGCGTATTGCACTGACCTGCCAGCCCTTTTAAGAATTTCCGCATTTTTTCCGCCAACCACTATGCTAAGGTCACCCCCTTGTTGAATTTCCGCAAAACGGATACGGCCCAATGAACACCCAAGCACACAACTTGCTCCCGCTACGCTCTCTCTGGAAGCGCCTGACAACCGTCCTCGCTTCATGCCTGATCGCACTGCTACTCAGTTCTGCCACCATGGCCCAGGAGCCCGGCGAGAACCTTACCGCCGAGGATGTGCAGCAGCGAATCGACACCGCGGAAAAACCCATGTACACGCCATTTGTTGAGCTGTACCTGCTGGAGGAAACCAAAGCACTGCGCAAGGAAATGATGAACACCCGCGCCGAGCTGATCGAGAAGGTTGTGGACAAGGAACTCTCGGTGGCTGACAAGACCATGTCTTACGCCACCGACACCGTTACCTACTTCTTCTACCTGATTGCGGGCGCCACCTCCATTCTCGTGGTCATTGGCTGGAATTCGATTCGCGACATGCGAAACCAGCTCACCAGCCTTGCCGAGAAGCGGGTCAACGAACTGGTCGTTGAATATGAAAAGCGCCTGGAGTTCATCGAAGATCAGTTAAGGCAGAAATCCGACATCATTCATCAGAACCAGGCCGAGATCGAACGCACCAACGAGGTGCACTCCCTTTGGCTGAAGGCCAGCCAGGAAACCTCCCAACAGAACAAGATTTCTGCCTACGATACCATCCTCGATCTTCGGCCTGACGACGTGGAAGCACTGAGTTACAAGGCCGATGCGGTGCTGGAAATGCAGGAGCCCCTGTGGGCCATCAGTCTTTGCCAGCGCGCCTTGAAACTGGCCCCTGAGAACGGCCATGCGCACTATCAGCTGGCCTGCGCCTATGCCGAGATCGGTCGTTGGGACGATGCCGTGACGACGCTGCAAAAGGCGATTAATATCTCAGAAGCGTACAAGGACGACGCGTCCGTCGATCCCAGCTTTGAACAGCTAAGGGATCACGACAGTTTCCGGAAACTGATTTTTACGGACGACGGAGACCAGCCTGACGCCTGACGCGACAGTCAGGCACGCTCTTTGCTCGTCTTAATGTCGGAAAAAAACCGTCGACGTTCCGGCACATTCACTGACGCTGTCCGCTTGACAAGGTGGCAGGTGTGGTGTTTGTTTACATCGCTGAGAACATAAGAAAAACCCTGACACAAAACAGGACAGACCCAATGAGAACACCAGTCAAGAAACTCGTATCCGCTGTAGCAACCTCTATTGCCGTGATGGGCGCCGGCCAAGTGGCCGCCGACATCAAAATCGGTATCGCGGGGCCCATGACCGGCCCTGTCGCCCAGTACGGTGATATGCAATTCTCCGGCGCCCGCATGGCGATCGAACAGATCAATGCCAATGGCGGCGTCATGGGAGAAAAACTCGTCGGTGTTGAACAGGACGACGTTTGTGACCCCAAGCAGGCCGTGACCGTTGCCAACAACATGGTGAACGAAGGCGTGCGTTTCGTAGTTGGGCACCTGTGCTCCAGTTCAACTCAGCCGGCGTCCGACATCTACGAGGATGAAGGCATCCTGATGGTGACGCCAGCCTCCACCAGCCCGGACATTACCGAGCGTGGTTATGAGCTGGTTTTCCGTACCATCGGCCTGGACAGCATGCAGGGCCCCGTGGCCGCCAACTACCTGATCAGCCAGAAGCCGGAGCGCGTTGCCGTTATTCACGACAAGCAGCAGTACGGTGAAGGCATCGCAACTGCCGTACGCGACACCCTCAAAGAAGGCGGTGTTGAAGTGGCCATGTTCGAAGGTATTACCGCCGGCGCCAAGGACTTCTCGTCACTGGTCACCAAACTCAGGCAGGCCGACGTGGACTACGTTTACTATGGCGGCTACCACCCTGAACTGGGCCTGATTCTGCGCCAGGCTCGCCAGGCTGATCTGGACGCCACCTTCATGGGCCCGGAAGGCGTCGGTAACAAAGACATCAATACCATCGCCGGCGATGCGGCCGAAGGCCTGCTGGTTACACTGCCGCCGAGCTTCGACGAGAAAGACGAAAACCAGGAACTGGTTCAGGCCTTTGAAGAAAAAGGCGAAGACCCATCCGGTCCTTTCGTACTGACGTCCTACACCGCCGTTCAACTGATTGCCGACGGCATTGAAGCCGCCGAATCAACCGACCCGTTCGATGTTGCCGAAGCGCTGCGTGCAGGCACATTCCAGACGCCAATCGGTACCGTTGAGTACGACAGCAAAGGCGATATGGAGTCGTTTGAGTTTGTTGTGTACGAATGGCATTCAGATGGCAGCAAAACTCCGGTAAACTAAGCCGCAATCGTTAACAAACGGTAATTTTGAGAGCACCTTCTCACCGCGATCCGGGAGAAGGTGTTTTTCTAGGCCCCTGTTGATCCTGTATCCAGTACGCCCGGTACCCCGGGTACCTGCATGCAGCGGAGGGGGCAGGCTATCGGAGTCCCACACAGATGCAAGACCTCCTGTATTTTATCCAGCAGCTCATTAACGGGCTGACGATCGGGAGCACCTACGCCCTGATCGCCATCGGTTACACGATGGTTTACGGCATCATTGGCATGATCAACTTTGCCCATGGTGAAATTTATATGATCGGTGCCTACACGGCGCTTATCGCCATTACCGGCCTTGCCGCACTGGGCATCGCCTGGTTGCCGCTGATACTGATCGTGGCGCTGGTCTGCGCGATGATTGTATCCAGCTCCATGGGCTGGGCGGTGGAACGGGTGGCTTACCGCCCTGTGCGAGGAAAGCATCGCCTGATTCCGCTGATCTCTGCCATTGGCATGTCCATCTTCCTCCAGAACTACGTTCACCTCGCCCAGGGGTCGCGCAACATCGGCTTCCCTGCGCTGATTGAGGGCGGCTTTCGTTTTGGTGCCGAAGACTCATTCCAGACTTCAATTACCTACATGCAGATCACCATTTTCGCAACCACATTGGTTTGCATGACGATTCTCTCCCTGTTTATTTCCCGCTCCCGCATCGGCCGCGCCTGTCGCGCCGTTTCCCAGGATCTTGGCATGGCCAACCTTCTGGGCATCGACACCAATCGCATTATCTCGGCAACGTTCGTCATCGGCGCCGCACTCGCGGCAGTCGCGGGCCTGCTTCTGGGGATGTACTACGGCTCTATCGACCCGCTGTTCGGGTTTATTGCGGGACTGAAGGCGTTCACGGCGGCAGTACTCGGAGGCATCGGAAGCATTCCCGGTGCCATGCTGGGCGGGCTTATTCTCGGCGTCGCCGAAAGCATGACCTCCGGTTACCTCAGCGGCGAATACAAGGACGTTGTGTCCTTTGGACTACTGATCCTGATCCTGCTGTTCAAACCCACCGGCCTGCTTGGCAAACCGGAGGTTGAAAAGATCTGATGGCTGCTCATAACCTGAAACACGCGCTGTTTTGCGCCATTGTCACCCTGATCATTTCGTACCCCATTCTGGGATTTAACCTGGCCAGTGAAGGCACTACGGTTACCCTTGAAGGGGCCAAAACCTCGACCATCGTCGGCGTGCTGCTGGCAGCGGTTGTCGTCTTCCTGTTCCAGTTGTTCCGGGACAACCTGATGGGGTCGCTGCGGCAACTGCCCGCCGTAAACCCGCTGGCCAACCGCAAGCCAATGGAGCAGAGCAAGCGGCTGAAACTGGAATCGACCCTGCTCACATTGATGATCATAGGCGCTCTCGTCTGGCCGTTTATCGCCTCCCGTGGCGCGGTGGATCTGTCTACCCTGGTACTCATCTACATCATGCTGGCCTTGGGCCTGAATGTGGTGGTCGGCCTGGCCGGCCTGCTGGATCTGGGCTACGTCGCTTTCTACGCTGTAGGGGCATACACCTTTGCCCTGCTGTCGCAGTATTACGGCGTTTCATTCTGGTTCGCCCTGCCGATCGGTGCCCTGCTAGCAGCCCTGTTCGGATTGGTCCTCGGCTTTCCGGTATTGCGATTGCGCGGGGATTACCTGGCCATCGTCACACTCGGTTTTGGGGAAATCATCCGCATCCTGCTGAACAACATGACCAATCTGACGGGCGGCCCCAATGGTATCGGCGGCATTCCCGACCCTACCCTGTTCGGCATGGAGTTCGGTCGTCGGGTGAAGGAGGAAGGCAATACGTCGTTCCATGAAACCTTCGGCATTGCCTACAGCGGTGAGCATAAGGTGATTTTCCTGTACCTGATTGCTCTGGTACTGGCCGTCATCACTGCTATCGCTATCCGTCGCCTGATGCGTATGCCGGTAGGCCGTGCTTGGGAAGCCCTCCGCGAAGATGAGATTGCGGCTAAATCCCTGGGGTTGAACCGGACTGCGGTCAAGCTTTCCGCCTTTACCATCGGCGCTTTCTTCGCCGGCTTTGCCGGTACGGTGTTCGCCTCCAAGCAGGGCTTTATCAGCCCGGAATCCTTTGTGTTCCTGGAATCGGCCATCATTCTGGCGATTGTGGTACTGGGTGGCATGGGCTCCCAGATGGGGGTTATTCTCGCCGCAATCGCGGTCACTATACTGCCGGAACTGGCGCGGGAGTTCTCCGAGTACCGGATGCTGATCTTCGGCGCGGCCATGGTGTTGATGATGGTCTGGCGCCCGCAAGGCCTGCTGCCCATGCGACGCATCCACATTGAACTGAAAAAGCAGGAGTGACGGATAATGCTTGAAGTACAGAATCTGTCGATGCGCTTTGGCGGGCTCCTGGCGGTGGATCAGGTGTCGCTGGACGTACGGGAACATGAGATTGTGGCGATCATCGGCCCCAACGGAGCCGGCAAAACCACGGTGTTTAACTGCATGAGCGGTTTCTACAAACCTACTGGTGGCAAGATCCTGTTCAAGGGAGGCGAAATCCAGGGGAAGCCGGACTATAAGATTTCCCGTCTTGGCTTGGTCAGAACCTTTCAGCACGTGCGGCTGTTCAGCCGTATGACGGTGGTTGAGAACCTGCTGGTGGCGCAACATCGCCACCTCAACACCAATCTGCTCTCCGGCATACTGAATACGCCGAACTATCGGGAGAAAGAGCAAAAGTCGCTGGACCGGGCCGCGTATTGGCTGGACCGGGTGGGACTGACAGATATGGCGAATCGGGAAGCCGGAAACCTGGCCTACGGCCAGCAGCGCCGTCTTGAGATCGCCCGCTGCATGGTGACCGAGCCCAAGCTACTGATGCTGGATGAACCCGCTGCCGGCCTGAACCCGGCCGAAACCAAAGACCTGAACCAATTGATCATCAGCCTCAAGGAAGACTACAACGTGTCTGTGGTGCTGATTGAGCACGACATGAGCCTGGTGATGGATATCTCCGACCGCATCAATGTGATCAACCAGGGGCGCCCCCTGGCCAGCGGCACACCGGATGAGATTCGCCGCAACGATGATGTTATCAAAGCCTATCTGGGTGAGGCCTGAGGAAAAACCATGCTTGTACTAGAAGACGTCCATACCCATTACGGCAAGATTGAGGCACTTCACGGTGTCTCTGTCGAAGTAAAGAAAGGTGAGATTGTGTCGCTGATCGGTGCCAATGGCGCCGGCAAGACCACGCTGCTGATGACCGTCTGCGGGAATCCCCAGGCCACATCCGGCCGAGTGATTCTCCAGGGACGGGATATCACCCGTGACCTCACCTCAAACATCATGCGCTCGGGCATTGCTATCGTACCGGAAGGCAGGCGCGTATTTTCCGGCCTGACGGTTGAAGAAAATCTCCACATGGGCGGTTTTTTCAACACCAAATCGGAAATCCGCAAAAGCCAGGACCACGTCTACGAGCTGTTTCCACGCCTGAAGGAACGTGAGCATCAGCGTGCCGGCACCATGTCTGGTGGCGAGCAGCAGATGCTGGCCATCGGGCGGGCGCTGATGAGCAAACCGAACATGATCATCCTGGACGAACCTTCCCTTGGGCTGGCGCCACTGGTGATCAAACAGATCTTTGAAATCATCGGAAAGCTGCGTGAGGAAGGGATTACGGTGTTCCTGGTGGAACAGAATGCGCATCAGGCGCTGAACCTGGCGGACAGAGGCTACGTTCTGGAAACCGGACGCATCCGCCTGCACGATACCGGGAAAAACCTGCTGGCCAACCCGGACGTTCAGAATGCCTACCTCGGTGGTTGATGAGATAGCCACCCAACGCTAGAACGGCGTACCTAAACGCAAAAAAGCCGGAACATGGTGTCATGTTCCGGCTTTTTTGTAACACCTGGCATTAAGCAAACACTTACTTAACGCTTTTGATGGTGCCCTTGTAACCTTCAACAGTGACGTTGATGGTTGCAAACACCACGTAATCGTCCTTCTGGACGGTGTAACGCGGAGCAACAATCACGTCAGCGCCGGATTCCTGAATCGCGTTGTAGGCAGCTGCTGCCTTGACGGACTCAACCGGGTTCGGCAGCGCGAAAGGCAGAACACTTCCACCGCTACCACCGGCAGAGTAGGCAACGCCATCAGCGTATTCAGTTTCAGCACCCAGGGTGAAGAACAGAACCTTGGTTGCAGAGGATTGACCGGTAATTTTCTCGCCTACTTCGATGTCAGCCTTGACGTCGGTAGCAACGGAGCCGGACAGCGGCAGGGAAGGAGCGCTGGTGTTCAGTGAGGAACAGCCAGTCAGTGCGCCGGCAAGAATCAGTGATGATGCGACAAGAACTTTTTTCAAAACTCAATCTCCATGTGTTGTGTACAAGCCTTCATGGCCGCGCGCACTATACCCAAACAAACGCTATATAACAAGATCATCATAAAAGAACATTTTTTAGCCGATTTAGAAATATGAACACGTGATCACACTTTTGACTTTGCGGGCCAAATCAATCACTCAGCGCCTTTGTAATTTGCCTTCCTGAGATTTCAACTATACTCAGAGTCAACGGTCGACCTGTCTCCACGGGAAATCAGTCAGGGCCGTTAGCGCGCCGGCCCCGGGACCCTCTCAGGCGGGCATGGCGCGTTTGCGACGACAGCTAAACCAAACAAGGAGTGGATAATGAAAAAACTCATCGCAGGTGCACTGCTCATGGGTGCTTCTACCCTAGCCTTCGCTCAGCCTGGTTGCGGCGTGGGTGCAATGATCTGGAAAGGACAGTCAGGCATCGCCCCCCACGTTCTGGCGGCAACCACCAACGGTACTTTCGGTAACCAGACGTTTGGTATGACCACCGGTACCCTGGGTTGCCAGACCAACCAGTCCGTGCAATCCATGGCCATGTACATGGACAGCAACATCGATAAGGTAGCCCGCGACATGTCCCGTGGCTCCGGCGAGAATCTGGACACCCTGGCCGTACTGCTGGGTGTGGACGAGGCGGATCGCGACTCTTTCCGCAAAGTTCTGCAGGATAATTTCGCCACCATCTTCCCATCGTCCGACACCACCTCTGGCGAGGCTGTCGATGCCATCGTAGCCCTGCTGGAGCAGAATGATACGCTGAGCAAGTACGTAGCCGCCTGATCTTCGGGCGCGAAAAAAAAGGAGTTTGCGCGCCATGGACGGCGCAACGAATTTCTCACCATCCACCTGTCGCCTAACCCGGAATTGACTGACCATCCATGCGCACTTCGCTTCGGTTCGCGCTGGCCCTTATCTGGCTGGCATCCTGTCTTAATGCATTTGCCTCATCGCTCCCCGACACCGGAAACCTGCATCTGAATCCTGCGTGGCTGACCCTGCTCCATTACCAACCCGATCGCTTTGGCGACGGCTACACCGGTCAGGCGGACGACGATGCCTTCTATCTCAGCGACAACGGCAAAACCTCACCAAAGGCGGAGTTGGAAGCCACACTCACGGCCATCACCCAACCCGGAGGCGGAAATGAGCACGCGCGCTGCCGCTTCCCGGCACGGGACCGCTGGCTGAGGACGCAACTGGACCTGCCGGGGCACCCCGTAAACTGCCCCGCTTTCGAGGAATGGACCGACGAGTTGAATACTGAAACCGTGACCCTGGTGTTCGCCGCGTCGTATCTGAACAGCCCATCGTCCATGTTTGGTCACACGTTCCTACGCCTCGACCCACCCCGGGAAGACGAAGAAACGAACCTGATCCTGGCCAACACCATTTCCTATGCCGCCGATGCAGCTGCACACGACAGCGAAATCCTGTTTGCCTACAAAGGCATTTTCGGTGGCTACCCGGGCATTACCTCTATCCAGCCCTACTACGAAAAAATTCGCCTCTATTCCGACATTGAGCACCGGGACCTGTGGGAGTACACCCTCAACCTCACCCAGGCGGAAGTGGACATGATGCTCGCCCATACCTGGGAGATACGCGACCGCAACTTCGATTACTACTTTTTTGACGAAAACTGCGCCTACCGCCTGCTGGCCCTGATCGACGTCGCCCGACCCGGCACCGACCTGCTGGGGGAAGTTGGCACCCATGCCATTCCCTCGGACACGGTGCGATGGGCTGTCGACAAGGGGCTTGTCGACTCCGTCTACTACCGCCCCTCAGCAGCCACCAACGTCAGCCACCGCATCGACGCCCTGTCGGACGATCATCAGACACTCGCCGCCGCCATCGCCAACGGGTATGTGGATGCCGATGCGCCCGAGGTACAAGCGTTAAGCGATGAGCCGCGTGCGAGGGTGCTGGACGCCACCTACGACTATGTTCGCTACCAAAGCGAAGCCGAGGGCTGGCCCAGGGAACACGCAGCCCCACTCTCCCATGACCTGCTAAGGGAACGCAGCGAGATCCGCGGGGTCGCAATACAGGACGGCCCCCCGGAGCCTGCCATCCGGGACGACCAGGGCCATGACACCTTTCGCGCCAGCGTCAGCGGCGGGCGCATGGGTGACCGCAACTTTAGCGAACTCACGTTACGCCCCGCCTACCACGATGTACTTGACCCTCCCGCAGGCTACCGTGGCGGAGCACAACTCCAATTCCTGCGCCTGGACGCCCGCCTTTACACGGACAACGACGAAGTACAGGTTGAACAACTGACCGGCGTGGAAATCCGCTCCCTCTCGCCGCGCAACCAGTTCTTCTCGCCACTGTCCTGGCAAGTCGGCTTCGGCGGCCGCCGCACTGACACCGAAACCAACCGCGTATTCACCCCCTACCTCGAGGGCGGTGCCGGTGGAAGCTGGCGACTGACAACCGGCACCCAGGCCTTCGCCATGGCCACCGCCGACCTGGAAATCGACAACGACCTGCGCAGCGGTTACGACGCTGCGCCCGGCGCCGATCTGGGCATACTCCACCAAAACAACCAGTTCAGCCTTCTGGGTGGCGTGAAAACCAAGGCCTGGATCGTCAGCAACCAACACCGCCAGGACCAAGCCTACCTGGAAGGCAACTGGCACCTCGGACGGGACTTCAGCCTGTTCGGAAAATTCAGCCGTGAAGACCACTACGACAGGTACCGCAGCACATGGCAACTCGGACTCCACGCCTACTTCTGACAACTCTGAGAACACTGGCCAGCCTCATCGCCGCGTTTACCCTGCTGCTGCAGACCGGCTGCAGCAGCGTGTTCTTCTACCCAGACCAGGTTACCTACATCACCCCGGACCGACTGAACCTGGACTACGAAGATGTGTTCGTGGAAACCCCGGACGGCGAAACCCTCCACGGCTGGTGGCTCCCCGCCAATTCCGAACCGAAGGGGACTGTTTACTTCCTTCACGGCAACGCCCAGAACATCAGCAGCCACATCATGAATGTCGCCTGGCTGCCTGAGAAGCGCTACAACGTCTTCCTGATCGACTACCGGGGATATGGGCGCTCTACCGGCGCACCGGACATAGAAGGCACCCTGCACGACGCAGAGACCGGTCTTCGGTGGCTGGTTGGACAACAGGACGTCGAAAACCGCCCCCTGTTCCTACTTGGCCAGAGCCTCGGCGGCGCACTGGGAACCGCCCTTGCGAGCGAATGGGTTCAACGCAATGAACAACCACCTCTTGATGGCGTCATCCTCGACGGCACCTTCTCCGGCTTCCGCGCCATCGCCCGTGAAAAACTCGGCGACTTCTGGCTCACCTGGCCGCTGCAGGTTCCATTGAGCTGGACGATCACTGACGAATACGAAGCTCACGAACGCATCGGTGATATCAGCCCGGTTCCAGTGATGGTGATTCACAGTGTTCGGGACGGAATCATCCCGTTTCATCATGGGGAGCGATTATATGAAGCGGCGGCGGAACCAAAATCGTTTTTGCAAACGGATACGCCCCACGCCTCAACATTTGTGATTCCGGGGTATCAGGAGGAAGTTCTGGAATTCATGGAAGGCGAGTAAACAGCCTGGGCGTCCGTCGCAGACAGGCTTTCAAAACCGTGGAGCGCCAGGGATGGCGCGACCGAGCCCTACAGGGACGTATTTACGTGGCGTGTTTTGAAAGCCTGTCTGCGACGGGCGCTTCACAAGGATCGAAGGCCTGAAAATAAAAAACCCGCCAAACTCCGAAGAGCGGCGGGTTTTTGTCAAAGACAGAGCTTACAGCGCGGACAGATCCGTCGGCTGCTCACCTTCCTTCACTTCCTTCATGGACAGCTTCACGCGCCCCCGGTTGTCCACATCCAGAACCTTGACCAGAACTTCCTGACCTTCGCTCAGCTCGTCAGTCACATTCTCGATACGACGCTCGGAGATCTGGGAAATGTGCACCAGACCATCCTTGCCAGGCAGGATGTTAACAAAGGCGCCAAAGTCCACAATGCGCTCAACGCGACCGCTGTAGATAGCGCCAACTTCGATTTCCGCAGTGATTTCCATCACCCGCTTCATCGCAGCATTGGCCGCATCCTGATTGTCAGCGTAGATCTTCACGTTGCCATCATCATCCAGATCGATGGAAGCGCCGGTCTCGTCACAGATAGAGCGAATGGTGGAACCGCCCTTGCCGATAACGTCACGGATCTTCTCCGGGTTGATCTTGATGGTGGTGATGCTTGGCGCGCGGCTGGAAAGCTCTTTACGCGGCGCAGAGATAACCTTCGCCATCTCACCCAGGATGTGCAGACGTGCTGCATTGGCCTGGTCCAGAGCAATTTCCATGATCTCGTCAGTGATGCCCTGAATCTTAATGTCCATCTGCAGCGCAGTGATACCGTCCGAGGTACCCGCAACTTTAAAGTCCATATCACCGAGGTGATCCTCATCACCCAGGATGTCGGTCAGAACCGCGAACTGGTCGCCTTCCTTGACCAGACCCATGGCGATACCGGCCACCGGCGCCTTGATGGGCACGCCCGCGTCCATCAGCGCCAGGCTGGAACCACAGACAGACGCCATGGAGCTGGAACCGTTGGATTCGGTGATTTCGGACACCGCACGGATGGTGTACGGGAATTCTTCCATGGTGGGCATAACCGCTGCCACACCACGCTTGGCCAAACGGCCGTGGCCAACTTCACGACGGCCCGGCGTACCCACACGGCCAGCTTCACCAACGGAGTACGGAGGGAAGTTGTAGTGGAACAGGAACGGGTCTTTACGCTCACCTTCCAGGGCATCGATGATCTGCATATCACGCGCAGTACCGAGCGTGGTGGTCACGATGGCCTGGGTCTCGCCACGGGTAAACAGGGCGGAGCCGTGGGTGCTGGGCAGAACGCCAACTTCCACTTCAATGGGGCGAACGGTCTTGTTGTCACGGCCATCGATACGCGGCTTGCCATCGATAACCTGCTGGCGAACGATGGTCTTCTCAACCTTGGCGAAATACTTCTTCACTTCGTCTTCCGCCGGCTGACCTTCTTCCTCTCCGGCCAGTTTTTCAACGGCCGCGGACTTGATCTCGCTCAAGCGGGCATAGCGCTCCATCTTGTCACGGATACCATAGGCCTGCTCGATATCGGCCGAAAAGTCAGCCTTTACAGCGTTCAGAAGCTCAGTGTTCTCTGCTTCTGGCTGCCACTCCCAACGAGGCTTGCCAACTTCAGCGGCAAATTCCTTGATCGCGGTAACCGCTGTCTGCATTTCCTGGTGCCCGAAGAGCACGGCGCCCAGCATCTGGTCTTCTGTCAGGCCCTTGGCTTCGGATTCAACCATCAGAACCGCGTCTTCAGTACCGGCAACCACCATGTCCAGCAGGGAGGTTTCCAGTTCTTCAAAGGTCGGGTTCAGGAAGTAGCCACGCTCGTTGGTGTATGCAACGCGGGATGCACCTATAGGACCATCGAACGGGATACCGGAGATGGACAGGGCGGCGGAAGCGGCCAGCATGGCGGCAATATCCGGATCCTGGTTCTTGCTGGAGGACATGACCGTAGTGATGACCTGGGTTTCGTTCATGAATCCCTTGGGAAACAGCGGACGAATCGGACGGTCAATCAAACGGGACGTCAGGGTTTCTTTCTCGGACGGACGGCCTTCACGCTTGAAGAAACCACCCGGGATTTTGCCCACAGCGTAGGTCTTCTCGAAGTAGTTAACGGTCAGCGGGAAAAACGGCTGGCCCGGCTTGGCTTCCTTGGCGGCAACCACCGTACCCAGTACCGAAATGTCGTCTACGGTAACCAGCACAGAACCGGTAGCCTGGCGGGCGATGCGACCAGTTTCGATGGTGACGGTCTTGCCGCCGAGTTCGAACGATTTTTTAACGGGATTAAGATCCACGGTAACTCCTGAATTCATCATTTCAATTGGTTGACCCGGACAACTCGCCCCTGCGAATTATCCGCTATAACTGCAACATAGTCCGAAGTGATGAACTGAAGGGTAGCCCGTCTGAAAGCTAACAGGCTGTTGCAAAACCCCGGGGACAGAAGCCACTTGGCTAAACCGGGCTTTTCAACAACCTGCTATCAAATTCAGCTTTCCGTTACGACAGGGAGTTCAGTTCCTTCAGGGTTCACAGACAGACACGATGCAGGAGAGAGGCACAACCAGCGGGGCTATCAAAGCCCCGCCGGCCGTTAAGTACAACCGGATTAGCGACGCAGGCTCAGACGCTGGATCAGGTCCAGGTAGCGGTCTGCATTCTTACGCTTCAGGTAATCCAGCAGTTTACGACGCTGGTTAACCATCCGGATCAGACCACGGCGGGAATGGTGATCCTGCTTGTTGGTCTTGAAGTGATCCTGCAGCTTGTTGATGTTGTGGCTCAACAGTGCAACCTGAACTTCAGGAGAACCGGTATCGCCATCACCTTGCTGAAAATCCTTAACGATCTGTGCTTTCTCGTCGGCAGAAAGTGCCATAAAACTCACCTCATTGTCGCGATGCTATCGAATTCGGCCGAACCACGCATCTCTACAGCCCGGCTAACTGGCAATAACCCTTAAAGGGCTATCAGCCACTCTTCACCAGACGACGAGGCACCAGTTTGGTCGCCTCCCCCTCCGGGAATCCTTCCGCCAGCCCGACAAAACGCCCGTTGCCATAAAGGCGAACGAACCCTTCCGCAGGCTGACCCGATATTCTAACTGGTTGTCCGTTCAATATCGACACCAGCGAACTGCCTTCCAGATCCCGCTCCGGGAACATGGACAGAGCAGCATCCGGGGCCACCAGCAGGCCATCCAGACTTTCACCTTCTTCGCGCATGGACTCCAGCATTGAAACCTCACGGGCATCCGCCAGCGTGAAACCGGAGGCCATGGTGCGGCGCAATGCCGTGACATGGGCACCGCAGCCCAATGCCTCGCCAATGTCCTCCACCAGCGAGCGAATATAGGTGCCTTTCGTGCAACTTACCGCGATATCAATCTCGGTCTCGCGCACCTCCAGCAGCGTCAGCTCGTATATGGTCACCGGGCGCGACGGACGCTCCACTTCAATACCTTCCCGCGCGTACTCATAGAGCGGCCTGCCCTTGTGTTTTAACGCGGAATACATGGAGGGAACCTGCTGGATATCGCCACGAAAGCGCTCCAACACCGGTTCCAGAGCTTCGGCATCGAGCCCAGGGGGCACCGGTTTCTCAGCGACCACGGCACCTTCGCTGTCCCCGGTTTCGGTGCGGACACCCAGACGAGCGGTGGCAATGTAGGCTTTGTCGCTGTCCAGCATCATCTGGGAAAACTTGGTGGCTTCACCAAAGCACAACGGCAACACACCGGTGGCCAGCGGGTCCAACGCACCGGTGTGACCGGCCTTGGCCGCCCCGAACAGGCGTTTTACCTGCTGCAGGATGCCGTTGGATGTTATGTCCATCGGCTTGTCGATCACCAGGATGCCGTTAACATCGCGGCCTTTACGACGTCGACTCAAGCGTTTTGCTCCGGATCATCAGACGCCCCGTCGTTGCGGGCGTCGTCCTCACGGTCAACCACTGGCTTGTCGCCAACCGCTTCCCGAATCAGGTTGTCCATGTGGCGACTGTGCCCAAGCAGCGTATCGAAATGAAAACGCAACTGGGGCGTCACCCGCAATTTCATGGCACGGCCGACCTGCCCTTTCAGGAAGCCAGCCGCTTTATTCAGCACTGTCAGGGAATCCCGCACCTGCGGCGATTCCTCGGTCAGCTCTTCGGTGGTCAGCAGCGACACGTAAACGTCTGCATAACCCAGGTCACGGCTCACCTTGACGGCATTCACCGTGACCATACCCACCCGCGGGTCCTTGACCTCCCGCTGGATGAGTTGGGCCAGCTCTCGCTGCATCTGATCGCCGATGCGATCAATCCGGCTGAACTCTCTTGGCATCAGGTTTCCTTTAATCTCAGGCGCATCACGCGCCGGTGGACTCAAGCTTACGCTCAACCCGAACGCGATCGAATACCTCGATCTGGTCGCCGACTTTCACGTCGTAGCCCTTAACGCCGATACCACACTCCATACCGTTGCGGACTTCGGGTACGTCATCCTTGAAGCGGCGCAGCGATTCCAGCTCGCCTTCAAAGATAACCACGTTGTCACGCAGGACACGGATCGGCTTGTTGCGGTAAACGTTACCCTCGGTGACCATACAGCCAGCCACCTGGCCAAACTTCGGCGAACGGAACACATCACGCACATCGGCAATGCCCACGATATCCTCGCGGAATTCCGGCGCCAGCATGCCGGTCAGAGCTGCTTTCACATCGTCAATCAGGTTGTAAATGATGCTGTAGTAGCGCAGATCCAGACCTTCCTGCTCCACCAGACGCTTGGACGCGGTGTCCGCACGTACGTTGAAGCCGAAGATAACCGCGTTGGTCGCCATGGCAAGACTGATGTCCGTCTCTGCGATACCACCAACGCCCGAGGACACGATCTTGACCTGTACTTCATCGTTGCCAAGATCCTGCAACGACTTGGTGATGGCTTCGAGGGAACCACGAACGTCGGTCTTGAGCACCACGTTGAGGGTTTTGACCTCGTCCTTACCCATATTCTCAAACAGGTTCTCAAGCTTGGCAGCCTGCTGCCTGTGCAGACGCTGCTCCCGCTCGCGGGACTGACGGAACTCCGCCAGTTCCTTGGCTTTCTTTTCGTCGGCCACGGCAAAGAACTCATCACCAGCGTTCGGCGTGCCGTTCAAGCCCAGGATTTCCACCGGAATGGAAGGCCCGGCTTCTTTGACCTGCTTGCCGGCCTCGTCGGTCATGGCGCGAACCTTACCGAAGAAGGAACCAGCCACCACCATCTCGCCCTGACGGAGCGTGCCGTTCTGGACCAGTACGGTGGCCACGGAACCGCGACCACGCTCAAGGCTGGATTCGACAACCACACCCTTCGCAGGGGCGTCCGGAGAGGCCTCAAGCTCAAGAATTTCGGCCTGCAGCAGCAGCGCCTCAAGCAAATCTTCAATGCCGTCACCGGTATGGGCGGATACAGGGATGAACTGAACATCACCGCCCCAGTCTTCCGGAATAACTTCCATACCGGCCAATTCGGTCTTGATACGATCCGGGTCGGCCTCTTCCTTGTCCATCTTGTTGATGGCAACAACGATGGGAACGCCGGCGGAACGTGCGTGATCCACGGCTTCCTTGGTTTGCGGCATTACACCGTCATCGGCAGCCACCACCAGGATAACGATGTCAGTGCACTGGGCACCCCGCGCACGCATCGCCGTGAAGGCAGCGTGACCCGGAGTATCCAGGAAGGACACCATGCCATGGTCAGTTTCCACGTGGTACGCGCCGATGTGCTGGGTGATACCCCCAGACTCGCCGGACGCCACCTTAGTGCGACGAATATAGTCCAGCAGCGAGGTCTTACCATGGTCAACGTGACCCATTACGCTGACGACAGGCGCACGCTTGGTCTTTTCCTTGCCTTCAAAGGAGAATTCGCTCAGAACTTCTTCCTCGAACGCGTCTTCACTAACCGTGTTGGCTTTGTGACCGAGTTCCTCAGTCACCAGCACAGCGGTTTCCTGATCGAGAGCCTGGTTGATCGTCGCCATTACCCCCATGCCCATCAGTTTCTTGATGACGTCCGCTGACTTGACGGCCATCCGTTGGGCGAGATCACCCACTGTGATCGTCTCGGGAATATCGACTTCTCGTACCATTGGCTTGGTCGGCCTCTCGAAAGCATGACGCTTTTCTTTGGGTTTCTTTTTCGCACGGAGCGGCTTGCGCAGCGTAGTGTCTTCTTCCTCTTCATTGATAATCAGAGGTTCTTCCACTGGACGGCTGCGGGGCCCACGGTGTCCTGCAGACTTCTTCTTGGGCTTACCTTCTTCCGGCTCGTCACCGCGCTCACGGGCCTTCTCTTTCTTCTTCTTCGGCTTGCGATCCTTCCCTTCGCCTTCTTCAGGCGGCGGAATCGGCATGTCTTCCGGCGCGGGAACCGGTGATGGTTCCGGCTCGGCAGCCACTTCCGGCTGAGCTTTTTCTTCCTTTTTCTCCTCGACGGCCGGCTCTTCAGCCGGAGACTCGGAAACCGGCGCTTCCGTCGTGGGCGCTTCTGCAGTTTGCGCCTGCTCAGCCGCTACGGCTGTTGGCGCTTCGTCCTGCTCGGCAGCTTCTTCCTGCTTCGCCGCTTCCGGCTCGAGCTCGGCGCGCTTGATATACGTACGGCGCTTGCGAACCTCAACATTGACCGTTTTGGTACGGCCCGCTTTCAGCGTGGTTGTTGTCTTGCGCTTGAGAGTGATTTTCTTGGGCTCAGCCTCACTCTCACCGTGATTCTTTTTCAGATAGGTCAGCAACTGCTGCTTCTCATCACTGGTAACAGAATCCCCTTCGGAGCGGGCTTTCAGGCCAGCCTCCACGATCTGTCGCAGCAAACGATCCACGGGAGCGCCTACATCTGCGGCCAGTTGTTTTACCGTTACATCAGCCATACTGGTCCTCCTCCCGATTAAGCCTGGTCTTCAAACCAGGGGGCGCGTGCTGCCATAATCAACTGGCCGGCACGCTCTTCTTCCATTCCTTCAATGTCAAGCAGGTCGTCAACCGACTGCTCTGCAAGATCTTCCATGGTACGAATCCCCATACCGGCCAGTTTGAAAGCCAGGCCACGGTCCATACCGTCCATTGCGAGAAGATCTTCTGCGGGCTCAGCGCCCTCTAACGCCTCTTCACTGGCCAGGGCCTGATTCAACAGGGCGTCCTTGGCACGACGGCGCAATTCGGTCACGGTTTCTTCATCAAAACCGTCTATGGCAAGCATCTCTTCCATGGGGATATACGCCACCTCCTCAATGGAGGTAAAGCCTTCCTCAATGAGGACGCCTGCAAATTCCTCGTCCACATCCAGATTGCCGGTGAAGTGCTCAAGCAGAGAATTATACTCCTGCTCCTGACGCTCACCCGCCTCTTCCTCAGTCATGACGTTCAGCGTCCAACCCGTAAGGTCCGTAGCCAACCGAACGTTTTGACCATTCCGGCCAATGGCCTGGGCCAGATTGTCCTCAGCTACTGCCACTTCCATGGTATGGCGATCCTCATCCATAACAATGGACGCGACTTCTGCCGGCGCCATGGCATTAATGACCAGTTGCGCGGGGTTGTCGTCCCACAGCACGATATCCACACGTTCGCCACCCAACTCGTTGGAAACCGCCTGTACTCGTGAACCACGCATGCCCACGCAGGCGCCCACCGGATCAATCCGGCGGTCGTTGGTTTTGACTGCAATCTTGGCGCGGGAACCCGGGTCCCTTGCTGCGCCACGAATTTCAATCAGCTCCTCCGCGATTTCCGGCACCTCAATACGGAACAGTTCGATCAGCATCTGCGGATCGGTACGGCTCAGAATCAGCTGCGGGCCGCGATGATCGGTACGAATTTCCTGCAGCAGAGAGCGCACACGATCACCCATACGGAACGTTTCACGGGGGATCAGGTGTTCACGGGGCAGCAGGGCTTCGGCATTGGCACCCAAGTCCACGATGACGTTGTCACGTGTTACTTTCTTTACGGTGCCAGAGACGAGTTCACCCACGCGATCACGGTAACTGTCGACAATCTTGGTGCGCTCGGCTTCCCGCACTTTCTGGAATATGATCTGTTTCGCTGCCTGGGCACCGATACGGCCAAAAGCAACGGATTCCACTTTCTCTTCGTGGGTATCTCCGGGCTGCAGACTCTTGTCGATGTCTTCCGCTTCCTGCATGGTCAGCTCGGTGCCCAAGGCAGGAACCGCATCGTTATCAACCACCAGCCAGCGACGGAACGTCTCATATTCGCCGGTGCGGCGATCAATGGAAACGCGGATATCCGCTTCCTCGTCGTCGTAGCGTTTTTTGGCAGCGGTGGCGAGTGCCAGCTCGATTGCTTCGAAGATCACGTCCTTCTCGACACCTTTCTCGTTCGAGACGGATTCAACCACCAGCAAGATCTCTTTACTCATTGGATTGCCCTGCCCTTAAAAATAAACTTTGCGTCCACTGACTTACTCAAATACCGGAACGATGTTGGCTTTCTCGATGCTATCGAATGGCAACAGGTATTCGTGATCATCAACAACCACGACAACGTCGTCTCCTTCAATGCCTTTAATCAGGCCCTGAAACTTGCGACGCCCCTCGAATGCCATTCGTAATTTGATCTGGACCTGGTGGCCTGCGAATGCCTCATATTGCTCCAGACGGAACAACGGCCGGTCCATGCCCGGAGATGATACCTCCAAGGTATACTCCGTCTGGATGGGGTCTTCCACATCCATTACGCCGCTGGCCTGACGACTGACTTTCTCACAGTCTTCAATGCCGATGCCGTTTTCGGCATCGTCAATAAAAATCCTCAACAGGGAATGGTGTCCCTGGGAGCGAAATTCAATGCCCCAAAACTCATAACCCAGACCTTCCACAATGGGCCTGAGCAATTCTTCCAGCTGCTTCAACTTGGCTGACAAGGTTATCCCGTCTCCGTTACTCGATTTTTCCGACCCCAAAAACAAAAAAAGGGCTGTTGATCAGCCCTTTTTATGCACCAGGGCCTGATGCGCCAGGCCCCTTAATCAAAAAGCCCCTAAAAAGTGGGGCCCTTTGTTGCAAGAACTCACAGGGGAAAAGCAATCTAAACACCCCCTGCTGACAGACACCTGGCCTGCCTGGAACCGGCAGGGCAAACTGCGCCCGGAGCCCGCTCCAATATCCGCCGGAGTATAGAGACGCCGGCCTTACTGGTCAAGGACTGACCAAAAAAAACGGCCTGGTAAATCCAAGCCGTTTTTCTTCTTAATATGGTGCCCAGGGCCGGACTCGAACCGGCACGGCTTTCGCCACTACCCCCTCAAGATAGCGTGTCTACCAGTTCCACCACCTGGGCAGCACCCTTACTCGAGCTCGGGGAGTTTATTCTCATCCCCGCGCCCGGCTTCGCTTTCTGTCGCTGAATCACCTTCAGCCTGCCCGGCATCCGATGCTGCCGGAGACTCCTGAACCACAGGAATACCCGCCTCACCTGCCACTTCGGCACGCTGCTTGGCAAATACAGCCAGCGAAAAACTCGTTACAAAAAATACAATAGCCAGCAAGGTTGTGGCGCGAGTCAGAAAACTGCTGCTGCCCTCGCTGCCAAACACGGTCTGGGAGGCACCGCCACCGAATGCAGCACCGGCATTGGCACCTTTACCCTGCTGGAGCAGGACCAGCGTCACCAGCGCCACCGCAATGAGCACGTGCAGAACGACAACCAGTGTTTCGACCCAATCCATAATGACTCTCTAATGACTCTTGCTAATGGCTTTCGCGAACCTTTAACGTTCAGGATTTGCCCGGCACCGCCCGGCAAATACTCACAAAATCGCTTGCATCCAATGACGCGCCACCAATCAACCCGCCATCGATATCCGGCTGAGCAAAAAGCGCCGCGGCATTATCCGCTTTTACACTGCCGCCGTAAAGCAGCGACACTTCATCCGCCGGAGCCCCAAGGGACATCAACACAGCGCGGATGGCGGCATGCATGGCCTGAGCATCATCGGCGGTCGCGGTTTTACCCGTCCCTATGGCCCAAACTGGCTCATAGGCAATCACAACCTGCTGCCACAACCCATTGCCGACGTCAGCGACGGCTTTGCGGACCTGCCGGGACACGACATCTTCTGCCTTGCCCGCATCACGCTCTTCGAGGGTCTCGCCAACGCAAATGACAGCGACCAACCCGGACGCCAAGGCCTGCTCGACCTTGGTAGCAACCTGCTCATCGGTTTCGCCGAAGAGTTGCCTGCGCTCCGAATGCCCAACCAAGGTGAAGCCACAGCCGCAATCTTTTGCCATCGCTGCGGAGATTTCCCCGGTGTAGGCGCCTGAACTCCAGCACGCTACGTTCTGGACACCAACAGCCAGCTTCTTGCCTGCCTGCTCAACGACATCGTCAACAAACAGGGCGGGAGGAATAATAACAGCCTCCACACCATTATCAAACGATGCTAACTCGGACCGGACTTGACCAACCAGATTGCTCACGAGGCCTTTCGACCCGTTCATTTTCCAGTTGCCGGCGACAATCTTACGGCGCATAAAAAACCCCTGAATCAAGGGAGGGCGAACTATACAGCAGTCTTTTACGGCAGACAACTGCCCCTGACCACAAAATCATGCCCGCGAATTCTCAACCACAACAGCCAGTTCCTCGGCAATTTTCACGATTTGTGTCTCATCTTGCCCTTCCGTCATTACCCGGATCAGAGGTTCAGTGCCCGATGCCCTCAGCAGCACGCGACCACCACCACCCAGCTTGGCCTCCGCCGATTCCACGGCTCTGACAATATCCTCGCGACCGAGGGGATCGAAACGCTGGTCGACGCGTACATTGATCATTTTCTGTGGCAGCTTGCTCATGCCCTGGCGCAAATCTGCCAGGGAACTGCCTGAACGACGAATCGCCAACAAAACCTGAAGCGCCGACACAATACCATCACCCGTGCTGGTGCAATCACGGATGACCATATGGCCGGAACCCTCTCCGCCGAGCAGCCAGCCCCGGTCGATGAGTCGCTCCATGACATAGCGGTCGCCGACTTTTGCGCGCTCGAAATCAATACCCTGCTCCCTGAGCGCC
Source organism: Marinobacter algicola DG893 (assembly GCF_000170835.1). Lineage (GTDB taxonomy): Bacteria > Pseudomonadota > Gammaproteobacteria > Pseudomonadales > Oleiphilaceae > Marinobacter > Marinobacter algicola. Next base: position 37,189 of record NZ_ABCP01000007.1, read on the forward strand.
AACTCAACACCCAGATTGGTCATCAGGGTACCCACTACACCCCCCTTCAATGTACCGGCGGCATGACGTTGCGCGGCGATCACGTAGAGCAACTCGTCGCCATCGACTTCCGACCCGTCACGATCCACCATGAGCACCCGGTCACCATCACCATCAAAAGCAATCCCGAGATCGGCCTGCTTCTCAAGAACGGCCCGGCTCAATGATTCCATGTGGGTGGAACCAACATTGAGATTGATGTTCAAACCGTCAGGCTCGCCCCCCACCACGGAGATCTTCGCCCCCAACTCGCGAAACACCTTCGGGGCAACGTGGTAGGTAGCGCCGTGGGCACAATCCAGGACAATATGAAGCCCTTCGAGTGAAAACTCATTGGGTACCGTACTCTTACAGAACTCAACGTATCGGCCTGGGGCGTCATCAACACGAAACGCCTTGCCTAACTCTTTCGATCCGCAGACCTCAATGGGCTTATCCAGCCACTTCTCGATCTCTGTTTCCAAAGCATCATCCAGCTTGGTCCCAGCGGGGGAGAAAAACTTGATACCGTTGTCGTGGTGCGGATTGTGGGACGCACTGATGACAATACCCGCGGAGGCGCGAAAGGTTCGGGTCAAATAGGCGATGGCAGGGGTGGGCATGGGGCCCAGCAGTTTCACGTCCACTCCGGCCGCGGACAAACCTGCTTCCAGGGCGGATTCGAACATATAGCCCGAGAGACGGGTGTCTTTGCCAATCAGCACACTGTTGCGCTGCCCGTCCTGCTTGAAGGCCTGCCCTGCGGCCCAACCCAGGCGCAGCATGAACTCGGGTGTTATGGGATACTCACCCACCCGACCCCGGATACCGTCCGTACCAAAATATTTTCTGTCACTCATCGTCCAGCTTCCTCCATTGCCGTCACCACTTTAACGGCATCGACTGTTTCCCTGACATCGTGGACGCGAATGATGGATGCGCCCTTCATGGCGGATATTGTCGCGGCAGCGAGACTTGCGGGCAAGCGTTCACTGACATCACGACCGGTGATATGACCCAGCATACTCTTGCGGGACATGCCCACCAGTATTGGGTGCCCCAGCAACTGCAGTTGTTCCAGCGAGGCCAACAGCTGAAGGTTGTGCTGCGGAGACTTGCCGAAACCAAAGCCGGGGTCAAGGATGATATTGTCTGGCCGCACACCGGCTTTTTCTATCACCCGCATCCGCTCGGTGAGGAACGAACTGACCTCCCGCCGCACATTCCGGTAGCGAGGATCATCCTGCATGGTATCCGGCTCTCCCTGAATGTGCATGACACACACCGGCACGCCTGCGCTTGCCGCCACCTCGGGCGCTCCATCCCGCTGCAGCGCCCTGACGTCGTTAATCATCCCGGCACCGAGCTTCACCACCTCCGCCATAACCTGGGGAGAGCTGGTATCGACTGAAACGACAACGTCCAGATCACGGGCAATCGCCTCCACCACCGGACAAACTCTCGCTAACTCTTCCTCAACAGACACCGGAGTAGCACCTGGCCGTGTGGACTCACCCCCTACATCAATAAAAGCCGCACCGTCCGCCACCATCTCGCGAGCCCTCGCCAGGGCAATCTCGACGGTACTATACCGACCTCCATCCGAAAAAGAGTCCGGCGTCACATTCAGGATCCCCATGACGTGGCAGCCGGACATGCCCAGAATCCTGCCCGCGAAGTTCATCTGCATAAATAACCTTTTCTGCAACCCGCAAAAACAAACGCCGCCCCGTCAGGGGCGGCGTTCAGTCTTCAACTACATCGGTCCAGTATCCAGCCTGGCTCAGTGCTCACCGGCCGGTCGACCAACACCTGGTTGGCGACCGTCGTCGGAACCCTTCGGAGCAGGCGCCTGCTCAGGCTCATCAGCCGGAACACCACCGGAGGGACCGCTATCCCCCCAACCTTTCGGCGGACGGGGCTCACGACCTTCCATAATGTCATCAATCTGGTGACGGTCGATGGTCTCGTATTTCATCAGGGCGTCCGCCATCAGGTCGAGCTTGTCACGGTTATCGACGAGCAACTGCTTCGCCTTTTCATAACAGCTGTCAATGATGTTGCGAACTTCTTCATCGATACGCTGCGCCGTTTCAGGAGAATAGACCGTCTGCGCCTGGCCGGCAGACCGGCCAAGGAAAGGCTCTTCGCTGTCGGTATCGTACTGCAGTGGGCCGAGCTTCTCCGACAGCCCCCAGCGCGTCACCATATTGCGCGCCAGGCTGGTTGCCCGCTCGATATCGTTGGAAGCACCGGTGGTGACGCCATCGAAACCGAGGGTCAGTTCTTCTGCAATACGACCACCAAACAGGCTGCAGATCGAACTGATCAGGAAGCGCTTGCTGTGGCTGTACTTGTCTTCCTCTGGCAGGAACATAGTGACACCCAAGGCGCGGCCGCGAGGAATGATACTGACCTTGTAGACCGGATCATGCTCAGGCATCAGACGCCCGACAATGGCGTGACCGGACTCGTGGTATGCCGTATTACGCTTCTCTTTCTCGCTCATGACCATGGATTTGCGCTCGGCGCCCATCATGATCTTGTCTTTCGCGAGCTCAAACTCTTCCATGGAGACCAGACGCTGGTTGCGACGGGCCGCAAACAACGCAGCTTCGTTCACCAGGTTCGCCAGGTCAGCACCCGAGAAGCCAGGCGTGCCACGGGCAATCAACACAGGCTCTACCCCATCGGCCAGGGGCACTTTTTTCATGTGTACCTTGAGAATCTGCTCACGGCCGATGATGTCCGGCAATCCGACAACGACCTGGCGGTCAAAGCGCCCCGGGCGGAGCAGAGCCGGGTCCAGCACGTCCGGACGGTTGGTGGCGGCAATCACGATAACGCCTTCATTACCCTCAAAGCCGTCCATCTCTACCAGCAGCTGGTTCAGTGTCTGCTCACGCTCGTCGTGACCGCCACCCATGCCAGCGCCGCGATGGCGGCCAACGGCATCGATCTCGTCGATGAAGATGATACAGGGGCTCTGCTTCTTGGCCTGCTCGAACATGTCACGGACACGGGAGGCACCCACACCTACGAACATCTCCACGAAGTCCGAACCGGAGATTGAGAAGAATGGCACCTTGGCCTCACCGGCAATCGCCTTGGCGAGCAGGGTCTTACCGGTACCCGGCTGACCTACCATCAGTACGCCCTTGGGAATACTGCCACCAAGACGCTGGAACTTGCTGGGATCCCGCAGGAAATCCACCAGCTCCTTGACGTCTTCCTTGGCCTCGTCGACACCGGCAACGTCACCAAAGGTGGTTTTGATCTGATCCTCGCTCATCAGGCGGGCTTTACTCTTGCCAAAGGACATGGGTCCTTTGCCACCGCCACCGCCCTGCATCTGCCGCATAAAGAATACGAACAGCGCGATAATGATAAGGATGGGGAAGGCAGCCACCAACAACTGAGTCCAGAGGCTTTGACGCTCCGGCTCCTTACCGATGACTTCCACATTGTTGGCCAGCAGATCGTCCATCAGCTTGTTGTCGGACACCTGAGGGCGGATGGTCTGGAACTGGGAGCCGTCACCACGGGTACCCTGAACCTGCAGACCGTCAATGGTGACCTGACGGACCTGTCCGTCCTGCACCATTTCCACAAACTGCGAATAATTGACCTGTTGTCCGCTGGTGGTGGGCGTGAAATTCTGAAACACCATCAGCAGTACGGCGGCTATAATCAGCCAGAGAACCAGATTTTTTGCCATATCGTTCAAGGATCGTCACCTGTGAATTGAAGGATCGCCCCGTCAGGAGAAAGCCTTTTCGGACACCTTACACCAATTGTACGCCCGTCCACCAGAATCGGCCTATCCGTATCGACCACTGCGGGGGTGTCAATCCCACGGTCATTCCGTTCCGGAGCGGGTCAGCCCTTAAATCCCTTGCACACCTGATAAATCTCCCTGGATCTTGCACGGGAGGAGTCAGGCTTCCTGCTGACAACGGTGCCAAAACTTTTACGCATTTCAGCCAGCAGGGCATCAAATCCCTCTCCCTGAAATACTTTGGCGACAAACACGCCACCGGGCTTCAGGACTTGCTGCGCCATATCCAGCGCCAGCTCCACCAAACCCATGGCGTTAGGAATATCCACTGCCGCCATACCACTCATATTGGGTGCCATATCCGAAATTACAACGTCAGCGCGGCGATCACCCAGTAAATCCAGCAATTCATCCAGCACTGACTGCTCGGTAAAATCGCCCTGGACGAACGCCACACCTGCAATCGGGCTCATTTCAAGAATGTCGCTGGCAACCACCACGCCGTTGTCACCGACCCGTTCTATCGCCACCTGTGACCATCCGCCAGGCGCGGCACCCAAATCAACAACGGTCTGCCCGGGGCGGAACAGGCGATCCTTATTGTCGAGCTCGATCAGCTTATAGCTGGCCCGCGAACGATAGCCGTCTTCCCGGGACTTTTTGACCCAGACATCATCAAAATGTTCCTTCAGCCAGCGGTCACTGGTTTTCGAGCGAGCCAAAACCTACCTCCATAAAGCGCTCCAATTGGGCCTCCGATCATATGGGTACGTGGTAACGGCGATTTCACCGGCCGATTGATCTGATACAATCCCGCGATTATACGGAATTGGCGAGCGTTTCGCCGCTGACGTTTTATTAATCGCACCCATAAAGAGATCACATAATGAGTCTTTCGCCGGAACAGCGCCGGGAATACCGGGGCATCGCCCACAACCTGAAGCCCGTTATCATTGTCGGCGACAAGGGCCTGACCGAAGGGCTTCAGGAGGAACTCGAGCGGGCCCTGAACGACCACGAGCTGATCAAGATCAAGGTTGCCAGCCAGGACCGCGAAACCCGCCAGGAAGCCGTTGCCGCCCTGTGCGAAGCCTCCGGTGCGGAGCTGGTGCAGACTATCGGCAAGATCGCCGTGATCCTGCGCCGGGCGAAAAAGCCCAACCCCAAGCTGTCCAACCTGCTGCGCCAGAAACACTGACGCTGTCAGCACGCCAGAGCCACACAATGTAAAAAGCCGGCTGTTGTTCGCAGCCGGCTTTTTGTTTGCAGAATTCGCACCCGACGAATGTCAGATGTGCTCTACCTGCTCGATTTCATACTCAACGGTGCCCGAAGGCACACGCACGGCAACCACGTCACCCTCGCTTTTACCCACCAGAGCCCGCGCGATTGGCGAGGAAATGGACAGCTTTCCAGCCTTGATGTCTGCCTCATCCTCACCAACGATCTGGTAGCTGACCTGCTCGTCGGTATCGACATTGAGCAGTTGCACCGTGGTGCCGAAGATCACCTTACCGGTGTTTTCGATGGTGTTGACGTCGATCACCTGGGCTGCTGACAGCTTGCCTTCGATTTCCTGGATACGCCCTTCGATAAAGCTCTGCTGCTCCCGAGCGGCGTGGTATTCCGCGTTCTCTTTCAGGTCGCCGTGTTCGCGGGCATCGGAAATAGCCGCGATCACCCGGGGACGATCTTCGGACTTCAGTTTCTGAAGCTCCTCACGTAGGCGGATTTCACCCGCCTTTGTCATGGGTACTCTGTCAGCCATAGTCTTACTTTCCTGCGTGTAGATCCTGGAGGCGGCGCACAGTGCGCTCGGGGCCGAACTTGATGGCCCTGCAGAAGGCTTCGCCGCCCGCCAGTGTCGTTGTGTAGGTTACCTTGGTCTGCAGGGCCGACTGGCGAATCTGTGCCGAGTCGGAAATCGCCTTGCGACCTTCGGTGGTGTTAATAATCAGCTGCACCTGACCATTCTTAATCGCGTCCACGATATGCGGACGACCTTCACGAACCTTGTTTACCCGGTCAACGGTGAGCCCGGCCTGCTTCAGCGCCTTGGCGGTACCGGTGGTGGCAATCACCTTGAAACCGGCGTCAATCAGATCCTGTGCCACCTTCGCGGCCCCGGGCTTGTCGACGTCCCGCACAGACATGAAAGCCGTGCCCTTGGCCGGCAGGCGCTCACCAGAGGCCAGGGCTGCCTTGGCAAAGGCTTCGTCGAAGCTGTCACCAATACCCATCACCTCACCGGTGGATTTCATTTCCGGCCCCAGGATCGGGTCCACCGCCGGGAACTTGTTGAACGGGAACACCGATTCCTTGACGGAATAGTAAGTCGGTACAATTTCCTGGGTGAAGCCCTGCTCCGCCAGTGACGTGCCAGCCATGCAACGGGCCGCCACTTTGGCCAGTGAAACACCGATGGCCTTGGACACAAACGGCACGGTACGGGACGCCCGCGGGTTGACCTCGATCACGTAGATCTGACCACCCTGCCAGGCCAACTGGACGTTCATCAGGCCGATGACATCCAGTTCAATGGCCATCTTGCGTACCGCCTCGCGCATCTCATCCTGCACATCTTTCGGCAGGGTGTAGGGCGGAAGGGAACAGGCGGAGTCACCGGAGTGCACGCCGGCCTGCTCAATGTGCTGCATGATACCGCCGATCACCACGTCCTTGCCGTCACTGATGGCGTCAATGTCCACCTCAATAGCGGCATTGAGGAAGTGATCCAGCAGCACCGGGCTGTCGTTGGAAACCAGCACCGCATTGCGCATGTAGCGAACCAGCTCTTCCTCGTCATAGACGATTTCCATGGCACGGCCACCCAGCACGTAGGAGGGGCGCACCACCAACGGGTAACCGATCTCGCGAGCCGCCAGAATGCCTTCTTCATGACTGCGCACGGTGGCGTTTTCCGGCTGGATCAGGCCAAGGCGGCCGATCATCTGCTGGAAACGCTCCCGGTCTTCGGCGCGGTCGATGGCGTCCGGGCTGGTACCGATAATAGGCACGCCCGCCGCTTCCAGGCCTCGGGCCAGTTTCAGCGGGGTTTGGCCACCGTACTGGACAATCACACCCTTGGGTTTTTCGACGTGGATAATTTCCAGCACGTCTTCCAGGGTTATTGGCTCGAAATAGAGTCGGTCCGAGGTATCGTAGTCAGTGGAAACGGTTTCCGGGTTACAGTTGATCATAATGGTTTCATAACCGTCGTCGCGCATCGCGAGGGCGGCGTGAACACAGCAGTAATCAAACTCAATACCCTGACCGATGCGGTTGGGACCACCGCCGATCACCACAATCTTCTCGCGACCAGAGACATCCGCCTCGCACTCTTCCTCATAAGAGGAATACATATAGGCCGTCGAGGACGCGAATTCAGCCGCACAGGTGTCCACCCGCTTGTAAACCGGGCGGATGTCCAGATCATGACGCAGCTTACGCAAGCTGACTTCGGAAATACTCAGGAGCTTGGCCAGGCGCGCATCGGAGAACCCTTTGCGCTTGAGACGGAACAATGTGTCGCGATCAATATCCGCCTTGCCGGCGGATTTGAGGGCAGCCTCTTCCTTGATCAGGTCTTCGATCTGTACCAGATACCAGGGGTCTACATGCGTGTTGTTGAACACTTCCTCCACGGTCATTCCGGCACGGAAGGCATCGCCGATGTACCACAGGCGCTCGGCGCCGGGAACGTTCAGTTCCTGGGTCAGGGTTTCCTGGCCGTCGGTGGTGTTCAGATCGACCTTCTCTTCAAATCCGTCGGAGCCCACTTCCAGGCCACGCATGGCTTTCTGCAGGGACTCCTGGAAGGTACGGCCGATGGCCATCACTTCACCCACGGATTTCATCTGGGTGGTCAGGCGCGCATCAGCCTGGGGGAACTTCTCGAAAGTGAAGCGCGGAATCTTGGTGACCACATAGTCGATGCTGGGCTCGAACGAGGCCGGAGTGACGCCACCGGTGATTTCGTTGCGCAGCTCATCAAGGGTGTAACCCACCGCCAGCTTGGCGGCCACCTTGGCAATCGGGAAACCCGTTGCCTTGGACGCCAGCGCCGAAGAACGCGACACACGGGGATTCATCTCGATGACAACGACACGGCCGTTGTCCGGATTCACGCCGAATTGCACGTTGGAACCGCCGGTTTCCACACCGATCTCACGCAGCACCGCCAGAGAGGCGTTCCGCATGATCTGATATTCCTTGTCGGTGAGGGTCTGGGCCGGCGCCACGGTAATGGAGTCACCGGTGTGGACACCCATGGCGTCAAAGTTCTCGATGGCGCAGACAATGATGCAGTTGTCGTTCTTGTCGCGGACAACTTCCATCTCATATTCTTTCCAGCCGATCAAAGACTCGTCGATCAACAATTCGTTGGTCGGCGACAGGTCCAGACCACGGGTACAGATTTCCTCGAACTCATCGCGGTTGTAGGCAATACCGCCGCCGGAACCACCCATGGTGAAGGACGGGCGGATGATGCAGGGAAATCCGATGTCATTGGCCACTTCCCAGGCTTCCGCCATGGAATGGGCAATCGTGGCGCGCGGGCACTCCAGGCCGATCTTCTTCATGGCCTTGTCAAAACGATCCCGGTCTTCGGCCTTGTCGATGGTGTCGGCATTGGCACCGATCATTTCCACACCATGCTCGGCCAGAACACCGTGCTTCTCAAGGTCCAGAGCGCAGTTCAGGGCAGTCTGACCACCCATGGTGGGCAGCAACGCGTCCGGCTGCTCTTTCTCGATGATCTTGGCAACGGTCTTCCAGGTGATGGGCTCGATGTAGGTGGCATCGGCCATTACCGGGTCGGTCATGATCGTGGCCGGGTTGGAGTTCACCAAAATAACCCGGTACCCCTCTTCACGCAGGGCCTTACAGGCCTGAGCTCCAGAGTAGTCAAACTCGCACGCCTGCCCGATCACGATGGGGCCCGCGCCCAGAATCAGAATGCTTTTAATGTCGGTACGCTTTGGCATCAACGTGCCTCCATCAGGCGGATAAATTCATCAAACAACGGCGCTACATCGTGCGGGCCGGGGCTCGCTTCCGGGTGACCCTGGAAACTGTAGGCTGGCTTGTCGGTACGGCGGATTCCCTGCAGAGACCCATCGAACAGGGATTTGTGGGTCGCCTCCAGATTGCCCGGCAGGCTGGTTTCGTCTACCGCAAACCCGTGGTTCTGACTGGTGATCATCACGGTACCGTCGGCGATGTTCTGTACCGGATGGTTGGCACCATGGTGGCCATGCCCCATTTTGATGGATTTGGCCCCACTGGCCAGGGCCAGCAACTGATGGCCAAGGCAGATGCCAAAGACGGGAATATCGGTCTCCAGCACATCTCGAATGGCGCTGATGGCGTAGTCACAAGGCTCTGGGTCGCCGGGGCCGTTGGATAGGAAAACACCATCCGGATTCATCGCCAGCACATCGGCAGCCGGGGTCTGGGCTGGTACAACGGTGATGTCGCAGCCGCGACTGGCCAGCATACGCAGGATATTGAGTTTCACACCGTAGTCCCAGGCGACAACCTTGAACTTCGATTCAGTGCGCTCGCCATAGCCACTTTCGATATCCCACTCGCTCTGGCTCCAGGTCCAGGCTTTCTCCGAGGTAACCTCCTTCGCCAGATCCATGCCTTTCAGGCCGGGAAAAGCGTTGGCCAGCTCCAGGGCGCGCTCGGCCGTGGCGTCTGCGCCGGCAACCACGGCGCCATTCTGGGAGCCCTTGTCCCGAAGGATTCGGGTCAGGCGACGGGTATCGATGTCGGCAATGCCGACGATGTTGTTGTCACGCAGGTAGTCCTGTAGCGAGCCAGTGCTGCGCCAGTTACTCACCAGCAGGGGCAGATCACGGATAATCAGGCCGGCGGCCTGGACGCGATCAGATTCGATGTCTTCTTCGTTCACACCGGTGCTGCCGATGTGGGGGTATGTAAGGGTGACAATCTGGCGGGAGTAGGACGGGTCGGTCAGAATTTCCTGATAACCGGTCATGGCGGTGTTGAACACCACCTCTCCGCTGGTTTCCCCTTCAGCGCCAATGGCGGTGCCGTAAAACAGGCTTCCGTCTGCGAGTGCAAGGATGGCAGGTATACTCAAGGCTTGTATCCTCATCGAGTGGCGTACAGGTTCGTCACGAACAGGAACGCAAGCGCAAATTCAGGTCGCAAAAAAGCGAGAGGGAGTTGAACTCCGTCCCGCTTTTTCTGTTGAGCGTTGTCAAAGCTACGCTTGGTGCAGTTAAACCGCCTTATTGTACGAAATATGGCAGTTTGTGTCCACGCGAAATCTTGCTCGTCGCTACTTCAGTCCCAACACATCCTGCATGTCATACAACCCGGCGGGCTTACCTTCCAACCACAATGCCGCACGCATCGCACCTTTGGCAAACGTCATCCGGCTGCTGGCTTTGTGAGTAATTTCAATACGCTCACCTTCAGTGGCGAACAGCACGGTATGATCGCCAACCACATCACCGGCCCGGATAGTTTCGAAGCCGATCTCCTTGCGGGTACGCTCACCGGTAAACCCCTCGCGGCCATAGACGGCACACTCTTTCAGGTCGCGACCAAGGGCGTCGGCGACAACTTCGCCCATTCGCAAAGCCGTACCCGAAGGCGCGTCTTTCTTGTGGCGGTGGTGAGCTTCGATAATCTCGACGTCGTAGTCGTCACCCAGGGCCGCAGCGGCAGTGCGCAGCAGGTTGAGGGTGACGTTAACGCCGACACTCATGTTGGGAGCAAACACCACGGGAGCTTTCTCGGCAGCAACAGCGAGCTGCTCTTTCTCGGCGTCGGTCAGGCCCGTGGTGCCGATCACAATCATCTTGCCGCTGGCTTTACAGAATTCCGCGTTTTCCAGGGTCAGGTCCGGGAAGGTGAAGTCGATGAGTACGTCGAAATCGTCCTTCACATCGGCCAGGCTGCCAGCCATCTTGACGCCGGTCTTGCCGATACTGGTCATTTCACCGGCATCTGCACCGATAAGACTGCTGCCTGGCTCGACGACCGCCGCGCCGAGCTCCAGGCCCTCGGTTCCATCAACAGCTTCGATCAACACCTTGCCCATGCGCCCTGCGGCGCCGATGATTGCTACCCTCATCATGCCTGCCCTCAGAATTTCATTTCGTCGAAGAAGCTTTTCACACCCTCAAACCAGGAGGTTTTTCGCGGGCCATGCTGATTGCCATCGCCGCCGTCCAGGGTCTTCTGAAACTCTTCCAGCAACTCTTTCTGGCGCTTGGTGAGATTAACCGGGGTTTCCACCATCACGCGACACAGTAAATCTCCGGCCGGGCCACCGCGAACCGGGCTGACACCTTTGTTACGCAGCCGGAACAGCTTGCCGGTCTGGGTTTCCGGGGGAATCTTCAGCTTCACCCGACCATCAAGCGTTGGCACTTCCAGCTCGCCGCCGAGACTGGCATCCACAATACTGATGGGCACTTCGCAATACAGGTTACGGCCATCCCTGGTGAAGATCGAGTGCTCACGCACGGCAACTTGAACATAAAGGTCACCCGGCGGGCCACCCTGAACTCCCATTTCGCCTTCACCGGAAAGACGGATTCTGTCACCAGTGTCCACACCCGGCGGCACTTTGACCGACAGTGTCTTTTCTTCCTGAACCCGTCCTGCGCCATGGCAGCTCTTACACGGGTTCTTGATAATCTTGCCTTCACCTCGACAGGTAGGACAGGCCTGCTGCACTGTGAAGAAGCCTTGCTGCATCCGTACCTGGCCCATGCCATTACAGGTACCACAAGCTTCCGGCCGAGAACCCTTCTCGGCTCCGGTGCCGTCGCAGGTGTTGCACTCAGTGTGACCGGGAATGCGGATTTGAACGGTTTTACCTTTTACCGCCTCTTCCAGATCCAACTCCAGCGTGTAGCGCAGGTCGGCCCCGCGTGTGTTTCGGCCACCGCGGCCGCCGCCAAAGATATCACCGAACACATCGCCAAAGATGTCGGAGAAGCTGGCACCGCCACCGCCTCCGAATCCACCGCCAGCAGAGCCATCAACACCAGCGTGACCAAACTGATCATAAGCCGCGCGCTTGGAAGAATCAGAGAGAATCTCATAAGCTTCACTGGCTTCCTTGAACTTATGATCGGCGTCCTCATCATCCGGATTCCGGTCAGGATGATACTTCATCGCAAGCTTGCGGTAGGCTCGCTTGATCTCTTTTTCATCCGCTTCCCGGGACACCCCGAGAATCTCGTAATAGTCGCGCTTGGCCATGCTCTAAAACCCTGTTGGTAAAACGAGGAAAACGCGGGAGAGCTCCCGCGTTTTCCAACTGCCTGATGATCTTAAGCTTTATCGCTTGTCGTCGTCTTTGACTTCTTCAAACTCGGCATCAACGGCGTCGTCACTGGAACCGGACTGGGCGGCTTCTTCGCCCCCGGCCTGCTGCGCCTGCTCTGCCTGATCCGCATACATCTTCTGGGCCATTTCAGAAGACGCTTCCGTCAGCTTCTGAGTCTTGGCCTCGATGTCGTCCTTGTCGGAACCAGCCAGGGCTTCTTCCAGCTCCTTGATCGCAGCTTCGATAGACTCTTTCTCGCTGTCAGACACCTTGTCACCAGCATCGGCCAGAGTCTTGCGCACGGTGTGAACCATGGCGTCGCCCTGGTTACGGGCCTGGACCAGCTCTTCGAACTTGCGATCCTCGTCGGCGTTGGCTTCCGCGTCCTGAACCATCTTCTCGATTTCGTCGTCGTTCAGGCCTGAAGACGCCTTGATGACGATCGACTGCTCTTTGCCAGTCGCCTTGTCTTTGGCCGACACGTTCAGGATACCGTTGGCATCGATGTCGAAGGTAACTTCAATCTGCGGCGTGCCACGGGGCGCCGGCGGAATGTCCGCCAGGTCGAAGCGACCCAGTGATTTGTTCTGTGTCGCCTGCTTCCGCTCACCCTGGACCACGTGAATGGTCACGGCGGTCTGGTTGTCATCCGCGGTAGAGAACGTCTGCGACTTCTTGGTCGGGATGGTGGTGTTCTTGTCGATCAGCGGTGTCGCCACGCCACCCATGGTCTCGATACCCAGGGTCAGCGGGGTAACATCCAGCAACAGAACGTCTTTCACGTCACCGGAGAGCACAGCCGCCTGGATGGCAGCACCCATGGCTACGGCTTCGTCCGGGTTCACGTCCTTACGTGCTTCCTTACCGAAGAAGTTCTTCACTTTTTCCTGAACCATCGGCATGCGGGTCTGACCACCGACCAGGATGACTTCGTCGATTTCACCAATCTTGGCGCCGGAATCTTCCAGCGCGGTGCGGCAAGGTGCAAGGCTGCGCTCAACCAGCTCTTCAACCAGTGACTCCAGCTTGGCGCGGGTCACTTTCACGTTCATGTGCTTGGGACCGCTGGCATCCGCCGTTACGTATGGCAGGTTCACGTCGGTCTGCTGGCTGCTGGACAACTCGATCTTGGCCTTCTCGGCGGCTTCTTTCAGGCGCTGCATGGCCAGTGAGTCGCCGCGCAGGTCGATACCACTGTCTTTCTTGAACTGATCGGCAAGGTATTCGATCAGCTTCATATCAAAGTCTTCACCACCCAGGAAGGTGTCGCCGTTGGTGGCCAGCACTTCAAACTGGTGCTCACCGTCAACATCGGCAATCTCGATGATGGAGATATCGAAGGTACCACCGCCCAGGTCGTAAACGGCGACAGTGCGATCACCGCTCTTCTTGTCGAGACCGTAGGCCAACGCAGCAGCAGTCGGCTCGTTGATGATCCGCTTCACGTCCAGACCAGCGATCTTGCCGGCGTCTTTGGTGGCCTGACGCTGGCTGTCGTTGAAGTAGGCCGGCACGGTGATAACGGCTTCAGTTACCTTCTCGCCCAGATAGTCTTCCGCGGTTTTCTTCATCTTCTTGATGACTTCCGCAGACACCTGTGGCGGCGCCATCTTTTCGCCTTTAACTTCCACCCACGCATCGCCATTATCAGCCTTGGCGATTTTGTACGGCACCATCTTGATGTCTTTCTGAACCACGTCATCTTCGAAACGACGACCGATCAGACGCTTGATGGCATAGAGGGTGTTGTTCGGGTTGGTGACCGCCTGGCGCTTGGCAGACTGGCCTACCAGCGTTTCGCCATCTTCGGTATACGCAATGATGGAAGGCGTGGTGCGGTCGCCCTCTGCGTTCTCGATAACCTTGACCTTGTCACCATCCATGATGGCAACACAGGAGTTTGTGGTTCCCAGGTCGATACCAATAATTTTACTCATGCAATTGCTCCAATTCGGTTGTTCAATTCAGTTCCGGCTGCCTTAAAAGTTGCCCCGGAGTCCCGGTGCGCCGCCTGTTTACTGGCTATATTGGCGCGTTAATCTACTTTTCAAGCCTGCTCGTCGATTTTTGGTGCGTCCTCGGCCTTGGCAACCACCACCATCGCGGGACGAACAAGGCGATCGTTCAGGGTGTAGCCCTTCTGGACCACAGCCACGACACTGTTGGGCTCGGCATCAGGTGCCGGCACCATGGACATAGCCTCGTGCTGCTGGGGGTCAAACGGCTCACCCACAGGGTTAAGCTGAACCACATTGAACTTGCCGAGACTACCCATGAACAGATTGAGGGTCATCTCGACCCCTTCGCGTATCGAGGCCACCAGCTCGCCAGCGTTTTCATGCCCCTCAGTGCTTTCAACCGCCTTTTCCAGGCTGTCAGCGACCGGCAGGAGCTCCTTCACAAACTTCTCCAGCGCGAATTTGTGGGCTTTCTCCACATCGATCTCAGCGCGGCGGCGAACATTCTGCATCTCCGCCTGGGAACGCAACATCTGCTCCTGAAACTCTTGCGCCTGGGCCTTCAGGACCTCAATTTCGCTTTCCGGGCCGGCTTCGGCACTGTCTTCCGTCGCCGTTTCTTCTTCGGGAGCGGCTTCCGCAGTGTCTTTCAACTCTTCTTCCACCTGCTCGTTACGATTCTCGTCAGCGCTCATGACTACTCCTGCTTAATCGTCGGCGGCCAGACGACCGGCCGGTTAACGTTTGGTTTCCGACCGCCAGAGGCCGGAAAAAACATGTTTGCGAACGGATATGGGGCCCGTATCGAATGTTTCAACCGTTGCGCACCGCATTCATTCACAAATTCGCCAGGCGATGTTTGCAAACTGGAAAAACCCTGTATATATTTACAGTCACTGTATGTAATCACAGTATTCAGGAATCGAGCGGAGGACCTCTGCATGCTCACACAGCTCACCGTTTCCAATTACGCCATTGCCGAGCGGGTCGAACTTCAGTTTGGAAAGGGCATGACGGCACTGACCGGAGAAACCGGTGCCGGCAAATCCATTGTCCTGGACGCCCTTGGCCTTGCCATGGGGGGGCGCGCCGACGCTGGCGCCGTACGCCATGGCGCCAAACGCGCCGACATCACCGCGACCTTCGACGTATCCCGCATTGCCGAAGCCCGACAATGGCTGGAAAACCATGAGCTCGATGATGACCACGAATGCATTTTGCGACGGGTAATCAGCAAGGACGGCCGCTCTCGCGCCTACATCAACGGCCAGCCCTGCCCCCTTGCTCACCTGAAGGATCTGGGTAGCGCCCTGATGGACATCCACAGCCAGCATCAGCACCAGTCGCTACTGCGCAAGGAGACCCACCGCAAACTGCTGGATGAGTTCGCTGGCGCAGAAGCGCTGGGAGAACAAACCAGGGACGCCTGGAAGGCCTGGCACAAAACCCGCCAGCGACTGACTGAACGCCAGCAGAATGCCGATGAGGCAGAGGCCCGCCTGCAGTTGCTGCGCTACCAGGTAGAAGAACTGGACCGCCTGGCGTTGGAAGACGGAGAGCAGGCAGAGCTGGAGAAGGAGCAGGAACAGCTCAGCCATGCCGACACGGTACTGCATAACAGCCATCAGGCTACCCTGCTGTGCACGGAAGATGAGAATAGTGCGGCGGATCTGGTACGCCAGGCATTACAGCAACTGGAACAGCTGCCGGTGGAGGTTCCGGCACTGGCGGAAACCATCCAGATGCTGAATGAAGCCCAGATTCAAATCACCGAGGCCGGCGACAACCTGCGCCACTTTGTGGAAGATTACGACGCCGATCCAGCCCGGCTGGCCGAAGTGGAAGAACGTCTGAGTGCCATTTACCAGATGGCCCGCAAGCACCGCATCACACCGGAGACTCTCCCGGAATTCCACCAGAGCCTCAGTGCCGAACTGGCCTCCCTGGACGACGGCGAAGGCAGTGTTGAGAAACTGGAAGCGGAACTGGAAGAACAGCGAAGTCACTTCAATACACTGGCGACCGAGCTGTCGAACGCTCGCCAACAGGCTGCTGCCAACCTTGATCAGCGCATCGCGGAGGAGCTCGCCCAACTGAGCATGCCAGCGGTTCAGTTTGTCACTCATCTGAGCCGAAACAAGGGCGACGAGCCTGCACCCCATGGCCTGGAAGACATTGAATTCCTGGTCAGCGCCAACCCGGGCCAACCAGCACGCCCTCTAGCCAAGGTGGCCTCGGGCGGCGAACTCTCACGCATCAGCCTGGCCATTCAGGTGGTGGTTGCCCAGACCTCCACCACACCAACACTGGTCTTTGATGAAGTGGATGTGGGCATTGGTGGCGGAACCGCCGAAGTGGTTGGCCGCCTGCTTCGCAGCCTGGGCAGCAATGGACAGGTTCTGTGCGTCACGCATCTTGCCCAGGTTGCAGCCCAGTGCCATCAGCACCTGTTCGTCAGCAAGTTTACGGAATCAGACGCCACTTACTCGAAGATTGAGTCACTGGACGACAATGGCAGAGTCAGCGAAGTGGCAAGAATGCTCGGCGGCGTGGATATGACCGAACACACCATTGCCCACGCCCACGAAATGTTCACCAAAGGCCAGGCAACGCACCACTGAACAGTTTGAAAGGTAAGCGTATTCCCCTCTCGATCCTGAGAGTTGTTGGGGCGGGCTAAAACCCCGCCCCCTTTTTTCTTTTTGCCCGGACAAATCCTGAATGATCAGGATTTGAGGGGTTTGACGTAAAGAATCAGGCTGTGATCGACAATTTCATAGCCTCGTTCTTTGGCAATCTTTTGCTGCCGCTCTTCGATCACCTCATCGACGAACTCAATGACCTCACCGGTCTGTGTGCAGACCATGTGATCATGATGATCGTCGCCGGCCATCTCAAATACGGCGTGCCCACCCTCGAAGTTGTGGCGCAGAACCAGGCCAGCTGCCTCAAACTGAGTCAGCACCCGGTAGACGGTTGCCAGGCCCACGTCATCACCCTGTTCGAGGAGCTTTTTGTACACATCCTCGGCGCTGAGGTGATGCTCCTCGGAATTCTCCAGGATATTGAAGATCTTCACTCTTGGCAGAGTGACTTTAAGACCGACTTTTCGTAATTCGGTGTTTTCGGATGACATGTTACGATTCACTCTTTGGTGTGCCTCACGGCTTCCGGTATGATGAAGCCGCATGTTAACGGTCAGACCGTGTCACACCTGCCCCTGGCAGGCGATTTCAAGATAGAGGATTTCCCCCGGCGATGCAAAAGCTCACAGCTCTCATTCTAACTCTCATCATGGCTGGCTGTGTTTTCCCAGGCGTATACAAGATCAACGTACAACAGGGGAACATACTGACCGACGAAGAGCTGACATCACTGGCCGAGGGCATGTCCCGCAGCCAGGTCCACTCCTTGCTGGGAACGCCGCTGATGACAAACCCCGCCGATCCGTCGCGGGAATACTACGTGTACACCTTCCAGCGCAGTGGTGGCGACATCAAAGAACAACGGGTCATCGTCTACTACGATAACGACCAGTATTCCCATTACGAAGCCCAACTATTGGAAGAAACGCCCGCCTACTGAGCCCGACCTCAGCCCTTCTTCTTTGCCCGGTTGAGCCGGGCTTGCTTGGGATCGATCTGTAGCGGCCGGTAAACTTCAACCCGGTCGCCGTCCCGTAATTCGTGGGCAGAGGGGTTCTTGATCACCTTGCCGAAGATCCCCATATCGTCACTTTCCGGGTCGACCTCAGGAAATATGGCGACAATGCCGGAGCGCTTCACAGCCTCCACAGCGGTGGTGCCCTCTTCAACACTCAAGCTGATGATTTCCTGCCTGTCCGGCCGGGCAAAGGCCACCTCTACTCGAATCATTGTTATCCCCCGAGATAGACTTGGTCTGCGCGGCGGCAGAACGCATCCACCATGGTATTCGCAGCCTGATTGAAGACTGGCCCAAACGTCATCCTCGACAAGGATCCGGAAAACTCGAATTCCAGCGTAAGAATCACCTTGCAGGCGTTATTCTGCAGCGGCTTGAACTGCCAACGACCGCTAAGGTTGCGGAAAGGGCCATCCACCAGACTCATTTCAATGGTATGCGGCAGATACAGCTGGTTGCGCGTGGTCAGCCGGTGACGGATACCACCTTTGGCAATGTCCATGGACGCCATGATTTCGTGATCTGTCTGCTCGTGCACCTTGCTGGCCGAACACCAGGGAAGAAAGTCGGGGTAGCTGGCAACATCGTTGACCAGGTGGAACATGCGTTCCGCCGAGTGCATGACCAGCGCGGTCTTGTCGATCTGATGGGGCATTGGAACCGGACGTCCTGCTTGCGAATACTTTTGAGTTGATGACCCTGCAAAGGGGATTCCCCTTTAACCGGGACGCCAATATCAGACGCTATGATAAAGGATATCACCGCTGTTGGGGTCACTTTCCTGCCTGGCCGGACCATTCTTACCGCTCTCCTCTCCTGGCCTGGCCTCTGTATTGCCCCCCCTGTCGGCATCATCGGCCTCATTGTTGATATCGTCCGGATCCGGCGCAGCGGGCGTCATTGAACTTGGCGCCAACTCAGCGGAAGGTTCGCACCACAAGCCGTTGCTACCGCTATTGCACAAAGCCACCAGCGACGTGGCGGTGTACTGCAGGCCGATATACGCCACCACCAACGGCAAAATCAAACGCATCACCCAGAACCATATACGGCCAATCAGACGTGGCGCCTTTCCCAGTATGGTGAAGGTCAGATTGCGGGTCAGGTACCAGCCCGCGAAGACAGAAATCAGGATACTCACCAGCGGAATCAGAAAGCCACCCGTGATCAGCTCGAGCCAGCGGAACAAGGTACCCCCGGCGAAACGTTCATCGGACCATAGATTGAAGGACAGCAACGACCCAAGCCCCGCCAGCCAGACCGAACCACCCATCAGGAAGGCAGATAAGCCCCTTGGTGCGCCTGTCCACTCCTGAAACCAACCGACCACCGGCTCAAGCAACGAAAGAGACGTCGTCCACACAATCATGACGATGACCAGGAACACAGCCGCCACCAGAAACTGACTGCCCGGCAGATCCGCCAGGGCCACCGGCAACGACAGGAACAGTAGCCCGAACCCACGCTCGCCTTCCATGGAATGGCCATCAGGCGCCAACGAATAAATCGCCAACCCGGCCCCGATGGCGATCAGGGTATCCATCAACACCACAGCCAGCACAGAACGCTTAAGACGAGTGTCTGCGGGTGTATAGGCACCGAACAGGGTCCACACGCCCATACCGAGCCCAAGAGTGAAAAACGCGTGAAACAACGCTGCCCGCAAACTGTCCAGGGTCACATCGGCGGGGCGGAAATCCAGCATAAAGTCCGACGCGCTGCGAAAATCCCCGCTCCAGGCGGCAAGACCGCAGAGCGCCAGCAAAATCAGCATCATCGCCGGGGCCACCACCCGCACCGCACGCTCTACACCGTCCACCACACCCTGCATCGATACCCACACCACCAGCAACAGGAAGAACCCGTGCCAGCCCATGAATACGCGATAGTCCCGAGAGTCTGACACCAGTGTCGAGAGGATACCTGCAGCTTCGGCTTCCCCGGCACCAATAAACCGCCCCATCGCACCATAGAACACATAGGCCAGAGCGATGGCACCGAAAACAGCCGTAAAGGAAAGCACCAGAAAAGCCGCCAGCACACCCAGCCGGCCAGCCCACATCCACGCCCGAGACCGACGCGCACTGCGAACAAAACCATCCATCGCCAGCACCAATCCGTGGCGGGCATATCTTCCCATAGCGGACTCGGTCACCATCAACGGCAGGGTCACCAACAACAGGCACGCCAGGTACAGCAATATGAACAACCCGCCGCCATGCTGGCCAGCCAGGTAGGGGAACTGCCACACGTTCGCCAGACCAAAGGTTGCCCCGGTCGCGGCCCAGAAAAAAGTGGTTGGCCGGGTCCAGGACCCGATTGGTGTTTCGTATGGAGTAGGCATTCCATTCCCTGACGACTTCTCAGCGCACATTGTAGCGGAGGAATCGCAACCCATACGACCATCGACTCAGTCAATCGCGCCGATTTCGTGACCAGTCTGGCACTCCTAGGCTACAATGCGCGCTTTTCCGGCACGATTACGCACGGTAAATTTTTCTGTCCGACTCCGGATCAACGATTCATGAGCAAGAAGAAACCCGGCGCACCGAGCGCCACCATTGCCCTAAACAAAAAGGCAAAACACGAATATCACATCGAGGAACGCTTTGAGGCGGGCCTGGCCCTGCTCGGTTGGGAAGTAAAATCCATCCGTGCCGGCAAGGCGCAGCTCACCGACGCCTACGTGCTGCTAAAGGACGGAGAGGCTTGGCTGCTGGGATCTCACATTATCCCTCTAACCGCCGCTTCAACCCACGTTATCGCGGACCCGACCCGAACACGCAAATTGCTACTGCACGCCAAGGAAATTGCCAAAATCGTTGGCAAGGTTAACCAGGCGGGCCACACCTGCATCCCCCTGGCCATGTACTGGAAGAAGAACAAGGTGAAGTGCGAAATTGCCCTGGTGAAAGGCAAGAAACTCTTCGACAAACGCGCCACCGAGAAAGAACGGGACTGGAACCGCCAGAAACAACGCATCCTCCGCGAAACCAACGTCTGATCCGCTGGCCGGGCCCCGCGCCCGGCATCCTCTCCCCGCAACTTATGTCGCATCTGCATCCTCTTTTAGCCCCTCCCTGATCGGCCTATACTCGATCCTTTACCCCAATCCGCAAACGGACAGCGGCTACCCAGGGACAGACGGGAACCAAAGGGAGCAAGTGATGACACGCCGACAAACACCCATGTCCGCAGTAGATCGCTCGTGGCTACGCATGGAATGCCCCGAGAACCCCATGATGATTTCAGCGGTGCTGGTGTTTGATCAGCCCATCGCCCTCAAGCGCCTCAAACGTACGCTCGACGAACGCTTTCTCACCTTCCGGCGCTTTCGACAGCGCGTCGTCACCGAAGGTGACCGCGCGTACTGGCAGGACGACCCGCTCTTTCATATCGACAACCATATTCATGTTCTTGCCTTGCCCGGCGATGGTGGCAAACAGGAACTGCAAACACTGACCAGCGACCTGACCAGTACCTCACTGGATTTCCGGCGCCCGCTCTGGCAAATCCACTACATCGAGAACTATCAGGGTGGCTGCGCCCTTCTGGTTCGCATCCATCACTGCATTGCCGACGGCATTTCACTGGTGCGTGTGCTGCTCTCACTGACCGACAATTCACCGGAACCAAGGCTCAGCCGTGTATCAACATCCAGCCATACCAAGTCCCACGCGCCTCAGGGCCTACGCCAGCTCGCCAGCCGGGCTTTGCACAATGGACAAACCGCCATCGACCAGGCAGGGCTGTTTCTCAAGTCCATCCGCAACGACCCGGGCTACCCGTTCAAACTGGCCACCACCGCTGGCAACATCACCGTTGACCTGCTCAAGCTCGGCCTGGCCCCAGCGGAACCAGACACCTGCCTGAAAACACCCCTGAGCGGTCGCAAGCATGTCGCCTGGGCCGATCCCCTAAGCCTGGCCGAAGTAAAGGTATGTGCCAGGGCTCTGCGCGGCACTGCCAACGATGTGCTGTTGTGTGCCGCAGCCGGGGCCTTACAAAGGCACTTTATCGCCACGGGAGAAGCCACACCGGAGTGCGGCATTCGCGTGGCCGTGCCGTTCAACCTGCGCCCGATGCGGCAACCCATCGAAACCCTGGGCAATCAGTTCGGGCTGGTACTGGTCACCCTGCCCGTGGAAGAAACCGACCCGATCATGCGGTTCCGCCAGGTTCAGGAAAACATGAACCGCCTCAAACGCTCCTACCAGGCCCAGGTAACCTACAGCCTGCTGGATCTGTTCGGGCGCGGCCCGGATGTCCTTGAGCGACGGGCTCTCTCCATGCTCAGCAACAAAGCCTCTGCGGTACTCACTAACGTGCCGGGCCCAAAAAAACCTGTATATTTGGCGGGAGCAAAGCTCACCCAACCCATGTTCTGGGTGCCCCAGAGCGGCAATATCGGCATCGGTTTGAGCATTTTCAGCTACGCCGGCACGGTGCAGTTTGGCATCACCATCGACAAGAACATCAAGGCCGACCCCGCAAACGTGATGGGGCATTTTCGCGAAAGCTTTGCCGAACTCCTGGACGCTGCGTTGCACAACAACGAACAGAACACCGCCCGGGCCGCCAGTTGATAGGTACAACTGACCACCTGACACCACAAAACAAAACCAGGAAAACCTTGAAGTTGGCGGAACCAGCCACATATACTGTCGGTAAGGGGACGACATGGCTTCGACGCCGGTGGCGAACCCTTGGGTGCATGTCGAGATGGCAGCCAATCTCGTTAATCCAAAGCTGCAACGCAATAGTCGCAAACGACGAAAACTACGCACTAGCAGCGTAAGCTGCTAGTCGTCCTGACCGGGTCGCCCGTAGCCCGGAAGCAACATCTCAGGACGTCATCGCTTACGGGATGCTCCGTTTTCCAGAGTTCACTGGCTAACGGCTAAGATTTAAAGAACTCGGTTCTTGCACCCTGGCTCTCGGGTCGCTTGAACTTAAATCAATAGAGAGACGCTAAACATGTAGACCTCAAGGCTGAGTACTGGCGGACGCGGGTTCAATTCCCGCCGTCTCCACCAAATGCTTTACTGTCAATGAGTTAGCACACCAAGGCCAGTTTGGTACATCAATCTGGTACAAGGTCCTAACTCATGGCAGCCTCCCAACTCTCTTCTTACGTACTTCAACGACCCTCAGGCTTTTACTTCCGCAAGGCAGTTCCTTATCCTTGGCGCGCAATCTTGGGCAGAGAAATCAAGCGCCCGTTGCACGTAGATAGTCAACAATCCGCGATCAGAACAGCTCGTTCTCTTGAGGCTCGTCTGCGAAGAATGCTGAGCCCTGCAACACTCAGGAGTCTCCAATTGTCACTCAGCCATAACCAAATCAAGACTCTGGTTAAAAACTGGATTACGAGAGAGCTAGAAGAGTTCGAGAATGACCTCATTTCAACTGGGGCAATGACTCGCGATGATCTCGTCGACGCACTCGACAACCAAGGCAACTTCCTGATCGAAGCTCGTGAGAGGTTAGGATACCGTGACACCCAAAGAGCCAGAGAAAAGGCTCAAGAGGCCCTCAGAGCAGAGAGCATGGACCTATCCCACGCCACAGAGCCTCAGGTCTTGAACGCTTTCCTGCATGGGGAGGTCGAGCTGTGTGAGTTATCCGAGAAGCTTCTACGCTCTGGAACAACAGGAGGGGAGATTAAACGAGTTGGTCCAATTGAAGATCAAGTCTTCGATACAAAACCAACCATGGAACGTATCGCTACCCAATCGTTGCCCGAACTTATTTCACGCTTCATGAATGAACAAAGGGCAGAGCTACGGGACAGAACCATTCGAGAGTATGAGACATCTCTGAACGTGCTGAATGAGCTCTGGGACTATGGGCCGTTAACATCAATTTCCCGCGACACCGCCATACAGCTTCGAGACTCTATCCTTGAGTATCCAGTGAACCGACTAAAGGGCCGGAACGCTCAGCTCAGCATCACAGAAATCAAAAAGAAAGACTGGAAGCCAATCAGTAAGACTACGGCAAACAAGCACTACACCCGCTGGTCACACTTCATGTCCTGGTGTGTCGAGTGCGAGATCATCACCAAGAATCATCTTCAAGGTAAAGCACCCAAGGCCTCTCGAAGCACCCGACGCTCTTGGGAACCCCAGGAACTAAGCAAACTCTTTGGACACCTCGCTAATCAAACATATAGAGAAAGTCAGTCATGGAAGTATTGGTTACCCGTCTTGGGTCTTTCAACAGGCGCTCGCATTGAAGAGCTGTGTGGCATCGAAAGCCGAGACGTAAAGACTGATGGATCGAACCATTGGTACTTAAATATTGTTGATAGTGAAGTCAGAAGACTGAAAAACGAGACCAGTATCCGCAAGGTTCCCATACATGAGCAGGTCATAGAGCTAGGTTTCTTGGAATTTGCCCAGAGGAGGCACGAGGGGCTCTTGTTCCCAGAGCTTGAGCAATATTCCTCAGACTCTCTTAGCCATGAGCCCTCCAAGTGGTTCGGTCGCCTGAAGTCAAAACTCGGCTTTGGGAGAGAACTCGTGTTCCACTCTTTTCGCCACCTCGTCCGAGAGCTGCTGCATGAGGCGAATACCCCCGACTCCTGCATTAAGGAAATCCTTGGCCACGACCAGAATGACGTCACATTCGGCACTTACGGAAAGATTAAACCAGACACTCTAAAGCGGCATATCGACGCGCTACCTTTGGAGCCGTACCTAGCCGAAACAAGGGGTTATCAATCGCGGAGTTGAAATCAAAAGGACAGGGAAGGAAGAGACAAGCCCGCTATGAGACTTGCCGATCCTATCCCCTGGGGTTCCTACAGATTAGGTGCCCCGTTATTGACGGTAGGTTATGTGACCTGCACCCAACTTTCTAATCCATCCTGATCTTAGTAATGTTCATCACCAGAGAGGACGATGAACATGAAGAAGCGATTCACCGAAGAACAGATCATTCCCATTCTCAAGGAAGCCGAGGCCGGCCTTCCGGTCAAAGAGCTGTGCCGGAAGTACAACATCTCGGATGCCACCTTCTACACCTGGCGCAAGAAGTATGGCGGCCTGGAAGTCTCAGAAGCCCGTCGCCTGAAAGCCCTTGAGGAAGAGAACGCCCGGCTCAAGAAGTTGCTGGCCGAGTCCATGCTGGATACAGAAGCCCTGAAGGCCGCCCTCAACCGAAAGTACTAACCGTCGGGAACAAGCGCGAGGCTGTGCGCACCATGCTGTCGGAGACGACGATATCCGAGCGCAAAGCCTGTTCACTCGTCGGGTTATCCCGCGCAACGATGCGATATCAGTCTCAGCGCTCTCCAGAGGAGCGTGAGCTGACAGAGCGCATCAAAGCCATTGCGTTCGAGCGCCGCCGGTTCGGGTACCGGCGTGTTCACCAGTTGCTGCGTCGTGAGGGTGCTGAGGTGAATCACAAGAAGGTTTATCGACTTTACCGAGAGGCCGGCCTGGCCGTCCGCAAACGCAAGCGCCGTAAAGGTGTGATGGTCGAACGGCAGCCATTGGTGTTGCCTGGTGCGCCGAACCACACGTGGTCCATGGACTTTGTGATGGATTCCTTGGCCAACGGCCGCAGGATCAAATGCCTGACGATTGTGGATGACTTCACGAAGGAGTGCCTCGACATTCCCGTGGCCATGGGCATTTCAGGTGAACAGGTCGCCCGCACCTTGGATGGTATAGCGGCCTTCCGAGGCTACCCGAAGGCCGTTAGAACCGACCAGGGGCCGGAATTCACTGGCAGAGCGCTCGATCAATGGGCATACCGCCATGGCGTTGAACTGAAGCTGATTCAGCCCGGAAAGCCGATGCAGAATGGTTACGTCGAGAGCTTTAACGGAAAATTCCGGGATGAGTGCCTGAATGAACACTGGTTCCGGGACCTTGCTCATGCCCGGGAGAAAATCAGTAACTGGCGATTGGACTACAATGAGCAGCGTCCGCATTCATCCCTGGGGTATCAGACACCCCTGGAATTTGCCTCCGCTCTCCGACTTGGAAAAACAGATTCAAAAGTAACGGACATTACTAGGGAGCAGTTGGATTAAACACTGGGGGCAGGTCATGTCCACACAGGAAAACCGAGCGAACAAATTTAGAACGGTCATATTCGGGGAGAGCATGAGTCCCGAAGCGCACTTGGTCAGAACAGCATGGTTTCGAGCAGCCATAGTAGTGCCACTTACCTTGGCCGCGATAGTGGCATGGATTTTCACTTCAGATTCCAAACTATTCTGGAGCTTCACGCCCGATGGAATGAATCATTTTCTCAATCTATTCAAGCTTCCAATTGGCATAGCCAGCCTAGCCCTACCTATAACCGCCGTTGTGGCCGCAAATCATCGATCCATGCAAACAGCAAAACAGATTCAAGAGCAGAACTCCCAGAATATTTTCTCAAATCATCTAGAACATAGGCGATTCTTCGGAAGATTTATAGAAGAGAGGAAACCGTTTGGAAATGAGAACATAGAGGTTGCCACCCTATATGAAAGACTTTTCCCGGAGGCTTCAGAAGGTAACCTGAAGCCCGATAATCCGCTGCTAGATGACATCTTCCAGAAAGTTGACGAAGCAGTATGTGAAGCTATGGAAGCATCAATAGACGAGTTTTCGACAACGAACTTCAAGATATCGCGAAATCGGCTGCTAAAGCTGACCAAGATGGCAGCCCAGGCGGACCAAGTCATAGCGGGTTTTCTAACACCTTGGAAACGTATCGACGTGACAGACGAATCAGATGACCACCTAGGAGTTGTTGGAGAAATTAATACCAAGTATGCCGCTGTAGCGATTGGTCTGGAAAAATGTGCCAACTTCCATAGATATCACTACGAATCCAAGAATTTTGAGAGAATTTCAATAAACTCCAAAGCGATAACAGCTCAGTACCAAGAACTCATAAATGTACATGTTCTGTTCAAAGATCTCATGAGGATAATAAATGAATATCTGGGCGAATCAGGTTCGTTGAAAAACCCAAATCCGAATAATAGAGAAAGGTTTCAGGAGAGGCTAAAGCAGCTGGATCATAGCATGAACATTAACAATCAAGATTTATCTCACATGGCTTTAATACTAAACAATCATCTAACACAAGCTCATGCTCTAGAGATTTTTCGACACGCGCCAGAGAGCTGGCAACAAGAGATCGCCTTGGTATAGACACCGTTAGAATTAGTGCACGCATAGAGTTAGAACCTGGGGCCTTTCTCGCATTCGATATTGAGGTGTGCATCCGATAAATGGGCATATCTCATTGTCATGCCTATGGAAGAGTGGCCGAGTATCTTTTGCAGTGATGAACATTACTAATGATCGCGATGGATTAGAAAGTTGGGGGCAGGTCAAGTTTACTGTTCCAGGTGATGGTTTTCAGAGGACTTGCCTTAAGGTCATCTGACAGAAAACCTACACGACGGTTGCTGATTACGTCTGGTCCGCTACGATCTTTTCACCCTCCCCCGCTTTCTCTAGGTTCGCTGGTGACTTTATTGGTTCTACTGACAATGGTTCCCTGATGCTGGTTTTCAGCAGGTATTGGAGTGGGCTAATCTCCAACTTCCGCTCCCTCTTCCCAAGAAGCAATCTCTGCATCCCACGAGCGCATTGTCCTTGCGAAGTGCCAAATGCTAAATACGACGGAAATCAAGAGAACAATGGTCAATACGCGACTAAAACCCCAAAGAATAAAGAGAAATCCAACTATGGTTAGAGTTATCGCTAATCCAGCAACTCCTTCAGTCCTCTTGTAGTGGTCAACTAATCCCGGACAGTATTTTAAGGTTTTCCTCAGCGGCAACGGGCGAAATGCCGTCGTTGAATACGTGAGGTCGCTGCCGGTTGTAGTAGTCCATCAGATAGCCACCCACATCTTTTTTGGCCTCGGGCAGGTTCCGATATCCGAGAGCCGGTATCCATTCAGATTTCAGGCTCCGGAACAGTCTTTCCATCGGTGCGTTGTCCCAGCAGTTCCCACGTCGGCTCATGCTTTGTGTCATTCGATAGCGCCAGAGCGTCTGACGGAACTTACGGCTGGCATACTGACTTCCTTGATCTGAGTGGAACATGACCTTTTCTGGTTGACCACGCTGTTCCCAGGCGTGATCCAGCGCTTTGACCACCAAATCGGCATCGGGACTGGATGACATCGCCCAACCAACGACGCGTCGGGCATACAAATCCAGGACGACAGCCAGATAGCTCCACCGCTGGCCGCTCCATACATAGGTGATGTCACCACACCACGCCTGATTCGGCCGATCTACCGTAAACTCACGAGCCAGATGGTTCGGGATATCCGGTCGCTCAACAGTCGCCTGCTTGTAGGCGTGAGGACCCGGCTGCTTACAGATCAGCCCCAGCTCACTCATCAATCGTCGAACCTTGAAGCGCCCGATGACAACGCCGTCGTCATTGAGCATGCCCTTGATCGTTCTACTGCCGGCAGAGCTACGACTCTTGGTGAATAGACGGTTTACCTGAGTCTTCAGGGCCAGACGCTCAACATCCACGTGCTTCCGCCGTTGGCGGTACTCGTAATAGCTGGAACGGCCGATATCAAACGCATTGCAGACCATTTCAACAGGCATTTGCTCACTCAACTGGTCTATCAGCGCGTACGATTCATGTCGTCCGACATCAAGAGAGCGGTAGCCTTTTTTAGTATGTCTTTCTCCTGTTCAAGGCGCTTGCAGCGGGCTTCCAGCTCCTGAATACGGCGCTGCTCCGGGGTTAACGCCTTGCCCTTCGGGGTGACACCGTCACGCTCCTCGGTCAGCTGGTTAACCCAGCGCCGGATAGCGCTTTCACCAATTCCCAGGGACACGCTCGCCTGGGGAATCGTGTAACCCTGGTCCAGCACCAGGCTGGCTGCTTCCTGTTTGAACTCAGGAGAAAAAGAACGTCGCTTTCTGGTCATCAGACACCTCGTTTATGGTGGCGATATTACCACCTACGTTGGTGTCCGGAATCATTGAACCACTACATCTGATACCCAACGATGGGCACACGCTCAGTGTCAAGGATCCTGATTGAAAGTAGGTAACCAACGATTCCAACAGGTATAGAGGATGCCAGCATACTTAAGCCAAATAAACTCCAGACGGTTACGGACTTTATACTGCCTTGAATAACTAGGATAAGGATGGCAATTGCAAAAGCTACACAGCCAGTTAACACGTTCTTTTGCTCTTGCTGAATGGATTTATTAAGCGGTTTATACATCTCGCTTTTTTTCATGAACGTCTTCCAACCATTAGCTTCGAATACGCGTTGGGGCCAAGTTGCTCGGCTTTAGATCCCTACCGCAAGCCAACCAACCTAACCGTTCGCCCTTTTCCCTTCACCACTCCCGGGATCATGGTGGTTATCATCGTCCAGAGCCCGCATGTCTGCAGACTTCTCACGCAGAATGCGGCGCTTTTCAGCATCCGCAAAGCGCTTGAGAACCTGTCGGATCAGTGGCTGATAACCAATGCCGTTGATTTCCGCGATCATCTTGAAGTCTTCGATGAGTGACTTTTGCAGCCGGATTGAAATAGGCTGCAGTCCGGCTGCATCATTCAACGCGGCATCATCGACCTCTTTTGAAACCCGAACAAACTCTTCATCTTGCCCCAGTGAACCGTCTTCCCAGGCTTCCGGAGCTCCTACTATTTTCCCTGCCATGCTGCATGCTCCACGTCGCACTCGCTCTTCTGATTCTTTCTCTGCGATTCTGTTCAATTAAAATGCGTATTTGCGATAGATAGCGTCTTCTTTCTGATTGGGGCCATATGCGGTTTTCAGCAATATGTCTCCATTCTTGAGAATGAAGACCACCTTAAGACGACGCCCATAATCGGTTTCAGCAATGAACCATTGAGAAGGCGGATCTGTCTTGTGGTCTTCCCTAGCATCTTCCAGCAGACCGCCCTCACGGTTCGCAAAACACTGCTGAACCTCTTCCAGGCTGACACCATGCTTCTCAGCCAATTTCTGCTTCACTGCAGATGAATATTTCAGAGTCATCGCATCCCTCGAGACTTTTGTATATACAAAGTATATACGCTGACAAGCGTCTCATCAATTGACGAACCGATTCCTTGAGCTCAGGGGCTTTTTTCGTTATCAGACTCTCGAACTTCCACAGGCTTGGTCGCATGCCCATCTTCAACCACAGGCTCACCGGTCACCGACCGCACCAGCCTTCCCATGTAGCGCAGCGTGAAGAAGTTCAGGGCACTCAGGGCTATGGCAATCTCGAGGTGATGGTAGGCCACTGCCACGCCGATGGCGCCGCAGTTCCAGATGCTGGCGGCGGTGGCGGTGCCGATTACACGGCTGTCGTCCTTGAGGATGGCGCCGCCGCCAATGAAGCCGATGCCAGTGACGATGCCTTGCAATACGCGGCCCTGTTCGCCCGGGGAGTCGATAACGGCGCGGCCAACGAGCATAAAGCCGCATGAGACCACGGCCACCAGCGGAAAGGTTCTCAGGCCAATCCTCGGGCCTTGCTCTTCCCGGTCGAAACCGATGGGGAACGCCAGCAAGTAGGCAATGGCCATCAACAGCAGGTGGTTGAGGGTGAGCATCCAGTCAACGTTGAGCAAGTCTGCCATGGGGATTTCCGAGTGTTGAAGTTTTTGTTATCGCTTGATCGAGATTAGTACTGGTCTGTAAAGGCTTCAATCCTTTCCGCTGCTGTTCGGCCACAATCGCTGTTTTCCGACTAGTG
Organism: Marinobacter algicola DG893; assembly: GCF_000170835.1. GTDB lineage: Bacteria > Pseudomonadota > Gammaproteobacteria > Pseudomonadales > Oleiphilaceae > Marinobacter > Marinobacter algicola. Next base: position 67,640 of record NZ_ABCP01000007.1, read on the forward strand.
GGAATGGTAGGTTTTAAAGGCCGGATTTGGCAGACGTTACCCTGATTCGAGGAAGAGCCCTATCTATGCGCAATAATGGCGATCCTACCAACATGCAACAACTGCTGGAGCAGATTCGTGAGTCGGCGGCCGGGGCCACGCGAGTGTCGGTGCACGATATCCTCAATGGTGTGGGGGAACGTTCGTTCGGACCCGTAGTGCTCGTCGCTGGGCTGATCACCCTGGCGCCATTGATTGGCGACATTCCCGGTGTTCCAACCATTCTGGGGCTGGTGGTTCTGCTGACACTGGGGCAACTGTTGTTCCACAGACGCACCATCTGGATACCCTCATGGATTTCCCAGCGCTCCGTACCTCAGGACAAGCTCTTGAAAGGGCTGGACTGGCTGCAAAAACCGGCTCGCTTTCTGGATCGCTGGACCGGACCGCGCCTGGTGTTTCTGGCGGACGGGCCAGGGCTCTATATGATGGCCATTATCTGCATGCTGGTGGCTCTGGCCATGCCGGCGATGGAGGTGGTGCCCTTTAGCGCCAATGGCGGCGGCGCTGCGTTGACGGCCTTCGGGCTGGCAATCGTCGCGAGGGACGGGTTGTTGGCGATAGTCGCAACGTCGCTCACGCTGGTGACCGGCTGGCTTGTGGTTACCGGGCTGGCAGGGTAATGCTGGAGGCGTAAAAAGGAGCCGTCCGTTGGCCCAAAGATGCAGTGGAGCAGGAGCTCCTATAGTCGCTTTCAGGGACTAACACATCTTCAGTACACCAGATCAATATGACAGTTCTATGACCTTGGGTTATCACTCACTTCCATGAAGTTCTTCAAAAAATGCCCGGGTACGCTCCGTGATTTCCTCCAGTTTGGCGTCCCAAGTGCGCTTGTAGCTTTTGAAGGTATCGTCACTCAGGCGCGAGAAACGCGCTCCCGCCTCGGCTAAAGCGCGAGAACTGTCGGCAAAGGCATCGAAGTCCGGCTTATCCAGCCTGTCGCTGCTTCGATTGAGGTCCGCCGCGGTTCGCTGCAGGGCACCTCGCTCTCTCTCCGGTGCCTGCTGGTTGTCTTCCAGCGCCTCTTCGATGGATTTCTCCAACTCTTCCATCAGCCCCTGCAGGGCTTGGCCGTATTTTTCCATGGCCTGCTCTGCCCGGCGTTGGGTCTGGTCAGAATACGCCTCAAATTCGCGGGCAATGGCGTCCATCTGGCGAGAGAGGTCGTCGGAGGACTGTCCGAAGCTGGCCGTCAAGCGCTCGCCCAGACGGTTCATTTCTCCGATTAGACCTGCAAACGGAGACGGATTCATAATCGCCTCCCCGGTGCGGTCGTAGTCCACCAGCCAGTCGCCACCCCGCTCCACGAGGTAGGTATTTACTTCCCGGCGCTCGCCGGGGACACCGTCTTCAACGGGCAAGCGGGTTACAATCGTCGCTTCGCGATCGTCAATGACCACCCGACCAAAATCGGGAACGATGTCAGACCAGTCCTGGGCATAGCTATCGAAGTCAGAGACGGCGGCCAGCGTCGATAGCTCGACAACGGTATCAGCGTCTTTCTCGGACATGGCCTGCCAGAATTCGGCAGCCACTTCCTGCGGTGTTTCCGGCTTGCTGCACCCGGTCACCACAACGACTGCCAGCGTTAGTGCCACCACTCTGAACCACGAGTAACTCATTCGCCCATCCTCAATCAATGTTCAATATTTGGCGAATGATACTATAGGCCTCAGAGGTTACAGGTCAGGTTTACCAATTCTTCATCAAACACACGGCGGTTTTCGCTGTAGTCCACGGGTACGTCGATCAAGTGTACACCCCCCGAGGTCAGTGCGTTTTTAAGCGTCGGCCGAAGGTCTTCGGTGCGAGTGATTCGATGGCCGGCGGCACCGTAGGCATCGGCGTATTTCACGAAGTCCGGGTTGTTGTAATCCAGCCCGAAGTTCTCGAAGCCTTCCTGGGCCTGCTTCCATTTGATCATGCCATAGGCATTGTCGTTGATGATAAGTATCACCAGATTCAGCTTCAGCCGCACAGCGGTTTCCAGCTCCTGGCTGTTCATCATGAAGCCACCATCGCCGCACACCGCCATCACCTTGAGGTGCGGGTATAGCATGGCCGCCATCATGGCGCTGGGCAGGCCTGCGCCCATGGAGGCCAGGGCATTGTCGAGCAGTACGGTGTTGTTGTCGTAAGCCGGGTAGTTGCGGGCAAACCAGAGTTTGTACATGCCATTGTCGAGCGCGATGATGCCGTCGTCCGGCATGACTTGGCGTACGTCGTTGACGATGCGCTGGGGAATGACCGGGAAACGGCCATCGTCTGCTTTGTCGGCCATATGGCGGTCCACAGAAGCCTTCACTTCCATAAACCGGCGGAAGTCGTGTGAAGAGCACTGGCCACATTGTTCAGCCAGGTATTCGACACTGTTGGCAATGTCGCCCACCACTTCGTGCTGGGGAAAATAGACCGGGTCCACATCGGCGGCACTGAAGTTCACGTGGATAACCTGTTTGCCGCCGGGATGCATGAAAAAGGGTGGCTTCTCAACCACATCGTGCCCGACGTTGATCACCAGGTCAGCGTGGTCAATGGCGCAGTGCACAAAGTCACCGGCCGAGAGTGCCGCATTCCCCAGGTAGCGGGTGTGGCGTTCATCCACTACGCCCTTGCCCATCTGGGTGGTGAAGAAGGGAATGCCGGTCACGTTGACCAGGTGGATCAGGGCCTGGGAAACCCGTTTTCGGTTAGCACCGGCGCCAATCATGATCAGCGGATACCTGGCTTTACTGATCATGTCGCAGGCAATGTCCAGGCTCTTGGTACTGGCAGTGGGCCGGCGGGCGTCACTGGGTTGGAAGATATGGGTGTCGCTCTCCGCCACCTCGGAGGCGATGTCTTCAGGCAATTCCAGATGGACGGCACCCGGGCGCTCTTCCGAGGCCAACCGGAAGGCTTCCCTCACTTTGGCGGGGATCGTATTGGCGTTGCTGATCTGGCGGGTGTACTTGGTGAGCGGCCGCATCAGATCCACCACGTCCAGAATCTGAAACAGTCCCTGCTTGGAGGATTTAATGGGTTTCTGCCCGGAAATCATCATCATTGGCATGCCGCCAAGCTGAGCATAGGCGGCGGCTGTTACCAGATTGGTGGCACCGGGGCCCAGGGTCGACAGGCAAACGCCCACGCGACCTGTCAGGCGCCCGTAGGTCGCAGCCATAAAGCCCGCTGCCTGCTCGTGGCGGTTGAGCACCAACTCAATGCTGGATTCGCGCAAGGCCTCCAGGAGATCCAGATTTTCTTCACCCGGTACCGCAAAGATGTACCGAACACCTTCGTTTTCCAGGGCGCGAACAAACAGCTCGGCGCCGTTTCGGCAATTACTGGCCTCAGCGGTCATCATCTCTCCTGTTCTGCTTTGGTTGGATCTACCCGTCCTGCGGGGGCTCTGCCTGCAGTGCCTCAGCCGGTAAGCGGTCTCGGCCCCAACTGCGGTGAACGCGGCTGATCACCCGCTCCAATTCCTCCTCGCCCACGTCTGCGGGCTCACCGCGTTCGAGGGGGTCGTAGTGAAATATGTAAAGCCTCGAGGCAAACTGCTCAAAAGGCAGGGATGCCTCACCGAACCGTTCACCTTTCCTGGAGGTACTGACCACCACGTCATCCCCCCAATTCTGACCACTGTCGTTATTGGGATTGAAGAAATACACCCGCATGACGTCTTCCGGGTCCAGGGTCACACGGAGGATGGTGATGGCGTGCCAGCCAATGAATCTCGCAGCACTGTCGGTAACCGCTACGCCAGCGGGCTGCGGGTGGATCAGGGGCTGATTACCATTGTAGTAAGGGTGGTAGCTGGCATAGAAATGCCGAAGGAACGTGTCCAGGTCTTCCAGGTCCCCGGTTGCAACATCCACGTTAATGCGGAATCCACGGCCGGCGGACCAACCATGGAATTCGGGGTTAACCCACTGGTGGGGGTCGCCCTGACGGTCCATACACAGGCGGCCCATTTCCGCGTATATCCGGTCAAGGTGCGGCACTACCACCAGCGAAACCGGATCCAGATCAAGCGTTACTTCGGAGGCCACGCCGCCCTGGCTGCTGGAGGAAGAAACCGGAATGCCCTCGAAGTGCATGATGATTTCGTTGTCGCGGGCAGCCCAGGCCACCATCTGTAGCAGATAGTCTGGATCGTTGTACGCCCACATGGACAGCGCCCGCGCTGACTGGCAGGTAGGGTTGTTTCCCTGCCCTACGCCAAGGGGCTGGCCCAGCATGTTAAGTACACCCTGCAACAGCCACGCTTTCGGCTGTGGCTGGTAGCCGTACGCTAACTGAATGCGCTCCCGGGCGTGCGGGCAGATAGACAGCCTGGCCTGACGCCACAGCGCGGGCGCAAGCGGCGGCTGATAGAGAATGCCTCGCTCCAGCATTAACGCAAGGCCGTACAGGCCTTGTGCGGTTTCCGGGTAGACACCTTCGTTGATCAACTCGTGCACCAGGTCCTTGTAGCACAGTAGGCAGTCACGGCCGGTACTGGACAGGCCCAGGGCTTCCGTCAGCAGCGCATCCTGCCGCTCCAGGATATGGCGAACAAACGTGGCGTGATAGGGAGATACCAGACCGGTGTCGTGCATGGAACGGGCAAAACCGGTCGCCTCGCCTTGCAGGGCCACAGCGTCCATGGACTGCAATCGTTCCTGGTAGATCGGAATGCCAGGGTCTTCACGACACGCCTGAGTCGGTCCGTAAAGGCTTGAAATCAGACGTTCGGCACCCTGGCCAGCACCACCGAGATCCACATTCGGATCAATCCGGCACAGTGCAATCTGGGTAATCATCTGCCGCACACTGCTGACCTGTATTGGCCGTTGCTGCAGGATCCTCCAGATTTCTTCGATGAGCTGATCGATCACATGCTCATAGCCGATCTGGGTGGCAACATGCTTTACCACCGCGCGGCTGACCAGTGCCAACTTGCCTTGCTCTCGCTCGGCCTCGCCTGTTTCACCAAACAGCATGTTCAGGTTGATGGCCAATACCTGGGTCAGGTAGTGATGCGCCTGTTCCGCCGACATAGACTCGTGCAGGTACTGACCACGCGCGACCGCTAGCAGACGCAGTTCGCTGAGCGCTTCGATGATGACCGTGTCGGCCTGCGGGCTTTGCAAGGAGAAGGTGGTCAACGATGGCAATAGAATGGAGGGGTCTGCCCAGTCGGTTCCCAGGAACACCCCGGCTTTTTCAAGCCGTTCGGCTCGCTGTTCAATGGCAAGGCAGCCCTCCGGCTGCAGAAGCACCCGTCGCACGATGTCGAACAACCGGGGCAACTTGCCAAGTTTGGCGAAATCGCGGCTCTCATCGAGAGCCGCAATGGCATCGTCCAGTCGCTGAACCAGCTTATCGAAATTGACGACAGGTGCCGGCTTTCCAGCGTCGGAGTTGCTCAAACTGTGTTCCTCAGAGTCTGGACCAGACCCGTTGTTGATAATTCCTTAAGGAATTATACATAGAAATCCAGCTCTTCCTGATGTTTCAGTAAATCCCGCATCACATAAGGGTCTTCACCGAAGAAGTAAACCAGGCCCCAATGCGTGCCAAAGGCGGTACGCTTGGTAACCGTCTCTTCCAGCGGCGGCGTGAGTTCGTGAGACTCGAAGTAATCGTGGTTCTCGGTCTCTTCCGGCATTTCCAGCTGGCTGACCACCCGGCGGCGTGGATAAACGCCGAAACAGCCGGCATAACCCTTGGCATCCACCACTTCTTTCGGGAAGAAGGCTTTCACCTCTTCGGCGGTGGTTTTCGGGTCAAAGGTCATAATCAATGCCTGATAGGCATTGAAGCCGTAGGCACGCTCAAGCAGCTCGAACACCTTGAAGCCCGGCGGCCGATACGCTACCTCGCCAAAGTACATGGTACTGTCGCTGGTCACGAAGTACTCGGGGTGAATAAACCCGAACTCGATATCGAACGTTTTGATCAGCTTTTCGATCTCGCGGGTAATCTGTTCCCGGTATTTCTCCAGGTCCGGCGTGGCCGGCACAAACACCGAGTAACCCAGGGTCACATACTCCGAGATGTTCAGGAATGCGATCTTGCCGTTGTGAATCCAGGCTTCGACGGCAAATTCCCAACCGTCCAGATGAGATTCCATCAGCACCGGGAATTCTTCCTCGGGAATAGTGTCCACTTCATCCGGGGTACGAATCACTCGATGGCCCAGACAACCGGCTTTGTCGAATGCTTTGAGGTGAATCGGGTCGTTCGGGTCACCGTCCAGTTTCAGCAGGGTCTGGTTGACCCGCTTGAGGAAACGGATGACGTCGTCCCGGTCGTGGGCTTCTTCGAAGATCCCCACGCGAATGCCACCCAGCTGCGCACGGCGCTTCATCAGGGCCTTGTCCCGCAGCAGCATGGACTGGCCGAACAGCTTTGGCTGATCCATAAGAACCGAGTTGATAGCGCCAGCCCATTCCACGGTTTCCTCAAACAATGGAATAGCCACGTTGACACCCATTTCTTTGAGTGTCTGAGCAATTTCAACCGATCGGTCGTTCAGACGTTCGAAGTTCCACGGCACATAGGGAATGTCATGTTCCTTGCAGTAAGCCTCAGCCCAATCCGGCGCAACCACCACATATCGTCGATCAAATTTGTCGGCGGCTTCCACCGCGTTCAGGCTCCATCCCAGGAGTGCGATATAGCCTTTATTCGGATCGAATTCTTGCTCGCTCATGTTCGTTCTCCTTGGTGGTGTTTTCTTCTAACCTAACGTTTCACGCGCAAATCGCAACCGGGCCTGGCGCCCAAAAAACAAAAAGCGCCGGCAGCCCCAGCTCTTAAGCAAGGACTGCCAGCGCTTCCGCCAGTGTTAGATCGTTTGGGAATATCAGCTCAATTTCAGGGTTGAGAGCGTTCGTTCCCGCACTTTGTTGAGTAATTGCTCATCGTCTACCAGCGATTGACCGTAGGAAGGCACCATCACCTTCATGCGCTCCTGCCATTCTGCGGAATCCATACGTTCCGGGAAACAGCGTTGGATCACATCAATCATGGCCTGGACAGCCGTCGAAGCCCCCGGCGATGCGCCAAGCAAAGCGGCCAGGGTGCCGTCTTTCGCCGCTACAATTTCGGTACCGAATTCCAGTTTACCGCCGCCTTCCGGCGACTTCTTGATGATCTGCACGCGCTGGCCAGCGTCCTGCAGGCGCCAGTCTTCTTCGCGGGCATCCGGGAAATAATTGCGCAGGGAAGCCACACGGTCGCTGTGTGATTGGAACACTTCACCAATGAGGTAGCGGGTCAGATCCATGTTGGTGCGACTCACCGACAGCATGGGACGAAGATTCGCTGAGCGGACCGAACCGAACAGATCGAATACCGAGCCCTGCTTGAGAAAGCGGGTGGTGAAGCCAGCAAACGGGCCGAATAGAAGCGCCGGTTCTCCATTGATAATACGGGTGTCCAGATGCGGGACCGACATCGGCGGTGCACCGATCGGCGCCTTGCCGTACACCTTGGAGTGATGTTGCTCGACGATGTCTGGCTTCTGACAAACCAGCCACTGACCGCTGACTGGGAAACCACCGTAGCCTTTGGATTCGTCAATGTTGGACTTCTGCAACATCGGCAGCGCGCCACCGCCGGCACCCAGGAAGACAAACCCGGCCTCAAGTTTCGTCAGCTCGCCGGTTTTTTGGTTTTTCACCCGTACCTTCCAGCGGCCATTGTCGCGCTTGGCCAGGTAATGCACGGGGCTGCTCAACATCAGCTCAAAGTTCGGCGTGGTTTCCAGGAACTCCACCATGCTGCGGGTGAGAGAGCCAAAGTCCACGTCTGAACCATGCTTGATACGTGTGGCAGCCACTTTCTGCATCGGGTCGCGGTTATTCACCACCAGAGGCATCCACTCTTCCAGCTCCCGCGGGGACTCGGTGTACTCCATTTCGCGGAACAGGTGGTGGGCGCTGAGCTTTTCGTGGCGACGCTTGAGGAACTTCACACCATCCTCGCCCCATACAAAGCTCTGGTGAGGGGTTCGGTTGATGAAGCTTTTGGGCTCCGGCAGCATGCCCTGCTCAACCAGATGGGACCAGAACTGCAACGACACTTCGAACGAAGCGTTGATCTTCAACGCCCGTTCTATCGCAACATCGCCATCGTCGGTTTCGGGGGTGTAATTGAGTTCGCAGTAGCCGGCATGGCCGGTCCCTGCATTGTTCCATCCGTCGGTGCTTTCATGGGCTACGTGATCAAGACGTTCAACCATGACGATGTCCAGGGATGGGTCAAGCTGCCTGAGCATCATGCCGAGGGTGGCGCTCATGACGCCCCCGCCGACCAGCACTACATCTGCCTGTCTAACGGCCATTGGTTATCACCCTAGCTAGTTTAAAGCCTGTTGCCCGCCCACGATCAGCAGGGGGCTTTGAAGTTGTGGCGCGATTATCCCGTTTTTTGATCGGATAATAAATTGCGATTATCAACTGACTCTTGGTCGAGGCCGCCTGGGACTGGTTACGCCAACATATCTGACAAGGGCCAACGTCCTGATTTATTTACCAACGGTGGCCGTGTGTAGGTCAAACGTTTAAAATGCGCACGCCGGGCGCTCTTTGTTACATTCTCGCGTCTGTGCTCAACGATATCACCGCCACTTTAGTCTCATACCGTGCGGCTTACACCAACAGGGCATCCTTTATGCTATTGGCAATCGCAGCAATCATCGCTGGCCTGGTTTTACTTGTCTGGAGCGCAGACCGCTTCATTGAAGGCGCGGCGGCTACCGCCAAACACCTCGGTATGCCATCGCTGCTGATTGGTATGGTGATTATCGGATTCGGCACCTCCGCGCCTGAGCTGGCAGTCTCAGCCATGGCCGCACTCGATGGCAATCCCGGGTTAGCCCTCGGCAATGCCTATGGATCGAACATCACCAACATCGCCGTCATCGTTGGTGTGACTGCGGTGATTGCACCGATTGCAGTGCACTCCCAGGTAATACGCAAGGAACTTCCACTACTACTGGTTCTGACGGCCATCGCCGGTTACCAGTTGATTGATGGCAACCTGACCCGGCTCGATGGCTGGGTACTGCTTGGCGTGTTCGCCGTCGTTATGGGCTGGTCCATCTATCAAGGCATCCAGGGCAAAGGAGACTCGCTGATCGGCGAGACCGACTCCGAACTGGCTGCCCATCCGATGCCACTTAAAATAGCCGTGATGTGGCTGGTTGTCGGCCTGGTACTTCTGCTGGTGAGCTCGCGCATGCTGGTCTGGGGCGCAGTATTCATTGCCCAAAGCCTGGGTGTCAGTGACCTGATCATCGGCCTGACGATCGTCGCCATCGGCACCTCTCTGCCGGAACTGGCCTCTGCGTTGGCAGCCGTCAAGAAAAACGAGCACGATCTGATACTCGGCAACATCGTGGGGTCTGGCATTTTCAACACTCTGGCCGTGGTTGGCCTGGCTGCGACCATTGAGCCCCTGGCCGTGGACATGGAAGTGCTTTACCGCGACTGGACACTGATGACAGCCCTCACCGTCGGGCTTCTGGTGATGAGCTTTGGGCTGACCGGCAAGTCGCGGACTATCGGGCGACCGGACGGTCTGTTGCTATTGATTGTATACGTCTGCTACACCAGCTATCTGGTGTCAACCGTGATCCGCTGACCAGGCCCGTCAGGCCTGGTTCTCCCTGAATACCATCGCCACCGAATTCAGGCAGTAGCGCTGGCCGGTTGGTGGCGGGCCATCCGGAAACACGTGCCCAAGGTGGCTATCACACCGCGGGCAGCGGATTTCCGTGCGAGCCATGCCCATGCTGTTGTCTTCAATGTAGCGGATGTGGTCGGTGTCAAAGGGCTGAAAAAAGCTCGGCCAACCAGTACCGGAATCGAACTTGGAATCGGAACTGAACAGCGGCAGTTCGCACAACCGGCAGTCGTAGACACCTGCGTTCTTGTTATCCAGCAAGGTGCCGCAAAATGGCCGCTCGGTGCCATGATCCAGCAACACGCGGCGCTCCTCGTCCGTCAGGCTCGCAGCCTTTTCGTCCACTTGTTGTGGCGTTAGCGGGGTCAGGTCATAACCTGCAGCAGAAACGCTCATAGCAGCCTCCTCAGGCAATGTTGTTGTCGGTGAAACCAGGCTTGAGCTTGTCACCGAACGTGTCCACAAGCTTTTCCATCTTTGGTGCCGCAACAGCCATGATGTAGGGCTGATATGGATTCCGTGCGGCAAAATTCTGGTGATAGTCTTCCGCCGGATAAAAGGCATCCAACGGCTCCAGGGTCGTCACCAGGGGGTTATCATAAACGCCCGCGGAATTCAGTTGGCGGATGTAGGCTTCCGCCACCTGTTTCTGTTCGTCATTCTCGTAAAAAATAGCGGAACGGTATTGGGTACCACGATCGTTTCCCTGGCGGTTAAGCTGGGTTGGGTCGTGAGCTACCGAGAAAAACACCTTCAGGATTTCCCCGAAGCTGACGGTCTGCGGGTCGTAATGAACATCCACCACTTCGGCGTGTCCGGTCTGGCCGCCACACACCGCCTCATAGTTGGCGGTTTCCGATTTGCCACCGGCATAGCCGGATTCCACCCGGCTAACACCGTTCACCGCCAGGAAAACGGCTTCCACACACCAGAAACAACCACCGCCAAGCACTACTCTCTGCTCACGGTCGTCTCCGGTTGGCAAATCGCTTTCAGGTTCCGGAAAGCGACTCTTTGGTACGTTCAGGCCCGGAATCGTGCAGGATGTGGACATAATCAGCCTCTGCGTCTAAGTCATTACCGTTTGTTCGATCTTCCAATCTCCAAGTGTGGCCTCCCTGATCGGTTTTAGCTACCCCACTTTGGGGGCATCAAAAAACCAGCAAGCCCAACAGCGCACTGCCGAGTGCCAGTATCCACACCGGCACCCTCCATATCACCAGGGAAACCCAGGCTAACAGGACAAACGCAATCCCGCCTGCATCATGTACGGCAGAGGTCCAGACCGGATCATAGAGGGCCGCCAGCAACAACCCGACAACTCCGGCATTCACCCCGGCCAGTGCCGATCTTGCAGCGGCATGGCTACGAATGTACGACCACAGGGGTAGACCGGCAAATACCAGCAGGGTTCCCGGCAGGAAAACAGCGACCACAGCAACAGCAGCACCGGCCCAACCGGCCTCTATGCCACCCAGAAACGCTGAAAAGGTAAACAGCGGGCCAGGCATGGCCTGGGCCATGCCGTAACCGGCCAGAAAAGTATCCGCCGACAGGTGCCCTGGTACCACAAAGCTTCCTTGCAGCCAGGGCAGTACCACATGACCACCCCCGAATACCAACGCCCCTGCACGATAGAGTTCCGAACCGATCCAGGCCAGGGAGCCGTCTGCCAACGGTAAAAAAGCCAACAGCAGTAACGCGGCAAATACCACCAGAAATACCATCGGGCGACGGGGCTGAACCGGTATGGTTAATGCCTCTTCCACTCGCTTTTGCGGCAGTCGCATCACAGCACCCATAGCGCCGGCTGCGAGCAGGACAAGTATCTGCATCCAGGCTGCGCCCGCTATCAACAGAACAACCGCGACCACCACGGCAATCGACAGCCGCGGAGCATCCGTGCACAGGGTTTTGCCCATCTGCCATACCGCCTGGGCAACCACGGCGACCACGAATAGCTTAAGACCCGTTATCCAGCCACCCTGCCCTGCATCCGGCCACAGGCCAAGGCCGAGTGCAAACAGCGTCATTAATACTGCCGACGGCAGGGTAAAACCAAGCCAGGCCGCGGCAGCGCCACGATAGCCGCGCTGAAGGAACCCCAGGGTTAATCCCACCTGGCTGGAAGCGGGGCCGGGTAATAACTGGCACAGTGCCACCACCTCGCCATAGGCCGCGGCCGACAACCAGCGCCGGCGCTTAACGAATTCGTCGTGGAAGAACCCCAGATGGGCCGCCGGACCGCCGAAAGATGTCAGTCCCAGACGCAGAAACAACAGAAAAATGTGCCAGGCTGGCAGGGCCCCGGCATATGCCGCCTTGGTGACGTTATCCTTGGTCATGGAACACTCTGATCGTGGCAACGTGTGTTAAGAAAGATGAACATTATGACGCTCCGGTTGCATCACTCCCAGTCCCGACCATAATGAAGGGACGGGTTGACCGGATCGTGACAGGTAACGTTTCCAACAACCAACAGGAACAGCAATGACCGCCCGGGCCCATACACCAGACAATCAGGATGACCTCCTGGAGTATCGCCTGAGCCTCCGTCTTGGCCCAGTACATGCGCGCCAGCGCCTGGGCATCGAGCGGGAAGCGGAAGCTCGTGTGTTCGGCCCGGACCGCCATTCATTCCATATTGAGAACATCACCTCCGCCCCAGGCTTCATCAGTATTTGTCTGAAACTGGCCGGTTTGTTCCGGCGAGGACAGCACAACAGTCGTCGGCTGGACACGGCCCACAACCAGTTCCACATCCCTGGCCTGCCCCAAGCTTTCGAGGGCTTCCGCATACTGCACCTTACCGACCTCCACGTGGATATGGATGAGGCCAACCTCCAGGCCGTAATCCGTCAAATCGAGCCTCTCGAGTATGATGTGTGTGTGCTCACCGGGGATTACCGGCGCCTCACCTGGGGCCCGATTGAGGGTGCCATGGAGGGTATGGCGAGACTGCGGAGTGCCATTCACGGCAAAGCCTACGCTGTACTGGGCAATCACGACAGCGTACGCATGGTTCCTGGCCTTGAGGATATGGGCTATCACTTGCTGATGAATGAGCATGCCGTGCTGCAGCGGGGAGAGGATAAGCTTTATCTGGCGGGCGTGGACGATGCCCATTTCTACAAGGTCCATAACCTGCACCGGGCAGGAGACGAGATTCCCCCGGGTGGTATCAGCGTTCTACTGAGTCACACACCTGAAATCTGGCGCGAGGCCGCCCATGCGGGCTACGACATTTTTCTGTGCGGTCATACTCACGGCGGTCAGATCTGCCTGCCCGGTGGCATCCCCGTGACGCTGGATTCCGACTGTCCCAGAGAACTCGGCCGTGGTTACTGGCGCCGCAACGGCATGCAGGGCTATACCTCCCCGGGTGCTGGCACGTCGGTGGTCAACGTGAGACTGAATTGCCCGCCGGAAGTGACAGTACACACCCTCAGACGCGGGGCCCCGGCTGAAGCCCGGGCTCAATGCGGCTGATGGCGTATACCCAGGCGGTACAGTACGGGCGATAGCAGGATATTCGACACGGTAAACAGCACCACGACAACCACCACAGTGAACCAGCCCAGCCCCAGCCAAAACCACGCCAGGATCATTGGTAGCAAGGCTTCAGGAACCTGGTCAAGCCCAACCGCCCGGGCACTGGAGGCAAGACCGGCACGGCGCTTGATGAAACTGCTGATGATATCGCCAGCCAACCCCAGCAACCCGAAAACCAGACCAAATACGACGCCTATCCCGGTGACCCACGCAAACAGGCAACACGCCAGCGCACCGGATACAATACCGCGCCAGGTTTTGCTTCGTCCCAGCACCGGCTGCCCATCCCGCCATAGCCTGCCACCATCAACAGGGGCCGACCATCGCCGGCCAAACAGCCGGGCGGCCAGTACCGGTGCGCCATTTGCCAGCACCAGCATCACAAAGAGCTCGATAGAAATCAGCAACCGGCTCAGTCTCCGTCAGGGCCGCCCATTCGGCGGTTACTATCAGGCAAGCCCGCCCTTGGTCAGTTTCAGCGGGTCCATCAGTTCCTCCAGCCGGTTGCGATCCAGGCCGCTGCGCTCTTCCGCCACGTCAATCACCGGTCGTCCGGTCTGGTAGGCTTCCTTGGCAATATCAGACGCAAGGCTATAACCAATTTCGGGGTTGAGCGCGGTGACCAGCACCGGGTTCTTTCCGACGGCCGCGTCCAGATGATCGGTATTCACCGTGAAATCCCGAATCGCCTTATCACCGAGCATGGTTGAGGCGTTGGTCAGAAGTTCGATCATGTCCAACAGGTTGGCGCCGACCAGCGGTAACATCACATTTAACTGGAAGTTGCCCGACTGTCCTGCCATGGCAACTGTGCTGTCCAGCCCCATGACCTGGGCCCCGACCATGGCCACCGACTCCGGAATCACCGGGTTGACCTTGCCCGGCATGATGCTGCTGCCCGGCTGTAGGGCCGGCAGGCTGATTTCCGCCAGGCCGTGAATTGGCCCGCTGTTCATCCAGCGCAGGTCGTTGGCGATCTTGGTCAGTACGATGGCCAGCCCCCGCAACTGGGACGACAGGGCCACGGGAGCATCGATGGCACTCTGCCCCACGAATTTATGCTCCAGAGAGCGGAAATGGTAACCCGTATTGGATGAGAGAAATTTGACGAACTGCCCTGGAAATTCTTCCAGCGCATTCACTCCGGTTCCTACGGCTGTGCCCCCCTGGGGTACCGCCAGCAAGTCTTCGGCGGCCACCTCAAGCCGTTTTTCCGCGGCGAGTAGTTGCTCCCGCCAGGTTCTCAGCTCCTGGCCCAGGGTGACCGGCATGGCATCCATCAAGTGAGTACGGCCAGTCTTCACCTGATTCGCGAACAACGCCTCACGCTCATAGATAACCCCACACAGGTGGGTCAACGCGGGAATCAGGCGCTCGTATATACCCGCAACAGCACTGACATGAATGGCGGTCGGGATCACGTCGTTGGAGCTCTGGCTCATGTTGACGTGATCGTTTGGGTGAATCTCAACATCCTCCCGCGCCGCCAGGGCGGCGATAACTTCATTCACATTCATGTTGGTGCTGGTGCCAGACCCTGTCTGGTAACGATCAATAGGGAACTGGTCAGCAAATTCACCGTTTACCAGGCGATCACCGGCCGCGACAATCGCATCGCGCAGATCGTTATTCAGTAAACCCAGGCTGGCGTTGGCATCTGCGGCGGCCTGTTTCACTCTTACTACCGCCGCGATGAACGCCGGCGGCATTGGCTGGCCACTTACCGGAAAATTCTCTATGGCCCTCTGGGTCTGTGCGCCCCAGAGAGCCTCTTCGGGAACGCGCACTTCGCCCAGGCTGTCTTTTTCAGTCCTGAAATTCGTCATGACATCCTCCTCTGTTCACAGGCATTGGGGCTCAGCCGTTTGGCGGTGACTTAAGTCTGACATGGTCGCAAATGCCGGTAACCTGATCAAAATTCAGGATCAGGGTATGAACCGTGTTGGTATAGGTATCATGCAGGTGGAACTTGAAACGGTGTTGCTTCTCCCCCTGGAGGAAGCCGTCGTACTCACGCACGAGTTCCCGAACATCGCCACCTTCGTCCCTCGACCAGGTGGCATTGAAGGGCCCAAGGACGGCGCCGCCAGTCAGGCAAACAGTCACTTCGTGATTGGTAAGGGCGTTTTCCGGAACGGACATGGCACACTCTCCTGACAAAACAATTATTGACAGAATAAAGTGTAGACCGTCATTGCGATTCTGAGTTCAGGGAAGCGGCCAGACTGGAGACAAGCGCCCGAAGCCGGTTGGGCTTCACAGGTTTGTTGAGAATCGGCAGGTCATGGGCACTGATGAGACGGCGAGTTTCATCGCTGCGATCAGCGGTAATGATGGCAGCCGGGATATCACGACCAAAATGACGACGAACCGCGTAGACCGCCTGACAACCAGTCAGGTTCTCGTCCAGGTGGAAATCGGCCAGGATGATATCGGAGCCATCAAACTGCGCTACCGCCTCAACCGCGCTACCCGCTGTGGCAACCCTACACCCCCAACGCTCCAGCAGGGCCCGCATACTTTCCTGCACCGGCTCTTCGTTGTCGATCACCAGAACACGTAGCCCGTCGAAGAACGCGGGCGCTAGAGCCAAAGGTTCCGCTTTCTGGCCGTCGGCAGCCGCTTCGGTGAAGCGGGCCAAGGGAATGAGGATGCTGAAACAGGAGCCTTTGCCGTGGCGCGAATCCACCCGGATGTCGCAGGCCAGCACCCTTGCCATTCGTTCCACAATCGCCAATCCCAGGCCCACACCCTGGCGACCTCCACCCTTGGGTAGTATCTGGTGAAACTCGCGGAAAATGTCCTCGAGCTTTTCCTGCTCAATGCCCACACCGGTGTCCCACACCCCTATTTCCAGGTTTGGGCCGCGCTTGCGGGCTGCAAACAGCACACCACCTTCACGGGTATAACGAAACGCGTTGCTTAACAGGTTGCGGAGTATCCGAGTGAGCATTCGCGGGTCCGTACGCACGCGACCTGAACCCAAGCGAACCCGAAAATGCAGCTCTGCGTTCTCCGCCACCGGTTCAAATTCCTGCGCCAGCCCCCGCATCAGTTCGCCAATATCGGCATTGACAATATCTGGCCGCATGGCCTTTTGATCCAGCTTGGAGATATCCAGCAAATCAGCCAGCAGGTCTTCAGCGCTCTCAAGGGACCGCTGCACACGCTGGACAAGGCGATTCTCATCCGCAGGCAGCTGGCTGTCGATCAATGCGGATACCAGCAATCTCGCGGCGTTCAGAGGTTGCAGCAGGTCGTGGCTGGCTGCGGCCAGGTATTTGTCTTTACTTTCGTTGGCCTCCCGAGCCGCATCCACGGCCACCACCAATTCCCGCTCCACCTTTTCCCGCTGCTCGATCTGGTAGCGGAGAACCACGTTGGCGTTCTGCAGCTCGTCGGTGCGCTCCTCCACCCGGCGTTCCAGATCCGCATTGAGCTGGCGCAGCTTTTCCCGCGCCTGGTGGCGCTCGGTGATGTCCGCCACAAACGCTTCAACCACTTCGGGGCCCAAATCAGGCCGCCGCAACAGGGTTATCGCAACTTGCACCGGTGTATTGTCCGCCCGTCTGAGCCGAGCCTCCCTCGCACTAAGGCTGCCGTTGTCCAGTAATTCCTGGCGGATAGCATCAAACTCCCCGGAACTGCAGAACAACTGCTCGCGCAGGCGGATAACCCCCGTGATCAGAGCCTCGGCACTGTCGTAACCGCAGATACGGGCCATGGCGGGGTTGGCGGCCACAAAACCGCCCCTGAGGTTGGCCTGGAAAATGCCATGAAGGGCATTCTCGAAAAGCCACTTGTAGCGGTTGCGTTCCTTCTCCAGTTCGTCGATCCGCTCCTGCAGCGCCGGGTAATAGTTCTTTCTTACCGACTGGCTGCCAAGGCCAAGCAGGTCGCCGATGTCATAGTCGGCATCACTGGGGTCAGAGGGCTTCTTCATAGACCACTTCAACGTCACGGCGGGAGGACTTGCGGGGATTGGTCAGGATGCATGGGTCCTGCAGCGCGAAGCCCGACAGGTAAGGGATATCGGATGTAGTCACGCCCAGTTTGCCCAGCTTGGCCTCCAATCCCACGGCCTGTTTCAATGTGATGATTCGCCCCATCAGGCGCTGTTTGATGACTGGTTTCGACATACCGCGGGTGTCGATGTCCATGGCCTCCGCCACCCGCCGGAAGCGATCCTCTGCCGAGGTGTAGTTGTAGGCCACAACGTGTTCAAGCAGCAAGGCGTTGCAAAGGCCATGGGGCAAATCCAGATAGCCACCCAGGCTGTGGGACATGGCATGCACAGCCCCCAGGATGGCATTGGAAAACGCCAGGCCGGCCTGCATGGAAGCCAGCATGATCTGCTCACGCAACTGCACGTTGGCGGTATTCAGTACCAGCGGTTCCAGGTGGCGATTGATCAGCCGGATGGCTTCCAGGGCGTTGGTGTCCGTCAGCGGCCCGCTACCGGTGGAGACGTACGCCTCAATGGCGTGCACCATGGCGTCCACCCCGGTACAGGCCGTCAGGTATGGGTCCATGGTTTCCGTTACTTCCGGATCAATCAGCGACACATCCGGCACCACCGCCTTGCTGATGATGGAAAACTTGAAGCGCCGGTTGGGGTCGGAAATGATCGCGAACTGGGAGACATCGGCGGAGGTGCCTGCCGTGGTGGGGATCAGAATCATCGGGGGCGACGGCGAGGTAATGGTGTCCACACCTTCAAATTCAAGGATGTTCCGGCCATGGGCGCTGACGATGCCGATACCCTTGGCGCAGTCCATGGGGCTGCCGCCACCGATGGCGACAACCACGTCACATTGGCTGGACTTGTACAACTCAGCCCCGGCCATGACTTCGTCCACTTTCGGATTGGCAGAAACACCGGTAAAAACAGTGACACGAAGACCCGCTGTCACCAGAATGTCCATGATTTCCGTAACCCAGCCGGCCTTTTCCACACCGGGGTCGGACACCAGGAACACGTGGCGAGCACCAAAGTTACTGGCAAAGTTGGCGACTGCCTTGCGAGAGCCCGCACCAAAGACGATTTCAGGGGACACAAACTTGCGCAGGGCGGAAATATCGTAGCTCATGGGCGCTCTCTTCAGTGTTACTGTTGTTATTGTATAGACCCTGAGTTTACCTTAACCATTACCCACCATCATTGCACTTTCGGCTATGTTGATCGTAGAAAGCGAGCAGGTTTTCCAGCAGGGCCACCTGGTTTTTCCGCTGCCGGAAACCGTGCCCTTCGTCCTCAAACCACCAGAGTTCCGCTGACTGACCGTTCTGCTCCAGCACCCGCACCATTTGCCGGGTCTGCTCAGGCACAACCACACGATCCTGGCCACCCTGAAAAAAGATCATCGGCCGGCGTATGCAATGCGCCTGCTGAACGGGTGTGCGCTCATGCCAGCGCTCGGGATAATCACTTGGCGCTCCCAACAGCCAGTCCAGGTAGCCTGACTCGAATCGGTGCGTCACCTCCCTCAAACGGGCCGGGTCGCTGACACCAAACAGACTTGCACCAGCCCGGAACCGTGTGCCGCGAGTCATCGC
The DNA here is from genome assembly GCF_000170835.1 of Marinobacter algicola DG893. Lineage (GTDB taxonomy): Bacteria > Pseudomonadota > Gammaproteobacteria > Pseudomonadales > Oleiphilaceae > Marinobacter > Marinobacter algicola. Next base: position 86,450 of record NZ_ABCP01000007.1, read on the forward strand.
CATCAACGCCGTATAACCGCCAGAGCTACGGCCCTGAATAAACAGCCGGCTAACGTCTGCCCGGCCAGTGGCCACCAAGTGATCCGCTGCCCGCTCCATGTCTTCCACATCGGACTGGCCCCAGTTGCCAGCGAGTGCCATGCGACAGCGGCGGCCAAATCCCGCGCTGCCGCGATAATTGACATCGGCGACCGCAAAACCATGGTGGCACCAGAACTGGACCTGCGGATTGAAGACCGGCCAGGCCATCGACGTGGGCCCACCGTGAGCGATCAGGATCAATGGCGGCGGATTGTTGTCCGTCGAACCATCAACGGGTGGATACCAGAACCCGGCCACCTCTTCCGTCACCCCATTCGATGGCGGCACCTGGAAGGGTTCAGGCGAAACAATTGGCGCATCGGAAAACGGCGCCTCGTCCCCGGCCAGTAGGCGGGCCCGGTTGGTTGCCAGGTCCACCGCCAATACCGAGTCGAGACGGGTAGCCGATCGGGCAATACAATAAAGCTGGCCATCAAAGACCGTTATATGCCGGAAGTCATTGAAGCCCGGCGCAACCTTTGCGGACGATGAACCGGTGGAGCGCTTCAGCCATAGCTCCCCAACTCCGTTTACGTAGCGTACCCAGACCCAACCACCCTGGCCCAACGGGCAAAAATGGCGTTCGCCCAATTGCCAGGGGGAGCTTGCGTGATCCGCGGCGGTCGAGTCCAGGCAAGTCCACCTGGCCTGTTCATCCGGCCAGGAAACGCACCAGATCTGCCACCATCCTTCGTGGTCCGACAGCACGTGCAACGTTTCACCATCGAACACCGGCTGCTGCACGCTGCCTTCCCCTGGCGTTGGCCAACAACGGGCGCGAATCAACGCTCCGTCTTCGCCAACCTCAGCAGTCCATAGAACGGACCTCACCCAGGGCATATCCGGCAACGACCAACAAATCCAGGCTATGCGTTCACCGCTGGCGGATAGCGCCGGAGCGCTATAAAAATCTTCGCTGTCGTGCAGGGGCACAACCTCGTTGTAGTCTCGAACCGCCACCAACTGCTGACACCCCGAACGTTCACGTACGGCCAGGGTGCGGTGATGAAACGGGTCCCATACCAGCCCGCCGAAGCTGGCGTCCGCATCCTGTGTTATGGCGCTTGTCGCGCCCGTAGCAGCATCGATACGGTGAATCTGCTGCTGGGATGCCTCAACGGCGTAAACCGCGTCGCGTCCTGCACACAGCGCCCCTCCGCCGTAACCATTGACCTCGCTGCGAATATCAATAGTCGGGGGTGTACCCCATTGAGGGCTCTCACCACTTACTTTTCGGAGCAGGTTGTGACCGCTGTCAGGGTCAAACTCCAGCCAGAATACGCCGGCTTGGCCCGCCGTCACCCACCCCCGCTGGATAAACGCCGAAGACGCCTGTTCGGCAGACAGCGACGGAGATCGGGGCGGATTCCAGGCATCAGCCCCGGAAGAACAGCCGGGAGTTGTTGGCGTTGCGATAGGTCAGCTCCTCCAGCCCGGCTGTGGCGTGATCCGCAGCCTTGCGGGCGGCGAGGATGCGGTCGTGATGGGGTGATTTGCTGCAAACCGGGTCGGCGTTATCGGCATGACCGGTTAGAAGATAGGCCTGGCATCGGCATCCGCCGAAGTCCTTCCCTTTTTCGTCGCAGGACCGGCACGGCTCCGGCATCCAGCTGTCACCCCGGTAATGGTTGAAACCCGGGCTGTCATACCAGATCGAGTGTAGCGAGGAATTCCGTACATTGGGAAACTCAATGGGCAACAGGCGGGCGCTGTGGCAGGGTAAGGCGGTGCCATCCGGCGCCACGGTGAGGAACAGGCTGCCCCACCCGTTCATACAGGCCTTTGGCCGTTCCTCGTAATAGTCCGGGGTGACAAAGATCAGCCTCATCGCTGAGCCGTCGTCTGCCAGACGTTGGCGATAGGTGTTTACATCGGCCTCTGCCTTTTCCAGCTGAGCCCTGGAGGGCATCAACCCCTCGCGGTTTTCGAACGCCCAGCCGTAATACTGGCAGGTGGCCAGCTCCACGTAATCCGCACCCAATCGCTCACACAAGCTGATGATGTCATTCATCTGATGGATATTGTGCCGATGGATCACGAAGTTGAGCACCATCGGGTAGCCCGCCTCTTTTACCGCGCGGGCCATAGCCAGTTTCTGGTCGAACGCCTTGCGGGAACCGGCGACAGCGTTGTTCAGTTCCGGGTCCGAAGCCTGGAAACTGACCTGGATATGGTCCAGTCCGGCGTCGCGGAAGGCATTTACTTTGGCCTCGGTGAGCCCCAGGCCGGAGGTGATCAGGTTGGTGTAATAGCCCAGTTGCCTGGCCTCTGCGATCAACTCCGGCAGGTCCTGACGCACCAGTGGCTCGCCGCCGGAAAAGCCCAGTTGGGCCGCCCCCATCTCACGGCCCTGGCGCAGCACCCTGGTCCACTCTTCGGTGGTCAGTTCCTGCTGGGTCTGTGCGAAATCCAGTGGATTGGAACAGTAGGGGCACTGCAGTGGGCAGCGGTAGGTCAATTCCGCCAGCAGCCATAGGGGCGGGCCAATACCGGGCCGATCACCTGCCGGCATGGTGTCGTGCCGATTCATGGAAACAGTATCCAGTGCTGCTGCTCGGCTTCCTTGAGAAACTCGCTGACATCATCTGCCAGGGACCCTGCGTCGGGAAACTGCTGCTCCAGGATGGCGACAATGTCAGCCACGGTGCGCTGGCCGTTCACTTCCTTCAGCACCGCCCCGGCACTGTCGTTCAGCCGCACCATGCCTTCGGGATACAACAGCACATGGGCCTTCTGGGCTGGCTCCCACTGGAAGCGGAAGCCCGGGCGCAGTCTCGGTGTGCGCTCCATGGGCGTGGCCACTACAGCCCCCGGTGCCAGACCGGCTGACCGGTTACGGTGTGGTACGGCGGCGTGCGGTGCTGATAAGCCATAGTCAGGGCATCCAACATAGACCATAAGATATCCAGTTTGAATTGAAGGATTTCCAGGGCACGGGCCTGCTGTGCCGCGGTGGTAAAGTGATCCAGGGTAATGGTCAGGCCATGTTCCACATCGCGGCGCGCTTCCGACAACCGCTTGCGGAAATAGGCGTATCCATCGGTCTGGATCCAGGGATAATGCTGGGGCCAGCTATCGAGCCGGGACTGGTGAATTTCCGGCGCAAACAGTTCTGTCAGGGAGGAACAGGCCGCTTCCTGCCAAGTCGCCCGGCGGGCAAAGTTCAGGTAGGCGTCTACGGCAAACCGTACACCCGGCAGCACATGGCGCTGGTCGGTGACCTCGTCCCGGGTTAGCCCGACCGCTTCCGCCAAGCTCAACCAGGCCTCGATACCGCCTTCGTCGTCAATGTGGCCATCGTGATCCAACACTCGTTGGAGCCACAACCGGCGGACCGAGGCATCCGGGCAGTTAGCCATGATCGCCGCATCCTTGCGGGGTATGTTGATCTGGTAGTAGTACCGGTTAGCGACCCAGCCACGAATCTGCTCAGGAGTGCAGTCACCGCCATACATGGCTTTATGGTAGGGATGGTGAATGTGGTAGTACTGGCCTTTTGCACGCAGGGCCTGCTCGAAATCCCCACGATTCATCACAGGTGTCGCGATTGCGTTCACAATGGTACCCCCATATCCAGATGCATTCCGTCAAAAGACACCTCGATGCCATGCCTGGTCAGCACGGCCCGTTCCGGTGAATCCTCGTCCAGAATGGGGTTGGTGTTATTGATATGGATAAGAACTTTTCGGCGCGCTGGCATGGTATCCAGCACCTCGATCATGCCGCCGGGGCCACTCTGGGCCAAGTGGCCCATTTCCTGACCGGTGCGCGTGCCCACCTCGCAGCGCAGCATTTCGTCGTCGTGCCACACCGTACCATCCACCAGCAGGGTGTCGGCCTTGCGCATCCACTGCAGGATTTGTTCGTCGGGCTGGCCGAGCCCCGGTGCATACATAACCGTTTCACCGCTGCGGGTGTCCTCTATGAACAGCCCGATGTTGTCACCAGGGTGGGGGTTGTTCCTGCGCGGCGAGTACGGCGGCGCATTGCTCAGCAACGGAATGGCCGTCAGTCGCAATGACGGGGCGCAGGGAATGGAAAAAGACTGTTGGTCGGTACAGGGTACTTCATGCCACTGGGGACCACCGTTCCAGTGGGTGAGCATGCGAAACAATGGGAAACCGCTGCTCAGATCCTCGTGAACCTGGGCCGTGCACCACACGTCCAAGGGCAACCCCTCGCGCAACATCAGCAAACCGGTGGTGTGATCCACCTGACTGTCACACAGCAACACAGCGTTAATCCCGGTATCGCGAAGCGCACGCGCCGGCTGCATGGCATCAAAGCCTGCCAACTGAGCGCGGATATCGGGAGAGGCGTTGCAAAGAATCCAGTGCACACCGTCTTCGCTGACGGCAATGGAAGACTGGGTGCGCGCACTGGCATTCAGGGTACCTTTGCGGAAACCGTCACAGTTGGCGCAATTGCAGTTCCACTGGGGAAACCCTCCGCCGGCGGCGGAACCGAGGATACGAATCTGCATAACGGAAACTCCGGAAGCAAAATGGCCAGCGCAGTCGGCTGGCCATCACTACTCAGCGGTTGGCGAAGTACATGGTGACTTCGAAGCCGATCCGCAGGTCTTCATAGGCTGGCTTGGTCCACATAACGCTTACCTCTTGTGATGATTGTTGTGGCATTGAGGATCCGTTAACCGGTTGTCCGGTAACTCACCTTCAATCCTACCCAGTCCATGAAAAGGCAAATATGGTACTTTGGCACTGATTTCCGGCCGATCCGTGCCCGGAAACTCATCCTTTCGACCCATTCCGGTTAACGCCGGCGCAGACACAAAAAAAGGCCCTGGGAAGGACCTAAAAATGGCAGGAAGACCCATCCACCCCTACCAGTCAATTGCAACCCGGCAGAGATGCGCCCCGGCCAGACGCCGGGGAGGAATGTGCACATCCATGTGCTGACTCGCCACCGGGCCTGTGTGGGTAGGCCCGGGCACAACAGTCGTTAGCGGACTCAGAAGAAGCCCAGCGGGTTAATGTCGTAGCTGACCAGCAGGTTCTTGGTCTGCTGGTAGTGGTCCAGCGCCATCTTGTGGTTCTCGCGGCCAACACCGGACTTCTTGTAACCACCGAAGGCAGCGTGCGCCGGGTACTGGTGGTAACAGTTGGTCCACACTCGGCCTGCCTGGATAGCGCGACCCATGCGATAGGCACGATTGATGTCGCGAGTCCAGAGGCCGGCACCCAGACCGAACTCGGTGTCGTTGGCGATGGCCAGGGCTTCTTCCTCGTCCTTGAAGGTGGTTACACCCACCACCGGGCCAAAGATTTCCTCCTGGAACACACGCATGTTGTTCTTACCCTTGAACAACGTGGGCTGAACGTAGAAGCCATTGTTGTAGGCATCGTCCATTTCCTCACGGCCACCGCCGGTCAGCACTTCCGCACCTTCCTGTTTGCCGATTTCGAGGTAGGACATGATCTTGTCGAACTGTTCCTTGCTGGCCTGGGCGCCAACCTGTACGTCGGTATCCAGCGGGTTACCACGCTTGATCGACTTGGTACGCTCGATGACCTTGGCCATGAACTCTTCGTACATGTCTTCCTGCACCAGCGCGCGGGATGGGCAGGTACAGACTTCACCCTGATTGAAGAACGCCAGCACCAGACCTTCCACACATTTGTCGATGAACTCAGGCTCGGCCTGCATCACGTCTGAGAAGTAGATGTTGGGGGACTTGCCACCCAGCTCCACGGTGGATGGAATGATGTTCTCAGCAGCGCACTTGAGGATGTGGGCGCCTACCGGGGTTGAGCCAGTAAATGCAATCTTGGCGATGCGCTTGCTGGTAGCCAGCGCCTGGCCGGCTTCAATGCCGTAGCCGTTAACGATGTTGACCACGCCCGGCGGCAACAGATCACCAATCAGGTCCATCAGAATCAGAATACTGGCCGGTGTCTGCTCCGCGGGCTTCATCACCGTACAGTTACCGGCCGCCAAACAGGGGGCAAGCTTCCACACGGCCATCAGCAACGGGAAGTTCCAGGGAATGATCTGGCCCACAACACCCAGCGGTTCATGGTAATGATAGGCCACGGTATTGTTGTCGATCGCGCTGGACGTGTCTTCCTGGGCGCGGATACAGCCTGCGAAATAACGGAAGTGATCTACCGCCAGCGGCAGGTCGGCATTGATGGTTTCACGGACGGCTTTACCGTTGTCCCAGGTTTCAGCAACCGAGAGCATCTCGATATTCTGTTCGATGCGGTCGGCAATTTTCAGCAGAATGTTCGAGCGTTCGGTGGTGGAGGTCTTGCCCCACGCCGGGGCAGCCTTGTGGGCAGCATCCAGGGCCAGCTCAACATCTTCTGCCTGGGAGCGCGGAATTTCGCAGATCACATCGCCGGTCACTGGCGTGATGTTTTCAAAATACTGACCTTTGACAGGGGCGACCCACTCGCCGCCGATGTAATTCTCGTAACGGGGTTTGAAGGAGACGACAGAGCCTTCCTTACCGGGTTGTGCGTAGATCATGGTCTCGACCTCTTGTTGTGTTTGTCGCAGGACAACGCGGCCTTGCGCGTTTACCCATTCAATGTAGACCCCGACACCCATTAGGTGAATGATTCGATGGAGGTGAAAAACTCATCCCTTGGTAGTAAACGCCAGGGCATGGAGGTGGGAAATCACCACCTGCTCGACCGTGTCCACGACCTCAGGAGGGAATTCGCCCTCCAGTCCAAGCCTGCGCAGCAACGGGAATCGACCTACGAGGAAAAAGACGATCTGCCCCATGATTGTATGGGCTTCGATGATAACCCGGTGCTCGTCGGGTGACCGGTCCATCACAACCGCAATCAGGCGGGTCAGGTGCACATGGACGCGTTCGAAGGTTTCTTCGTAGAGGATATCAAACGCCTCGGAGGGGTTGGCCTGCTCCCGAATCACCAGCATAAGCCAGCGGCGGGCTTCCGGAGCCTGTGCGAACTGGCGCACCATGCGCCTCACGATGAGTTCGAGCTGGGCCAGAGCCTGATCGCGATCACTGGCCTCGGTGGGCGGTCGTTCGTCGTTAAAGCCGAAAACGTCTCTCATGCGCTGGGCAATGTGACGGGCAATCGCGTGGTAAAGGCCGGTTTTGTTGTCAAAGTAATATGCAATGGAGCCAATGTTGGAATCGGCGGCTTCGGCAATCATTCGAGTGGTGGTGCCTTTGAACCCATACTGGCCAAACAACTCCATGCCCGCCAGCATCAGTTTGTGGGCGGTTTCGTCTTCAGCTCTGTCCGGCTCGTTTGCCACAGCTATCTCCCCCAGTGCGTTACGGTGCCTCGGTTGCATGGGGCATCTTCCCTGATTCGCGAGCAAAAAAGTAGGTGTACAGCACGGGAACGACGCCCAGGCTCATCAGGGTTCCCAGGCCCAAGCCAAAGGCCATGGCGCTGGCCATGGCATAGAACAGCGGGTCTTTACCGACAATCAGCGGCAGCAATCCAAGGATGGTAGTGGCTGCCGACATGACAATAGGCCGTAGCCGTCGAACTGACGCCCGGATGACGGCTTCCTGCAGCGCGCGCCCCTCAACGCCGCGTTCCCGGTCGATTCGTTCAATCAGTACGATGGCATTATTGATGATGATGCCCGCCAAGCTGTAAATCCCCAGCAGCACCATAAACCCGAAGTCCGCCCGCAAGGCTAACAGCCCCAACGATACACCCAGTATGACCAGCGGAATGGTGACCACAATCAGCAATGGGCGTTTGTAGGAATTGAACTGCGCCACCAGCAGGATCAGGATCAGCCCCAGGCACAACGGCAGATTGGCCTGCATCGCGGCCTGCCCCTCGGCGGACTGAACCACAACACCGTTGAACTCGATCCAGTGACCGGGCGGCAAAGAGGCCTCCAGGGACGCCAGTGCCGGGGCAATGCGAGGCACCATGTCCTCCGCCGTCAAAGTATTGTTTCGTCCTTCGATGGTAATGGCGCGAACCAGATTGTGCCGGTCGATCCGGTAGTAGCCATCGTCCAGCTCGATTGTCGACACCTGGTTCAGGGGAACACCCTTACCGGGACCATTCAGTGGGTAGACCACCAGCGATTTCAGGCGCTCCACTCGGGACCTCACCTCATGCGGGTAACGCAACAAAATGGGCACCAGAGTGTCACCCTGGCGTAACTGGCTAAGATGATAGCCATCAATGGCGCCTTTCAATGAGTTGGCGATGTCGGCAGATGTCACGCCGGCGCGATCAGCCTGTGCCTGATTCACCTGGATGTTCAATGACGGTATCCGGGCTTCCCAACTCTGGCGCACGTCCCTGGAGCCCTGCATTGCACGAAGCTCTTCCGCCACCTTCGCAGCGGTGCCGTACAACACCTCTCGGTCCGGCCCCTTGACCAGGATCTCCAGCAGATTGGAATCCGAAGGCCCCAAGAACATCCGGGTGATCTGAGAGGACATCCGGGGAAATTCCTGCGCCAGCAGCTGCCGCGCTGCTGCTATCACCGGCGCCACCTGATCCATCGTTGCCACATTCAATACCAGGAAGCCTTTGTTCGGCGATGGATCGATCGGCGTCAACGACAACACAAACCTGGGGCCGCCGAATCCGGCGTAGGCTGCGACACCGGTCACTTGGTCACCCAGGGCTTCGGTGAGGGCCCGGCTGACCGCCTGTACCTGCTGGTCGGTTGAGGAAGGTGCACTGTCTGATGGCAGGTCCAGATAGACCAATACCTGCTGCCGGTCTGAATCGGGAAAGAACTTTTTAGGCACCACCTGCATCAATCCAATACCCAGTACCAGCAAAGCCACCACGGCTATCAGGAATAGCGGGCGATGACGCAGGCAGCGCCTGAGCACTACTTCATACCCACTGGACATAGCCCGGAACAGGCGCTCGGAAAATGCCGCCGGCCCGGCGTGTCGCGGGTGTGCACTGCTACCGGAATCCTCTGCGGGGCGCTGCATGAAGCGATGACACCATATAGGCACCACTGTCATCGACAGCAGCCAGGACGTCAGCAGCGACAGGGCAATGACGATTGATATGGACCGCGTATATTCGCCCGAGACGTGTTCCGCCAACATCAGTGGCAGGAAGACCAGAATAGTGGTCAGCGTGGAGGACAGCAGGGGCATGGCCAGCTCACCCCCAGTCTGTTTCAGCGCCAAGTCACGAGACTTACCCTCGGCCAGGCGGACTTTGAAGTCCTCCGCCACCACGATAGCGTTGTCCACCAGCAGCCCCAACGCGATGACGAGGGTTGCAAGGCTCATGCGCTGCAATGTCATGTCAAAGAGGCCCATCAATGCCAGAGTCACGAGCATGACTGCCGGTACCGTTGAGCCTACGATCAAGCCAGTGCGAATACCGAGAAACAGAACCACGACCGCCAGAACGATGGCTAGGGTCTGTATCACACTGAGGCTGACGCCATAGACCGCGTTGGCCACCTGGTCCGCCTGGAAGGTCATGATGTCCAGATTGAAGCCCGCCGGCAGGCTGGCCCCGATGTGGTTCAGGCGAGCCTTTACGGCTGCGCCGTAATCCAGAACGCTATAGCCTTCAGACATGGAGACAGCAAACACAATCGCACGCTTGCTGTTGTGGTAAGCGGTGTTGGCAGGGGGATCCAGATATCCTCGAGTGACCGTTCCAAGGTCCGCCAGTCGCAGGGAGCCACCATTGGGCAACCGGATGTCTGATGCCCGCAGGGCTTCCAAATCCGGAAATGCGCCCGACACCTGCAGTGCCAGCCGCTGTTCGCCGGATTCCATAACGCCCGCCGGCGAGATTACGTTTCGGTCACTGAGCTGTGAGGCCAACTGAACCGGCGTCAGCCCAAGATTGGCAAGGCGGGATTCACTGACATCAATGTAGATGCGTTCCGGCTGTACACCGTACAACTCCACCTTGCGGGTGCCCTCCACACCATACAGACGGGCGCGCACATGCTCGGCAATCTGCAGTTGTTCGGCCTGGGTGAACTGATCTGAGGTGAGCGCAGCCGTGACCACGGCCACATTGCCGAAATCATCATTGACGACCGGTGGTTCAGTCCCATCCGGTAATTGGCTGCGGGCACTCTCCACCTTCTGGCGCACGTCATCCCAGATTTGTGCCAGATCGAAGTAGCGATCCTGAATCTCGACATGAATCAGTGACTGCCCCCGCATTGAGGTGGACCGGATATGCTCCACTTCGGCAACCTGGCGAATCCGGGTTTCCAGTGGTTTGGTGATCCATTCCTCGACCTGCTCGGCGGGTAAGCCAGCGAAACGGGTACTGACCACTGCCTCGCGGACGGTAATACTGGGGTCTTCCCTCGTGGGAAGCGAGACGTAACTGAAAGCACCGAAAAGCATCGCGGCCATTGTGAACAGCAAGACCACCGGACGATAACGGAATGCGAGCTGGGAGAGGTTCATGGCCATCTCAGTGAAACCGTTCAGGACTCTCGCCCAGGACACTGACGCGGTCACCCACCGAGACAAACTCGACGCCTCGCGCGACGACTCTCTGCCCAACCTGCAGATTCCCGGTAACCACCGCCTCACCGCCTGCTACCGAGAGTACTTTCACCGGCACGGAGGTCAGTTGGCTGACATCATCAAGCCGCAGAACCCGGGGGGCGCCTTGGACCGGGTATAGCAGGGATGTCAGGGGCACACGAAAGGAGTCAACCGGTGCGGACGCGCTATCGGCGCGTATCTCGAAGAGAATTTCAGCGGTCATACCAGAACGAAGACCTGCCATGGGCCCGACAATGCGAAGTATCACCGGGTAATCATTCCCGTCAGCGGCGTGGCTACCAATGTGTGTTACCCGCGCGATTGCCTGTGCGCTATCCAGTGCGGGCACTGACACCAGCTGAACGCTTTCTGCTAGAACCCGCCCGATCATGTTCTCTGGCACCCAGATCAACACGTCAAAACCGTCGCCGTTTGAAACAAGGTCGAAGACGGCCTGATTGGCCGCCACTCTTTGCCCGGGTTCTGTATACCTGCGTGCCACGGTGCCATAGAACGGCGCCTGCAGGTTCGTCTGTTCCAGATCCCGGGCAGCCAGCTTCCGGGATGCTACGGCGGAGTCCACCCGGGCCCTGGCGCCGATCACGACCGCCTCTGCGTTTTCCAGCGTCGCTTCGCTGGTATGCCCGCCCTGACGCAGCCTTTTCAGGCGCTTCAACTCGCGCTGTGCGTCAGCAAGGTCGGACCTGGCTTCCACCTCCGACGCCTGGCTGCGCTCATACGCCAGTTGGTAGCGCTCGCCATTCAACTTCGCAAGGGTATCGCCACGCTGAAAGGCGTCGCCAACGTCCAGGGCCAGGTCTCCCACCTGACCAGGCACTTCAAAACTCAGCGTGGTTTTCCGGCTTGATTCCACGCGGCCCGGCAGAGTGATCCGGGATACCGCTTCAGCCGGCTCAACGCTTGCAACGTCCACTACCCGTGGCGGAGCGGTGGTATCCGTTGGCTCAAAGCCCGGCGAGCATCCGGCCAGGATCAACACGGTAAAAAGGGTTACCAAAACCACGGGGAACTCCACTTTTAATCACTTGATTAACTCATCGTATAATCATTTGATTAAAAATGAAAGTCTGTGCCATAAAAAAGGGCCGCCTTTCGGCAGCCCTCTTTAGACTCGATAACGAGTCGGCAAAAGCCAGGGATCAGTTGCTCGCAACACGATCCTTCGGCAACTTGAACGTCCAGACCATACCGCCCTGGTTGAAGTCCTTCACCACCTTCGCGACTTCACCACCCCAGAGTGGCACCGCACCACCCCAACCAGACGCAACGGAGACATACTGCTCGCCGTCCATGGTCCAGGTGACCGGGGTGCCAACAACGCCAGAACCGGTGTTGAACTTGTACAGCTCTTCGCCGGTCTTGGCGTCAAAAGCCTTCAGGTAACCTTCAGGCGTACCAGTGAAGACAAGATTGCCAGCGGTTGTCATCACACCACCCCACAGCGGAGCGGTGTTTTCATAACGCCAGACTTCCTTGCCGGTTTTCGGATCCATGGCGCGGAGTACGCCGATGTAATCGTCGTTGGCAGGCTTGATGGTAAAGCCTGCACCCAGGAAGGCCGCGCCTTTCTTATAGGACACCGGTTCGTTCCAGATATCCATGGACCACTCATTCGACGGCACATAGAACAGGCCGGTATCCTGGCTGTAGGCCATCGGCATCCAGTTTTTGCCACCCAGGAACGCTGGCTGGGCAACAACCACCTCACCTTTACTTCCGTCCATTGCCGAGGGATCACCCGGTCGGCCACCTTCCGTGTAGATCGGACGACCCGTTTTCGGGTCAAGCCCCTCAGCCCAGGTAATTTTGTCCACGAAGGGGAAGCCGCGAATGAAGTCGCCGTTCTCGCGATTGAGAACGTAGAAGAAACCGTTACGGTCGGCCGTAGCTGCCGCTTTCACGGTTTTTCCTTTGTCTTTGTAATCGAACGAAATCAGCTCGTTGACACCATCGTAGTCCCAGCCATCGTGGGGCGTGGTCTGGAAGTGCCACTTGATACTGCCGTCGTCCGGATTGATCGCCACCCGTGATGAGGAGAACAGGTTGTCGCCGGGGCGCAGGTGTGAGTTCCACGGGGCGGGGTTACCGGTTCCGAAGAACAGGGAATTGGTATCAGGGTCATAGGTGCCGCCCAGCCAGGTCGCAGCACCGCCGTTCTTCCACATGTCCCCCGGCCAGGTCTGTCCGGCTTTACCACCGGAAATACCATTTTCAACGGCTTTGCCCTCTTCGTAGACATAGCCCATATGCCCCTCGACGGTCGGGCGCATCCACACCAGCTCACCGGTGTTGGCGTCGTAGGCTTCCACCTTGCCGACAATACCGAACTCGCCACCGGACACACCGGTAATCACCTTGCCCTTGACGACCAGAGGTGCAGCCGTAATGGCGTAACCGGCCTGATAGTCAGCGACCTTCTTGATCCACATTGGCTTGCCGGTGTCTTTGTTCAACGCCACAAGCTTGGCATCCAGGGTGCCGAAAATGACCTTGTCGTCGTAGAGGGCAACACCACGGTTAACGACGTCACAACAGGGCATGATGCCGTCGGGCAAACGTGCGTCGTACTGCCAGATTTCCTCGCCGGTTTTGGCATCAATGGCGTATACGCGGGAGTAGGAGGCGGTCACATACATGACACCATCCTTGATCAGCGGTTGCGATTCCTGGCCGCGCATTTTCTCGCTGCCGAAGGAAAAAGCCCACACCGGCTGAAGATGCTTCACGTTGTTAGTGTTGAGATCTTCAATAATGCTGTATCGCTGGCCCTGGGTGCCCATGCCGTAACTGACAATATCACCGGGCGTTTTGTGATCGTTCATGATGTCTTCGTCGGTGACCGCATGGGCCCCGTACGATACCGCCAGCGCCAAGGCACTGGTCGCAATGCGAATCCCGAACTTGTTCGATATCATGGTTGCGCTCTCCAATTCTCTTGTTTTCGGTGCAATCGTTTTTTGTTTCAGGATGAACCGGGAACTTTTCCCGCCTCTGAAGAGATTCTTCGCTTCGGGAACAAAACCAACAATTACCCCCCGGCACTGGTTTTCTCATCACTTGGTATTACTACCTCCATAAAACAAAGCCCGCGAGGGCGTCGCGGGCTTTTTGCTGCACTCTTTCGGCTGAACCGGGAATCTGATCAAGGCCGGCCTTCGGCTTTCGCTAACGCCTCCTCGCTGAGAAACTCCCGGTAATATTGGGGAACGCTGTACCGCAGCCCGAGCTCCGCAAACAACGACTGCATATCACCGGATTTCACCAGGTCGCCGATGATGGCTTCGATCGCATAACCGAGCTGGCGATGGGTGTGCTTGATGGCCATGCCCACGTCCCAGACCTGCTTGCCAATGCCTGGAAACCCATTGCCAGCAAACTGGAACTCGTTATTCTCCGGGCGGCCCAGCTCATGGTCGATCTCGGCTCGCATTCCCATAACGGCACTCACCGCCCCATCCTGCATGGCGCCGAAGGCCTCGCGAACGTTTGGATAATGCCTGACCTGATCCCGCATGCGCCCCTGCAGACCGGAGCTCAAATAGAAATCCGGAAGGGTGTCGATCTCCACGCCGATGGGGTGGTACTGGAACTTGGCAACGGTGTCGACGCCATCAATTTTTTCCGGATTGAAGGCAATCTGCCAGGTTTCCTGCTGGTAAGGGCCGAACAACACCACCTGTTCATTGATGTATTCCCCCGTGGAGTCCTGCATGTAGGCATACTGCTTGTCATAGGGTACCCGCATCATCACGTCTGCCAGCCGGCGCTTGGCGAGGTAGTGCCCTTTCCAGACGTTGTTTCTGAGGTCATCCCCCAGGTTTTCATCAGGCACAATCCAGTGCACCTTGAATTCAACGCCCATTGCCTCGGCAATCTGCTTGCCCACTTCCACGTCAATGCCACGGGGTTCTCCGTTTACCTCGTAGGAGTACGGTGGGAAGTTTTCGTAAACACCGACTTTCAGATAACCGGATTCGAGAATGATGTCGTAGGTTCGGTCCGCAGGCCGGTTCAGTAACGGATCGCCGTCGTCCATTTCCTGCGCAGGGACCACCTGGAAAAACAGCATCAGTACGATAATACGGGACAGTGTTTTCATTGTTTTCTCCCCAACGACGTCAGGCCGGCACAGGGCCGGCCTGAGTACAGGCTTTGTGTGAAGATCCGTGAGGCGATCATTCCGGCTTCGGCAGAGACTCCACATACGTCCGAATCGCCCATATGGCGTTCTGGTCCAAGGTCTTCTTCCACGCGGGCATGCCGCGGTCAGTACCATTGAGAACCCGGGTAACGTAGTACTCGTCATCCCACTCGGTCAGCTCCCTCAGATCGGGCGTCAGGCCACCTGACATGGCGCGGATGCCGTGGCAACCAGCGCAGTTGCCGGCATAGGCACTCTCACCCACGGCCACAGCCTGGGCATTGTGCTTGCCATACTCATTACCTTCCCGAAACGGGTTCTGCGATCGCACTTCGTCTCCGAGTTCAGGCAGGTCACCTGTGTCCACCTCTTGCGGAGTCACATTGCCGTGCGCCATTACCAGGCCAGCAGCCCCCAAAAGAATGGTTGCCAACAGCGTGTGAAGTGAAAAGGACGTGGTCATTGTTGCTACCTCTGCTATTTGATTCTTCATCCATTGGCTGTGGCTTATATCAGACGCCAATGTGCTTGCTAACAGTCTAGAAATCGCACCGCTTAATCCGAATGCCACTTTGGAGGTTTTGGTCTAGTTCCTTGGTAGTAGATGCAAGGCACTGCAGCAAAAATCTCATCCTTTAGTACCGGTAGATTCCTACTTTCTGAATATTTCTGGGACTTTTCCGCTTCTCTAAGCTGGAGGAACAACAACAAACCGGAGAATGTCATGTCTCTTTTGTTCAGGACTGCAGCCGTATTACTGGCAGCGACCTTCGGCATGGCCCCGCTGAAGGCCGATTCTCTGGAAGTACATGTCGGGTATGTGCAATGGGTGCCAGACCAGGGGCCGGTTCTGTCCAATGTTATTCCGGAACCGGAGGATGCCGGTCTCAAAGGCGCTGAACTGGGGTTGCAGGACAACAGCACCACCGGGAAGTTTCTCGGCCAGACCTACACCCTGAAAAGTACCGTTGCCGACTCGGAAGCCGAGGCGATCGCCGCTATCGAACAACTGCGCAAATCCGGTATCGAGCTGTTTGTGGTCAACGCTCCGGAACAGACACTCAAGAGCATGATCGCAAAGGCGGGCGCAGACACACTCCTGTTTAACGCCGGTTCAAAAGCGGATGGGCTTCGAACCACCGAATGCAACGCCAACCTGCTCCACACCATGCCCAGTTACGCCATGCTGACCGACGCACTGGCACAGTGGCTGAACCAGCGTCGCTGGGACGAGATTTTCATGATTACCGGGCCCACTGACGACGATAAAGACTGGGCCAATGCCTTCCGCCGCTCCGCCAAACGATTCGGCCTGGAGATTATTGAAGACAAGCCATGGACCTTTGACGCCGACCTTCGCCGCACCGCCTCCAAGGAGCTGCCGTTGTTTACCCAGGCCAGCGATTACGATGCCGTGGTGGTGGCCGATGTCCGGGGTGATTTCGGCGAGTACGTGCCGTTCAATACCTGGCTGCCGCGCCCCGTCGTCGGTACCCAGGGAATGTCCCCCGTGACCTGGCACCGGGTGGTGGAAAGCTGGGGTGCCGCTCAGCTGCAGAATCGTTTCCGGGACCTGGCTGGCCGCGACATGAACGGCGAAGACTATGCCGCCTGGGCGGCCATTCGTTCCATCGGCACGGCGGTAACAAGCCTGGGTAGCGCGGAGCCAGCTGATGTTCGGCGCTTCCTGTTCAGCGATACATTCCAGCTCGCCGCGTTCAAGGGCCGCAAGCTGACTTATCGCAACTGGAACGGCCAGCTCCGCCAGCCGATTCCCCTGGTTCATCCCAGGGGCCTGGTCGCCCGGGCACCGTTCGAGGGCTTCCTGCATCCCCACACGGAAATGGACACGCTCGGTTTTGACAAACCAGAGAGTAAATGCCGGATCAACGGCTGATTGCCTCGATGCCAGCGCACCCACAACCAACAAGGAGCTACACCATGATGTCTCTGTTCAAACACACCGCCCTGGCTGCCATGATCGGCCTCTCCACGCCAGCATTCGCCAGCCTTGCTTACGTGTCCAATGAGAAAGACGACACCCTTTCCATTATCGATACAGAGTCCATGGAGGTGATCGACACCATTGAGGTCGGCGCCCGCCCGCGGGGCATTCTGCTGTCCAAGGACCATACCAAGCTCTATATCTGTGCCAGCGACGACGACACCGTTCAGGTGCTGGATCTGGCCACCCGCAAGATCGTCGACACTCTGCCCTCCGGTGAGGATCCGGAACAGTTTGCCCTACATCCCAACAACCGGCATCTCTACATCTCCAATGAAGATGACGCCATCGTGACCGTGGTGGATGTCTCCAATAAGGACGTGTTGGCCCAGATCGACGTCGGCATCGAGCCGGAGGGCATGGCGGTGAGCCCGGATGGCAAGTGGGCGGTCAACACCAGTGAAACCACCAGCATGCTGCACTGGATCAACACCGAAACCTTCGAAATCGAAAAGAATATTGTGGTGGGCCAGCGCCCCCGCCATGTGGAGTTCACAAAGGACAGCAAAATCGCCTGGGCGTCTGCCGAAATCGGCGGAACGGTGCACATTATCGATGTGGACAATCTGGAGCAGATCCATGAGATGTCTTTCAAAGTTCCAGGTGTTAACCAGGACCGTGTACAGCCTGTGGGTATCGAGCTGACGGACGACGGCAAGTACGCCTTCGTGGCCCTCGGCCCGTCCAATCACGTCGCCGTAGTGGATGCACAAACCTATGAAGTGCTGGACTACCTGCTGGTCGGCAGCCGAGTCTGGCAACTGGTTCTGGACAAGGACCAGAAGCACTTGTACACCACCAACGGCGTTTCCGGAGACGTTTCGGTGATCGATGTCGAAGATTTGAAGGTCATCAAATCCATCAAGGTCGGCCGCTACCCCTGGGGTGTGGTCATTGATCCGTCTTCCTGAACCACCATGACCATTGAAGCCAGCCATATCAGCTTTCGCTACGGCGACACGCCCGTGCTCAAGGAGGTCAGCTTCGCGCTGACCTCTGGTCGGTTCCACGCCCTTCTGGGCCCGAACGGCGCCGGCAAGTCGACACTGTTTGGTTTGCTGACCCGGCTTCTCGCGCTCCAACAGGGCGAACTCCTGCTGGCAGGCCAATCGTTGAAAAAGCAGCCCTCCGAAGCCATGCGCCAGATTGGTGTGGTGTTCCAGCAAAACGCTCTGGATCTGGACCTGACAGTGCGCCAGAACCTGCAGTATCACGCCGCGCTGCACGGCTTATCCCGCAAGGAGGCCCGGTATCGAGGCGACCGGGAACTGGAACGATTCGAGCTGCTCGCGCGGGCGAACGAGCCGGTACGGAAGCTCAATGGCGGCCACCGCCGACGCGTGGAAATAGCCCGCGCCTTGCTTCATGAACCCACTCTGCTGCTGCTTGATGAACCCACCGTCGGCCTGGATGTGGCAAGTCGCAGAGCACTCAACGAACATGTGCGCATTCTCTGCGCCGAGGCCGGCCTGACCGTGCTGTGGGCGACGCATCTGATCGAGGAGGTGCAACAGGACGACCGGGTATTGATCCTGCACCAGGGCCAACTGCTGGCCGACGGCGCCGGCCACGACATTTGCGAAGCCGAAGGCACCCGGGACCTGGCGGAAACCTTCCATACCCTGACTGGAGCCGGATAATCATGAAAGCGGCCCATTACTGGCACTGTTTTGTCGGCATCCAGACCCGGGAGTGGTTGCGCTTCTGGCAGCAACGCACCCGTTTCGCCAGCGCCCTGGTTCGGCCGCTTCTGTGGCTGGTGGTGTTCGCCGCCGGCTTCCGGGCGGTGCTGGGCATTTCCATTATTCCGCCCTATCAGACCTACATCACCTACGAGACCTACATCGCCCCCGGGCTGTGCGGGATGATCATCCTGTTCAACAGCATGCAAGGGGCGCTTTCCATGGTGTATGACCGGGAGCTTGGCAGCATGCGGGTGTTATTGATGAGCCCTCTGCCACGGCCCTTCCTGCTGGTGACCAAGTTGCTGGCGATGGGGGTGGTGTCGGTTGGGCAGGTGTATGTGTTCCTGCTTCTGGCCCTGTTGGTGGATGTAGAGCCACCGTTGTGGGGGTATCTGGCCGTCTTGCCAGCCCTGATACTAACCAGTCTGATGCTGGGGGCACTGGGCCTGCTGATCGCCACCTGGATCAAACAACTGGAAAACTTCGCGGGGGTCATGAACTTTGTCATTTTCCCGATGTTTTTCATGTCTTCGGCACTGTATCCCCTCTGGAAGATGAACGAAGCCAGCCCCTGGCTGTACTGGATCTGCCAGTTCAATCCGTTCACACACGCCGTGGAGGCGATCCGGTTTTCGCTGTATCTGGAGTGGAACCCGACAGCCTATGGCATCACCGCAGGTGTGACGATTGTGCTGGCCCTACTCGCCACGGCCGGGTTTCGGCCTCAACGAACGAAGATACTGGGGACAAAGCCTGCCTGACCGAAAGGCACTCGGCAGGCAGGATAACTGCTTACCAACCTTCCGTTGGTATGCCGTGTTCTTTGAGGTAATCGCCGTGCTCTTCCAGATAGTTTCGGGTTCCTACCTCAAAATCATCTGGGTCACCCGGCACTTCGGTCGCCTTCATTCGCATTACTTCTATCTCGTTGCCTATCTGGTTCGAGATCCAAACCACTACAGTGCCGCCAGGAGCCAAGCCAATGATCATGGTGTCTCGTGGACCAGAACGCACATCAACCTGGGTTACGTAGGATGCAGGTTTCCGCATGCGTTCCAACAGATTCGTCGGCACTTCGATCAGCTTGACGTAATACTTCTGCTCGGCAAATGAGAACCATCGTATCCAAATCAGTTCTGGAAACGGATCAACCCTAGATCCCGGGCCAGTTGGGCCATTAGGCCCCTCCCAGCAGCAACCTACGTAGCCGACGGGCTGACGCCAACTCTGCTCGCCAGTCTTCTCTAAAAACATTTCTACCCCCCAAACATCATAGTGTTTGGGAGCAGCCACATCGATATACCAAATGAGATCACTATCTTGCGAAAAAGCGCAGCCACTGACCAATACAGCTATCACTAACACCCAAGCGACCGAGATCTTCCTAACCATTATTCGCCTTCCATCTGTGGATAAACCAAACGCTCTCTGGAGGGCGCTGGCGAGTTGGGGTAAACCCCCTCAATTGTCACTGTTTCACCCGCAACCTGAGTCGTGACACGGTTATAGTGCGAGGAGTGATGGATATACCGCTGAAGCAACAAGTTCAAATCTTTTGGTGCAAGTGAAGGCGAGTCATTACCCACGCCAACCTGATCGACAAGTTCTGAGAAAATGGGCTCCAGTTCTTCTGGTAGCGCGTTATCACTTTTTTTCGCGTCGAAGACATTGAACGGCACCTTAGCCTCTCTCGCCAAATAGTGCATCAACCGCATAGCAATTCTCGAATACTCCCCTCGGACCTGGCGCTGCATCCGCAACACTAGATCGACTCGGCCATCTGGGGCAGGATGGTCGTATCGTCGGCTGATGATCTCGAGTCGCGCGGGTTCTCCAGAACCCGGATCGACTGGCCAATTCTGAGCGTGGCCTGATCGCTGCACAGGCAGGTTATGGGGACCAACCCACCCTTCCGCCGCAATTTGCTGTCTTTGAACCTCCAAATCGTCCCATTGCATGGTTTTCTCTGGCCAGCGCAGCCGGTTTTGTGGCACGTGTAGAATCGGACTCAGTAACACCTCTTCTCTCTGGTTGTCGCTGTAGCCACCACCTATATCAGAATGGACACCCGGCAGGTTTATTTCCCGGAAGTTGGCAGGCAAGCTGCCATCGCGACTTCTTAGACTGTTCAGGGCGAAATTTTTACGGTGCTCGTGAGCAGCAGTCAGATGTACCGCCCTACCTACCTTGTCCGAATCCAGATACAGCCTTACAGGATGATTGCGTTCATTGTGAGCCGAAAAGTCTCCAGCTGCAGGATTGACAATTGCTGCCACGGAGTCGAACAGACCCACAAAACGGATCTCTAGTTGCTTTGGCCAAGATATACCGTTCTCGAAAAAGATCTTGGCTAGGAGACCGCTCTCTCCTTTGTTGATCTCATGAACAGCATGGCGGGCAGCGGACGCACCCCGACTGAAGCCAAACAAGTCGAGGGTTAATCTCTCAAAAGGTCTATTTAGCTGCTCAACAGATAACGTTTGTAGAATTTCCTTCACCTCTCGAGCCAGATCCACAAACACGCCCCTCACCTGCTGGACAACACCAAACTCTCCCATACCAGTTAACGCCCCATATAAAACATCGTCACCTCCGGTCTTGGTGCCTACACCGGGAGCATACAATTTGCGCCTATACGTAACGGCATCATCCAGTTCGTTAAGATCTTCTACATACAAGTCCCATAATTTAGCCACATTACTAAGGCCATTGGCGTAACTATCCCCCATAATCAAGCGAATTCGCCACTCACACTCCTCCCGACTTATTTCATCGTTTTCATAGGGAGTGAGACAATCTCGCTCCAACTGCTCAGCAAACGAGCGTGCATTGGCGGCGTTGTTCATGGTGCCGTCGGTAAATATTCCAACCTCAAGGTGCACTTTGGGGTGTGCAGCCTTGGTATCTGCCGTCGCTAGTGCCGCAGCACTCAGCGGCGCCACCAATGCGGCAGCTCCCAGTGGCAGGCTTAGGCGATGGTTCTCGGTCTCTTCTTGCGACTCCTTCTCAGATCTCTGCCATTGACGATAATTCGCCGAGAACAACCCTACACCCAGCCCACCGATGCCCTGGGGATGATACTGGCCCAGCTGTTCAGGGGTGATATCGCAGGCGTTCAGCTCTGCGACGCCTTTTTTGATGGCGTAAGGTGCGCTCCTTCCACTGCCGCTTAAGCGCCAGAGCCCTCCCACCGGCAGGCTGTCGTCTGGCCGCCAGATCACTACGGGGGAAAGGGGCCTACCAGACCCGGTGTAGACCAGCATCAGTCTGCTTTCGCCGACTGCACGGCGGACGGTCTCGGCCAGATCATGGCCGCCACGGGTGTGGGGCCCAAATGCCGACTCCATGCGTGCGCGGACCCTGCCATCGTTCTGGATAAGGCGCCCGGCCATACTGGCGGCGATAAAGGGGGATTCAATGCGGGGAAGGTGGTAGGCCTTCAGGTCCCACACCGGGACCAGGTCCATAAAGCCCATCGTCAGCACTCCTTGTTGACGGTAAAAGACAAGCTGGCCATGTTAGCCGATGTTTCACGAAGGCAACAATTCGGGTGTCACGTTTCTGTCACTAAACCAGGTCTACGCCCTCGACATCTCGCAACTTCCCAAGAAGATCGCTGATCAAGCTGGGCTCCCCAACCGCATCGTCCCACTGCAACTGCGCCGGTTTGCCATCCAGGTACCATAGACGGTTCGCCAGGGTCTCAGCATCGCGACCATCATGGGTCACGCAAATCATGGCCATGCTGGCGCTTGCGTCCATGATGCCAGCAATCAGTGTTTTCAGTTCACCCGCCATAACCGGATCAAGCGACGCGAAGGGTTCATCCAGCAGCAACAGGTCCGGCTTAACCGCCAGACAGCGTGCGAGGGCCGCCCGCCGCGCCATGCCAAGAGAGAGCTGGTCTGGCAGGTAATGCCCGTATCCGGCGAGACCAACCTGGCCCAGGACGCTGTCAGCCTGCTCATCACTTGCACCGACAAGCTTGAGGTTGGCATGCAGGGTCCGCCAGGGCAGCAACCGATGCTCCTGGAACAGGTAGCCAACCCGCAGTGTGTCACGACGAATAATGGAACCCGGAGGGAGCGCCTTGTCGAGCCCGGCGATGGCGTTCAACAAGGTGGTTTTGCCGATGCCAGACGGTCCCAACAGACAAATGCGATCGCCTCGCTCAATGGTGGCGAAAACCTCGCCCAACACAGGTTTGCCAAAACTGCGCCCGGCAATCCGTAGCTCAAGCATGGGCGGCCTCCGGCTGACGCCAGCGGCTTGAGCGGCGTTCAAGGGGCTGCAGAATGGCCAGTTCAATGAGTTGCACAACAGCAATAAAAGCCAGACTGTAGGCAAGGATGGTCGCCACATCGAACACCTGAAAAGCCATGTGCAACTGGAACCCAACGCCACTGGAACGACCCAACAGTTCAACCACCAGAACGATTTTCCAGATCAGCGCCAGGCCGCCGCGCGTAGCCGCCATCAGATAGGGAAACAATTGTGGCACCCAGACCTCGCGAAACCGTTGCCATTGGGTGAACTCGTATACGGTGGCCATTTCCTCAAGGCGGTGATCCAGGCTGCGGGCCCCTTCCCGAACCGTCACCGCTACATTGGGCACTTTGTTGATCACCACCGCCATCACCGCCGCCACTTCCACCAGGCCAAACCAGACATACATCAGGATAATGGTCACCAACGCGGGCAGGTTGAGAAGCAGGACCAGCAAGGGATCAAACAGGGCATTGGTGGTTTGGGAGCGCCCCATAACGATGCCGATCCCGGTACCAAGCAGCATGGCCAGTGCAAAGGCCACCACCACACGGCCCAGGGTGACCCCAAGGTGATGCCACAGGGCTCCGGATGCGGACTCCTGCATCAGGGTATCCAGAACGTCGAGGGGCGTCGGCAGCAGCGGTGATTTAATCAACCAGGCAATTGCCGCCCAGAAAAGGACGAACAACGGCAACACCACCCAGTAACTCCAAGCTGGAGGGCGGCCTGGGAAGTCGCTCACGGCTGGCTCCGATAGAACAGGGCCGCTGGCATCAACTTGTCGCTATCGGCACCGGTATGTGTCAGCAGCCAATGTAGATCTGCAATGCGCTGATCCGTTAGCGGTAAAGGTATTCCTGCCACAAATCCTTTCCGCAACTCTTGAAACACGCCGTCGTCCGGGCTTCCCATTAATGGCCGCAGACGCTGCCAGAACATATCGCTATCCGAAAGCTCACTCTTGGCCCGCTGCAAAGATGTGGCGAAACGATCTATCAGCGCGCGATGGTCTTTCGCCCAATCAGCCGGGAAAACATACCCCAAAACCGGCAAATTCCGGTCCAGTTTGATAGCGGCCAGAAGGTCCGACATCCTGAACGCCGAGCGCCAGCCGCCCTCGCCTTTCAGGCGTGCCGCGAAATGCCAGTAGGTAATGATGACATCCACCTGCCCCCGCCTCAAAGCCTGGCTCAGCAGCGGCGGGGCTGCGAACTGCACCTCGGCAGAGTCCGCCAGATCGATACCTTGCTGCTCGGCAACCTTTTGCAACAGTATCCAGCCCTTGCTGTCCGGCCCGCCTGCAACGCCGATACGCTTGCCGGCCAAGTCGGCCACGGAGCCTATATCAGAGTCGTCAGCCACCACGATATCGCCAATCTGCGACGAGAAGGGTACGTACAGGTAAGGCATTCCGTCCTCAAAACGCGCCTGCGCCCAAAGCAGATCGGCCACAGCCCCGTTGACAGACCCACTGGTTACCGCCAGGCGAGACGCTGGCAGATTGGCGACCAGAGTGAGGTCCAACCGGTAGCCATTCTTCCAGTCCAGACCCCGGTGGAGTATATGGTCCAGCTCCCAATGCGCGGTGCCGAACTGCAACACACTGACGGACAACGTCGGCATCGCTGTTTTATCGTTGGCGTAGGCCCCGCTCGACAACATTAAACTGAGCAACAGTGCGGCGCCAGCTACCCACATCGGTCGGAGAATGGCGGAGAGACGTGCAAGGTTGTGCGTTATCAGGATTTGTTGGCTCATGCCTCCACGATACGAAGCCCGCCAGCCATCAAGAATAGTACTTTGGTGCCTGTTTTTTGGTGCGATGGTCGCATTCAACCCAGGGCGAGGATAGCGTGTAATGCAATCATCACAATAATAAACAGAGGATCGAACCCCACAGGGAGATCCCCTGTCCCAGGAGGCCGCCATGCTGAATGAGCCCGATGCCGCATTTGCTCCCGAAAAGCGCTATGATGTTTCGAAAACCATCCCTGATAACGACAACAAACCGGTGGATCCACCCATGGAGCCAACCTACAAAATATTGATCGCCGACGATCATCCTCTGTTTCGTGAGGCCATCAGCAGCGTAATATCAACCGGTTTTGACGGTAGTAAGATCATTGAAACGGCTGACCTGGATAGCGCCCTGGACATCACCCGCGAAAATGACGACCTGGACCTGATCCTGCTGGACTTGAACATGCCGGGAATGCATGGCTTGAACGGCCTGATCACATTGCGGAACGAAGCACCGACCATTCCTGTGGTGATCGTGTCAGCAGAGGAAGACAAACAGGTGGTGTTGCAGGCCATTACCTATGGTGCCTGTGGTTTCATTACCAAGTCGTCGCCCCGTGCCCAGATGACGGATGCCATCCAGCAGATCCTCAACGGCAATGTCTACCTGCCTTCAGACATCATCCGTACTGGCAAGGAAAGCACTCATCGCCGCAGTCGTCATGAGGACAACCCTATTTCCCCTGAGCTGCTGAACTCCCTGACCCGCCGCCAGTTGCTGGTACTGGAGCGCATGTCCAAGGGTGAATCCAATAAGCAGATTGCGTACAACCTGAACATTGCGGAAACCACAGTGAAAGCCCATGTCTCGGCGATTCTGCGCAAGCTGGGCGTTCACAACCGGGTGCAGGCGATCCTGTCGGCCAGTGATGTGGATTTCAGTCAGTATCTGAAACGGTAGGGGATCACCCTCTCAAAAGGTGATTCAGCGCACTGCGCAACTTCAACGGCTTCACTGGCTTGTTCATCAAAACGTGCCCCAACTCACGGATGTGCTGCTTCAACTCGTTGGTGTAATTGGCGGTAATCATGACCACCGGCGCCGGGCAATGGCGACGACCGTTGATCTCGGCCACCACATCTACCCCGTTTTCGTCGTTGTCCAGGTGATAATCCGCCAGGATAAGGTCCACGGGGCTCTTCGCCGGGTCCAACTGTCGCTCAAGATCTTCCAGAGACACCGCTGAAACCACCTGGCAGTCCCAGCCCTCCAGCAACGTCTGCATGCCCTGGCAGATGGCGTGGTCGTTGTCGATCACCCAGATTCTGGCGCCATCCAGGCCGCTGTGGCCCGATATCAGGCGGTCTTCATCCACGGTCGGCCGTTTGGGCAACAACCGCCCGACCGGCACTTTTACACTGAACACCGAGCCTTTCCCCTCTATCGAGGATACCGTCACTTCGTGGCCCAGCATGCGGGAAATCTTATCCACGATTGCCAATCCCAACCCAAGGCCCTTATCCGGCTGCGAGCCTGTGGGGCGAATGCGTTTGAACTCCTGGAAAATCTCGGTCAACTTGTCTTCCGGGATACCGGGGCCGGTGTCCCACACCTGTAGCAATACATGATCCCGATACCGGCGACACCCCAGCAGAATGCGCCCATTACCGGTATAGCGAATGGCGTTGGTGAGGAAGTTACGCAGAATCCGCGCCAGCAGCTGGGAGTCTGATTCCACGACAGCCGACGACGGCACGAAGTCCAGCGTCAGCCCCTCGGCCATCGCCATCTGGCGAAATTCACGGGCGATGTTGTTGAGCAGGTCCCGCAAGTCAAAAGCCATGACGTCCGGTTTGATCACGCCGGCATCCAGTTTGGAGATGTCCACCAAGGTGCCCAGCAGGTTTTCCACATCGTCCAGGGAGGTGCTCACCGAGCGCACCAGTCCCTCGGCTTTGGGCCCGAAGGAATGCTCCAGCAGAGCACTGGTGAACAGGCGGGCAGCATTCAGTGGCTGCAGCAAATCATGGCTGACGGCCGCCAGAAATTTGGTTTTGGACAGATTGGCGCGCTCAGCGTCCATCTTGGCGTCACGCAGCCGGGCTTCCACCGCCGCCCGCTCACTGATTTCCTGTCGCAACTGGCTGTTGAGGCCGGTAAGAGCTGCCGTACGTTCTTTCACCCGCCGTTCCAGATTATCGTACGCCTGCTCCAGTGCCAACGCGGTCTTGCGGCGGTCGGTAATGTCCCGGATCAGCACAAAAAACCCGATGACCTGCCCTTGCTCATCTACGTTGGGCACGTAGGCGCGGAGCATGTAGCGGGTCTCTCCGGTGTCGTTGGTTTCCTCGAATTCGAAGTTAACGCTGTTACCTCTGAGCACGGCCTGCATATGAGGCATTAGCCGATGGTAAAGCTCAGGTTGGTGGATATTCTCCAGGTGTTTACCGAGTGGAGACTCGCCATTGCGGCCATACCAGGCTTCATAAACCTTGTTGCAAAACTGCACGGTCATGTCCGCACCCACGTAGGCGATCAGGGCGGGCACATGGTCCGTCACCACGCGGATCCAGCGCTCACTCTCTTCAAGCGCCTTGATTCGGCGAGCCATTTCACTGTTCTTGACGTCGGTGATATCAGAGTAAAGAACAACCAGCCCGCCCTCGCGGGTATTCCTTTCCGTCATCTGTACCCAGCGGCCATTGGACAGCAGGAACACCGCCCCTTCGGAGGACTCATTCACATGCTCCTCGACCACCAGTCCGGAATTGATCGCCATAGCTTTTACGTCTGCGATTGATGTGCCAGGAGGAGGAACGTCCAGATGGGCATAGGTCCAGTAGCTGCGGAACCGGCTGTTACACTGGATAAGACGGTGCTGATGATCAAACAACACAAAGCCGTCGGCAATGCTTTCGATGGCGTCCGCCAGGCGCTGGCGTGTGGTTTCAGCCTCTTCGCGGGCCCGGTTCAGAGCCTTGTTGCTGTGCTTGAGTTCGTCCATGGTCTGGTTGAGCGCTTCTGTGCGCTCCCGCACCTGCTCCGCCAGAACCACCGAGTGTTCAAACGCCGCATAGGGTTCGGGTTTATGGGCTGAGCCGGATTCAACCCGAACAATCAGGGCGTCCCGTATTTTTCGGAGGCGTTCGTTCTCCGCCTCCAGCTCGGCAATCCGCTGATCCCTGCGGTCGTCGGGATCAGACTCAGCTATGACCGTAACCGGCATCGGGCTGACCAATCACCACCCCCGTAAACGTCTGATTGATATGCATGCCATCGAACTGTTCACCGTAGGTGTTGAATCCGATCACTTTATGGTGGCGCAGGAAGTCCGACACTTCGTCCACCACACCGGTAAATTCAGCCTCCAGGCGACGAAGAAAACAGTCGCAGCCTATGGTGACC
The DNA here is from genome assembly GCF_000170835.1 of Marinobacter algicola DG893. Taxonomy (GTDB): domain Bacteria; phylum Pseudomonadota; class Gammaproteobacteria; order Pseudomonadales; family Oleiphilaceae; genus Marinobacter; species Marinobacter algicola. The sequence goes on from NZ_ABCP01000007.1 coordinate 114,275, forward strand.
AGCGGCGGCCCCACGACCCGCTCGGACGCTTCAATTTGTGTGCGTACACTGTCAAGAAGCGAGCCGGGCTCCATGGCGGTCATCACGATGCCAGTCTCCACCGCGCAGTAGAACGTCAGGCTTTTGTCGGCGTTCACACGCTGTACCGAACGCACAAAATAGTGTCCCCCGATCCGCACACCCATCGGTCTGAGCGCGAACACCTTACGGTCGAGTTCGTCCACCGCCACGCCCACTGCACGGGCGTAGGCTTCCGCTGCCGGTTCCGCGTTCAGCTCATACACTGTCCGGCTCTTCGCATCCGCATGAGTAACCACCAGTTTTTCTTCGCGGGCTTGCATGTGATGCGTGGAAAACACCCGGAAGTCCAACGGCGTGTTGACCAACATCACGGTGGCAGCCCCGGTGTGAAAACGGCCTTCAAAAAATACGTGAGTATTGGCCAGACGCTCGTCATCGCCCGCGGAGCCACCAAATTGCGGAATGGTGCCCAGCGCAGCATTCAGTGTCGCCAGAACCAGCTCTTCCCGGCTCGATAGCCCATCCAGCAGGGTTATGGCAAAGGTATTGCCCTTCACGGACGCCAGATCAGCATCACGGCAAGTGGACAACAGGCCATCGATGACCTCTTGAGCGTCATGAAGGGTGAAGTGCTCAAGCTCACGGATCAGAGCGCATTCAATTGAGAAATACCGTCGGTCAAAACCAATGGCGGTGATACAACCCCGACCGTAACCTTCCGGTGTAATTTCCCCCGCAGACGTACAACCACTGACCCGCACACCGTCAAAGACGTGTTCAAGGGCAATGCCCAGACGGCCAAGATCGTATTCAGCGGAACAGAAAAACAGGACACACCCCAGGTGCTCATGATTGAGCTCGCTGGCAAGATTGGTGGCGGCCAGCATCGGGTCACGAACATGGGAGCTGGCTACCCGAACAGCAGGCAGCGTGGTAACGGGTTTCATGGATACGCGCTCCGAAACCGAGTGGCTTTCACTCGATTCTACGGAATCCGCAAACGGAGCCAATGCGACTTCAGTGCTTTTAATTGGCGCGCCAAAATGATCATAAGCCATTGATTAAAAACCCTCCTGAATCAATGCCTGCTGGCGCTGCCGGTTTGCGATCAAGCAAACCGGCACTTTAGTCTTAGGAGCAAAGCCCCAGCGCCGGAAATCCTTGCCGGTGCCGGAACCTTCTTCAAGCACTCAGAACGTGATAACGGCACCCAGCGCCAGAGTGTCAAACTCTGCCGCATCCGCGCCGGTGGACTTTGTGGTCTGCTCAAACATGTTGTATTCGGCAACCAGCTTGAAGTTGCTGTTTACATCATGGAAGACCGCGACCGAGGTGTTCTCGGTTTCAAAATCCCCCTGGTCAGAGTCCGTTTCACCGTAGGACAGCACCAGACGATTGGCGCCAAGGGTATAAGACCCCTGAAGCAGGTAGCCGTCGGCGTCCTCTTCCGATGCCAGGGCCGCGTCTGTCAGCAAGACCGGAACGTCGCCCTCGGAGGTGAAACCAGAAGCCGTCAGCGACAGCCCTGCAACAGAGGCTTTAAGGCCGTAACCAAGGCCCTGGCTATCCACTTCCGTGGTTGCGTTCTCAGAGCTCTGATGGCGGCCATTCAACCAGCCTGTCAACGCCAGGCCATTCAGGTCAGCGCTGTAGGTGACCTCTGCTTCAAAACGCGGCGCGGACTGTTCTGACTCCGCACCCGGTGTGGTGTTGGCGGGCTCAAAAATACCAGCGGCCACCTTCAAACCGCCCATATCCGGGGTTCGATAGGTAATCTGGGCAGAGGGATTGGGGTAAGGATAGCCCGTGCGTATGTTGCCAAACGAGACGCCAGTTGCCGCACCCGGAGAGCCGAATCCCATCAGGATTTCGTCCAGGAAGATGTTGGATCGGGCGTACAAACCAAAGTCCTTACCAATCAGCACCTGACCGAAAGAGCCGTCTACGGTGGCGTACAGTTGACGCACATCGATGGCGGTATCCGTCGGTGACTGAAGGCTGTCGTTGATGGTGGACCAGAACGAAGACCGGCCACCCAGGGTCAGGTCGCCCATCTCCTTGCTGAAGTTGAAACCAATCGTGTTGGGCAGGAATCCCATCTTGACGTCGGAGTTGCGGGTGTCGTTCAGCTTGTCGTCACGATTGACATAGAAGGCGTTGAAATAGCCATCCACGGAAAAGCTGGTTCCGTCTTCGTTGTACACTTCGATGGCCGCGTTTGCGCCGGCGCTGACCGACATCGCACCAGCCATTGCAATCGCCAGCCCTGACTTTCGGAAATTGTTGTTGTTCATAAACTCCCCCGGTTTTTATTGAATCTGGGTGTTGAGCAGCGGGTGGTTACCCGTGTCTCAGGCGCATTCTTTCGCCTGAATTCAATGGTCGGTGAAGCAGCGGGGGTGGAAAATGCGCCAAGGGGGCAGGTTTTCTGATCTTTTAGGAGGCTATGAAAACAGGACTTTGGAACTACGACCCGTCAGATAGGGAAGCATTCCAACTCTTGCAGGCAGTCATCCAGGAAGGACTCGGGATCGGCCATGACAGCCTCATCGGCCACCACACCAAATTGGACCTGGCCAGCGTAACTGACAATGCTGACGCCGAGCCCGATATCCCCGGCCTGAGGTACCCAGAACATTTGTTCCAGAATGCGGCAACCGGCCAGGTAGCGTTGTTCCCGGGTACCGGGGACATTGGACACCACCGCACTGGCCTTGCGGTAGAACAGGTCGGCTACCGGCTGACGCCAGGCTTCGGGAATCAGCGACGCGCTGCCGGTCAACGCCCAGGACAGGCCAGGCTGCCAACTTTTCTTGAGTTTTCGGGTTTCATGCTTGATGCGGAACAGCCGCTCCAGGGCGCTTTCACCATCCACCGGCAACGGCACGAATACGGTTCCGAAATAGTTGCCCAAAGTACCAGGTTCTGGCTTTATCCCTTCCGGAAGCCGGCTACGTATATCCACCGGCACGGCGGCATGAAGTACGGCCTCATCCATATTGGCCCGATCTGCGACAAGCTGGTTTCGAACGGCCGCAGCCACACAACTCAACAACACATCGTTGATGGTGACACCTGTAACGGTTGCGATGCGGCGAAAGCGCTCAAGAGCCAAAGGCTGAGACCAGCGGCATTGGCGACGGCCCAGAAGTGGCCGTTTCAGAGACGAGTCCGTGTCTTCCGGCTCAACCAAAAACTGGCTGAGTTCGTTGACCAGTTTCAGGCTTTTCCAGGTGGCTCGTTCCAGGGCATTACGGCTGGCCGTTCCTCCGTTACCGGGAATATCTCCACCCTGAGCTGCCTCGTCCAACGGTACCTCGCTGGCCGCCAGTTCCCGCAACCAGGCATTGGCGGCTCGCCCCCAACGCCCGATATCAGCCTGCTCCGGCGCACCGTAAAGCACTGGCGCCTGTTGTGGTGAAGGCGGGCACAGGCGGTCAAATATGCCCAACAGGGAGAGCCCATCTGCGTAGCAATGGTGCATCCGCACCAACAACGCAGCACCGCCCTCGGCATCGGGAAGCAGCCAGAATTTCCAGAGCGGGCGATACTCGGGCAGGGGCTGATTCAACCGAGCTGACACCCAATCCTGCAGGGTCTCCCGGTCAAAGTCACCGCTCACCACCTCCAAATGGTGGTGAAGCGAAAACACCGGGTCTTCTTCCCACCACCAGCCGGGCGCGCGGCGAACCGGCATATACCGGAAACGCTCCCACGCTAGCCAGTAGATTTGCAGAAATTCCTGCAGCCGGGCTTCCGTGAGACCCTCCACCCTCAACATGACCGTGATGGTCATCGGGTTTTCGGGCCGCTCAAGAGCCAGCCAGGCCGAGTCCACAGGCAACAGCAGATGCGATTCCTTTTGACTCAAACCTGTCTGTCCCCGGATAAATGCTGCAAGAAATGAAAAGATGACCCCGCATTGTGCCAGACAAGCCCAGAAGGCTCCATAAGGCTGTCGGCGTCACGGAGTTACAAAAAGTTACACGGAAGTAACCTTTCACCCCTATACTGGGAATAAGGCTTGATGAAATGGTTATTAGCCACGACACGTGCCCTTACGCACTGTTCGCCAAACGTCTATTGGCCCTGACTGAGCGTAAAAACAGTAATCAGTGCCAATACCTGCGGGGGCAGAAGTCGGTACAACTGAATGTACCAGCGCCCATAAAGACCAATAAAAGGCAGGCATCAGGTGCTGAAGGAGAGCAGTCATGAAAGCGAGCCATGTACGAAAACTGATAAAACCGATCGATAGCGCTTACTCGGAGATGTTCTCAGGGCGAGTCTTCCGCGTCGGCACAGGCGCTGTTTCCGTCCGCAATCACAGCGGCAAGGCCGAACAGACCGTTATTGGCGTCCACGGATTTCTGGAAAATCACTGCTACTTCACCCAGGCCTACGAAGCACCAACCACCGAACTGATCCTGCTGACCTGCAGCAACTATCATATTCCCGTAAACGGCGTGACGCCCGAAGCACCGGATTGGGAGGTGCCGATCAAGCACCTCGACGGCACTATTGAGTACGACGCCTGCATACTCAATCAGGCGCTGGCGAATCTGCCCAGTACCGACAACATTCGCGTGCACGGCCATTCCCGTGGCGGAGCTGTCATCCTTGAGGCCATCAATCAATGGCCAGAACTGTATGAAAACGTGGAATTAGTGCTGGAAGCCCCCGTGCTGCCCCAGGGACGCCTTTCTGCACTGGTGACTGCGGTACTGGAGCCGGTGAGCCACGGCATGTGGCCCTGGCTGATTCGCCTGATAAACAGTGCGCCCTCCTCCGCCTACGGCCAAACCTTCTTCGGCAAGATGAACCCGCGCAAGAAGCAGCTGCTGGGCAAACTGTTTTCCGCCACCAAAGACCACCTGACCATTGTTCGCAACATAGAGAACCTGATGGCCTGGATGGAGAGGACAGACACCAGTGTATACAGCAAGGTTCGTTACGGCACCTTCCTGATACCGGCTGTGGACCGAATACTGGATCGACAGGCCATGCTGGCCAGTGCACGCCAAAGCCCAACCACCATGCGGATCGTCGAAACCGAGGCACCCAGCCACTTCATCACCCTCGACAGCAAGGAATGGGTGCCGGGATTTGAGAGCCTGCCGGCGACAGCTCAGGGTTAGCACAGCTGCACTCAGGCCCCGGCTCCGCTAAACTGGCGCGCTTCTGTTGCAGGTCCAGTGGAGCCACCCCCCTATGTATCGTGAGCGCCTAGTCGCTACCCCAACCCATTCCGACAGCGCGCGCCGGTTGCAGCAATTGCTGCTGGACTACCACGACTTCCGCCAGCACAAAGCCACCCACCCCCTGCTGGAACACACCTTCCGAATAGCGGACTGGCAGGCGGAACGCCTGAAAGCCACCCACGCGGACCTCTATCGACACCCTGGCTACCACACCGGCCTGGAATTTCTGCTGACGGACCTCTACGCTCCCGCCGGCATGACCCAACGCGACGACAACATCGACCGCGTATTCCCGAAGATGGTGAAGTGGCTCCCGGACAACCTGCTGGACACCTTCGCCGGGCTGGTGGAGTTGAACCTGATTACCCAACGGCTGGACCTGGAGCTGGCCGAACTCTGCCATTCAAACGGCCTTTCGCCCAGCGAACTTTCCAGTGATGCCTACTGCGAGATCTTTCGCCGCAGCCAGAAACTGGAACAGCGCGAACGACAGATTACCCTGGTGGCTGAAGTGGGGCATCAGCTCGATCGCTATGTGCGCAACCGCACCCTTGGCTGGCTGCTATCAATGAGCCGGGCACCCGCTGAAATGGCGAACCTAAGCGACCTGCACAGCTTCCTCCACCGGGGCTATTCCGCGTTCCGTAAAATGGACGATGTAGACCTGCTGATTGACCGGCTGGTCACACGGGAGAAGCGGGTCATGAAGAACATCCAGGACGGCCACCCGAAACCGTTTGATCTGCCGAGTGACCTTTAACGGCAGAGGGGAACTCAGGCCTTCAGGATCTGGTCAAGCTGGGAGTGGATTTCCTGCTCAATCCGCGATTTGAACGGCCGCAGCATCATGCCCAGTTCCAGATGAACATGGAGATTGCTGTCGGTGATTTCTAACTGGCCTTTTACGCCGCTGCGCTTGAATTTGAGGTGATCCCCTTCCCACTGATAGTTCACATCAAACTGCTTTGACAGATCCTCAGCCAGGGTTTCGGCCGCTTGACGGGCGTGCTCTTTGTCGAGGGAATGAGTACGGCGTACATCAATTGTTGACATGAAACGGATATCTCCAGGATTTCGGACGCGATTTATAGTGTAAGTCGGCATTAAACTTGTAGCCACCCCCGCAAGCGTTAGAATACGGGGTTCAGATTCTGACAGGACAGGCCCATGAGCGAGCAACAACCGTCTATCGACCAGCCGCAGGCGGAAGCACCTAAAGACGACGTTACCCATTTTGGCTTTCGCAACGTGCCGAAAAGCCAGAAAGCGGGACAGGTCGCTGAAGTGTTCCATTCCGTGGCCGGCAAGTACGACCTGATGAACGACCTCATGTCCATGGGAATCCACCGCCTCTGGAAGCGCTTCACCATTGAGCTTTCCGGCGTGCGCAAGGGGCACCAGGTGCTGGATATTGCCGGTGGTACCGGCGATCTGACCATGAAGTTCTCCGACCTGGTCGGCCCAACTGGCAAGGTTGTGCTGGCCGACATCAATGCGTCCATGCTGCAGGTTGGGCGGGGTCGGCTGATGGACCGTGGCTACGCTGGCAACATCGAATACGTTCAGGCGGACGCCGAACACCTGCCGTTCCCGGACAACAGCTTTAACGCTGTGAGCATTGCCTTTGGCCTGCGTAACGTCACCGACAAGGACCAAGCCCTGCGGGATATGACCCGGGTACTGAAACCCGGTGGCAAGGTGATGGTGCTGGAGTTTTCCAAGCCGAAGAACCCTCTGCTCAGCAAAGCCTATGACGTGTATTCGTTCAATGCGCTGCCGCTGATGGGCCAGTTGATTGCCGGCGACTCCAACAGCTATCAATACCTGGCCGAGTCCATCCGCATGCATCCGGACCAGGATACACTCAAGACGATGATGGAAGAGGCCGGCCTGGTGAACTGCAAGTACTACAACATGACCGGCGGCGTGGTCGCCCTGCATGTGGGAATCAAGCCCTGATGTTTCCTGGCCCGACCCTGTTGTCCGCCGCTACCTCTATCATTGAGAGCGCGCTCAACCGAGCGCTGGCGCTGGACCCCGCTGGCAAGCGGGCGCTGATGTCAGCGCTTACGGGGCCGGTACAGTTTTCGTTGGACGGGCTCGGCCTCACACTGACGCTGCAACAGACGGGAGATCGCGTTCAGGTTGCCAGCCAGCCCTTGGAAACCCCGGCTCTGATCCTGTCCGGCCGCCCCATGGCATTTGCCGCACTGGCCACCGGCGATAACGGGGTTTTCAGCGAGGGCCGCATTGATGTGACTGGCGATACCGCCCTGGCGCACCAGTTCCAGCGCGCCATCGACCAACTCAACCCCGACTGGGAAGCCGCCATGGCCGGGTATATGGGTGATGTGCCGGCACACTTTATCGGCCAGCGCGTTCGCGGGGCTGTTCGCTGGAGCCGACAGGCGTTTACGTCCCTGAACGCCAATATTGAAGAATACATTCATGAAGAAAGCCGAAGCCTGCCCGGGCGCCGGGAGCTGGAAGCCACGTTTACCGATATCGACCGGCTGAACCTGCAGACCGAACGCCTGGAAGCCAGGATCACGCGGCTGGAGCACCCAAGAGAACAAAACCAAACGGAGACGCCGTGACGCGCCTGCAACGCCTGTTCCGCATTGCCTGGGTTTTCTGCCGTTACCGGTTGGACACCTTTCTACCGCTGGCGGAGCTGCCTGTTCCGCTGAAGGTTTTTTTCCTGTTGGCTCCCTGGCACCTGTTCCCGAAACCCAAGCTGGACCGGGGCGACCGTCTACGCCTCGCGTTTGAAGAGCTGGGGCCGGTATTCGTCAAATTCGGCCAGATCCTGTCAACACGACGGGACTTGCTGCCCGACGACATGGCGCTTTCCCTCAAACACCTGCAGGACCGGGTACCGCCTTTTCCCGGCCACGTCGCCCAGGGCATTATCGAAAAATCCCTCGGTGCGCCGGTATCGGAGCTGTTTGCGGAGTTTTCCCGCGAGCCCATGGCCTCTGCCTCAGTCGCCCAGGTGCATGCCGCCACGCTTCTCGACGGCCGGGAAGTCGTGGTCAAGGTCATCCGCCCCGACATTGAACGGGTGATCCGCCAGGACCTGGCATTGATGTACATGATGGCTGGTCTGCTGGAACGCTACTGGTCCGAAGGCCGTCGGCTGCACCCGGTGGAAGTGGTGGCGGACTACGATTCCACCATCCATGACGAACTCGACCAGCAGCGCGAAGCCGCCAACGCCAGCCAGCTGCGCCGTAATTTCGAGAACTCATCGCTGATTTACATTCCTTCCATCGACTGGGATTACACCCGCAAGTCGGTGCTGGTGATGGAGCGTATCCACGGCATTCCCATCGCCGATATTCCGGCACTGCGAGAAGCCGGCGTTGACCTGAAAGTACTGGCGGAAAAAGGGGTGGAAATCTTCTTCACCCAGGTTTTCCGCGACAGCTTCTTCCACGCCGACATGCACCCTGGCAATATTTTTGTGGATGTCAGCAACCCCGCCGACCCGAAATACATCGCCATCGATTTCGGCATCGTCGGCACCCTTGCACCGGATGACCAAAGCTACCTTGCCCGCAATTTGCTGGCATTTTTCCGCCGCGACTACCGCCAGGTGGCGGAGCTGCATATCCAGTCCGGCTGGGTGCCACCGGATACCCGCGTCAATGAATTTGAGGCGGCCATACGCACCGTTTGCGAGCCGATTTTCGAGAAACCACTGAAAGACATCTCCTTTGGTCACTTCCTGCTACGACTGTTCCAGACGGCGCGGCGCTTCAACATGGAGGTGCAACCGCAATTGGTGCTACTGCAGAAAACCCTGCTGAACGTGGAAGGCCTCGGGCGCCAGCTTTACCCGGACCTGGACCTGTGGAGTACCGCCCAGCCCTTCCTGGAAGCCTGGATGCGCAAACGCATCGGCCCGTCCGGTCTGATCAAATCCTTGCAGTCCCATTTGCCTGCCTGGCTGGAACAGTCGCCGGAAATGCCACAACTGGTACACGACGCGCTGGTGCAGTTACGCAACACGGGCTCCAACGACCACCCCAGTCGCGCTACACTGGAGCTTATTCGCGAAAGCCGTGCCCGGGCTGACCGGCGCTGGCGACGAGGAATGGCCGCAGTCGCCCTGGCTGGTGTGGCCTGGCTGAGCCTCGACCACGACCTTGCCACCATCGCGCAGACCATGCCCGTTCATGGCTGGGCTTTACTGGCCGTGGCGGCCTGGCTGGTTGTTGGCCGTGAACGAAAAAACTGACGGAAGTCATCTAAATGCAAGAATCAAACGCTAGAGTCGGGGCGCCTGACTGGTTAGAGGAAATCCGCTGGAATGCGGATGGGCTGGTACCGGCCATTGCCCAGGACGCTGTTACCGGCGACATCCTGATGATGGCCTGGATGAACGCAGAGTCGCTCAGGCTGACCGCCGAAGAAGGCCAGGCCGTATATTGGTCCCGTTCCCGCGGCAAGTTGTGGCGCAAAGGGGAAACCTCCGGCCACCAACAGGTGATCTCGGAAATCCGGCTGGACTGCGATGAAGACGTGATTCTTCTGAAGGTCGAGCAGAAAGGCGGTATTGCCTGCCACACCGGGCGGCGAAGTTGCTTCTATCGTCGGTTGGAAGGCGGGCAATGGGCGAGTGTCGACCCGGTTCTACGGAACCCCGAGGCTATTTACGGCAAGAAACAGGGAGGTAGCAACCATGAGTGACGTTCTCGAGCAACTGGCTCAGGTGCTGGAAGCCCGCAAGGAGGCAGACCCGGAGACATCCTATGTCGCCAGCCTGCATCAGAAAGGGCTCAACAAGATCCTGGAAAAGGTAGGGGAAGAGTGCACCGAGACATTGTTGGCCGCCAAGGACGCGGAGCACTCGGGCGAAACCCGGGACGTGGTTTATGAAACCGCCGACCTCTGGTTCCACAGCATGGTGATGCTGTCCCGGCTAGGCCTTGGCCCCAAGGACGTCATCGACGAACTCGCCAGCCGATTTGATCTGTCTGGCCTTGAAGAGAAAGCCTCCCGGGATCAGTAAGCCGGGCAGCCCCGAAGAGGGTTTCCGGAAGCCCCCCGAAGTGGCGTACAATCAAACGTAACAGAAATCTTAAGACGAGGGTCCCGGCATGGGCATCAGTATCTGGCAACTCCTAATCGTACTTGGCATTGTTATCCTGTTGTTCGGAACCAAAAAGCTCCGCAACATCGGCGGGGATCTGGGCGGTGCCATTCGTGGGTTCAAGAAATCCATGAACGAAGACGACAAGAAGGACGATGACCCGGACGCCATTGCAGACGATGCCGACGCGAAGGCTCATGAAGCCCGCGCCGAAGAAAAGCCACGGGACAAGTCCCACAGCTGAGACGGGCTGAATGTTTGATATCGGCTTTGTCGAGCTGCTGATCTGCGGCGTCATTGCGTTACTGGTTCTCGGCCCCGAGAGGCTGCCTACTGCGGCCCGGGCGGCCGGGCGCTGGATCGGTGGTGCCCGCCGCATGGTCAGCCAGTTCTCCTCGGAGCTCGACCGTCAGCTCAAGGCGGAAGAGCTTCGCGAAGAACTGCGCAAAGCCGGCGACGTCGGCCTGGAGGATGTCCAGAAGTCCGTGCGCGGCGCTCTGGACGAGGCCAAGAAATACGAGCACATGGTTCTGTCCGACGACGAAAAGCCCAAACACCGGCCCGCGCCTGCGACCCGGCGGATTGCCACACAGTCAGAGCCCGAGCCAGAACCCATGTTGGACCCGGAGGAAGACCCAACCTCGGCCAACGGCTCCGGGCATGCCTCTCTGGACCCTGAAGATCCGCCGCGAGAGGATGACCGCGCGCACGCCCCTTCGGCCGATAGCACCCCGAAAAAACAGGAAAGCACGCCGGATAACCGTTCATGACCACCCAGCCTGACGGCAAAAACGCCCATCGTCCCGAAGATATCCAGCCAGAAATGCCGCTGGTGGAACACTTGCTGGAGCTGCGCAACCGCCTGTTGAAAATGGTGTTGGCGGTAATCATCTGTTTTGCCGCCATCTACCCGTTTGCCAATGAACTCTACCTGCTGATATCGCAACCCTTGCGGGACCTGCTGCCAGTCGGCCAGACCATGATCGCAACAGACATCACCTCGCCGTTCTTCGCGCCATTGAAACTGGCCCTGGTACTAGCCGTGTTCGTGGCCATTCCGGTGATCCTCTATCAGCTCTGGAGTTTTATTGCGCCGGGCCTGTATGCCCATGAGAAGAAACTGGCGTTCCCCTTGCTGTTTACGTCGGTCGTCCTGTTCTACCTGGGGGCGGCATTTGCTTACTACGTGGTGTTCCCTCTGGTGTTCGGATTCTTCACCGCCATCGGCCCGGAAGGCATTGTTGAGTTGCCGGATATCAGCAGCTACCTCAATTTCGTACTGAAGATGTTCTTTGCCTTCGGGGTTGCCTTCGAAATTCCCATCGCCACCATACTGCTGATTCTCACCGGTGCCACCACGCCCGAGGACCTCGCTGCAAAACGCCCGTACATCGTGGTGGGCTGCTTCGTGATCGGCATGCTGCTGACCCCTCCAGACATCATCTCCCAGACCCTGCTGGCGGTGCCCATGTGGCTGTTGTTTGAACTCGGCATTCTGTTTGGTCGGCTCGCCAGACGCGAGGTGGAAGCCCCTGACGCAACGGACACCTCCAACGAATGAACCTGGCGCTGCTGTTCCAGGATGATTTCGTGGCGGCGGACACAGCCGTGCTGACGGGCCGCCGGCTGGCCCACCTGCATTCCGTGCTGAAGGTCGCGGAAGGCGACCTGGTACCCGTGGGGCTTGTCGACGGCAATATTGGCACCGGCCGCGTGCTAAGGCTTACCGATACTGAGGCTGCCCTCCAGGTGGAATTGACCTCGCAGCCGCCCGCCCCCCTGCCCCTGACGTTGATCCTCGCAATGCCACGGCCAAAGATGTTCCGCCGTGTACTGCAAACCTGCGCAACCCTTGGCGTCAAGGATATCTGGCTGATCAATGCCTACAAGGTCGAGAAGAGCTTCTGGCAAACACCGTGGCTGTCGGACGACAATCTGCGGGAAAACATGGTACTCGGCCTGGAGCAGGCGCGAGACACCCAGCTGCCCCGGCTGCACGTCCGCAAGCTGTTCAAGCCGTTTGTGGAAGATGAGTTGCCGGCACTACTGAGAAATACCCATGCTCTGGTTGCGCACCCCGGCACCAGCACGCCGTGCCCAGTACACATCAACGAACCCGCCACCCTGTGCGTTGGCCCGGAAGGCGGGTTCATACCCTATGAAATCGACAAACTGACCGAGGCGGGCTGCGAAGCGGTGCACCTTGGCAGCCGTATTCTCCGGGTCGAGACCGCCGTACCTGTGCTGGTAAGCCGCCTGTTCGACGCCTGCGTTTAGCTCAGGCCGAACGCGCCTTCCACAATTTTATCAGTGGCGTAATCACCGCTACCAGTAAAGCCCCCGCGACAACGCCGAAAAGGCCGTCTGCAAGCACCGGAATAACGGCCTGACCGACACCACCGAAATCTTCGACAAAGTGATGGATGGCTTCATACACCGGCGGCAGCCCATGGGTGAGAATGCCACCACCCACCAGGAACATGGCAATGGTGCCCAGAACCGACAAGGCCTTCATCATCCAGGGAGCAAACCAGAGGATGCCTTCCCCAACCCGCTTGGCGAATGGGCTTTCTTTCTGACTGAGGTACAGACCGCCATCGTCCAGTTTCACAATGCCGGCCACCAGGCCATAGACACCGATGGTGATCATTATGGCGACGACCGTCAGCACCATGAACTGCATTCCGATGCTCTGACTACTGACCGTTCCCAGGGTGATCGCTATGATTTCAGCCGACAGGATAAAGTCTGTGCGGATCGCCCCTTTGATCTTGTCTTGCTCAACCACTTTCAGATCGACGTCGGGATTTTTGAGGGCGTTGCGTAGTTCTTCCTTGTGCTGTTCATCTTCCTGCCTGTGGAGGAACCGATGAGCGATTTTTTCAAACCCCTCAAAACAGAGAAAAGCGCCGCCCAGCATCAGCAGGGGGATCACCAACCAGGGCACGAAGAAGCTGATGGCGAGAGCGCCCGGAACCAGGATGGCCTTGTTGAGCATTGAGCCCTTCGCCACCGCCCAGACCACCGGCAGTTCCCGCGCGGGTTTCACACCGGTCACCTGTTGGGCATTGAGCGCGAGGTCATCCCCCAGCACGCCGGCGGTTTTCTTGGTGGCCGCCTTGGTCATCAGTGCCACATCGTCCAGAACCGTGGCGATGTCATCAATCAATACAAGGAGACTGCTGGCAGCCATAACGAATTCCTTTTGGTTTAACGACTTTTATGGTGCGCCCTGTGAGCCATGATCAGGCATCCAGCCCCATGGCCTCGGCCGCAATACGGTTCTTGATCGGCCCAAGCTGATTCAGCCAGCGCATACCGGCGTTGCGCAACCAACGCAGGGTCAACTCATCACGGCCAAACAGTTGCTTGAAACCTTCCATGGCCGCAATCATCGCGAGGTTCTCACCCTTGCGACGACGCTGGTAACGGGCCAGCACAAGCTCGTTGTCTGGATCAATGCCTTTGCTACGAGCACTTGCCAGTTCGTCCAGCAATGCACGAACATCCCCATAACCCAGATTCGCCCCCTGGCCGGCCAGGGGATGAATGGTATGGGCTGCATCGCCCACCAGCGCGAAGCCGGTGGCAATGTATTCCTTGGCGTGACGCTGACGCAAGGGAAATGCGTGGCGACGGGAGACGACATCCACTGCGCCCAGTTCACGCTCTATCGCACGTTCCAGTTTCGCCTTGAAGGCATCGTCATCCAGCGCCATCAAACGACGGGCCTCTTCGGTATCCTGGGACCAGACAATGGAGCAGAAATGCTCATCGCCGGACTCCGTCAGCAATGGCAGGAACGCCAGTGGCCCTGTGGGCGAAAACCGTTGCCAGGCCGTAAAACCGTGGCTCTGGGCAGTTCGAGCGGTGCATACGATGGCCTGCTGGCCGTAATCCCACTCGCGGGTCGGCAATCCGACCCACTGGCGCAATCGGGAATGGGCACCGTCCGCAGCTATTACAAGCCTGGCCCCTATGGCCTGACCGTCTTCAAGGCGTATGCCACGCGTCTGCTCATCCTGCCACCAGCCACTCACCCTGACGCCATCAATCAGAGTCGCCGTACTATCGGCAAGGGCGTCAAACAGTGCCCGTACAATTCGACGGTTCTCGATGATCGTTCCCAATGCCGGTGCCCGGAGTTCTGCCGCCTCGAACTGGATGCGGCCGGTGCCATCGCCGTCCCATACGGTCATCGTCTGGTAGGAACAATGGCGACCAGAGGTTATGTCCGACCATACCCCCAACTGTTCCAGCAGGCGCTGACTGGCGACCGAAATGGCGCTCACGCGGGGATCAAAATCCTCCACCGATGCTGCTTCTCCAGGGGCCTGCATCAAGGACTTTCGGTCGGCACCTTCCACCAGCCCGACATTCCAGCCTTGCCGCGACAAGCCCAGCGCAAGGGCCGAGCCCACCATGCCGCCGCCGACCACCAGAATATCGAATTGCGGTTGCTCACTCATGGTCATTGCGTTCCGGGAAAGCGTTGTCAGGAGTGCGAAGTTCGGCCCGGCGCCCACCCAGGCCCATAGCCTGGCGAGCAAACCAGCGCTTGGCACCAGGCAACAGATCCAGCCCCATCAGGCCGGCGTCGCGGGCAGTGGTTACCAGCGGCAGGTGATTGCCAAACAGCTGGATCAGAGAATCGGAGAAGCGCACGGTCTGCTGCCAGTCCCGGCGGTGACGAATCTGATAAGCGTTGAGAACGCCCAGGCTGCCCAGGGGTTGCTGCTGCTCGACGGCCACCCTGAACTGCTCCACCAGCGCCATCAGCCCCCGCAGCGCCAGATTAAAGCCCTGGCCGGCGACCGGATGTAACGTATGTGCCGCATTGCCCACCAGCACGACACCGGGACGAACCGCCTCATCCACAGTTTTCAGGGTCAGCGGATAGTGGCTGCATTCCCCGATGTGGGTAAACCGCCCAAGACGCCAGCCAAACCGTTGCTGAAGCCGCTGACACTTGTCCTCATCACTCAGCGACAGCAGTTCCTCAAGTGCCCCACTGCTCAGGGTCCAGACCAACGCGGCAGTGGTTCCCGCCCGGATTGGTGAGCCGTGAGGCAACAACGCCATGGGGCCAGCATCGGTGAAACGCTCGAACGCCGTGAATCCGTGGCTATCGGACGTGGAAACATTGGCGATCAGGGCATGCTGATCATAGGCCTGTTCGTTGATCCGGAAGCCCAGCGTTTCACGCAGGCCGGAGCGGCCACCGTCAGCCACCACCAGGCACTGCGCAGTCAGTTCCCGTTCGCCGTTGTCGGCACCCAGGGTAACGCGGACACCCTCCGGCAGCGGCTGCATGGCCGTTACTTCCGCCGGCGCTTCCCAGACCACATCGGTCTGCAGCAGCTCCCGCATCAGGCACAGCCCCATCCAGCGGTTGTCCGCCACGTAGCCCAGGGCCTCCTGTTGGTGGTCGGCCGCGTTCAGGCGCGTGGCGCCAAAATGCCCACGGTCCGATACATGAATATGGCGAATGGGCGTAGCGTGCTCGGAGAGCCGCGACCAAAGGCCCAGCTCCTCAAAAATCAGCCGCGAACCCCAGGCCAGCGCCGTGGAACGGGCATCGTAGCTGGGCTGATAGCTGTCAGGCAGGGCCTCCGGAGACAACGGAAACGCCTCCACCACAGTCACCCGCAGTTGCGGCAGGGTTCTCGCCAGCGCCAATGCCAGGGTGGCTCCTGCCAGCCCACCACCGGCGATGATGATATCGGTATCGTGCTGGTTCACGGTCAGTCGGCCATCAGCGCTTCAATCTCGGGAATGGTCTTGGGGACCGCCTCGGTGAGGACCCGACAGCCCTCTTTCGTCACCACCACGTCATCCTCGATGCGAATGCCGATACCACGCCATTTCGCATCCACGCTGGTGTTGTCCGGCGCCACATATAGCCCGGGCTCCACGGTCAGTGCCATGCCCGGCTCCAGTTCGCGCCACGCATCGCCCACCTTGTAGTCCCCAACATCATGCACATCCAGGCCCAGCCAGTGGCCAGTACGGTGCATGAAAAACGGTTTGAACGCCTGTTCCTCGATGGCCTGCTCTACCGTCGTATCCTTTAACAGACCAAGATCGATTAAGCCCTGGGTAAGCACTTTCAGGGCCGCCTGGTGAGGGTGATCCCAGTGATTACCGGGGCGAACTTCCTCAATGGCGGCATATTGTGCGGCCAACACGACCTCATACAAAGCCCGCTGTTCATCGCTGAATTTACCGCTGACCGGGAAGGTACGGGTGATATCGGAGGCGTAGCATTCCAACTCACAGCCCGCGTCGATGAGCACCAGATCGCCCTCGTTCAACGGGGCGCTGTTTTCGATGTAGTGGAGGATGCAGGCGTTCTGGCCGCCACCCACAATCGACGGATAAGCCGTGGAACGGGCACCATTTTCCATGAAGGTGTGAATCAGCTCAGCTTCCAGGGCGTATTCAAAGACACCTTTGGCGGCCCGCTTCATTGCCCGCTTGTGGGCTTCACAACTGATCTCACCGGCCCTGGCCATCACCTTGATTTCCGCCGCACTCTTGTACAGGCGAAGGTCGTGGAGCAGATGCTCCAGCGCTACGAACTCACCAGGCGGATGGGCACCTGAGCGAACCTTGCTGCGGATCACCTTGACCCAGTCCATCACCTTGGCATCAAAATTATGATCCTTGCCCAGTGGGTAATATACCCGGCTGCGGCCTTCGATCATGCCGGGCAGGATGTCGTCAATGTCTGCAATGGGAAAGGCATCGTCCAGGCCGAAGGTCTCGATGGCACCCTCGGGACCTGCCAGAAAACCATCCCACAGCTCCTTTTCCGGGTTTCGTTCCTTACAGAAAAGTACAGACTCACCATGCTCCCGGCCGGGGATCAGTACCAGAACCGCTTCCGGCTCGCCGAAGCCAGTCAGGTACTGGAAGTCGCTGTCCTGGCGAAATGGATGCAGGACATCCCGGTTGCGCACCCGCTCGGGGGCGGCTGGCAGTATGGCAATGCTGTCCGGTGCCATTCGCTCCATCAGCCGGTGCCGGCGATCGTTGAATTCCTTGACGGGTATCAGTGAAGCCATGATGTCTCCCACGGGTATCAGCGTTGTTCAGTGCAAAGTCGGGGTATTGGGTGACGGCTTTTCCGGCGGATTGAACTCTGTAAACACCGCTAGCGCACCCAGCCGTACATATTCGACGATTTCCATCAATTGTTGTTCGCTTTCATCGTCCGGCTCGTCATCGTCGGCCACCTGACTGATCGCCACCATGTCTTCAATGAGTTCACGGATTTCGTCCGGCGCCTCGCCCAGTGCCTGGCCAGCGGACAGCGCCATACCCTCAAGGAAACCACGCACCCAGGAGGTGAGCGCCTCCAGTCGCTGCTCGATGGCGTAATCGTCATCCGGCAGCAAAGGCTGAAAACTCATATCGGTGGCCTTGAGTAGCTCGAGCGTCTGGCTATAGGCCGAGGCCATAAACTCCCGCAGTTCGTCCGATTCGTCGGTCGCAGCCTGGGGCAGGCCCATGTGCTCACAGACCATGGCCAGCCATTCTTCTTCACTGATCCGTGCGCCAGCAGCAAGCCGGCCACAAAGCACACCGTGGAGCTCCGATGGATGACTGAAAGCCTTGTGAGTGGTAAACACATTGGCCCAGCGCTCAAAGGCAACAGCGCGGGCGTTGGAGGTGTCGGTTTCGGACATGAAACGGGACGATCCTGTATGAATGAATGAAGGCCCTATCCTAGCATTCAGCCGGATTTAAGACACTTGCCCTCTTGATTGCGGGCCGGGAAAGAGTAAATTATGTTATAACATATCAATTTCAAGGAGAGCCGCCAGCCATGTCCGCCATACGCGTACCCCCAAACCGTCCCCGCTCGCTGCATAAACTTGGATGCACGATCGCTGCCTGCAGCCTGGCACCAGTGGCGCTGGCCACCGACAATCCCGGCGCCCACGAACACGGTCATGCCCGGTTGCAGATGGCGGTGGAAGAAAACCGTATTGACCTGATGCTCAATTCCCCGGCCTACAATCTCGCCGGGTTCGAGCATGGCGCCCGCACGGACGCGGAGAAAAGCCGGTTGGCGGACATTAACCGCTGGCTGGAAACCACGCCGCTGATCAACACCGCAGCGGCCGACTGCCGCGTGACAGACGCAGCCGTGGAACTCGGCGGGGAAGAAGAAAACCACGGCGGGGATATTCATCACGATCACGGCCACGACGAGCACGATCATCACGAGGACGGACATTCCGACGAAGAACATCATGGGGAAGCCACTCATCGGGAATACGATGTATCCCAACAACTGGAATGCAGCCGCATCGACGCCGATCAGGAATTCACATCAGCGCTGATGGGGAGGTTCGAGGGCATGGACGAACTCACCGTCGAATGGGTCAGCCCCTCCGGCCAGGGCAGTGCCCGGCTGACACCTTCAAACCGGGCATTTACTGTCGACAACTGACCGATGAACGACCTGCCGGAGCATTATTCCTCGTAGGGCGAGACATTCTCCGCCACGATGGAGTAAGAAGACGAAGCAATATCGTTCTCGGTTTTCTCGATCTTCAGGGTGCCTTCAATCCACACCGGATCATAGAGTGCTTCGAGCTTGAAGCCCTTCTTGTACTTCACGTGGACGATCTGGTTGGGAGGGGGCGGCGGCACATGTATGCAGGCGCCATAGTATGGCACCAGGAAAAACTCCAGAATGCGCATATCCTGTGTGGTTTTCAGCGGCACGACAAAACCTGGAATCCGGCCTGACCGACCATCCATTTCAGGCACCACACGGCCTGTCATGATCTCGTCCGGTAAGGTGGCAGGGCCGTCACCCTCATGGGAGACTTCTGGCATATTCTCGAGTAGGTTGAGATCCTCCTCTGGCATCAATTCCAGCCAGTCGATCTCTTTCGAGGCGTCTTTTGCGCTAACGGCGGTTGAGAGACTGAAGGCCGCGACCAGCGCCACCATAAACAGGGTGGCGAACAGAGAGCGTTGCCGCGTGCGGGATTCCAGAGGTTCTGACATAAAACTGACGTCTCCTGTAACGATTCAGGGATCATACACCGGATGACCAATGCCTGACATGACCGGCAAGACAGACTTGCACAAAGAGACTTCTGTAACCCCAGAGAGTTCCGTAACCCCACGGCAGACCCTCCGCATCAGCGAACTCACTTTTCGCTGGGACCGGGCCCAGCCGGGCATCCGCTATCCTGACGTAACACTGAACAGCGGTGAACACCTTTTCCTCCGTGGCCCCAGCGGTAGCGGCAAGAGCACACTCCTGAGCCTGATGGGCGGCCTTATCGTGCCGGATTCCGGTCGTCTGGAACTGCTGGGCACAGACCTGGCAGGCCTAACCAGCGGCCAACGCGACCGATTCAGGGCCGACCACATGGGCGTTATATTCCAGCAGTTCAACCTGGTGCCTTACCTGAGCACGCTGGACAACGTCACACTGCCCTGTCGACTCTCACCGAAACGCCGAGCGCGAGCCTTGTCTTCTCCGGAGGCAGAGGCGAAATCCCTGCTGACTGCCCTGGGCATCCCCCAGAACCATTGGCACCGACGTGTTACCACCCTCAGCGTCGGGCAACAACAGCGAGTAGCCGCCGCCAGAGCACTGACTGGCGCCCCGGAACTGATCCTGGCGGACGAGCCCACCTCTGCCCTGGACAGCGACAACCGGGACCGCTTTATCGAGCTGTTGTTGGGGCTGGCGGCTGAAAAACACTCATCCGTTGTCTTTGTCAGCCACGACAAGAGCCTGGCGCAACGCTTTAACCACCAACTGGCCCTGGAGGTGACCCCATGAACCTGCGGCTGGCGTTGTCTCTGGCCATGGCAAGCCTCTGGTATCGGCGCAGGGTACTGGCGCTGGTGACCCTGACCCTGACGCTCAGCATCACCCTGCTTTTGGGCGTTCAGTACCTGCGCACCGAAGTGAAGCAGTCCTTTACCAACACCATCTCCGGCACCGACCTGATCGTGGGCGCTCGCAGCGGTCAGCTGAACCTGCTGCTGTACACTGTTTTTCACATCGGTGACGCCACCAACAACATCCGCTGGAGTACCTACGAGAAACTGCAGGAGGATGAGCGCATCGGCTGGCTGGTGCCCATTTCCCTGGGCGACAGTTACCGCGGACACCGGGTTGTTGGCACCAGCGAGCAATTCCCGGAACATTTCCGCTACGGTCGGGACCAGCAACCCGCATTGGCCGAAGGAGAATGGTTCGCCGATGTCTTCGACGTGGTGTTGGGGGCCGAAGTGGCCCGCAAGCATGCTCACCAGACCGGCGACAGGGTGACCCTGTCCCATGGCGGCGGCAAGACCAGCTTCTCCAACCACAAGGACACCCCGTTTAAGGTCACTGGCATCCTCGCTCCCACTGGCACACCGGTGGACCAGGCGGTTTACGTCAGCCTGGAGGGCCTGGAAGCCATCCATATTGGCTGGGAATCCGGTGTTGCCATCCCCGGGCGAACCGTCACGCCCGAAGAAGCCAGGCAGAGGGACCTCACACCGGACGCGATTACCGCCGCCTTCGTGGGTATCGACCGCAAAGTGCTGACGTTTCAGGTTCAGCGCCAGATCAATGAATCGCAGCTCGAACCACTGTCAGCGATTCTTCCGGGGGTGGCGCTCAGCGAACTCTGGCGAATCATGGGGCAGTTCGAAAAGGCCTTGCTGGGCATCACCGGCTTTGTGGTGGTCACCAGCCTGGTCGGGCTCGTGGCGGTGTTGCTGACTCTGCAAGCGCAGCGCCGGCAGGAAGTGGCGATCCTGAGGGCTACTGGGGCTTCGCCGGCGCTCATCGCGGCACTGCACGTAATCGAGTGCGTCCTGCTCGCCATCGCGGCCTGCGGGCTCGCGATATTGGCCGGAGCGGCTGGCATCGCGGCTCTTAGCCCCTGGCTACTGGATACGTGGGGCGTTCAGGTAGGCTTGCGGCCGCTGAATGCGACGGAATGGTCGATCATCGCCAGCGTCCCTCTGGCAGCATTGCTCGTGGGACTGATTCCAGCACTCCAGGCCTGGCGGGGCAGCCGAAAACAGGGGCTGGGACACGTGGCCCCAGAGTGACGGACATCACGCAACGCGGGCCATGACATCCCTGTAAATTGACCAGCTTGCAGTCCACACTTATAGTTAGTTCACTTCTTTGATACAGGCGTTGGACGACTCATGGAACAGTCCGAACTACAGGCATTGGCGGACAAACTCGACAGATTGATCGAACACTGTCGCAAACTGGAACGTGACAACGCGATGCTGCGCGAGCTGCAGGACGACTGGAACCGTGAGCGAGCGCAGCTCATGCACAAGAATGATCTTGCCAAAAACAAGATCGAAGCCATGATAGGCCGCCTCCGGGCCCTGGAGCACCACTGATGCCACAGCAGCCGACAACCGTCGAAGTCAAGATTCTCGACAAGGAATACCTGGTCGCCTGCCCGCAGGAAGAGCAGGAAGCCCTTCTCCGCTCCGCCAGGCACCTGGACACCAAAATGCGGGAAATACGCGCCAGCGGCAAGGTATTCGGTACCGAACGTATCGCCGTGATGGCGGCCCTCAACATCACCAATGAGATGCTTGAGCGGGATACCATGTCGGACACTGCCAGCTCAATTCTCAACGCCATGGACGAAAAGCTCGATACCGCGTTGGGTGAAGGCACCGGTAACTAGTCCTTACACAGGAATCCGATTCAGGTGTTGCAATCAGCCCCGCCAATGCCCGTATAATGGATTGAACTTCCTGGGCTGTTCGCTGGTCGGATTCGTCCTCGAGCCGATGCGCACTACCCAGGTGGCTACTTCAGGGCATTGTGAGCACGTCCCCATACGGGGAAAGCCTAATATGTCACAGCGGCCACCGACCTTGAACTTTGGGTTCAAGGGCCACATCCGATAACGGCAGCCCGGGAAGCTTTAATTTCAACCAAGGTCCTCAGAAACTCGCCAGTTCATCCTGCAAGTCGCGCTTCAGTTCTTCCGGCTCGGTTATCCACAGCGTTTCATCCACACCGGGCAGCACCCCAACGTCCAGACCGTCTTTAGTCAGACCCGGCACCCATTTCCTGAAAAAATCCGGCAACGGAATGCGCTTTGGCGTGAGGTCGTCGGAGCCCTTACCATACTCTGCAGCGAATGCCTCACTGGGCCACACCGGCAGATACTCCACATCGCCATCTTCGGACACAATTTTCAGGAAGCGATTCTCCGCATTCACCAGAATCCAGATTTCACGCTCCTCCCCAACCTGTCTCAGGAAAAAGTCGTATCGTTCTTCGCCGTCTGATTCGAGGACACTTGTTAATGCATCTTGGTTCATGGGTCGACCTGCTGTTGAACGAAAAGATTGAAGGGCCAATGATAGCCTATCGGCCCTCCACACCGACATAACCAGGGACCGGTGACAGGCGACATTTTTCTGTACAACAGGGGCAGCCCGATGGTAGAAAAACTCTATGTTGACCAACGTTGTCTCACCCCAGCCCTTTGAAGAACACCCTGACTCGCAATCCCGAAGCAATCTTCGCAAGGCCCTTCGGAAGAAGCGCCGCTCGCTGTCCGTGGAAGAACAACAGATCGCCGCCGACCAGCTTGCGCTGAACCTGTTGAAACACCCCGACCTGTTCCGGGCCCGCCATGTCGCGGTTTACCTACCCAACGACGGTGAAATAGATCCCCAAGTGTACGTTCATGTTGCCCGCAGGCGAGGTATCCAATTCTATTTGCCGGTGCTGCATCCGGTTCATCGCGGCAGACTGGTCTTCAGCCCCTTTACCAATGGTACCGAACTGACAGCCAACCGCTTTGGCATTCCGGAACCGCCCTTCCATAAAGGACTGGAGCGGCCGCCATGGGCGCTGGATGCGGTGCTGTTCCCACTGGTAGGGTTTGATGGTTTTGGTGGCCGGCTGGGCATGGGTGGCGGCTTCTACGATCGCACCTTTGCGTTCACGCGAATCCGGCCACGCCTGGCACCGAAACTGATCGGGCTGGCCCATGACTGTCAGAAAGTATTGGAGTTACCACTGGAACCCTGGGATATCCCTCTACACAGTGTGGTGACTGACAGGGAACGTTACCGAATGAAGGCGAAGAGTTTTCGGTAAGGTTTAGTCTCGAACGGCGGATACTGTAATGGCGTCGCTATCAGAAGCCGTCGGCTCATCGTCAGCGGCCTGAAGCGACGTGAAGCCTGTAATAACGAGGCCAACGGCAAAAATCAGCGCAATCGTCCGGATAATGTCAGGCTTGCGGCCCATGAGGGGAGTCTCCGGTGTTTTAAGTAGTAAAATCGATCTAAATCAGTTGACTATTCTTGTTTTCAAGAATTAGACGAAAGACTAACACCTATCCTGTATTTTACAATTTTTCACAGATTAAAGTTTTGTAAGGCTTTCTAGAGCAGGAGTTC
>NZ_ABCP01000006.1 GCF_000170835.1 Marinobacter algicola DG893
CCCGCTCATGCCCCCTAACGATCAGTCCTGCCAGCCCCCCCAGGTAAAGGCACAAAAAACGCAAACACCGCTCCAAGAGCCAACGCCACCACCCCGATGCCAAAGGCCGTGGTCAGGGTACCACCGGCTTCCAGCCATTGCTTGGTGAGCCAGGGGCCGGCCATCTGGGTGAAGCCGTAGACCGACACCATTGCCGCTGACAGTCGCGGCCCCTGGTGCGGATGAAGCGCCCGGCCGATGCGTTGGGTGAGCATCACCGTACCCACGAACGTGCTGCCCACCAGGGCGGCACAAACCGCCAGGCCCAAGGCACCGGGCAAGATCACTGCGGCCAGTACGCCGGTAAGCTGCACTATGAAGTTCATGCGTAATGCGGGAAGATCGCCGATTTTTGCGCCAAGATAGTTCCAGATCGAGGGCGACAGGATCGTCGCCAGAGCCGCCAGGAACCAGGCGCCATCCAGTAGCCAGTGGTCAGCCGGTAACTGATCCTTGGCCAGCAATGGCAGGAACGTCATCGGCAGTATGTAGCCGAGACCGGCGCCGGCGTAAGAGAGAAACAAGGGCACACTTGCCCGGTCGAACAGGGGCGATTTTCCCGGCAGTGTTTCGCCGTCGCTTTGCGCCCTCACCGGTACGTCCAGCCGGAGCAGCCGTGCCGTGGCCCACCAGGCCAGTGGGATGGACAGTGCGACGGCGGGCCACCAGCGTTCAGTCCCTTCAAGCCAGTTGGCGCTGGAGCTGACCAGGCCGCTTGATACCAGGAGCCCCAGCCCTACACCGATGTAAAGATGCCCGCTCAGGGTGGCGCGGTTGCGAAGCACCAGCCATTCCAGGATCAATGCCGGAGCCTGGACAAAGACAACCCCGTTGGCGATGCCGTTGAACAGGCGGGCGGCGGACATGGCGACAAGGTGGTCAGTCTGCGTCATGGCGAGGGTGGTCAACAGGTGAACCGCAAGGGAAACCGGCAACAGCATGCGAATGTGGCTGATGGTGTGCCAGCGGATGGCCAGCAAAGCACCCAGCAAGTAGCCAAGGTAGTTCCAGGTCGCCACAGCGGCTCCCTGCCCGGCGGTGATCTGGCCATCGCCCACCAGATACGGCAGTAGCGGCGTATAGATGAAACGGCCGAGGCCGTGAGTGACCAGCAACAGGATGGCACCTGCTACCACGACCAGATAAAGATCCCGCGGCGGTGTGCAGGAAGGATGGGAATTTGGCATCACAGAACCCCAGGGGAAAGCCGGTAGGCCGTCTAAGTTAGTGCGGGCAAGGAGGTCAGCCGACGCAAGGCGAGGAGTACAAGGTCATGACTGGGACGCCCGCGGATGGTTCTCCCGGGCCCACTCGTAGATCTCACGATAGGCCTCAGCCAGGTCTTCCGGATTGTGGGGTGGCTGAAGCACGGCGATCATTTCGCCATCTGGATTGATCAGCGTGAAATGCCCGCTGTGTTCCACCAGCCGTTCACCATCCACCTGACGATGGGAGAAAACCGCGTTCATGCTTCTGGCAAGCGCTCTCAGTGTCTCAATGTCCCCAGTCAGGCCGTGAAAGTCGTCGCCGAAAAAGCCCACATAGTCTTTCAGTCTCTGGGGCGTATCGTGTTCCGGGTCGGCAGAAATTAGCAGGAACTCAGGCTGCGGTAGCTCCTCCGGCAGTATTTTGTCGGTTTTGCGCAGGGTTGCCATGGCAGCCGGGCAGATGTCGGGGCAATTGGTATAGCCAACGAAGGCAAACGTCCATTTGCCCTGCAGGCTGTTCCGGGTGACCGTTTCGCCCTGTTCGTTAAGTAGCTCAAACTCCGCAAGTTTACGACTGTTTTCGTACACGTAGGCATTGATACTGCTGAGTTCCGGTGGGGGTGAAGGCTGGTCATTTCCAACCAGCAACACCTGCCGTCCAACCACCAGCCCGAAGATCAGCACGACAACCAATAGCAGCAGGATCAGCGTCAGGCGAATCGAACGGTCCATGAAATCTCCGGTAAATCAGCATTCAGAAAAACACAAAGTGGTCGACCAGCAGCACCACGAACAGGGCCATCAGATAAGTGATGGAATACTTAAAGGTATTGAGCGCCACACGGCGGTCATCCCCCCTGAGCAAACGTACCGCATATTGCAGGAAACGCAGGCCGAGGGCCAGTGCCCCTGCCAGATAGATAATGCCGGACATGCCGGTGACGAACGGCAGCAAACTGACGGCGAGCAGCATTAAGGTGTAGAGCAGTATGTGCAACTCGGTGTACTTGTTGCCATGGGTGACGGGCAGCATGGGAATACCGGCCTTGGCGTATTCTTCCTTGCGATGGATGGCCAGTGCCCAGAAGTGCGGCGGCGTCCAGGCGAAGATGATCAACACCAGCAGCAAGGCGTGGCCTTCCACCTGACCGGTCACTGCGGTCCAACCAAGCAAGGGCGGCATAGCACCGGCCAGGCCACCGATAACAATGTTCTGCGGGGTCATACGCTTGAGAAACAGAGTGTAGACGCCCGCGTATCCGACCAGAGAAGCCAGGGTCAGCCAGGCTGTCAGCGTATTTACCTGCCATACCAGAATGACCATACCGGCAACTGCCAGCACTGTTGCAAACAGCAGCGCGTCCAGCGGCGAGATTTTTCCGGTGGCAACGGGTCGTTTGCGGGTACGGGCCATAACGGTGTCGATTTTCTGATCCACCACGTGATTGACCACGGCCGCAGCGCCCGCCAGCAGGGCGATGCCCAGGTTACCGTAGAGCATAACCTCCCAACCCGGCACTCCCGGCGTGGCCAGCAGCATACCAATGACTGAGGTGAGGATCATCATCGCCACCACAGTGGGCTTGGTCAGCTCCAGAAAGTCCCGCCAGGAAATGTCCGCTGCAGCGGACTCGTTGGTTGTTCCCTGCGCCGGCAATGCCTTTACGTGCTCGCTCATGCCGTCACCTCTCGCTCGATTGTTGTTGTAGGTTGTATTGTCGCTGCCTCTGGCAGGGCCTGTTGGTGAAATCGCCAGAGCAGATTGATCACTGTCAGCAAAAGCCCTGCGCCCATCGCGTTATGTGCCACCGCCACCGACAGAGGTATGTTAAACGCGATGTTGGCCAGGCCCAGCGCGATCTGAGCAACCAGGGCGATGGCGACCAGCTGCACATGCCACGCCAATGGTGTTCGCTTTGTCCTGCGCCACAGTAATGCCAGAAAAACCGTGAAGTACGCAAGCACTATCATCGCTCCCAGCCGGTGACTGACATGGATGGCGACACGACCGTCCGCCGTTAGCTGCCCACCCAGGTAATTCGGCCCCACATGCTGAGTCACATCGAACCCATGCTGAAAGTCCATGTCCGCCGGCCACCATTCACCCTGGCAGGTGGGCAGGTCGGTACAGGCCACAGCGGCGTAATTGGCCGCCGTCCAGGCCCCCAGGGCAATCTGCATGACAACCAGCGCCAGACCACCGTATAGCCATGGCCGGAAACGGCGCAACCCGGTGGGCCGGTCCGCACCGGATACGGCTCCGCCAGATCGTCGTATATCGCGCAGCCGAAGCGTGAGCAGCGTCAGCAGGCTCAAGGTGGTAAACCCTCCTAACAGGTGCAGGGCAACCACCTGCGGCCAAAGCTTGAGGGTCACGGTCCACATGCCAAAGGCGCCCTGGAGCAGAATGAAGGCGGCGATAAACAGTGGCAGCCGAAGCGGTACGCCCTCACGACGATGCCGGAACGCGTAGACCGCGAGGCCAAACACCACCAGCCCCAGCGTGCCGGCAGCGTAACGGTGGATCATCTCAGGCCAGCCTTTCTCCACGTCGACCGGCGTGTCGGGGAAGCGCGCGTTGGCGATGGCCATCCGCGACTCATCATGGGGCACCGTCAGAAACCCGTAACAACCGGGCCAGTCCGGACAGCCGAGGCCCGCGTCCACCAATCGGGTCCAGGCCCCAAGCATGATGACGACCACCGCCAGCAGGGTCGCCAGTAGCGACCAGCGCGCCATGAGGTGGGCCGAGTGGGAAAGACGGGGTTGGGTGGTGTTCAACGGGGCATCTCCGGTTACTGATGGTCAGCCGATCTGTGACAGCTTCAACAGGTGTTTCAGATCCTTCAACATATCCTTTCCCGTGTGTTCGGTGCCGTAGTGCATGATCACGTTACCGAAGGGGTCCACCAGCAGAATCCGTGGCTGGTGTTCCGGATTGATGCCGGGCGGCCATTTCGGAGCGCGGCCCTCCAGGATACTCAGCCGTTCCATGGAGCTGTATTCGTCGCTCCAGCGGGCCGAAAGGTCATCAGGAACACTACCGAGCCAGGCCGAACGATTTACCCGGTTAGCATTCTTGCCCAGGGCAATATTGACCTGGCGCGCCAGATACAGAAGATCTTCACACTCCGAGGCACATTGCTCCGAAACCACCACCATCATCCATTCGGCGTCGGGTTTGTCGGGGCCAAAGCGGTCGACAAGCGGGTTGCCGCTGGCTCCCTGAAGCTGTATTTCGGCCAGAGGCGCCGGCGGCTGGATCAGCTCGCCATGATTGCTATTGCCGGCAGGATTCAGCCAACCGGTGTAGTACATGATGGTGGCGAAAATCATCGGGCCGAAACCGATAGCAAACAGCAAAAGGGCGGTTCGCCTGCCGCGACGTACCTGCTCGGGGGAGACGTTGTCGTCCTGATCTTTCTGGTCCATGCGCTCAGCCGTTGTCATTGTGATTACGGACTCCTGTTTTGCGATAGCTCGCTACGACCGTCAATATAACCAGCGCGATGGCCAGTGAAAACCATTGCACCGCATATCCATAATGAGTTTGTGGTCCCATCCGGTCCGGAGCCCAGTCGGCGCGGTAGGCGCCCGGTTGTTCCGGCCCGGACAGCCTGAGCACCAGGCTGGCAACATCATCCTCAATTTCCTGAGCCTGCCCGTGGGACAGGGACTGCGTTCGCTTCGGCCAGCCGGCCTTATCGGATGGCACGGACTTGAGCACCGGGGGCTCCGGAAACTCACTCAACCGCCCCTTGACACTAAGCTCCCCGGACGGTTGGCTGACATCGGGCAGCTGATCACGTCGCCGCGGGGCTTGCACCCAACCGCGATTCACAACCACGGCGCGACCCTGAACCGGGTGAAAAAGGGTCAGTACCTCATAGCCCGGCGCGCCATCGCGTGTGCGGTTATCGAGAAGCCAGGATACCTCGCTGTAACGGCCTGACAATGTCACCGGTTGCCCAGCTTCGAGGCCCGCCGCCAGATGTTGCGGCCAGTTCAGATTTCCGGCCTGTTGCTGCCACTGTTCAAGCTGGGCCTGCTTCTCTCCAGCCCGCTCCAGCTGCCAGATACCCAGGCCCACCAGTACCGGCAGAAAGAAGCCGGCGAATACCAACAGGCGCCAATCAAAGTGCCATTGGCGGCGAGAACGATCGGTCGGATCAGACATGCTCTGCTATAGTGGGCTCTGGATCTACATTCCCGTTTACAGGATTTCCCATGCTGAAGATTCTCATTGTCGTACTCATGCTGGCCGTTCTGGTGAGCCTGTTCAGCGGTCTGTTCTTCCTGATCCGGGATGGCGGGAAAACGAACCGTGTCCTGAATTCCCTGGCGTTGCGGGTCGCCCTCAGCGTACTGCTGCTGGCCGTCATTCTGATTTCGGTATGGCAAGGGGGCCTGACCCTGAATCCGACCCCCTAATGCGCGTCGTCAGAGCACGTAAACGAAGACGAACAGCCCAAGCCAGACCACATCCACGAAGTGCCAATACCAGGCTGATGCTTCAAATCCGAAGTGATAATCGCCGGTGAAATGACCCTTGTGTATGCGGATCAACATGATCGTGAGCATCAGCGTACCCAGTATCACGTGAGCGCCGTGAAAGCCGGTCAGCATGAAGAAGGTGCTGCCATAAATACCCGACTGCAGGGTAAGGTTCAGATCCTGATAGGCGTGAGCGTATTCATAACCCTGAACACACACAAAGACCAGCGCCAGCGCAATAGTGGCACCCAGCCAGAGCTTGACCTTTTTGCGGTTGTCCTCCTTGAGGGCATGGTGGGCCACCGTGACCGTGAAGGACGACGTTACCAGCAGGATGGTGTTAATCAGTGGCAAACCCCAGGGGCCGATAATGCCTTCCGGTGCCGGGTAGGCGTCGGGATCGGGATTGTTGATCAGCGGCCATGTCGCCTGGAAACCTTCCCAGAGAATGTTGGAGCTGCCGCGGTCGCCTTCGCCGCCAAGCCAGGGCACCGCGAACATCCGGGTGTAGAACAGGGCACCGAAGAATGCCGCGAAGAACATAACCTCGGAAAAAATGAACCAGCTCATACCCCAGCGGAAGGACCGATCCATCTGAGGGCTGTACAGGCCTGACCGGCTTTCCTTGATGACCGTGCCGAACCATCCGAACAGCATGTAGGCCATGATCAGGGAACCGATCAAGAACATCACCCAGGAGCCGGTGGTGCTCTCACCCTGCTGGCCGTTCACCATAATGGCCGCCGCGCCGTAGAGGGTAACCCCCAGCCCGACGGTGGCCACAATCGGCCACTTGCTCTGTTCCGGAACGTAGTACGTCTGGTTTTCCGCCATGACAATCTCCGATGGCTTATCCGTTATCGTTTGTTGTTGTGGGCGCCAGTCAGCCTTTGTTTCACTTCACTTCCGGCGGCGTGGCAAAGGTGTGGTAGGGCGCCGGAGAAGGCACCGTCCATTCAAGGCCTTCGGCACCATCCCACGGCTGGGCAGAGGCCTTTTCACCGCCTTTCACACACTTGACCACAATCACCAGAAACAGGATCTGACTGGCACCAAACATGAATGCGCCAATGCTGGACACCATGTTGAAGTCGGCAAACTGCAGCGCGTAATCCGGAATACGCCGCGGCATACCCGCCAAACCGAGGAAGTGCATCGGGAAGAAGGCCAGATTCATACCGATGAACGACAGCCAGAAATGCGTCTTACCCAATGTTTCGTCGTACATATGGCCGGTCCACTTGGGCAGCCAGAAATACGCCGAGGCAAAGATGCCGAAGATGGCACCCGGTACCAGCACGTAGTGGAAGTGTGCAACCACGAAGTAGGTGTCGTGATACTGGAAGTCCGCCGGTGCAATGGCCAGCATCAGGCCGGAGAAACCGCCAATAGTGAACAGAATGACGAAGGCCACCGCAAACAGCATTGGCGCCTCGAAGGTCAGAGACCCCCGGAACATGGTCGCCACCCAGTTGAACACCTTCACGCCGGTGGGCACGGCAATCAGCATGGTGGCGTACATGAAGAACAACTGCCCGGCGATGGGAATGCCGACGGTGAACATGTGGTGAGCCCAGACCACGAATGACAGCAGGGCGATGGCACCCACCGCATACACCATGGAGGCGTAGCCAAACAGCGGTTTGCGGGAGAACGCCGGAATAATGTGGGACACCGCGCCGAACGCAGGCAGGATCATGATGTAGACCTCGGGGTGTCCAAAGAACCAGAACACATGCTGGAACAGCACCGGATCACCGCCACCGGAGGCATCAAAGAAACTGGTGCCGAAGTTGATGTCCATCAACATCATGGTGACCACACCCGCCAGCACCGGCATAACCGCAATCAACAGGAATGCGGTGATCAGCCAGGTCCAGACGAACAGGGGCATTTTCATCAGCGTCATGCCCGGCGCCCGCATGTTCAGGATGGTGGCGATCACGTTAATCGCGCCCATGATCGACGACACACCCATGATGTGAACGGCGAAGATAAAGAACGTGGTGCTCGGTGGGCCATAGGTCGTGGATAATGGCGCGTAGAAGGTCCAGCCAAAGTTGGGTGCGCCCCCTTCCATAAACAGCGTGGACACCAGAATCAGGAAGGCGCAGGGCAGGAGCCAGAAGCTCCAGTTGTTCATTCGCGGCAGCGCCATGTCCGGGGCGCCCACCATTAGAGGAATCATCCAGTTGGCCAGGCCAACAAAGGCCGGCATCACCGCGCCAAACACCATGATAAGACCGTGCATGGTGGTCATTTGGTTGAAAAATTCCGGCTCAACAATCTGAAGACCCGGCTGGAACAGTTCCGCCCGGATCACCATGGCCATGGTTCCGCCGAGCAGGAACATCGTGAAACTGAATATCAGGTACATGGTCCCGATATCTTTGTGGTTGGTCGTCAGCAGCCACCGAGAAAAGCCCTTTGCGGGGCCGTGGTGATGATCGTCCTGGGCGTGGGTATCTGCAACCGCACTCATGAAAAACCCCCGTTACCGCCGTATATTCAGGCTGGTGATGTCATTGATCTGGCGTCATTGGATAGGGTGGACTGAAGCCTTCGCTGCAGCCCACCCGGTTCATCATTCCTGATTCTTGAACTCAAAGACTTCTTTTGGCGTCACCATTTCACCGGTGTCATTACCCCAGGCATTCCGCTCATAGGTGATGACCGCAGCGAGGTCGACTTCGCTCAGTTGACCGCCAAACGCCTGCATGGCGGTGCCGGAAACGCCGTTTACAACAATGTCCAGATGCGCCTGCATGTCTTCGGTCGTGACTTTGCTGCCTTTCAGGGCCGGGAACGCTGGCGGCGCACCGCTACCATCTGCCTGGTGGCAGGCAGCACACGCGCTGGCGTAGGCTTTTTCACCACGTGCCATCAGCTCTTCCAGGGTCCAGTCTTTCTCGGTCAGCTCACGCTCACGCTGGGCCGCCTCCTTCTGCTCAGCCACCCAGGCATCGTATTCGTCCTGAGGCACCGCCTTGACCACCACAGGCATGAAACCGTGTTTTACGCCACACAGCTCGGTGCATTGACCACGATAGATACCGGGCTCGTCGACCCTGGTCCAGGTTTCGTTCACAAAGCCGGGAATGGCGTCCTTTTTCACGCCGAAGGCAGGCACCCACCAGGAGTGGATAACATCATTGGCGGTGACCAACAGGCGGATTTTTGCCCCAACGGGCACTACCATCGGGTTGTCGACTTCCAGCAGGTAGTTCTCGGTTTTCTCGGTGCGGTTGTAGATTTCGTCATCGCTGGTGGTGATGTTCGAAAAATAGCCAAACTCCTCGTCGATGTAGTCGTACTTCCAGCGCCACTGATAGCCAGTGACCTTGATGTCGACATCCGCCTCGCTGGTGTCGTACATATCCACCAGTGTTGCTGTCGCGGGAATGGCCATCACAACGAGAATCACGAGGGGGATGATGGTCCAGAGGATCTCGACCAGGGTATTCTCGTGAAAGTTTGCCGGTTTCCGGCCCGGGGACTTGCGATGAGCGAAGATGGACCAGAACATGACCCCGAACACCACGATGCCGATGGCAACGCAGATCCAGAGGATCGTCATGTGAAGGCTGAAAATTTCATTACTGGTACCGGTGACCCCGGGACTCATGTTCAGCGTCCAGTCCGCCATGGACAACGCTGGCGTCATAAGCCCGCCCAAGAGGACACCTGCCCGCTTAGCGTGCACGCGCATAATACTGTGTCTCCACAGAGTGTTATTCTTGTCGGATTTTGCGTCCAATCCCCCTGTTCCTGACTGTGCTCGCACACACTGTCCAAATCAGGGTGGAAGTCTGCTATGGATAATACACAACCCAGTATAGACACAGATCAAAAAAATGCGAAAGTCCGTCCGCCCATAAATGTACTAAAGAAGGAAGGCTGCTCATTCCCATAAAATCCGCTCCGCAACTCGCCACCACCGACCGCAGGCTCTGGGCGCTGGCCTGGCCACTGATGCTCACCAATCTCACAGTGCCGCTTCTGGGGCTTGTGGATACCGCCGTACTGGGGCATCTCGACACACCGGAATACCTGGGTGCTGTCGCGGTGGGCGCAAACCTGTTCAGCATCCTCTACTGGACCTTTGGTTTTATGCGCATGGGTACAACGGGGCTGGCCGCCCAGGCCTGGGGAAAACGCGATGAATTCGCACAGATCGCCCTGTTGCTGCGCTCCGTGCTGCTGGCGATCGGTATCGGCCTGCTGCTGATCCTGTTTCATCAGCCCCTAATCAAACTGGGCCTGACTCTGATGAACCCCAGCGAACGTGTTGCTGCGCTGGCCGCTGAGTATGCCAGCATCCGTATCTGGAGCGCACCGGCCGTGCTCTGCCAGTACACACTGGTGGGCTGGCTGATAGGGACGCAGTATGCACGGGGGCCCATGGTCATGCTGATTGTAGCCAACGGGCTCAATATTTTTCTCGATGTGCTCTTTGTCACCGGTTTTGGCTGGAACAGCCGGGGCGTTGCCATGGCCACCGTCATGGCAGAATATTCGGCGGCGGCCATCGGCTTCTACATGGTGCTGAAACGAATGCCGGACGGCCAGGGGTTCGAGCGGGCGCTGTTCGGGCAAGTGCAGGACTACCTCAGGATATTACAGGTCAACCGGTACATCATGGTGCGCACCGTTGCCCTGCTTCTGGTGCTGGCCTTCTTCACCGCACAGGGCGCACGGCAGGGCGATACCATACTGGCGGCCAATGCGGTGTTGATAACCTTTCTACTGATCATCTCCAATGGCCTTGACGGCTTCGCCAATGCCGCCGAAGCACTGATTGGCGAAGCCGTCGGCAGCGACAGCCGGCATCAGTTCCGGAAAGTATTCAAGGTGGCGTTCCGATGGTCTTTGTGGGGTTCCGTGCTGTTTACGGTCGCCTTTGTCCTTGGTGGGCGCTTTCTCATCGGCCTGCTGACCGGCATTGAGGAAGTGCGTACAACCGCCTGGGACTACCTGCCCTGGCTGTGGATGCTGCCGCTGGCGTCGGTGTGGGGCTTCCTTCTGGATGGTGTGTTTATCGGCGCAACCCGAACGCGGGACATGCAGAATACCATGCTGTTTTCGGCGCTGGCGGTCTTCCTGCCGGTCTGGTGGCTGACGACCGGATGGGGTAATCATGGGCTGTGGTTCTCGCTGATCTGCCTGATGCTGGCACGGGCGATTTCCATGGGTTGGCTGTTTGTGAGCCATTCGCGGCATGATCGCTGGTTTTCAGAACAGTGAAGAAGCTTGGAGCCAATCCATGGACAACACGTTCAGGTTTAATGCACACACCACAGCAGCCTGTTAAATCTCGTCTACACTTGTGAGAAAAGGCAGGCATGTTGCGGTAGCCAGCCGCTTCCCCATGCCCCTGACGATCCCATGCGTATAACGGGAGGCGCCTTGCGACCCCATTCCGTTCAGAGACCGGCATCTCCTGAAATGACACCAAAGGTAGTTCTCGACATCATTGATCAGGCCCGAAGGCAGGAAGCCCGTTCCGGCACCTTTCTCAAGCAACTGCGGGAGAGGGCGTCGACGCTGCCTGCCACTATCACCATTGACGGTTACCAGCCGGCGACCTGTCTGTTCCAGTTTGCCATTGAGTACATCGAAATGGCGCCGCGACTGATTGAATGCGTGGAAGCCTGCGCAAAAGAAGCCGGCAAGGCCGAGCTGTTTGCACCTTTTGTAGAGGCCGCCATCGGTTATTTTACCCAACCGTCTGTTCTTCTGGTACGTTATGATGGCCTTGACGGGCTTCTTATACGAGCCTATCTCTGTCACCGATTGATGGAGGAAATGTACGAAAACAATCGCTCCACCCGCGCCAGTGAGCTGGTGGACGTGGAAGCAACACGGGCAAACCTGCTGGCGCATCAGTTGATCGGCGAACCGTTCGCCAACGAACTGGACCAGTCCATCACCGTCACCGTGTTACAGATTGCCGGCTCACCGGACTATTACGAACTGAATCTGGATCCATTCGTAGAACAGACAAGGAACGTTGCATGGGACTGGATGAGACACTATTGGGAAAACCTGCTGGTCCGTAACCACATACGTTTGTCGTTGGGAGCGGGCCTGTAGAAAATACGGATGAACAACATCGATGTACAAGCTAACCGTTACCTTGTTTCTGTTGCTTGGAGGCTCTCTCTGCGACGGTGCCGAGACCAACACGATACCTCTTCAACTGACCGATAGCCTGTCAGGAACGCCGGTCGCGAATGCCGTGGTGATTCTGGAAAACGGCCCCTCCGAATCCCCCGTGGAGGCTGAGATTGTTCAGAAAAACCGCAACTTTCACCCCCATACGTTGATCATACCCAAGTATTCCAGAGTGGATTTTCCCAACCAGGACAATACTCAGCACCACGTCTACTCGTTCTCACCTGCCAAGGCATTCAACATTGAGCTATACGCCGGACGACCGACAGAGCCGGTTGTCTTTGACAAGACCGGTGTGGTGGAAATTGGCTGCAACATTCATGACCACATGCAGGCATTTATCCTGGTCACCGACAGTGCACCCTCCGGCCGAACCGATGAACAGGGCCGATTGACGGTTGAGATTCCACCGCCGGCTGACAGTGATTCCGGTACACAGACCGGGTTGCTGGTCTGGCACCCGCGACTGACAGACAATACCCGTATGGCCCGATTCACCGTTGGGAAACCCTATCCGGAATCGCTCGAACTGTCGGTGGAATTGTCCCCGGAACCCACAAGTGATGACCCACTGGATGGCCTGCAAGAACGTTTCCGGGAGCTTTGATGGCGGTCGCTAGCCGAATAGGGTTTCGTGGGCGTTTGGTGACGGTCATGGTCACCATGGTTGCCATCGTCAGTCTCAGCATTGGCGCACTGTTGATGCTCTACCTGTTCGAAGATGAAAAAGCACGTGCACTTGAGCAACTGAGCCTCGGTGAGCGCGTTGCAGAGGAGGTGCTGGAGCGTCGTACCAGCCTGATTCTTTCCCGGCTGGACGTTGTGGTCCGTGATTTCGGCTTTCGCTCTGCCGTCGCCAGTGGTGATCGCGCCACCACAGACAGTGCGCTGACCAATCAGGCAGGACGGGTAAACGCTGATTTCGCCGTCTTGCTTGCCAGTGACGGCCGAGTCCTTGCCGACACCGATAGGCTACCTGAATCGCTAACCAGTAGCCCGCTGACAACGGAACTGGTGACCAAAGCTCGACAATCCGGCTTTTCCCGCCAGATGAGCGTTTTCGGTGCCGACGGCTTTGAACTGCTCACCATTCCGGTGGAAGCGCCCGGATTAAGGGCATGGCTGATTGCCGGTTTCAACATCAATAATGATCTGACCGACATTATCGGTCGACTCAGCGGGACCGAGGTGCTATTCAGGGCCTCCTCCAGCGAGGGCGGTGGCTATCAGATTCTTACCAATCCGGGTGCTATCAACGCATCCAGGCTGGATGAACTGAACAACGCCATGGCCAGGACCTCCGGCGAGGACCGGTTTCTCGAGAGTACACACTATTTTACCCGCATCATAAGCCTGACCGGAGACGAAACGCCGGCTCTCCAGCTGCTCCTACTGATCAACCGCGAGGCCCGTCTCAGCAACTACTATGAGCGTGCTTTGGAAATTCTGACTCTGGTCAGTGCCGTTCTTGTTCTGGCAGCCCTGATTGCGCTCATTATCGCTCGCAACATGGGACGACCGGTACTGGAATTGGCAGACTATGCAAAGGCGATCGGCGATGGTGATACACCCACACCTCCCCGCATTCGCGCCGGCGGTGAACTGGCTCAATTGCGCAGGGCGCTCGGCGACATGCTGAGCAAGCTACGGGACCGCGAAGAACAGATACACTACGCCGCCAGCCACGATGAAATTACCGGGCTCCCTAATCGCAACGCCTTCCTGTCGCGCCTGCGGGATCAGTTCAACAACCACCGCCCCTGCAGTGTGATGGGCCTGCGCCTCAATGACATTTCTGACGTCAATGACACCCTTGGGCTCGAGTTCGGGGACAAGGTTCTACGGGCGGTGTCGGCCAGGCTGGAAGAAGCACTGCCTGGCAGCTCGGCATTGGCCAGGACCGGCGGCGCCGAATTCCTGATGATGACAGGCCCCCAGACACAACCCGAGCTCGACAAGCTTGCCACCAGGATCAGCGAAATTGTGGAGTCACCGTTGTTCATCGACAACACTCCGTTCTCCCTTCGTTGCACCATGGTGACGCTGCAGCTGCCCCAGGACGCCATCGACACCGATCAGGTTCGCAGGCGACTGAACCTGACGTTTGAGCAGGCACAGAAAAGCCGGCTGCCCGTCACACATTATCAGCCAGGTCAGGATGAGAACCACCTGAGGGAGCTTCAGTTGATCTCCGATCTGCACCACGCCATTGCCAGCAACGGCTTGCATATGAACTACCAGCCCAAGCTCGATATGGCGTCTGCCAGCTTTCATCAAGCCGAAGCACTGGTGCGATGGATTCACCCGGACCTTGGGTTCATCTCGCCGGAAGAGTTCATTTTCCTGGCGGAGCAATCCGGCCAGATCACCGACCTGACCCGACATATCCTCCGCCGCGTTGCCAACGACGCAGGCAAGTGGCACGCCGCGGGCCTGAAGATCGGTGTTGCCATCAACCTGTCGGCCCTCGACCTGACCCGCCCGGAACTGGCCAGGGAAGTTGCCGATGCGTTTTCCCAGTGGCAGCTACCCATGTCCAGTATCACCCTGGAGGTGACCGAAAGCGCGCTGATGGAGGAGCCCGAAACGGCCTTTGAAACCCTGAGGCGCTTGCGCCAACTCGGCGTCACGCTGTCGGTGGATGATTTTGGCACGGGTTATTCCTCGCTGTCGCAATTACGCAAGCTGCCGGTGCAGGAACTCAAAATCGACAAATCCTTCGTCCTGCGCCTGAACACCGAACCCCAGGACCAGCTCATCGTTCGCTCCACCATCGATATGGCTCATGGCCTGGGGTTGAGGGTTGTCGCGGAAGGGATCGAGAATGCTGAAAGCTGGGCGCTGCTGCGGGACTGGGGCTGCGAGATCGGGCAGGGGTTCTTCCTCAGCCGCCCCGTCGCCGCAGGCGACCTGAAGGAGACAGAACAGTCGCTGACGGACCGTCAGCCGGAACTCAGATATGCAGGAGAAACCACGTCATGACACGCTTTGCCACGTTACTCAGCACCGGTTTACTGGCATTAACGGCATCGGCGAGCCTGTCTGCAGACACGGGCAGCAGGCTCTGGGCCACCGGAGGGGTGACCTCCGTCGGAGGCGCCGCCGGGGGCGGTCTGTCACCCTGGGCCCTGCTTGGCGGCTATGCCAGCGATGAAGAGTGGGGGGGCACGCTGACCCTCTCCCGCGCCGCAACCGACGACTATACCCTGTCGGTGGTTGGGGCCGGTGTCACCTGGAACAATCGTATCGAGCTCACCCTGGCACGCCAGACCCTGGACCTGGACAGCCTGGTGTTCACCCTGAAAAACGGCTTTGGACTTGAAGAGGACGAACTGGTGCAGGACGTTTTCGGCCTCAAGGTGAGGCTCGCCGGCGACGCCCTTTATAGTCCCTGGGGGCAATGGTCAGCCGGCCTTCTGCACAAACGCAACCGCGAGTTCACCGTGCCCGACGCCATCGGCGCCGAAGACGACAGCGGCACCGATATCTACGTCGGTGGCAGCAAACTGTTCTTCGCGGCGGTGATGGATCGCAATCTGCTGGTCAATGCCACCGTCCGCGGGACTAAAGCCAATCAGGGCGGTCTCCTGGGTTTTGGTGGCGACCGCAACGATAGCTACGAGGCGATGTTTGAAGGCAGCGTCGGGTTGTTTGTGACCCGCCAGTGGCTGGTGGGTACCGAATACCGCCAGAAGCCGGACAATCTGGGTTTCGCCACCGAGGACGACTGGTGGGATGTCTTCGTTGCCTGGGTACCCGATCGGCGCTTGTCGATCACGGCTGCCCTGGTCAATCTTGGTGACGTTGCCACCCTGGAAGACCAGCGTGGCGCTTATCTGTCACTGCAGGCCAGTTTCTGACAACCCGGGAGGATACAATGAAACATTCCGTCATCATCATGGTTCTGTTGCCCCTGCTGGTCCTCACCGGTTGCCAGTCCATGGTTGAATCCAACCAGCAGAACGCGTCTCTCTATCAACAGCTTGGGGAGCGTTCCGGCATTGCCGATATCGTCGAGGATCTGCTCTACCGGATTGTCGAGGACGAGCGTATCAACGACCAGTTTCG
Source organism: Marinobacter algicola DG893 (assembly GCF_000170835.1). Taxonomy (GTDB): domain Bacteria; phylum Pseudomonadota; class Gammaproteobacteria; order Pseudomonadales; family Oleiphilaceae; genus Marinobacter; species Marinobacter algicola. Next base: position 15,984 of record NZ_ABCP01000006.1, read on the forward strand.
TGGCATTGACGTACGCCAGTTCCACACCAACCTGACGGACCAACTGTGTGAACTCAGTGGTGGCCCCTGCACTTATTCCGGACGCGGAATGCGCGAAAGCCATGCTGATATGAATGTGACTGACACCCAGTTCAATGCTCTGGCTGAGAACCTTATCCTGGCCATGGAAGAAAACGGCATACCCACGGGCGCGCAGAACCGGCTCATCAAAAAACTGGTGCCACTGTACCCTCAGATCCGCAACCTTTGAGTCAGGCGACAAACCGGTTAAGCTTGCTCGCTGGCCAATAAACCTTTCCTGACGGGAGATAGACCTTGCTCGACAACGCGGATCTGGGAAAACTGATTGTTCGACTGACCCTCGGCGGACTATTGCTGTTTCACGGCATTGCCAAGCTGTTCCATGGCGTGGGCTTCATCGAAGGTCAACTGGCCAGCCACGGGATTCCCGCCTTTTTCGCGTGGGGCGTGTTCATCGGTGAGTTGCTGGCACCGCTGATGGTGATCCTGGGCTACCAGACCCGCATCGGCGCCTTGCTCATCGCCTTCAACATGCTGGTGGCCATTGCGCTGGTACACAGCCACGAACTGTTGTCGCTGGGTGGCAGTGGCGGCTGGGCACTCGAGCTTCAGGGTTTCTTCCTGTTCATTGCGGTGGCCGTTGTGTTCCTCGGTCCCGGCCGCTACAAACTGAAAAACTGACGCTATGAACTGGCGATGACCTGGGCGCCGGATTCCCGGAATACCATCACCTGGTTACGTCCGGCGCCCTTAGCGGCGTACAGTGCCTCATCGGCCCTGCTGATGAGTTCTGAGGGCCGGCTACCCGCTTCCGGCAAGATGGTAGCCACCCCCGCACTCACCGACAGATTCAGCGGGCTGACGTGGTCACCAACATAAACCGATGTACCCGCCACCGCCACTCGCAGACGTTCGGCAACGCTGGCGGCCCCGGCTTCCGGTGTCGCTGGCAGTAGCACACTGAATTCCTCACCTCCGTATCGCGCCAGTAAATCTCCTGAACGCTGGATTTCGGAGGCACAGACCCACGCAACACTGACCAGGCAATCATCTCCAGCCAGATGGCCGAAGTTGTCGTTCACCCGTTTGAAGTAATCAATATCCAACAAGACCAGGCTCAGGGGATGTCCATGGCGCAGGGCACGTTGCCATTCTGCCGCCAGTTTTTCGTCAAACTGGCGGCGATTGGCAACCCCGGTCAGTCCATCGGTAATGGATACAGCCTTGAGTTGTTCATTGGCTTGCTCCAGCTCTTCCGTGCGTGCCTGGACACGGGCTTCCAACGTCTGGTTGGCCTGCCGTTGGATATCCAGAGCATGGTCCTGGGCCTCAATCCTGAGTTGGCGTTCAAGGTTAATCCTATATGCCAGGGCAAACGACATCAGAATGACCTCCAACGCCACGCCGGTCTGGGGCGCAAGCTCTGTTGCAGCGCTGGTGGGAATAAGGCCGATCTTGCTGATCGACATTACCAGATGCCCGAGCAGCAATGGGGTCCATGCCACCACGTAGAACCCCGCCAATACCTGGCCCTTGCGCCAGATGATCAGTCCAAGAATCCAGGTCAGGGGCGTGATCACCGCCGCGAATACGCTGACGATGGCCGTCGAACTCTGGTACGACCCGAAAAGACCATAGATAAAACTACACCCACTGATCAGCGCAACCAGTTGCAACAAGCGGTAGGACGCCCGGCTGTATTTCCTGACAGCCAGAAAGTTTAGCGCAAACATGACCGCAAACAGGATATTGGCCGATATGGCCGGTGCCGTGAAGTAACGGTTCAGAATCGGAAAATCCGGCCAGAGCCACTGGAACACCAGGCCGTTGAAATTCAACAACACCAGTGCGGAAGCAACCACGGTCAACACGTACCACAGATAAGCCTGCTGACGGACGATAACGAACACGAACAGGTTATACAGGGCCATGGCGATCATGATGCCCAGGAAAACCGCCTGCCAGCCGTAGTCCAACTGCTCACGCGCCAGAAAATTCGCCGACTCGATCACCCGGGCGGGAATCTGTACCGCGCCCTCGCTCCGGACACGGACATACGCCGTGGCAGGCTCGCTGTTTGAGGGCACGGGAAAAACGAAATTACGATGCTGGATCGGGCGGGAGCCGAACTCACGACTGTCCCCGGTAGTGTGGCTTTCCACCTGCTCACCCCCGACGAACCAGTAGACCCGCACATCGTCCAACAGGGGATAGCCAATTTCCAGCACCCGGTTAACCGGCTCTGCAGGCACCTCTACCCGCAGCCAGTAGGTGCTTTTGCTGAAACCAAAATTCAGGGTTTGGTTAAGGGCGGCCGGCTGCCATTGCGCTTCCGCCAGACCACGGATATCCTCCACATCAGTATCCGGGCCTGACGTTTCAAACCAGGCAAACGACGCGTTTTCACCATAGGCCGGGCCAGCCGCCATGGTCAGCGCCAGCAACAGCACCCACACCAGCCGGCAAGCAGAAAGAACTCTCATAGTGGCCGTGTTACCCGGAACAAGAAAACTCAACTAAACTGTCGATTCCAACAGTCAGTCCCAATGCCTCCCTGCACTTACTTCCTGACAGTCTAGACCTTTATAGGGAGTAAGTCCGCCCCAAAAAATGCGTAGCAATCAAATACGTATGGAGAGAACACGATGACCGATAAAAAACCAGAACTACGCCCCGGCCGTTACCGCCACTACAAAGGCAGGGATTATGACGTCATCGGTGTGGCCCATCATAGCGAAACCGAGGAACCGATGGTCGTTTACCGCTGCCTGTACGGTGACTACAGCCTATGGGTACGACCATTGGCGATGTTCCAGGAAACGGTGGAAGTTGCTGGCGAGGATGTTCCCCGGTTTACCTACGTGGCGGACGATCACCGGTAAGCACGATTTTTGACTGCAGCACGCGTTTCCGGCACATTAGCGCGCTTTCCTGAACCGCCCCACCTCAGGGGCGCTGAAAGCCATCCCCGACATCCCGGAGTTTGCCATGAATGCCGTTGTTGCTGCGGTAGTAATCATGCTCGTGCTGAGCTTGTGCCGCATCCACGTTGTTGTTGCCCTGATCATCGGTGCCGTCGCCGGCGGACTGATCAGCGGCCTGTCGCTGGACGCCACCATTGCCGCGTTTAACGAGGGCCTGGGGGGCGGCGCCACCGTCGCCCTGTCCTACGCCACCCTCGGTGCCTTCGCCGTTGCCATCGGCAAATCCGGCCTTGCCCATGCCCTGGCCGACAAAGCCCTGAACCTGGTGGGCCGGCAGGATGACGGCAAGGCCGCTGGCGGAATCCGCCTGCTGATCGTTGGCCTGCTGCTGGCCATCGCCATGTCGTCCCAGAATATCCTGCCGATTCACATCGCTTTCATCCCATTGGTGGTGCCCCCGCTGCTGTATGTGATGGCCAAACTGAACATGGACCGACGTCTGGTGGCCTGCGTGCTGACGTTCGGCCTGATCACACCCTACATGTTCCTCCCTGTAGGCTTTGGCGGTATCTACCTGAATGAAATCCTGCTGGCGAATGTCGGTGAGAACGGCATCGACGCCACGGATCTCAATGTCATGTCCGCCATGGCCCTGCCCGCACTTGGCATGCTCTGTGGTCTTCTCGTTGCCGTCTTTTTCAGCTACCGCGGCGAGCGTCACTACAACCTGGACGCCATTGCCCGCACCGAGCGGGTGGATGTGACCTACAACGGCGGCACGCTGCTCATGGCCCTGGTCGCCATCGTGGCGGCGTTCGTGGTTCAACTGTGGTTGGGTTCGATGATCCTCGGGGCGCTGGCTGGCTTTGTACTGTTCAACCTGTCCGGGGTGGTGAAATGGAAGGAAGCCGACGACCTGTTCACCGAAGGCATGAAGATGCTGGCAATGATCGGCTTCATCATGATCGCCGCTTCGGGCTTTGCGGAAGTCATGCGTGAAACCGGCGACATCGCCACCCTGGTGGAAGGCTCCGTGTCCGCCATCGGCGACAACAAGGCCCTCGCCGCGCTGCTGATGCTGGTGGTGGGCCTGCTGATCACCATGGGCATTGGCTCGTCGTTCTCCACCATTCCCATCATCGCCGCCCTGTATGTGCCGCTGGCCCTGGAACTGGGCTTCAGCCCCCTGGCCATCGTGGCCCTGGTGGGCACTGCCGGTGCCCTGGGCGATGCCGGCTCCCCGGCATCGGACTCCACCCTCGGCCCCACCGCCGGCCTGAATGTCGACGGCCAGCACAACCACATCTGGGATACGGTGGTGCCGACGTTCCTGCACTACAACCTGCCGTTGTTGGGCTTTGGGTGGTTGGCGGCTATGGTTCTTTAGGATTTGGAGTTATCTGCTTTTTGTAGCCTGCTTGGATTGGGGCTGCGAGGGGGCAGGGGGAGTTTTCACTCTTGAAATGGAACTCGCTTCGCTCAGACACCCATTTCTGGCGAGTAAAAATCCCCCTACCCCCTCACGAAGGAACCACCAGAGTATCGCCGAGTACACACAACACTTGATTGTTTTTCCATGCGATACCTCTGTGGTTTAAACCGGAGGGTGTTGGGGTGCTTTCTGCCGGGAAAAAGGTGTCTGAGCGCAGCGAGTTCTTTTTCCCAGAAGAAAGCACCACGACGCCGTCCAGGCCCCCACAAACCAGCAGGCTACAAAAAGAGGGCAAACTCCCGTCCGTCAGTCGTCCTTGGAAGAAAAGAACACCACCTGCTTAACGGTATGATCGTCTTCGTTGCCGAGCTTGTTCACCCGGGTTTCCAGTTCGGGATTAGTCGGCTCCGGGGTATCTGACACCGCATCCGTGAAACCGCAGGCCACGCACTCGCGAACCTGATCATCGTCGTCGGTGGTAAACATCATGATTTTGTCCATCTCCGCACAGCGGGGACAGACAGCGCCGGCGATAAAACGTTTGGGGGTCGCCATGGTTGAAACTCCAACAATTCCAGAACCCGGCCAGCCACAACACTGACCGGGTGATATCGGCTTAAGCCGCGTCTTCGGTGATACCCGTCTGTTTCAGCAGGGCACCCACCTCCGGTTCACGACCACGGAACGCCTTGAACAGTTCCATCGGCTCCTGGGAGCCGCCCTTTTCAAGGATGTTCTGCAGGAACGCCTTGCCGGTTTGCGGATCGAAGATACCCTTCTCCTCGAACAGCGAAAACGCGTCCGCTGCCAGCACCTCGGCCCATTTGTAGCTGTAATAGCCCGCGGCGTAACCGCCAGCGAAGATATGGGAGAAGCTGTTGGGGAAACGGTTGAATGACGGTGCTTCCACCACAGCGATTTCGCTCCGTACCGTACGATGCATGTCCAGCGGGTTGGTGGGGGCGTCCGGGGTGAATTCCGCGTGCAGGCGGAAGTCGAACAACGAGAACTCCAGCTGTCGCACCATCGCCATGCCGGACTGGAAGTTCTTGGCGGCCAGAAGTTTTTGCAGCAGGTCGTCTGGCAGCGGTTCACCGGTTTCATGGTGCGAGGCGATCAGGGCCAGGGACTCTGGATTCCAGCACCAGTTTTCCAGAAACTGGCTGGGCAGCTCAACGGCGTCCCAGGCAACGCCATTAATGCCGGAAACGTCCAGCACATCCACCTGAGTGAGCATGTGGTGCAGGCCGTGGCCGAACTCGTGGAACAGCGTGGTGACCTCGTCGTGGGTCAGCAGCGACGGCTTGCCGTTCACCGGCGGCGTGAAGTTACAGGTCAGGAAGGCCACTGGCAGTTGCAGCTGGCCACGCAGGTTGCGCCAACGCATCCGGCAGTCCGCCATCCAGGCGCCGCCACGCTTGCCCTGGCGAGCGTACAGGTCCAGGTAGAACCAGGCCAGGGGCTCGCCATTGCGGCTGATGCAATAGGCCGTGGCATCCGGATGCCAGGTTTCCACGTCCGGTTTGGCTTCAATCTGAACGTCAAACAGTTTCTCGGCCACGGCGAACAAGCCGGGCACCACTTTGTTCACCGGGAACCAGGGACGCAAGGTTTCCGGTGAGATGTCATACCTTTCCTGGCGCAGTTTTTCGCTGTAGTAGCCGATGTCCCAGGCCTGCAGGTCGTCAACACCGTGGGTGTCTTTGGCGAACGCCTTCAACTCGGCAAATTCCCGCTCGGCAATGGGTTTGGACTTGGCTGCCAGCTGGTTCAGGAAGTCCAGCACTTCGTCGACATTGCGGGCCATCTTGGTGGCCAGAGAACGCTCGGCGTAGTTGTCGAATCCGAGCAACTGAGCCATGGCGTGACGACGCTTGAGGATCTCCGCCATCACTGGCGTGTTGTCCCAGGTGCCGGCGTCCGGGCCCATGTCGGACGCACGGGTCACAAAGGCTTCGTAGACCTCACGACGCAGGTCGCGGTTGTTACCGTAGGTCATCACCGGGTAAAAACTGGGAAAATCCAGGGTGATCACATAGCCGTCCAGATCCCTCTGTTGCGCTGCCTGCTTGGCGCCATCGAGCGCGGTCTCAGGAACGCCCGCCAGCTCATCCACATCGGTGATGTGTTTGTACCAGTGTTGGGTGGCATCCAGAACGTTATCGCTGAAGCGGTTGGACAGTTCTGACAGCTCCATCGACAAGTTGGCGTACTGCTCCTTCTTTTCCTGGGGCAGATCGACACCACCGAGGTGGAAGTCCCGCAGGGTGTTGTCCACGGATTTACGCTGGGCTTCGCTGAGTTCGTTGAACTGGTCACTTGCTGCCAGCTTCTTGTAAGCCTCGCAGAGTTCAGCGTTCTGGCTCAGCTCGGTACTGTACTCGGTGAGCTTTTCCAGGCAGTTCTTGTACACCTTGCGCAGGTCGTCACTGTTCATCACGCCGTTCAGGTGGGAAATCACGGACCAGGCTCTTTCCAGCCGGTCTTCGGTTGCCTGCATCGGTTGCGCCAGGGTTTCCCACGAAGGTTCGTCCTGTTGCGCCAGCTGTGAGATTTTCACGCGGTTCTCGCTGAGAATCTGGTCGATTGCCGGTTCCATGTGCTCGGTGCGAACATGGTCAAACTTGGGCAACAGGTCGTCGGTCAATAACGGGTTATTCATAAGTCCCCTTCTCAGCCTTTAATTTGTCAGGTAGCTTCGAGTATTCAACATCGGGATAAGGCACCTGTGGGGAGGCCTTTCCAAAACACGCTCCTTCGGCACATCCATGTGACGTTTGGACTCCGCCATCCATGGGTCCGTACAGTTTTGGAAAGGCCTCCCCACAGGTGCCCCGAGCCTTCGGGTAAACGCTATATAGGTATATGTAATGTCGAATGTACGAACACACAAGGGTAACACGCCACAATTTGGAGAACGCGCCTGGATTGATCCCAGTGCGGTGGTCATCGGGGATGTCCAGACCGGAGACGATGTTTCCATCTGGCCAATGACAGTCGTGCGCGGTGACATGCACAAAATCCGCATCGGCAACCGCTGCAGCATCCAGGATGGGTCGGTGCTGCATATCACTCATGCCAGTGACTATAACCCCGGTGGCTATCCACTTCTGATCGGGGATGACGTAACCGTTGGCCACAAGGCGCTGCTGCATGGCTGTACGATTGGCAACCGGGTGCTGGTGGGCATGGGCTGCATCATCATGGATGGCGCCGTGGTGGAGGACGAGGTGATTGTCGCCGCTGGCTGCCTGGTGCCGCCAGGCAAGACGCTGGAGTCCGGTTACCTGTATGTAGGCTCACCCTGCAAACAGGCCCGGGCGTTGTCGGATCAGGAAAAGACCTTCTTCAAGTACACCGCGGCCAATTACGTCAAACTCAAGGACGACTACCTGTATGAGGTTTAATCCGGTGCTCCGATCCGAAGCCGCCAGCGCCGACGTATCTAACAGTGACGACGCCATGTCCTGAAGAGTGGCGGCTATTGGTCACCCCTTAGAAGGGATCTGTGCTTGACGCGACTCCTGTTCACGACGGTTCTGCTTAACGCCCTGTTTCTGGCGTTACTGATGCCTTATTACCCATGGATCCCGTGGATTGCGGCTGAGGCTGTTTTGTTGTGCGGGCTATTCGCAATACTGCCAGATGGCACCGGAAAGCGTCTCTGTGCGGCAGTTGTCGGTGGGCTTTACGGCATGCTGGCATTCTTTGCGCTGAGCGACCTTGTGGTCCGTGAAAGCCTTGGACGGCCTTTCAACCTCTATCTCGAACTCGGCGTGGCGGGCCCGGTTTTCGACCAGATGCACGGCAACTTGGGGATCCCACTGTCGTTGACGCTCGTCGCTCTGCTCCTGGCGACGTTTTTGGGACTGGCAATCTGTGTCAGCCGATTGTTGCTCCGTACAGGGTCCGGCGTCCCACGCGGCGCGGCAATGACACTTACCGCCCTGGGTGTCGTCACATTGGGTATCTCTCTCATCTCGCAGCCGTTCGCGGGCCTGAGTGCCGCCCGCACCGCAGCTCACCAGGTCAGGCTGGCCATTGACACCCACCAGTCGACAGCATCGTTCCGCCAACATCTGGAGGACAATTCGGCCGCTGTCCAGTCCACACCGCTGGCAGGGTTGGGGGAAACCGACGTCATACTGGGTTTCATTGAATCCTATGGCATTTCCGCGGTTGCTGACACTCGTTACGGTCCGTTGATCCGACCTCGTCTGACGCAAATGGAACAGACACTGGCTGACGCCGGTCTTCACATCGTCACGGGCCGCTTGCGCTCCCCGGTACAGGGTGGCCAATCCTGGCTGGCTCACACCACGTTGCTCAGCGGGCAATGGATCGATACCCAACTTGACTACGACATCTTTCTCGCCAGTGATTACCCCACGCTGATTGATGACCTGGGCGCTACCGGGCACGATACCGTCGCGGTTATGCCCGCTATCACCAGCGATTGGCCAGAAGGCCGTGCCTTTGGCTACAACCGAATATACCACTCCACCACCATGGACTACCGCGGGCCAGCTCTGAACTGGGTCACCATGCCGGACCAGTACACCTGGTCATGGTTCCAGCGCCAGATTCGGGAGCGCGCCGATCACACCCCGGTGTTCGCTGAAGTGGCCCTGATCAGCAGCCACGCGCCATGGGTCCCGATACTCCCGGTTCTGGACGATTGGGACAGCATTGGTGACGGAGAAACCTTTAACCGCTGGAAAGGTGCCGGCGAAGCACCCGCCAGCCTGTGGCGGGACCCCGAGCGCGTGCGCGATCACTATGCCCGCTCGCTGGACTATGCGCTGAACGTGGCCACTGAATACGCCAAACGCCATGTGGATAACAAAACCCTGCTGGTGCTGACAGGCGACCATCAGGCGGCCCCTTTGATCACCGGCGACGACGCCAGCCGCGACGTCATTGTTCATGTGATCAGCGCCGACCCCACAATGCTGGCGCCGTTTGTTGGCGGCGGTGATCAGGAAGGCCTACGCGGATTCCGTTGGGGCGCGCACCCTCACTCGGATCAGCAGGGACCTTCAATGGCCAGCTTCAGACCCTTTCTTCATCAGGCCTACAGCCCGCCCCGCATCCCGGTAAAAATTTCTGCTTCAGACACTATTGAAAAATAAGCGATCGATCCTACATTCGAAAATAGCAGAGGTTCACGGAAAACCATCCGGCTGGCGCCACCGGTATGGAGCTGTTCCGCGAGCGAAGCTGACATCAACGTGTGATTTCAGATTCGTAGGAGGGGTTTCATATGACCAACATTACTCGCTGGAATCCGGTCAACGAGTTCGAAGACCTGATTAACCGCTACAACCGCTACTTCGGCCTTGCCCGTGGCAATGGCGAGCGTGAGGGGAAAGACCTGTTCAGCCGCAGCGACTGGGCACCGGCTGTAGATATCCGGGAAACACCGGAAGCGTTCCGCATTGAGGCGGAACTGCCGGGCATGTCAAAGGATGATGTAAAAGTCACCGTGCAGGATGGCGTGTTGAGCATCCGGGGTGAGCGCAAGCAAGAGGAAGAAACCAACGACAGCAAACACCACCGCGTGGAGCGAATCTATGGCAGCTTCCTGCGCCGGTTCACCCTGCCGGAGAATGTGGATGAAAACAGTATCCGGGCCAACTTCAAGGATGGCATCCTTTCGCTGACGTTAACCAAGGCCGAGCCTGCCGAACCCAAGGCTATTGAGGTGGACGTCCAGTAAACCGTCGGGCCGCCAATGGCAGAGCCGGGGCTCAGCTCCCGGCCTCTGCCGTTGTTTTTGCGCCGGCTTTCCGAAGTGTCTCTGCGTATGCGGTGCTACGACGGTGCCGCGACACCAGGTCCAGGATGGTTTCACCGTTTTCATCAACTGCATTGAGGTCTCGGCCCGCTTCCACGAAGAAGCCGACGAAACGGTCAAAGTCTTCGGCAATCATCGCCTGGTAGGCCTTGATCAGCGCGTTGAAGTCAGGATTGATGTTGCTGTCGTAGGGCGTAATGGCCAGGAAGCTCTTTACCCGCTCATCACTCCATTCCTCGCCAATCACTTTCGGTTTGTCAGGTCCGCTCATAATCTCTCTGGCCTTTTCGTTACAGCTTTTTACAGCAAATAGTTACGACAAATGTGTTTGCGTTGGGCTGCACAGTATAAAGATCTAAAAGCGTCGGGGTTATATAAATTGACTATGAGGAGCTTCCCGGCAGGCATATGCGAACGTCACGGGTTAATTTCCACCGGTAACTGGTCCGTTTCCACGCTGTCGTCACATTGCGGGTTGCGGATGGCGATCTCCACCCTCCGGTTCTTGGCCCGGTTCTCCGGGCTGTCGTTGGGCACCAGCGGGTTGGTTTCCGCCCGGCCCGCCGCGACGACCCGCTCCGCCGGCACCTGACGATTCATTACCAGCTCGTGAACCACCGACACGGCACGTGCAGCAGACAGGTCCCAGTTGGAGCGATAGCGGCCACTGGCTATCGGGCGGTCGTCGGTGTAACCCGCGACCAGAACGTCACCGGTACAACCAGACAGGACCTCTACCACCCGCTCAATGATCGGCACCATTCCCGGCTTGATCGCCGCTTCTCCGGAGCGGAACGTGGCTTCCTCCGAAAACCGGATCACCACCCGGCTTTCATCGTAGTTGACGCTCAGTGCCTCCGAAGCCACTTCCGGTTCAAGCTCTTGGATCATTCGGCTGGCCAGATCGATCACACCCGCCGGAATTTTGGTCGGGGCATCCGCTTCCGCGCGTTCATCAATAAATTCGGGCTCGTCGGCCGCGGTCTCCATTGGCTCCGGAAGGGAAACCGTATCCGACTCAATCAGTGTCAGCGGCGAGCCCCCCACAGCATCACCAAGCACCTGGTTGCTGCCGAAAGCCACCGCCATGGAATTGGCCATGGCACGGTACTTCTCAACATCCATTTCCGCGAAGGACAGCAACAGGATAAAAAAGGTCAGCAGCAGGGTGGCCAGATCGGCAAAGGTGACGATCCAGGCCGGGGAGCCACGGCCATGCTTCTTCTTTTTGACGGGCTGGCGAACCACCAAAACCTATGCCTCCCGCTCCGGCGCAAGACCATTGCGATGCTCCGGCGTTACAAAGGAAGACAGCAGTTCGGTCATCACCCGGGGATTCTCGCCGCGCATGATCGTGCGCATCGACGTGGTGATCAGAACCTGGTTGCGCGCCTCATCTTCGGCCTTGAGCTGCAGCTTGTCGGCCAGGGGCAGGGCAATCAGCTGGGCGATGAAGGCGCCATAAAGCGTGGTCAGCAGGGCGATCGCCATGGCCGGGCCAATGGAGGACGGATCATCGAGGGTGTTGAGCATCTGCACCAGGCCCACGAGTGTGCCCAGCATACCGATGGCCGGGGCGGATTCACCAATACCGCGAAATACCCGTTCGGAGACTTCGTAACGTTCGGCAGTCTGCTGGGTTTCCTGGGCCAGAGCTTCTTCAACCAGCTCCGGCGGGTGGCCGTCCACGCACAGATTGATGGCTTTCTGAAGGAACTCGTTATTGGTGGTGTGGTTTTCCAGGCCCAGAATACCTTCCTTGCGAACGACAAGAGCCAATGTGCCAACTTCGCGGATCAACTCCGCCGGCCGTTCGACGCGATCCTTGAATGCCGCTGAAAACGCCAGCCTGAAAGCACTCATCACCGAAGGCAGACGGAACTTGATCAGGGTGACGGCAAAAGTGCCACCCAGCACAATCGCCAGCCCCGGAAGGTTGAAAAAGGTCAGTATCGACGCGTTGGCCAGCATCGCAAGTAATACAATCAGTACACCTGCCACCAGCCCGACAAGGGTGAGTATATCCATCAGAGACCTTAAATCAGCGATTAATCAACGATCTTCGGGAACCGTTTACACCTGCGAAGCATAGCCCATTCGTCCGGGTTGGGCTCAGCCGTTTCGCAATTTTTCAATCACCGGGCGGGTGTCCGGGGTTTTTCCACGCCATATCCGGAACGACTCCGCCGCCTGTTCCACCAGCATGCCCAGGCCGTCGAACACCCGGGTGGCTCCCTGGTCCAGTGCCCACTGGTTGAACGTGGTGGTCTGCAGAGAATACATCATGTCGTAGATCACCGTGTCGGCACCGATCACAGTTGCGGAAACCGGTGGCAAATCTCCCTGCAGGCTGGCGCTGGTGCCGTTGATGATAACGTCGAAAGCGTCGGCGGGCTGCTCAAACCCACAGGCCTCCAGGTGCGTATCGCCGGCCACGGATTCAAAGAAACTGACCAGGCCCTCGGCTTTTACCAGGGTGCGGTTGGCTATCGTCAGGGCGGCGGGTTCTTCAGCAAGAATCGGCCCCAGAACACCACGAACCGCCCCGCCTGCGCCCAGTACCAGCAGGCGTTTACCCGCCAGGCGAACGCCATGGTTAACCATCAGGTCGGTAACCAGTCCTTTACCATCGGTGTTATCAGCGGTAAGTGAGCCTTTACTGTCTTTGTAGAGCGTATTCGCCGCACCTGCTCGCTCGGCGCGCTGGGTTCGCAGGTCCGCGAGCTGCCAGGCCTGCTCCTTGAAAGGCACGGTGATATTCAACCCCTTGCCACCGCGTTCGAAAAAGCCTTTGACGGTACCCTCGAAATCGTCTTCTGGCGCCTGTATGGCCGTGTATTCCAGCTGCTCGCCGGTCTGGCGGGCAAACAGGCTATGAATGCGGGGGGATTTGCTGTGACTGATCGGATTGCCCACTACGGCGTAAAGATCGTTATGCATCGACATTCTCCAGCCAATCCCGTCCAGTAAGAAAATAGTCCGTCAGCCGGGCCTCTTCCGAGCCAGTCTCAGGCACGAAGGCATACTCCCAGCGCACCAGCGGAGGCAGCGACATCAGGATGGATTCGGTACGGCCACCGGACTGCAGGCCAAACAGGGTGCCCCGGTCGTACACCAGGTTGAACTCCACGTAACGGCCGCGGCGATATAGCTGGAAATCACGCTCACGCTCGCCCCAGTCCATCGCTTTTCGGCGCGCGACAATGGGCTCATAGGCCTCGATGAAGCTGTCGCCAACGGACTGCATCAAGGCAAAATCACGACCAAAGTCCCCGGTATTGTGGTCGTCAAAGAACAACCCTCCCACGCCCCGGGGCTCGTCCCGGTGTTTGAGGTAAAAATAGTTGTCACACCAGTGCTTGTACTCACGATAGAGTTGGTCGCCGAAAGGATCACAGGCGGCTTTCGCGACCCGGTGCCAATGGACGCAATCCTCGTCGAAGCCGTAATAGGGCGTAAGATCATAGCCCCCGCCAAACCAATAGACCGGCTCTGCATCCTCGGGGGTCGCAACGAAGAAACGGACGTTGGCGTGGGACGTGGGTACGTAGGGGTTCGAAGGGTGCATAACCAAAGACACCCCCATGGCTTGCCAGGGCGCACCCGCCAGGTGGGGCCGATGCGCGGTGGCTGACGCGGGCATGGTCTCGCCCATCACATGGGAGAAGTTTACACCGCCTTTCTCGAACACCCCACCGTCGCTGATCACCCGGCTGATGCCGCCCCCGCCTTCGGGCCGGTCCCAGGTATCGGTTTCAAAAACGCCCCTGCCATCGACCGCTGCCAGCCGTTCGCAGATCCGATCCTGCAGGCCAAGCAGGTACTGCTTCACGGCATGGGGTTCGGGGTGCTGAATAGGATGTTGAGACATGGGAACTCCTAGCGCAGTTGCTTTCCGCTGACGATATCGATGATACGGCTGGGTTGACGGTTACCGCCCAGTTCTCCCGGCACCAACCAGTCCAGTTCGCCCTCGAAGTAACGACGCACCTGCCAGGAAGTCCGGGCCGGCTGGCGTCCTGCCGGATTACAGGAGGTTGAGACCAGGGGAAAGCCGGCCGCCTCGCACAGGGCGCGCACAACCGGATGGTCACTGACCCTGACGGCAATGGAGCTGTGACGCCCCCGAACCTGTTGTGGGATTTGCTGGCGAACATCCGGCAGAAGACAGGTAACCGGGCCGGGCCAATGACTCATCGCCTGGCGCTGTTGCTCCTTCGGCAACGGGTCGAGCAGGAACCGTATCTGATCGACAGACGCCGCCACAAGGATCAGTCCTTTCTCCATCGGACGCTGCTTGAGCGACAGGACTCGTTCAACGGCTTCCTGATCCCAGGGATCACAACCCAGCCCCCAAACGGCTTCCGTGGGATAGGCAATAACACCGCCACCCAAAACGGTGCGGCGGGCGCAATGAAGGTGCCAGTCAGACAAAGGTTGTTGTGGTGATTTCATGAAGTCTTCAAGTCTTTATACGTGGCTCAGCCAATCCGTTGAAACCCTCCCGGTGCAGAATCCACCAACCCCTGTAACTCCAGGAGAAGCAGCGACTGCATCAACTGATCGGCGGGAAGGCCGGTCACTGAACACAGATCATCGGTTGATTGCGGATCATACCCTAAAGCCTCCAGCACCGCGATTTCCCGAGAGTCCAGGCCTTCGATCGCTGGCCTTTTCATGACCACCGAAGAGGGATCGCCCTCGTTCTGGCCCGTCCACCAGCCGCCCAGTTCCTCACAGATATCGTCCACGGTTTCCACCAGCTTCGCACCCTGGCGTATCAGGTGATGGCAACCACGGGCCAGGGGATTGTGGACCGAGCCAGGAATGGCAAACACCTCCCGCCCCTGCTCCAGCGCCAGGCGGGCGGTGATAAGGGAACCGCTTTTCAGTCCCGCCTCTACCACCAGGATACCGCGACTAAGGCCGCTGATAATCCGGTTTCGGCGGGGGAAGTGGCCCGCCTTGGCGGACGTGCCCGGCGGGTATTCGGACACAATCACCCCCTCACCGGCAATACGCTCACTGAGCGTGCGATGACGATAGGGGTAGGGCTTATCAACACCGTTGCCAATTACCGCAACGGTCGGGAAGCCGGCATCCAGGGCGCCGGCATGGGCGGCGCCGTCCACCCCCAGAGCCAACCCGCTGGTTACCAACAAGCCTTTCTGACCCAGCGCCGCAGCAAAGCAACGGGCGTGCTCCAACCCGGCCCGGGTGGCATTGCGGCTACCCACAATACCGATCTGCTCGCGCCCCAGCAGGGAGCGATCGCCGCGCACATAGAGCACCAGTGGCCCGTCGTGAATATGCCTGAGGGGCTCGGGGTAGTCGGCATCGGCCATAGTCACGATGGCCGTGCCGGTCCTCAGGCAATTCCGGTATATGCCATCGGCGCTGGCGACCACAGGGTGAGCGCTATCCTGGCGGCGCCATGCCTCAAGAGCATCGATCGTTTCCGCCGCCAAACCCAGTGCTTTCAGCGTGGCTGCATTGTGGATCAGTAGTTGCTCGAACTCCGGAAGTTGTTCGAGGATCGCTTGCTGACGACGGGCTCCGAATTTCGGCAGACAGGACAGGAATATCCAGAATCCGTGTTCCGACTGGTACAGGTTCGGGACAGACAGGGGGTCGGTAGAGAGAGGCATGGCATCCTTCCGTGGATCAGGGTTGGGTATCGGGGCTTGCCATCCTGGCAGGCCGCAGGTGAATTATGCCATAAAAAAAGGAGCCGGCGATGGGCTCCTTTTCTACGGACCTTTTTACGTTGTTATCAGCTCAGGGGTTGGTGACCTTGTCACCCACCGACAACGGACGGGTAGCCTGCAGGATCAGGCCATAGCTCATTTTCTCGTAGGTCTGGAACACCATCATCAGCCCGGCGCGCTCGGAGGGCAGTTCAATGGTTTCATTGGTGATCGGGTCCCGAACCAGGTTGCCACTTTTCAGCACCGCCATGACATTACCCGGCTTCAGTCCTTCCCGCTCACCGCGGTTGATGGCCACCACGTCGAACTGCCCGATCTGGCTGACACCACCATCGACCGAAATCATCTGGGCCTCGATGTCACTGTCGGGAGAGCTGGGCACAAAACTGGTGGTGATGCGACGCTCTTCGCCAACCAACAGACGGTCCCCGATGCGAACTTCCTCGTTGGATTGCTTCAGTCGGAGTGTCAGAACGTCTTTATTCTCGGCAATGACTTCACCACGGGCGATACTTCGGGCTTCAAGACCGAGGAATTCACCGGTTTCCGGGTCACGGAATTCCTTGCTGCGGCGGAATACGCCCACATTGTCGGCCGGCTTCTCACCGCGAGCGTAGATTCGATCACCCGCGCCGGTAATAATCCGGCCGTCCTCACCCTCCAGCACGTAAGGCGCTCCATTGAGCTCTTCAACGTCAACAATACGGGTTTCGGTCAGGAAACTGCTGATCGCATCCAGGGGAATGGCGGGAATCGGCGTGTCGATGGGCTCAGAACGCACTTTTGGTGACAGCTTCACCACCCGGTCACTGGAAACCTTGGTAACACGGGGCTTACCGTCGATATAGACCAGTGCCAGCTCGTCACCCGGATAGATAAGGTGCGGGTTTGCAACCTGTGGATTCACGTGCCAGATTTCCGGCCAGTACCAGGGGTTATTCAGGAAGCGGGCGGAAATATCCCACAGGGTGTCACCCTTCACGACAGTGTAACGCTCGGGATGATCGGACCTCAGTTCCGGGGCGGCGTGGGCCCAGGAGGTTAGCAGCAGCATGCTTGCTGCCAGAGCGTACAGCAGTTTCCTCATTGTTTAAGTCCTTGATCGCGTGCCTTGAATCGATAGATTCTGTTCTTGGTATGCAGCCGGTACTCTGCCTTTTATACCACTACTATAGAAGATGTCTCGCAAATTGTGATGTTATCTTTTGTTCTTCCAGTAAATTCTACGCTAGAGCCGAAAGCTTTTGACTATCAACTGATCAGTTTGTACTCAATGAGCGAGTTGAGGGATAATAGCACCATAAACGGCAACAACCCGTTGAAACCGGCTCTTTCATCCCGATCATAATAGTCACGGGATGGAAAAATGCGCAGTACGCTGTCGCATTTCGGAGACAGTATTCACACCGTTACAAAAGATAACGGTGAAAGCCAGATTCAGACACCAAAAGTACGAGCGCCATGATACTAGATATTCTCGAATACCCGGATCCCCGCTTGCGCACCATTGCCAAGCCCGTGGACGAGGTGACAGACGAGACCCGCAAGCTGATCGACGACATGTTCGAGACCATGTACGATGCGCCCGGCATTGGCCTCGCCGCCACCCAGGTCAACGTGCACAAGCAAATCATCGTTATGGATCTGTCCGAGGACAAAAGTGAACCGCGGGTATTCATCAACCCGGAAGTGGAAGTGCTTGAGGGTGAGCTTGAGGAGATGCAGGAAGGCTGCCTGTCGGTACCGGGTTTCTACGAGGACGTCTCCCGTATTGAACACTGCATGATCAGGGCCATTGGCCGTGACGGCAAGCCGTTTGAAATCGAGGCTCGTGGCCTGTTGGCGGTGTGTATCCAACATGAGATGGATCACCTCAACGGCAAGCTGTTTGTGGACTACCTGAGTTCACTGAAGCGCACCCGTATTCGCAAGAAACTGGAAAAGCTTCACAAGAAAAGCGCCTGAAGCCGCCAAAACAGCGTAAATCGGGACCGGGTGAAAACCCGGTCTTTTCGTATTCAACGGACCAGGAAGCGATACCCGTGCGACTTGTTTTTGCCGGCACCCCGGAATTTGCAGCCACCGCGCTGAAATCACTGCTCACGACCCATCACCATGTGGTTGGCGTGTACTCCCAACCCGACCGACCCGCAGGCCGTGGCCGCAAACTGACACCCAGCCCGGTCAAACAGGTTGCTGTTGAGGCGGGCATTCCTGTGTTCCAACCAGAGTCCCTGAAATCGCCCGAAGCACAAGACGAGCTCCGCAGCCTTAACGCAGACGTGATGATCGTCGCGGCCTACGGCCTGATTCTGCCGCAGGTGGTGCTGGACCTTCCTCGTCACGGCTGCCTGAACATCCATGCCTCGTTGCTGCCTCGCTGGCGCGGTGCCGCTCCTATTCAGCGCGCGATTGCGGCGGGTGACCGGGAAACCGGCATTACCATCATGCAGATGGACGCTGGCCTGGACACCGGCGCAATGTTGCTGAAAGCCATTACCCCGATCGAAGAGGCCGACACCGGCGGCAGCCTTCATGACCGCCTGGCAGGCCTCGGTGGCGAAGCCATCGTTAAAGCACTGGAACAGCTTGAGAAAGGCGAGCTGCAGGGCGAGATCCAGGACGAGGCCCGGGCCTGCTATGCCCGTAAACTCAGCAAGGAAGAAGGGCACATCGACTGGACCCGGGACGCCCCCGCCATCAGCCGGCTGATTCGTGCCTTTAATCCCTGGCCGGGCACCTACACCGATCTGGAGGATCTGCGCATCCGCATTCATCAGGCGGAGATTCTGGACGACACCAGCGATAAACACCCGGGTACGGTGATCCGCCGTGATCGTACAGGGATCGACATTGCCTGCGGCCTGGAATCCCTGAGGATCACCCGTTTGCAGTTGTCCGGCTCGCGGCCACAATCGGTGAACGACCTGATCAACGGCGGCAAGGACATACTGATGCCCGGCCAGGAGCTGAACTGAATGAGCCAGCTGGGCCAGCCACTGCGGGCGGTTGCTGCCCGAGTTATGCAATCCGTTGAGAACGGCCAGTCGCTGTCCCAATGCCTGCCCCACGCCATGGGTGATGTGGCAGACAACGAACGACCACCACTACAGGCACTGTGTTATGGAACCTGCCGCTGGTTTCACCGGCTTGATGGCGAACTACAGGCGCGCCTGAATAAACCGCTGCGCAAATCCAACCGGGTGGTCCATCACCTGATGCTGGTGGCACTGTTCCAGCTTCGCTTCAGCCAGCAGGCCACCTACGCGATTCTGAATGAAACCGTGGAAGCCTGCCGCGCCCTCGACAAACCGCATCTGACAGGGCTGGTGAACGGCGTTCTGCGGGCTGCGGAGCGGGAAGGGGAGCCGCCCCTTGCCGACGAAGCGGGTCGTTTCAGCCATCCCCTCTGGATGCTTGAAAAGCTGCGCCATAACTGGCCCCACGACTGGCAGGCCATTCTCGAAACCAATAACACCCAGGCCCCCATGACCCTGCGGGTGAACGCCCTGCGCTTCAGCCGCGACGACTACCTGCAGCTGCTGTCCGATGCCGGCATCGACGCCAAAGCCACCCTGTTTGCGCCCCACGGCATCCAACTGACCGCCCCGGTGCCGGTAGACCTCCTGCCCTGGTTTTCCGAAGGCGCGGTCAGTGTGCAGGATGAAGCAGCCCAGCTCTGTACCACCCTGATGGACCTGGCGCCCGGCCAGCGGGTACTGGATGCCTGCGCCGCACCAGGAGGAAAAACCTGCGCTATCCTTGAAAGCTGCGGGGAACTTGAAGAAGTGGTCGCTATCGACGAATCCGCTGATCGACTGCCACGGGTGCAGGAAAACCTGGAACGGCTGGACCTGATGGCGACACTGAAACAGGCCGATGCCGCAGATATTGATCAGTGGTGGGACCGGAAGCCGTTCGATCGCATCCTGCTCGACGTGCCCTGCAGCGCCACCGGTGTGATTCGCCGCCATCCGGACATCAAGCTGCTGCGCCGGGAATCGGACATTGTCCCGCTCGCCAGCATTCAGTTGGGCCTGCTGGAGTCGATGTGGCAAGTGCTCGCGCCCGGAGGGCGCCTGGTCTATGCCACCTGTTCGGTGTTTCCGCAGGAGAATCACCGTATAATTCGTCGATTCCTGAAACAGCAGGACAACGCTGCGCTGGTGGAACCTGACGTCCTTTGGGGGCGCGATATGGAAACCGGCCGCCAGATGCTGCCCGTTCCCGAAAGCCACGATGGATTTTTCTACGCTGTACTGGAGAAACCCGAACCATGAAAATCCTGATTCTCGGTGCCGGCCAGGTGGGCGGGACCCTGGCAGAAAACCTTGCCAACGAAGCCAACGACATCACCGTGATCGACAGTGACAGTACCCGCCTGCGGGAGCTTCAGGATCGCCTGGATATTCGGACGGTCCAGGGCATGGCCTCCTTCCCCACGGTTCTGCGTCAGGCGGGCGCTGAAGATGGCGACATGGTCATCGCCGTGACCAACAGTGATGAGGTCAACATGGTGGCCTGTCAGGTCGCCAAGCTGTTGTACAAGACCCCGACAACCATCTGCCGGGTCAGGGCCAACGCCTATCTGGCAAAACCAGAACTGTTCTACCAGCGGGATCAGAAAAAGGATCTGGACAGCCTGCGGGGCTTCCCGATAGATGTTCTGATCAGCCCGGAGCACCTGGTCACCAAGCACATTACTCGACTGATCGAATACCCCGGCGCCCTGCAGGTACTGGAGTTTTCCAAGGGCCTTGTGCAGCTGGTCGCCATCCGGGCGACGGAAGGCGGCCCACTGGTTGGCCATGAGTTGTCGTACCTGCGCAGCCATATGCCCAAAATCGAAACACGGGTCGCCGCCATTTTCCGGAAGGATCGGGCGATTATGCCTCAGGGGGATACGGTGATCGAAGACGGCGACGAGGTTTTCTTCATCGCTGCCTCCGACCATATTCGCTCGGTGATGAGCGAGTTGCAGCCGCTGGAGAAACCCTACAAGCGAATCTTCATCTGTGGCGGTGGCAACATTGGCCAACGCCTGGCCCATACCCTCGAATCCCGCTACCAGGTGAAACTTCTGGAACGGGATCACGAACGGTGCGTCATGCTGTCGGAAAACCTTCGCAAAACCGTGGTGCTGGAGGGCAACGCCGCCAACAAGGACATTCTGCTGGAAGAGAACATCGAAAATACCGATGTCTTCTGTGCGGTCACCAACGATGACGAAGCCAACATCATGGCGTCACTGCTGGCCAAACGCCTGGGCGCCCGCAAGGTACTGACCCTGATCAACAACCCGGACTATGTTGACCTGATCCAGGGCGGCGACATTGATGTCGCTATTTCGCCCCAGCAAACCACCATTGGCAGCCTGCTTACCCACATCCGCCGCGGGGACGTAGTAAACGTTCACTCACTCCGTAGGGGCGCTGCCGAAGCCATTGAGGCCATTGCTCATGGCGACCACCGGTCCTCCCGGGTAGTGGGTAAGCGGCTTGACGAAATCAACCTGCCGGAAGGCACCACCATCGGCGCTATTGTCCGCCACAGCGAGGTCCTCATCGCCCACGACCACCTGCGGGTACAACCGGATGACCACGTTATCCTGTTCCTGGTGGACAAGTCGCGGGTACGCGATGTGGAGAAACTGTTCCAGGTGGGACTGACGTTCTTCTAGCGCAAAATCAATCGTCTGAACCTAACTTAGAAATACGCGATTGGCAGGCGTATAATGCCCCTTTTTTCGGAGTGCCCCGGCCGAATGCCCGGGCGCCACACACAGACTGACCAGCAGGCAAACGTCGTGACAGACAAGGCAACTTCCGCAAACACGCCGGATATCAAAACCTTCCAGGGCCTGATTCTCGCCCTGCAGAATTTCTGGGCGCAGCACGGCTGCGTAGTCCTTCAGCCCCTGGATATGGAAGTGGGTGCCGGCACCTTCCACCCGGCCACCTTCCTGCGCTCCATCGGCCCGGAAACCTGGAACGCCGCCTACGTTCAGCCCAGCCGTCGCCCCACCGATGGCCGCTACGGTGAGAACCCCAACCGCCTGCAACACTACTACCAGTTCCAGGTGGTGCTGAAACCGTCTCCGGACAACATTCAGGAGTTGTACCTGGATTCCCTGAAGGCTCTTGGGCTGGACCCGCTGGTACACGACATCCGTTTTGTCGAGGACAACTGGGAATCACCCACCCTCGGCGCCTGGGGCCTGGGTTGGGAAATCTGGCTGAACGGCATGGAAGTGACCCAGTTCACCTACTTCCAGCAAGTGGGCGGCCTCGAATGCTACCCGGTCACTGGCGAGCTCACCTACGGGCTTGAGCGCATTGCCATGTACCTGCAGGGCGTGGACAGTGTCTACGATCTGGTGTGGACCGAAGGCCCGGATGGTGTGGTCACCTACGGCGACGTGTTCCACCAGCAGGAGGTGGAGATGTCCACCTACAACTTCGAGCATGCCGACACCGAGTTCCTGTTTCACAGCTTCGACGTGCACGAACGCGAAAGCGCGCGCCTGATCGAAGCAGGCCTGGCATTGCCCGCTTATGAGCAAGTGCTCAAGGCATCACACACTTTCAATCTGCTTGACGCCCGGCACGCCATCTCCGTGACCGAGCGCCAACGTTTTATCCTGCGGGTTCGCACCCTGGCCCGGGCCGTTGCCCAGGCGTATTTCGACAGCCGCCGCAAGCTTGGCTTCCCGCTGGCACCGGACGCCCTGCGCAAAGAGGTATTGGCTGCCACCGAGGCCGCCGCCGAAAAGGCGAATGGCAAGAAGGGAAAGAAAGCGAACAAGGCTCAGCAGGAACAGGGGAACGCATAATCATGGCAACACAGGATTTTCTGGTCGAACTGGGCACTGAAGAGCTGCCTCCCAAGGCCCTCAAGCCACTGTCGGACGCGTTTACCCGTGGCATTACCCATGGCCTGGAAGAGGCCGGCATTCAATTCGGCAAGGTGGAAGCGTTTGCCGCTCCACGCCGGCTTGCCGTCAGGGTAAGGGACCTGGAAGACGCTCAACCGGACAAACCGGTGGAAAAACGCGGCCCGGCCGTGAAAGCTGCGTTCGACGATTCCGGCAACCCCACCCGGGCACTGACCGGCTTCGCCACTTCCCTGGGCGTGACACCAGACCAGCTCGACACCCTGGAAACCGACAAGGGCGCCTGGGTGGTCTATCGCACCATCGAGAAAGGCCGTCCCACCGTTGAACTGATGCCGGAACTGGTGGATCAGTCCCTGGCCGCACTGCCCATCCCCAAGCGCATGCGCTGGGGCGCGCACAGAACCGAGTTCGTACGTCCAGTACACTGGGCCATCCTCCTGTTCGGCAACAAGGTGATCGACACCCCGATTATGGGGCTGACCCCGGGCAACAAAACCCGTGGCCACCGGTTCCACTGCCCGAAATCGTTGATCGTGCCCACGCCCGGCGACTACGAAGTGGTGCTGCGCCAGGAAGGGTATGTGATCGCTGACTTCGCCGAACGCCGCGAGCAGATCCGTGATGGCGTCACCGCCATCGCCAAGAAGGAAGCAGGCGGCCAGGCGGTTATCGATGAAGACCTGCTGGACGAAGTCACCGCCCTCAACGAGTGGCCCGTTCCGCTCATGGGCCGTTTCGAGGAACGTTTCCTGGAAGTTCCCGCCGAGGCACTGATTTCCTCCATGAAGGAACACCAGAAGTACTTTCACGTGGTTTCCGCCGACGGCCGGATGCTGCCGCTTTTCATCACCGTCGCCAACCTGGAAAGCAAGGACCCGCAGCAGGTCATTTCCGGCAACGAAAAGGTCATTCGCCCACGCCTGTCCGATGCGGCGTTCTTCTATGACACTGACCGCAAAACCCGGCTGGAAGACCGCATCGACCAACTCAAGCCGATCGTGTTCCAGGACAAGTTGGGCAGCATTTACGACAAGTCCGTGCGGGTGGCCGCACTGGCGAAGAAGATCGCCGACGCCATTGGCAGCGACCCCGTTCTGGCCGAGCGCGCCGCCATGCTCGCCAAGACCGACCTGGTCACCGAGATGGTGCTGGAGTTCACTGACCTGCAGGGCATCATGGGCCAGTACTACGCCGCCAACGACGGCGAAAACGAAGACGTGGCCAGCGCCCTGAACGAGCAGTACATGCCCCGCTTTGCCGGTGACGACCTGCCCGCAACCCTGACGGGCTGCGCCGTGGCTATTGCCGACCGCATCGATTCCCTGGTGGGGCTGTTCGGTATCAACCAGCCACCGTCCGGTACCCGTGACCCGTTTGGGCTGCGTCGAGCTTCACTGGGCGTATTGCGCATCATCATCGAGCGGGAGCTGCCGCTGGACCTGCAAACCCTGTGCGAATGGGCGGTGGAGCAACACAACAGCTTCACCGAACCGAAAGTGGCCAACACGGTGGTGGACTACATGCTCGAGCGTTTCCGCGCGCATTATGAAGAGCAGGGCATCAGTGCCGAAGTCTACCTCGCCGTGCACGCCCGCCGTCCCACACGCCCGCTGGACTTTGACCGCCGGGTGAAAGCCGTGGAAGCCTTCCGCCAGCTGCCGGAAGCCCTCGCCCTGGCCGGCGCCAACAAGCGGGTGTCGAACATCCTTACCAAACAGGGTGGCGACAGCATTGGTGAAAGCATCGACAGCGAATTGTTACAGGACAAGGCTGAAATAACACTGGCCGACCAAATCCGCCAGCAGGCCGATAAGGCATTGCCGCTGTTCGAGAAAGGCGATTACGCCACCGCCCTGAGTTCCCTGGCCAGCCTGCGGGAGCCGGTGGATAACTTCTTTGATGAGGTCATGGTGATGGCCGACGACGAGGCCGTTCGCAATAACCGCCTGGCCATGCTCAACCTGCTGAGAAACCTGTTCCTGCGGGTGGCGGATATCTCGGTTTTGCCCACTGCCAGTGGGCAGTGAAAATCATACGGGGGCTGGTAAATAACCAGCCAATCCGTATAATACCGGCCGTTGATCGGCGTGTGGCGCAGCTTGGTAGCGCACTTCGTTCGGGACGAAGGGGTCGCAGGTTCGAATCCTGCCACGCCGACCATTTTCCCGCCTTTTACACCCTTTCCTCGCAACAATTTCCCTGGATACCCGATAGTTTTCCTGCAATTGACATAAAGCTTTAACAAAGGACAGGTACAACGGTGCTCTCATCCCAACGGAGCAGCAGTAATGTCCGACCAATCCTCCCTTTTGGTAGAGAAGCTCTGGCGCCTCAAACGCCGTATCGATAAGGGCCAGTGCCCGAGCGTCGACTTTGTCCATCTCAACGTCTTGCTGAGAGAGCCCAACTATCGCAATGACGTTCTGATGCGCGTGGAAGCCAATGGCACACCTGAACTTCAGGCGCTGGCGCGCGAGATCATGGCCAATGATGATGGCCGTCCGCTGATGGCTAAATCGTCGAACCAGAAACTTCAAGCCAATCCCGTCACCCCCCAAAAGACACGCAGTTGGTTTGCCCGTCACGCACTGGTGCTGGTGCCCGTAATTGGCGCTGTTGTCGCCACGGTCGCCGGCTTTACCGCATTTGAGAATCGCAACGTACGCATCAGCGATGACATTACCACAGACACCGTCTGGGAAAGCGGGCATCGATACACCCTTGAGAACACCGTCTTTGTGGAGGGCGCGAACCTGACCATCGAACCCGGCGTAACCGTCGAGGGTGAACCCGGTTCCGCACTGATCGTAACGCCCAGTGCCAAACTGTTTGCCCGTGGCAGCCGGAACCAACCGGTGGTCTTCACCAGCAGTAAGGAACCGGGGCAACGGGCTCGCGGGGACTGGGGTGGCGTTGTGCTTCTTGGAAAGGCGCCCGTGAACGAGCTGAATGCGCGAATTGAAGGCGTACCGGAAAACGACACCCGTGGGCAATTCGGTGGCAGCGACACGCAACACAGCTGCGGCGTGGTGCAATACACCCGCATCGAGTTCGCCGGTTTCGAGGTCTACCAGAACAACGAACTGAACGGCTTAACCCTGGGTGGCTGTGGCTCCAACACCATTATCCAGAATGTTCAGGTTCACCGCGCGCTGGACGACGGCATCGAAATGTTCGGTGGCACCGTCGACCTGAAAAACATCCTGGTGACCGGCGCTGCCGATGACAGCATCGACTGGGACTGGGGCTGGCGAGGCCGGGTACAGTTTGCCATTGTCCAGCAGTACCGGGGCGTTGGCGACAACGCCTTTGAGGGCGACAACAATGGCTCCAGCCACTCGGCCCAGCCGCAGTCCGAACCCACGTTCTATAACGTCACCCTTTATGGCAGCGGCCGTTCCGCGAAGGAACATCGGGCCATTCTGCTGAGGGAAGGCTCCGGCGGCCACTTCCACAATATGATCATCGACAGTTACGCTATTGAAGCCTTGGATACACGGGACGAAGTGACCGCGCTGGTCGGCATGAAAGCCCTGACGTTCAGCCACAACCTGCTTGCCAACAACGGTAGGCTGGGCAACCTCAACATTGTCAACGAGTCGGACGACGATGACTTCGGGTTCAACGAAGAACTGTGGATACGAAGCCCCGAACTGCAGAACACCGTTCAGGTTGAAACCGGCTTGCAGCCTTCTGTCACCAGTGAGTCTTCGCCGCATTTCCGCCCCAGAAGCTCAGTGCGCGCCATGACCGCCAAACGGCCTCCGAAAGCCGAATTCTTTGATGAGTCGGCGATGTACCAGGGCGCAATCAACCCCAGGGCCACATCAACCTGGCTGGACGACTGGACGGCATTTCCGGAATCCTGACGAGCTTACCAATGCCTGGGAGGGCGGCTACCTCCACAAAGGAATGCAGAGGTCTGAACTTTTCTGTACCCTGCGCGGCTCTTCGCGAAAGGAACAACCATGACCTCCCAGACAGACTCCCTGGCTACCTCTGAACGGTCGGGCGCTTTCTCCGATAGCGACCCGATCGTTCTGACTCTTACGATTGGCTTCATCCTGCTGTTCGTTGGCGCTTCCATTATTGACAGCAGCGCCGTCGCTACAGCGATTGGCGCCGGATTCACCTGGACGGCAAAGTACCTGGGGTCGTTCTTCCAATTACTCCTGCTGGCAACTTTTTTCATCTCACTCGGAACAGCAGTCAGCAAGGCGGGCAATGCAAGGATTGGTGGCCTGGACGAGCCGGAAATCAGCCGTTTTCGTTGGCTTTCAATGATCATGTGTACGCTGCTGGCCGGAGGAGGGGTGTTTTTCGCCGCTGGGGAACCGGTCTATCACTTCGTGGTAACACCACCGGCGTTTGATACCGAAGCCGGGACTGCTGCGGCCACTGCTCCCGCCATGGCGCAGTCGTTCACTCACTGGGGCTTCCTTGCCTGGGCCGTTCTCGGCTCGCTGACCGCACTGGTTCTCAGCAGGGCTCACTATGATCAGGGCAAACCGCTGCAGCCGCGAACCCTGTTGTACCCGGTGTTTGGTGAGAACGCTGTTCGAGGCAAGCTCGGTGGAGTGATTGATGCCCTCTGTGTCATTGCCGTAGTGGCAGGTACTGTGGGCCCTATTGGTTTCCTGGCCACCCAGGTGAGTTTTGGCTTGCATGAGCTGTTTGGCACCACCGATGGCTATGGCACCCAGCTCGCAGTACTGATCATTCTGGCCGGGGTGTACATGACCTCCGCCATGACCGGCCTGCACAAAGGCATTCAGCTGCTCAGCCGGTTCAACGTGCTCCTCGCCCTGGCCATCGCCGCGGTGATTTTCCTGTTCGGTCCCACACTGTTTCTAACCAACACCTTTACTCAGTCGTTCGGCGAGTACCTGACGTCTTTCATGGCGATGTCGACGATGACCGCTGAAACGGCACCGGACTGGTGGATGAAATGGTGGACGGTGTTTTTCTTTGCCTGGTTTATCGGTTACACACCATTGATGGCAGTGTTTGTTTCGCGAATTTCCCGCGGACGCACGGTTCGTGAAATGATCCTCGCGGTTGCCGTACTGGCACCCATTGCCACCACAATCTGGTTTACGCTGTTGGGTGGCTCGGGGATCTATCATCAGCTGGCCGGCACCTTTGACCTGACCGAAGCGTTGAACAATTTCCGTTTTGACGTCGCCACACTGACCGTGGCCCAGGCGCTGCCAGGGGGTACCTGGATGGCCGCCGCGATACTGCTGCTCACTACCATTTTTGTCGCCACCACCGGTGACTCCATGAGTTATTCCATCGCCATGGTGGGCGCGGGCCATGATGAGCCAAATCCTTGGATCCGGGTATTCTGGGGCGGCGCCATGGCCCTGATGGCCGCGATTCTGTTGTATATGGGTTCAGGCCAGATTGGCGTGCTTCAGCAGTTCATTGTGATAACCGCCATACCGGTCTCCTTTGTCATACTGCCATCCCTTTGGACAGGGCCAAAAGCGGCTATGGCCATGGCCCGTGATCAGGGGCTTGCCTGACAACATCATCACCAATCCGATGCTGCTGTTCCCAGAGCCTGGCGTAATGCCCCTTCTGGCCCAGCAGCTCGACATGGTTGCCACTCTCAACAATACGGCCGCCTTCCATCACCAGAATGGTATCCGCATCCCGCGTCGTCGACAGCCGATGAGCGATAACCAGGGAGGTGCGCTGGCGGCTGACTTCCTTCAAGGCCCCCAGGATCGCCTGTTCAGACAGCGAATCCAGGGATGAAGTGGCTTCATCCAGAATCAGCAGCGGTGGATTCTTGAGAATCACCCGGGCAATCGCCACCCGCTGTTTCTCGCCGCCGGAAAGTTTCAATCCCCGTTCACCGACCTGTGTGTTGTAGCCATCGGGCAGGCTGTGGATAAACTGTTCCAGGTGCGCCATTCGGGCCGCCTGGTATACCTCTTCCTCACTGGCATCAGGCCGACCGTAGGCCAGGTTGCGAAAAAGCGTATCGTTAAACAGCACCGTATCCTGGGGCACCACGCCAATGGCAGACCGCAGGCTATCCTGGGTAACCTCACGGATATCCTGACCATCAATCGTGATACTGCCCTGATTCACATCGTAGAACCGGAAAAGCAGGCGGGCGAGCGTCGACTTCCCCGCACCACTGGCGCCCACGACGGCGACGGTGTGCCCTGCGGGAATAGAGAAACTCACGTTCCGGAGAATCTGTCGGTTCGGGCGATAGCCAAAGTGAACATGATCGAAACGAACGTCGCCTTTCTCCACCACCAGCGCTTTGGCGCTCGGTGCGTCCTCGATGACCGGTTCGTCGCCGAGCAAACCGAACAGCCTCTCCACATTCACCAGCGCCTGACGGATTTCGCGGTAAACAAACCCCAGGGCGTTCAGAGGGATAAACAGCTGCAGCAGGTAGGCGTTGATCATGGTGAAATCCCCCAGGGTAATCTCACCACTGGCCACTTCCTGCACTGCCATAGCCATGATGACGATCATCGCCGCGCCGATAATCAGGGCCTGGCCCGAGTTCAGGGCGGCCAGCGACAGCCGGTTTTTGAGCCGTGCCTGTTCCCAATCATCCAGGTCCTGGTCGTAGAGCTCTGCTTCGAAGCGTTCGTTATTGAAATACTTTACGGTCTCGTAGTTGAGCAGGCTGTCCACCGCCCGGGAATTGGACTGGTTGTCGCGGGCATTGGCTTCCCGCACGTATTTCGTGCGCCACTCGGTGACCTTGATGGAAAACACCACATACACCACCACCGCCACCAAAATCGCCAGCACATAACCCACGTTGAACACCACGAAGAGAATGCCGGCCACCAGCAGGATTTCGAGGAGGGTGGGTACAATGTTGAAGAGGGTGAAGCGCAGCAGAAAGCTGATACCGTTGGTGCCCCGTTCAATGTCCCGGGCCAGTCCGCCGGTTTTCCGGTCCAGGTGGAAAGCCAGCTCCCGGTTGTGCAGATGTTCGAAAACCCGCAGCGACACGCGTCGCATTGCCCGTTCCGCAACTCGGGCGAACACCGCGTCCCGCAGTTCACTGAACAGCGTGCTGCCAAAACGAAGCAGGCCATAGGCAACGACCAGAAGCACTGGAATCCAAGTCAGAATGTCACCACTTCGGTTCTGGTCCAGGTAATCGACGATGTATTTCAGAGCGAAAGGTGTGGCGACCGTTGCCAGTTTGGAGAAAACCAGAAATCCCAGTGCCAGCATGACTCGACCACGAAATTCGGCCAGATAGGGCCATAGGCCAGCAATGACTTTCCAATCCGGTTTGTGATCAGCGGGGTAATCGTTATCGGCGTAGGCTCTCACTGTCGAAAATAACTCCAAGGTTAGGGAGCGCGCGTGGGTGGCAGGGTCTTCCGGGACCGTCAAAAGCCAGGGATGGCTTTTGTCGAGCGTACAGGGACGTATTTACAGCGTGTCCCGGAAGACCCTGCCACCCACGCGTGCTCTGCCCGCATGTATGATAGGTCCTGTTAGGAGTAGAAACCGTATTGTTGCCAGAGTTTACAGCACCCCGAAGTCAGGAGGCACATCATTAACACCCGTCATCGAAAAGCCCTGAAGCTGGTTGTCGATTTCATCAGCCCCTACAAAAGAGCCGTTGCCGGCGCTCTCGTGGCTCTTGTTATTACCGCCGGCATCACGCTTGCACTTGGTCAGGGCCTACGAATTCTGGTGGACCAGGGCCTCGCCACGCAGTCTCCCGCGATGTTGTCCAAAGCGGTAGGGCTGTTTTTTGTACTGGTAATCGGCCTGGCCATCGGCTCTTTTGCCCGTTTCTATCTCGTATCCTGGATTGGCGAACGGGTGGTGGCCGATATTCGAAAGCAGGTGTTTAACCATCTGATCGACCTTCACCCTGGCTTCTACGAGAAAAACCGAAGCCTGGAAATACAGTCGCGGTTCACCGCCGATACCACCGTACTGCAATCCGTCATTGGCTCCACCGTCTCCATCGCGCTGCGCAACACCCTGATGCTGGTGGGCGGGCTGATCCTGCTGTTCGTGACCAATGCCAAACTTGCCAGCATCATCATCCTCGGCTTTCCGCTGGTGATTATTCCCATCCTGGTTTACGGGCGCCGCGTCCGCCAGCTGTCCAGGCTGAGCCAGGACCGGGTCGCGGAAGTGGGCAGTTACGTGGGAGAGAACCTCACCCAGATCAAGACGGTGCAGGCGTTCAACCATCAGCCCCATGACCGCCGGTTTTTCTCACAGGTGGCGGAGAATGCCTTCGAGATTGCCCGTGTGAGGATTCGCCAGCGGGCCTGGCTGACCACCATCGCCATTACCCTGGTCATGGGAGCCATTGGCGTCGTTATCTGGATAGGCGGGCTGGATGTGATCTCTGGTCGTACCAGCCCGGGCGAGCTGGCGGCATTTGTGTTCTACAGCCTGCTGGTGGGACTCGCCGCCGGGGCCATTAGTGAGGTAATTGGTGAGTTGCAGCGCGCAGCCGGGGCAGCGGCGCGGATTTTCGAGCTGCTGCAGACACCCAGTGAAATCCACAGTGAGGCAAACGCGACCCAGGCTCTGCCCGACACGCTTCGCGGCGATATCGAGATCCGCCATTTAACCTTTTCTTATCCGGCTCGTCGCGATATCAAGGTTCTGCAAAGCCTTTCACTTCGCATCCAGGCAGGCGAAACCGTGGCCCTGGTTGGTCCCTCTGGTGCCGGGAAGTCTACGCTGTTCGACCTGCTCTTGAGGTTCTATGACCCAGATACGGGGCAGATCCTCATCGACGGCATTGATAGTCGTAAGTTAGTGCTCACAGACCTGCGCCAATGCTTTGCGCTGGTGCCACAAAATCCCGCGCTGTTTCACGGCACCATTGCCGATAACATCCGCTACGCCCGACCTGAGGCCAGCGACACTGCCATGGTGGAGGCCGCCAGGATTGCCCATGCCGATGAGTTTATCCGCAAACTGCCAAAGGGATATGAAACGCCACTGGGCGATACGGGTCTCGGGCTATCAGGTGGGCAGAAACAGCGGTTGGCGATTGCCCGCGCACTGCTTGCGGATGCGCCTATACTGTTATTGGATGAGGCCACCAGCGCACTGGATGCAGAAAGCGAACACCTGATCCAACAAGCCATGCCGGGGCTGATGTCCAACCGCACGACATTGGTCATCGCACACCGGCTGGCCACCGTCAGGCACGCCAATCGTATCATTGTGATGGACGCCGGAATTATTCAGGATATCGGCAACCACGATGAACTTGTCGAACGGAATCCGCTGTACCGGAGACTTTCGGAACTTCAGTTCCGGGAAGACATTGGCGGCCGCAGTACGTAGAAACAACAGGGCCGGGTTTTCAAACCGGGCCATCATTTCGTGTATGCTGACAGTACCAAACCGAATTCGAGGAGAGGCAAAGTGACGAACAAAGAATTGCAGGCACTCAAAGAACGTTATGTCGCGGCCGGTGCTGCCAGCCCCAACGAGCAGTTTGCCGACCATGCGACCAATGCCGAGCTCTGGGATGCCGATGGCAAGCGTATGATCGACTTCGCCGGCGGCATTGGTGTACTGAATATCGGCCATCGTCACCCCAAAGTGGTTGAAGCGGTGAAGGCGCAGTTGGACAAGCTGATGCATACCTGCCAGACCGTCATGCCCTACGAGGGCTATGTGAAGCTGGCACAGAAGCTCAGTGAAGTGGTTCCGGTCAAGGGCCACGCCAAGGTCATGCTGGCCAACTCCGGCGCAGAAGCTCTGGAAAACGCCATGAAAATCGCCCGCGCGGCGACCGGAAAAACCAACGTGATCTGCTTTGACGGCGGTTATCACGGCCGTACCTTCTACACCATGGCCATGAACGGCAAAGCCGCGCCTTACCAGACCGATTTCGGCCCGATGCCGGGTACCGTTTTCCGCGCACCCTATCCAGTTCCCTATCACGGCGTCAGTGAAGACGAAGCGCTCCGTGGCCTGAAGATGGCCATGAAAGCTGATTCACCCGCCAGTGACACCGCCGCCATCGTGATAGAGCCGGTATTGGGTGAGGGCGGTTTCTACGCCGCACCAGCCAGCTTCCTCAAAGAGATTCGCAAGATCTGCGATGAAAACGGCATCCTGATGATCGCGGATGAGGTTCAGAGCGGCTTTGGCCGGACCGGTAAGATGTTCGCCATCGAGCACAGTGGTGTCGAGCCTGACATGATGACCATGGCCAAGAGTATGGCCGATGGCATGCCGATCTCAGCCATTGTCGGTACCGACAAGGTTATGGACTCGTCCGGCCCGAACTCCCTCGGCGGCACCTACACTGGCAGCCCGACGGCCTGTGCGGCAGCCCTGGCAGTATTTGACGTGTTCAAGGAAGAAGACATTCTGGGTAAGAGTCAGCGCCTGGGTGACACGCTGCGCAAACGTTTTGATCAGTGGCAGGAACAGTTCCCCCACGTGGACAACGTGCGTAACCTCGGGCCCATGGCAGCCATTGAACTGGTCACCGACAAGACCAGCAAAGAACCCAGGGCAGACCTGGCGGCGGCCGTTACCAAGAAAGCCAAGGAAAATGGCCTGATCCTGCTTAGCTGCGGCATGTACGGCAATACCTTGCGTTTCCTGATGCCGGTCACCATCGAGGATAATATTCTTGAGGAAGGCCTGGCGATCGTTGAGCAGGCACTGAAAGAGGTGGGCTGAAACGCCCTCAGGCAGGGTCATTAACACACCTGCCCCTATGTGCCGGAACGCTGGTCAGTGAGAAGCTGACCAGCGTTTTTTTATGGGTTCTAACCGTTCTAGATCAACTTCCTGATTTCCTTCCACAAGCGCCGGTAGGCATCGGCAGCCGCGGATGACCGGTCCATCAATTCCACCGGCTGGCCACTCTCGCCCATCTTCTCCACCACACTGGCATTGGGAATCAGTGCGTTCAGCCCACTCTCGAGGCGCTGTTTGCGATGGATCACCATCTCGCGATGCAGATTCTTGCGGCGGTCCACGATGGAGAAAAACGGGTGCAAACGACCGGGTTTGAGCTTCTTGTCCCTGGCGAATGCCTGGAGCTGTTGCCAGCTATTCAGGGCAAGCCAGGTCGGAACCACCGGCACAAACACGCCATCAGCGGTTTTCAACACCTGCTCGGACAACCGCGACATCGAGGGCGGGCAATCCAGTACGACCAGGCTGGTTTCCTCCGATAGCGGCGCCAGCCAGTTTTTGAGGGTATTGGCGCTGTCGTCCTTGTCCAGCCGAACATCAAGATTGCGAAAACTGTTATGGGCCGGAATAAAATCGAGGTCAGGGTAGGCACTGGCACGAATAAATTTGCCGATGGGGGTCTTGCCATCCATCAGTGCGGCCAGTTTCCGACCCTTAATCTCGTCGGTTCCCGACAGGTACCAGCTGGCCGCCCCCTGAGGGTCGAGATCCCACAACAGGGTGGGAATGCCAGCCTGGCTGGCCAGGTAGGCGATGTTTACAGCCGCAGCGGTTTTACCGACACCGCCTTTAAGACTGTAAAACGCAATGATCTTCATGCTTCCTCCTAAAGCCCCGTCAAAACACCGGCTGCAAGCTTAACCGATCCCTCTGGCAGGTGTGTTTCAGTTTAGTGACACGTATCCGGAAGCTACGTAAATTTCGCAACTCCTCCCCCTGACTACTCCCCGCAAACTGCCTGAAAGGATGTTTTGGCTAACGATTGAACACTTCATGTTGATAATGGACATCCACAACTGCCGTCAACAGGCGGCATTGGCCATTGGATCGTCTCCACAACAAATACAACACAGGAGCACACAATGATCTCCATACAACGCCTGGTAACCGGTGTCAGTCTCGGCCTGACACTTGCGTTGCCCATCAATACTGCCCATGCCGGTACCTTTGTCCATCTGTTCGAATGGAAGTGGAGCGATGTCGCTACCGAATGTGAACAGTTTCTTGGTCCCAAGGGTTACAGCGCCGTACAGGTGTCACCGCCCCAGGAACACATTCAGGGCGGCGCCTGGTGGACGCGCTACCAACCGGTCAGCTACCAGCTCCAGAGCCGCAGTGGCAACGCCAGCCAGTTCGCCGACATGGTGTCGCGCTGCAACACGGCCGGGGTCGATGTTTATGTCGATGCGGTGATCAACCATACCGCCAATGGTACGGGAACCGGTACGGCTGGGTCCTCTTACAGTAGCGATTCCCTGACGTATCCCATCTACAGTGGCAACGATTTCCACGCCGAATGCAGTATCAACGGCTCGGATTACAGTTCGGATGCCTGGCGCGTGCGCAATTGCCGCCTCGTCGGCTTACCGGATCTGGATACCGGAAGCAGCTATGTGCGCAACACTCTGGCCGGCTACCTCAATCAACTCACTTCGCTGGGTGTAAAGGGTATTCGGGTGGATGCCGCCAAACATATGTCACCCGGTGATATCGGCGCCATCATCAATCAGGCCAACGGCCCACTGTACGTATTCCAGGAGGTGATCGACCTGGGTGGTGAAGCCGTCAGTGCCACCGAATACACCGGGACGTCAGACGTCACCGAGTTCCGCTACAGCGCGTCCATTGGCAACGTCTTCAAGAACCAACAACTGGCCAATCTCAACGCCTTTGGCGAGAGCTGGGGATTCCTGTCCGGCGGTGATGCCGTGGTATTCACCGACAACCATGACAACCAGCGTGGCCATGGAGCCGGTGGCAGCAATGTGTTGACCTACAAAGATGGTGCTCTTTACAACCTGGCCAACGTGTTCATGCTGGGCTGGCCCTATGGCTACCCCAAGGTAATGTCGAGTTACGCATTTTCCAACGGTGACCAGGGCCCTCCAGCCCAAAACGTCTACCAGAACGGGACTGCTCAGTGCGGCTCCGCCTGGGTATGCGAACATCGCTGGGACTCTATTGCCAACATGGTTGCCTTCCGGGCCGAGACCGACGGCCAGGGCGTGAACAACTGGTGGGACAACGGCAATAACCAGATTGCGTTCAGTCGTGGCAACAAGGGGTTCGTCGCCATCAATCGTGAAGGGGGCGCTCTGTCGCGGACCTTTAACACCGGACTGGCCGATGGTGACTATCGCAATGTGGCTGGCAACGGTGCCTGCGTGACGGTGCGGAATGGCCAGGTGGCATTGACGGTACCGTCGATGGAAGCGGCCGCACTTCATACCGGAGCCCCCTGTGATGGAGGCGATCCCAACCCGCCAACGGCAGGAACGGCAACCGTCACCTTCCAGTGCCAGAACGGCACTACCACCATGGGGCAAAGCGTGTACGTCACCGGCAACGATAGCGCACTGGGGAACTGGTCGCCCGCCGATGCGGTAAAACTGGATCCAACAGCCTACCCAACCTGGACTGGGTCTATCGATCTGCCAGCGCAGACCTCCATCGAGTGGAAATGCCTCAAGCGCAGCGAAACCGATCCCGGCGCGCAGCAACAGTGGCAGTCAGGTGGCAATAACCAGGTCCAGACCGGAGGAGAGGGCACCAGCAGTTCCACTTCCGGTTCGTTCTAGAACGGACCTGCCACTACCACCCACTGACAACCGGCCCGCGTCAGCGGGTCGGTATCGCCGACCTCGGTTACTCACACTCACGGTTTCATCGTATACTGCCTGACGACTTATTCGGTATGCTGGATTCCACCGGCATCACTTCCCCGAACGATCAGGCTGATTTATGACCGACCCGGAAACCCAATCACCACCGACCCACAAGCCAAGGCCCTGGGTTGATCTACTCGTCAGTATCATCATTCCCTCCGTCATTCTGATGAAGTTGAGCGGGGATGAATATCTGGGCAGTGTCATGGCCCTGGTCATTGGTCTTGCGTTCCCCCTCGGATGGGGACTGTTCGAGTTGGTGCGCTATCGCAAGTACAACTTTATAGCCGTGCTCGGCATTGTCAGCGTAGGCCTGACCGGAGGTATCGGCCTGATGGAACTGGATGCCGGCTGGCTGGCAATCAAGGAAGCTGCGGTTCCCGCCGTCATCGGTATTGCCGTGCTCGTTTCAACCCGTACACGCTATCCACTGGTTAGAACACTGCTGTACAACCCGTCCGTACTGAACGTCGACAAGATTCAGGCGGTGCTGAAGGAAAACGGAAGTGAAGGAGAATTCGAAGCCCGCCTTCTCAAGGCCAGCTATTTCTTCAGCCTGACCTTTCTGTTCTCCTCCATCATGAATTTCGTGTTGGCCAAGTGGATTGTCACCAGCCCGTCCGGAACCCAGGCGTTCAATGAGGAACTGGGCAGGATGACTCTGGTGAGTTATCCCATGATCGCTATTCCCTCGATGATCATGATGATCGCCATCTTCTACTACCTTTGGCGCTCCATTCGCCGACTGACCGGCTATACCCTTGAAGATGTCATGGCGCCACACCTTGCGGCCCAGCACGACGGCAAGTCTTCTGACACATCCACGGGTAACGGTGGCTGACTCCGGACAGCCCTGGAAAATCCATTTAAATATCTGAATTACAAAGAAAAAAGGCGACCACAAGGTCGCCTTTTTCATGTCCCCGGATAAACCTCGGGGCCGATCACAAACCCGCCGCGATCACACGTCCAGGTTAGTCACTTCAAGCGCGTTACTCTGGATAAACAAGCGCCGTGGTTCGACGTCATCGCCCATCAGGGTGGTGAAGATCTGGTCTGCCGCAATGGCGTCCTCGATGGTGACCTTCATCATGCGGCGAGTCTCCGGATCCATGGTGGTTTCCCACAACTGCTCCGGATTCATTTCGCCCAGCCCCTTATAGCGCTGGATGTTCAGGCCACGCTGAGCTTCCTTCATCAGCCAGTCCAGAGCGCCCTCGTACGACAGCACGGCTTGCTTACGCTCGCCACGCTGGATGTAAGCACCGTCTTCGATCAAACCGTCCAGCGTCTCACCCATTCTCGCGATGGCCGCGTAGGAGGACGACTCGAAAAACTCATGGCTGAACACGTGGTCATGGGGAATACCGTGCACGTAAATCACTACCTTCGGCAGGTAGAGATTGCGTTCAGTGTCCTTTTCCACCGAGAAGGTGTACTTGGTGCCGGTGCGGGTATCCAGCTGCAAACCGTCACCCAGGCGGGCAACCCAGCGAGCCACTTCCGCCTCTTCCTTCAGGTGCTCTGGTTTCAGGGTCACGTTGTCCAACATTTGCTGGAGTACCTTGGCCGGGTAGGCGCGGGACAGACGATCAATCATCGCCATCACCGCCTGGTAGTCCTTCACCATGGTTTCCAGAGCGGAATCCTTGATAGCCGGCGCTTCCGGATTGACATAGAGTTGAGCGCCTTCCAGGGCGGTCTGTGTCAGGTAGGCTTCCTTGGCTTTTTCATCTTTCAGGTACTGCTCCTGCTTGCCACGCTTGACCTTGTACAGCGGCGGCATGGCAATGAACACATGGCCACGCTCAATGATTTCACGCATCTGACGGAACAGGAAGGTGAGTAGCAGCGTACGGATGTGAGAACCGTCCACGTCCGCATCGGTCATGATAATCAGGGAGTGGTAGCGGAGTTTTTCCGGATTGAATTCCTCTCGCCCGATGCCGCAGCCCAGCGCAGTAATGAGCGTACCCACTTCCGCCGAGGACAACATCTTGTCGAAGCGGGCCTTCTCCACGTTCAGGATCTTACCTTTGAGGGGCAGGATGGCCTGTGTCTTCCGGTCACGCCCCTGTTTGGCACTCCCGCCAGCGGAATCACCCTCCACAATGAACAGTTCGGAAAGCGCGGGATCTTTTTCCTGACAGTCCGCCAACTTACCCGGCAGACCGGCGATATCCAGTGCTCCCTTGCGGCGCGTCATGTCACGGGCCTTGCGAGCTGCTTCACGAGCGCGGGCGGCTTCAATCATCTTGTTGACGATCAACTTAGCCTCGCTGGGTTGCTCCTGCAGGAAGTCCGCAAAGGATTGATACAGCTCCTGCTCAACCGCGGTTTTGACCTCGGAAGAAACCAACTTGTCCTTAGTCTGGGACGAGAACTTTGGGTCAGGAACCTTCACGCTGATAATAGCCGTCAGACCTTCCCGGGCGTCGTCGCCGGACGTGCTGACCTTGGCCTTTTTGCCCAGGCCTTCATGCTCAATATAGTTGTTGAGCGAACGGGTCAGGGCCGCACGGAAACCAGCAAGGTGGGTACCACCGTCGCGCTGCGGGATATTGTTGGTAAAGGTGTAGATGTTTTCCTGGAAAGCATCGTTCCACTGCATGGCCACTTCCACCGCGATACCGTCTTCACGTTCCTTGATGAAATGGAACACACGGTTGATCGGTGTCTTGTTGGAGTTCAGGTGCTCAACAAAGGCACGTAGGCCGCCCTCGTATTCAAACACCTCTTCCTTGCCACTACGCTCATCCTGCAGGCGGATACGTACACCGCTGTTCAGGAACGCCAGTTCCCGCAGGCGCTTGGCCAGAATATCCCAGTGAAACTCAATGCTGGTAAACGTCTCCGGGGAAGGAATGAAGTGAACCTTCGTACCACTGGCGTCGGTGTCGCCAACCACGTCGAGCGGCGCTTTTGGCACGCCGTTGTTGTAGGTTTGCTCATAAACCTTGCCATCACGTCGAATGGTCAACGTAAGTGAGGAGGAGAGGGCATTGACCACCGACACCCCAACGCCGTGAAGCCCACCGGAGACCTTATAGCTGTTGTCATCAAACTTACCGCCGGCATGGAGAACCGTCATGATGACTTCCGCTGCGGAGACACCTTCCTCCTTGTGAAGGTCGACCGGAATGCCACGGCCATTATCCCTGACCGTAACCGATTCATCCGGATGAATGATCACACCAATTTCAGAACAGTGCCCTGCCAACGCCTCGTCAATGGAGTTGTCCACCAACTCGAAGACCATGTGATGCAGGCCGGTGCCATCGTCAGTGTCACCGATGTACATACCGGGCCGCTTTCGAACGGCATCCAGTCCTTTCAATACCTTGATGCTTGAGGAGTTGTAGTTCGATTCACTCATTAGGGTACTCCTGAAGGGTGATTTCCCGGCGTGACGCCATTGCCGCTGCTAATACAGCACGATGAAAGTGGATCATCCGGGTTCCTGTTCTTCCGTCAATTTGCCATGTTCCACGTGGAACAATCTGTATTCCGGCATGGTGTGCCGCCATAATTCATCCGGTCTGGGTGCCTCTATCGATGTTACAAACACCTGACACCGTAATTCATGAAGCTTTTGGGCCAGCATGGCCCTATGGACCACATCCAACTCCGCATTGATATCGTCCAGCAAAAACGTAACCTGCTTTCCCAGATCGCTTAGTACCATGCCTTGTGCGATCTTCATCAAAATGACCAGAGTCTTTTGCTGGCCCCGGGAGAAGGTTTCTGCCACCGGCCTTCCCTGGTATCGCAAGCGGATGTCCGCCCGATTGGGTCCGTACAGGGTATGGCCCATTTTCTGTTCCTGCTCCCGGTGCGAGCGCAGCACCTCAACCAGGGATTGGCTGGCGTCCCAGCCGACATAATAGTCGAGCTTTAATCCATCAACCCAGGGCGCGTCGATCTCACCGAGTAAACTGTGGAAAGCCTTGGTAAAGAGCCGAAAGGTTTCGTTCCGGGCTTGCGTCAGGCGCTCCGCCAACTCCGTGTACTGAGAATCCCAGACCTTCATCAGAGCGTCGTCTATTCTACCATTTCTCAGGATCTGATTCCGCTGTGACGTCACTCTTTGACACTGCTGCCACACCGACGCAAATGAAGGTTCCACGTGGAACACTGCCCAATCGAGAAACTGCCTGCGTTTGCCGGGCCCGCCCGCAACAATATCAAACACACCAGGGTCAATAACCGATACGGGAAGATGCCGGGCGAGAGAAGACAGGTTGCGAACCGCTTCACCGTCGACCCGGAGAGTGGTTTCCTTAGCGGTCACATCCCTGGAGATACCGACGCGATGATTCAGCTCCCCGGATGATGGTTTTTGTTCCGCTCCGGACATTCCCTGATCCAGACCGCCGAATACCGTCAACTTGTGTTGACCGTGACTGACGACTGCTTGATGACGACTCACTCGGAATGAACGGCCAAGCCCGAGATAACCAATGGCTTCCAGCACACTGGTTTTTCCGCTGCCGTTGGCGCCATACAACAAGTTTATGGAAGGTGAGAAACTGACCGGCGCAGGGGAGAGATTGCGGAAATTTTCCGATTGAAGTTTAACGAGCGCCATAGGTCACGATAGGTTTTCAACCTGCAAGGGACGGGAAACAAAAAAGGCAGCGTGCCCATATCGACAACGCTGCCCCAGTGTACAAAACCTTGTGGGTGAACGCGATTAATGCAACATGTTGAGGCGCTCATCCATAAATACATCCATCTCCGGTGCCAATATGTGAACGTAGCGATCAAAGTACAGGAACTGCTTGAGCAACAGCGCGAATTCCCTTGGAAAATGCAGCCCGTGGCCCTCACCAATTCGTACCATATCCATCAGGATGTTGTTCACATCATCCTCGGCTTGTTCCGCCTGATAGGGAGCTTCATCCGGCACCATGGTATCCATTTGCTGATAAAGGCGTCGCAAGTCGGCTGCCAGCTCCGCAACCTGAACCTTTTGGTGGGTGATACCGATACGAATCATGGCGTCGGCCATGCCTTCAAAATTGCCTACCATGACCGTTGATATAAAATCACTGACGGCCTGCCAGGTATCCGGACGGATCCGTCCCACAATACCGAAATCAATAAAACCAACCCGGCCATCTTTCAACACCATCAGATTGCCCGCATGCACGTCGGCGTGGAAAAACTCACACTGGGTAAGACTGGAAAACCAGGTGTTCATCGCGGTAATCAGCGTGCGCTCCGGATCCCGCGCGTAACCCCGGATGCTTTCGAGATCCGTCAGAGGTACGCCGTGGAAGCGCTCCATGGTAAGAATGCGCCGGGTACTGCAGCTTTCATAAACCCGTGGCACAGTGGCATCCTCGTTATGGGTGTTATGGAGAAACTCACGGAACACCTTAAGGTTGTTCGCTTCCTTGATGAAGTCGCATTCCTCCATCATGGTGCGCTGGATTTCCTCCACGATTCCAGACAACGAAGTCCAGGACAGTTTGGGCGCCAGGGTCTCCAGAATTTTTGCGGACAAATACAGGAAATTCAGATCCGTCAGCAGAATATTTTCCACACCCGGCTTTTGCACCTTAATCACCACATCCTCGCCGGTGACCAGTTTCGCGGCGTGAACCTGTGCAATCGACGCCGATGCCAAAGCCACCGGGTCAATATCAGAGTAAACGTCTTCGATTGGCCGGCCCAATTCGTCCCGGACAATTTTCCGGATCACACTGAATGGCAGGCTCGGGGTACGGTCCAGACAGTATTGGAATTCCTCCACGTATTCCTTGGGGAAAAACGTGGGGGAGCTGGCGATAAACTGGCCGAGCTTGATGTAGGTGGCACCCAAGGATTCAAACGTCTGCCTGAGCAACCGCGGTGCGGGCGGTCGATCGCCCCGCACCCAATTCACTCCGGCGCGTCCCAACACCGATACGGTCTGACCGATTCGAAAGGCACCCTTGAGGCTATTCGTCACCGTTCCCATGACTCTCTTCCTTACTGATCCGGTAAATATCTGGCGGCCACGACCAATCCGGCAGACTTACAGCCGCATCGGCATGACAACATAGAGGCAGCGATTGTCGTTCTCGGCCTCGATCAACGCGCTGCTGTTGGGATTGGCCAGGGTAATCTTGACCTGATCCTCATCCAGCGCATTCATCACATCCACCAGATAGCCTACATTAAAGCCAATCTGAAGTGATTCGCCCTGATACTCGACCGGCAGCGCGTCTTCGGCCTGTTCCTGGTCCGGGTTGTTGGCAAATACCTGCAACTCGTTGGGCGCCAGATTCAGGCGTACGCCACGGATGTTTTCATGGGAAAGAATGCCGGCACGCTGAAGTGTGTTCTTGAGGGTAGCACGATCCGCCAGGACAACTTTATCTCCACCCCGGGGAATCACCCGGTTATAGTCGGGAAATTTGCCTTCGATCAACTTCGAGGTAAAGGTATAGGAACCAACCGTCGCCCGCAGATGATTGTCTCCGATCACCAGGGTCACCGGGGTTTCCACATCATCCAGCAAGCGCGCCAGTTCCAGCACACCCTTACGCGGCACGATCACCTGGCGGGGTTCCGGGCAGCCGGTGGGCAAATCAAAATGCGCCATGGCCAGGCGATGGCCGTCAGTCGCCACGGTGCGAACGTGATCCTTGTCAACTTCCAGCAACAGCCCGTTCAGGTAATAGCGAACATCCTGTTGAGCCATTGCAAAAGCGGTGGCGTCGAACATTCGACTGAGTTCTTTCTGAGGCAGCTCCAGGCCAAAACTTTCCGCATCATCCTCAACGTTGGGAAAATGCTCCGCCG
Organism: Marinobacter algicola DG893; assembly: GCF_000170835.1. GTDB lineage: Bacteria > Pseudomonadota > Gammaproteobacteria > Pseudomonadales > Oleiphilaceae > Marinobacter > Marinobacter algicola. The sequence goes on from NZ_ABCP01000006.1 coordinate 59,136, forward strand.
GCAAGGTCGACAGCGTAAAGTGGCTGGCACCACAACGCAGATGCAGGCGGTCGCCCTCCAACGCCAACTCAATAGGCGCCTCGTCACCCAACGCCCGGCAAATATCGGACAACTTCCGCGCCGGTACTGTAATACGGCCCGGCTGGTCAACGTGTACCGGTGACACCCGGCCCACCAGTTCCACTTCCATATTGGTACCGGTCAGCGTGAGGGTATTGTCCTCGGCCACCAACAACACGTTGGAGAGAACGGGCATTGTCTGTTTTCGCTCCACCACACCGGCAATGGACTGAAGGGGGGTAAGCAGAGATTCTCGGCTGATCGTCAGTTTCATGGCACTCAGCATTCTTTTATTGGAAGGTGAATGTGTATTGGCCGCCGCTAACCTGGTCAGGTTGTCAGTAGCCGCATAAAGTTCTGATAATCCTCACGGATGCCAGGATCCGTTTCCTGCAGCTCTACAATCTTTTTGCAGGCATGCAATACCGTGGTGTGATCACGGCCACCAAACGCATCGCCAATTTCCGGCAGGCTGTGATTGGTCAATTCCTTGGCCAGGGACATGGCAACCTGTCTTGGCCGGGTCACCGTACGGGTGCGCCGTTTTGACAACAGATCGGCCACCTTGATCTTGTAGTACTCCGCCACCGTACGCTGGATGTTATCTATACTGACCTGCTTCTCATGCAGCGCCAACAGATCCTTGAGGCTTTCCCGGATAAACGGCGGCGTGATTTCCGATCCAGTGAAGTGAGCATTCGCTATCACCAGACGCAGCGCCCCTTCTAGCTCACGAACGTTCGATCGAATTTTCTGCGCAATGAAAAACGCCGCCTCGCTGCTGAGTTTGACGTTCACCTGCTCCGCCTTCTTCATCAGGATGGCGACCCTCGTCTCCAGCTCCGGTGGCTCTACCATCACAGTCAGGCCCCAGCCGAAACGGGATTTGAGGCGCTCTTCCATATCCACAATTTCTTTCGGAAAGCGGTCACAGGTCACAATAACCTGTTGCCCACCCTCCAATAACGCATTGAAGGTATGGAAGAATTCCTCCTGGGAGCGCTCCTTGCGGGCAAAAAACTGAATATCGTCTATCAACAGTGCGTCCACAGAACGGTAATAGCGCTTGAACTCATTGATGGCGTTTAACTGAAGTGCCTTCACCATATCCGCGACAAACCGCTCGGAGCGAAGATAAGCCACCTTGGCTCTCGGGTTGCGCCGTACAATGTCATTGCCAATGGCATGCATCAGGTGGGTCTTACCCAGCCCCACACCACCGTACAAAAACAGTGGGTTGTAGGCCCCACCAGGATTTTCTGCGACTTGCATCGAGGCCGCCCGAGCCAACTGGTTCGATTTACCCTCCACAAACGTGTCAAAGGTAAAGCCTTCGTTGAGGAAACTCTGGTGTTTGATGTCACCCTCAACCTGAACCGAACGCCGTTCACTGGAACTCTTGGCCTTTACCGACGGCGTGGTCACTGTGGCCGCCACGCCTTTCTCTTCTTCCGTTACCCGACTACCCGCTTCCTCCTGTTCGGCGGCTACGCCACTGACCGCGTTCTCCGAACGGACCACCAGGTCAGACGACCGTGGTGCGGACCCCACCTTCATATCAATTCGAGGCGCCTGACCACCGTGAAGATCCTTCAAGACTTCTTCAATTCTTCTGAGGTATTTTTCGTTCACCCAGTCCATGACAAACCGGTTGGGTGCAAACAGCATCAACTGACCCTCGCGGTGATCCGACTGCAAGGGTCTAAGCCAGGTGTTGAATTGCTGGGCGGGAAACTCGTCCCGGAGTACTTCCAGACACTGATGCCATAGATTATTCGGCACGACAGTCTTGCCTCCGATGCCTCAGAAATTTCTCGTCACGGATCTCCATGACCCGACGAAAGAGATGACCAAGGATTCTAACCTGAGCACCTCGCGAGTGAAAGAGCCAAACGCATTTAATAAACAGCCTGTGGAAATTTATTTTCTTTTATTTCAAATTTTTACAGACTTACCTACAGGCTTGTGTACAGAAACATCGCACAGAAAAAGTTACCCACAGACCTGTGTGCACAGAGTGCCCTCAACCCTGTGGACGACACCCCGATGTTCGGTGGATAAATCGCGATCTGAGCAAACCCGCAACTTACCCACATTTCCTGCCTCGGATATACACAGGCCTCATCCCCACTTCTCAACCGCTTTATAAACCTTCCAATTGACTGTTTCTAAATCGTTTCTATCGATTTTCCACAGAAAAAGGCCTGCGTAATAACAGTAATAATAATCCTTAAAGAGAATACAAAAAGACCTAATGAATTTATTACCTGAACCCTGAATCATCGAAGATAGAAATAACCCGTCACTGGTCTCGAATAACCATTGAATTCCACCGCCACATTGCATAGAATGCCGCTCCTGTTTTGGCTGTTCATTTTCCAGCCAACAATTGAATTTCCAACATCTGTAATGTGAGACCGACACCATGAAAAGAACGTTTCAACCAAGCGTACTGAAGCGTAAGCGCGTTCACGGTTTCCGTGCCCGCATGGCAACTGCCAACGGACGTAAAGTGATTTCCCGTCGTCGCGCCAAGGGCCGCGCCCGTCTGTCTGCATAAGACATTGACCGCCTGATGAAGGCTTTGACCTTTCCAAAATCGTCCAGGCTGCTCAAGCCATCCGATTACGGCAAAGTCTTCGATGACGTACAGCTCAGGGTTCCGCACCGACATTTCCTGATCCTGGCCACACCCAATTCCCTGGGGCACGCCAGGATTGGTTTGGTGTTTTCAAAGAAGAATCTCAAACTCGCGGTACAGCGCAACCGCGTTAAACGACGGGTTCGGGAAACCTTCAGGCACGAACAGGAATTCCCTGCCCTGGACATCGTGGTTCTTGGACGGCGAGGTTTGACGGAGCTTGATAATACGGCACTCAATGCTACCCTGACGGAGCTCTGGGCACGCCTCAGGAAGAAAAACCGCCAGCTCCAGAAACCAACCACATCGGAACTTTCCGGTACCGGCAAAGGAACGGGTTAATGCGCAAACTGCTGCTCCTGCCCATCCGAGTCTACCAGTACGCGATCAGTCCGATGATGGCCAGTCATTGCCGTCACTATCCCACTTGTTCCCAATACGCTGTCGAAGCCATCACTGCCCACGGCGCCATTAGAGGCCTTTTTCTTTCGGTCAAACGTCTAATGAGGTGTCATCCATGGGCAAAAGGCGGGTATGATCCCGTTCCGGGCACTGACGTTCGCACTGAGGTAGTACCTTCCATCTGCTGCGGGCCGGCCAGCCAAACCCATAACACTAACCAGACCAAACAGTAAGTTTATGGATATTCAACGCATTGTATTATTTGCCGGCCTTGCCATTGTCAGTTACATGATGGTGCTTGCCTGGAACGAAGACTATCACCAGCCCCAGACCCAACCCGCTACGGAACAGGCGAGTACCACCACCCAGCCTGCGTCCACGGATGACATGACTCTCCCTGGTGAGAGCGCCACTGGCCCCGATACCTCAAGCGAAGAATTCACCACCCCGGAAGGCGACGGCCAGACGCTCTCAGCCTCAGAAACCTCCTCGGTTTCAGCCAGTGATCAACTTATCACCGTGCGGACCGACGTCTACGAGCTCAAGATCGACCGTGTAGGCGGTAATCTGATTGAAAGTTCTCTACTACAGCACGACCGGTCGCTCGACAGTGAAGAATCCCTGAGGTTGTTGACCAATACCAGCAAGCGCACCTACATCATGGAAAGTGGGCTGATTGGCCGCGATGGCATTGACAGCAAACGCAACGGCAACGCTCCGGTGTACAACGCGTCTGCGTCAGAATATGAACTGCAGGAGGGCGAGAATACACTGACGGTCGATCTCACCTTCACGACAGACAACAACGTCGAAGTCACCAAACAGTATCTGTTTAGCCGGGACAGTTACGAGATTGATGTTCGTTATCAGATCAACAACCAGTCCGACAGTGTCTGGCAGGCTAATATGACCGGCAAGATTGTCCGTGATCAGGCACCGGACCCCACTGCCCAGAACAGCCTGGGCATACGTGCCTTCCTGGGCATGGTCGTCAGTTCGCCGGAAGATCCCTACGAGAAGTTCGATTTTGACGACCTCTCCGAGAACCCGATCAACCAGTCGGTGACCAATGGCTGGCTGGCCTTTCTCCAGCATTATTTCCTGGCGGCCTGGGTTCCAGAACGTGATCAGCCGGCCCAGTTCCAGTCCACTCGTCGCGGCCCGCTCTACGTGATGGGCTTCGTATACCCCGCTACCGTTGTGGAGCCAGGTCAAACCAGCGAAGTATCCGCCAAGGCCTATGTTGGTCCCAAGATCATTGAACGCCTTGAGAACGTTGCCCCGAACCTCGACCGGACGGTTGATTTCGGCTTCCTGTTCTTCATTGCCCTGCCGTTGTTCATTATTCTTGACTGGTTCCACGGGCTGGTGGGCAACTGGGGTGTGGCGATCATCCTGCTGACAGTCCTGGTCAAGGCGGTGTTCTTCAAATTGTCAGCCACCAGTTACCGGTCCATGGCAAGAATGCGAGCGGTAGCGCCCCAGCTGACACGGTTGAAAGAACTGTACGGCGATGATCGCCAGCGCATGTCTCAGGAAATGATGGCGTTGTACAAACGGGAGAAGATAAATCCGTTGGGTGGCTGTCTACCGATACTGGTACAAATGCCCGTCTTTATATCCCTGTACTGGGTGCTGTTTGAAAGTGTCCAGCTGAGACATGCACCCTTCATGCTGTGGATCCAGGATCTGTCGGTCATGGACCCGTACTTCATCCTGCCGATCCTGATGGGTGCCAGCATGATGTTGCAGATGAGTCTGAACCCGACACCACCGGACCCGATGCAGGCGAAGATCATGAAGCTGATGCCGCTGATCTTTACCGTGTTCTTCCTCTGGTTCCCGGCAGGCCTGGTTCTGTACTGGTTGGTCAACAACATCCTGTCCATCAGCCAGCAGTGGTACATTACCCGCAAGATTGAAGCGGAAGTCGCGACCAAGAAGAGCTGACCGATCATCCAACGGTTCCAGTGATTGCGGAGGCTCCTTTTGGGAGCCTCTGTTGTTTCAGGGGGCCAAGGGGAAAGGGGAAAATAACGATGTTCAATGCCACCGATACCATTGCCGCAATTGCTACGGCGCCGGGCCAATCCGGTGTGGGTATTGTTCGGGTATCCGGCCCACATGCGACGGCAATTGCACGCCAGATGCTGGGTTTCGAGCCCAGGCCGCGTTACGCCCATTATGGGCCGTTCCTCGACACTCAAGGGGAACTGATCGATGAAGGTATCGGGCTGTATTTCCCCAATCCCCATTCGTTTACCGGCGAGGATGTGTTTGAGCTCCAGGGCCACGGTGGCACGGTTATTCTGGACCTGCTGTTGAGAACGGTGTGCGAACTTGGGGCTCGCCTGGCCCGGCCCGGTGAATTTTCTGAACGGGCTTTCCTGAACGACAAACTGGACCTGACCCAGGCCGAGGCTATCGCTGATCTGATTGAAAGCAGTTCGGAGCAGGCAGCGCGCTGCGCGGTGCGGTCCCTTCAGGGTGTATTTTCCCGCAGAATTGACGCCTTGGTTGAGGCTGTGACCCACCTACGGATTTATGTCGAGGCTGCGATCGATTTCCCGGAAGAGGAAATCGATTTCCTGGCAGATGGCAAAGTAGCGAACGACCTGCAGGTCATCATTCAGGACCTGGATATTATTCTTGCGGAAGCCCAGCAGGGCACCATTTTAAGAGATGGTATGAAGGTGGTGATTGCCGGCCGTCCCAATGCTGGCAAGTCCAGCCTGCTCAATGCCCTGGCAGGGCGGGAGGCAGCCATTGTGACCGCGGTTGAAGGCACCACCCGGGATGTGTTGCGCGAACACATCCATATTGATGGTATGCCCTTGCACATCATTGATACCGCCGGCTTGCGGGACAGTCCTGACGAAGTGGAACAGATCGGGATTGCCAGGGCGTGGGACGAGATTCGTCAGGCCGACCGCATACTGTTGATGGTGGATGCGACTACCACACCGGAAACCGAACCCCATCAATTATGGCCGGACTTCATCGACCAGTTACCGTCCGGCGCGCCCCTCACCGTCATCCGTAACAAAGTGGACCTGACGGGCGAACCTGCTGGCTTCGAGGAACTGGACGCCAGTGCGGCGCCGGTGGTACGCATCGCGGCCAAGTCAGCGGACGGTCTGGAAGTGCTGCGCGATCACCTTAAGCAGTGCATGGGATTTGCCAGTACCACCGAAGGCGGCTTTATCGCCCGGCGTCGTCACTTGGATGCCCTTGAGCGTGCCCGCGTTTCCCTACTGCAGGGTGAGGACCAGTTACAAGGTTACGGAGCCGGTGAACTGTTGGCAGAGGACCTTCGTGCTGCCCAGGATTCGCTGGGTGAAATCACTGGCGCAATGACGCCTGATGACTTACTGGGGAAAATCTTCAGCAGTTTCTGCATCGGTAAATAAGCCTCGAAAGAAACGGTTTGAACCGGCCTCCTTCCGTGTAAAACTAGTCGCTTCATCGACTGCTGAAAACGGCTAGTGAGTGTAGATGTATCGTCCGTATTCCTGTCTTCTAATTTTGCTCTTTCTAAGCGGATGCGCAAGCGTCGACGGTGATCGCTTGTCCAAGGCGTCGTCGGATTTGCTGGAACGAACCGGGCAGGTGATGAAGAAGATCGTTAACCCGCAAACGCCGAATCCCCATCAACGGGAACAGCAGGCACTGTTTGACCAGCCGTACATCGACCCGCTGACGGAATACCTTGCTGAGCACCGCGACGATCCATCCCGGGCTTCCGTACTGCAAAATGTAGAGCGGGAAAGGGATCTGCGTTGTGAGGCCATTGCAGAAGAATACGCCAATGAGCCAGCTACCAACGCAATGCTCCAACGTTATCAAGCCGGCTATCGTTACTCATGCCCGGACCAGGTTGCCGCCTTTGCGGAGCGGGTGGAACGGCGGCCGTCGACACCGGAACCTGAGCCTCGTGCTGAGCCGGAACCAGCCACGGTCGATGTCGCCGATGCCAGCGGCGTTTCCGATCGGGCCCTGAGTGACTGCTACTTATTGATGGCCATTCGCAATTACAGTGAAGCCAGAAAGGCCTGCCAGAATCCGGCTGACAACGGCGACGTGCGCTCGCAGGCCAATATGGCCATTATTTTCCATGCCTTCGAGGACTACGCCAGTGCACGGGTATGGGCAGAAAAGGCGGCACCTGCTTCTGGCAAAGCCGCGTTCCTGTTGGGCCAGATGTACGCCACCGGCCGTGGTGTCAGGGAGGATATGGATCAAGCCGTTTATTGGTACACTGAGGCCGCAAAGCGGGGCCATAAGCAAGCCCAGGCAGCGCTGGACCGATACCTTGAAGACCTTCCTGCCGGCGACATCTGACTCATTGCCCGAGGATATCCGTAATGCCGGGGACACTTCCCAGCCGCCTGACCCATAGGAAAACCCCATCTTCACGCCAATCCATCATGTGGATGTTGGGGTTGTTGCTGCTGGTATTTGTTGCCGGAATGCTTCTGTTATCCAGCCTGAATCTCAGTTACTCACGGGATGCTCTTTCCGAGCTCCGTCGGCAACAGATCAATGAGGTGGTGGGCGCGGGGCTGTCGCGCATTAATGCCCGTCAATCCGCTTTGGCAAGCTACACCATCACCCTCGCCAACGTTGGTGAGAGTTTCCACGAGATGGTTGAAAGTGGAATGTCCGGTCGTGCGCTGTCTGTGGTGCGTGGGAGCCTGGAGCACACCTTGAACGCCCATTTGCAGGACTTCGAGGGAGCGGCGGGTGCCGGCCTGTGGTTTGAGCCGGGCGTGTTATCGGAAACAGGCACCAGCTATATGCCCTACTTCTTGCAGGGTAACGACGACAACGCACTGACAAGGCTGGATACCGAATCCCGCTTTGACCACTATCGCAACGCGCCCTGGTTCAGTCGCACCTTGGAGCAGGAGTGGACGGCCGACCCCGACAATTCCGGACACGTCTACTGGTCGCCGGTGTATTTCGACCTCAATACCGAAAGAGCGGTGCTGACGCTCGCCAGTCCTATGTACGATCGTGACGGCAACCTGCTGGGCATGGCTACAACGGCCTGGGGCGCGGACCAGATCATTGACGTTGTCAGTCGTATCACCGTCACCCAACACAGTTTTACGTTTCTGAATGACCGTAACAATCGCAATCTATCGAGCCTCAGTCAGGGCGAAGACACCCGCAAGGAGCAGGCTCTGATAGACGCCATCCTGGCACTGGACCTTGGCACTGATGTTGACGCAGCACGGTCGTTGGGGGAGGTCGGGGAATTGACCACCCGAGGCCTGTCAGCGGGCAACGAAGACTATGAACTCTACTTTGCGGCCACCGCCGGGGGCATGGTGTACGGTGCCGGCGTGCCGCGAAATGAGATCAATGCAGTGCTGTTGCCGATGGAGCGCACCAATTACCGGATTCTCGTTGGTACCGTGTCGGCAATGCTGATCCTGAGCCTGTATCTTCTGTACCGGATTATCCAGCTGATTCGTGAGCTGCAGGCTTCCTACACCGATGAACTCACCGGTCTGCCTAATCGGGTCCGTCTGTTGCGGGATCTTCAGAACCATCAAGCTGCCGCGTTGCTGATCATCAATCTGGACCGCTTCAACCAGATCAACAGCTTGTTCGGTAATGTCTGTGGTGACCATGTGCTCTTGGCGGTTGCCACACGATTGACGGCGTTCAGCCGTGATCATAACCGAGAGGTTTTTCGGGTATACCGCCTTCCCGGCGATGAGTTCGCTGTCCTGGCACCGGCAATGACGCCGGAAGTGGCTCACCAACTTGCTGTCCAGGTTCGGCATCTGGTCACTGGCGACCGGGTCTACTGGCAAGAACAGCGCCTGACGGTGGATGTCAGTATCGGCATCGCGCTTCGCAAGAACCGCAAGCCGGAAGACGCTGCCGACCAGTTAGTCAGCCAGGCTAAAGTGGCGGTATTACAGGCTCGCGAAACAGGGCGCCACCACTTGTTGTATGACCCTGCCGTGGGGGTTGAGGAAAACTACGAAAATAATCTGTATTGGGCCAATCGCCTGAAAGAAGCCATTGATCATGATCGCCTGGTGCCCTGGTTTCAGCCGATCCACGATAACCAGAGCGGTCGTATCTCCAAATACGAATGCCTGGTGAGAATGGTTGAACCGGATGGCAGCGTGATCAGTGCTGGCCGCTTTATGGACATCGCCAATAAACTGCGACTGAACCGTCGTATTACCGAACTGATGATCGAAAAGTGTTTTGCCTGTTTTACCGGTCGTGACGACGAGTTTTCGATCAATCTCTCCTACGGCGATATCACCGAGCCGGAGACCGTCGCTCAAATCCTCTCCGCCATCGAAACCTCGGGCATTGGTGACCGCGTTATCTTCGAGATCCTGGAATCGGACGGCATTACCAACTACGACGACATCCGTGCGTTCATCGAACAGGTCAAACCCTATGGTTGCCGTATTGCCATCGACGATTTCGGCACTGGCTACTCAAACTTTTCCCACCTGCTGAGTTTGAACGTGGACTTTATCAAGATTGATGGCAGTCTGATTCGCAACCTCCATGAAGATCAAACCGCGTTCCTGGTGACCAGTGGCATTGTCCAGTTCGCCCGCAGTCTGGATATTCAGACAGTGGCGGAATTTGTCCACAACGAGCCGGTTCAGGCACGGGTACGGGAGTTGGGTATCGACTTTTCCCAGGGCGAATACGTCAGTATGCCGGTGCCAGCCCCTGGATCTGCAGACTAGGCAGATGCCGGTTCTTTCCCTTACGAAAACACACATTTTTATTGTCAAATACCGTGAAAACCTGGGGTAGACTCCCGCGACACCAAGAATTAACGAGAGTGACGCCAGCTCATGGCGACCACGCATATCAAGGAGATAAACCGTGCGGAACTTGCCAGTGTTCTTACTCGCTGCCCTCGTCTTGATGATGGGTGTTTCCAGCGCCCAGGCTTCAGACAAGCTGTATCTGTATACCGAAAACTTTCCTCCGTACAACATGAGCGCCACCGGGCGGGCGTTCGAGCATAACGGCTCCAACATTGACGGTCTGTGCACGGAAATGGTCAAGGCCATCCTGAACAACACCGATCTGGATTACGTGATCAAGCTGCGTAACTGGGATTACGGCTACAACCGGGCGCTCAGCAAGCGCAACCACGGTATCTTCTGCACCACCTACACGGAGTCCCGTGCACCGCGTTTCAAATGGGTTGGCCCGCTGACCCGGAATCTTTGGACCATTTTCGCGCCGGCGGGTACAGACCTGCAGATTGATCGGCTTGAGGATGCGAAAGGGCTGCGTTTTGGCGGTTACCGCAACGACGTTATGACCGAATACCTGCTTGAGCGCGGCTATGAGGTGTCCGCGCTGGACAGCGATGACCTCAACCCGAAACGGCTGGAGCTCGGCCAGATTGACCTGTGGATCGCAGATCGACTGGCCGGCCCTTATTTTGCATCCCAACAGAACGTGGAGGGGCTGGATCCGGTTTACTCGTTTAACGACACTGAGCTTTTCCTGGCGATCAACCTGGATACGCCGGATGCCACGGTCGAAAAGCTTAATGCCGGGCTTCGAAAGGTTCATGAAACCGGCATGTTTGAGGCCATCGAAACCAAGTACGGCCTGTAAGACCGTACCACAGATCGCACTCGCCTCAGTCGGTGAACGCCATGTGCTCGGGCGCCAGTTGCATCAGGCTTCTTGTCGGGCTCAACATTCCGGTTGCGTGGGCCTGGGCCCTGGGCAGCAGGCGTTCATAGTAGAACTCTGCCGTGGCCAGCTTGGCGCGGTAGAAGTCTTCCGAGTCGGCACCACCCTTCTCCAGTTTGTCTGAGGCGACGGCGGCCATTCGTGCCCACATGTAGGCCATGGTCACGTAGCCGCTGTACATCAGGAAATCGTTGGCAGCGGAACTCACCACATCTCGGTCCTTGCGGGCGGCCAGCATCAGCCGAACCGTGAGCACGTTCCATTGGGCGGTAAGCTTGAGTAACTCCACCGAGAAAGGTCGTACCCGTTTGTCGGTCAGGGTCTTGCGGGCAAAATTGGCGACCTTGAGGGTGAACTCCCTGACGGCCCCGCCCTGAGTCATCAGCAGGACCTTGCGGCCCAGCAGGTCCAGCGCCTGGATACCGGTGGTGCCTTCATAGAGCGTGGCAATGCGAGTGTCGCGGACGATCTGTTCCATGCCGTGCTCACGGATGTAACCGTGGCCGCCGAATACCTGTACTCCCAGATTAGCGGCTTCGTTACCCAGCTCGGTCAGGAAGCCTTTCAGAATGGGGGTCAGGAACCCCAGTTTGTCGTCGTAAGCATCGGCTTTCTTCTGATCGCCAGCGGTGTGGCCTTCCACCATGTGGTCGGCCAGCCGTGCGGCATAGTACAGCATGGCCCGGCCGCCCTCGGCGACGGCTTTCTGGGTCAGCAACATGCGGCGGACATCGGCATGGTGAATCAGGCTGTCGGCCACCTCGTCGGGTTCTTTCTTACCCGACAGGGCGCGCATGGATCGGCGTTCCCTGGCGTAATCCAGCGCCCACTGGTAGGACAGTTCCGCCGGGCCGACGCCCTGGATGGCGGTGCCGATCCGCGCGGTGTTCATGAAGGTGAACATGCAGTTCAGCCCTTCGTTTTCCGGGCCGATCAGGAAACCGGTGGCCTCATCGAAATTCATCACGCAGGTGGCTGAGGCCTTGATCCCCATTTTCTTTTCCAGGCTGCCACAGGTCACGCCATTGGCTTCGCCAACGCCACCATTCCCGTCGGGCAGTAACTTGGGCACGATGAACAGACTGATGCCCCGGGTACCCTTCGGCGCATCCGGCAAACGGGCCAACACAATGTGAACGATGTTCTCGGTCAGGTCATGGTCACCGGAGGAAATGAAGATCTTGGTGCCGGAGAGTTTGAAGCTGCCGTCTTCCTGAGGGGCCGCCTTGGTTTTCACCTGTCCCAGATCGGTCCCGCACTGGGGCTCGGTCAGGCACATGGTGCCGCCCCAGCGACCTTCAGTCAGCGGCACCAGATAGGTTTGCTTCTGGTCGTCACTGCCATGCAGAAAGATGGTATTCATGGCGCCCATCGACAGGCCCGGGTACATTGAGAAAGACCAGTTGGCGGTACCCATCATCTCCTGTTTGAACAGGCCCATGGAGGCCGGAAGTCCCTGCCCGCCGTACTCCTCCGGTGCAGACAGACCCTGCCAGCCGCCCTGAGCGTACTGTTGATAGGCTTCACGGTAGCCTTTGGGAGTGATGACTTCGCCGTTGTCCAGTTTGCAGCCTTCCTCGTCGCCGCTCTGGTAGAGCGGGCTCAATACCGCTTCACAGAATTTGCCGCATTCGTTGAGGATCGCATCGACGATATCGGGAGTGGCATTCTCACCGGTCTTCAAACGAGTGTAGTGCCCCGGGTAGTCGAAAACCTCGTTGAGCAGGAACTTCATGTCGCGTAGGGGTGCCTTGTACAACGGCATAGCAAATACCTCTGTGGTTCTGTTTCCATTGCCCGATGTTTTACGGCATTGCCGGCGACCTGCCATTGACGGAAACCGCCATGCCCCCTGTCAAAAAGGACAATTGGCTGAAATGACGCGAACATGGACACCGACGTCCTCTAATGATCGATAACAACGCCATGGGCGTATTTGAAGGGCCGAACATCCATTCTGAATTGCCAGGGGAGTGTAAATATCATGCAAATATCGATCGGGATGAACAGGAGCACTGGTTTGCCCCGCTGTCTCTGGTTATTGTTGGCGACAGTGTTGCTGGCGGGCTGTGCCGGGCCGGCGCTTGAAGATTACAGTGACCGCGGTCCGGTGTTGACGCCCCAGGAATTCTTTACCGGCGAACTTTCTGCCCGGGGGGTGGTCAAGGATTTCTCGGGCGAAGTGATTCGCACCTTCGATGCGGATATTTCTGCCAGTTGGGACAGTAGCGGCGTCGGTACCCTGAATGAAGAGTTCCGGTTCGACGATGGTGAAGTCCAGACCCGGGTATGGACGCTGACACCCGACAATGGCGCATTGCACGCCGATGCCGGTGATGTGGTGGAGCCGGGCACCATGCGTTGGCAAGGTAATGCCATTAACATGAATTATGTCCTGCGGGTGTCCTATGGTGACGGCACCATTGATGTCCGCATGGATGACTGGATGTACCTGATTACACCGGACACCCTGATCAACCAGACCACCATGACCAAATGGGGGATTGAAGTCGGGGAGATCGTGCTGGTGATCAGCAAACGATAGCCCATGTTGAACCTTCAGCCGGTTGTTGGGGCACAATCAAGCAGACGGATAATGCAATTATGGTTAAGCAATGGTTGATCGCTCTGGTACTCGTGGCTTTGGCCGCCGGGGGGGCATTCTCCTGGCAACATCTGACCGGGGAGCAGGCAGCGGACGCCCAGCGGGAACGCCCTGCAAGCAAAGTGAACACGGTCACCCCCGAAATGGAGCTGGTCAGTGACACCGTCAGGGCGGTGGGAAGCCTTCGGGCCCGGGATCAGGTGGAATTGACCACCGAAGTCAGCGGTCGTGTCGTTGAAATGAACCTCGATGCCGGAAAACGGGTCCAGGCCGGTGACCTGTTGCTGCGGCTGGACGATCGTCAGGCCAGTGCCGATCTGCAAGTGGCGGAAGCCACCCTCTCCGATGCCCGTCGCCAGTTTGATCGCGCGCGGAAGCTCCAGACCAACAACAGCATTTCCCAGTCCCAGGTGGATGAATTGCGCACCGCTGTCGATGTGGCGGAAGCCCAGCGCGAGGCGGCTCGTACCCGACTCGACAACCACCGTATTGAAGCGCCGTTTGCCGGGGTTATCGGCCTCTCTGATATCAGCCTGGGAACCTATCTCGGTGCAGGCACGTCGGTAGCGACCCTGGATTCCACCACCAGGATGGAACTGGGGTTCGCAATCCCGGAGCGTTTCCTTGGCCAGATCAACATTGGCCAGACCGTGCGGGGCACATCGCCGGCCTACACCGGGGAAACCTTTGGTGGTGAACTGGTGGAATTGGGTACGCGAATTGATGAACTGAGCCGCACGCTTCCGGTCCGGGCGCTTATCGACAATCCTGATGGCAAACTCCGGCCTGGGCAGTTCATGTCCGCCACGCTGACACTCCGCGAACGTGAATCTCTGGTTATTCCCGAGCAGGCAGTGATGATTCGCGGTGACGAAAAATACGTGTTTGTGGCCGAAGACGGTATCGCCCGACGGGTGTCGGTGACCCTAGGCTCCCGGATGCCTGGTCTGGTGGAAATCGTTGACGGGTTATCGCTGGATGAGCAGGTGATTGTAACCGGCCAGGACAGACTCAGCAGTGGTGACAGGATCAGTGTGGTGGAAGGGGAAAATGTGATCCCCGATAACCGCTTTGCCAATTCCCTGGAGTCTTGAACCGTGATCCTGTCCGATGTCTCCATAAAACGTCCGGTTTTTGCGACGGTTCTCAGTCTTCTCATTGTGGTCTTCGGATTGGCGGCGTTGCTGGGACTTCCAGTGCGGGAGTATCCGGATATTGATCCACCCGTGGTGTCCATTTCCACGGATTACATCGGTGCTGCAGCCGAAGTGGTCGACACTCAGATCACTCAGGTGGTTGAAGGGGCTATCAGCGGTATTGAAGGTATTCGCTCCATTGAGTCCTCCACCGAACAGGGCGAATCCCGAACCAGTATCGAATTTACCATTTCCCGGAACGTCGACATCGCCGCCAACGATGTGCGCGACGCAGTATCCCGCATCGCCGATCAGCTGCCGGAAGAGGCCGAGGCGCCGGTGGTCCAGAAGGCTGACTCAGACGCCCGACCGATGATGTGGGTGACCCTGCGGAGTGACGTCTGGGACAGTGCGGAACTGAGCGATTTTGCCGAACGGGTGCTTGCCGACCGACTTTCCGTACTGGATGGCGTTGCCAACGTACGCATTGGTGGTGAACGGCGTTACGCCATCCGGGTCTGGCTTGACCGCGAACGCCTGGCGGCGCGGGATATCACCGTGGCCGAAGTCGAGCGCTCACTGCGAGCCAATAACGTTGAACTGCCAGCCGGCTCAGTGGACTCGTCCACCCGCAACTTCACGGTGCGTGCGGAAGGCCGACTCACCAATGTGGAGCAGTTTCGTGATCTGGTGATTCGCCGCGACGGCAATGATCTGCTGCGCCTGGGCGAGGTGGCCAATGTCCAGATGGGGGTTGAATCCGATGTCAGCCGACTTCGGGCCAACGGCAAGACTGCAATCGGTATGGGTATTATTCGCCAGTCCAAGGCCAACACGGTGGCGGTGTCCGACGCCGTGCGCGCGGAGCTTGAAAAGATCCGCGAGACGCTGCCTCCGGAAGTGACGATTGCCGAAAGCTACGATGAGTCGATATTCATTCGCGCGTCGATCAAGGAAGTAGTAACTACCCTCGCCATTGCCGTTTCCCTGGTCATTCTGGTGATATTCCTCTTCCTGCGCTCCTGGCGGGCCACGCTGATACCGGCGGTGACCATCCCGGTGGCGGTTATCGGCGCCTTTATCGGGCTGGGTTTTCTCGGCTTCTCCATCAACGTGCTGACCCTGCTTGCGGTGATTCTGGCCATTGGTCTGGTAGTAGACGACGCGATTGTCATGCTGGAGAACATCCAGCGCCGGATTGATGAGGGCGAGCCACCACTGCTGGCGTCCTATCGCGGCGCCAAGCAGGTGGCCTTTGCCGTCATTGCCACTACGCTCACCCTGGTGGCGGTGTTCGTGCCAATCTCCTTTATGGGCGGCAACATCGGGCGACTGTTTGCCGAGTTCGGGTTTACCCTGGCAGCGGCGGTGGTGGTGTCCAGCCTGGTAGCTCTCACCCTGGCGCCGATGCTGTGCTCCAAATGGCTACGGCACAGCCCGGAATCGGCGGAAGGACACCGCTTGTGGGCAGCCAGTGAAAAGGTTCTCAATGGCCTGACCCGCGGCTACGAACGCATGCTCAGATTCTCCCTTGATCAGCCGGGTTTATTGCTGGGCCTTGGGCTTGTCGGGCTTATCGTTGCCACGGTGATTTTCCCAAGATTGCCGCAGGAGTTGGCGCCCACGGAAGACCGGGGCGTGATCATCATGCCAACCAGTGCCCCCCGGGGCTCGACGGTCGAGTTTACCGATCACTACGTGCGTAAGGCGGAGCAGGAACTGTTGCCCTACCTTGAGGAGGGCGTTTCCAATCGGTTGCTGTCGATCGTGGGCTTCCGCGAGGAAGAGGACAACGCCTTCATGATCATGGGCCTGGTGCCGTGGGAGGATCGTGATGTTAAACAACAGCAGATCACCAGCGAGCTGCGAGGCAAGCTTGGCCAAATCACAGGTATTCGCGCGATTGCGGTGAACCCACCGGGGCTTGGTCAGCGTGGTTTTGACCAGCCAGTGGAGTTTGTGGTGGCCGGGCCGGATTACGAAAGCGTGCAGGCCTGGAGCGAGGAAATTGTAGAGCGGGCGAATGAAAACCCGAACCTGCTGAATCTGGAAACCGATTTCGAACTGACCCGCCCCGAGCTGCGCGTATCCATTGATCGGGAGCGCGCCGCGGACCTGGATGTCACCATCGAAGATGTGGGCCTGACGCTGCAGACCATGCTGGCGTCGCGGCAAGTGACCACCTACCTGGATCGGGGCCGGGAGTACGACGTCATCCTTCAGGCTGCGGACGCTGACCGGGCGACGCCGTCGGACTTGGGGCAGATTTTCCTGCGCCCCCGTGAGGGAGGCACCCTGATCCCCCTCCAGGCCCTGGTGTCGGTGGAAGAAATCGGAGCCAATCCCGACCTGCGACGCATCGACCGGTTGCCGGCGGTCGTCATCAGTGCTTCCCTGGCCGATGGCTACGATTTGGGTTCGGCCCTGACGTATCTGAACAATCTGGCTGTGGATAACTTGCCGCCGGAGGCGAGGGTGAGCTACAAGGGGCTTTCGCGGGAGTTCCAGGAATCGTCGTCGGCGATCTACGTCACCTTTGGCCTGGCATTCGTGATTGTTTTCCTGGTGCTGGCCGCACAGTTCGAAAGCTGGATTCATCCGCTGATCATCATGCTGTCGGTACCATTGGCGGTCACCGGAGCCCTGCTGGGCCTGTGGTGGGCCGGCATCAGCCTGAATATCTACAGCCAGATTGGCATCATCATGTTGCTGGGGCTGATGGCGAAGAACGGCATTTTGATTGTCGAGTTTGCCAACCAGCTCCGTGATAAGGGCTATGAGGTGAAGGACGCGATTCTGGAAGGTGCCAGCCTGCGCTTCCGGCCGGTGCTGATGACCACCATATCCACCGTCTTCGGTGCCGTGCCTTTGGTGCTCGCAACGGGAGCGGGGGCGGAAAGCCGGGCTTCGATCGGTATCGTCATCCTCGGCGGGCTGGTGTTCGCAACAACCCTGACCCTGTTTATCATTCCTGTGCTCTACAACCTGCTGGCCCGGTTTGCCAAGTCGACCAACGCCATTGCACTGGAGCTGGAAAAACAGGCCGGCCAGTCTCCTGGTGGCCGCGGTATGACCGCCGCCCCGCAGTCAAAAGAGATGGATCAGTTCTAACGACCGGGTTTCAGAGTGTTTGTGGAAAACACAGCTGGCCTCCGAAGAGTTCATCGGGGTGCAGGTCTACGCAGAAGACCTGGCGGTTGTTGTCGCTGGTGAGCGAGGTAGACAGGGTGACCGTACGGATGGCATCTGGTAGCGCCACGTAGGGACGCGATGCATTGATGTGCTGCGGGCGTGTGACAGCGTTACGGAAGTATTCCCGATGCGCCCAGCAGGCGCCGGCGGAGTGGTACAGCGGATTGAATTCCTGTGGCGCAAAGTGGCGAGTGCCGAAGGCGAGGTTGCCCTGTTGGACGCCCTCACGATCCAACAGGAAGCAGCGCTTTATGCCGCTGATCCGAAGCATGGGTTCGCAGGCCGAGGTGAACGCCTCTCCCCGCGCCAGTCGGTGACAGGTCTCAAGGATCTCAAAGCGTAGCAGGCGCAGGAAGTCGTCGTGATCGGAACTTTCCTGCAGAGTCGATTCCCGTGAGTGATTCATCACCGATTTGAGGCCGGTTTCACGTTGTTCCACGATGGCCGGACATACTTCCCCTGGCCTTCCCAGCAGGAATCCCTGCAGCAGATCTGCTTCGGTCGCCAGGGCAATTTTAGCTTGAACCTCGCTTTCAATACCTTCCAGCAGTACCAGGCTACCGCTTTCACGAATCATCCGTACCAGGCTTTCCAGCAACAGACGGGCACGATGGTGTTGCTCGGCGTTGACCAGCAGGCTGCGGTCGAGTTTTACGATCATCGGGTCCATTCGCCAGAGCCGTTCGAAATTGGAGTCCCCTACGCCGAAATCATCGATGGCAATCCGGAAACCTTTGGCCTTGGCCATGTGGATAAATTTCAGCAGGGCGTCGGGGTTTTCACTGGCGGTTTCCACCAATTCCAGGACCACCCGGTCTGGGGCTATGCCACAGGATCGGCAATGGTCCACCAGCCGATCCAGGGAAGAGGCGGGATGTATACAGGTTTCCGGGTTGATATTAAGGAAGAGCCAGACCGGCATTGAGTGACCGGAAAACTGTTCCAGGTGACGGTGTAGCAGGAAACTGTCGAGTTCCACTGTTTGCTCACCGCTACTGGCACGGCTGAACAATTCCGCTGGTGAGATTGGCATTTGGTCGCGGGTGACGCGTACCAGAGCTTCGAATCCCACGAGCTTCTGGTGGGTTGGGCTAAGGATTGGCTGGTACGCGGAACTGAAATCAAGGTCTGCGAAGATATTCTCACGATAAGGAGGTTGGGTACGCGATTTCCGATGCCGGGAAAGTGAAATAACACGGTTCATGGTCAGGGTCCTCAACAGTGAAGCCATCCTGGCCATAGCTGAAAGGTGAATGAAAGTGAGTATTTCTGGCGAATTTCATGCCAATTTGACAGAAAACCAACGATTAAAGGCGCTGTATTCCGTCAAAAAAACATAACCGTTGCTAGAGATTGAACATGCGCACCATTAAGGTGCGGCTTGGCGTGAGAAATTCTCACTGTGCCCGCCAAACGCGCATCGCGATACCGGTGACGGGGCTCTTTTCCCACTGGTGGCACAAAGTTGTGGATAATTTATTGGATAACCTTCGGATAAGCTTTGATTAAAGTAAATTTAAGCTCTATAAAACAAGTGGTTAAAGTGTTTTTTGGGGTGTTTTTGATAAGGTCATTTATGTGGATAACTTTCTTGAAAAGTTTTCTGAGAAGGTGTCTACAAGCCGCTGATATCCGTCAGATTTCGGTTATCCACTATTCGTGAAACCCGCCGTTGAATCGGCTGTATCGGGTAGGTAGCGATCGGGTCTTTCGATAACCCCGCCTGTCTGGTTAAAATTTGCACATTCTGACTGCAATTTACCGGGTGAGGCGTTATACTCCCCGCCCTGATTTTCAGGCTGTTTCCTGAGACCGAGAATTTTTCTGAGTCCCCGTTTGCCGAGGTGATGTTGTGGATTATCCGACCCGTTTCGATGTCATAGTCATTGGTGGTGGCCATGCCGGTACTGAAGCCGCGCTGGCGGCTGCACGTATGGGCTCACAGACCCTGCTGCTGACCCACAACATCGAGACCCTGGGTCAGATGTCCTGCAACCCCGCCATTGGCGGCATTGGTAAGAGCCATCTGGTCAAGGAAATCGATGCTCTCGGCGGCGCCATGGCCATGGCGACCGATAAGGCGGGTATCCAGTTCCGGGTGTTGAACTCCCGTAAAGGCCCTGCAGTTCGCGCCACCCGCGCCCAGGCAGACCGGGTGCTGTACAAGGCGGCTATCCGAGAAATCCTCGAGAACCAGCCTAACCTGACCCTGTTCCAGCAGGCTGCCGACGACCTGATTGTGGACGGTGAGCGCATCACCGGCGTGGTCACCCAGTCCGGCATTCGTTTCCGCGCGCCCACGGTGGTGCTGACCACCGGAACCTTCCTTGGCGGTGTTATCCACATCGGCATGCAGCAGCATTCCGGTGGTCGTGCCGGTGACGCGCCGGCGAACGCGCTGGCACAGCGTTTACGTGAACTGCCGTTCAACGTCGGGCGCTTGAAAACCGGCACCCCACCCCGTATTGACGCCCGCAGCGTGGATTTCTCGGTGATGCAGGAGCAGTGGGGTGATGATCCGGCGCCAGTGATGTCCTTCCTGGGTTCCCGCAACCAGCATCCTGAACAGGTATGTTGCTACGTTACCCGCACCACTGAACAAACCCACGACATCATTCGCAGTGGCTTTGACCGGTCGCCCATGTTTGCCGGTAACATCGAAGGTATCGGGCCTCGCTATTGCCCGTCCATCGAGGACAAGGTCAATCGTTTTGCCGACAAGGACTCGCACCAGATTTTCGTGGAACCGGAAGGGCTGACCACCAATGAGTTGTACCCCAACGGCATCTCTACCAGTCTGCCGTTCGACATCCAGCTTGCTGCCGTGCGGACCATTCCGGGCTTCGAGAATGCCCATATCACGCGGCCCGGCTATGCCATCGAGTACGACTTCCTGAACCCACAGGACCTGCGCCACACCCTGGAAACCAAATTCATCCAGGGCCTGTACTTTGCGGGCCAGATCAATGGCACCACCGGTTACGAAGAAGCCGGTGCCCAGGGCCTTCTCGCGGGTATCAACGCGGCATTGCGTGCTCAGGACAAGGACGAATGGTACCCCCGTCGTGACGAAGCCTACCTCGGCGTTCTGGTGGACGACCTGATCACCATGGGTACCTCCGAGCCGTACCGCATGTTTACCAGCCGTGCTGAATACAGGCTGATCCTGCGGGAGGACAACGCCGACCTTCGCCTGACGGAAACCGGTCACAAGCTCGGGTTGGTGGATGACCAGCGTTGGCAGGCCTTTAACAGCAAGCGTGAAGCCATCGGCGCTGAACGTCAGCGCCTGGAAACCACGCGCATTCATCCGGGCACATCTGGCGGGGACGCCGCCAACAGCCACCTGCGTCAGCCCATGAACCGTGACCAGACACTTGCGGAGCTGCTGCGGCGCCCGGAGATCAACTATCGCCACATTGCCGACATGGCCGAAGGCCACGCAGACGACCCGGCGGTGGCGGATCAGGTGGAAATCGAGATCAAGTACGAGGGCTATATCTCCCGCCAGGCGGACGAAATCGAGCGCCTGCGCCGGAATGAAAATACCCGGTTACCGGATGATATTGATTTTGATGCCATTGGTGGCCTGTCCAATGAGATCAAGCAGAAGCTCAAGGAAGTACGGCCGGAAACCGTGGCCCAGGCTTCACGCATCCAGGGTGTGACCCCGGCCGCCATTTCCCAGGTGCTGGTACACCTCAAGAAGCGCGACCTGCTGCGCAAGCAATCCGCCTGAGTGCGCCCATGAGCGACGCACTCTGGCAACGCCAGCTCACCCAGGGCCTGGCTGACCTCAACCTGGAACTGGACAACGCCAGCCAGCAACAGCTGCTGGCGTTTCTGGCCCTGCTGAATAAGTGGAACCGGGCCTATAACCTGACGGCTGTGCGGGAGCCCCGACAGATGGTGTCGCGCCAGTTGTTGGACAGCCTCAGTATCCTGCCGTTTGTCACCGCGGATCATCTGCTGGATGTTGGCGCCGGGGGCGGATTGCCCGGCATCCCCCTGGCGATCACGTTGCCCGACAGGCGCTTTACCCTGCTGGACAGCAACAGCAAGAAAACCCGCTTCCTGACCCAGTGTGTGCTGGAGCTCGGCCTGAAGAATGTCGAGATCATTCACGGCCGGGCTGAAAGCTGTGATCCCGCGGTCCGATACCCGCAGATCAGCAGTCGTGCGTTTACGGCACTGGATAATCTCGTCAACTGGTGCGGGCATCTGCTTGCGGATGAGGGTGAGTTCCTTGCCATGAAAGGCCAGTTTCCGGATGATGAGGTGGCTGCCCTGCCAGCGGGTTGGCAGGTAACA
This sequence comes from Marinobacter algicola DG893, assembly GCF_000170835.1. Lineage (GTDB taxonomy): Bacteria > Pseudomonadota > Gammaproteobacteria > Pseudomonadales > Oleiphilaceae > Marinobacter > Marinobacter algicola. The sequence goes on from NZ_ABCP01000006.1 coordinate 81,190, forward strand.
TCCCGACAGTCATTATCGGTACCTGGCTCGGACGGCGACCGGCACCTGCTGGTGATCGGTCGGGATTCCAGCCATCAGAATTTCACGACAGGAGGCGAGTCATGGCGCGTGTGATTGCAGTGACCAATCAAAAAGGCGGTGTGGGTAAAACCACCACCTGCGTCAATCTGGCTGCGTCGTTGGCCGCAACCAAGCGCCGCGTGTTACTGGTGGATATGGACCCCCAGGGCAACGCCACCATGGGCAGTGGTGTGGATAAGAATGCCCTGGAGCTCTCCGGTTACGACATGCTCACTAAACGGGCAGCGGCAGCGGAGGTCATTTTCCGGGCTGACGTCTCGGGATTCGACATACTGCCGGCCAACGGCGACCTGACCGCTGCCGAAGTGGAACTGATGAACGAAATCGGCCGCGAGCATCGTCTGCGTCTGGCCCTGAACAAGGTGCGGGAAAACTACGACTACATCCTGATCGACTGTCCGCCGTCCCTCAGCCTGCTGACGGTCAATGCGTTGTCAGCGGCGGATACGGTGCTGATTCCCATGCAGTGTGAATACTATGCCCTGGAAGGCCTGGCGGCATTGATGAACACGGTTGAGCAGATTCAGGAAACCGTTAACCCGGACCTGCAGGTGGAAGGCATCCTGCGTACCATGTACGACCCCCGCAACAGCCTGACTCTGGATGTTTCCAGCCAACTCAACGAGTTTTTTGGCGACAAGGTCTACCGGGCGGTGATCCCCCGCAACGTGAGGCTGGCGGAAGCTCCCAGCTATGGTATGCCGGCTCTGAAATACGACCGCGCGTCCAAGGGCGCGGTGGCCTATCTGGCCCTGGCTGGCGAGATGGTACGCCGGCATGGATCGCAAAAGACATCCGCGGCTGTTGCCGTGTAAACTACCTCTCCTTTGCACACAGATATTTCATCGGGAAGAATGACAAACACCATGGCGGCGAAGAAACGAGGACTGGGTGAGCGCGGACTGGGCGCTTTGTTGCAGGGCTCCAGGGTCAATCTGGACCAGGAACTGAAGGATCACGATGGTGAGCTCCGGGAAGTTCCGATTGACCTGATCCAGCGTGGCCGGTTCCAGCCTCGTCGTGACATGGACCCGGCGGCTCTGCAGGAACTGGCGGACTCCATTCGTCAGCAAGGTGTGATGCAGCCCGTGGTGGTGCGCCCGATTGCCGAAGGCCGCTTTGAGCTGATCGCCGGCGAGCGCCGCTGGCGAGCCACCCAGATGGCTGAGCTCGACCGTATTCCCGCCATTATCCGTGACGTGCCGGATGATGCCGCCATCGCCATGGCGCTGATCGAGAATATCCAGCGCGAGAATCTCAACCCCATCGAAGAAGCCTTTGCACTACAACGCCTGCAGGATGAGTTCGGCCTGACCCAGGCTCAGGTCGCTGAAGCGGTGGGCAAGTCCCGTACCACCATCACCAATCTGCTGCGGCTGATCAGCCTGTCGGAAGACGTTCGTGTCATGCTGGAGCACGGTGATCTGGAAATGGGTCATGGCCGCGCCATGCTTACGCTTCAACCCGAGCAGCAGATGCAGGTGGCACGACAGGTGGTCGCGAAATCCTTGTCAGTGCGGCAGACGGAAGCCCTGGTTCGCCGGGTGCAACAGGAATCGCCGAACCGCAAGAAAGCCAAGGGTGAAGTGGATCCGAACATCCGTGCCCTGCAGGACGACCTGGCCGAGCGACTCGGTGCACGGGTGTCGATCGATCATGGTCAGCGTGGCAAGGGCAAGCTGGTGATCGAATACACCTCCCTCGACGAATTGGATGGCATTTTGGGCCATATCAAGTAACGTCCCTGGCAGGATTTTCACAGCGCCACTGTTAACAATTTAGTGTTGGCACCCTGCGACCAACGGTGGGGTACCAAAGGTCAGTTTTGACTAGGTACCACTACATATAGTGCTGCCCCTTCGTGTTGGTGTCTATTTGTGTCCGCCATGTCCCCCAACGCCAGTTTTTCTGCGTGTTTCGGGGCGGAGCGACCGTTCCGGTTTTGTTGATTCGTGTAGATTGAACACATATAATCTGCGGCGCTTGTATCGGTGCGATTGTCTAATTAATAAACGGCACCGAAGCAAAGCGGTGTGGCAACCGGGAAATACCATGACGAAGGCTGAACAGGGTGGCATACAGCGTCCACCCATCGCACGATGGTTTTTAATAGAAAGTGTGGTATTGGTCGTCGTCAGTCTGGCATTCCTCTTTAAAAGCCAGGTGGCCGGTTATTCAGCACTGCTTGGGGGGCTTATTTTTCTTCTGCCCCACGGCTATTTTGCCTTCAAGGCTTTCCGCTACTCCGGCGCGCGGTCTGCCAGGCAGATCATGAGTTCTTTTTATCAGGGTGAGGCCGGCAAGCTCATCCTGTGCGCCATCCTGTTTACGATGGTGTTCAAATGGATTCCGTCGCTTGATATAGCGGCACTTTTTTTATCATTTGCGATCATGTTGGTCACCAATTGGTTGACTCCGCTCCTTGCGGGCCGCAGAACGCAGCGAAGCTAACAGGACCTGAGAGAACGTTATGGCAGGCAGCGCATCAGAGTATATCCAGCACCACCTCCAGAACCTCACCTACGGTAAACTTCCGGCCGGTTATGAGCGTGCGGATGGTTCGGTGATGTCAGAAGCGGGCTGGACCATGGCCCATAATGCCCGGGAAGCCTCCGATATGGGGTTCTGGGCTGTTCACGTGGACTCTCTTGGATGGGCTGTTGGCCTCGGCGCATTGTTTCTGATTCTGTTCCGCATGGCGGCCAAGCGTGCAACCTCCGGTCAGCCCGGTGGTCTGCAGAATTTCGTTGAAATCCTGATCGAATTTGTCGACACCAGCGTCAAGGAAACCTTCCACGGCCGAAACAAGGTGATTGCACCCCTGTCGCTGACCATCTTCTGCTGGGTCTTCCTGATGAACCTGATGGACCTCGTGCCGGTGGACTTCCTGCCCCAGCTGTTCCACATGATGGGTCTGGAATATATGAAGGTTGTGCCGACCACGGACGTGAACGTCACACTGGGCATGTCGCTCTCCGTGTTCTTCCTGATCATCTACTACAGCATCAAGGTGAAAGGTGTTGGTGGCTTTGTTGGCGAGCTGACCCTGCACCCGTTCTCTTCCGACAACTTCTTTCTCAAAGTACTGCTGGTACCGGTCAACCTGCTGCTGGAAGGCGTGAGCCTGCTGGCCAAGCCGATTTCACTGGCACTGCGTTTGTTCGGTAACCTCTACGCCGGTGAGCTGATCTTTATCCTGATCGCCCTGCTGCCATTCTGGGCGCAGTGGGCGCTGTCGGTACCCTGGGCCATTTTCCACATTCTGATCATCACGCTGCAGGCGTTCATCTTTATGATGCTGACGATTGTTTACCTGAGCATGGCTCATGAAGACAGTCATTGATCGGAACCATTAAACCGTAGTTTGAAAACCGAAACCCTTAAACTGAAAACCTAACTGAAAACTGGGAGTTATCATGGAAACTGTAGTTGGAATGACCGCGATTGCCGTTGCACTGCTGATTGGCCTGGGTGCCCTGGGTACCGCTATCGGCTTTGGTATCCTCGGTGGCAAGTTCCTGGAAGGCGCCGCGCGCCAGCCGGAAATGACCCCGATGCTGCAGGTTAAAATGTTCATCGTTGCAGGCCTGCTGGACGCCGTAACCATGATCGGTGTTGGTATCGCTCTGTTCTTCACTTTCGCCAACCCGTTTGTCGGCCAGATCGCCGGTTAATCGAGTCGCCGCCGGGAATATTCCCGGTCTGATGATTCTTTACACAACAGGCGAGAGGTGAAGACGTGAACATTAATTTGACGATGATTGGTCAAGCCATCGCGTTCTTTATCTTTGTCGTGTTCTGCATGAAATATGTGTGGCCGCCGATTATGGCCGCACTGCAGGAGCGTCAAAAGAAGATCGCTGACGGACTGGCTGCCTCAGACCGCGCCGCGCGCGATCTGGAACTGGCTCAGGAAAAGTCAGCCAAGGAACTGCGTGAAGCCAAACAGCAAGCGGCTGGCCTGATCGAACAGGCCAACAAGCGTGCGGCCCAGATTGTGGAAGCATCGAAAGACGATGCCCGCAAGGAAGGCCAGAAGCTGATTGAGCAGGCCAAGGCCGAAATTGAGCAGGAGCGCAATCAGGCTCGTGACGCGTTGCGTGCGGAAATTGCCGCCATCGCGGTTGCCGGTGCTGAGAAGATCCTGGAAACCTCTGTCGATGCCAACAAGCACAGTGAGATGCTGGACAAGCTGGCAGCAGAACTCTAAACGACGAGGTTCATCATGGCACAACTGAGAACGCTGGCCCGCCCTTACGCAAAGGCAGCATTTTCGGCCGCTCAGGACCAGAAGCAACTGGCTGAATGGTCTGAAGTGCTAACCGTTGCCGGGCAGATTACAGCCAACGAAGACATTCGACAGCTTCTCGCCAGTCCAGGCACCGAAGAGCAGAAGAAGGCAGACATGATTCTGGAGTGCGTTGGAGACAACGTCACAGAGTCGGTTCGCAATTTCTTAATGATTCTGGCGGCCAATCGCCGGTTGAGTCTTCTGCCCGAGATTGCAGCGCTCTTCAATACGTACCGGGCTGACTTTGAGCGTACTGTTGATATTGAAGTCACCTCTGCATATGAGCTGACGGACGAACAACAGCAGAAGCTCGCCCAGGCACTGTCGACCAAACTCGAGCGTCAAGTGTCACTCGCAGCGTCAATGGACAAGTCTTTGATCGGCGGTGTGATTGTACGCACCGGCGACATGGTGATTGACGCATCTGTACGCGGAAAGCTGACCAAACTGGCCGACGCTCTGGGCTCCTGATTTCAGCACAAGGTTTGAGGATAAAGGCATGCAGCAACTGAATCCATCCGAGATCAGTGACATCATCAAGAAGAGAATCGAAAAGCTCGATATCTCTTCCGATGCAAAAAACGAAGGTACGATCCTCTCCGTTTCTGACGGTATCGTACTGATCCACGGTCTCGCCGACGTTATGTACGGTGAGATGATTGAATTTGCCAACGGCGTATTCGGTATGGCCCTGAACCTGGAGCGTGACTCCGTGGGCGCGGTTGTACTGGGTGACTACGAAGATCTGGCGGAAGGCCAGAAGGTTCGTTGCACCGGCCGCATCCTGGAAGTACCGGTAGGTCCGGAACTGATGGGCCGTGTGGTTGATGGCCTGGGTAATCCCGTTGATGGCAAGGGCGAGCTGGGCACCGATCTGACCTCACCGGTCGAGAAAGTGGCTCCCGGCGTTATCGCTCGTCAATCCGTTGATGAGCCGGTCCAAACCGGTCTGAAAGCCATCGACACCATGGTGCCAATCGGTCGTGGCCAGCGTGAGCTGATCATCGGTGACCGCCAGATCGGTAAGACCGCCGTCGCCATCGACGCGATCATCAACCAGAAAGATTCCGGCATCAAGTGTATCTACGTGGCAGTCGGCCAGAAGCAGTCTTCCATTGCCGCGGTTGTGCGCAAGCTGGAAGAGCATGGCGCAATGGACCATACCATCGTGGTTGCCGCCGGTGCCGCCGATCCTGCAGCGATGCAGTTCCTGGCCCCCTACTCCGGCACGTCCATGGGTGAATACTTCCGTGACCGCGGTGAAGACGCCCTGATCATCTATGATGACTTGTCCAAGCAGGCTGTGGCCTATCGCCAGATCTCCCTGCTGCTGCGTCGTCCGCCGGGCCGTGAAGCTTACCCTGGTGACGTTTTCTACCTGCACTCCCGTCTGCTGGAGCGTGCGTCCCGGATCAACGCCGAAGAAGTTGAAAAACTGACCAACGGCGAAGTGAAGGGCCAGACCGGTTCCCTGACGGCTCTGCCGATCATCGAGACCCAGGCCGGCGACGTTTCCGCGTTCGTACCGACCAACGTGATCTCGATCACTGACGGCCAGATCTTCCTGGAGACCAACCTGTTCAACTCCGGTATCCGTCCGGCGATGAACGCGGGTGTCTCGGTATCGCGGGTGGGTGGTTCCGCCCAGACCAAGATCATGAAGAAGCTTGGCGGTAACATCCGTCTGGCGCTGGCCCAGTATCGTGAACTGGCTGCTTTCGCACAGTTCGCTTCCGACCTTGACGAAGCGACCCGTAAGCAGCTCGAGCACGGTCAGCGGGTAACCGAACTGATGAAGCAGAACCAGTACAGCCCGATGTCCGTGGCTGAAATGGGTACGGTTCTGTTCGCAGCCAACGAAGGCTTCCTGGACGACGTTGATGTCGACAATGTAGTGAAGTTCGAAGCACTGATGCTGGACTGGATGCGGTCCGAGCAAAAGGAACTTCTCGACAAGATCAACGAGAAAGGCGATTACAACGATGAAATCGCCGCGAGCCTGAAAGCTGCACTTGAGAAATTCAAGACCACTCAGAGCTGGTAACGAATGGGCCTGCAATGCGTTGCGGGCCGATTTATGAGCAATGAGTGTCTAACTTGAGAAGGCAGTGAGTTATGGCCGTCGGAAAAGAAATACGTAACCAGATATCCAGCATCAAGAGCACGCAGAAGATCACCAGCGCCATGGAAATGGTCGCGGCGAGCAAGATGCGCAAGGCTCAGGAACGCATGAAGGCAACACGCCCTTATGCGGAAAAGATGCGCCAGGTTATCGGGCACATTGCCAAGGCGAACGTCCAGTACAAGCACCCATTCATGGTCGAGCGTGAAGTCAAGCGCGTGGGCTATGTGGTGGTGTCTACGGATCGTGGCCTTTGTGGTGGTCTGAACGTCAACCTGTTCAAAGCGCTTGTCCGTGACATGCGAGCGTGGAAGGAGAAAGGGGTAGAGGCTGATCTGTGCGCCATCGGGCAGAAAGGTGCTTCTTTCTTCAGGAGCTACGGCGGTAACGTCGTTGCGGCGCTGACCCATCTGGGGGACAGCCCGAGCTCCGAAAAACTCATCGGCAACGTCAAAGTCATGCTGGACGCGTTCTCGGAAGGCAAGATCGACCGTCTTTATCTGGTCAGCAACGAGTTCGAAAACACCATGACCCAGACCCCGCAGGTGGAGCAGATTCTGCCGCTGCCTCCGGGGGAAGACGAGGAAGAGATCAAGAACCAGTGGGATTATCTCTACGAGCCCGATGCCAGGCAGATCCTCGATGGCCTTCTGCCACGTTACATTGAATCCCAGGTGTACCAGGGTGTGGTAGAAAATCTGGCATGTGAACAGGCCGCCCGTATGATCGCCATGAAGAGCGCAACTGATAACGCCGGTGGCATCATCGACGAGCTTCAGTTGGCGTACAACAAGGCGCGTCAGGCAGCCATCACCCAAGAGATTTCGGAGATTGTCAGCGGCGCGGCTTCGGTCTGATCCGCCAACAATCCAACTGGTTTTATTGACTATCTAGATAACGAGGAACCGAGCATGAGTAGCGGACACATCGTTCAGATCATTGGCGCGGTTATCGACGTGGAATTCCCACGTGACTCCGTACCCAACGTATATGACGCACTGCTGCTTGAAGGTGGCGAAACAACTCTGGAAGTCCAGCAACAGCTGGGTGACGGCATTGTTCGTACCATCGCCATGGGCAGCACCGAGGGTCTCAAGCGAGGCCTGAAAGCAGACAACACCGGTAAGGCCATTTCGGTACCGGTTGGCACCCAGACTCTGGGCCGTATCATGGATGTTCTGGGTCGTCCGATCGACGAACAGGGCGAGATCGGCGAAGAAGAGCGCTGGGCGATTCACCGCAAGGCACCGGGCTATGCAGACCAGTCTGCCTCCGCCGACCTGCTGGAAACCGGCATCAAGGTTATCGACCTGATCTGCCCGTTCGCCAAGGGTGGTAAGGTTGGCCTGTTCGGTGGTGCGGGTGTTGGTAAGACCGTCAACATGATGGAACTGATCAACAACATTGCGAAAGAGCACTCCGGTCTCTCCGTATTCGCCGGTGTTGGTGAGCGGACTCGTGAAGGTAACGACTTCTACTACGAAATGAAGGACTCCAACGTCCTTGATAAGGTAGCGATGGTTTACGGCCAGATGAACGAGCCTCCCGGAAACCGTCTGCGTGTGGCCCTGACCGGTCTCACCATGGCTGAGAAGTTCCGTGACGAAGGTCGTGACGTACTGCTGTTCGTCGACAACATCTACCGTTACACCCTGGCCGGTACTGAAGTATCAGCCTTGCTCGGCCGTATGCCGTCTGCGGTAGGCTACCAGCCGACCCTGGCCCAGGAGATGGGTGAGCTGCAGGAGCGGATCACGTCGACCAAGACCGGTTCCATCACGTCCATCCAGGCGGTCTACGTGCCGGCGGATGACTTGACCGACCCGTCACCGGCAACCACCTTCTCACACCTCGACGCGACCGTGGTACTGAGCCGTGACATCGCCTCCAAGGGTATCTACCCGGCGATCGATCCGCTTGACTCCACGTCCCGTCAGCTGGACCCGCTGGTCATCGGTGACGAGCACTATGAAGTGGCTCGTGGCGTGCAAACTAACCTGCAGCGCTACAAAGAGTTGAAAGACATCATCGCCATCCTGGGTATGGACGAGCTGTCAGAAGAAGACAAGCTGACCGTTGCCCGTGCCCGTAAGATCGAGCGTTTTCTGTCCCAGCCGTTCCATGTTGCTGAAGTCTTCACCGGTTCCCCCGGTAAGTACGTTTCCCTGAAGGAAACCATCAGCAGCTTTAAGGGCATTCTCAACGGTGACTATGACGATATGCCTGAGCAGGCGTTCTACATGGTTGGTACCATTGAGGAAGCGGTCGAGAAAGCGAAGGAAATGAAGAGCAAGGCGAAGAAGTAATCTGAGCCTAAAGCGCTTGTTTCCGGATCGATCAGAGAGGCAACAACATGGGTATGACCGTGCATTGTGACGTGGTAAGTGCCGAAACAAAGATCTATTCCGGATTGGTTGAAATGCTGATCGCAGCGGGCTCTGAAGGTGACCTGGGTATCGCCCCGGGTCATACGCCGCTGCTGACCCAGCTTAAGCCGGGTCCTATCCGGATAATCAAACAGGGCGGAGAGGAAGAGATCCTCTACGTGTCTGGTGGTTATCTGGAAGTTCAGCCGAATCTGGTAACGCTGCTCGCGGACACAGCTGTCCGTGCCAAGGATGTGGACGAAGCAGCGGCGATCGAAGCTCAGCGTGAGGCTGAGAAGGCACTCGCCAACCAAACGGGTGAGTTCGAGTATTCCCGTGCCGCCGCCGAGTTGGCCGAAGCTGTTGCTCAGCTTCGCACCATCCAGCAGCTGCGCAACAAGATGCGTTAAGCATTTCTGTTCGGGACTGCCGATCACCGAAACCGCATCCTGAGTCGCCTGAGAACAGCGAAACGTTGTCAGGCAACCAAGGGTGCGGTTTTTTTGTATTCAGGCATTGAAACTGGCTACCGATCCGGAGCGTGGTAATCGTATGACTCCCCTTCACGTTGTGATTCTGGCCGCCGGCCAGGGTTCAAGAATGAAATCGTCGCTGCCGAAAGTTCTCCACCGGGTGGCTGGCAAGCCTATGCTCCATCACGTTATTGATACCGCCCGCCAATTGGGCGCCTCCGGTATCCATGGCGTCATTGGACATGGTGCGGAGCAGGTTCGGCAGATTACCCCCGCCGAAGATCTCATCTGGGCACTGCAGGAACAGCAACTGGGCACTGGCCACGCGGTTGCTCAGGCCTTGCCGGCTCTGCCGGATGAGGCTCGGGTGTTGATTCTCTATGGCGACGTACCGCTAACCAACGTTGAAACGCTCCAGAACCTGGTCTCTCAAGTAAGTGATCGTTCACTCGCGTTGTTGACCGTGAACCTGGAAACGCCGGATGGTTACGGGCGTATCCTGCGGGATGACAGTGGCAAGGTGCGTGCGATCGTGGAACAGAAGGATGCCACTGACGCCCAGAAACAAATCCGGGAGGTAAATACCGGAATCCTGGCGGTCTCGGCACGGCACTTGAAGGACTGGTTGCCGCAGCTCTCTAATCGTAACGCCCAAGGTGAGTACTACCTGACTGACATCATTGCCATGGCGGCTGATCGCGGTGTGGAGATCGCGGTTGCCCAGCCTGGCAGCGAATACGAAGTCCAGGGTGTTAACAACCGCCTTCAACTCGCCGAACTTGAGCGTTGGGTGCAGCGTCAGGAAGCGGACCGTTTAATGACTGAGGGCGCAACCCTGGCCGACCCCGCTCGCGTGGACGTGCGGGGCGAGTTGTCTGTGGGCCAGGACGTGCTGATCGATGTTAACGTCGTGTTTGAGGGCACGGTTTCCCTGGCGGACGGCGTCAGTATCGGGCCGGGTTGTGTGATACGGGACAGCCAAATCGCGGCTGGTACAAGCATTGAAGCCTACTCAGTGATCGACGGTGCAGACGTGGGTGCGGGCGCCAGTATCGGGCCATTTGCACGCCTCCGGCCAGGTACCCGACTGGCGGCCAGGACCAAGGTGGGCAACTTTGTCGAAACCAAAAAAGCCGATGTAGGTGAGGGCAGCAAGATCAACCACCTCAGTTACGTTGGCGATACCTCACTCGGCCGTAACGTAAATGTGGGTGCAGGAACCATCACCTGTAATTATGATGGGGTGAACAAGTCCAGAACCGTTATTGGTGATGACGTGTTTGTGGGGTCCAACACTTCACTGGTGGCGCCGGTCAGCATTGCTTCCGGGTCGACCGTCGGTGCGGGCTCTACCATCACCCGCGATGTGGCAGAGAGTGAGCTGGCGGTCGCACGAGCTCGCCAGCGCAATATCTCCGGCTGGGAACGGCCGACGAAAAAGTGATTTAAACGATTTACAACGGACAGGTGACAGCGACATGTGTGGCATTGTAGGTGCGGTATCAGAAAGGGATGTTCAGGGAATTCTTCTCGAAGGCCTGCGTCGTCTGGAATATCGGGGCTACGACTCCGCCGGCATGGCTGTGATTGACGGCAGACAAGCCATTAACCGGGCCCGCGAAGTGGGTAAGGTTGCGGCCCTGGCCGATGCCATCACTGGCAACGGGCTTGAGGGAGCTGCCGGCATCGCACACACCCGGTGGGCGACCCACGGTGAACCGTCCCAGATCAATGCTCACCCGCACATGTCCGGTGACCGCCTGGCCATTGTCCATAACGGCATTATCGAGAACTATCAGGAGTTACGGGAAGAACTGAAAGCCGAGGGGTTTGAGTTCACCTCCCAGACGGACACCGAAGTCGTTGCACACCTTATCGAAAAGCAGTTCCGCCTGAGCAACAGTCTATACGAGGCGGTGAGTACCGCCATTGAACGTTTGCGTGGTGCCTTTGCGCTGGCGGTGATCCATGCCGACGAGCCAGACCATATGGTGGTGTGCCGTGAAGGCAGTCCGTTGGTGGTGGGTGTCGGCATCGGCGAGAACTTCATCGCTTCCGACCAGCTCGCGTTGCTGCCGGTCACAGACCGTTTCATGTTCCTCGAAGAAGGGGACATCGCTGATATCCGCCGTGATCGCATTGAGATTCATGATCGCAACAAGCAGCCGGTGGAACGTGCGGTTATTCGTTTTGAACACAGCCAGGACGCCGCCGAAAAAGGCGAGTACCGCCATTTCATGCTCAAAGAAATCCATGAGCAGCCGAGGGTCATCCGCGCCACAACGGAAGGCCGGGTAACCAACACCCGCGTGTTGGAGCAGGCGCTTGGCACCCAGGCCGGCAACCTGCTGGAAGACGTTCGCCATGTACAGATCATCGCCTGTGGCACCAGTTACCATGCCGGCATGGTGGCACGTTACTGGATAGAGGAACTGGCGGGTGTGCCCTGTTCCGTGGAAGTGGCCTCTGAGTTTCGCTACCGCAAGCATGTGATTCAGCCGGACACCCTGTTCCTGTGTATCTCCCAGTCCGGCGAAACCGCCGACACTCTGGCTGCCCTGCGCCAGGCGAAAAAGGCCGGTTTCCGCGCCGCCATGGCCATCTGCAACGTGCCCGGCAGCTCCCTGGTGCGGGAATCTGACCTGGTGATCATGACCCAGGCCGGCCCGGAAATCGGGGTTGCGTCCACCAAGGCGTTTACCACCCAGTTGACCGCGCTGTTGATCTTCACCCTGGCGCTGGCTCGCCACAACGGCCTGGAAGAGTCGCGCGAAGCAGAAATTGTTGAGGCGATTCGCCTACTACCCAGCCAGGTGGATCAGGTACTGGCACTGGATGGCGATATCGCCGAAATGTCGAAGTCGTTCATGGACAAGAACCACAGTCTGTTCCTGGGTCGTGGTGCCATGTTCCCGGTGGCTCTGGAAGGTGCCCTGAAGCTCAAGGAAATTTCCTACATCCATGCTGAAGCTTATCCGGCGGGTGAGCTTAAGCATGGCCCCCTTGCTCTGGTGGATGGGGAGATGCCGGTGGTTACGGTGGCGCCCAACAACGAGCTGTTGGAGAAGCTGAAGTCCAACCTGGAAGAAGTTCGCGCTCGCGGCGGCGAGCTGTTTGTCTTTGCCGACCAGGCGGCGGACGTGCGGCCACAGGAAGGCATCCACGTGATGCCGCTTCCATCGGTACACCCGATAACGTCCCCAATCGTTTATACCGTGCCATTGCAGCTCCTCTCCTACCATGTTGCGGTGCTCAAGGGCACCGATGTGGATCAGCCGCGGAACCTGGCGAAGAGTGTTACGGTCGAGTAGCCTGTTACAAACTCGAAGTCTGCCCCCCGGAGTGTGCTAATATTCCGCAGGGCGAGTTCAACTTTTGCGTTCCAGTTACGCGAGTATTCGTCGAACAATGAGGTGTCAGCGGGAGAGACCGAGTTGCAAACCATGCACTCGGCGCCGAAGGAGCAACTGCCCCGGAAACTCTCAGGCAAAAGGACCGCTGACATGAAGACTTTCCGAAGAGTTGCCGACGACTGCGTCCGTTGGCACACCGAAGGAGCAAGCGGCTGGTTCCGTTGGAACGGCGCGTGAATCTCTCAGGTCCAGTGACGGAAGGGGTGCTTTCTACCATGCGGTGTAGACCTTCTATGGTGAAAGGAAACCCTGGACGCCCCTGGAGAGTATTATGAAGCGAATTGCAGTTATTGGCGGTGGCATCACGGGTATCACCACCGCTTACACCCTGGCCAAGCGCGGCCTGGATGTCACCGTTTACGAGAAACACCGTTATGCGGCGATGGAAACCTCTTTCGCCAACGGTGGCCAACTGTCGGCCTCTAACGCTGAGGTCTGGAACAACTGGCAGACCATCATCAAGGGCCTCAAGTGGATGTCCCGAAGGGATGCGCCGCTGTTGGTCAATCCCAAGCCTTCCTGGCACAAATTGAGTTGGTTTGCTGAGTTCATCGCAGCTATCCCTCAGTACGAGAAAAACACCACCGAAACCGCTCGCCTGGCGATAGCCGCCCGCGACTATCTGTTCGCGTGGGCGCAAGAGGAGGGGATCGACTTCGACCTCAAGAAGCAGGGCATCCTCCATATCTATCGGGACAAGGCCGGGTTCGACCATGCGGCGAATGTGTCCAGGTTGCTGGCCGCCGGCGGCCTGGAGCGTCGGGCAGTCACACCCGAGGAAATGCGCGCTATTGAGCCCACGCTGGCAGGGACCTATTACGGCGGTTTCTACACCGAAAGCGATTCAACCGGTGATATCCATAAATTCACCAATGGCTTGGCGGAGGCCATTCTTCGCCTCGGCGTCAAAACCTGCTATGGACACTCGGTGACTGAGCTTAGTGCGGACGGGTCCCATGCCTGGGTAACCTCCCATGACGGCGAGGAGCAGACCCGCGACACTTTTGATGGTGTGGTGATCTGTGCGGGTGTGGGTAGCCGGGAACTGGCCGCCAAGCTGGGGGACCGAGTCAACATATACCCGGTGAAGGGATATTCCATCACCGTTGAGCTGGACGACCAAGCCTCCCAGGAAGCGGCACCGACCGTCAGTTTGCTGGACGACGCCACCAAGATTGTCACCAGCCGGCTGGGAGATGATCGTTTCCGGGTTGCGGGTACGGCGGAATTCAGCGGCTATAACCGTGATATCCGGGATGATCGTATCCGGCCGCTCACCCGATGGGTCGAGCAGTGTTTCCCAGGGGTTTGTACCCGCCGCGTCGTACCCTGGGCGGGACTGCGTCCCATGTTGCCCAATATGATGCCGCGAGTCGGTCCGGGTCGGTTACCCACCGTGTTCTATAACACGGGGCATGGTCATCTGGGCTGGACCCTGTCTGCGATCACTGCTGAGTTGCTGGCAGATGCCGTTGTGCCCGCGTCGTCAGGCACGACAGCGAGTTCCGCTGGCTAGTGTTGGGCGATCGTGCCGAGTCAGTGTCGTTTGGCAGGCAGGATTTCCTGGCTTTTGGCCGCGACTATGGGATCAGCTACCGCTTTCCCGGTGTCGATGGCCATGATGCCCCCGATGACGATTCAACCATCGCCCGGGGGCGGATTGATGAAACCTCGCTACCTTCGGGGTTTCGTTTTACCCATTCCGACCTGACAATTTCCCACAGCTACGAATCGGTGTCGCTGGGTCATGCGCCGCTGTTAATGGTGATCGTGCTCGAAGGACGCATTCGCCTGTCGATCGGTGCGGTCCAGCGGGAGCTTGGGAGTGGCATGGCCGCCAGTCTGCAACTACGACCGGAGTACGCGCTGGCGGCCTATCAGCCTGCCGGTCAACGTCTGGAAACCATCGTGTTGGCGTTTGATCCCGGTGGCCCGTTGCCGGCGCAGACCGAGCAGGGCTCTCTACGGGCGTTGCTCAGGGGGGTGCAGGATCCGGTGGTGCTGTGGGACGTTCCACTGGTTCTCATGACGGCCCTTGAGCAAGCCCTTGGCGCCAGGCTGCCTGAGCTTCAGAAAACGCTGGTGCTGGAAGGCCTGGCGCTGCAGTTGGTGGGCTATGGTCTCCCGGAGCAGGTGCCAGAGATTGAGCGGAAAAGTCGCGCGTCCACCCAGGAGCTCCAGCGCCTCGAAGCCATTCGTCAGTTGCTGGAATTCGCTCCGACGGACGATTACTCCCTGACAGATCTCGCCCGCCGTGCCGCAATGAGTCCCAGCAGTTTGCGTGGTAAATTTCGTGCGACCTACGGATTGTCGGTGTTCGGGTATCTGCGCAAGTGCCGGCTGAACCTGGCCTGGCATTACCTGGAGCAGGGCTACTCCGTGCAGCAGGCAGCGCACCGCTCGGGTTATCGTCACGCCACCAATTTCGCCACTGCCTTTCGACGCCACTTCGGTGTTTCCCCCAAAAATGTCATCTGAGTAGCCGGACTTGGCACCTCTCATACACAATCTGTCATATTGAATATCTAATCCTGGATCTAAAAGAGAATAATTCGCATTACATAACTTTTAGGTCCAAGTGAGGTTTTCATGTTCCGACATTCCCGTTTGTCATTTGCGGTTGCCGTGGCCCTTATCGGTGTCACCGGCGCACCACTGACTGTTGCCCAGGGACAGGGCGAGCCGACAATGCTGGATGCGTTAAACGTGACAGCGACCCGCAGCGCCACGAAAACCGATACCCCGGTAATTGAAACCCCGCAATCAGTATCCGTTATCAGCCGCGAAGACTGGGAAGAAAAAGGCGCCCGCACAGTGCAGCGCGCCGCCAGCTATACCCCGGGTGTGGGTACGAACCAGGTGGGCTCTTCTAACCGTTACGATTACCTGATTCTCCGCGGTTTCTCCGATGGCAGTATCAACAACACCTATCTGGATGGCCTGCGGGTGATGAACGACGGCGGCTCCTACAGCTCCTTTGCCATTGATCCCTGGTTCCTTGAGCGCATCGAAATTGTCAAAGGCCCGACCTCCGTTCTCTACGGCCAGGGCTCCCCTGGTGGGATTGTTGCCCTGACCAGCAAGCGTCCGGAGTTCCGGGACGGGGGCGAAATCCGTGTCTCGCTCGGCAACAACGCCCAGCGTAGCTTTGCCTTTGACGTCACCGGCCCAGTGGATGATGAGCAACGGGTGGCCTATCGTGTGACCGGCATTGCCTCCGCCGCCGACGCACAACAGGATCACGTGGAACTGGACCGTCGTGCCATTGCCCCGTCGCTGACCTGGGACATGACTGACGATACCAGCGTGACGCTGCTGGCCTACCTGCAACGTGATCCGGAGGGGGGCTACCACAGCGGTTTGCCGTACGAGGGCACGGTGGAGTCCCGCAACGGCCAGAAAATCGACAACACCTTTTTTGAGGGCGAACCGGACTACGACCTGTTCCGGCGCGATATGACCATGGTGGGGTACGACCTGGAGCATCGAATCAACCGTAACTGGTCCGCCTTGCAGAAAGCCCGCTATCTGGATTCGGACGTTGAGTTGAAGCAGGTCTATGCCTATGGCTGGGCTTCGGCCACTGAGCTTAACCGCTACTACTCTGGTGGCGAGGAGGATCTGCAGGCACTCACCGTTGATAACCAGGTCCAGGGGGAAGTGACGACCGGCGCGGTGGATCATACCGTGTTGGTGGGGGTGGACTATCAACAGCGTGAAAACGACGTGGTCTGGCCGTCGGGCGCCTTTCCGGCCATCGATGCCTTTAGTCCTGAGTACGGGGCTGAACCTACCGCCCTGTATCCTCCGCAGCGCAATCTCCGCAAGCAGAAACAGACCGGGGTCTATCTGCAGGACCAACTGGCTACCGGCGGCTGGCGGTTGACGTTGGGTGGCCGTCACGACTGGGTGGAGATCGAGAACACCAATCGTGACAGCGGTGTCGTGGCAGAGCTGGACGAAACCCAGTTCAGTGGCCGCGCCGGACTGCTCTACCTGTTCGACAACGGCATTGCCCCCTACGTCTCCTACTCCACGTCGTTTTCGCCCAGTGCCTATACCGACGAGAGCGGCGACCTGCTGGACCCCAGCGAAGGCAAGCAGATTGAAACCGGGCTGAGGTACCAGCCAGTGGGAACCACGGATTTGTACACGCTCTCGTTGTTCCGCATCCACCAGGAAAACCTGGCCACCAAGCTGCCGCAGGAGTCCTTCTACCGCAGCATCGGCGAGATTGAGTCCCAGGGTGTGGAGTTGGAGGCCAAAGCACAGCTGACGGAAAACCTGAATGTCCAGGCTGGATATGCGTTCACGGACGTCACCTTTGAGAAGTCCGAAGCCTATCGCGAGGGCAATACCGCCAGCCAGGTGCCGGAACACCAACTGACCCTGTGGGCGGGCTACCGGTTCTCGCAGGGAGTACTCAGCGGTGCCAACGCCGGACTGGGTGTTCGTCACATCGCGGACATCTACGCCGATGACGCCAACACCAAAAAAGTGCCGGACTACACCCTGGTGGATCTGGCCCTGGGCTACGATTTCAGCAAGCTCGGCCTGGAAGGCGTTTCTACCCGGCTGAACGTGAACAACCTGCTGGACAAGGAATACGTGGCGTCCTGCTACAACAGTCTGGACTTCTGTTACTTCGGGGCAGAACGTAACGTTACGGCGTCGGTTTCCTACCGGTTCTGACCCGTAAGCGGGATGTTGTAACGGGCACAATAACCCTGGTTGCTGAAAATAGAGTCGATTCTGGCTCTATTTTTAAGTAATATTACGAAACTCTTTTGAGTGGTCGTCCGGCCACTCTTCCTTGTTTCATGTTGAGACCAAATAGGCACTCACCCTATACCTTTGGGGGATTACCGGTTACACAAATATCAAGGAAGATGCGGGCCTTCTGCCACACAATTCCAACAAACCGTTTACTCAGAAGATTCCCGCAATGCCCACAACCGTTCTCTCCGGCTTTACCCACAACTTCCTGGGTAATGCACCCGCCTGGTACAAACAGGTCATTCTGCTTTTCCTGATTGCCAACCCCTTGATTGTATGGACCCTTGGCCCGGCGGTGGCCGGTTGGGTGTTGGTGGGAGAATTTATTTTTACCCTGGCCATGGCGCTGAAGTGTTATCCACTGTTGCCCGGTGGGTTGCTGGCGATTGAAGCCCTGTTGGTAGGCATGACGTCAGCGGACGCGGTGTACCACGAGGTGTTGGTGAACTTCCCGGTCATCCTGCTGCTGATGTTCATGGTGGCTGGCATCTATTTCATGAAAGAGCTGCTGCTGGTGACGTTTACCCAGATCCTGGTGGGTGTGCGCTCAAAATCTGCGTTGTCTCTGCTGTTCTGTGTTGCCGCGGCCGTTCTATCCGCATTCCTGGACGCGCTTACGGTCACCGCCGTCATCATCAGTGTCGCTGTCGGTTTTTACTCGGTGTACCACAAGGTGGCCTCCGGCAAGGGCTATCACCACGCTGATCACAACGCCAACAGCGATGAACACGTGATCGAGCTGCACCGGGAAGATCTGGACAAGTTTCGGGCCTTTCTGCGTAGCCTGCTGATGCACGGCGCCATTGGTACGGCACTGGGGGGAGTGGCTACCATGGTGGGCGAGCCCCAGAACCTGTTGATTGCCAAGGTCGTTGGGTGGGACTTTGTCAGTTTCTTCCTGCATATGGCGCCGGTGAGCCTGCCGGTGCTGGTGGCCGGCCTGACCACGTGCTGGCTATTGGAAAAGCTGCGCTGGTTTGGGTATGGCGCCCGCCTGCCGAAACCCGTTCGCCAGGTACTGGAAGAGTTCGCTGACAACGAGCGCATCAAGCGCACAAAGGCCGACCAGGCTGCCCTTTGGGTGCAGGCGATGGCGGCCCTGGTGCTGGTTATCGGGCTTGCGTTTCATCTGGCAGAGGTGGGATTGATCGGCCTTCTGGTGATTATCCTGATCACTTCGTTCACCGGTGTTACCGATGAGCACCAGATCGGCAAGGCCTTTCAGGAGTCGCTGCCGTTTACCTCGCTGTTGGTGGTGTTTTTTGCCATTGTCGCGGTGATTCACGAGCAACACCTGTTCAAGCCGATCATCGATTTTGTGCTCAGCCTGCCGCAGGACCAGCAGCCGGGCATGTTCTTTATTGCCAACGGGTTGTTGTCGATGATCAGCGACAATGTGTTCGTAGCCACCGTCTATATCAGTGAAATCAAACAGGCGCTGGACGCTGGCAGTATCGACTACGAGCATTTCCAGGAGCTGGCCATTGCCATCAACACCGGCACCAACCTGCCCAGCGTGGCGACCCCCAACGGCCAGGCGGCGTTTTTGTTCCTGCTGACGTCTGCAATCGCCCCGCTAGTGCGGTTGTCCTACGGGCGGATGGTTGTGATGGCGTTTCCCTATACCATCGTGATGGGTACGGTGGGTCTGTTTTGCGTCGTCAATCTGGTTTGACCAGGCTGACATCGCCGTACCACGCGGTGGCAGAGGCTCCGGTATTGTCGGAATCCGACATAATGGCGACGCCCACCAGCTTCGGTGGTTTGCGGCCAAAGGCCTTGCGGTAGTCCGCGACGATGTCCCGCTCCACTGTGGCCCATTCGCCCGCGTTGGTGGCACCGGAGTTCACCGCCACCATCATCGTGGTATCGGTGAAGGGATTGGCAACGATTTCGCCAACCGGCAGCCGGTTGGCCCAGATGTAGTTCAGCGCATTGCCCGGCAGTTCCTCCCCGAACACCACTTCCACGGTCTTGCGTTTGGCGCGCTCGAAAAAGCCGGCTTCCTCCGGCTCGAACTCAAAGGCCACGTAGATTCGTGCAGGGTAGTCATCACCCTCCTTTTTGCGGGCGTTTCCCTGCTCATAGACGTTCGACACTTTCCACCGCCAGCGCAGGATCAGTGAATCCCCGGGTTCGACGGATACCCTTGCAATCAGCCCGGAAGCGCTGTTCTCCGTGGTGGCCTTGACCACCTGTTCACCGTTTTCGTCCGTCAACTGATAACGGCTGTGGCGGTCTATATTCGGAAACTTGAGTGGCTCCCAACCTTCGTCCAGCGAGGCCATCGTCGAGAACGCATTAACCAGCGAGGTTTTTCCGGTATCTGCCTGAACCGTGGTTGCCAGAAACATCAGGGTAACAGTGGCAACCAGGTTTTGTCGGGTGTTGTTCATGGGTGTCTCCTATGGGTTCTGCTACTGACCGGACACCGTCGAAAAAGTGCCTTGTTGTGATCTATCTTAGCCTATATAGTGTTTATATCCTTGGCTTAGTACCAGATATAGTGAGCAAAGGTTGATCAATCTGAGATCGCCTTCGTCATGATGATCGTGGTACCGGGAATCCGGTGAGACTCCGGAACTGACGCGCAGCGGTATTGGGGAACGAGCGTGGCATAAAGACACTGGCGAATGCCGGGAAGTCGCCACGCAAGGCCGAGCCAACAGGTTCACGCCCCTGAGTCCGAAGACCTGCCAGGGAATACAACTGCACCTTCGCGTATCAAGGTGAGCAGATCGGTTTTGCGTTGTCTCTGTCCAGAGCAATGCTCGCCCCTGCGTACGCGAAGGTCTTGGCATAAACGCGTACCCAGGAGAACCGACATGTCCACTGCCACCCTGGCCGAGCCCGGCCAATCTGCCTCAACCAGCACTGCCTCCCTACAGGTTATTAAACGTAACGGCGCCCTGGTTGGATTCGACGCCAGCAAAATCAGTGTTGCCGTGACCAAAGCGTTTCTTGCCGTCGAAGGCGATGAAGCGGCAGGCTCGGCCCGTATCCACGATTCCGTGGAACGGGTTACTCATCAGGTCATGCAGGCCATCAGCCGACGCTTGAAAGCCGGCGGCAAGGTGCACATTGAAGACATCCAGGACCAGGTGGAACTGGCCTTGATGCGGGCGGAGGAGCAGAAAGTGGCCCGCGCTTACGTGCTCTACCGGGAAGCCCATGCCCAGGAGCGCGCCAGCCTGGCGCCCGTGGAGGCCCATCCCACGCTAACGGTGAAAAAAGCCAACGGTGAGGCCGCGCCTCTGGATCTGGGGCTGATGAAAGTCCAGGTGGAACGTGCCAGCCAAGAATTGGAGGGCATCGATGGCGAATCCCTGGTGGAAGGGGCGTTGCGGAACCTGTACGACGGTATTGCCGAGGAAGAGGTACTGTCTGCGCTGATCATGACCGCCCGCGGCCGCATCGAGCAGGAACCGGACTACAGTGCCGTGACCGCTCGTCTGCTGCTGGAACAATTGCGGCTGGAAACCGCAACTGCCCTGAAGCTGCCTCTCAGCCTGCCGCTGGCGGAAATTTATCCGCAGGCCCTGAGCACCTTTATTGAGCAGGGTATCCACTACGAACTGCTCGACGAGGCCATGGCAGCGTTTGACCTGGAACGCCTGGGTGCCGCCCTCAAGCCGGAGCGGGACTACCAGTTTGGGTTCCTCGGCCTGCAGACCCTCTACGACCGTTATTTCCTCAACTGGAAAGGTGACCGGCTGGAATTGCCCCAGGTGTTCTTCATGCGCGTGTCCATGGGTCTGGCATTGCAGGAAGATGACCCCAACGCGCGGGCCATTGAGTTCTACGACCTGCTGTCATCCTTCGACTACATGGCCTCTACGCCGACCCTTTTCAACAGTGGTACTCGCCATTCCCAGCTTTCATCCTGCTACCTCACCACCGTTCAGGATGATCTGGAGGGTATCTACGGTGCCATCCGCGACAACGCCATGCTGTCCAAGTGGGCCGGCGGCCTGGGTAACGACTGGACGCCAGTCAGGGCTTTGGGCTCCCACATCAAGGGGACCAATGGCAGCAGCCAGGGTGTGGTGCCATTCCTGAAAGTGGTGAACGACACGGCGGTGGCGGTGAATCAGGGCGGCAAGCGCAAGGGTGCCGTGTGTGCTTACCTGGAAAGCTGGCATCTGGATATCGAGGAGTTCCTGGAGCTGCGCAAGAACACCGGCGATGAACGTCGCCGTACCCACGACATGAACACCGCCAACTGGGTACCGGACCTGTTGATCGAACGCATGCGCAGTGATCAGGACTGGACCCTGTTCTCGCCAAACGACACTCCGGATCTGCATGACCTGTACGGCAATGCATTCAGGGAACGGTACCAGGAATACGAAGCGATGGCGGCCAGGGGCGAGATTACTCTGTTCAAGACGGTGTCAGCCAAACAGCTCTGGCGCAAGATGCTGACCGTGCTGTTTGAGACCGGTCATCCATGGATTACCTTCAAGGACCCGTGCAACCTGCGCTCGCCTCAGCAGCATCGGGGCGTGGTACACAGCTCCAATCTATGCACCGAAATCACCCTGAACACCAGTGCCGATGAGATCGCCGTGTGCAACCTGGGGTCGATCAACCTGGCGGCCCATGTCCACAACGGTGAGCTGGACGTTCAGCGCCTCGAACGCACAGTTAATACCGCGGTTCGCATGCTCGATAACGTGGTCGACATCAATTACTACGCGGTCCCACAGGCCAGGAACTCCAATTTCAAACATCGGCCCGTTGGTCTCGGCCTGATGGGCTTCCAGGATGCGCTGTATCGGCTCAATCTGCCCTACACCAGCGCGGAAGCGGTCGAGTTTGCCGATGTTGCGATGGAGCAGATCAGTTATTTCGCGATCCGGGCCTCGGCGGTGTTGGCCGGCGAACGCGGTGCCTATGAGACCTATGAGGGCTCTCTGTGGCACGAGGGGATCTTACCCATTGATTCCATCAACCTGCTAAAGGCGAACCGTCGTGAGGGCGATTTGAGCCTTAACACCGACACGCTCCTCGACTGGACTCCCGTGCGGGAGCTCATCGCCCGCAATGGCATGCGTAACAGCAATGTGATGGCCATTGCGCCAACGGCGACCATTTCCAACATCGTCGGTGTCTCCCAGTCCATCGAACCTGCGTACCAGAACCTGTTCGTGAAATCGAACCTCTCCGGCGAGTTCACGGTGGTTAATCCATCACTGGTTCGTGATCTGAAAGCAGAGGGGCTGTGGGACAACGTGATGGTGAATGACCTCAAGTACTTCGATGGCAGCGTGCAGCAGATTGACCGGATTCCGGCAGCACTGAAGGCCCGCTACGCCACCGCCTTTGAGATCGATGCCCGCTGGCTGGTGGAGGCGGCGGCGAGGCGTCAGAAATGGCTGGATCAGGCCCAGAGCCTGAACCTCTACATGGCGGAGCCCAGCGGTAAGAAGCTGGATGAGTTGTACCAGCTGTCCTGGGAACGGGGGCTGAAAACCACCTATTACCTGCGCTCGCTGGGGGCCACGGGAGCCGAGAAAACCGCGCCGGTAGCAGCACCGCAACCACAGGTATGCAGCATTGATGAGCCGGACTGCGAAGCCTGCCAGTAAATCCGACCGCCACCAAGATTCGAGAGGTAAACAGATGCTTAACTGGGACGACGAACCAAACACCCAAACCCGCCCGGCTGCACATGAGGGCCCGGCACCGGTCAATGTCGATGACAAACGCGTGATCAATGGCGAAACCGACATCAATCAGCTGGCACCCTTCAAGTATCCCTGGGCCTGGGAATACTTCATGAACGCCAACAAGAACCACTGGACACCGCTGGATGTGAACATGGCGCAGGACGTTCACGACTACCACCACCGCCTGTCCGCCCCGGAAAAGCACGTGTATGAGAACGTGCTGGCGTACCTCACCACCTCCGACATCCTGGCGATGCGCAACATCGGCCTGGCGGTGATGGAGAAAATGAGTGCTCCGGAGTTGCAGATTTACCAGGCGCGGCAGGTGTACGAGGAAGCCATGCACACCTGGGCCTACCAGCACTGCATTGAAACCCTCAACCTGGACCAGAGCGAGATCTACAATCGCTATCGGGTGGTCCCCGCTATCAACGGCAAGATCCAGATGGCCAACCGCCGGCTGGATGCCGCCATGCGCTCTGACATGAACCTGCGTGACAAGGACGACCTGCAGGAATTCATCATGTCTTACCTGTTCTTCGCAGCGGTATTTGAGGGTGCCTGGTTCTACAACGGTTTCAGCCCGATCTTCGCGTTGCAGCGTCGGGGTCTGATGCGAGGCACCGGCGAGCAGCTGCAGTACATCCTGCGGGACGAAGCCATGCACTTCTCGTTCGGGCTGAAAGTGGTGAACCAGATCCTGGAAGAGGAAAACATCACTCTGGACCCCAAAGCCGTGCGCGATATGTGGGACGAGTCCGAAGCCGCTGAAACCGCTTACGCCAACTACATCCTGCGAGACCCGATCCTGGGTTACTCCGCGCAGTACCACAGCGAGCAGTTCCGTTTTGTGGCCAATCGCCGGGCCAGAACCGTGGGCCTGGAAGAACCGTTTCCGGGCGCGAAGAACGTCTCACCCTGGCTGGATGAGCAGGCCACCCTGCGTAAGGAGAAGAACTTCTTTGAAACCCGGGTCATCGAGTACCAGACCGGCGCACAATTGGAGTGGTA
Source organism: Marinobacter algicola DG893 (assembly GCF_000170835.1). Classification (GTDB taxonomy): domain Bacteria; phylum Pseudomonadota; class Gammaproteobacteria; order Pseudomonadales; family Oleiphilaceae; genus Marinobacter; species Marinobacter algicola. Next base: position 105,395 of record NZ_ABCP01000006.1, read on the forward strand.
AGCCGTCAGGTGGAGACACTTTCCATCAGGCGCTGGCGGAACCAAATATGGGCCGGGTCGTTGTCCATCACCGGTGCCCATAGCAGGTAGACCGGCAACGGGGGGACTTCCACCGGAAACGGCAAGGTCTTCAGCCCGAATGCCCGGGCATATTGCTGGGCCAGACGTTCGGGCACCGTGGCAATCATGTCGGAGCGGCTGCAGGTGGCCAGCATACTGGCGAACTGGGTGACCCTCGCCCCGGTTCTCCGTTGCCAACCCGGTTCGTTGAGGATCTGGTCCAGGGGCAAGCGCCGGTTCCGATCCGGCAGTACGACGTGTTCGGCGTCCAAAAACTGCTGCTTGCTGCAATCGTCCCACAGATCGGGGTGGTCTTTTCGTGCCACCACTGCAAGCCTTTCCGCCAGAAGCACTTGCCGCCGTAATCGATCGTTCTCCGTTGCAAAGGCATCCACGGCAAGATCCGCTTCGGCGGTATACAGCCTCTGGGGCATGTCATCGCCAGCCAGGGCAACCTCCACCACCACATTGGGCGCCTCGCTTCTCAGGCGGGTCAGTAACGTTGGTAACACCACCATTTCGAAATAGTCGTTGCTGAGCACGCGAAAGCGTCGCTGGCTGGTCCCGGGCACAAAGCGATTGGCCGGGTCCAGCGTGTCCCGCATGGCGCCCAGTTGTTGGCTGAGACTTCTGTGCAGCTCACGGGCGCGGGGCGTCGGCACCATACCCTGATGGGTACGCACAAACAGGGGATCACCCAGGGTATGACGCAGGCGCTGCAATGCGGCACTGATCGCCGGCTGGCTCATGCCCAGGGAATCGGCGGCGCGGGAGAGCTGCCCGGCTTCCATTATGGCGTCGAAGACCGGCAGCAGGTTGAGATCGACACTTCGTAAATTCAGTTTCATGGATAATACTTATAGCAAATATTGAATAGAAAAATATAGCTCTCCCCAGTAGCGTCAGAAGACGTACAAACCCTCGTCTCGGAGAACAATAATGGATGATCAGAAACTGACGATGCTGGTTACGGCTTTTATTGTGGTCACTGCCCTCTGGGAGGTGCTAAGCGGCCGTACCCGTGACGGCCGAAAGAACAAGCAGGACTGGCGCATGGCGTTCCTGGCCACGTTCATGATGGTGGCCGTGCAGCGGCCGCTGGTGCTGCTATTGCTGACGCTTGGCCTGTCAACGTTGCTTCCCGGCAGCGCCGGTTCACTGGCCTGGCTCGAGCAGTCGTATTTCTGGCCCACATTGATTGTGTTTTTCTGCGTGGAGGAGTTTATCCACGGCAGTTTCCACCTGTTTGCCCACCGGCGCCGACCCAATAACCGTGTTCTGCAATGGGTTCAGGCGTTTTACAAGATGAGCCACCGCCCGCACCACATGTCGGGGGGCCAGGACAACAAGGGCCAATTGACGGTAACGCAGACCTTCGTCAACGGCTGGGCCTGGTGGTTGATCATGCCCAATTACACCTTTCAATTGCTGTGCCTCTATCTGGGGCTGGTAGAGGTGTTCCTGATTGCCACCGCCTTCAAGGGTCTATGGGCGGCCCATACTCATGTGAACTGGAACTATGACCTGTACTTCCACAACCACCGCTGGGCCTGGGTGCGCAGGACCATGTGGGCACTGGCGCACATTCTGGTGTTTCCCACTCAGCATCACCATCATCATGCCCGCGGGCCCAATTCAGCGAAGAATGTGACCTCCACACTGGCGATCTACGATTGGCTGGTGTTTGGCACCCTCGCCATTGAAACCAGCAAACCCAAGGTCTACGGCTGGCGCCAGAAAGAGCAGGAGGCGAACAGTGTGCTGAAACGCTATTTCTGCTGGGATGTCCGCTCTTACGTGCCAAAAACCTAGACGGTGAATTTTTTTGGAATAAACACCAGGCTCAGCCGTCTCCCTGATGAAAGCCACCCGAAACGGGTAAATCAGGAGGACGTAACCATGAAAAAGCACGTACTGACACTCGCAATCTGTTCCATCCTTTCCACCGGCGCTTTCGCCGCTGAAGGGTCTGGCTCGGCCAATGCCAACGCGCAGGCTGAGACCAACATGAGTGCGGAAGCCAGCACCCGCAACGGTGTTTCCGCGAACGGTGGTGCCTCTGCAAGCGCAGAGGGCAGTGTCAACGGCGAAGCCGCTCGAGACGAAGCTGCCGACCAACGCCAGGCGGCCAGCGAAGAAGCCCGCGGAAGGGCCAATCAGGCGGTCAGCGCCGGTGTCGAAACTGGCGAGAAAGTGCGAGCAACCGCTGATGCCACAGCGGATACAGCTCGCGATGAAGCCGGTGAGAAGCGTGAACAGGCGCAAGAGCGCATGAATGAGGCTCGAAATGCCGAGATTCGCGCTGAAACCAATCAGCAGATCGGAACGTCTGTATCTGAGAGCGTCCGGAGTGAAGTGCAGAACACCGTCAAGGGGACCGTGAAAGGGTCCGGCAGTGGCGGCCTACTGTAACAATTCCTCGAGACTCGCCGGGCCCTATGGCCCGGCTTTCTTTTGGACGCCCAACTTAAAGGAGCAGACATGCAGCTGATTCCACGTATTCTGACATTGCCGCTGGCCATTGGCCTGGCGTCACCGGCATTGATGGTTCAGGCGCAGGAGAAAGCGTCGGCGACGGGATATCTTGAAGGCGGTTATGAGCACGACAGCAACGTGACCGTGGACGAACTGAATACGTCCGCCGATGAGAGCGATCAGGCCTGGGTTTTTGATGCCGGTCTGGAAGGTATCCTGAAACCCACCGAGCGATTAAACGTGACACTCGGCTATTCGCTCTCGGGCAGACGGTACCAGAATCTTGATGAGTTCGATCAAAACATTCACCTGCTGTCGGCCGATGTCAGCTATGACTTCGACCCGGTGACCGTTGGCACCAGTTATCACTATTCCCACGCAACCCTGGGGTCAGACCCGTTCCTTGATTTCCGGCGTGCCAGTGTCTACCTGGGCAGCCTGCTCGCGGAGGACGTTTATCTGCGGGGCAGCCTGCAGGACAAGCGCAAGGAATTCGATGACAACGATGCACGGGATGCCGAGATAAAAGGCGCCAGCCTGGATGCGTTCTTCTTTTTCAACCAGGCCCAGAGCCACTTTCTAATCGGCCTCGACGGTGATCGCGAAGATGCGGAGGCGAAAGCCTACGACAACGACCTGTTTCGGGTTCGGGTAGCGCTGGTGCATCGGTTTACCCTGGCCGGCGAGGAAAACCGGTTGCGGTTTGGCTGGCGCTATGAGGACAGGGAATACGAAGAGGTGACTGTCACCAGCACCGATCCGGTTCTGACGGACCCTCTGACCGGCGACCTTACCGAACGCTCGAGCAATGAGCGGGCGGACAAAGCCCGTATTCTGGAGGCCAGCTGGCGGATCGGGCTTAACGAGGTATTCAGTGTTGAGCCCAGTGTTTCCTGGGGCCAGTATACCTCGAACGTGGATTCCGCCGATTACGACAAGACGGTGGCGGGGGTGACGCTCCGGGCGGATTTCTGAAACCCGGCAGTCAGAAATCCAGAAAGCCGTGACCGAATTCGGTGTCCCGGCCAGGACGGCCAAGATCCTTCGCTGCATTGATCAGGGCACCAACGGCCTTGTCTTCCGAAAGTTCGTTACGTTGGCAGGCCAGTGCAGCGGCAACCACCGGCGACGCCAGCGAGGTGCCGCTGTCTGCAACCATGCCGGCATCTGGGTGTGCTACCGGAACGGTGACGCCGCTGCTGGCAAACATCACCTGTTCACCCCGATTGGCCCAGCGGTAGAGCTTCCCGGAACGGTCCGCCGCCGTCACACCGATCACTTCCGTGTAGGCGGCCGGATATAATGGCGGGGCAGAGGGCCCTTGATTGCCGACCGCCGCAACCATCAGCACGCCGCGCTCCCTGAGGCGGCTCACCGCCGCAGCGAGAAGCTGGTTGTCCGGGCCGGTCAGGCTGATGTTGATAACCGACAAATCCTGACCGGCCAGCCAGTTCAGGCCCTCCAGTAAATGGCCAAGTGTGGCGCCTGAGAGGGTGCGATCCCGGTCATAGAACACCGAGGCATTGAAGATCGTAGCCTGCGGCAGCCGGGCAGGCCATTGCCCAGGCCGGTTGCCCACCAGCAGGCTGGCGACGGCCGTGCCATGAATTGCCGGCTCAGTCAGTGTTCCGTCCACTTCCGCCAATGCCAGAAAACGCTCCTGCACAACTTGTGCACTTTCAAATACCCGATGGTCTGTGGCAATCGACGTATCCACCATTCCAACGCGAACCGGGGCGGTGCAGAGGCTACGCCACTGTGGCACATTGGTCTCTGACAGGGGCTCTTTCGCATCCATTTGCGGAGCATAGATATGGTTGCGGTCCAGTCGATCCGCGAGTTCTGGTAGGGCGTCCTGTAGGGCATTATGGGAATCCAGCTCGGCAGTGACCCGGAACCGCACCACGGTCATTCCCAGGCCGGTCAGCTCTCGGCGTTCGAGAACTGTGATCCCCGGCTGGTCAAGGCGGGCGAGTTCCGCACCGGTACCGGTCACCAGCCACTGACCTTCCACGGCACGGAAACCGTCGTCCAGTTGGATATCATTGAACGCTTTTTGTCCCTGACGCGTGAGAATGGAAAGGACCGATGGTAACACTTCGAGCGGTTCCATGAGCTCTGTGGCCTGTGTGTTGATCTGCTTCTCAAGGCGACGGTCCATGGCCTGCTCCACCATGCGCTGTGTCTTCTGTTCAACCTGGCGGGTTATCGGGTCTATCTGGCCGCTGGTTACGTCACCGACACCGATGGACAAGGCCGGTGCGGAAAGCGTGCAAAGAGCGATTGCAGGGAACAAGTGTCTCAAGAGAAAAGGTTTCATCGTGCCCGTCCGATTAAAGATGTGTGTCATACGATACAACGGCCCGGCGGAAAAAAAATTCCTTCGTTCATGGAATAAATCGGTTTCACGACCGTTTTACCGATAACTCCTTTGGAAATGGAAGGCTATGAAAGAGGAAATCACCGAACTATTACCAAGGCTCCGACGATTCGCTTACTCGTTGACCGGCTCCCTGTCAGACGCCGACGACCTGCTGCAGAATACGGTGGAGCGCTTGCTGACCAGGGACATGCCGGACGACGCCGACCTTACCAAGTGGGCGTTCCGGGTTTGCCGCAATGTCTGGATAGACGAGTGCCGAGCGCGCAAGGTTCGGCGGGACGCAGCGGAACACCCGGAGCTGACGGATGGCCAGGTGATCAATGGCGAGCACCAGACCACCAAAGAGATAGAGTGGCACCGGGTGGACGCTGCGATGGCAAAGCTGCCACAGGACCAGCGCCAGATCATCTCCCTGGTGGCGATCCAGGGCATGCCCTACAAAATCGTGGCTGAAATCCTGGAGGTGCCCAAGGGTACGGTGATGAGCCGGCTGGCCCGAGCCAGGGCGGCATTGAGTGAGGCCCTGACGCCTGCAACCATGAGGACCGATTCGTGAAGATGACTGATGAAACCCTGTCGGCTTTCCTCGATAACGAATTGACCGACGCGGAGATGGAAGCGGTTCGAGACCAGCTCGAGAAAGACCCGACGCTGGCCGATCGACTGGCCGAGATGGCGTCCGTGGATGCCGAGCTGCAGGCCCATTACGGCTCGATTGATGACCGTCCCATGCCGGCTTCGATTACCCAAATGCTGGAGGAAAAGGCCTCCCGGAGTGCTGCGCCCGCGCAGGACAATGTGGTCACCTTTCCGTGGTGGCGCAGGCTGCCCGGCCACACGGGTAAAGCGATCGCCGCCGCTATCATCGCGGGGGTGGCGCTGACGCAATGGCTGACGGTGGCAACGGACGGCGATCCGATGTCGCCCGCGGTGGCGAACGTTCTGGATAGCCAGCCCAGTGGCGAGGTTTACCAGGTTAATGACGAGGCGAGCATGACGCCGAGACTGACGTTCCAGAGCCAGGCAGGCCAATGGTGCCGCCAGTTTCGCCTGGAGACACAAACCTCCGCGTCGGAGCGAATTGCCTGTCGCACCGGCATGGGCTCCTGGGAGCAGGTGGCTACGGCCGAAGCGGAGCCCTCTCTGGCACCTGATGTATACCGGACGGCGAGCGGTGGCAGTGTGCTTGACGAGGAATTGGACCGGATGATGGCCAAGCCCGCCATCGGGCCCGACCAGGAGCGTGCGTTGCTTGAACAGCAGTGGAGTCGTAATTAAAAGTCCTGCGTCACAGAGGTTTGCGGTTCCGGTGGATGGCAACACGGGGGAATCCAGCTAGTATCAAGGTGTTTATCCTTCGCTGAACTGATGGGGCCGTAATGACCGAATACTTTATCCAGGCGTTTATTTATCTGACCGCCGCTGTTGTCGCGGTGCCATTGGCAAAGCGCCTGGGATTGGGTTCGGTATTGGGGTATCTGGTGGCCGGTGTCGTTATCGGGCCGGTGACGGGGCTGGTGGGCCAGGAAACCGCAACCATTCAGCATTTCGCCGAATTTGGTGTGGTCATGATGCTGTTTCTGGTGGGCATGGAACTGGACCCGAAATCCCTCTGGGCCATGCGGATCCGCTTGCTGGGCCTGGGTGGCCTGCAAGTGGTGCTCACCTCCGCTGCCGGAATGGCGATTGCCTGGTGGATGGGGCTGCAATGGCAGACCACCGTCGCCGTTGGCCTTATCTTCTCGTTGTCTTCCACCGCCATTGTTCTGCAGACCCTTAACGAGAAGGGGCTCAGTAAAACCGAGGGTGGCCGGGGTGCTTTCTCGGTGCTGTTGTTCCAGGACATTGCCGTTATTCCGATGCTGGCGGTGATTCCCCTGCTGGCGATATCCGAACTGGCGGGCGTTGGGGCGACGGATCCGGGGCACCAGGGCGGTTTCAGCCTGGTGGCGCATCTGCCGGGCTGGGCTCACGCCCTGGTGGTGATCGGCTCTGTGACCACGGTGATCGTCGGCGGTCATTTCCTGAGTCGGCCCCTGTTTCGTTACGTGGTTCAGTCCGGTATGCGGGAGGTGTTTACAGCCACCGCGTTAATGCTGGTGATCGGTATTGCCGCGCTGATGAGTGTCGTCAATCTGTCGCCGGCGCTTGGGGCTTTCCTCGCCGGTGTGGTGCTGGCCAACAGCGAGTTCCGTCACGAACTCGTGGCCAACATCGAACCCTTTAAAGGGCTACTGCTCGGGTTGTTTTTCATCACAGTGGGCGCCGGTATCAACTTTGAGATGCTGGCAGCGCAATGGGGCACTGTGATCACATTGGCGCTGGCGGTTATCCTGGTCAAGGCAGCCATTCTGTTGCTGCTTGCATTGTTATTCGGGCTGCGGGGCCGTGATGGCTGGTTGTTCACCCTGGGGCTGGCCCAGGCCGGCGAATTCGGCTTCGTGCTGCTGACCTACAGCATGCAGAACAGTGTGATCCCCACAGACATCGCCCAGCTTCTGGGGTTGGTGGTGGCGCTGTCCATGTTCCTGACGCCGCTGTTGTTCATTGCCTATGACCGGCTGATCCTGCCGCGGTATCGTGAAGCCCGCAATGAGCAGCGGGAAGCCGATGTGATCGAGGAGCAGGCGCCAGTGATCGTGGCCGGGGTTGGACGATTTGGCCAGATTGTGTGCCGGTTATTGCGCGCCAACAAGATTCCCATTGTCGCTCTGGACCTGGCCCTGGATCAGATCGAAAACCTGCGACGTATCAATATCAAGAGCTATTTCGGTGATGCCAGCCATACGGGGTTACTGGAAACGGCGGGCATCGCCCACGCGCGCTTGCTCGTGGTTGCGATTGACGACCGGGATAGAGCCGTGGCCCTGGTGCACCACGTCAAGCAACACTACCCCGGCGTCTGGGTTCTGGCACGGGCGTTCGACCGGGGCCATGGCTATCAATTGCGCCAGGCCGGCGCCGACGATGTCGTCAGCGAAACCTACCATTCTGCGGTGGAGCTGGGTGGCCATGCACTGACCGCATTCGGCGTTCACCCATTGCGGTCGCGACAGATGACCTGGGCGTTTATCAACAATGAAAAGTCCCACGAGGACGAACTGTTCGACGCCTGGAAGGAAATCGAAGAGGGTATCCGCTTCAGCCCACGTTACGGTGAGCTGTTCATGAAGCTGGAGGATACCCTGAGTGACGTGATGCAGCAGGACTGGGAACCGCCCAGCCGTGAGGAGGTGCCCTTGTGGTCACCTCCCAAAACGGATGAATAATATCCAACTACTGGCGCGGATCTGTTCCGTCAGAATTATATTTTGTCCATACATTGCCAGTGCTGCTTCTGAAATGCTCAAACACTCGCATCCGACGCGTTGGCGGTTGTGAGCAACGTTGTGATTTGCCCTGAGAAGACTATGCTTGTGCTAAGGTCCGGCAGAGGAGAGCATTGCCTTGTCACAACAGCGGGACGTCACCGTCTTTTATGATGAACGGGTGTTGGCCCATCACCCGGATACCAACATGGATTTTCTGCCCGGTCGCCTGGACAAACGGGTACGTTCCATTCTTTCGGGGCTTAATGTGCAGTGGAAGTACCCGGAGCATCCGGGCCGTATTACCGCGATCATGGACTTGCTCGCCCGTGAGCCCATTCCCGGTGTCCGGATCGAGCCTGGTAAGGCCGCAACGCCGGATCAGTTGAGGCGGGTTCATACGACTTCCTTCCTGGACGACATATTCTCATTGCGGGACGAAAGTGCGTGGCTGGATGTGGATACCACCGCCGTTTCACCGGGTAGTGTTGAAGCTGCCGAAGTGGCTGCAGGTACCGCTATCGCAGCCGTGGAAGCGGTGGTTGAGGGCCGCACGAACAGCGCCTTCGCGATGGTCAGGCCGCCTGGCCACCATGCCGAACCAGTGCGCGCAAGGGGGTTCTGCCTTTTCAATAATGTTGCCGTTGCAGCCGCACACGCGCAGGCGGAGTTGGGCTGTGAACGGGTATTGATCGTCGATTGGGACGCCCACCATGGCAATGGCACCCAGGATATCTTCTGGGCTGACCCGGACACCATGTTTTTTGATATTCACCGGGCCGCACCATTTTACCCAGGCAGTGGCGCGTTAACCGATGTTGGCGCCGGCCTGGGCGAGGGCACCACCATTAACGTTCCCATGCCCGGTGGCGCGGGCGATGTCGCTTACCTGAAAGCGCTGCGTGAGATACTGGTACCTGCCGCAGACTATTTCAAACCGGACCTGGTACTGGTCTCCGCCGGCTTTGATGCCCATTGGTATGACCTGGCGCTCAATGTGTCCTACGAAGGCTTTGCGGCCATGACGGGCATTGTGCAGGAGATTGCGGACAAGCACTGTAACGGCCGGCTGGCCATGGTGCTGGAGGGCGGTTACAATACCGAATCATTATCTCATGGCGTGCACGCAGTGCTTCGGGCACTGGCCGGTGGCACGTTGGCGGAACCAAGGGTCTGCGGTATGGAAGAAGTGGACGCTGCCATCGACTTTCACAAGGGCGCCTTCGAGCCCGATAACACGGATTAGTCTTTCTCCGCAGCCTTCCCAGAAATGAAATAGCGGTTTCCTATCGAACGGCTAAAAACAATCAATTTGAATGTTTTTGATCAAATCAATAGTTTAGCCAACTCAAGTTAGCCAATGCCTAAACTCAACCAACGGGAGATATCTATTATGGGTATGATTAACAGCGAAATTAAACCGTTCAACGCCACCGCCTTTAAGGGCGGCGAGTTTGTTGAAATTTCCGAAGCCGATGTAAAAGGTAAGTGGTCTGTCTTCTTCTTCTACCCGGCCGACTTCACCTTCGTTTGCCCGACCGAGCTGGGCGACGTGGCCGACAAGTACGAAGAGCTGCAGAAACTGGGTGTGGAAGTGTTCTCCGTATCCACCGATACCCACTTCACCCACAAGGCGTGGCACAGCAGCTCCGAGACCATCGGCAAGATCAACTACTTCATGGTAGGCGACCAGACCGGCACCATCACCAACAACTTCGGTGTGATGCGTGAAGGCCAAGGCCTGGCAGACCGCGCTACCTTCCTGATCGACCCGGATGGCGTTATCCAGGCCATGGAAATCACTGCCGAAGGCATCGGCCGTGACGCTGATGACCTGCTGCGCAAGGTAAAAGCGGCTCAGTACGTTCGTAACAACCCCGGCGAAGTTTGCCCGGCCAAGTGGAAAGAAGGCGAAGCGACTCTGACTCCGTCACTGGACCTGGTTGGCAAAATCTAAGGTTTTGGTAACAGTGAAACCTGTAAAAGGCCCGCTCTGCGGGCCTTTTTCGTTTCTATCCAATTGATTTATCGAGTCGAATAGCAAAGGCCTATCAAATACTTTGGATCAATTAATTTGAGCTGTGACAGGTCAGTCCGTATCGTTCTCCCATATTCGATTCACGACTCAAATCGAGTTCGGACATTCAGTTTTACGCTATCCAAAGGGGAAAAGAGAGCATGTTGGATGCCAGTATCAAGGAACAGTTGAACGCCTACATGGACAAGCTGCAGCAGCCGATTGAGCTGGTGGCGGCTTATGATGACAGTAATAAGTCCCAGGAACTCAAACAGTTGCTGGACGAGCTCGAACCCATGTCTGACAAGATCAGCCTGCGCACGGAAGAGTCAGATCAAGTACGTCGCCCGTCATTTGCCATCAACCGTGTTGGCAGCGATATCGGTGTGCGATTTGCCGGCATCCCGATGGGTCATGAGTTTACTTCCCTCGTGCTGGCGTTGTTGCAGGTAGGTGGTCATCCGCCGAAGGCCAGCGAAGACGTGATTGAACAGGTCAAAAACCTGGATGGTGACTTTGAGTTTGAAACCTACTTCTCACTGTCGTGCCAGAACTGCCCGGACGTGGTCCAGGCGCTGAACCTGATGAGCGTCCTCAATCCAAGGATCAAGCATACGGCGATCGACGGTGCCCTGTTCCAAGACGAAGTGGAGCAGCGTGAAGTCATGGCAGTGCCCAGCGTTTATCTCAATGGCAAGCCGTTTGGCCAGGGTCGCATGACTCTGGAGCAGATTATCGCAAAGGTAGACACCGGTGCCGAGGCTCGTGACGCTGAGAAGCTCAAGCAAAAAGACCCGTTCGAGGTGTTGGTCATTGGAGGTGGCCCGGCGGGTTCTTCAGCCGCTATCTACGCGGCACGCAAGGGCATCTCTACCGGTATTGCCGCTGAACGTTTCGGCGGACAGGTGGCGGACACCATGGGCATCGAGAACCTGATCTCCGTGCCCTACACCGAAGGCCCCAAGCTGGTGGCGGCCATGGAGCAGCACGTCAAGGAATACGACGTGGATATCATGAACCTGCAACGCGCGGAGAAGCTGATACCGGCGGCTCGCAAGGGTGGCTACCACGAAGTACGTCTGGCCAATGGTGCCTCTTTGAAGAGCCGCACGCTGGTCCTGTCCACAGGTGCTCGCTGGCGTCAGATGGGCGTTCCGGGTGAAGAGGAATACCGCAATAAAGGTGTGGCCTATTGCCCGCACTGCGACGGCCCGCTGTTCAAGGGCAAGCGTGTGGCGGTGATCGGTGGCGGTAACTCCGGCGTGGAAGCGGCCATCGACCTGGCGGGTATTGTTGGCCATGTGACTCTGATCGAGTTCGGTGCGGCCATGCGAGCGGACGATGTGCTGCAGAAGAAACTGCGCAGCCTGAAGAATGTGGAAATCATCACCTCGGGCCAGACCACAGAGATTACGGGCGAGAGCGGTAAGGTGAATGGGCTTCAGTATACCGACCGCACAACCGGAGAGAGCCACCATATATCGCTGGAAGGCGTATTCGTCCAGATCGGCCTGGTGCCAAACACCGAGTGGCTGAAAGGCGACATCGAGCTAAGCCAGCATGGCGAGATCATTGTTGACGAGCGCGGTGAAACCTCCATTCCGGGCGTGTTTGCGGCCGGTGACGCGACAACCGTTCCGTATAAGCAGATCGTGATCTCCATGGGTGAAGGTTCCAAGGCCGCCCTGAGCGCGTTCGACTTCCTGATTCGAAACTCCGTTGATGAGAACGAGAGCGACGAAGCGGCGGCCTGAACCTCCGCTAAACAGGTTCACACACGGCTGACCCCTAACCAGTTCGTGTTTTTCAGCCCTGCTGTCCGGTTTCCGGATAGCGGGGCTTTTTTATGGGCGTCTCTTGGGAGTGGGTCGGTTAGGTTGTACAAGTCGATTACTTTCTGTACATTTTATTTTAATTGAACGTTCAATTAATAAAACGGACAGGAAATGCGATGCCGATTGTTGGCGTGAAAGACACCCGAAAACAGCAACTGATTGATGCCACCATGGCATCCATTGCCGAACTGGGGCTGCAGAACACCACCATCATCTCCATCAGCCGTCGTGCCGGTATGTCGTCCGGCATCATCAGCCACTATTTCGGTGGTAAGCAGGGGCTGATCGAAGCCGCACTGCGTTATTTGCTGGACCAGTTGGGAAAGGAATTGCGGGAGCGGATGGCCCGTACCGATGGATCGCCGGAACAACGCCTTCAGTGCATCGTGGAAGCTAACTTTTCCGAGTTTCAGCGTACCGACCTGGCGGCAAAGACCTGGCTCAGTTTTTGGGCCCGTTCGATGCACGAGCCGGGTTTGCAGCGCCTGCAGCAGATCAACAACGCCAGGCTGTACAGCAATCTGCGTTATTCCTTCGCCCAGCGTTTGCCAAAACAGGCCGCCACCGAAGCTGCCCGCCAGCTGGCGTCGATGATCGACGGCTTCTGGCTGCGAAGTGCCCTGAGCACCGATCCCCAGGAAGGCTTTTCGGCGGCGGAAACGCTGTGTAAACGATTTGCATTGAACGCACTCGAATCCACCCTTAATTAACCCCGAATTCACACGATCAGGTTTGAACCCCATGACTGAATTGCCCCGTTATCAGAACTTTATCAACGGCCAGCCCATGGCCAATGCCTCCGGTGAAACTTTCCCGGTTGTGAATCCGGCCACGGGCGAGGTGATCTATGAAATGGAAATCGCCGATGAGGCTGTCCAGAAGGCCGCGATCGACAGCGCCCAGGCCGGCTTCAAGGTCTGGTCTGCCATGACCGGTGCCCAGCGTGGCCGTATCCTCCAGCGTGCCGTGGCGTTGCTGCGGGAACGTAATGACGAACTGGCTGCGCTGGAAGTTCAGGACACCGGCAAACCCTGGCAGGAAGCACAGGTGGTAGACGTGGTGACCGGTGCGGACACCCTGGAGTATTTTGCCGGCCTGGCCGCGTCCGTTGAGGGTGGCCAGCAGGACCTTGGCGGGGATTTCTATTACACCCGTCGTGAACCGCTGGGTGTGTGTGCCGGTATCGGTGCGTGGAACTATCCGCTGCAGATTGCCTGCTGGAAGTCCGCTCCGGCCCTGGCAACGGGTAACAGCATGATTTTCAAGCCCTCGGAGGAAACTCCGATGGGCGCCCTCAAGCTGGCTGAGATCTTTGTCGAAGCCGGTGTACCGGCGGGTGTGTTCAACGTGGTCCAGGGCGCGGGTGATGTTGGTGCCTGGCTGACCCACAACCCCGATATCGCCAAGGTGTCGTTCACCGGGGAAGTCGGCACTGGCCGGAAGGTAATGACCGCTGCTGCCTCCACCCTGAAAGACGTCACCATGGAGCTTGGCGGTAAATCACCGCTGATTGTTTTCGACGATGCGGATATTGATAACGCCGTCTCTGCCGCCATGCTGGGTAACTTCTACACCCAGGGCGAGATCTGCACCAACGGCACCCGCGTGTTCGTGCACCAGGACATCTATTCCGAATTTATGGACCGGTTGCTCGAGCGCACTCTGAACAATATTCGCATGGGTGATCCCACCGACCCGGACACCAACTTCGGCGCGCTGATCTCGCTGAAGCACCAGCAACTGGTGCTGGATTACATCGAGAAAGGCATTGCCGAGGGCGCCACCCTCAGTCACGGCGGTAAGGCCGCGAAGCCGGCCTCCGCGCCTGGCGGTTACTTCGTGGAGCCCACCATCTTCACCGACTGTACCGATGACATGACCATCTGCCGCGAGGAAATCTTCGGGCCAGTGATGTCGGTACTGACCTTCTCCGACGAGGAGGAAGTGATCGGCCGTGCGAACAGCACGGATACGGGTCTGGCAGCGGGGGTGTTCACCAACGATATCCGTCGCGCCCACCGGGTGATTCACCGCATCCAGGCTGGTATCTGCTGGATCAACAGCTATGGAGCATCGCCTGCGGAAATGCCGGTGGGTGGCTACAAGCTCTCCGGTGTTGGCCGCGAGAACGGCCGCGTCACACTCGATCACTACACCCAACTGAAGGCGGTGTACGTGGGCATGGAGGACATAGACAGTCCGTTCTAAGCGGTCTGTTCGGAGTTGCGTATGAAAGAAGTGAACTACGATTACATCATTGTCGGCGCGGGGTCTGCAGGCTGTGTGCTGGCCAACCGGCTTACCGAGGATGGCCGCCACCGGGTGCTGCTGCTGGAAACCGGCGGCAGCGACAAGAGCATCTTTATCCAGATGCCCACGGCGCTGTCCATCCCCATGAACACCAAAAAATACGCCTGGCAGTTTGAGACCGAGCCGGAACCCTACCTGGATAACCGCCGCATGCACTGCCCCCGGGGCAAGGTGCTGGGCGGCTCTTCCTCCATCAACGGCATGGTATACGTACGTGGTCATGCCCGTGACTTTGATGAATGGCAGGAGCAGGGTGCCGAAGGCTGGGACTATCGCCACTGCCTGCCGTATTTCAAGAAGGCGGAAACCTGGGCCTTTGGCGCTGATGACTATCGTGGTGACCAGGGCCCGCTGGGCGTGAACAACGGCAATAACATGCAGAACCCGCTCTACAAGGCCTTTGTGGACGCAGGCGTGGATGCCGGCTATTTCGCCACCGACGACTACAACGGCGAGCGCCAGGAAGGTTTCGGCGCCATGCACATGACCGTCAAAAATGGCCGCCGTTGGTCCACCGCCAACGCCTATCTGCGGCCGGCCATGGCGCGGGACAATCTGACCGTAGTCACCCACGCGCTGGTGCACAAGGTGTTGCTGGATGGAACACGGGCCACCGGCGTTCGATACGAGAAAGACGGCAAACAGATGGATGTGACGGCGTCAGAGGAAGTGATCCTGTCGGCCGGCTCTATTGGTTCACCCCATCTTTTGCAGCTTTCCGGCATTGGCAACCGCGACGTACTGGAGCAGGCCGAAATCCCCGTCAATCACGAACTGCCCGGTGTGGGCGGCAACCTGCAGGATCATTTGGAGTTCTACTTCCAGTTCCGTTGCAAGCAGCCGGTCTCTCTCAATGGCAAGCTCGACTGGTGGAACAAGCTCAAGATTGGTGTTCGCTGGTTGCTTAAGAAAGACGGCCTGGGCGCCACCAACCACTTCGAGTCCTGCGGATTTATCCGCTCCAAGGCGGGCGTCGAATGGCCGGACCTGCAATATCACTTTTTGCCAGCGGCCATGCGGTATGACGGTAAAGAAGCCTTCAACGGCGATGGCTTCCAGTTGCACGTCGGTCATAACAAGCCCAAGAGCCGTGGCTCAGTGACTGTGCAGTCGGACGACCCGCGCCAGCCGCCGCGCATCCAGTTCAACTACCTGCAGCACGAGGATGACCGCGAAGGCTTCCGTGATTGCGTGCGCCTGACCCGTGAGATTGTCAGCCAGCCGGCGATGGACGCCTATCGAGGCTCCGAAATCCAGCCCGGCGTTGATGTGCAGAGCGACGAGGAAATAGACGCCTTTGTTCGCCAGGCGGTGGAAAGCGCCTATCACCCTTCCTGCACGTGCAAGATGGGTGTGGATGATCAGGCGGTGGTAGGGCCCGATACACGGGTTCATGGCCTCACCGGTCTGCGTGTGGTGGACTCGTCCATCTTCCCCACTATTCCCAACGGCAACCTCAATGCTCCCACCATCATGGTGGCGGAGCGTGCCGCTGACCTTATTCGTGGCCTGGCGCCACTGAATCCGTCTGACGCCCCTGTGGCGATGGACGAGCAATGGCGTGATCGCCAGCGCCCCGGAAGGGCCGCGCGCGGGATCGCCTGATACAGTTCCCGGCGGCGCAATGGCCGCCGGTAGTTATGCAAACCATCAGGACTTACCTATCGTCGCTGCGGCGCGATAACCGTGCCGTTGTGAGCGCGCGATAGTTAAGTGTTGACCCGTCAACGCGGGGGTTTGTGTCCGATTCGAATGAACACGTGCTTCAAAGTAGAGGAGGAACACCCATGTTGTCCCATATAATAAGTAACGCCAGAAACTGGAGGTGTGTATGACACTCTGGTTATCCACAGGCCTGATTTTCACGTTCGCGGCTATCGCGCTGATCCTGTTCAAATGGTGGGACCTGAAAGTCATCGGCGTGACGCCGGTACGTACTTTCACGTTTATCGCCATTCTGTTTACCTCGGGCCTGGACGTCGGCCTGATCATGTTTCCGCTGACGGAATTTGCCGGATACGGCAACCTGACGGAAAGCCCCGAATATGGCTTTGCCAACCCACTGGCGATTGAGTTCGGGTTCTGGGCCTTCCTGATCTGGGGATTCTACTTCCTAACCTGCTTCTACTTCTGTGTAATCGAGCCGCGGGTGAAGTTCTTCGACATACCGCTGGTGAAGGTGGTCAACAACGTCGTCATCATTGGCACCTGCGCCTTTACCGCGTTCCTGTTGCTGGTCAACCTGCCCTGGTATCTGCCGGAAATTGGTGATGGCGAAACCGTCGTGCCCACGTTCTACCTGATCGTCTTCGCGGCGATTGCCGCTGCGGTTTACTCCAGTAGTAAAATCAAATACGTGCGCATACTCAGCCTGGGTTCCAGCTGGTTGTTCATCGCGCTGATTGCGGTGATGTGGGGCCGTGCTTTCCTGACGGGCAACGGCAGCGTGGGAGACTTCTTCGGCACGGCTGGGCTGATTGGTGAGTACTTCACCAACCTGCATCACTTCATGTTGCCGTTGAACGACTACCACGAGTTTTACCTGTTCTGGTGGTTCTCCTGGAGCATCATGATCGGCCAGTTCACGGCGCGTTTTGTCAGTGGCCTGCGCACCTGGCAGTTGATGATTTCCATGCTGGTGTTTCCGTCTATCGCCATTGGTATCTGGTTCTCGGTGCTTTACCACTACCACGCTGAAGGCCTGAACATTGCCAGCTACATCAACATCGCCATGATCACGGTGGGTATCCTGATGGTGATCAACTCACTGGACTCGCTGATCCGGCTTTACACCGACAATCTCAACCTGACCGCAAGCCGGCTGGGCCAGTGGAAGTATTATTTTGGCAACCTGATTGCAATGTGTGGTCTGACGCTGCTGTTCCAGCTCGACTTCCTGCGCATTCAATGGGTGGGCGCGCTGGTGATTGCGCTGTACTTCGGCTGCTTCGTGTACATTGTCACGAAACGTCGCGCTGAGGTGATGGGCATTGAAGGTTCGCCCAAAGAGAATACACTCGACTTCAGGAAGATTGAGTTAGCGAGCTAGATAGCATCACATACCATCAGGGGAAACCCGGGAGGGCTTTATGTTTCTCGCCGAGAAATCGACCGGACACATGATTGAGGTGTTGGACACCAAAATGCTGATCGACCCTAACGAATCTACTGTTAGGGGCAGCCTGCATTTTGGTGAGGAAGCCCAGGACCCGGAGTTTTTTGACAAGGCCGGCCTGAATTTCCCGTCCGGGGAATCCCTGCCACAGTGCTGGATCGACCCGGATTACCGCAGGCGGTGATCCGGGTTAACCGCAGCCATCAAATGCCAGGCCGTGCTGCCCGCGATGTTTGAGGGAATGAGTCTGACAGAGTTGGCTGGCCAGGCGGTCAGTCTGATTGCATTGGGTTTTTGCATTGTCGGCTTTGCCAGCAAGCGGGACGACCGTTTGATGGTGTTGCTGATCTCCGCGAATGTGGCCTTTGCGCTTCAGTTTGCCCTGTTCGGCAGTTGGACGGCGGCGGTGCTGAGTTTGCTGGTGATCGGCCGCATCGTGCTGGCCCGGCGATACCTGGGCAACTGGAAAGTCATGCTGGCGGTGCTCGCGGTAAACCTGGTGGCAGCGGCGCTGACCTGGCGTGCGCCCGTCGATTTCTTCGCCATTGGTGCGGCCATGTTCGGCACTGTCGGCATGTTCATGTTGCGGGGCATTGCTATGCGGTTAACCCTTGCAGCCGCTGCGATCTGCTGGATGTTGAACAACCTGCTGATTGGTTCCGTCGGCGGTACGCTGGCGGAGGGTATGGTGGTGGTGACTAATTTCATCACGATCTTCCGGTTGGCGCGGATGAAGCGACGTTACCCGGAGGCTTTCGCCAAACTGAACGAGCCGGAGTCATAGCCGGCCGCATTCAAAACCCTTCAGTACGTTCACCACGTTCACGCCAATGGCATCCACATCGTAGCCGCCCTCCATGGTGAACAGGGTCGGCAGGTTCAGTTCCGCCAGCCGCTCCCCCATCAGCAGGTAGTCCGCAGACGTCAGTTTGAAGAAGGAAATCGGATCGTCCTCGAAGGTGTCGACCCCCAGGGCGATCACCAGTGCATCGGGGTGATATTCCGCAATTCGCTGACAAGCGGTTTCCAGCCCTTCGCGCCAGACCTTGAAGGGCGTGCCGGGTGGATACACCAGGTTCTGGTTATAGCCGTTGCCGTCGCCTTCGCCGGTTTCATCCTCAAACCCGAGGAAATGAGGGAACACCAGGTCCGGGTCGCCGTGCAGGCTGATGGTCAATACATCGCTGCGTTGGTAGAAAATGGCCTGGGTACCGTTGCCATGATGGAAGTCGACGTCCAGTATTGCCACGCGTTTGGCGCCCTGGTCCCGAAATGCCTGGGCGGAAATAGCCGCGTTATTGAAGAAGCAGTAGCCTCCGAACAGGTCAGCATGGGCGTGATGCCCAGGTGGACGGCATAGTGCGAACGCGGCAGGCTCCCCGTTGGCCACCAGAGCCTGTGCGGTCAGAGCGACGTTTGCCGAGGCGCAGGCGGCGTCCCAGGTGCCTTCGGTGATCGAGGTTTCGGCGGCAAAGCTGTAGTAACCCAGGCGGCCATCGATGTCTTTGGGCAGCCTTTCCCGCATCCCCCGGCCCGGCCAGACGGCGGGAATGGCCTCGCCGGGTTTGCCCTCGGCTTCCCAATCCTCCCAGCAGCCCTGGAGAAAACTCACGTAATCCGGGGTATGCACGCGCAGAACCGGTTCAAGGCCGAAGTCGTCTGGTGCAAGGACATCTCCCAGTTGTTCCTGTTTGACCCGGCCCAGTATGGTCTCTGCCCGGGATGGCTTCTCGTGGGGGGCGATCAATACGCCGCCGTCGAGCTCGGTCGTGGCGGTACGGCGATTGTGTAGTGGGGAGAAAACGGTTTTCATGGAAAACGAGTCCGTTTTGGTTGTGTAGTGTCAGTCGCTGGCGCTCCCTGGCCACAATCTGACAGTATATTACTCCTCCAATCAAACCACGAACGCGTTATAGGACTCCGTCATGAAAATCGCTGTCTTCTGTGGCTCCAGCCTGGGAAATGATGAACGTTTTGCCCAAGCCGCCGGAGCGTTTGGCCAGTATATGGCCAGCCAGGGTATGGATCTTGTGTTCGGGGGTGGCAAGGTGGGCCTGATGGGTGTGGTTGCCGATGCCGTGTTGGCCGGCGGCCGGGAGGTATATGGCGTTATCCCAGAGTCTCTTCGCGACCGCGAGCTGGCCCATCAGGGCCTGACCCGTCTGGATGTGGTGAGCAGCATGCACGAGCGCAAGGCGCTGATGGCGGATATGGCCGACGCCTTCGTGGCCCTGCCCGGTGGGCCGGGTACCATGGACGAGATCTTCGAAGCCTGGACCTGGGGCCAGCTTGGATATCACAGTAAACCCTGTGCGTTTTACAACGTGGATGGCTACTTCGATGAGTTGCTGGCCTTCATCCGCAAGATGTCCGGCGCCGGATTCCTGAAACCCGAATACGCCGAGATGGTCATCGTGAAAGACCAGCCCGCCGCACTGGTATCGGCGCTGAAAAGCTATCAGCCGCCCTCACGCAAATGGTCATGAAGTCGCTGAAGGCTCAGGTTTTCCGCTGCCAATGATTGTGAGGTCACGCAGAGTGCGCCGCAGACCGCCCCAAGGTGAAGGCAGGTCTGCAGGTTTTCACCGTTAAGGTGGCCACACAGAAAACCACTGAAGAAGGCGTCACCCGCACCGTTGGTGTCCTGCACCCGACCGACTGGAAACGCGGGCTGCTCCAACCATTGCCCGTCCCGGCTAAGCAGGGTGGCACCGTCACTGCCATGGGTGCACACCACCAGCTCCTTGCCATCATCAATGATTCTTTTCATGAAACGGCGATAGTCCGGCAGATTGTCGCTGGACAGGAAAATGACAGTCGCCGCATCGATAAACGGCTGATGATGTGGGTTCCGACCGTCATAGTCATGCAGGTCGGTCCACACCGGTTTGTTCGCGTTTTTTGCCAGGGCCAGTGCCGGCTTCGCATAGCTCAGGATATTGATCACCACCAGTTCGCAGCCTGAAATTGCGGAGGTCACCGGCGCCCAATCAACGCCACTTGGGTCAGCCGGAGGCTGTACAAACAGGGAAACCCGCCCGCCTTGAGGGTCCATCAGGTTTACGTGCTGTTCTGTCGGCGTGTTGGTGATCTCGGCAATCAGTTCGATGCCGGGCTTATTCAGAGCGTGGCGCACCAGATCGGCCTCCGTGTCCTGCCCCAGTAGCGAATGCAAGACCACGCGGCGCCCCAGCGCTGCTAGGTTCAGTGCCTTGCCGGCACCGGTACTACCCACGGATTTGTAACTGCTTCGCGGCCACAGTGTTTGTGGCGTTGGGGTTGGCAGGGCATCGAGCTGGATAATGGTATCCAGCGATGCGCCGCCGATGATGACGATGGGTTTGTTCATGGGGTGGCCTCGGCAGGAAGATTGGCCCATCTTATCCGGTGTGGAACGGGTAAGGCTCCTCCCTGCGGCTACGCCCCTTTCGTTGCCCGTGGTGGTCAGGTTCGCGCCAGACATTTAATGGCCGCAGCGGCGGCCGACGTGCGGTTTTCCACACCCAGTTTGCGAAATACCTGCTCCAGATGCTTGTTCACCGTGCGCGGGCTCATTTCCAGAATCTGTCCGATCTCGCGGTTGGTTTTGCCATTGGCTATCCACAACAGCACATCGGACTCCCGGCCGGTCAGGCTGAAGCGCGTCCGCAGAGCGCCCGTGGCCTCGCTGGGCTTCTGCACCTCTTGCAGGCGCAACAGGTATTCCCTTTCGTCGACCAGGGTGAGGAATTCCACCGTGTGGAGCTCGGGCAGGAAATCCAGCGTAAGGCTGTGGCCGTTCTCCGGATTGTGGCTCAACCAGGTGGCCAGGTTATTGGTCAGTAGCTCAAGGTTGTTAGAGCCGCCGCCAGTGAGCCGCTGATGAACCTGGGGGGTGGACCACAGAATGGCTCCGTGACGGTCCACGGCAAACAGGTTCTGTCCGGCGGTATCCAGAGCGGCCCGAGCGCTGTGTGCCATGCGGGCGTTGGTCAGATGTACCTGCATGCGGGCCATCAGTTCGGTGGTGTTAATGGGTTTGGTGATGTAGTCCACGCCGCCGCATTTGAGCCCCATCACCACGTGCTCAGTGTCGCTGAGGCCGGTCATGAAAATGATGGGGGTATTTGCGAAGTCCGGATTCTGCTTCAGCCGACGGCAGGTTTCGAAGCCATCCATGTTGGGCATGATGGCATCCATCAGCACAATGTCCGGGGTGATGTTCTGACTGATGGTCAGGGCCTGGCTGCCTTCCAGCGCAATCAATACCGTCATGCCGGCACTTTCCAGGGCGTCGTTGATCATGCGAATGCAGTCAACTGCATCGTCCACCACCATAACGACCGTCTTTCGGGCTTCAGGTGTGCTCATGTTCCGTCACCTTGATCAAATCGATGATTTTTTCGAACTGGAAGTCGTTGGTGAGCTTCACAAGTTCTTCTACAAACACCGGATCGGCCTCGCTCCGGTAACGGAGTCCGTGCAGTGCCTCAAGAAGTCCTTTTTTGTGGCCGATGGTGGCCAGCCCCACCAGCGCGGCGCGATGTTCAGCCGCGGGCAGAATCAGCGTTTCCGATTCGGGCGTAATGGTGGCTGCCAGCGGTTCCGGGCTTTTCTCGAAGCGCCAGTCGAGGGTAAGCAGCCGGGCGATGTGGTCCAGCAGCAGGTTCAAGCGCACCGGCTTGATGATG
The DNA here is from genome assembly GCF_000170835.1 of Marinobacter algicola DG893. GTDB lineage: Bacteria > Pseudomonadota > Gammaproteobacteria > Pseudomonadales > Oleiphilaceae > Marinobacter > Marinobacter algicola. The sequence continues at coordinate 127,568 of NZ_ABCP01000006.1, forward strand.
TAACCGTTGTGCAGGGTGGGTGATTCCGGCCGGTTGCGTCCTTCGCTGGCGTCGGCCGATACCATGACTACGGGCACCTGATGGTTGTTGCTTCGCAATTGCGTAAGGATATCCCAGCCGCTGTAACCGGGCATGGAGACATCGAGTAACACCAAGTCGGGATGGCTGTTGTCGATGGCATCCACCACCGCCAGGGAGTTGCCGATGTCGACAATCTCAAAACCCAGCGGAGCTAGCATGGCTCGGATCACCTGGCGGTGGGAGGACTCGTCATCCACCACCATGATCTTGCGTCGCGGGCCTTTGTAGCCATAAATGCGCCGGGCCGGAGATGTCATGGATTCCGGGCGGGGGGTATGCAGGCTGGACAGCATCAGGCTGACGCGGAAGGTACTGCCTTCCCCGGGCGTGCTCTCTACAGAGAGATCGCCGCCCATGATTTCGGTCAACAGCCGGGTGATGGTGAGCCCGAGCCCGGTGCCGGTGCGACTTTGTCCGGGGGTGCGTATACGCTCGAAAGGTCGGAATATGCGCTCGATGTTTTCTTCGGCGATACCTTCACCGGTGTCCTTTATCGTGAACTCAGCCACCTGGCTGCGATATTTCAGGGTTAACGAAATGCTGCCGTTGTCGGTGTATTTGAGCGCATTGGACAGCAGGTTGATGAGTATCTGCCGCAGGCGCTTTTCATCCGTGGTCACCAGTTCGGGTAAGCGGGTAGGGCCGTGGTAACTGAAAGCCAGCCCTTTCTCTTCCGCTTGCAGCCGGAACATGTGCACCAGTTGCTCCATCAGCAGGTCGATACGCACCTCGTCCCGGTGCAGGTCCAGCCGCCCGGCTTCGATCTTGGAGATGTCCAGCAGGCCTTCGATCAGGTCCGCCAGATACTCACCGCTGCGGCGTATGACACCCAGTGCGTCCTTGCGGTTGTCGGGGATAGCGGTGTCGTTCTCCATCAGCTGGGCGTAACCCAGGATTGCGTTCAGCGGTGAACGCAGCTCGTGGCTGATGCCAGTCAGGTAGCGGCTCTTTGCGCCGTTGGCCGCTTCTGCGTGCTCCTTGGCCTGTTGCAGGGCCTGATCCGTGCGCTCGTGGGCCACGATTTCCTCGGTCAGAAGACGGGTCTGTCGCTGGGACTCCTCCTCGGCCACCACGCGGCTTTCATGGGCCAGCACAAACAGCCAGCACACCACGCCAGTGATAATGATCAGCACGAAGAACACCTTCCACAGGGTGATCGACAGCAGCGCGGCTTCGGTGGGCGAGTTCACCGGTGTCTTAGCGTATATCAGTGCCAGAAGCAGCCCGGACAGACCGTTGATCAGAAACAACAACGTCAGGAAGTGGCCAATGCGCGAGTGTAGTTTTGAGAGCACTGACTCGGGAATAAACAGGCCAAAAAACTGCTGCAGCTGATGTCGATAACCTGCACCGGGTTTACAGAAATCGCCGCAGCGGGCATCGAGGGAGCAGCACAACGAGCAGATATTGCCGGCATAGGCCGGGCAGCCAGTCACGTCTTCCGGCTCGAATTCGTGTTCGCAGATACAGCAGGCGACAAGTTGTCGGTCAGTGGCGATGGGCACGAATGGGCGTGCGGTATAAAAGCGCCCACGAGTACGCCAGGCAATGACGGGCGCGATCACCAATGCTGAACCCAGGGTAATGAAGTGTGACAGCGCCTGGGGTACGTCGCCAATGGCGCCACCGTGGCACACCATACCAATGACCGAGGCCAGTATCATGGCACCGACACCAACGGGGTTGATGTCGTACAGGTGTGCCCGCTTGAACTCGATGTGCTTCGGGCTGAAGCCCAGTGGTTTGTTGATCACCAGGTCGGCCACCAGGGAGCCCACCCACGCCACCGCTACGACGCCATAGAAGCCCAGAGTCTCTTCTAGGGCGCGATAAACACCCAACTCCATCACCAGCAAGGCAATGGTCACGTTGAAGACCAGCCACACCACACGGCCCGGATGGCTGTGCGTCAGACGTGAGAAAAAATTCGACCAGGCAATGGAGCCTGCATAGGCGTTAGTGACGTTGATCTTGACCTGGCAAAGAATGACAAAGATGCCCGCGATGGCCAGCGCCACTTCCGGAGACGACGAGAGATAGCCGAATGCCACCATGTACATGCGGGTGGGGTCGGAGGCATCCAGTGCCGACACGCCATGGTTCAGGGCCAGTACAGCCAGGAACGAGCCCGCCAGGATTTTCAACGCACCAATGACAATCCATCCAGGCCCACCGGCCATCACCGCCGTCCACCACCGCAAACGCTGCCCTTGCTCAGGCTCAGGCACAAAACGCAGGAAATCGACCTGTTCGCCAATCTGTGCAATCAACGAGAACACCACGGCCGACGCTGCCCCAAAAAGCAGCAGGTTGAACTCGCCGCCCTGATTGGGGGCAGTGCCCTCAAACTGCGTCCAGTCTGACACCGAGCCGGCGTCCATGTAGATGATGAAAACAAACGGCAGCAGCTGCAGCACAATCCACGCCGGTTGGGTCCAGAGCTGGAACTTGCTGATGGCGGTTATGCCGTGGGTGACCAGGGGGATAATCACCACCGAACAAATGAGGTAACCGATTACCAACGGTATATCCAGCAGCAGCTCCAGCGCCATGGCCATGATCGCCGCTTCGATTGCGAAAAAGATAAACGTAAATGAGGCGTAGATCAGCGAGGTGATGGTGGAGCCGATGTAGCCGAAGCCGGCGCCTCGAGTAAGCAGGTCTATATCAACACCATAGCGAGCGGCGTAGTAGCTGATGGGTATAGCGGTCAGAAAAATGATCAGCGCTACGGCGCAGATGGCCGCGACTGCGTTGTTGAATCCGTAGTGGATAGTGATGGCCCCACCGATGGCTTCCAGCGCCAGAAAGGAAATCGCTCCCAGAGCCGTATTAGTAACGCGGGCGGCGGACCAGCGCCGGGCACTCTTTGCGGTAAACCGCAAGGCGTAGTCTTCGAGCGTCTGGTTAGCCACCCACTGATTGTAATTGCGCCTTACACGGAAAATGCTTTGTCGTGCGGCCATCGTTGTGTTGCCTGTGTCGCTGGATAAGGAGTGCCCGAAAATAAGTGCGGTTGCGTGGCGCGGTGCACCGGACCTGAAAACACCAACAATTTTCGTGCCATGGACAGGAACGCAAGAAAAAGCGGACACATTTAAATCGTGTACCCGCGTTTTAGCCTGTATTGCCGGAATCAGGAATGCGTCAAATGACGTAGTGTGCTGGGGTGATTGCCGAATGGGCTCCCTTAAAGGGCGCAAGCAGAATGTTTGATGTGGACGCTGTGCTTTCGATGAAAAGCGCGGTACCGGATTTCAAACACTGCGAGGAATCACCATGGGTACGACAGATAAAAACGCCAGCATACGATCGCCTGGCAAGAGGCCAGGGTTTAGAAAAAGTCTGATGACACTGGCGGCGTCCGTTATGCTGGCTACCTCCGCGCAAGCGGCGACACCCAGTACGGCAGAAGTCAATACAACCGATCTGGCGGTGACGGATGACACCGTTACGGTTGGCATACTGCACTCTATCACCGGCACCATGGCAATCAGTGAGATTGGCTCGGTGCAGGCGGAAAAGCTGGCGATTGAACAGATAAATGCGTCTGGTGGTGTTCTGGGTCGCCAGATAGAGTTTGTTCAGGAAGACGGCGCCAGCGACTGGCCAACGTTTGCCGAAAAGTCCCGCAAGCTTCTGCGTCAGGATAATGTGGCCGCGATCTTTGGCGCGTGGACCTCCGCGTCACGCAAGGCCATCCTGCCGGTGATCGAACAGTACAACGGCATGCTGTATTACCCTACCTTCTATGAAGGTCTTGAGCAGTCCCCGAACGTGGTTTACACCGGCCAGGAAGCTACCCAGCAGATTCTTGCGGGTATCGACTGGGCGGTAAAGGAAAAGGGCGCCAAGAGCTTCTATCTGCTCGGATCCGACTACATCTGGCCACGAACTTCCAACAAGATCGCCCGCAAGCACATCGATAAGCTGGGCCTGAAAGTTGTGGGTGAAGAGTATTACCCACTGGGCCACACCCAGTTCAACTCGGTGATCAACAAGATCAAGCTCAAGAAGCCCGACGTGATTTTCGCGTCCGTGGTGGGCGGTTCCAACGTGGCCTTCTACAAGCAGATGAAAGCTGCTGGTGTTGATTTCACCGACGAGAAGCCGCTGCTGCTGACGATCTCCGTAACCGAGGACGAAATCCGTGGTATCGGCGGCGACAACGTGGAAGGTATCTACGCCTCCATGAAGTACTTCCAGAGCCTGGACAACCCCAACAACAAGGAGTTTGTTGCGGCCTTCAAGGAAACCTACGGCGATGACATGGTGATCGGCGACGTTACCCAGGCCGCGTATCTCGGTCCCTGGTTGTGGAAAGCGGCGGTTGAAAAGGCCGGCTCTTTCGACATCGATAAGATTCGCGAAGAGTTCGCAGGCATCGAATTCACCAAGGCACCGGAAGGTTACGTACGCATCCACGAAAACCATCACCTGTGGTCCAAGACCCGGATTGGCCAGGCCCAGCTTGATGGTCAGTACAAGGTGGTTCACGAAACAGAAGAGCTGATGGAGCCAGACCCGTTCCCGGAAGGTTACCAGTAAAACGGAATGGCCGGCGCCACCGTGCGCCGGCCTTCATCGCCTCCGCAACGCAAAGCATGTTGGTTTGAAGGGGAGAAGGGTCATGTTCGATGGCTACACCAGCAGTGAATTGATGTCGATATTTGCCATGCAGGGGTTTGCCGGACTCTCCCTGTTTTCAGTGTTCGTACTGATGGCAATGGGCCTGGCCATCATTTTTGGTCAGATGGGCGTGATCAACATGGCCCACGGGGAATTCATGATCCTAGGTGCCTACACCACCTACCTGACGTCGAGTTTTTTCCAGTCCTACCTGCCCGGACTGTTTGGCGGTTACTTCTTCTTCGCCATCATCCTGGCCTTTTTGATATGCGCTGCCTTGGGAGCACTCGTTGAGTGGCTGATGATACGGCATCTCTACCACCGACCACTCGATACCTTGCTGGCCACCTGGGGGTTGAGCCTGATCATGCAGCAGGCCTACCGCTCCATCTTTGGTGCCCGCGAAGTGGGCGTTGATCTTCCAGAATGGATGATGGGCGCCTTCCAGGTGACCGATTTGGTGGAACTGCCGATCAACGGCTTGTTCGTGATGATCATCGCGCTCTCCATTGCTGTCGCCGTTTACTTGCTCATGTACCGCTCCGGCTGGGGCAAGAACGTGCGGGCTGTGGTTCAGAACCGCCCTATGGCTGAGGCTGTGGGCATCAACAGTGCTGGTATCGACCGCGCAACCTTTGCCCTCGGCTGCGGTATCGCCGGAATTGCTGGCGCGGCGTTCACCATGATTGGTTCTACCGGGCCGTCGTCCGGGCAGGCCTACATCGTCGATACCTTCCTGGTGGTGGTCTTCGGCGGCGCCCAAAGCCTGATTGGCACCATTATTTCCGCCTTCGGCATTTCCCAGGCCCAGTCCACCATGGAGTTTTTCCTGAGTGGTTCCATGGCAAAGGTACTCACCCTGTTGGTTGTCGTCGGCATCCTGATGCTGCGTCCGGAAGGACTCATGGCCCTCAAGGTCCGTCGCTAGGAGATTGTCATGAAGAGTTCATCCCCCCTGAAATGGTTCGGCTCCCGCGAGGGCCTGTATTACCTGGCGCTGGCGTTTCTGCTGGCTGTCATCCTGCCGCTGGTTCTGGACCCGTTCCGGCTGAACATGGTGGGTAAATACCTGACCTACGCGTTCGTGGCGATCGGATTGGTGATGTGCTGGGGTAAAGCCGGCATTCTCAGCCTGGGCCAGGGCGTGTTCTTTGGCCTGGGCGGCTATTGCATGGCGATGTTCCTGAAGCTGGAAGCCTCCACTCCGGAGGCCACCGCGATCCAGTCTACCCCGGGCATTCCGGATTTCATGGACTGGAATCAGCTCACCGAGCTGCCGTGGTTCTGGGAACCGTTCCACAGCTTCTCGTTCACGTTGATCGCGGTCATTGGCGTGCCCGTTCTGCTGGCTTTCGTGATCGGTTTTGCAATGTTCACCCGCCGTGTGGGTGGCGTGTACTTTGCCATCATCACCCAAGCCATTGCGGCAATCCTGACCATCCTGATTATCGGACAACAGGGTTATACCGGTGGCGTAAACGGCATTACCGATTTGCAGACCCTGAAGGGTTGGGATATCCGCACCGATGAGGCACGGACCGCCCTGTACTTCGTCTGTGTCGGAATGCTGTTCCTTTGTCTGTTCGTGGCACGGCTTGTCCAGAACCGGAAACTGGGCCGCATTCTGGTGGCCATGAATGCCCAGGAGATGCGAGTACGGTTCTCCGGCTATGACGTTGCCGCTTTCAAGATCTTCGTGTTTTGCCTGGCTGCGGCCTTTGCCGGAATCGGTGGCGCAATGTTCACCCTGATTGTGGGGTTCATGTCGCCATCGTTCATTGGCATCGTCGCTTCTATCGAAATGGTTATCTTCTGTGCCCTCGGCGGCCGGCTGTCGATTCTTGGTGCGGTTTACGGCGCACTACTGGTCAATGCCGCCAAGAGTGGTTTCTCCGAATCCTTCCCTGAACTTTGGCCTTTCGCCATGGGAGCGCTGTTTATTGGGGTAGTGCTGGCATTCCCGAACGGCTTGGCCGGGCTCTACCGCAGCTACGTCATGCCCCTGGAAGATCGCCTCTTCAAACGCGGAAAGGCTGAAGCTCAAACCTCCGCCGAGCCTGTAGCGACCACGGCGAGTGCTGAAAAAACCGACGATTACGATCCGATGATCAATACCTACAGCCCGGAGAAATCCTGATGAGTGCAGCCAAAAGCAAAGGCACGGATTTTCTGCTGGCGGTTGAGGGCCTGACCGTATCATTCGACGGCTTCAAGGCCGTGGATGACCTGTCTTTCTACCTCGACCCCAAGGAAATCCGGGTCATTATCGGCCCCAATGGTGCTGGCAAAACCACCGTTCTCGATCTGATCTGCGGCAAAACCAAGGCGACTGCCGGTTCGATCAAGTTTGCCGGCAAGGAGCTGACCAAACTCAAGGAACACCAGATCGTTCATTCCGGTGTGGGCCGGAAGTTTCAGACACCATCGGTGTTTGAAGATCTGACTGTGTTTGAAAACCTCGAGGTGTCCTACCCGCAGGGCCACAGCGTGATGGGGGCGCTGGCCTTCAAGCGGGACCGGGCGGTAGTTGAGGCTGTGGAAGAGGTGGCAGAAACCATCTTCCTGACGGACGCCCTGAACGAACCGGCGGCCTCGCTCAGCCACGGTCAGAAACAGTGGCTGGAGATCGGCATGCTGCTGATCCAGAAGCCGGATCTGCTGATGCTGGATGAGCCGGTGGCCGGAATGTCGGTGGCCGAGCGCAAGAAAACCGCCGAACTGCTCCGGGTGATCACCCGGGACCACACGGTACTGGTGATCGAGCATGACATGCAGTTCGTTGGTGACATCGCCGACCGGGTGACCGTGATGCACCAGGGCAAGGTTCTTTCGGAAGGGTCCATTGAGCACGTGAAGTCGGACCCGAAAGTCATCGAAGTCTATCTGGGGCACTGAACATGCTGAGCGTCAAACATCATTCGGTGGCCTATGGCCAAAGCACCATCATCGGGGACCTGAACCTTGAGGTGGGAAAAAACGAGATTGTGGCCGTGGTGGGCCGCAACGGCATGGGCAAGACCACGCTGATGAAATCCCTGGTCGGCATGACCCCTACCAAAGGCGGTGAGGTCAGCCTGGATGGTTCCAACATTTCCAACCTGAAGAGCTTCCAGCGGGTAAGGGCTGGCATTGGTTTTGTGCCTCAGGGCCGGATGATTTTTCCAACCCTTACGGTAAGGGAAAACATTGAAACGGCCCTGTCCACCGTGGGTGAAAAGAAGGTACCGGAGGATCTGTACGAGATGTTTCCGGTACTGAAGGAAATGCAGAACAGGCGCGGCGGTAATCTGTCTGGTGGTCAGCAGCAACAGCTCGCCATTGCCCGCGCGCTGGCCACGCGGCCCAAGGTGCTGTTGCTTGACGAACCCACCGAAGGCATTCAGCCCAATATCATCAAAGAGATCGCTCAGACCCTACGGCGTATCCGCGATGAGCGCGGTTTGTCGATAGTTGTCTCTGAGCAGGTCCTGAGCTTTGTGATGGACGCGGCGGACCGGATTCTGGTGATCGAGAAGGGCGTCATCGTCCACGAAGAGAACAGGGCTGAAGCAGACCAGGAAAAGATTGCCAGTTACCTGGCGGTTTAACGAGGAGCGAATTAATGAGACACGGTGATATTTCCAGCAGTAACGACACCGTCGGTGTGGCGGTGGTGAACTACAAGATGCCCCGGTTGCATACCAAATCCGAGGTATTGGACAACGCCCGCCAGATTGCCAACATGATCAAGGGTATGAAAGTGGGCCTGCCCGGCATGGACCTGGTGGTGTTTCCGGAATACAGCACTATGGGCATCATGTACGACAATGACGAGATGATGGAGACGGCTGCCACGATTCCCGGCGACGAAACCGCCATCTTCTCTGCCGCCTGCCGTGAGGCCAATACCTGGGGTATCTTCTCACTGACCGGCGAACGGCATGAGGATCACCCCAGTAAGGCACCCTATAACACCCTGATTCTCATCAACAATGAAGGTGAGATCGTCCAGAAATACCGCAAATGTATTCCCTGGTGCCCGATTGAAGGTTGGTATCCGGGGGACACCACTTACGTCAGCGAAGGCCCCAAGGGTATGAAGATCAGCCTGATCATCTGCGATGACGGCAACTACCCGGAAATATGGCGGGACTGTGCAATGAAAGGTGCCGAGCTGATCGTTCGCTGCCAGGGCTATATGTATCCGGCCAAGGAGCAGCAGGTGATGATGTCCAAGAGCATGGCGTGGGCCAACAACTGTTATGTGGCCGTGGCCAACGCCTCCGGTTTTGATGGGGTGTATTCCTACTTCGGCCACTCCGCCATTATCGGCTTTGATGGCCGCACTCTCGGAGAGTGTGGCGAGGAAGATATGGGAATTCAGTATGCCCAGCTTTCGATCAGTCAGATCCGCGACGCACGCCAGAATGACCAGTCACAAAACCACCTGTTCAAACTGCTGCACCGGGGCTACACCGGTGTTCACAACTCCGGCGATGGCGACAAAGGCGTAGCCGACTGCCCGTTTGAGTTCTATCGCACCTGGGTGATGGACGCTCAAAAGGCACAGGAAAACGTTGAAGCAATGACTCGCAAAACCGTGGGCACCGCTGAATGTCCGGTGGGTGAGCTGCCATTCGACGGTAAAGAAAAATCTGCAGGCGCTTAATGCCGGGAGTTGCTGATGCCGTTTATCAACGAACGGCTGGAAGCCAACCGGGAGTCCATAGAACAAAACCGGGCTGCCTCAGGCCCGGTTCGTGCTTCCCGGTTTCGCTTTGAGCCAGATGCCGTCATGTCCCGCCTGCGGGAGAGCATCGTTGGCCAGGACGATGCCCTGACAGCCATGGAATCCATGCTGGTGCGAGTGAAAGCCGACATCGGCGAGGAAAACCGGCCACTCGCGGTGCATCTGTTCCTTGGGCCCACAGGTGTGGGTAAAACCGAAACCGTTCGGCTGATTGCAGAAGCCATTCATGGCAGCCGGGATGGCCTGTGCCGCATCGATATGAACACCCTGGCTCAGGAGCACTATACCGCCGCTCTTACCGGCGCGCCGCCGGGCTACGTGGGCAGTAAGGAAGGCCACAGCCTGTTTGATCTAGACAAAGTACAGGGCTCGTTCAGCAAGCCCGGCATTGTGTTGTTTGATGAAATCGAGAAAGCCAGCCGGGAAGTCGTCCGCGCCCTGTTGAACGTTCTGGACACCGGCCGGCTGATGTTTCCCTCCGGTAACCGGGAAATCGATTTCAGCAACACTCTGATATTCATGACCAGTAATGCCGGAGCTCTGGATGCTGAGGCGCACCAACAGCGTTATCAGAAAGGTTGGCGCCGCTGGCTCAGGTTGTCGGCCGGTGAGGGTGGGTACTTGCGCGATGTCGCTCTGCGTCGGCATTTCGACCCTGAATTCCTGAACCGTATTGATCAGATCCTTACCTTCAACAGCCTTGCTGATAACTGGCTCGAAGCACTGTTGGACATCGAGTTGGTGGGGCTCAACCGGCGGCTGGGCAAAAAACATGCAGTGCTGTCACTGTCAACTAAGCTTAGGGGCGAACTGTGCTGTGGCTACGATGCCCGTTATGGAGCCCGGGAGATGTTGCGGGCTTTTCGCCAGCGTCTGGAGCCCGCTGTAGCCAGAGCACTGTTGGCGCATCCTGACTGTCAGCGGTTTGAGGCCGATGCGCAGAATGGGGCGGTCACCGTGCACCAATACGTCGAATGACGTAGGTGTGGGGGGCATTTCGCGAATACCTCCGGGGCGCGGGATCTCGGATAGTAAAACCGTTACCAAATTGTGCAAGCCAACACCAAGGAGCGCCCGTTATGGCTGAAACCATTATCAAGATTGATCTGAACAAGTCGGCTTACGAGAACGACAAAATCCACAACCGCTGGCACCCGGATATTCCGCTGGTGGCCACCGTTAAACCCGGTGATGACTTCATCGTGGAATGCTATGACTGGACCGGTGGCCAGATCAAAAATGACGACAACGCAGACGATGTGCGCGATGTAGACCTCAGCCAGGTGCACTTCCTGTCTGGCCCGATCGGGGTGGAAGGCGCCGAGCCGGGTGACTTGCTGGAAGTGGATATTCTCGACATCGGCACCTTTGAAGAAAGCCAGTGGGGGTTCAACGGCTTCTTCTCCAAGCAGAACGGCGGCGGCTTCCTGACCGAACACTTTCCGGACGCCCAGAAGAGCATCTGGGATTTCAACGGCATGTTCACCAAATCGCGCCATATTCCCAACGTGGAATTTGCCGGCCTGATTCACCCGGGGCTGATAGGTTGCCTGCCCTCTAAAGACCTGCTGGATACCTGGAACAAACGTGAAGCAGGACTGGTAGCGACAGACCCGGAGCGGGTGCCGGAACTGGCCACCTTGCCCAACGGCGATACCGCCCACATGGGCCAGCTGAAAGGAGACGCCGCCAGAGCGGCCGGCGCTGAGGGCGCTCGCACCGTACCGCCCCGGGAACATGGTGGTAACTGCGATATAAAAGATCTTTCCCGCGGCTCCAAGGTTTACTTCCCGGTCTACGTGGATGGTGCAGGCCTGTCGGTTGGCGACCTGCACTTCAGCCAGGGCGATGGTGAAATCACCTTCTGTGGTGCCATCGAAATGGCTGGATGGATTCACCTGCGGGTGAACCTGATCAAGGATGGCGTTAAGAAATACGGCATCAAGAACCCGGTGTTCAAACCCAGCCCGATCAAACCCCGTTACGACGATTACGTGATCTTTGAAGGGATCTCGGTTGATGAAGACGGTGGCCAGCATTACCTGGACGTGCATGTGGCCTATCGCCAGGCCTGCCTGAATGCCATCGAATACATGACCAAGTTCGGCTACACCAAGGCCCAGGCCTACGCGATTCTTGGTTGCGCACCGGTAGAGGGCCACATCAGTGGCGTGGTGGATATTCCAAACGCCTGCGCCACGCTTTGGCTGCCCACAGGTATCTTTGATTTTGACATCAACCCATCCGCAGACGGACCGAAGAAAATGACCAGTGGCGGTATGGACGTACCTCTGTCGAAAGACAAGGAGTAGTTATCATGCCCGTATATGACTACAAATGCCGGGAACACGGCCTGTTCAACACCCTGGCGACGATGGAAGACAGCGCAAAACCGGTGGCATGCCCCACTTGCAAAGTGCTTTCGCCACGAGTGATTGTGCTGCCCCCGGAAATCGCAAACATGGACCCAGCCAGGCGCGCCGCCCAGGACCGCAACGAAAAGTCCCGCCACGAACCGGTGTTCTCCACCGCCGATCGCCGGGAGCAGGACCCAGAGCACAGCCGCAGCTGTGGCTGTGGCTCACCAAAACCCGGAAAGTCGATGCTGTTCTACACCGCGGACGGGAAGAAAATGTTCCCCTCCATGCGGCCCTGGATGATCAGCCACTAAGGCTGTAGCAAACCGACAGTCACTGTCACGTGTTTGCCCCCACTTCGGGGGCTTTTTTATACCCGTTCAACCCAGCGGACTACGAACGCCGGCGACCCCTTGGCCTAGAATGTGTGGCCGCCGTTCAGCGCCCCAAAACGGTGCATATCTTGTCCTGTGATTGATCGTCGTGCGTTCGCAGGGCGCAATTCTGTGATTTTCCCATTTCCAACTCTATCTTCCGAGTCCAGGCATTCAGCGGAATAATTGGTTTCCTAGCGCCATCAGGTTGATTCGGCCTGAACCTTGCTACAAGCCCTTGTGTTCCGGATTGGCTGCACCGGCATTGTGCCTTGCGGTCCTGGTGTACGGATTGGAGGAGGCGTAAATGACCCTGAAAAGCGAAACTATGAAACTGACCGGTGCAGAGCGAAGCTGGTTACCGGTTTGGGGCGCAACGGGCAAGCTGGCCATGGGCTGGTCCTGTTTTCTGAACAGGAATATGTATGACACCAATGAACAGATTTTCGAGAGTATCGCCCGAACACGGCGTGATGCTCTGATTGCCTGGGCGGATAACAAGTGGTCCTTTCTAGAAACACTGGCAGCTCGGCTTGACGGGCAGGCTGATGAGAGCGTCAGGGAGTTGCTCCAGGCCTCGTCCGGCAGACTCCGGGAGATCTCTGAACTCTTCGTGGTGAACGCGGACGGTGCCGTGCTGGAGTCCTCCGCAACGGGGCGCCGCGGAAAACGGGACCTTCCCCAGAAAGCGGTTGAGGCCGGGGTCCGGTCGCGTTTTCTCCATGGCCCCCACAAGGACCCTGTTACCCTGGCTCTCGGGGCTACGACCTCTCGCTTCCATGATGCCGTGACTCTGATGTTCTACCAGCCCGTGACGTTGAACGAGGGGCGTCAGGCGGCCATCTGTGCACGTATTCCCAATGACGTGATGAGCGACCTTATTCAGCGCGAAGCAGGGCACGTGTTTGAGGAATCGGGTGACAACTACCTGTTCATGATTGACAGCAAGTTCGATACCACCATCCTGACTGGGACTGCGCTTTCACGGTCCCGCTTCGAAGACGCCACGTTCAGCCACGGTGACAACCTGAAAGATGGCATTCGCACGGGGTTCGGCACGGTGGGTGTACGTGAACACACCGAATTCGAAATTCGCTTCACCGACCCCGCCACGGGGCAACTGCATCCCGGTGTTCGGGAAACCATCGCCAGGGGCGAGAATCTCTACGTGAAGTACCCAGGCTACTCGGATTATCGCCATATTCCGGTAATCGGCAAGGGCGTGACGTTTCAGATGCCTGGCTCACCGGATCGGTGGGGCATGATGTGCGAGGGAGATCTCGAAGAGGTCTACCGCCGGCGTTCTATCTCCTGGAGCCTGTCAGCGCGCCTGAGCATCTTCATGGGGCTGCTCTGGTCTATCAATTTTGGGCTCGCCTGGAGTGGCGTTCCCCTATGGTTGGAAGGCACCGTGAATGCATTGGCCGCCTTGGTCACGGTGATGCTGTTTCGGGTATCTTCGGCTAAACCTCTCTCGGAAAAATTGGGCACCATGGCGGATGTGATCAGAAACATTGCAGAAGGGGGCGGCAACCTGCGCCAGCGTATGGACCTGTCCCGTATGCGCCGGGACGAGACCGGGGATCTGGCCCGCTGGATTAACAGTTTCATCGACAGCCTTGATGGTATGGTGGGCCAGGTAATCTCCCTGGCTGCGGATTCCCAACAGGCCAGCGATCAGTTGATGAACCAGAATCAGCTGGCCGACGAGCGGATTCGTGAAGTACTGACCCACATCAAAGATATGGTGCGTGGTGCCACGGAACAGGAAAACGAGATCAGAAACGCCTCTACCACGGCGCAGGAAATGCGCTCGGGAATGGAGAACGTGGTGGAGCGGGCGCGGGAGCAGTTTGCCCTGGTTAGCAAGGAAACCCAGAGTATTCGGGATGTTATCAATCGCTCGGCGGAATGTATTCGGGCGGCCAACGATCGCACAGAGGAAATCAGCAAGACGGCGCTGGTGATCAATGACATCGCGGCTCAGACCAATCTTCTGGCGTTGAACGCCGCCATCGAGGCCGCCCGTGCGGGAGAATCTGGCAGGGGCTTTGCTGTGGTTGCCGATGAGGTCCGACAGCTGGCTAGCCGAACCGCCCAGGCCACCAAAGACATTGGCGAGCGGTTGGACAATGTGCAGGAGGAAACCCGTCGGGCTGTGGTGACGATGGAGGGTGGCATGTCGGAGATGGAGGAGCGACTTCGCAAGGTTGAGGCCGCAGCGGACGATAACTCGGCGCTGCACGACATGGTGGAAAAGCTGTTCCGAGCCATTTCGGGCATTGAGGACACCAATCATCAACAAAGTAGCCAAACCGCGGGTGTGGCTGAAAGTGCAGCCATCATGAATGGGGTTGTCGAGCAGTTGATGCTCAGCTCCGAACGCACCCAAGCCTCAGCCACCAAGCTGCAAAGACTGACTGGGCAATTTCAGGTGTCGGCCGAGGTGGCCTGACGGGTAAGTTGATGGCCGCGACAAACAATTCTAAGAACCAGGCGCTGGGAAGGGCTTGAGATCTCTCGCATCCTTTTATAGGCTTCCCAAGTGCTGCCCTCAAATACCAGTGATCTCATTCATCTGCGCATCATTGGTGTGTATTCTTGGCCACGGCTGTGAGTTTCGCGCTATCCAGCGCGGCGTGTCACTTTGAGAGGCTCATGCCTAATACATTGCTCATTCGGTAGGCCCCTTTCCCTGCTTTTCACTGCATGAAGGAAACACGAATGCTTATAGACCTTGAGTCGATCGAAGCAAAGCACGTCCACCCCATCCTGGCCCAGACCGTAATTCCGCGTCCAGTGGCGTGGGTGTTGTCGCAGAATCCGGGGGATGACTACAACCTGGCGCCGTATTCGTTCTTTACCGTGGTCACCGGTAAGCCGCCGATCCTGATGGTGTCTGTGGGCAAGAAGCCCAGCGATGGCAGCTTCAAGGACACGCGAGTGAATATTGAGGCCCGTAAGCAGTTTGTGGTGCACATTGGCAGCCGTAATCAGGCTCAGGCCATGACGGAGTCGTCCCGCCATCTGGACCACGGCCAGTCTGAACTGGACCGGCTGGATATGAAGCTGGTGCAGGAAGAAGGCTGGCCAATGCCCAGGGTTGAAGGGTGCCTGGTGGCGCTTTACTGCGAGCTGCGAGAGGTTATCGAAATGGGCGACACCCCGCAGTCGCTGGTGTTTGGCAATATCAAGAAGGTATTTGTGGACGATCAGGTTGCCAGCATTAACGACCAGGGGCGTTACATTATTGATGCCAAAGGCATCGACCCGATTTCGCGGCTGGGTGGCAGCGAGTACGGCACCCTGGGCGACATTCTCAATGTGCCGCGCCCGGACTGAGGCATTCTGCAACAGGCTCAAACGAGCGGACAAAACTGACCGAAACGGCGCCGAATTCATCGTGTGGGGCCAATTTCGGCGTTTTCCTACCTGGGCTATTCTCACCTTGTTGGCGTGTTGACTCGCGCTGAAATGTTGATAAAACAACGGCAGAGGCCGCCAGGGTGGTTATGAGCGAACAACATGTAGACGTACTGATTGTCGGCGCCGGGGTATCCGGTATTGGCATGGCCTGTCACCTCAAGCGAGAGTGCCCGGGCAAGTCTTTCACCATCATTGAGCGCCGTGAGTCCCTTGGCGGCACCTGGGATCTGTTCCGCTACCCGGGCATCCGTTCCGATTCCGACATGTACACCTTTGGCTACAACTTCCGCCCGTGGACCGGGGGCAAGGTGCTGGCGGATGGTCCGTCGATCAAGCAGTACGTTCACGATACGGCCAGGGAAAACAACGTTGAACAGCATATTCAGTATGGCCTGGCGGTTGTTTCCGCTGAGTGGTCAGGCACCGACAAGTGCTGGACACTGACTGCCCGCAAGGAAGCCGCCGGCGAAACCGTTACCTTTACCGCCAGCTTTCTGGTGGGCTGCACCGGATATTACAACTACGATGCCGGCTATAAGCCCGACTTCCCTGGCGAGGCCGATTTTGGCGGGCAGATTGTTCACCCGCAGCACTGGCCAGAGAATCTGGACTATACCGGTAAACGCGTGGTGGTGATTGGCAGTGGCGCCACGGCGATCACCCTGGTGCCGACGATGGCGGAGGAAACCGCGCACATAACCATGTTGCAGCGCTCACCCACCTACCTGATGCCTCTGCCGTCCCGGGATGCGGTGGCGCAGAGCCTTCAGAAGGTTCTGCCCGCCAATGTTGCCTATCGGCTGACCCGAGCCCGTAACGTCAGCATTGCGCGGCTACTGTTCAATCGTTCCCGCAAGAATCCCAAAGCCATGCGGCGGCTGTTCCTGGCCATGGTGCGCCGGCAACTGGATGGCAAGGTTGATATGCGACATTTCTCGCCCAGCTACAACCCGTGGGATCAGCGCCTGTGTGTGGTGAAGGATGGTGATCTGTTTGAGTCGATCAAGGCGGGCAAGGCGTCGGTGGAGACGGATCATATCGAACGCTTCACCGAGAACGGCATTCTGCTGAAATCCGGCAAGGAACTGGAGGCCGACATCATCATTCCGGCGACTGGGCTGGATATCCAGATGCTGGGCGGAATGGACCTGTCGGTGGACGGTCAGCCAGTCACGCTACGGGACAAAGTGATCTACAAGAACGTGATGGTGGAGGGTATACCCAACGCCGGCATGATTTTCGGGTACACCAACATCTCCTGGACCCTCAAAGCCGATATCGCGGCTGAGTACCTGTGCCGACTGTTCAATCATATGGACAGCAAGGGGCAGAGCGTCTGTGTACCCCGTGATACCGGCAACAGCCGCGCCGAAGACACCATGATGGGCGGCCTGGATTCCGGTTATATCCGCCGGGCCGACGACAAGTTGCCGAGGCAGGGAACCCATGGGCCCTGGAAGGTCAGCCAGAATTACCTGGAGGATGTGAAAACTCTCAGGTTTGATCCTATCGAGGATGGTTACCTGGAGTTCGATGGTCGCCGGCCGGTCCAGAAAACCAAGCCGAGACGTGGGTTCATGAGGCCATTGCGTTCAGCGCTGTTTGGCTCTTGACGGTGTGACACAGCTCAATCATTGATGAATGCAACTACAAAACTGCCGCAAAATATGGCAGTCTCATTGCCCGTTTCGAACAGGCAATGATGTATGTCCGGCCGTAAAAACAAGAAAAATATGCCGTTGTGGCACCCGGTTCTCTGGCCTTCGTGGCTTCTGGTTTTCACGCTTTATCTGCTTGCCCTGCTGCCAATGTCGGCCAAACAGCGTTTTGGCCGGCGGCTGGGCTGTTTTCTGGAAGGTAAGCTGAGATCCCGGGCCAAAGTGGCCAATACCAATATAGCGACCTGTTTTCCGGAGCTTGACGCCGCCGCCCGTGAGCAACTGGTGCAGGAGAACTTTGTGGCTTGTACCCGTGGTTTCCTGGAGAGTATCCACGCCTGGTGGCGGGATATGTCGGGTTTTTGCGAGGACGCCGAGGTGCAGGGGCTGGAGCACCTGCGAGAAGCCCAGGCCAGGGATAAAGGTGTGCTGTTAATTGGCGGCCACTACAGTATTTTCGATTTTGCGCTTCCGCTGATTGCCTGTCATCTGAAAAAGCCGGGGTATATGTATCGCCCCAACAATAATCCGGTGATTGATCGGATGATTGAAAACGGTCGCCGGCGTCACTTCGGTATCCGCCCGTTTACCAAGCGCGAATTGAGGCCGCTGGTGTCGTTCCTCAAAAAAGGCGGGGAAGTCTGGTTTGCCTGCGATCAGGACTTTGGCAAGAAATCCGAGCTGTTTGTGCCGTTTTTTGGCACCGAGGCCGGGTGTATTACCTCACCCAGCTACATTGCTCGAGTGTCCGGTGCCTCAGTCATCTGTGTGAGCCATCTGCGGATGCCTGATGGTCGCTACCGGGTGATTTTCTCGCCAATCCAGGAGGGATTTGGTGTTTGCAAACAGAGTGATACGGAAACCTGGAGCCGTTACATCGAAGACACCGTTCGTGAACAGCCGGACCAGTATCTCTGGCTGCACAAGCGCTTCAAAACCCGGCCCGAGGGGTGTGCCAAGGTCTATTGACGCCTCGGGCCGTCTTCAGGACTAATCGCGGCCCAGGTAGCGCCGCACAATGTCCTTCCAGCCTGATGATTCCGTGGCTTCAAGAATCTGCTCGGACACAGGCCCACGTAGTGAGCTTCCTGAAGGCAGGGCCAACCCATAGAGTTGCTGCTGGAAAACTCCGGGCAGCAGGGTCAACCTCTTATCCCCCAGTTGCAGGTTGCGGTATTGCAGCAGGGCCCTGTCGTAGACCACAGCATCGGTTTCACCATTGGCGACTGAGAGCATGGCGCTGGTCAGGTCGGGGTAGAGTTGGTGCCGAATGCGCTGATCTTGCAGATACTGCTCGCTGGCGGTATTCGCGATGGTCGCTACATTGGCGCGGTTGAGGTCGTCGGGGCCCTGAATCTGATATTGCAGGTTGCTGACGGTGAGCGATGAGGTAATCGCTGCGGTAAAGCTCGCCACCATGATCAACCCGGCAAACATCCACACCAACGCAACCATTCGGCCCGCCAGCGACACCGGAGCCTTGTCACCATAACCAACGGTGGTCATTGTCACAGCCGCCCACCAGAAGCTCGCTCCTATTCCCTGTACCGCGGTGCCGCCGAACTGCTCCGGATTGCGCCGACGCTCAAACAGCCAAAGCACGAATCCAACCGCCAGCAGCAAGCCACCCAGGGCGATAACCACGCTCATAAACTGCCAACTGATCAGCGCGCGAAGGCTGGCGAGCAGCCCCTGCTCCGGTGCCGGAGGTACGGCGATGGACAGGCCTGTCTGGTAGAAGGGATGAGTGAAGTCGAAGGCCGCTTCCCGTTCGGCCGTCATGGTGAGGGCGCCCACCGCCACGTCTACCTGCCCGCTTTCGACCTGCGTCAGCAGATCACTGAAGGCCAGGGGAACGAAGGTGTATTCCTGGTCCAGGCCATCGGCAACCTGGCGCCACAGGTCGATACTGATGCCTTCCCATTCACCGCTGTCTGTTTCCATGACAAAGGGCGGGACAGTGGTAATGCCGACTTTGATCGGCTCCGGTTGCCCCGCCGCCTGACTGGCAAGCAGCAGCAGGAGCGGCAGGGCAAGCAGTGAGATCCATCGTTTCATGGGTAAGTCCGTTTTGTCAGAAAGTTAATCAAACGCTGAGCTGATCACATCACGGTAGTTCCGGATGCGCTGTACATAGTGTACCGGTTCGTAGCCACGGGCGTAGCCGTAGCGGGTACTTGGGTAGTAGCGTTTGTCGGCTTTCAGAGGCAGGACCTCTTTCATGTCGTCCCAGGAATCGGGGTTTTTGCCCAATTCACGCGCGAGTTGGCGGGCATCCAACAGGTGACCACGGCCAATGTTGTAGCTGGCCAGGGCGAGGAAGGTGCGGTCTGGCTCAGGAATGGTTTCGGGTAACCGGCGATGCCGATCAGCCAGGTAGCGGGCGCCACCATCAATGGCGGCGGCCGGATCGAGGCGGTCCATCACGCCAAGGGATTCGGCGGTGTTCCGGGTCAGCATCATGATGCCCCGAACGCCGGTGGGTGATACGGCTGCCGGATCCCAGTGCGATTCCTGGTAAGACAGCGCCGCCAGCAGGTCCGCCGGCATGCCGGTTGTGGTTTCGGCTTCGGCGAAGCGATCGATAAAGTCGGGAAGGCGGTCATCTATCCGGCGGTTGAGGGCGCGCAGATCGACGAAATCGAACTCACCGATGTAGGCGTAATAGCGGCTCTCGACATAGCCGATGGCTTCATCACCGTCGGTGCTGTTCATCCATTCCCGTGTTGTGCCGGCCAGGTCGTCGGAACCGGCTGGCAGGTACCAGCCCAGGTTATTACCCTGGGTGAGGTTCATGGCCACTTCCAGGTGGGGGAAGTGGCGGCGCATAACCTGAACAATGTTGGAGTCGGCGACGGTGCAGTCAATGTCCTGCTCAGCGACTTCAGAAAGCAGAATTTCGGTCGTTCTGCTGTCATCTTCGGTGAACGTGATGCCTTCGTGCTCGCTGGCGAGTTTGCTCAGCGTTTCCACGTAGCTGGAATCGGCGGTGACCGTGATGCCTACCTCCGGCATGCTTTCCGGCTTTCGGGGCATGGGGCGCATGTCGCGATGACACACCAATTGCTCAGTGATTTCGGTGTGGGCGGGCCCGCGTGTGAATCGTTCTGTCCGTGATGGCAGGTGGGTCAGCCCGGCGGCGGCCAAGTGTGTGTTGCCTGCTTCCAGTGCCTGCAGAACTTCGGCCGTTGACTCGTGCATGGTCCAGTTGATGGTCCAGCCTTTGCTTTCGGCGAAACGTGACACCAGGCTGAATTCCGGGCCAATGGGATTCTGGTGGCGGTCAAGATAGTAGGTGGTGGCGCCGTTGCGAGTTGCCACTTCCAAAACGCCTGTCTCTTGCGGCGGCGCGAGTTGTTCGGTGGGTTTTCCGGTCGATGTGGACTCGGACTCGCCCTGGCTACAACCAGTTAAAACGAATATCAGTGGAAGCACAGCTCCCTTCAGCGCTTGAGTCATTAAGACCTCGTTATTTTGTATCAATGGCTTTGTAAGTATTTTTACGTACTTCTGATGGCATCGTATCACATTGATTTCGCGTGGCCTGTGCAGGCCTGGGTTTGCTGGCCTATGCTTGAGTTCTCAACCTTCCAAGGAGACGCACGATGAAAGTCTGGACCACAATCCCGATTCTTGCAGTTTTGCTGATTCTGCCGCTGACCGCGGTCGGTGCTGATGGGATGGTAACGACGCAAAGCAATCACAGCGTTGCGATGACGGCAGACAAGCTGGTCTCGACCCTGAAGAGCAAGGGTATGACGGTGATGAACCGCATTAGCCACACGGAGGGTGCCAGCAAGGCAGGGCTGGAATTACGCCCAACCGAGGTGGTGATTTTTGGCAACCCGAAAGTAGGGACACCTCTGATGCAATGTGCCCAGAGTGTGGCCATCGATTTGCCGCAAAAAGCGCTGATCTGGGAAGACAGTGAGGGAGCTGTCTGGTTAGGCTACAACGACCCGGAGTATCTTAAGCGGCGTCACGATATTGAAGGCTGTGACCAAGTCATCGAAAAAATAGGAGGGGCGCTGGCCGGTTTTGCAAAAGCGGCAACGGAATAACGTTTACGGATTCCCGTTTTTCACGTCTGCTTTTGGGCTGGTGTCAGAATCCGACGGCCAGGCTGGCGGTAACGGTATGGCGATCGTAGCTGTAGCGATCGATATTGCTGTTGTTGTCGGTACGATCCAGATCCAGACTGAGAGACGTTCGACGGGAGAAACGATAGGTGGTGCCAACGGACATAGTATGTCGCTTGTCTTCACGACGTATTGTTTGTCTGCCCACGGGAACAATCAACTGGTGTGGCGTGCGATAGTAACTGAAGCGAAAGCCGGCCCCGGCTTCAATACTCAGGTGGTCGGTCAGATCGTACGCAATGTCCGCATCAAGGCCATGTCGTTCGGGCGACACACTGAAGAACTCGTCTCCGGTATCCAGATTGTCCCGGTCATTGTAGTCAGCCCGGTACTTGAGTTCCGCTGTCCAGTTCCCGGGCCGGAGACGGTAATGGGCATCAAGCCGGTACATCTGGCCCCGATAGGCCTCGAATCCAGGCAACGGAAAGATCTGGGTGGCCTCTGCCCTGACCAGACATCTCGCGCCGGGGCCCGGGCAATCGAGGGTGGTTATGCCGGCCATCAGGCGAGCGCGACGTTCTCTTGATCGCCGGTCCCGCCAGATATAGTCGCCGCCAAGGCCGACGCTGATCACTCCCGGTGCGGTTTTCTGAATCCATTTTGCACCCGCCTGGATCACCTGCAGGTCAAACGTGTGTTCGGAAGGGTACTGGCGCGAATAGAACTTGATGTCCGAACGCAGTCCCGCCGAAGCGTCGCCATAGAGGTAATAAGAGGCAGCCGCCAGGGTTTCCACAAAGCCGCTGTCGAGCTTTTTGGGCGCGGTATCCGGAAACAACGCAACGTTGTCTTCATAGCCACCACCGACGGAAATCAGGCCCGCCCAGCGTTTTCGGGTTGACGCCGTGTGCATTGTTGGCTCGAGGCGTTCAAGTTGACGGGTGGCGAGCGATATCAGGTTGTCGTCAGGATCGGACGCAAGCACGTTCTGGAACGCTTCTGTTGCGGCGTCCTGATTTTCACGGGCCAGGGCGGTCAGCCCGATGTTGTAGTAGGCAAGCGCTTTCTGACGGGTGGGGATAAGGGTCCGGAAGGTTTGCTCTGCGTCCTCGTAAAGCCCGAGTTTGTAATAGACAACCCCCAGGTTGTAATTGAGTGAGCGGGAGCTCAACCCCTTCGAGACGGCGGACTCAAGTAAGCGGCGAGCTTCATCCATGTCTCCGGCCTTGAAAGCCTGGATGCCCGCACGGAAGAGCGCTTTGGCCTCGGATGTCTCCTCCTGAGCATGGGCAGTTGACAGCGCGAGACACAACATCAGTGCGATGGTCAGAAGACGGCGCAAATACTCTCTCCGGAATAGTCTGAACTCGGACTCAGAGTATAACAGCCATTGGACGGGCGAGCGCCAGTCCTGAAGGGATCAGGTGTGATGCCTGTATCTAATCTACTGCTGTCCGGTCTCCTCTAGGTTCAGGCCATTGTCGTTCAGCAGGTCAAGATCCGTATCACCGGTGCCTGGCAGGTCCAGTTCAGGGTCCTCGATACCCGGCAGATCCAGTTCTGGTTCGTTTTGAATGATCTCGCCGGGCAGCTCGACGCCGAGCGCGTCACGAGACTCCCGTGACTGTTCGGAGAGAGTGCTCTCAATTTCCAGCATGTCTTCCCGGGTATCGGCAGCGAAGTCGCCCGAATCCGTCTGCATATCACCGAACCCGTTTGTGCCGGTGGGCTCGTCCACGGACTCCGGAAGCTCAAGTTGTTGCACAAAGGAGTCGTCCAGTTCCTGATCGTCCGCGACCATTCTCATGGTCACATCAAGATCGTCCTGAGCCCAGGACAGGGCCGGCGTTGCAAGCAGAAGTCCGAGTATGGCCGGAGCAAGCCAGCGTATTTGGATATATCGTTTCATGATGAGGGCTCCGTGTTTCCTGGAATCGCGGTGCTGAACGTTTTGCGCCGGGTTCCATCGTCCAGGTGTGCGACCAGTTTGCCGGAACCCGGGAACAGTACGTTGATGGGCAACGCCAGTACGTTATCGCCTTGCTTGAGATCCACCGTCCAGCTGATGGTCTGGCGTCCCGGAAAAGGTGCCAGTTCTGCGTTGGGCGGTAGTTCCAGGGTCAGGGTTACGTTGTTCATCGCCTTGCGGGAATTGAACGCCAGCCTGACGGTTTTCAGTTCCGTTCCACTTCCTGGTTCGGAAACGGAGTCTGTTGCTGCCTGCCCGGAAGCGTCCGCGATGTCGCTGTCGGGCATTCCGGTATCTACCGGGCCAACCTGCATGCCGATAAAGATGCCGAGAGCCAGCACGGCGGCAATGGATGAAGCCCAGAGAGACGTTTTGCGTAACATGGAATTCCGGGGTGTCTCGCCAGCCAATGCCATTGCACGAACGCGGGACTCGAAATCGTCGTCGGGTTCTGGAACGGTCTGGGCCATGATGCCTTCTTGCAGGCGCTGTTCATCCTCCCAGAGTTCTGAGCAACTGACACACGTCGATGCATGAGCTTGGAGTGCTTCCTGTTCATGCGGCGGAAGATCGCCGCGAACCAGGCTGTCGACCTCCCGATGGAACTGACGACACGTCATGGCATTCACCTCTTCACCCTTCACGTTGTTGCTTTTCGAAAGGTTCCATTTGTTTTTTCAGCCGTTCTCGCATAAACGCCCTGCTGCGATGCAGGCGTGACTTTATCGTACCGACAGGCACATCCAGAACCATCGCGATGTCCTCCTGGCGCCAGCCATCCGCGTCGTGAAGCAGTAACAGGGTTCGTTGATCTGGTGGCAGGGTATTCAGTAACCGCTTGACGGTATCGCCAATGCGCGTTTGGTCGATACCGGCGGACGCATCCGGACTGGCCTCGCCGAGGGATTCGATAAAGGCGGTCTGGCTTTCCGCGGCGACCAGTGTGCTGACGCTGATTTCTCTTTGGCTGGATTGTTTGCGGGTGAGATCCACAAAATGCCGGTACAACACACGGTTGAGCCATGGCTGGGGTTGCTGCACGTTTTCCAGTTCGTCCAGCTTGGGGTACAGCTTGACCACGACATCCTGCACCAGATCCTCTGCGTCCTGTTTCTGGCCAGTCAGGCGGTAGGCGAAAATATACATGCCTTTCATATAAGGCAGAATCAGCCGGTCAAATCGCTTTGACGACGACGAACGAAATGGGAGCAAAGCCAATCTGATTCCCTCGGTCTGTGGTTGGCACAGTTTGGCGGGTGCCGTCCTCAGGCCATTCTTGTAGGTGTTCGGATGTCAGTTTCTGAACATACCATCATTGTTGCCTTTTGTTCGAGACAAATTTCTCGCTACAAGAACCAGTTAGGCCTTCCTTTTGCGATTTCTCGTTTATTCGGGAAAATTTTTTTGGAACCACCGCAATTAGACTTCCGTGTTAGGCCGAAAGACACAGGACGAGTCTCGAACTACAAAAAAACGTACAGAGGTAAACAAGTATGTTCATGCGCCAAACGCGACTGATGTCGCTGGTCATTTTGTCGGTCAGCCTGACGGGTTGTTTCGAAAGCAGCAGCCAGACAACAAAAAACGCGGACCCCGATTACACGATTACCAATCCACGAGTGGAGCGGGGAACCCATCCGTTATTCGATCCGCTGACGACCCAGTTCCCGATTCCAAGCGATGCCCTTTTCTACCTCAGTGACGTCGACGACGGCACTATGCTGAACGGCAGTGATCCGGCCAATCCAGTGACGACGGGCATTGGCTTTCTCGATGGAAATTCAGTACTGGCACCCGTTGATATCAAGATCAGCGGCAGCCTCGACAGCCAGCAGACACTGGATGCACGTGACTTTGTCTCCGTGGAGGGCGAGGTTGTCCCCAACCCGGATCAGAATGTGTTCCTGATTCCCCTGGAATACGCCGGTGGCGACAGCCTTCGTCAGGCCTCTGGAGAGGTCGCTGGAATTTCGCCGGCGATTCAGTACCGGCGGGCCCTGGCGCTAGAGGAAAGCGGCAATACCGCCGAAGCGGATGCGATTTTCGATACGCTGGTTGAGGACAGGCTCAGGGTTGAGCTGCTGGATATCGATGGTGGCCAGAACAATATGATCCGGATTTTGCCGGCCAAGCCACTGGCTGAGAAAACCCGGTACGCCGTGGCCATCACCGATGACATTGTGGACACCAACGGCGACCCGCTTGTGGGTGCGCCGACCTACCAGACGGTGGCGGACCCGGAAGCGGTGCTTTCCAATGCTGCGTTCGAACCGTTCCGTGAGGCGTTGCTGCCTGCCCGCCGACTCGCCTCCGATTACTTTGAGTTCAAGCAGGCATTTTCCGTCGCTGGATTCCCAAAGACGTTTGACGACGTTGTGTTTTCCACAACGATCACCACAACGGCGGTAGACGACGTGCTGCTGGCAAACACAGCCCCTGTGACGTTCTTCCGCAACAGCCTGGGTATTGCTGCCCGGCAGGAAGGGCTCCGGCAGTTGATCTCCGGATTCTACAACCTCACCCAACAGCCGCTGGAGGGAGCCGCGACAGCGGAACAGCAGAACATCAACGATGAAATCTATACAACGCTGACGGACACCAATTTCCGCCTCTACGACGCCGAGCTCGCCGGCCTGCTCACGGAGGCTCGGGATGCCGGTATGGTCGTGCAGTATCAGGACCTTGTCAGCAATGATCAGGAGGACCGCCGAGTCGCCTATGTTCTGCAGGCCGCCACAGCATTGGCCGTCGACACTGTTGACGACAACGAGGGTGGCGCGCAAGCGCTTGCAACGGCCGCTGACAGCATTATTGATGCGCCGAAGCCGCGACCGGTAAGAATGTTCAACCAGCGCGACGGTGGTGAGATAAATCCGGCGCTGGCTCAGGAAGTTCAGGGCACTCCTCTTAATATCCATGTCTATGAGGGCGAGATTACCCTGCCGTATTTCCAGGGCCTGCCGGAAGAAACCGAAGGCTCAGCCATACGCTCAGCCAGTTGGCTCCCGGCGGACTTCAGTGCCGAGGAGTCACTCGATCAGGCGCCCTCAAACCGCGTGACCTACCGCTTCCCGTTTGCTGAAAAGTCCGGTGAAACAACGGTTCCCATTGTGGTCGCCGCGCCCGACACCAACCAGGCTTTGATTGCCCCGCAGACTCCGGCAAATGGCTTTCCGGTGATCATCTATCAGCATGCCGTGACCACCGACCGTTCGGCGATCCTCCCTCTGGCAACAGCCGCCGGATTATCCTGCGCAGACCCTGGCAATACCTTTGACTGCTTCGTCACCATCGGTATCGACCAGCCGCTGCACGGTATTTTCGGAGAAGGCGTGGTTGGCCTTAATCCCATCACCACTCAGGATGGTGCTTCGGCGGATGCCGTCGAGCGTCACTTTGGCTTCGCCGCTGACGAGGACCTTAATCCGGTACCGGCGGGTGAGCTGCAGGAGCCCGAATCGGGAAGTCTGTACCTGAATTTCACCAACTACGCCAACACCCGTGACAACATGCGCCAGGGCGCCCTTGACCTGCTTAACGTGAACGCCTCGTTGCAGGCGATCGAGGACGCCATCAATGCGTGTCAGGCCGCCGGCGATTGTGCCCAGGGCCTGAGCATTGATCCGAGCCGGGTCTATTTCCTGAGCCACTCGCTCAGTGGCATGGGCGGTGCGGCCTTCCCACCGGTTAACAACGCGGCCAGTGCGGCAGGCAATACCAGTCTCAGCCCGGTTCTGGCCTCGAACCTGCTGAACACCGGCGGTCAGTTCACCCGCCTGTTCGAAAACTCCCAGTCTCTGGCGCCACAGCTCCTGCCTGTACTGGACTCCGCCTCCGATGGTGTGCTGGCGCAGGGACGTACAGAGCTCAACATCTACTTCAATGTGTTCCAGTCGCTGCTGGATTCGGCAGACCCTGTCGCCTATGCCGGCTTTTATCAGAACACCAGCACGTTGCTGACTGAAATCGCTGGTGTTGATGGTGATCCCGAGCGCCCCACCGACGACACGATTCCCAATGCCGCCGATGATCTGCTTTACGCCATGGGGCCCCTTGAAACCACGGTTCCGGAAACCGGTTTCGTGATCAGTAGTGAGCGCGCACCCCTGGCGGGCACGGATCCCCTGGCGGCGGGTATGGGCGCTGAGTCAACGCCGCTGGCAAGTGGCCTCCCAGCCATAACCCGCTATCTGGAGGGGTCACATGGCAACCCCGTGTCTGCCGGTCAGAAAGCGGCGGATGCCTTTTCTTCACGTGCGGTTTTCGACGAGATGATCGCGCAGATGCTGGAGCTGTTCAGCGATGGCACCGTGTCTGTCAGTAACCCCTGTGTCGTACAGGATGCCGATACCTCAGGTACGGACTGCTCTGCTGAGGGCAACACCGATCCCGGCAGCGAGCCGGACGGCGGCGGAGATGGTGGGGGTGACGGCGGACTGATTGGTGGCGGCCTGATCTAGAAACCCGACGGCCAGACAACCCGCGCTCCGGAGATCCCGGAGCGCCCGTTCCCGATAAACACGTGTATGTCGATGGCGATTCTCTCCATCAATGGGGAAGCTTTGCCTGAAAAACTGGAGCTACAGACCAATGACAACAACAAACCGAGACCGTAAACGCCTGGCGCTGGCTATCGGCGCAATCGTATCCACAGCCCCGGCGATGGCATTCGATTTTGACATCTATGAGATCGACGCCTCGCTCTCAACGACACTGACGGCGGGGATTGCCTATCGGTTGGAAGATCAGGACAAAGATCTGATCTCCCAGGGCAACCTGGGCCCGGAATTCGCATTCAGTAACACGGGCGCCTCGTCCAACAACTTCGACGACGGCAACCTGAACTTTGAAAAGAACGAGCCGTATTCCCAGATCCTGCGTGGCCGTAGTGAACTTTTCCTGGACTACACCCCCGACAGTGACACGCTGACACGGGTCGGGGCGCTGGTGCGAGGCACCTATTATTACGACCACGAACTGAAGGACAACCGTCGCGCCAAGGACCCGGTCGGCCAGCGACGTGAACTTAATGATGAGGCTAAAGATAACGCCTCCGGTGTGGATCTTCTCGACGCCTATGTGTTCACGGACTGGTACTTCGGCGATACGCCGGTGTCGATCCGTTACGGCCGCCAAGTGGTGAACTGGGGCGAAAGCACGTTCATCCTGGGTGGTATCAACGCGGTCAATCCGATCGACGTTCCTGCGTTTCGGGCACCGGGTGCGGAGCTGAAAGACGTGCTCCTGCCCGTCGAGATGTTGTATACGTCCGTTGGCCTGACGCCTGAAATCACCATGGAGGCGTTTGTTCAGACCGACTGGGAAAGCTTCAGGATTGACGACTGTGGCACCTATTTCTCCTCCGCCGACGTGGCGGCCGATGGCTGTGGCCCGGTACTGCTGGCGGGCCAGGTGCCTGATTCCCAGGCGCTGGAAGAGGGATTCGTGTCTCCGCGCCTGGGCGACCGTGAGCCCGGGGACAAGGATCAGTTCGGTGCCGCGTTGCGTTGGTATCTGACCGACCTGGGGGCCGAGCTGGGGTTCTACTACACCCGTTATCACAGCCGTCTTCCGTACATCAGCGGTGTGGTCAACAACCCCTCGGACCCATCGGCAAACCAGAAAAGCGACCCCAACCTGCCTAACTCCAGGTTTCCCAGTTATTTCATCGAGTATCCGGAAGACATTGATCTCTATGGCATCAGTATCAATACCACGTTGCCAACGGGCACTTCATTGGGGGCGGAGTACAGCTTCCGGCCAAACCTTCCCATCCAGTGGAACACGTTTGAGCTGATATACGGAGGCCTGCAACAGCGTGGTCCGGATGGACAGGTGGTGAGTAAACTGGAGCAGCGCCAGCGTGAGAAGGACCCCAACTTCAACTACGCCGGCAAAGCGGTTGACGGCTATGACCGTTACAACGTTTCCCAGGCCCAGGCGACCTTTATTCACTTTATCGACCGGGTAATGGGTGCGGCCCGCTTCATTATTGTAGGTGAGGTCGGTGCCACCTATATCCATGATCTGCCCAGCACCTCGGAAGCCCGCTACGGGCGGTCGGGTATCTACGGTGTGGGGCCGGTGCCGCTGGAAGGCGACAGCTTTACCGGTGATTACTGCAGCCAGGGCACAGATAGTGACCCGCGGTTGAATATCAATGCCAGTAACTGTGGAGGTGATGGGTTTACCACGTCCTTCTCCTGGGGCTATCGCACGTTGTTTGTCTGGGACTATCCGGATGCCGTCGCCGGCGTCAACTTGCGCCCCCGACTCTTTTTCTCTCACGACGTCAAGGGCTACGCACCAGATCCCGGTGGCAACTTCCAGGAAGGCAACAAGTCACTGGGCCTGGCCGTCGAAGCCACCTATCAAAACGCCTACAAAGCCAACCTGAGTTACACCAACTATTTCGGGGGTGATTACAACGTCATCAATGACCGGGATTTCGTGTCGGCCTCAGTGTCCTATTCATTTTGAACCATTGTCTGAAAACCGAGGAGTAAGCCATGATGAACCGAAAGAACCTGCTTTACAGTGCATTAGCGTGCTCGATGCTGTATTCCGCGTCAGCCGGCGCAGCGGTGTCGGCCCAGGAGGCTGCCAAGCTGGGAGACACACTCACGCCGATGGGCGCCGACAAGTCCGGTAACGGCGATGAAATTCCTGCCTGGGACGGCGGGCTGCTTCAGGCGCCGGGTGCGTACCAGGGCAATGGCCGATACGTGGACCCGTTTCCCAATGACAAAGAGCTGTTTCGTATCGATCAGAGCAACGTTGACCAGTACGCGGACAACCTGACGCCTGGCCAGATTGCAATGATCAAGACGTACGACGATTATTTCATGCCGGTCTACCAGACCCGGAGAACGGCGACCTACCCTGCCGAGGTGCTGGAGAAAACCAAGGCCAACGCGACCGAAGTAGAGTTGGTGGAAAGCGGCAACGGCCTCAAGAACTACAAGACAGCGACCCCGTTTCCAATGCCCCAAAATGGTCTTGAGGTGATCTTCAACCATATTACCCGCTACCGCGGTGGTTCCTTTACCCGCAACGTGGCGCAGGTAACACCGCAGCCAAACGGCGATTTCAGCCCGGTCAGGTTCACCGAATCGTTTACCGAGCGGGTGGCGTTGGAAGACTTCGACCCGAGCGAAGATCCCAACGTGATGTTCTATTTCAAGCAGGCCATCACTGCACCGTCGCGACTTGCCGGCAACGTACTGTTGGTGCACGAGACCATCAACCAGGTTAAGGAGCCCCGTCGCGCGTGGCTGTATAACTCCGGGCAGCGTCGTGTTCGCCGCGCACCCAATGTTGCATACGACGGGCCGGGTACCGCAGCGGATGGTCAGCGTACGTCGGATAACCTGGATCTCTACAATGGCGCGCCAGACCGCTACAACTGGGAGCTCAAAGGCAAGAAAGAACTGTACATTCCGTACAACTCCTATCGTTTGACCGACGAGAACCTGAGCTATGGCGACATCATAAAGCCCGGTCATGTCGACCAGGGCCTCACACGTTACGAGCTGCACCGGGTCTGGCATGTCACTGCGACACTCAAGGACGGTGAGCGGCATGTGTACGGCAAGCGGGACTTCTACATTGATGAGGATACCTGGCAGATCGCAGCAGTGGACCACTACGACGGACGTGGCAACCTGTGGCGTGTGGCCGAAGCGCACGCGATGCAGATCTACGATGCCAATATTCCAGCCTATGCCTTTGAAACCCTGTATGACCTGTTGTCAGGGCGCTATCTGGTGATGGGGCTGACCAACGAGGAAGATGAGCCATACCAGTACGGCACCGGACGTCGCTCCCGCGAATACACGCCGGCTGCGTTACGCCGGGACGGTGTGCGTTAATCGTTAACGACGGACCGATAACCCTGCCTGAGCCGGCAGGGTTATCCCCGACCGGGAGCCGCGTTAAAGACTCCTGCCCGGGAAAGTTCCTTATAGCTATTCCCGGATCACTCTGTTAGTGTGCCCAGCATCCTGCCTCTAGGGATTTCCGCAATTCAAGGCTTCAAGCCCGTGCGAACCATCCATACGACCTGTCAGAGGACGTCACCCCGTTAACGGTGTGTGGCCGTAGTCGTCTTTTACTCCATGAATCTTCATGGCATCTGCCCGCATTCGCCGAGAACGGTGTTCGTGGAGGCAGACTAATCAAGAGTTGATCCACTATGAGTTTTTCTTCACTCGGTTTGTCCGAGCAACTGGTCCGTGCCACAGCCGACCAGGGTTACGAAACACCATCCCCCATCCAGGCCAAGGCTATTCCCGCTGTTTTATCCGGCAGAGACGTGATGGCGGCTGCCCAGACGGGCACCGGTAAAACCGCAGGGTTTACCCTGCCATTGCTGCAACGCCTGGCGGAAAATCCCCGCACCGGCAAAGGCCCGCGTGTACTAATTCTGGCGCCCACCCGCGAGCTGGCGGCCCAGGTGCACGACAGTGTGGCCCTTTACAGCCGATACATGCCTACCAAGTCTGCCGTGGTTTTTGGTGGCGTAAAAATTAATCCGCAGATGATGAAGCTGCGCAAAGGTCTGGACGTGCTGGTGGCGACCCCTGGCCGTCTGATGGACCTGTATCAGCAGAACGCGGTTCGCTTCAACGAAGTGGAAATTTTGGTGCTGGACGAAGCCGACCGCATGCTGGACATGGGCTTTATCCGCGACATTCGCAAGATTCTTGCGCTGTTGCCCGCCAAGCGCCAGAACCTGTTGTTCTCCGCCACCTTCTCCAACGAGATCCGCACCCTGGCCGAAGGCCTGCTGGATAACCCGGTGCAGGTGGAAGTGGCAGCCCGCAACACCGCTGCGGAAAGCATCAAGCAATCCGTCTACCCGGTCGATCAGAGCCAGAAAACCGCCCTGTTGAGTAAATTGGTGCGGGACAATGGCTGGGAGCAGGTGCTGGTGTTCACCCGCACCAAACACGGCGCCAACCGCCTGACCCAGAAGCTGGAGCGTGACGGCATTACCGCTGCTGCGATCCATGGCAACAAGTCACAGGGTGCTCGTACCCGCGCCCTGGCCGATTTCAAACAGGGTGAAGTGCGCGTGCTGGTTGCAACCGACATCGCGGCCCGCGGCCTGGACATCAAACAGCTGCCCCAGGTGGTGAACTTCGAATTGCCGAACGTGCCTGAAGACTACGTTCACCGTATTGGCCGTACCGGTCGTGCCGGTGAAAGTGGCCACGCACTGTCGCTGGTCAGCGCCGATGAGGGCAAGATGCTGGCCGGTATTGAGAGGCTGATCAAGAAGCAGTTGCCGCGAAAGTCTGTTGAGGGGTTTGAACCCACCAACAATTTGCCGCTGAAGCCAAAAGCCAAGGCAGATCCGAGCCGGGCCCGTGGTCGGGGCGGTAAAGGTGGTGGCAATGGCAAGCCAGGCGGCAATGGCCGCAGCTTTGGTGGCAAGCCGGGTGGTCGTAGCGGTGGCCGTAGTCAGAATGGCAACGGCGGTCAGGCAAGGCGCTCACCCCAACGCGAAAACGCGTAATCCTGCCTACTCCATAGAAAACGGGGCTCCAGGGCCCCGTTCTGGCGATTGGCTCAGGCTGACTTTTTGCCGTCCGGTGTCTTTTTCTCGATGCCGGTGTCGGAGCCTTCCGGCACAAACACATCACGTACGGTGAGGGGTTTGCCGTCGGCATCCTGAACTTCAACCGGCAAAATGGCACGCCCGGTTTCCCGGTCCCGAAGGTCCAGTGGGGTCTGATCTGGCGCCGGATTCCATTTGTCGCCCCACTGGCGAAGGGCGATCACAATCGGAAACAGGTCGCGGCCTTTTTCGGTCAGCCGATACTCGAATCGTGAGCCGTGCTCGCCCACATCCACCTTCTTCAATACCTCGTTGTCTACCAGCCTCGCCAACCGGTCGCAGAGAATGTTGCGGGCAATACCCAGCTCTTGTTGGAAATCCACAAAGCGGCGGATGCCATACATCGCGTGCAGCACCACCAGCAGGGACCACCAGTCACCCACCTCATTAAGGGCGCGGGCGACGGAGCAATTGGAGTCATCAAAACGTTTTCTGGCCATGGTACGGAGTGTACCTAATAGGGTTGCATTTTAAAACCAGATTCAATATGGTTGCTTAAAGAAACCAGATTAATGAGGTTGCGATCTATCATGAGCATGAATCTTGGCCCTTTGTTTGAACCCTTTGAACTCCACAACCTGACCCTGCGCAACCGCGTGGCGATGGCGCCGATGACCCGCAACTTCTCGCCGGGTAATGCCCCGAGCCAGGATGTGGTGGACTATTATCGCCGCCGTGCTGAAGGCGGCGTTGGCTTGCTGATTACCGAGGGCACCACCGTGAATCATCCTGGCGCCAACGGTTATCCGAACGTGCCGTTCTTTCATGGGGACACAGCCCTCGGCGGCTGGAAGGACGTGGTCGATGCGGTCCACGAGGCTGGCGGGGCCATTTTCCCCCAGCTGTGGCACGTGGGTGCCGTACGTAAGGAAGGCACCGAGCCGGACCCATCCGTACCCGGTTACAGCCCGTCCGGCCTGTTTGCACCGGGCAAACCCAACGGCAAGGCGATGAGCAAGGACGACATTGACGACGTCATCAAGGCGTTCGCGGACGGAGCTCAGGATGCCAAGGCGTTGGGCTTTGATGGTGTGGAGATTCACGGCGCCCATGGCTATTTGCTGGATCAGTTCCTGTGGGAAGGCACCAACCAGCGTGACGATGAATACGGCGGTAGTATGGAGAACCGTCTGCGCTTCGTGGTTGAAATCGTTGAGGCAGTCCGCCATCAGGTAGGCCCGGACTTCCCCATCATGCTGCGTTTTTCCCAATGGAAACAGCAGGATTACGAAGCGAAGCTGGTGAATACACCCGAGGAACTGGAGCGGTTTCTGAAACCGTTGGTGGATGCCGGTGTGGATATCTTCCACGCCTCGACGCGTCGCTTCTGGGAGCCGGAATTCGAAGGCTCGAACCTCAACCTGGCGGGTTGGACCCAGAAGCTGTCCGGCAAGCCGACGATGTCGGTGGGCAGTGTGGGCCTGACCGAGGACTTCATCAGCGGCACCTTTGCCAGCAAGAAAGAAGCGGTGGAGCAGTCCGGCATCGACGAACTGGTTGAGCGCATGAACAACAACGAGTTCGAACTGATTGCCGTGGGCCGTGCACTGCTGCAGGACCCTGAGTGGCTGGTGAAAGTGAAGGACGGCCGTATCGGTGAGGTCGAGCCGTTTGCGAAAAAATCGCTGGCAAAGCTCTACTGATCAGACAAGGCGTTGACGATAGGCCCCGGCGACACACCGGGGCTTTTTTGTGTCTGTCCGGTCTGTAATTTAACCTTCTGCCAAAACCCGTATGATTGATGTACTGATTCACAACAGAAGGGTTACACCATGAAGTCTGTTACCTCACTATCCGCCGTTGTTGTACTTGCATTGACCATGGTTATGGCCGGTTGTGCCACGGTCGGCCAGGACTTTGCCACCCACAACGTTGACCAGATCGAGATCGGTGACACCACCCGCTCGGACATCCAGGAGATGTTTGGCGAGCCCTGGCGCACCGGTATCGAAGATGGCAAGCGCACCTGGACCTACGGTAAATATCGTTGGTCGGCCTTTGGCGAAGCTGAAACTACGGATCTGGTGGTGCGCTTCAATGAAGACGGCACGGTGTCTTCCTACGTCTACAACACCACCGAGTAAAGCTCGGCTCAGCAAATAAACCTCAATGGAAGCACCGGGAAGAGAGTCATACTACGTAAAATCGTGAAATTTGAGCTAGATTGTCAGTAGAAGAACGCCTCATTCACAGGCGAAAGAGGAGAAACGCCATGATACGTTTATTCTATCTGGTATCTTCGATTGACAGTGCAAAAGAAATCTCCGACGACCTTCACGAGCATGACGTCACTGACTGGCGCTTCCACATTGTCAGCAAGGACGAGGCCGGCCTCTACACCCACCAGCTACACACTGCGTCCATCCTGGATCGAACGGATCTGCCCAGGTATGTGGAGCGTGGCGCCATAGCCGGCTTTGTGCTGGCGCTGGCCTTCCTTGTGCCCCTGGCCTTGCTGGAGGTTCTGAACATGCCAGCGGCCGCCTGGATTGCCTTGTTCATCTTTGTGGTGGTAGCGGGCGCCTGGGTTGGTGGCTTTGGTGGTATCCAGAACGAAAACTACCGTATCGAGCCGTTCCATCATGACATTGAGGCAGGGAAGTACCTGATCATGGTAGACGCGCCGAAGGACCACATTCCGAAGGTCAAGGAACTGATGGCGAAGAACCACCCCGAAGCCAAGTTGCAGGGCAAGGATTCCAGCATTAACAATCCGTTTGCCGGCCGGCGTCGGCATAAGATCAAACAGGCCTGATGAGGGGCATTGTTCATAACGGAATGGCTTTATGACAAAGAACGGTGTCATTCTCACCGGAGGTGGCGCGCGGGCGGCGTATCAGGTCGGCGTCCTTCGCGCTATCGCTGACATGTATCCGGACTGGAGTCACCCGTTCAATGTCATTATCGGTACCTCGGCCGGGGCGATCAATGCCATGGCGCTTGCCGGTAACCGGGGGCTGTTTCGCCACAGTATTGATCATCTCGATAAAGTCTGGTCGGAACTGACCATGGACCGGGTATTCAGGGCGGATACCATTAGCCTGATGCGCAGCTTCAGCGCCATCGCCCGTAAGATGATCAGCCGCCCCATTGAGAGCGGGCCGGTTTCCTTTCTGGATAATTCGCCACTGCGGGAACTGCTGGAGCGGGAGATTGACCTGCAGAGCATTCGGCAAACGATCCAGGAGGGCCACATCGACGCTGTAGGCCTGAATGCCTGCGGTTACGCGACTGGCCAGAATGTCTGTTTCTTTGAAGGGATTGAGGGATTGCAAGGCTGGTCAGTCGGACAGCGTGGCGGCACCCGTACAGAGCTGGCAGTGGACCACATCATGGCGTCTGCGGCTATTCCCACCCTGTTTGCGCCGGTGAGGATCAACCGCGAGTACTTCGGTGACGGCGTGACTCGTCAGATGGCCCACATCAGCCCGGCATTGCGACTGGGTGCGCGCAAGGTACTGGTGATCGGGGTTAGTGCCAATGCCATGTGCCCGTCCAGACGTCCGGAAAAGCCCGGGATGCCAACGCTGACCCAGGTACTGGCCCATGTGTTTAATGGCATGTTTCTGGATACGCTGGATTACGACATCGATCGCTCGCGGTTGATCAACCAGTTGCTGGAACTGATTCCCGAGAAGAAACTGAAGGAATCCGGGCTGGACCTGAACCCGGTGGATATTCTGGAAATCTCTCCCTCCGAGCCCATCAATGAAATCGCCATGAAATACATTGACGCCATGCCGCTGGTGTTGCGTCGGTTGACCGGTGCTTCAGACAACGCGCCTTTTTCCAGCGCCAACCTCGCCAGTTTCCTGCTGTTCGACAAACGCTTCTGTCGCGATTTGATTGAACTGGGCTACCGGGACGGCCAGAGCCAGTCCCGGCAGATTGAGCGGTTTTTTGCGAAGGAATCCGGGGCTGAAGAATCAGCCCCTTAAACCACCAACCAGTTTGTCGATGCTTTCCTTGGCATCGCCAAACAGCATGCGGGTGTTGTCTTTGAAGAACAGCGGGTTTTCCACGCCGGAATAACCCGTGGCCATGCCCCGCTTGAGGACAACCACCTGGCGCGCTTTCCACACTTCCAGAACCGGCATGCCGGCAATCGGGCTGCCCGGGTCTTCGGCGGCGGCCGGGTTTACGGTGTCATTGGCACCGATAACCAGCACTACATCGGTACTTGGGAAATCGTCGTTGATCTCGTCCATCTCCAGCACGATGTCATAGGGCACGTGGGCCTCGGCGAGCAGCACATTCATGTGTCCGGGCAGGCGACCAGCCACCGGATGAATGCCGAAACGCACGTTGACGCCACGGTCCCGCAGGATTTTCGTCATTTCGCTGACGCCGTTCTGGGCTTGCGCCACAGCCATGCCGTAACCCGGCACGATGATCACTGAATCGGCATTGCGCAGTTCCTCGCACACATCATCCGCGGAGGATTCGTAGACGGACTGATCGGTATCGGCCGCGCTTGAGCTGCTGGTGGTCTGGCCGAAGCCACCCAGGATGACGCTGATAAATGACCGGTTCATAGCCTTGCACATGATGTAGCTGAGGATGGCACCGCTGCTGCCTACCAGGGCACCCACCACAATCAGCAGGTCATTACCCAGCATGAACCCGATGGAGGCCGCGGCCCAACCGGAATAACTGTTGAGCATCGACACCACCACCGGCATATCGGCGCCGCCGATGGCCATGATCAGGTGAATGCCGAGCACCGAGGCAATGACCGTCATGATGACCAGGGAAATCAGCCCCAGCGCCATGCTGTCGGTGCCGAGGAACCAGGCGCCCAGCAATACGCAGGCAATGATGGCCACCAGATTCATCAGGTGCCGGCCTGGCAGGGTCAGGGCTTTGCTGTCGATGCGGCCATCCAGTTTGCCGCAGGCCACCAGCGACCCGGTGAAGGTCACGGCGCCAATAAAGATACCGACAAACACTTCCACCAGTTTGATGGTGTGTTCGGCACCCGTGGTGGCTACCAGGGGCTCAATATAGCCTGAGAAGCCGACCAGCACCGCCGCCAGGCCCACGAAACTGTGCAGCAGGGCCACCAGTTGCGGCATCTGGGTCATTTCCACCTTGTTGGCAAGGGGGATACCAATACCGGCGCCCAGCAGCACCGCAATCACAATCGCGATAACACCACCGTCCACGCTGGCCAGGGTGGCGCCAACAGCGATGATGATGCCGGCGACACCATAAAGGTTGCCGCGCCGGGCGGATTCCTGATGGCTAAGGCCACCCAGGCTGAGAATAAAACAGATACTTGCGACCACGTAGGCCACGCTCACCAATCCTGTGCTCATATCGGGCGCCTCCTACTTGCGAAACATTTTGAGCATGCGATGGGTGACCCGAAAGCCGCCCCCCACGTTGATGCTGGCGATCAGCACCGCGAAAAAGGCCATAATGCCAACGGCCAGATTCTCCGCCTGGGCCAGATGAAGAATGGCACCGATCACAATGATGCCGCTGATGGCGTTGGTCACACTCATCAGAGGCGTATGCAGGGACGGGGTCACGTTCCAGATGACCTGCCAGCCGATAAAGCAGGACAGCACAAAAACCGTGAAGTGCTGCAGGAAGCTTTCTGGCGCGTGGGCACCAACGCCATAGAGCGCCAGGGCTGTCACCACCAGCAACGCGACCTTGCCGAACAGGCTGCGGCGTTTGGCGTCTTGCCTCGCCGCTTCCTTATCGGCAGCCGTGGGTTCTTCAGTGCCGGGCGCCGGCTTGGGGCTGACCGGCGCTTCTGGTTGAGGTGGTGGCCAGGTAACGTCGTTCTCCCGCACCACCGTCAGGCCACGGATCACATCGTCTTCCATGTTGACCTGGGGCTGGCCGTCTTTCTCTGGTGTCAGTTCAGTGATCAGGTGTACCAGGTTGGTGGCATAGAGATCACTTGCCACCTTGGCCATACGGCTGGGCAGGTCGGTGTAGCCAATAAGCGTCACGCCATGATGGTGAGCGACCTTGCCGGGCTCTGTCAGCTCGCAGTTGCCTCCGCGTTCCGACGCCAGATCGACAATCACACTGCCGGGTTTCATGGATTTCACCATGTCGGCGGTGATCAGTTTGGGCGCGGGCTTGCCGGGAATCAGGGCGGTGGTGATGATGATATCCACCTCTTCGGCCTGTTCCGCAAACAGCGCCATTTCGGCCTTGATGAACTCGTCGCTCATCTGCTTGGCGTAGCCGCCGCCACCGCTGCCGTCCTCGTCGTCAAAATCCAGCACCAGGAACTCGGCGCCCATGCTTTCAACCTGTTCTTTCACTTCCAGACGGGTATCAAAGGCCCGCACAATGGCGCCCATGCTGTTCGCGGCACCGATCGCGGCGAGACCTGCGACACCGGCCCCAATCACCATGATCTTCGCCGGCGGCACCTTGCCAGCCGCCGTCACCTGGCCGGTAAAGAACCGCCCGAAGTTGTTGGCCGCCTCAATCACGGCGCGGTAGCCGGCAATATTAGCCATGGCGCTCAACGCATCCATCTTCTGGGCGCGACTGATGCGGGGCAGGCTATCGATGGCAAAGGAGGTAATCTTTTTGGCCGCCAGCTTCTCCAACAGCTCGGGATTCTGCGCTGGCCACAGGTAGCTGACCAGGAACGCCCCTTCCTTCATCAGATCCACTTCGTGTTTTTTGAGCGAAGGGTTCTTCATCGGCGCGCGGACCTTGAGGATAAAATCCGCGTCCTGCCAAAGCGATTTGGTGTCCGCCGCAATGGTAGCGCCCACTTTTTCGTAGGCGTCGTCCGTGTAATTCGCGGCCTCACCCGCACCGGCTTCGACCATCACCTCATAGCCAAGGCCTATCAGCTTATGCACCGAGGGCGGCGTTGCCGCTACCCGTCGTTCATCCTCGAAAATCTCCCTGGGGATACCGATCTTCATTGTAAGTACGTCCTCCGGAATGACCGATTCACTGAAAATCTCGGTTTTTACTTATAGGTAGACGCTAACAGATTTACGAAGTTTTTCCTAAAAACGAACAAAGCGAAAAAACGGAAAGGTAAAACGAAAAAAATAATAAGCCCGTTAGAGGTCCTTCTCTAACAGCGCCTGTACCTCACTTTCGGCCATCCCATCCAGCATCGCCCCCCGAAATTGACGGTTGATAAACCGCTCGGTTTCATGCTGGATCATTGCCCGCTGCGCCGGTTTCTCGATGTAATCCATGGCCCGGAACAGGATATAGCGAATGGTCATTCGGGAGATCTCATGAATCGTCTCCGTCGGCACAGCACTGACCAGCCGCCGCTCGATAATATCCTCCGCCATCTCCCGCGCGCTGGCGTCCAACTGCGCCTCAAGCGCCCTGCGCAACAAAGCCGACGGCCCGTGAAGCTCCCGCACCGCCACGGTAGTTGCCGCCGGATTGGCCAGAAAGTAATGGTAAACAAACGTTACCGTATCGTGGGACGCCTGCTCCGACGACTCCGCCATCCGCCGCAACTCCCGCACGCCAGATTTCATGTCCTCGGCAATATACCCAAGTACCTGCAGACCGAACTCGTCCAGATTCCTGAAGTGCCGATAAAAAGTATTGGGATTCAGTCCGGCCTCACGGGCCAGTTCCCGGAGACCGAGAGATGTCAGGCTGCGGCTCTGGGTAATCAACCTGAGCGCCGCCTGAATCAGCTTCAGTTTTCCACCACTTAAAACATTCATGAAGCATCACCAAAGTTCGAAGGGGTAATTGGCTGGATGTCGTCCGGCAAGACATGGCGGCGACCGTCCCTCAATGCCCACGCCCGCGCAGCGCGGACCAGGCCGAGGCCTGCCCGGGGCGAAAGG
>NZ_ABCP01000005.1 GCF_000170835.1 Marinobacter algicola DG893
CATGCCGTCACCGCTGTGCCGGAATCGCGTAGGTGATGGTGGCGTGGGCAACAGGGTCTTCAAGGCCATCGGAGAGAATGTAGACCTCACCCACCCCGCTGGTCTTGCCAACCCTCAGCATACTGGCCCGCGCCCGGATCGGGCTGTGGGCCACCGGCTTGCGCAGGAAGTTGATATTGAGGTTACTGGTCACTGCCAGCGGCACCAGGCCGATTTTGCCCAGCAGGGCGGCATACAGGGCCACGTCTGCCAACGCCATCATGGCGGGGCCAGACACCGTACCACCGGGGCGCAGATGCTCTTCCGCAACCTCAAGCTTCATTTCAGCCCAACCGTCGCCCAGCTCCTGCAGGGTGCCGTAGCGGGCACCCTGGGGAAACTGCTCGGCGAGGAAGGACTGCAGTTCCTCGAAGGTAACCATCATCCCTGCTTCTCTTCCTTCGCCTGGTTGCGCAGAACAAAGCGCTGGATCTTGCCACTGGGAGTTTTCGGCAGCTCGTCCACGAATTCGATTTCACGGGGATAGGCGTGGGCAGAGAGGCGATGACGCACCAGCTCCTGCAACTCATCTTTCAGGGCGTCTTCGCTTTCAGGCTCCTGATCACCCTTGATCACCACATAGGCCTTGATGATAGAGCCCCGCTTCTCGTCGGGCTTTGCCACCACACCAGACTCGGCCACCGCCTTGTGCTCCAGCAGAGTACTTTCCACATCGGCCGGACCCACGCGGTAACCAGCGGTGGTGATGATGTCATCGTCACGGCCACTGAATGAGAAACAGCCGTCACCGTGACAAACCGCCATGTCGCCGGTCAGGTAATAGCCTTTTACGAACGGGTCTTTTTCACCCCAGGTGTAGCCGTCGAAGTGGAACAGCGGTGAGGCCTTTACATCGACCGCCACCTGTCCGATTTCGCCTTCGCCGACCTCTTCATTCTTTTCGTTCAGGGCGACAACCCGGTGTCCCGGCGAGGAATAGCCCATTGAGCCCTGGCGTACCGGGTGATCAAGACCGTGGAAATTGCAGCAGGTCATGCCGGTTTCGGTCTGACCATAGTGATCCTTTACCGGGCAGAAGTGACGCTTTTCAATCCAGCTCACTACTTCCGGGTTCAAAGGTTCGCCGGCACTGCTGGCGACTCTGAGCCCGAGATTTTCACCCTCCGGCAGTACATGGTCGTTGGCCTTCAGCAAACGGTAAGCCGTTGGTGCAGCCGCCAGGTTGGTGATCTTGTACTTGCGGATCATGTCGTAGGTGGTTTCCGGGGTAAACGCGCCCGGGTTGAAGTGGGTGGCGTGTCCCATCAACAACGGGCCCACCACGGCGTAGTAAAGGCCATAGGCCCAGCCCGGATCAGCCACGTTCCAGAACACGTCATCGTCCCGCAGGTCGATGGCATATTTCATGTACACGTAGAACGCCAGCAATGCTTTGGCAGGAACCGCAACACCCTTGGATTTACCGACCGTACCCGACGTAAACATCTGCAGGAACGGATCACCACCCTTGATCAGGACTGGCTCGAACTGGCCAGACTGCTCTGCCAGTGTTTTGTCAAAGTCCGGTACATCGCCACTGACTTCGGCGGCATTCACGCACACTACTGGCGCGCAGTCCTTGACCTCGGTCAGCTTCGGATAGTTCACCGGGTCCGTGACCACCAGCTTGGTGCTGGCGCGTTCGAAACGATACTCGATGGCACCAGGGCCGAAGGCGGTAAACAGCGGCTGGTAGACGGCACCCGCGCG
The DNA here is from genome assembly GCF_000170835.1 of Marinobacter algicola DG893. GTDB lineage: Bacteria > Pseudomonadota > Gammaproteobacteria > Pseudomonadales > Oleiphilaceae > Marinobacter > Marinobacter algicola. Next base: position 1,750 of record NZ_ABCP01000005.1, read on the forward strand.
CAGGGCGCCCGCGATGACAATCAACAACTCAGGGCTGCGGGGCAGCAGGGCGGCCACTCGGTCGCCTTTGCCGATACCTTGAGAGGTCAGATAGTTCGCAAAACGGGCGGATTGCTCTTTCAGCTCGGCGAAGGTCAGTTTACCGGAACCGCCGTCAGCTTTTTCGTAATAAAGCGCAACCCGTTGGGGGTCGTATGCCCACTTGTCACAGATTTCCGTGCAGACGTTCAGGCCATCTTGCAGGTTACCCTCCAGAATCTCGGCTTCGAGGCTGGCGGGATCGAAATTGTCATAGACCGATTGGTAATCCGGGAGGCTCATAATCCAGTCCTTTTATTGTTGTGGTAAATACGGATCTCAATGTTTAACACAGGCTATAGTTTACGTAAAGGTAAACTTTAAGCTAAAAATAAACGCCTTCAAAACTCATTGGTATGAACGAAACGCTCTACCCAGATGGTTTTAAAGGCGTTGCCTGGTCAGTTCTGCTCGCGGTAATAGAACTTCTGTATGCTGGAAAAATCCAGCCCGCCATTGCCCTCGTTAGCATGTAGCGCGAACAGGTTACGGGCCAATGATCCCATGGGAATGGGCGCCTGATTCTTGACGGCATTGTCGAAGGCCAGCCCCAGGTCCTTGTTCATCAGATTCACCAGGAAGCCGCCTTCGTAGTCACGGGACGCCGGCACACCTTCCATAACCCCCGGCCAGGGATTGTAGACGTTCAACGCCCAGTTACCACCGGAACTCTGTTTCATGATTTCCGACAGTACCGCAGGGTCCAGGCCGTTCTTCACGCCCAGTGCCAACGCTTCGCTGGTACCGCTCATCAGAATGGCCAGCAGCATGTTATTGCAGATCTTGGCAACCTGCCCGGAACCATGGGGGCCAGCGTGGAAGATGTTCTTGCCCATACATTCAAGAACGGGTTTAGCGCGTTCAAACGCATCCGCCTCACCACCACAGATAAAGGTCAGGGTTCCCGCTTTGGCGCCACCGACACCGCCGGAGACCGGCGCGTCCATAAAGGTAATACCGGCAGCAACCGCAGCTTCAGCCACACCTTTCGCGGTTTCCGGCGCAATGGTGGAAGAATCGATCACCAACGTGGTGGACGGCAGGTTTTTCAACAACCCGTTGTCACCGAGGTAGACCGCTTCCACGTGCTGGCCCGCGGGCAGCATGGAAATCACCACCTCGGCACCTTCCACCGCCTCCTGGATTGTCGCCGCGGATTTTGCGCCTTCGCTGGTGAGCGCCTTGACTGCCTCGGAAGACAGATCAAACACGGTCAGGTCATGGCCTGCCTTGACGAGGTTGGCGGCCATGGGACCACCCATGTTGCCAAGACCGATAAATGTGATAGTCGCCATATTGTTGTTCTCCATTTTTGATCAGTGTTGGTCTGTTCGGTTTTGTTCAGGGCTCGATAAAGAACCGGTCAATCCACTCCGGGTCCACGCTTTTCAGTGTTGGAAAATGCCAGCGTGGCTTCAGGTCCTTGTCGATCAACAACGCCCGGACACCCTCGGCAAACTCCCCCATCTTCAGGCAGCGTTTCGATATTTGAAGCTCCTTGTCGAAGACCTGGGACAGGCTGTCATGCAAGGTGTCGTGGTAGTGTTGCCAGGTCAGAGTCAGGGACGCTGGCGACGCAGCTGCAACCGTCTTGACCGCCTTGGTCAGCCAGGGATCCTCGCCGGCGTACTGGCCCAGGTTATCCACCACGTCCACCAGCGAATCGCCGTCGGTCAGGGCCTGGATCACATCGAAGTGCTCACGCACCACGGCCTGCGGCATTGCCTCGCGGGAGCCTGCCTCGAATCCGCGCAGCACCTTGCTGACAGCGGCATGGGCGCCACCCTCAAGGCCGGCAAAGCCTGACTGCTGCAGGGCCTGTTTGACCTCGTCACGCATATCGTGGCGAATAAACCGGTCCGCCAACCCGGTAAACAGCGCATCAGCGCCGTTCATCCGCGCCCCGGTCAGCCCCAGGAACAAACCGATCCGGCCCGGCATTTTATTGAGGAACCAACCAGCGCCTACATCCGGGTATAGGCCGATACTCACTTCCGGCATCGCGACACGTGAATGCTCCGTCACCACACGATGGGAGCCGCCAGACATCAGGCCGATGCCGCCGCCCATCACCACGCCATTGCCCCAGACAATAAAAGGCTTGGGATAGGTGTGAATCTGGTAGTCCAGTTCGTATTCGTCGGTGAAAAATCTATCCCCTTCACTGACGGCACGACTGTCGGAACGCGGCTCTGTCATGTCGCGATACAGCGCCACAATATCTCCACCAGCACACAGGGCCTTGTCGCCCTCACCTTCCAGCCACACGGCGCCGATCGTGTCGTCAGCCGCCCACTGGTCCAGCTTTGCCTTCAACAGGTGGATCATCTCCAGCGACAATGCGTTCATGGCGCGCGGAGCATTCAGCCGTGCCACACCAATGCGGCTACCGCCGGCAGCTTCCAGTTCCTCAAAAATGACTACTTGATCGCTCATACCATTCACTCAGTAATCCGGTGCGGTTTATCGGTGCTATTAAACTTTGCTTTCTATCGGTACTTTTTATCGGTTCTTCCATTCCGGCGGGCGTTTTTCAAGGAACGCATTCACCCCTTCGCGCTGGTCTTCGGTGCTGAACAGTTCGATAAACAGTTCCCGCTCCATTCTCCAGCCATCGTCGTGGCTGCGACCGTCACGGGCACTCATCACCAGGGTCTTGCAGCGGGCAACGGATGACGGGCTCTGTTTGCCGGCCATCTCCGCCAGTTCCAGCGCCTTGTCGAGGGCCGCGCCCTGCGGCACCACTTCTTCCACCAGCCCGATGCTCAGGGCCTTGTCGGCCTTAATACGCTCACCACACAGAATCATCCGCTTGGCCCAACCTTCGCCCACCAGCCAGGGCAGGTTCTGGGTGCCACCGGCACAGGGCAGCAGGCCGACAGTGGCCTCTGGCAAGGCCATTTGGGCATGCTCCTCAGCAATGCGGATGTCACAGGCCAGCGCACACTCCAGGCCACCACCCATGGCGTAGCCGTTCACCGCAGCGATGGACACGCCACGGAATCTCACCAGGGCATCAAAGGCCTGGCCAAACGCCTGCGCCATGACACTGGCGTTACCGATATCGCCATCAGCAAAGGCCTTGAGGTCGGCGCCGGCTGAGAAAAACTTCTCGCCCTGGCCAGTGACCACCAACGCAAAGATATTGCGATCAGCGTTGAGCGACTCAATCGTCTCTTCCAGAGCCTTCAAAGACGCCTTGGTCCAGGTATTGGCAGGAGGGTTGTTAATGGTGATGATCGCGGTGTGGCCGCGTTTTTCCAGCTGAATCAATTCGCTCATGTGAATTCTCGCCTTTTTGTTAGTTGGCAGAAGCGTTTATTGGATAGCTTCAGCGACACCAGGCTCCAGTAGCCGGCGGGCTACGATCAGCCGCATGATTTCGTTGGTGCCTTCCAGAATCTGATGCACCCGCAGGTCACGCACGTAGCGCTCCAGGGGGTACTCGCGGATATAGCCGTATCCACCATGGAGCTGCAGTGCCTCGTTACACACCTCAAAACACGCATCGGTGGCAAAGCGTTTGGCCATGGCGCAATGCAGCGTGGCTTCAGTATCGCCCTGATCCAGCCGGTAAGCTGCCAAGCGAACCATCTGCCGCGCGGCTACCAGATTGGTTGCCATGTCCGCCAGCTTGAACTGCAGCGCCTGGAAACCTGCCAGGGACTGGCCGAACTGCTCGCGCTCGTGCATGTAATTGCGGGCACGCAGCAGCGCCGCCTGGGCACCCCCCAGGGAGCAGGTGGCAATGTTCAGGCGCCCGCCGTCCAGGCCCTTCATGGCAATCATGAAGCCCTGACCTTCTTCACCCAGCCGGTTATTGGCCGGCACACGCACGTTCTCGAAGGTAATCTGACGGGTGGGCTGGCTGTTCCAACCCATTTTTTCCTCGGCCTTGCCGTAGTGGATACCGTCGCTGTCAGCAGGCACCACAAAGGCGCTGATCCCTTTTGGGCCGCTGCCGGGTTCGCCGGTACGAGCCATCACCACCAGCATCTGGGTGGCGCCGGCGCCGGAAATAAACACCTTGCTACCGTTCAATACGTAGCTGTCGCCGTCCCGTGTGGCCTTGGTGCGCAGGTTACCGGCGTCAGAGCCGGCACCCGGCTCCGTCAGACAGTAGGAACCCAGCCATTCACCGCTGGCCATTTTCGGGGCGATCTGTTTCTGGATGTCGGCATTGCCAAACTGCGCGACCATCCAGGTCGCCATGTTGTGGATGGTGATGTAGGCAGCCGTGGAAGGACAGGCAGCTGCCAGCTCTTCCACGATCACGCTGGTATCCAGCCGCGACAGCCCCATGCCACCCTGGGCTTCCGGCGTGTAAATACCGCAAAAGCCCATATCACCGGCCTCGCGGATCACTTCCTCCGGGAACACATGCTCGGCATCCCATTTGGCGGCGTGAGGGGCCATGGCCTTCTCCGCGAAGGCCCTGGCGGCCTCGCGGAAAGCCAGCTGATCTTCGGTCAGATCAAAGTTCATGTGCTCCCCTTACCGCATGCGGATGGAGAAGTTGGTTTCAGCCACCGCATCGCTGCTGAACCAGCGACAGGTAATGGTCTTGGTCTCGGTGTAGAACTTCACCGCCTGCTTGCCGTAGGCGTGCTGATCACCGTAGAAAGACCCTTTCCAGCCGGTGAAGGAGAAGAACGGCAGAGGCACTGGAATGGGCACGTTGATACCCACCTGACCCACTTCGATCTCATGCTGGTAGCGGCGTGCCGCACCACCGGAGCTGGTGAAGATGGATGTACCGTTGCCATAGGGGCTGTCGTTTACCAGGTTGATGGCATCTTCCAGGGTGTCCACTTCCATGCAGGCCAGCACCGGGCCAAAGATCTCTTCCTTGTAGACATCCATCTCCGGCTTGACCCCGGCGAACAGCGTCGGCCCTACCCAGTTGCCATCGGGCAGGCCATCAACGGTGCAGTTACGGCCATCCAGAAGCAGCTTGGCGCCTTCTTCCTCACCGCGGGTAATCAGCGATTCCACGCGCTGCTTCGCCTGCTTGCTGATAATCGGGCCATAGCTGGCTTCCTTGTCGTTCCAGGCACCGGGTCTGACCGCAGCCAGGGCTTCCTTCACTTCCGGAATCCACTCCTGGGCCTCGCCTACGAACACGGCCACGGAAATCGCCATACAACGCTGGCCGGCAGCACCCACCGATGCGCCCACCAGAGCTTTGACCACCTGATTCTTGTCCGCATCCGGCAGGATCACCATGTGGTTCTTGGCGCCAGCGAAACTCTGTACACGCTTCATGTTTCGGGTGCCGGTTTCGTAGATGTAACGGCCCACCGGTACGGAGCCAACGAAGGACACCGCCTTGATGGCCGGATCGGTCAACAGCACGTCTACCTGTTCTTTACCGCCGTGGACGACCTGCAGCACACCCTTGGGGGCGCCTGCTTCTTCAAACAGCTCCGCCAGACGCATCGGGGTCAGCGGGTCCTGCTCGGACGGCTTGAGGATAAAAGTGTTACCGGAAGCAATGGCCATCGGGAACATCCACAACGGGATCATGGCCGGGAAGTTGAACGGCGTGATACCGGCACAGACACCCAGCGGCTGGGTGTAGGAATAGGTGTCGATTTCACGGGCCACGTTCTCAACGGTTTCACCCATCATCAGCGAGGGGATGTTGGCTGCGTGTTCCACAACCTCGATACCACGCCATACATCGCCTTTGGCATCCTCGAAGGTTTTGCCGGTTTCGCTGGACAGGATCTCGGCGATTTCATCATGGTGTTCTTTCAGCAGGGCCTGGTAACGCATCATTACCCGGGCACGCTCGGAAACAGGTACTTCTTTCCAGGTCTTGAACACTTCGCCTGCGTTTTCGATAGCGCGACGCATCTCTGCGTCGGTGGTGCAGGGCGCACGGGCAATCACTTCGTTGGTGGCAGGATCGGTAACGTCAATCCATTGGTCGGTCTGGCTCTGGACGAACTCACCGGCGATATAAAGGGGTACGTTTTTCATAGCAATGTTCCCTGTCATTGTTGTAGGTCTTTGGGCCTGTGCCCTATGGATGTCATCGATCCTAGCACAGCCTTCTACCGCTTAATGATTGACTAAGTTTCGACCATGATGGACTATCTTTCGAAACCATCATGAAACAGGTGCCTACGATGACCAAAACATCACAGTGGCCCGTACCGCCGGACAGCATTCGTTATGTCATCCCTGACCCGGTCATACGCGGCCTGTCACGACACCCGCTGACCCGTGACCTGTACCCGCTCGCCTTCGGCCACTATCGCCGCGCTGCGGGCCATCACATGCACCGGGAGCACCACAATGACGATCTTTTGATCCATTGCACGGAGGGGGAAGCCTACCTGAATGTCGAGGACGAACCCTGCCTGATACGGGCGGGCGACCTGGTACTGATACCGGCCGGCGCCGCCCACCGGTACACCGCAGCGCCGGACAACCCATGGACAATCCATTGGGTACACTATGCCGGCCCATTGGCGGAACACTTCCGGGAACACATGGGGTTTGCCGAGGGCATCCGCGTTCAGCACATCGGACGGCAACCCCGATTGCTGGTGGATTTCAACGGTCTGCTTTCGGTACGGCAAACCGGTTTTCGCACCCCCGGCCTGGTGCATGTGGCCAACCGGCTACGCCAGTTGCTGGCGGCCGTTCCGCTGAGTGTCGGCGAGGCGGGCCACGCGCAGCAGCCAGACCTGGACATCATTCACAACTTCATGCGCGAGCATCTCGATGAGCGCATAACGCTCAATCAACTGGCGGAACTGACGGGGCTCTCACCCGCGCACTTCGCCACCCGTTACCGGGCCCTGACCGGCGTCTCCCCGATCCAGCATTTTCTGCACCTGAAAGTGGAACAGGCCTGCCAGTTGCTGGACACCACGGATCATTCCTTTACCCAGATCAGTAGCCTTCTGGGCTATGACGACAACTACTATTTTTCACGACTGTTCAAGAAGGTCATGGGCCTGTCGCCTACCGACTATCGCCACACCCATCGTCATTAACCCTTGATGATATTCCTTTCATAAAAGGAACTTGCGGTTGAAAAACTGACTCACACCCGGAGTTACTGCGTATAGGTTTGAACATTTACCGACAAAGAAGGAACACGGACCATGGCGACTGCAAAAGGCTACGCAGCTGAATCAGCCGACTCAAAGCTGGCCCCCATCAGTTTCGAACGGCGCGAACCGCGCCCGGACGATGTTTCCATCGAGATCGACTACTGCGGCGTGTGCCATACCGACATTCACTTTGCCCAGAACGACTGGGGCATGACCGAATTTCCGGTGATGCCGGGCCATGAGATCATCGGTCGGGTGACCGCCATTGGCCCCGATGTCACGGATTACAAGGTAGGCGACACTGTGGGCGTCGGTTGCATGGTGGACTCGTGCCGCAGCTGCTCTGCCTGCGAGTCCGGCCTGGAGCAGTATTGCCTGGACGGCATGACGGGGACCTACAATGGGGTGGATCGTCACGACGGCTCCATCACCTACGGTGGCTACTCCGACAAGGTTGTGGTCAGTGAGCGCTTCGTGGTCAAGGTACCGGAAAAGCTGGACCCGGCCGCTGCCGCCCCCATCCTGTGCGCGGGCATTACCACTTACTCCCCCCTGCGCCACTATGGCGTGAAAGCCGGAGACAAGGTGGGCGTCATTGGCATGGGCGGCCTCGGCCATATGGGTGTGAAATTCGCCAAGGCGCTGGGCGCGGAAGTCACCATTTTTACTCGCTCCGAAGCCAAGGTGTCAGAAGCAAAGAAACAGGGCGCCGACCATGTGATTATCTCCACTGATGACCGCCAGATGAAAGCGGCTGCCGAATCCTTCGACTTCATGCTGGACACCGTGCCGGTGCAACATGACCTCAATCCTTACCTGAACTGCCTTAAATACGATGGTACCCACATCCTGGTGGGCCTTCTGGAGCCGGTTGACCCAGCCCTGCAGGCGGGCGCCCTGGTGATGAAACGCCGGGTACTGGGCGGCTCACTCATCGGGGGAATGCCGGAAACCCAGGAAGTGCTGGACTTCTGTGCCGAGCACGGCATCACCTGCGATGTTGAAATGCTCGACATCCACAACATCAACGACGCCTACGAGCGCATGAAAAAAGGGGACGTGAAGTACCGGTTTGTCATCGATATGCAGACACTGAAAGCCGCGTAACCTCGAGACCAGCCGTCAGCGAGTCTGGCGGCTGCTTCCTGATCACAACTCTCTCCAGACCCTCCGCCCCAACTCCAACTAAGAAACGACACACAAAGCTTACTGACCGTAACTTCCCGGGCACGTATGCTGTGACACTGCGAGAATCCGTCACCAGGGATGACTATGGGATTTACCGTTCACTTACCGACCTTGCTGCTGCTGTCTGTCGCGATCAACGTGTTGATCGGGGGGCTGCTATGGGCGATTTTCCGGCTGCGAGCACGCCAGCACTGTTTTCGATTATGGGCACTGGCGTGCGTGGCCTTCGCCGCGGGAAGCCTGCTTGCCGGTTCCCGAGCGTTTATCGATGCGCCCTGGGTCACCGTCTTCTTGGCCCATTTGTTCCTGGGGCTTTCACCATTGCTGGTGCTGGCTGGCCTTCAGCGCTTCTACGGCCACTCCGCGCGCAAGACCCGCCGGTTCCGCCATGGCCTGAATGCCGTTGCGGTCGGCTATTGCCTGACCCTGTTATTTGCCTTCCAAGGCGATCCGCTCAACGCCCGCTTTTTAACGGCCCTGCTTTCCGCAGCCATTTTCAGCGTCGCGGTCTACGGTCTGTCGAAACTGGATACCACGCCGTCCCTTCCCGTCGGGATACTCAAGGTGCTCTTCACAATGCACGGTGTGCTGATGATGTCTCAGGTCCTGGTCATCGGGGCGGATTGGCTTGGCATCAATCAGCTCCATACCGGCTTTGGGCTGCGATTGATCCTTATCAACCATATCCTGCTGGCCATGGCGACGGCCCTGGCGCTGCCCCTGCTGGCGTTCACCCAGTCGGAGCAACGGCTGCGCATCATGGCCGAACGGGACGGCCTGACCGGGCTATACAACCGTCGCTCATTGTTCCGGGAAGGCATCCGCGCCTTCGACAACGCACTGCAGACCCAGTCGCCCATGGCCGTATTGATGATGGACCTGGACCATTTCAAGCAGATCAATGACCGCTGGGGGCACGCCGCCGGCGACGAAGCCTTGCGCTTTGTGGCACGAACGCTGAGAAAAGAATTGCGAAATGACGACATCATTGGCCGTATCGGGGGAGAGGAGTTTACCGTGGTACTGCGCATCTCCGCAGAGGATGACGTGCGCATCATCACCCGCCGACTGCTCGACGCCATTGCCAACAATGGCCGGGAAATCCAGGGCCTGCCTCTGTACCTCTCGGCAAGCATTGGTGGTGTTGAACGGGCCAACCGCCACACAACCTTCGCGGATATGATGATAGAGGCCGACGCCGCGCTATACAATGCCAAGAACAAGGGCCGAAACCGGGCTGAGTTTGGCAACCTGACGCCGGAGACAACGGTTACCTGAGGCCCCTATACCAAGAATTGACTGGAGGCCACGTGACCCACTTGCCCGTATACACCGAATCCATCGGACATGTACTGACCATCATTCTCGCCCGCCCGGAAAAGCGAAACGCCGTCGACCGCGAAACAGCCGACGCGCTACGACAAGCCTTCGTCGATTTCGAAGCAAATGACAAGCTCAAAGTCGCTGTGCTCTGGGGCGAAGGCGGCAACTTCTGCGCCGGCGCCGATCTGGAAGCCGTCGGTGACCCACAACTGCGCAACAACATAGAAGCAACCGGAACCGCCCCCGGCCCCATGGGGCCTTCCCGTATGGCGCTGTCCAAGCCGGTGATTGCGGCGGTCGCCGGCTATGCCGTGGCCGGCGGCCTGGAACTGGCGCTGATGTGTGATCTGCGAGTGGTTGAAGCGTCCGCCACTTTCGGGGTGTTCTGTCGGCGCTGGGGTGTGCCGCTGATCGATGGTGGCACGGTTCGCCTGCCAAGGATAGTCGGCCATGGCCACGCCATGGACATGATCCTGACCGGTCGGCCGGTTAGTGCGGAAGAAGCCAAGGCGATGGGGCTTGCAAACCGGGTGGTACCCGATGGACAGGCCCGCTCCGCTGCCGAAGCCCTGGCCGCCGACATCGCTCGATTCCCCCAGAAATGCCTGCGCGCTGACCGCCATTCCGCCATTCACCAGTGGGATATGGAACTGTCCGAGGCCTTGGCGACCGAGGGCGCAGGCGGCTATCCTGTGGTGTTCGAGGAAGCCATCGAAGGCGCTGGCCGATTTTCCGCTGGCGCCGGACGCCATGGCGCCTTTCACAGCCCTGACGACCCCGGCGAGCCATCATGAGACTGGTCTGCATATCGGATACCCACAGCATGCACCGCCAGGTAGCGGTGCCCGACGGCGACGTACTGATCCACGCTGGCGATTGCCTGGGCGTGGGCACCCTTGAGGAACTGGAGGACCTGGACAACTGGCTCTCTGAACAGCCCCATCGCCACAAGATCCTGATTGCCGGCAACCATGACTGGTGCCTGCAGGATGAACCTGCGGAAGCTGAGGCCTTGCTCAGGCATGCGATTTATCTACGGGACAGCGGCACCGAGATAGAGGGGGTCAGGTTCTGGGGCAGCCCCTGGACACCGATATTCTTCGACTGGGCCTTCAACCTGGCGCGCGGCCCGGCAATCGCAGAGCGCTGGGCGCAGATTCCCGCAGCCACCGATGTGCTCATCACCCATGGCCCACCGGCGGGCATCCTGGACCAGGTCTTCACCGCCAAAGACTCTCTCTCTGTGGGCTGCGAGGATCTTGCCAGGGAGTTGGAACGGCTGGCGGTCAAACTCCACATCTTCGGGCATATCCACGAGGGCTATGGCCAGCAGACGCTCAACTACCGCCTGTACGTCAACGCCAGTACCTGCACCGGCCAGTACAAACCCATGAACCCGCCGATTGTGCTGGATATCTGAACCAACTCAGCGATCAGCGACAACCCGGTCGATGGCATTGCGAAGCTCGGCGGAATCCGGTGCTACACGACTTGGAAACGCCTCGATCACCTCGCCGCGATCATTCACGACGTACTTGTTGAAGTTCCAGTCCGGTTGACGGCTCTGGTTGTTGATCGCCCTGAATACCGGGTTGGCGTCACTTCCGGTCACGGCCGTAGGTGCGATCATGGTGAAGGTGACCCCGAAATTCTTGAAGCAGACACTGGCGGCCTCCTCTTCCGTGGCTGCCTCCTGCCGGAAATCATCACTGGCAAAGCCGACCACCACCAGGCCTTCGCCACTGTATTCCCTGTGCAGCGCCTCCAGCCCTTCAAACTGCCCGGTGTAGCCACAGTGGCTGGCGGTATTGACCACCAGCATGGGTTTACCGGCGGCCAGATCACACAGGTTCACCGAATCGGCGGAGTGCAACTTGCGAAGGTCGTGGTTGAGGAAGGCCGGGCAATCAGCCGCCATGACGGACGCTGAGAGCAGGGTGAAAATCGTGGCAATCAGGGCTCGCATATCGGCTTCTCCATAGGGCATCATCAAGATCTATTCTATGCTTACGACCCGGCCGACCAAACAGTTTCCATGACACCCGTATCAACTCGACATTCCACCGTTCCCGGCACCGCCGGCCTGGACAATCCGCTGTACTATCTCGAAAACTTCGAGACGGTAGTGTGTTGGGTGCGGCACTATCACAGCGATTTGCTGACAGCTGATGAGACCCGGCAGATAGACGGCCTGCTAAATCTGGATGCGCCTGCAAGAGCGCTGCTGGCACGAATGGTCATGCGCACCGGCGAACTGTTCCGTGTGGAAAAGTTCAACTACCCGGAGATTGGTGTACCGGTGAAAGAAGCCGTGAGTGTGCTCGCCGCCAACGGCTGGGTTGAAGACAATCCAAGCATCCCCCTCAAGGAGCTGTTTCGTCTTTTCACCCTCGCCGAACTTCGTGCCGCCCTCGCCGACGAAATTTCAGCCGCCGGCCTGCCTGCCACTGCCGCAAAGGGCCTTCTGAAAGACACCCTGATTCCACTACATCCCGACACCGCTCCTGTGGACCTCTGGCTACCAGATGTCTCCACACAGCTAATCCGCCTGAACCACATGGCTCTGTTCGACCGACTGCGGCTGATGTTTTTCGGCAACCTGCGCCAGAGCTGGTCCGATTTCGTGTTGGTGGAGCTGGGCCACCAGCAGTACGAACAGATACCGCTCTCCGCCGAATCCCGGGCCTTCGACGAACGCGACGACGTTGACCGCTACCTGGTGATGCATCGCTGCCGTGAACGACTGGATCAGGGCGAGGCGCCAGAAACCCTATGGCAGGACATCCCGACGGCCAACGAGAATGCCTGGCTGGAAAGCCGGCGAGGCCGCTTGCTGTTCGAACTGGGCAAGCTGGCGGAGCGCGGCGGCAACACAGAGCTGGCGTTCAAGGCCTATCGCCTCAGTGGACATCGCGAATCACGGCTGCGCCAGCTACGCCTTCTGGAACGGCTGAAGCAACACCACGAGGCCTGGAAGATTGCCCTGGCCGCCACCGCCGAACCCAGGTTTGGCGCTGAGGAACGCGGGCTCGAACGTATCCTGACGCGATTGGCGAAAAAACTGGGAGAGGCATCGCCCCAGCAAGGCGAACGCCCGCAACTGACGGCGTTCACCCTGGAACTGGATAACCCCGATGGGCATTCCGTGGAATGGGCAGCCATGCAACACCTGACCGAACCCGACAAGCCCGTTGCCTATGTGGAAAACACCCTTATCAATGGCCTGTTTGGCCTGCTCTGCTGGCCTGCCCTGTTCGAACCTTTGCCCGGTGCGTTCTTCCATCCGTTCCACACCGGGCCCGTGGATCTGTACCGGGAGGATTTCGTGGAACGCCGGCAAGCACTGTTTGACGACTGTCTCGGCACGCTGACCTCTGACGATTACAAAACCCGAATCCGCGATACCTGGCAGCGAAAACACGGCATCGCGTCGCCATTCGTGATCTGGCCGATACTCTCGGAGGAAATGCTCGAACTGGCGTTGGCGTGCATCCCCGCCCAACACCTGGAGCTTATGTTCCGGCGCCTGTTGGGCAACCTGCGTGAACACCGCAGCGGCTTTCCGGACCTGATCCGCTTTCGGCCCGACCACAGCGATCCGAACCGGCGCTATGAAATGATCGAAGTCAAAGGCCCTGGCGACCGTCTGCAGGATCATCAGACCCGGTGGCTGGAGTTCTGCGTTGACCACGGCATTCCCGTCTCCGTCTGCTATGTGCGCTGGACCAGCCAATGACCGATCTCAACGTCGCGGTACGAACGCTGTGTGAATTCGCCGCCCGAAAGGGCGATCTGGACCTGCGCTACACCCCGGCGCCCACGTCGGAAGAAGGCATTGCCGGCCACGGTGCGGTGCAGGCCCGTCGCGGGCCGAGGTATCAAAGCGAAGTGGCGCTGGCCGGCCAATGCGGCAAACTGATGGTCAGCGGGCGGGCCGACGGTTACGACCCGATCGCCGGCCGCCTGGAGGAAATCAAGACCCACCGCGGTGACCTGTCCCGGGTACGGGAAGCCCAGCGCAATCTACACCGTGCACAATTGCGGGCCTACGGAGCGTTGCTGTGTCGACAGGAAAATCTGAACCAGATCGATCTTGCCCTGATCTACTACGATGTCGGCAAGGACAAGGAAACTCCCATCACCGAAACGGCCCTCGCAGAGGAACTGTGGCGGGAGCTGGAACAGCTCTGTGAACATTACAGCGACTGGGCTGAACAGGAGGCCAACCACCGGCATGAGAGAGATCTGGCCCTAAAAAACCTGACTTTTCCCTTCCCCGACTTCCGGCCACAGCAGCGCGCCCTGGCGGAAACCGTTTACAGGAACAGCGTCCGCCAACAGACGTTGCTACTGGAAGCACCCACCGGCCTCGGCAAGACGCTTGGCACCCTTTTTCCGGCCCTGATGGCGATGCCCACGGCCAGTCAGGACCGGCTGTTCTACCTGACCAGCCGCAATACCGCCCGGCAACTGGCCGTCGATGCCGTTCACCTGTTGCGGCAAAAGCAACCCGAATCATTGCCCCTTCGAACCCTGGAACTGGTGGCCAAGGACCATGCCTGCGAGCATCCAGACAAGGCATGCCATGGGGACGCCTGCCCGCTGGCAAAGGGCTTCTTTGACCGATTGCCGGCGGCCCGCAAGGACGCTGCCAATCACACCGGAGCACTGACTCAGGCGGTATTGGCAGACATCGCCCGCCAACACGGTATCTGCCCCTATTTTCTGGCGCAGGAAATGGCCCGCTGGTGCGATGTGGTGGTTGCCGATGTAAACCGGATGTTCGACCAGTCCGCCCTGCTCCACGCCCTGGTCTGGCAGAACGACTGGAAGGCCAGCCTGCTGGTCGACGAGGCCCACAATCTGGTGGACCGCGCCCGTGGCATGTACTCCGTGGAGCTGAGCCAGGCGCGTCTGCTACGGGTGCGGAAACAGGCCCCCAAAGCTTTGAAATCAAAATTCGATGGCGTGTCCCGGGCCTGGCAATCGGTAATTCGCGACCATTGTCCCGACATCAGCCGCGAGCCGGTGATACTGGACGATCTACCGGGTTCACTGACCGGCGCTCTGAATCGACTGGTCTCCGCCATTACCGACTACCTGGCGGACCATCCGCCGGACCTTGCCCTGCAGGAACTGATGTTCGAAAGCCTGGCCTTCACCAAACTGGCGGAGGTGTTTGGCAATCATTCCCTGTGCGAGCTGATCAGACCGGCAAGAGGCAAGGCCGGACTCACCATCCAGAACCTGATCCCGGCGGACTTCCTGGCCCCGCGCTTCGAAGCCGCCGACAGCACGCTGATGTTTTCCGCAACCCTGTCGCCTGGCGTCTATTACCGGGACCTTCTGGGCATGCCGGAGGGCACCTGCTTCCGCTCCCTGCCAGGCCCCTTTACCCGCGACCAGCTTGAGGTAAATTTCACCCCGGACATCAGCACCCGGCAGCCGGACCGGGAACGGTCGCTGACGCCCATCGCGGAACTGATCCACCGGCAATACCGGCGGCAGCCCGGCAACTACCTGGCGTTTTTCAGCAGCTTTTCCTACCTCAACCGGGTGCGGGAAACTCTGCAACAACAGGCGCCCGACCTGCCGCTTCGAGCCCAACGCCCTGGCATGTCTGCCGATGAGCGCACGGCGTTTCTTGACGATTTCAACGAGGACAATGCCGGCGTCGCCCTGGCTGTACTTGGCGGCGTTTTCAGTGAAGGCATCGACCTGCCCGGCGACCGCCTGATCGGCGCTTTCGTGGCGACGCTCGGCCTGCCGCCCTTCGACCATTGGCATGAAATCCTGCGCCAGCGACTCGAGCAACGCTTCGGTGCCGGCCATGCCTACACCTACCTGATTCCTGGCCTACAGAAAGTCGCTCAGGCCGCCGGCCGGGTGATCCGCACACCGGAGGACACCGGCGTGATCTGGCTGATCGACGACCGCTTCCTGCAACCGCAGATCCGCAACCTGCTGCCAGCCTGGTGGGCCTAGGTCGGCTCCACAGCAGTCTTCCTCTGGCACATCATCAAGCCAATGGCCAGCAGGCAAAAGGCGGCGCCGGCGTAAAACGTAAGCGCGGGGCCAGCCCAGGTCCATAACAGTCCAGCAACCGCACTGGCCAGAAACAGGGCAACACCGCCAACCAGATTGAAAAAGCCAAATGCTGCGCCGCGCAGCGCTTTCGGTGCCGTGTGAGCAACCATCGTCGCGAGCAGTCCCTGTGTCATCCCCATGTGCAGCCCCCAGATAACGGAGCCGACAAGCGTCCACAGCCAGTGGTTACCCAGCGCCAGCACCAGATCCGCTACGAGCAATACCACCAGCCCCATGATCAGTAGCTGGCGATGGTCCATACGGTCAGAAAGCTTGCCAAACGGGTAAGCCGACACAGAATAGGCAATGTTCATGACCACCAGAATGACGGGCAGCCAGGCGACACCCAATCCCATGTCTTCGGCACGCAACAACAGGAAAGCTTCGCTGAACCGCGCCAGGGTAAACACGGCACCAATTGCCACCACCGCCCAGTAGGCACGGCTCAGCTGTTTCAGGCTCGCACGGCTTATGGGATTGGTACGCCTTTCGGTGATGGGCTTTTCCGGTTCGCGAATACCAACCACCAACAACATCACTGCCAACGCCGCGGGTAACACTGCCACCCAGAACACCGCCTGGTAATCGTTCTGCCAAAGCAGCATCAGACCGATTGCCAGCAAGGGCCCGATAAACGCCCCTACGGTATCCAGGGACTGGCGCAGACCGTATGCGGCACCCCGCATCGCAGGGGGTGCAAGATCGGCAACCAGTGCATCGCGTGGTGCTCCTCTGATCCCCTTTCCCACGCGATCGGTAAGCCGGGCCGCCAGAATCCATCCCAGCCCCGGTGCAAGGGCAAACACCGGTTTGGTCAGTGCGCCCAGACCGTACCCTATAACAGCCAACCCCTTGCGCTTACCGAGGTAGTCACTCAGCGCGCCCGAGAACACTTTGATGATAGGCGCTGTCGCTTCCGCCGCGCCTTCGATCAGCCCCACCATCAGAGCACTGGCGCCAAGAACGGAAACCAGATAGATCGGCAACAGACTGTGAATAATCTCCGATGAAATATCCATCAGCAGGCTGACAAATCCGAGTATCCAGATGCCCGTGGGTAGCTGGCGTTTGGCAAGCGTGGATGTCGTCACACGTGTTCCTTCAAAATGATGGGAAGCTCCCTGGCCTGGCAATCTGCCGGAGGTCCGTCACTTCCCTGTTCCTCAAGGGTTGGCAACGCGTCACTCTATCTCAAATGCAAATGTATATCGATATCATGTACGGGAGAGCATTTCTTATTTCGGCAACAAAAGCATCACATCACTGACATGCGGTAAGCGGAACATGCGGGGGATAAATCAAAAACAGGAGCAAGGAAATGATCCGCAAGTCAGCCTGGGTATTACTCCCTCTCATCGCACTGGTCGGTTGCGACAGCGACGATGACGACAGCACCAGCAACGATAACACCGCCAGCCCGCTGAGCCTCAACGTTCTCCACATCAACGATCACCACTCACACCTTGAGGGCGGCTCGCAGTCCCTGACCATTGCCGGGCAGGAAACCGAGTTCTCCGCCGGGGGCTTCCCCCGAGTTGCCGCCAAGATCGCCGAGCGTGAAATGGCCCTGGATAATGTGCTGAAACTGCACGCCGGCGATGCCATCACCGGCACCCTGTACTTCACCTCTTACGAAGGTGAAGCCGATGCCGAGCTGATGAACCTGGTGTGTTTCGATGCCTTTGCGCTGGGCAACCACGAGTTCGACCGTGGCGATGAAGGCCTGAAGAAGTTCCTGGATTTCCTCGCCAGCGGCAGTTGTCAGACACCGGTACTGGCCGCCAACGTAGTGCCACAGGTCGGCACACCCCTGGCCCCGACCGCCGTTGATGATTACGTCAAACCCTATGTGGTGAAGGAGGTCGCCGGCCAGAAAGTGGGTATAGTCGGCATCGACATCGCCAACAAGACCCAGAACAGCTCCAGCCCGCTGGACACCACACAATTCCTGGACGAAACCGAGAGCGCCCAGGAAGCCATTAACGAATTGGAGGCCGATGGCGTCAACAAGATCATCCTGCTGACTCACTACCAGTACGAAAACGACCTGGTACTGGCCGAAGCCCTGTCCGGTGTGGACGTGATCATTGGCGGCGATTCCCACTCCCTGCTGGGTGACTTCGACGACTTCGGCCTGACGTCCTCCGGAGCCTATCCCACCGAGTTGACCAACGCCGACGGTGACAAGGTCTGTGTCGCGCAGGCCTGGCAGTATTCCCAGGTGGTGGGTGAACTCAATGTTCAATGGAACGCAGACGGCGTGGTGGAGTCCTGTGTCGGTGTGCCTCACCTGCTATTGGGCGACGACATCGTCCGTGAAGACGACGGTGGTAACGAATACACACCCGAAGGTGTGGAATTGCAGACGATCATGGACGCCGTCGACGCTGCTCCGCAGTTGAGTATCGTCACTGGAGACGCCACCGTGGCAAACGCCCTGGCCAATTACACCCAGCAACTGGACACCTTCCGCAATGAGGTAGTGGGTACCGCAACTGAAGACCTCTGCCTGGAGCGCATCCCCGGACAAGGCACCAGCAGTCTGCCCGGCTGTGCAGGCACGACAGGAACGCGTGGGGGTGACATACCCAATGTGGTAGCCCAGGCCTTCCTGTTCCAGAGCAAGAACGCCGACGTATCAATCCAGAACGCGGGCGGTGTGCGCACCGACATCGAGGCCGGTGACATCACTATCGGCGACGCCTACACCCTGTTGCCGTTTGCCAATACCCTGGTTGATCTGACCATGACCGGCGTCGAAATCCGCCAGGTGCTGAACGAAGCTGTCGCCTTTGCCCATGCGCCCGATGGCTCCACCGGTGCCTACCCTTACGCCGCCGGCCTGCGTTGGAACGTGGACATGACCCGCGCAGAGGGTGACCAACTGTACAACATCGAAGTAAAAGGCCGCGACGAGACCCAATGGCGCGCCCTGACCGACGGTGAAACCCTGAATGTAGTCACCAATAGCTTCACCGGTGGTGGAAGGGACGGCTATGTGACCTTCGGCACCGTCACCGAAGATGGCCGTTCGGAGGACACCTTCCTCGACTACGCTCAGTCCTTCGTGGACTACGTCAGCGAGCAGGGCACCATCAGCAAACCGGCGATGGATGACTACTCGACCCAGACCTACACGCCACCGGCACCATAACGGCAACCATCCCCCGGCCCGCTTCACAGCGGGCCGGTTTTTGTTATGCTGCCGGATAGTTCAAACCCGGAGCATTCAATGTCGCAGCATTCCAGCGCCCAATTCCCTGCCTATTCCCTTCTTGAGCTGGCCTCCGTTCGCGAAGGCGATTCCGTGGGACAGACCCTGGCCAACAGCGTCGCCTACGCCCGCCATGCGGAAAACCTGGGCTTTAACCGCTTCTGGCTGGCCGAGCATCACAACATGGAAGGCATAAGCAGCTCCGCAACGGCCGTACTGGTCGGGCACATTGCCGGTGCTACCAGCACTCTCCGGGTAGGGTCCGGGGGTATCATGCTGCCCAACCATCCGCCGCTGGTGATCGCTGAGCAGTTCGGCACCCTGGAAAGCCTCTATCCCGGCCGAATTGACCTTGGCCTGGGCCGAGCTCCGGGCACCGACCCCATAACCAGCCGGGCGCTGCGCCGGGACGGCCTCGGGGCAGAACAGTTTCCCGAGGATGTCGCGCGGCTGCAGTCTTTACTGGGGACACTCCAGCCGGGCCAGCCGGTCAAGGCCATTCCCGGCGCAGGCACCCATGTGCCCATCTGGCTGTTGGGCTCCAGCCTTTACAGCGCACAGCTTGCCGCGATGCGGGGGCTACCCTACGCCTTTGCTGGCCACTTCGCGCCCCGGCTTTACCGCGAGGCGATCCAGACTTACCGGGACAACTTCCAGCCTTCGGACCAACTGGATAAACCCTATGTGATTCTGGCCGTTCCGGCCGTGCCAGCGGACACCGACGAGGAGGCTCAGTTCCTGGCCACCACCAGTTACCAGCGCATTCTTTCCCTGTTTCGGGGCCAACCACTGTGGATGCGGCCCCCGGTCAAGTCCATGGAAGGTTTATGGAACAGCGGTGAGCAGGCAGGCGTGAAGGACTTCCTGTCGCTTCAGTTGCTGGGCAGTGAGGACACTCTCCGGGAGCAGTTGGAGCGGCTATTGCAGACGGTGGACGTGGACGAACTGATGTTTACCGTGGATCTGTACGACCCTGAGAAACGGCGGCACGCGCTGGATATCCTGGCCGCCACCCGACACTGACCTCAAACCGGAGACAACCATGGCCACGCGCGAATTTCATGTTTTCCTGTCCCACGGCCTGGAAAGTGGCCCTGGAGGCACCAAAGTACAGGCGCTGAAAGCCGAAGCGGAAACCTTTCCCGGTGTAACCGCGATTGTCGTGGATCATCGCAGCACGAAAGATCCCACCGAACGCCTCACGCAGATGAAAGAAGCCATCACCGAGGCGGGTGCCGTCCCGGAAAGAACCATCCTGGCCGGATCCAGCATGGGAGGCTGGGTATGTGCTCGCACCAGTGCGGAAACACCGGTACTGGGTTGCTTTCTTCTGGCGCCGGCTCTGGCGATGTCGGCCTATCCGCAATCCAGCCCCCTTATTCAGGCCCGGCAGGTCCAGATCATTCACGGCTGGGACGACGATGTGGTGCTGCCAATGCCGGTAATTGAGCTGGCACGGGAGCAGAAGCTGCCGTTGCTTGTACTACCGGACGGACATCGTCTGGAAAACAGCCTGGCGCGGCTGGTGATCGAATTCAGGGGCTTTATGACCGACTGTCTGTCCAAGGCCTGACGACCGACGCCTTATTTCATCCGTGAGGCTTCGAATACTGCCAACTCTTCGCCGGCTTCACCCAACAACCGAAGCTCGATGCCTTCGAGATTGACACCAACGGTCTTGGCCAGGGCCGCGAACAGCAACTGTTCCGTCTGATTATCCGGGCAGGCCCTGCGAGTGCTGCTCATGGAATCAAACAGCAAGTTCTCACCCGTGACCTGATAGTCGCCCATGTATTGATTGCAGCCACTGAAGCCACTCACCCGACCGTCGTCCAGAAACAGGATGTGGGGCTTCTGGTCGGCGTTGGTTTCCGACACCGGCTCACCCGCGATGCTCAGCAGCTGCCAATAGGTGTTGGTCAACGGCATCGCCACGATGTCATCGGCGGAACGGCCGGTGGCAGGTGACCCGACGCAACCGGCCAGAAAAAGCAGAGCAAACAGAGTGGCCACATGCCCGGGTACCGACACAACTCCTCTCATGTGTTTTCTCCCTATACGGGTTAACAAAAAGCGCTTCAAGCCAACAACCCAGCCAGCCCTGACGCCCTAATCACGCTACGCCCCACCGCCTCTTTCAGCACACCTTCCTGGCATACCGCCAGGCTAAGCCAGTGGCGTGCCCGGGTAATGCCGGTGTATACCAGCTCCCGGGTTAGCACCGGGGTCAGGCGGTCCGGAATCACCAGGCAGGCGTGGGTGAATTCCGAGCCCTGAGACTTGTGCACGGTCATGGCGTAGACCGTTTCCATCGATTGCAAACGGCTGGGCGATATCCAGCGGACACCTCCGCTACCGTCACTGGACGGAAAGGCGACCCTCAGGGTCTCAACCGGTTCACCCGCGTCGTTACGATCCCAGGGTACGCTCAGGGTGATACCGATATCGCCATTCATCAGCCCCAGATTATAGTCGTTTCCGGTGATCAGTACCGGACGACCGGCGTACCAACCTTCGGTGCGTTCGATCAGACCGGCACCGTGTAAACGCCCGGCAATGTCACGGTTCAGTCCTTCCACTCCAAACGGCCCTTGCCGCAACGCGCAAAGCACCTTGAAGTGATTGAACGCCGCAAGCACCTCGGTTGCCCAGGCGTCCCATGATTCACGCCCATCCGCCTCGACGTCGGCGGCGGGTTTGCGGTCACGAATCAGCTTTAGATAGTGGCCATAGCCAACCGGAGGCTCAACCGGCGAAGTGCCGACCACGCGCTGCGAGCCCTGATTTTGAAAGCGTTCCGGACTGCCAGTCAGGGCATGGTTTGCCAACCACCCCATGTCGTTCTCACCGGCCAGCCAGGCCACATCCTCAAAGCCCTGGTTGCGACATTGGCCGATCAATTCCCGGCTGAGCTGGCCCGCATTGGTGGCCGATGCCAGCACGCCGATACCGCTATGTTCGTCAAACCGATAGCTCTTTCGCAGCATGGCAACCGCCTGGTCCAGGGCAAGACCCTCGGGGTCCAGCAGCTCTGATGGCAATTGATATCCAGTCACCGATTTCAGCCACTCGGCCGTTTGCGGCAAGTAGTGGGCGCCTTCGGCGCGCTGGCAGAGTTCCCCCAACACCGCACCGGCGTCCACCGACGCCAGTTGATCCTTGTCCCCCAGCATGATCAGTCTGGCCTGATTCGGCAGGGCCGCGAATACCGACGCCATCAGATCCACATCCACCATGGACGCTTCATCAATTACCAGGATATCCAATGGCAACGGATTGTCCTCGTTGTGGCGAAAACGCCGTGAGCCCGGGCGACTGCCCAGCAGCCGGTGTAACGTGGTGACCTGGGTCGGAATGGCAGATTTATCCGGTGCACCCGGCAGGCTTTTCAACGGCAGACGGTCAACAGCCCCCCCGATGGATTCACTCAGCCTGGCGGCCGCTTTTCCGGTTGGTGCCGACAGGCGGATGCGCAGGTAAGGGTTGCCGCCGGAGGCCTCCGCAGAGTCACAGGCCATCGACTGCAAGGCCGCCAACAGGTTAACAACCGTGGTGGTTTTACCGGTGCCGGGGCCGCCGGTAATGACACCGAAGCGGTTCCGTGCCGCGAGGGCACAGGCCATTTTTTGATAATCCGGCAGGCCATCGGCACCGCTTTCCGTGCCGAACAGGGTATCCAGTGCCGTCTTCAACGGACCGGTATCCGTCAACGCTACACGGTTATCGAGACGTGCCCGAATACCGGCGGCAATAGCCTGCTCGTAGCGCCAGAACCGACGCAGGTACAGCCGCGAGCCATCCAATACCAGCGGTGCTGCCTGCTCGCCGTCACTGACAGCGCAGCTTTGCCCTAGCATTCCAATCAGTTGGTCAGTGCTGACACTGGCAAACAGATCCGACGGCCTCGGGCTGTTTTCAGGTAGAGAGCCGACGCCTTCCGGCGGCAGTACCAGCGTTGGTTCCGTGGCGCGACAGAGATGACGCACATCCAGGCACACGTGCCCCCGTCCCACCTGGTGTGACACCATCGCTGACAACAGCGCAAGCATCGCCGCAGGCTGCTCGCCCTGTTCACGGACCATCGTGCAAACAAACGTCGCGAAAGCATGATCGAGGGCACGAATCCAGTCGCGCTCCACCCACTCGTCCAGCAAGGCCAGAGCATCGGCAGCGGTTTGGGGCAACCGTGGTGCCGGTTCGGGCTCAACGGCGTCGAACAGGTCTGGAGTGGTTCCGCTTTCTCCGGTCATGCTGCCTTCTCCCCCTGGCCACTGAACAGCCGGTCCAGCTCCTCGATCAGGGCTCTGTCCGGCCGTTCGGTAAAAGCGCCGGCGCCCGGTGCATCGCAGCCTCGCAGGAACAGGTAGACGGCACCCCCAATATGGCTGTCGTAATCGTAGTCCGGCAGGCGCGCTTTCAACAGACGGTGTAGCGCCAGCAGGTAGATGACGTACTGCAGGTCATACCGTTTCTCAAGGATTTTCGCTTTCATCACGCCGGGGATATAGGCCTGATCATCTTCCCCCAGGAAGTTCGACTTGTAGTCCAGCACGTAATAGCGGCCTTCGTGTTCAAACACCAGATCGATAAACCCTTTCAGCATGCCGTTAAAGGTGGCTTGGTGAGCTTCGGGACGCGGATCACCACCCAGCGTATGCCGGCGGACCAGTCTGTCCATGGCGAGGGTGTTCACGTCATGGCTTTCAAACCAGAACTCCAGTTCCGGCCGGAAGGTATCAAGGCCGGCCAGGGAGCATGTCCTGCTGCCCGGAAGGGGAATATCCATCGTAATCAGGGTGTAAATCCAGGTTTTCAGGGTGTCTGCCCAATCACTCCAGTTGCGTAACTTGCAGCGGCGCTCCAGCAGCTCGTGAAGATCATCCGGCGTATTAACCACCTTGTGAAACCCCTCTCTCGCGCACCACTCCAGAATATCATGCAGGAAGGTGCCGGGGCCGGAGCCTTTCGGGAAAGCATGCTGGTTGACCGGTTGCGGCCCTTGCCAGTCGGGAATCATTGCGGCCAGGGTGTCGGCCACAACGGGCTCGTCCTCGTCGCGCAAATTTTCCTGCTCCGCATCCTCACTGGCCGGTACGAAGTCATTCCCGTAGCCACCGCGGGCGCCATAGGTGATCGCGGAATAGCTTGCGATCCACCAGTTTTCCCGGGCTTCCCGCACCGGCTCCAGAGCGTTGCCAAGCTTCGGTTCCTCGTCGCCCGCGTAAACGTCGTCTCCCGCCTCAGGCATCGGCGTCACATCGATTGCAGGTTCGTCGGTGGCCACGGACTGCAGGAAGGGCATCAGGTCCGTGTCTTCATCGCTGGCAGAGCGGCCAATCAGGTGCCCCAGGCCGCTCTGCCGCCAACCTTTAATGCCGCTGGCACCAACCCAGGTGGCGTGACGGGACCGGGTCAGGGCAACGTAGAGTTTGCGAATATCCTCACCCAGTCGTTCGCGGTCAGCCCTGGCCAGGGTATCTTCATCCGGCTCCAGGGAAATCTGCAGCCGGCCTTCGTCGTCGTGGTACTTGATAAACGCCTGGTTCGGCTTCTCCTCGCGGAATTCGGTGGCAAACGGCAGGAACACCAACGGGTACTCCAGGCCTTTGGACTTGTGGACGGTGACCACCTTGACCAGCCCGGCATCGCTTTCCAGGCGCATGGTACGGTGTTCGTCCTCATCGTCAGAATCCTGCAACATCTCGGTGTAGTGATGAATGAGCGCGTGCTCACCGTCCAGCTGCTGGCTGTCCTGCTGCAGCAGTTCGGCGATGTGGAGGATATCGGTCAGGCCGCGCTCGCCGTCGGGCCCGGACAGCAGCTTCGCCGGCACGTCATAGTCCATGAGCAGGCGCCGCAGCATCGGTAGTACGCCTTGTTGCTGCCAGAGTTCACGGTAACCCTGGAAGCGATTGATCTCGCGGTCCAGCGCATTTTCGTCACTGAACAGGCGGTCCAGTTCCTGATAAGCCAGGCTCATGGTGGGCGTGGCGAGTGCCGCGCGAATCAGCGATAGCTGGCCGGGTTCGGCACAGGCCTGCAACCACTGCAGCATCTCCACCGACTGCACCGACTGAAGCACGGAATTACGGTCTGACAGGTACACACTGCGAACGCCCCGAGCGCCCAATGATTGCCGGACAGCATTCGCCTCGTCACGCTTGTTGACCAGCACAGCCATGTGCTCCGGTCGCACGGGCTCAAACGGCGTGCCCTCGGCGACAAAACC
Organism: Marinobacter algicola DG893; assembly: GCF_000170835.1. Classification (GTDB taxonomy): domain Bacteria; phylum Pseudomonadota; class Gammaproteobacteria; order Pseudomonadales; family Oleiphilaceae; genus Marinobacter; species Marinobacter algicola. Next base: position 26,939 of record NZ_ABCP01000005.1, read on the forward strand.
CGCGTCGCCGCTCTGCCCAAGATTCAACAGGCGGGCAATCTCCGCCGCACAGGCCTCGGCCATAGCCTCTCTGCCGGTTTCCTTGGCGATAGGGCGTTCATCGCTCAGGGTCCAGAACGTCAGCGGTGGTAGCGGCTGCCCGTTAACAAGCCATTGCTGGCTGGTACCTTTGGCCTCCACGGGGCTGAAGGGCAATGGGTTGTCGTCTCCGGCACGAAACAGGAACGCCCCTTCGGGCAGGGACGCATCGGCCTGGGAAAATACCCGGTTGACGCCGTCTACCATGGCAACAGCGGAGCGGTAGTTGGTGCCCAGCGTGTAGGTTCGGCTGCTGACCGCCCGACGGGCATCCAGATAGGTGTAGATGTCGGCGCCCCGGAAACCATAGATCGCCTGTTTCGGGTCACCGATCATCAACAGGCTGGTGTCCTGGTCGTTGCTGGCCACCCGGTAAATACGGTCGAAGATCCGGTACTGCACCGGGTCGGTATCCTGGAATTCATCGATCATTGCCACCGGAAACTGGCGACGAATGGTACCTGCCAGGCGTTCGCCCTGGGGGCCGCCCAAGGCGGCATCCAGTCGTGTGAGCAGGTCGTCAAAGCCCATACTGGCCAGGCGCTGTTTTTCGCTGTCCAGGCGACGGGCGATCCAGCAGGCGGCGTGGTTGAGGATGTCCGCTTTTGCCACCGGCATGGTTTTCAATGCCGGTTTGAGTTCGGTGATGGCGTCCATGGCAGGATGATGCGGCGGCTCATCCTCGCCGGTCCATTTTTCAGCAAATGCTTCCGCCTCCAGGGTGTCAAAGCCCTTGGTGCGTTTACTCGACAGGAACTCATGAGGTTCAGCCGCATCGGTAGTAGCCCACTCCCGCAGGTGTTCCACGGCTTTTTGAAGGGAGTTTTTGGTGGTGCCATGCAGCGGTTTGGGCTTTCGCTTCGTGGTTTCCGCCAACAGTTCTTCCAATTCGTCACACCACGCCGGCCAGGGGGCTTTCAGAGCCTGCAGCTTCACCTCCCGCAGGCGCTTCGCTGCCTCCGCAGCGGCCAGTGGATCACGTTCCGGTACTGGCAGGGCATCCACGTGTGGCAACAGGTTGCGCACGGACTGGCGCAGGCTTTCCGGGGTTTTCCAGGTGTCCAGCACCTCGCCCATCAACTCCGGTGGCATGGGGTAGATAAAGGTGCGCCAGTAATCCCTCACTACGTCATCCAGCAGGTCCGTCTGGCTGGTCTCCAGGGTCTGACGGAACAGGCTACCGCTGTCGAAGGCATGCTCGCTGAGCATGCGATTGCACCAGCCGTGGATGGTGGACACGGCTGCCTCGTCCATCCATTCCGCAGCCAACAGCAGTTTTCGACGGCAGGCTGGCCAGTCGGCCGCTGGGCAGGCGTTGCGCAGATTCACCAGCGGGTCTTTTGACATCACCGTGGTGTCGGCGGTGTCCGGTTCAGCCGCGAACAGCGCTGCGGCTTCGGTCAGGCGGGCGCGAATCCGGTCCCGGAGTTCCTTGGTGGCGGCTTCGGTAAAGGTCACCACCAACAGATTGGGCGGCATGATGCCCTCACCAAGGGGCTCTGCCACCGTCCGATGACCCAGTACCAGACGCACGTACAGCAGCGCCAGGGTAAAGGTCTTGCCAGTACCGGCACTGGCTTCTATCAGTTGACTGCCACGCAACGGCAACGTGAGAGGATCGAGTTTGCGGATTGCTTCGGTCATTTCGCCCACTCCCGGCCCGCACTGGAGGGCTTGGCCCGGCTGGCCTGTTCCGCGTGCCAGAGCGGCTCATACAAAGCCGACACCAACAGCGGGAATTCGTCATTCTCCAGCAGTTGTTCTACCTCCGGATAGGCCCTGCGCAGGTAACCACTGTCGCGCTCCAGAGCCTTTCCGTAGGCGTCCGTCGCCTTCAGCAGCGCTTTGTCCTCGCTGCCCTCGCCCCTGGCGGGATAAAGGCCCCGCAAATAGCCGAAGGCCGCACCCGACTCTATCGGCAGCGGCCGCGTCTGACCCTGAATCCAGTAGTCCAGGATGCTGTTCAGGTATTCCCTGGCGTGGGCGACATCCAGGGGCAACAGGTTAACGACCCGCTTTTCCTCTTTGGCAATCACCTGAGTGTGGAAAGCCTCATAACAAATATTACCTGCGAGGTGCGCCACCCAGTGTTCCAATAGGGCCGGGAACTTTAGCTGGCGAGCGCTTCCAGACCCTTCCAGCAGGTTGCTACTGGCGATCACCACCCGGCAAAGGTCACCGTCAGGGCGCGTACGCAGATTGCCCAGCCTGTCATTAATGGTGACCGTCGCGTCGCCATGCTCATGGCGGTACTCAAAGCCTGAGACATCGTCCACCGGCTCAGGCCAGAGCACCACGGCCTCCTGATAACGCCGGTACAGGTCTGGCATGCGACTTTCCAACTGCCGCGTCAGGGCGGTTTCCGTCACTCCCATGCCCAACTCGCCTCGCCGGGCCATGCTCGCCAGAGCGCCCTCCAGCCGCTGATGCAGTTCGTCCTCGGTGCCCGATTTCATGACCGCATGACGAATCAGTTCGTCCTCCAGACGCCAGTGGTGCAAGCCGTCCATGGCGAATGCTTCATTGTCGGTGTCCAGGCTCTCCACATCGGTAAACCGGACCTGCAGCCGGCGCTGGTAAAAGGTGTCCACCGGTCGCTTGAGGAAGGCGCCAACATCAGCAATCGACAGGGGCTCCGCCGGTGGCAGGAAAGGCAGTTCGACGCCCACCACGTCGGTTTCCCGTTGCTGATGTGCACTGAGCCATTCGCTGTCATAAGTGAACAGGCGCCGCGTCGCCAGCACCTCGTGAACGTCTGGTGAGCCATTGTGCCCGGCTCCGCGATTCCCGGCGGGAAAATACTCGCGACTGAACGGCTGCAGCGGGTGTTTGATCGTCAGAGCCGGAGACGTTTTCTGGTCTGACTTCTCTACCTGCCAAACCGCATCAAGATGGTCACAGAGCTGGCTGACCAGTACCGAGGGTGGCCGTTCCGAATCATCACGGATGCTGCGCCCCACCCAACTGATGTAAAGCTGCTCCCGCGCGGAGAGCAATGCCTCCAGAAACAGGTAACGGTCGTCCTCCCGGCGGGAGCGGTCGCCTGGTCGGTAATCCACGGCCATCAGGTCAAAATCCACCGGCGGTCGCGATCGCGGGTAGTCACCATCGTTCATGCCCAGCAGGCACACCCGCCGAAAGGGAATGGCACGCATGGGCATCAGGGTTGCAAAATTGACCTTGCCAGCCAGGAATCGCTGGTTAAGGCCGCCCTCTTCCAGCCCTTCCAGCAGAATGTCCCGCACGATGTTCAGGGGCAGTTCCACGTCTTCCATACCGGCACTGTTGCAGTCCTGAAGCCACTGTTCTGCCTGTCGGCGCAGCCGGTTCACCAGCAGCAGGTCGTCATCGGACAGTTCAGCGAAGAAGCGCTCGAGTATGGACTGCAGCCGATCGAGCCAGCCGGAAGGCGTCGCAGAGGATCTGAGTTCGTGCCAGAGCTCTTCCAGCCGATCAACAAAGCGGTAGAGATTGCCCGCCACACCCGCCTGCAGGCCGCCGATTTCCTCGAACGGTTCGATCCCCTGCCAGGGATCGTCGCGGCCAGCGCCATAGCCCAATAGCATCCGCCGCAGACCCGCCTGCCAGGTGTTGCGTTCCAGACCCTCTGGCAAGTCGAGACTGCTGCGATGGTCGCTGTGCAGACCCCAGCGAATGTTGGCGCCGTCCACCCATTGGCGCACCAATGGAAGATCGCCCTCGACAATACCAAACCGACTGCGTACGGCCGGCACTTCCAGCAGGCTGATGATCTCGCTGACGCCAAAACGGCTTTCGGGCAGGGCCATCAACGTGTCCAGCGCAATCAGCACCGGCTGACGATGCCGCTGGCCCTGGTCGGAAATGGTAAACGGGATGTAGCGAAGGGACGACGACGGGTAACGACCAAAAACCGCCTGAATATGAGGCGCGTAAGTATCGACGTCTGGCACCATGACAATCACGTCGCGGGGCCGAAGTTCCGGATCACTGTTGAATGCCGCCAGCAACTGGTCGTGAAGGATTTCCACTTCCCGTTGCGGGCTGTGGGCATTGTGAAACACCACGGAATTATCCCGGAACGGATCGAGAGTCCGTGCCTGCCCCAGCATCTCCGACTGGGAGGTGAGCGAGCGAATGTCGTTCTGGACCTGGTGCAACAGCGCGGGCTTTTCCGGATCTCCGTGGGGCGTAAAAATATCGATCCGGCCCTCCGGAGTTGCCACGCGGCCCTGATACGCCTCGGGGTTGTCGAATTCGTCCAGCAGGCGAATGTAGTCCCGCCCCTGTTTGCCCCAGGCCGCCAACAACGGGTTGGCGTGCTGGTGAAGGGCATCTGGGTCGGTCAACGCAGCCAGCCCCGGGTGGGTCTTGCCGCGTTTGCGGTCCGCCGTCAGCAGGTCACGGTCGCTGATGATGTCGGCCCAGTAAAATTCGCTGGGGTTGTGGACACAGAGCACCACCTGGCTGACCCGACTGAGAATAGACAGGGCTTCCAGCGCCTGCTTCGGCAGGGATGACACGCCAAAGACCACAATACGGCGGGGCAGGTTTTGAGGCCTGTCTGCGGCTGTCAGTGTCTGCCCCTGCTCCATGAACCGGGTGTGGATGCGTGAACGGCTGGTACCCGCGAGTTCGCCAACATCAGCCACCAGCCTGCGCCACAACACAGCCTGCCAACGCAGCTCATCGCCCAGATCGCGGTGTTCGCCGCGGGCCATCCGCAGGCGGTCATGGCCGGCCTCCCAGTCGGCCAGCCAATCGGCGCGAAAAACCTGGTACTGATCGAACAGGTCCGCAATCTTGCCGGCGAGCTGGTATCGGCGGGTTTCAGTATCCGTTCCGGCCATGAATCGTCGCAATGGCGCAAACACGTCGTCGGCAATCAACTCCGGCAGTAGTCGGAACAGGCGCCAGACCAGGCGGGATTTATCAAACGGGGATTGTTCCGGCACGCCCTCCGAGGTCAGTACCGCCCGATAGGCCTGCCAGATAAACCGGGCGGGAAACAGAAAATCCATGCCGGCCGCAATCCCCAGGCCGCCGACGCCGACATCAGCCCCCTCCTCGGACGGGTCTTCGGCCAGTGCCAGCTTCAGCCATTGGGCAATACCATTGCTCTGCACCAGAAAGGTTTCACTTTCCAGCGGTGGCAGAGGGCTCTGCCGGCAGATCCAGACCACAGCCCGGCGCAGGTCTTCCAGATGATTGGCGTGGATGGCGTGAAAGCCGGGCTCGATGGATGGCGTCGCTGGCATACCTGCCCTGTGTTTTGTTTCCGGTAAGAAACAAAAGCTTATCACAACTTGTACAAGCCACCGGAACGCGTCGCTTCCGGCACCAGGTAAATTTGCCAATTTCTTGCGAAATCGGGATTGTTTTGCCAGTCTAAGTAAATGTAACAGATCATTTCAGCAAAAAAATAAGCGGAGACAACGCGATGAGCACCACGAGCAAGTTCAAGAAACTGGCAGGGCTTTCAGCGTTCGCCTTTGCCGCAATGACAGCGGCAAACTCGGTGAATGCTGCTAACTGGCGCTATGCACATGAAGAGTATGAGGGTGATGTCCAGGACGTATTCGCTTACGACTTCAAGGAATATATTGAAGACAACTCCGACCACACCGTGCAGATTTATCGTTTCGGTGAGCTGGGCGAATCCGACGACATCATGGAGCAGACCCAAGCCGGTATCCTTAATTTTGTAAACCAGTCCCCTGGCTTCACAGGCTCGCTGATCCCGGAAGCTCAGATTTTCTTCATTCCGTACCTGATGCCGACTGACATGGACACGGTCATCAAGTTCTTCCGTGAAAGTGAGGCAATCAACAAGGACTTCCCGGAGCTGTACGCCCAGAATGGCCTGGAGCTTCTGCAGATGTATCCGGAAGGTGAAATGGTCGTGACGGTGGACGAGCCCGTCAGCAAGCCGGAAGACTTCAACAACAAGAAGATCCGTGTCATGACCAACCCGCTGCTGTCGGAAACCTATTCCGCGTTTGGCGCAACGCCCACGCCTCTGCCCTGGGGTGAGGTTTACGGTGCGCTGCAGACCAACATGATCCAGGGTCAGGAAAACCCGATTTTCTGGATTGAGTCCGGCGGTCTTTACGAAGTTTCCCCGAACCTGGTCTTCACCAGCCACGGCTGGTTCACCACTGCCATGATGGCCAACAAGAACTTCTACGACGGCCTGTCCGACGAAGACAAAAAGCTTGTTGAGGACGCCGCTGACTACGCGTTCGAGAAAATCATCGTGCACATTGACGGTCTCGCTGAGAAAGCGCTTGAGAAAATCCAGAAAGCCAGCGACGAGGTCACCGTCACTCGCCTGAACGACGAACAGATCGAAGCCTTCAAGGCCCGCGCGCCACAGGTTGAAGAGAAGTTCATCGAAATGACGGGCGAAGGTGGTAAAGAGCTGTTGAACCAGTTCAAGGAAGACCTCAAGGAAGTTCAGAGTAACTGAACCTGAAGGAACCATTCCCGCCGGCCCTGCCCGGCGGGAATCTGTTTTAACCCCGCCCCGCCGGGGACCTCCTGCCGGCTGGGAGCGATATGTTCTGGAGCAACCCCCATGTCCGAGAACTCCCCGGATCTAGAAGACGATACCGGCACCTACGAGTCCGGCCTCCCCGGGTTTCTGGGAACCATTGACGAAGTTATCGCCAAAACTGAAGCCGTCATGCTCGCCGTTGGCGTAATCCTTATGGCCGTCAATACGTGTATCAACGTTATTGCGCGCTTTGTCTTCGGTGAAGGCCTGTTTTTCTCTGGTGAGATCAACCGAATTCTTATCATCCTGATTACCTTTGCAGGTATTGGTTACGCGGCCCGCCATGGCCGTCATATCCGCATGTCTGCGGTTTACGATGCGATCCCCCCCAAAGGGCGCAAAGTCCTGATGATTTTCATTGCCCTGTTTACATCTGTGGTGATGTTCTTCCTCTGCTATCACTCCTATGGGTACGTCGAGACCCTCCATAGCCGCGGACGCATCCTTCCGGCGCTGGGTTTTGAGATTTGGTGGATTTACGTTTGGGCGCCAGTGGGGTTTGCAATCACCGGCATTCAGTATTTCCTTACGGCCATCAAGAATTTCACCAGCAAGGATGTTTATCTCTCTACTGGTGTGATCGATGGTTATGCGGACAGTGAGTCGGAAGTCTGAACCTGCAGCTGCTTTAACAAAGGATAGAAACTCATGGCGACTATAATGATGGTAATCATGATCGGGCTGCTGCTCCTGGGCTTCCCGATGATGGTTCCGCTGATCACCGGCGCGGTGGTCGGTTTTGTAATGATGTTTGATGGCTTCGGCCAGATGGGCACTTTTGTCCAGCAAATGATGGGCGGTATTCGCCCGGCCTCCCTGATCGCGGTGCCCATGTTCATTCTGGCGGCGGACATCATGACCCGCGGCCAGTCCGCCGACCGCCTGATCCATATGGTGATGGCGTTCATCGGGCACATAAAAGGCGGGTTGGCAATCAGCACCGCGACCTCGTGCACCTTGTTCGGTGCCGTTTCAGGCTCTACCCAGGCGACGGTGGTCGCTGTAGGCTCCCCCCTTCGTCCGAAACTGCTTAAAGCGGGTTATTCCGACTCATTTTCATTGGCGCTGATCATCAACTCCAGTGATATTGCGTTCCTGATCCCCCCAAGTATCGGTTTCATTATTTACGGGGTAATCTCCGGAACCTCCATAGCCGAGCTATTCATCGCTGGTATCGGCCCCGGCATCATGATTCTCGCCATGTTTTCCATTTATTGCCTGGTTTACGCCTACATCAACAAAGTACCTACCGAGGAAAAGGCCGGCTGGAGAGAGCGTGGTGTTGCCGTCCGTGAAGCATTGTGGCCGCTGTTCTTCCCGGTCATCATCGTCGGCGGTATCTATGGCGGCATATTCAGCCCCACGGAGGCGGCGGCCGTGTGCGTGCTGTACGCATTCCTGCTCGAATTCGCGGTTTTCAGATCACTTAAATTGCCGGACGTCTATCGCATTGCCAAGTCCACTGGCCTGATTACGGCCGTGGTTTTCATACTGGTGGCCGTCGGCAACGGGTTTTCCTGGATTATCTCCTTTGCGCAGATTCCACAGGCGATACTGGAGTCCGTCGGCGTTAATGAAGCCGGTCCGGTCGGTGTTCTGATTGCAATCTGTGTGGCCTTCTTCGTCGCCTGCATGTTTGTTGATCCGATTGTCGTCATTCTGGTACTGACGCCAATCTTTGCACCAGCGATCGAAGCCACTGGCCTGGATCCGGTACTCGTAGGGGTCCTGATCACACTCCAGGTGGCCATAGGCTCTGCAACGCCACCGTTTGGCTGCGACATTTTCACCGCCATCGCTATATTCAAGCGTCCTTATTGGGAAGTGATCCGTGGTACGCCGCCGTTTGTCTTCATGCTGGTGGCGGCAGCGGGTCTGATCATCGCATTCCCGCAAATTGCGCTGTTCTTGCGTGACGTAGCGTTTCGCTGACGGATAGAGAGACTGTTTTCAGGGAGAAGAACATGTTCAAAAAGATCCTGGTAGCTGTTGACGGTTCCAAGTCATCCTTCAAGGCCATGGACAAGGCCATTGAACTGCAGAAGCTCATGGACACCGAGATCTATCTGATGTGTGTTTACAAGCACCACAGCCTATTTGAGGCATCACTGTCGATTGGACGACCCGACAGCATGGATATCCCAGACAAAGTGCTGTCGGAATACGCCAAGGAAATCGTCAACCACGCCAAGGAACAGGCGAAAGAAAAAGGGGCGGTGAAGGTCCGGGGCTTCGTCAAGGCCGGCCGGCCGTCCAAAGTCATCACCAAATTCGCTGAAGACAAGGACGTTGATCTTATCGTCGTTGGTTCTCGGGGCACGCACAGCGACAAAGACGGCATGCTGCTGGGCAGTGTGTCGCACCGGGTAGCGTCCCGAGCCAAGTGCCCGGTCCTGGTGGTGTAAAAACAGCCACGGTGATCGGTCAGGAAATCTCTACCCGGTCCCGGCCACCTTCCTTGGCCCGGTAGAGCGCCCGGTCGGCAAGTCCCAACAGGCTGTCCGGGGAATCACTGCACTCGGGCCAGCTGGACACCCCCACCGATATGGTCACATGGCCCAGCTCAAAGCCACCATGTTCCACCGTCATGGTACGAACGGCTCGGGCGAGCTCTCGCGCCTTATCGTAAGCGGCTTTTGCGCTTGAGCCGGCCATAATGATGACAAACTCCTCACCACCAAATCGACAGACCACATCGCTGTCGCGGAAATGCCGCGCCAGCATACCTGCCACGGCTTTCAGGGCAGAGTCGCCGGCTTCGTGGCCATGAGTGTCGTTGAAGCGTTTGAAATGATCGATATCCACAATCAGCAGCGACAGTGGCTGGTCACCACGCAAGGCGACAGCAGACTCGTGCTCCAGAAGCTGGTCAAAGTAGCGGCGGTTCTTCAGGCCAGTGAGCGCATCTTCGTACGAGTATTTCTGCAATTCCTCCCGTAGGCTGATGCTCGAGAGTGCGATACCGATTTTTTGCACTCCCTGACTGAGCGCCTGGAACAATCGGGCCGCGCCGTAATCCGTGCCGTCGGCGGCAAACTCATCCGGCACCTCCACAAACAGCAGTGCCATCGTCACCGATCCTTCAGTTGCCGACTGCAAATTGATCCACAGGCACAACGCCCCATCCTCACCCTTCTGCCATCCCGACCATTGCTGGTCCAGGTCCTGAATATGTCGGGCAGGCACCTGACTATGTGGAGGCGGCCCCTCCGGGGTTTCGAGGCGAAATGGAGATTCCGGTTCCCCTGCGTACCCCCAGCGAGTCAACAGTTCATAGGCGCTGCCATTTTCCACGCGCTGGTAAAGCCTTCCCCGCAGGGGGCTGCACAGATCAGGAAGCCGCCGAGCCAGCACATGGAACGTCTGGTTGAGGCTGATGCAATTCTGCAGTTCCGCATTGATGTCGTTCAGAACTCGGGTTTTCTCATTCTCGAAGGTGAGCAACCTCACCCTGGCCTGTTCACGGCGCGCCAACGCTTCCGCCTTCTGGGTTCGCTCTGTTACCTGCTGTTCCAGCGACAGGTTTAATCGATGGAGCGCCTGTTGTGTCCGTGCGTAGTGCCAAAGGGAAATCATCACCACCGCCAGCGAGAAGACCAGCGTGCCCCAACTGACCGGCACCCGCCCCCAGGGGAGGACGCCATGGGCAACCGCCATATCCACCACCAACAGACTGCAGAATACGCCGTAAGCGGCGAGAATAATCTGTTGTTCAATTTTCAGTTGTCTGAATCGCTTTACGACAACGACCGTTATGGTCGCCAGGGAAGCCAACAGCAGTGCATCAAACAGCGGGTAGGTTGATGACAGGTCAACCACTCCCATCAATGCCAATCCGATCGCCACCACTGCATAGGCAAGATGAAGTTTCCAGACCAGATTAATTAACCATGGTTTGTGATCACTGAACCACTGTTCCAGCAACAGTGCCATCGCCACAGGCAGCATGTAGTAGGAACCGGCGGCCAGATAGTCCCACATGAGAGGTACGTTCCAGACCAATTGGCTGGCCTGGCTGTCGGACAGAAGCATAACGGCAGACGACAAAGAGAACAAAGCAATGCTCCCGAAACTCTTCTTTTCCGTTTGCAACAGGGCGAAAATCATCGCTAGCAGGGCAATCAGGGCTGAAAAGCCGGAAATAACCAGGGCTTCGAGGGAGTTCTTCACAATAAACAGGGTCAGGGCCGGCCGCTCCATAATGGAGACTTCACCCCAGAGGCCAATGTCAGTGTAATCAGAGAAAATGCGAAAGTAGATCGGCTTGCCGTCAAACTCTTCGGGCAACGGAATCGCGTGCCAGGGCCAACCTTCGAAACGCCCCCGGCCCTGATCGTCAAACGTGCCGTATTGGTAGATGTTCTGACCGTCGAGCCAGACCTGAACAATCAGGTCGACGCTGTAGACATACAGAACCGGCTCCTGCCACTCACCCTCGGGAAGGGTGATGCGATACCACACATGTTCCTGTCCGTTGCGATCAGGCGGGTTGGACGGGAAGCTGATTGCGCTCCATTGCCATGTATCCTGCCCCAGAACCCACTCTGGAACCCCCTCATCGGTCAAAGGGGAATCGCCCCACCGATATTCCCAGCCCTCGTCCAGGTCCACTGCTGCATAAGCCGCCGGAAGCACCAAAAAGCTCAAAGCGATCAGGAGCATCAGCCTTATGGCATTTAAGGGGTACAGCATCTGCATACAGTGAGCTTGCCTGTCGCCAAATAGTACAGTAGTACAATTATACAACATCTATATGTTTAAACTCGCTCAGCCGCGCCATAAAAACAAGTACGAGTTGGAGCAGTTCCTTACCGGTCATGTCAGGGAGGACTTATGGGGTGGAATTGCCCCGGCCACCTGAAACCGGGGCTTTGTTGCCGGGCGCGAGCCTCTACTGCCCGGACTTCAGCATTTCCCAGTATCGGGTATAGATCTGCATGGCATCGTCACCCACGTCCTTCTGGAACTCGGCGTTGGTCAGGTCTTCCGGTGTCGGGTAGCTGGTGCGGTCGTTGGCCACTTCATCGCTCAACAATTCGCGGGCCGCAAGGTTGGGCGTGGCATAGCCGATGTCTTCACTGATCAGCGCGGAGATTTCCGGCCGCATGACAAAACTGATGAATTGATGGGCAGCGTCTGCATTCTCGGCGTTCTTGGGAATCACAAAGCTGTCGAGCCAGACAATGATGCCCTCTTCCGGATAGACGTATTCAAGGGACGGCATGTCCTCCTCACCCATCACGGCTTCACCATTCCAGATCATGCCGATGTCGGTCTCGCCTTCAAGATAGGGCATTCGCGGTGCATCCGAGTTGAAGGTACGCACCGCAGGCATCAGTTCGGTCAGCTTGTCATAAGCCGCCTCGATCTCTTCGGGATCGGTGCTGTTGCCAGAGTATCCGAGCACTCTCAGCCCGATGTGGAACACCTCGCGCATGTCGTTGGTGAGCATCACGCGGCCTTCGTATTTCTCGTCCCATAGATCCGACCAGGCCGTTACCTCTTCGCCCTCGACGTCATTGGCGTCATAGGCCAGCCCTGTGGTGCCCCAAAGGTAGGGAACGCTGTATTGGTTATCAGGGTCGATATCCAGGTTTGTCAGCTCGGGGTCAAGCTTTTCGAAGCCTTCCAGTTTTTCATGGTCAATCTTCTCAAGAAGGCCCTCTTTTCGCATCTTGTTGACGTAGTAGGTGGACGGCAGTGCCAAGTCATACTGACCGCTGTCATCGAGCAGCTTCAGGCGCGCGTACATGGCCTCGTTGCTGTCGTAAGTGGTGTAGACCACCTGGATTCCGGTTTCTTCCTCGAAGCGGTCCAATACCTCCTGGGGCATGTATTCAGACCAGTTGTAGAGGTTCAGTACCTGCGGCTCTTCCTGCGAGCTGCATCCGGTCAGGGTTGCAGCCATCAGGCCCGCCAACGCCAGTTTCTTCATCGTTTGCTCCTTGTCAGTATCCATTGGGACAGCATCAACATCGCCAGGGAAAACACCAGCAGCAGGGTGCCCAGGGCATTCACTTCCGGTTTAAGGCCCACACGTACCATAGAGTAGATGCGAAGTGGCAGAATTTCATAGCTGGGACCACTCACAAAGGTGCTCACCACCACATCGTCCAGTGACAAAGTAAATCCCAACAGCCATCCAGCCAGCAATGCTGGCATGATCACCGGAATCAGTACCGTGCGGGTCATGGTGAAATCATTAGCGCCCAGATCCCGCGCCGCTTCAGGCAGGCTTTCATCGAACCCGCTCAATCGTGCCATTACGGTAATCACCACAAACGGCAGGCAGAAGGTTACGTGGGCCAGCAGCAGAGAGACAAACCCCAGTTGCAGGCCCACCAACAGGAACAACGCCAGCAAAGAGATGGCCAATACAATCTCGGGCGACATCATCACCACAAACAGCATCCCTCGCAGCACACGCTTGCCACGAAAGCGATACCGGTGAAGAGCCAACGCTGTCAGCGCGCCAATAATGGTCGATACCGTGGCCGCCGTCAGTGCCAGCCAGAGGGAATTCCACATGGCCTGGACCATGGCGTGGTTATTGAACAGCGACTCGTACCATTGCAGGCTGAGCCCGCCCCAGCGGTAACCGGTGCGGGAACTGTTAAACGAAAACACCACCAGCACCAGGATCGGCAGGTAGAGCAACACATACACCAGGGTGAGATAGGTTTTCGGCAGCCAGCGATTCATGCCCTGCCCTCATCGCCGAGTCGCTGCTGGCTGAGCCGGTGGGCAAACAGCAGGACAGCCATGGCAACCGTCAACAATATGCTGGCGGCGGCACCAAAGGGCCAGTCACGGGCATCCAGGAACTGGTTTTTGATAACGTTGCCGACCAGCAAATTGCGGGAACCACCCAGTATGTCCGCCACGAAAAACAGGCCCATGGCCGGCAGCAGCACCAGCATCACACCCGCCAGCACGCCCGGCAAGGTCAGGGGAATCGTCACGTGCAGAAACGTCGACAGCTTGCCCGCCCCCAGGTCGTGCGACGCCATCAACAGTTCTTTCCTCAGGTCATCGAACACGGAGTATAGCGGCAGAATCATGAACGGCAGCAGCAGGTACACCAGCCCAATGACCACAGCGCCTTCGGTGTAGAGCATCCTCAGCGGCTCGTCGATCAATCCCAACCCCATAAGGGCGTTGTTGATCAGGCCGTTGGTGGCCAGCAGCAGTTTCAGCGCGTAGGTGCGCACCAGGGAGTTGGTCCAGAACGGCACGATCAACAGGAAAATCAGCAGCGTCTGGCGCTGTTTGCCCAGGCCGGACAGTGCCCATGCAAAGGGATACCCAATCAGCAGGCAAAAGACGGTCGTCATGCCGGCCATGTAGAGGGAATTCAGGAACACGTCCAGGTACAGCGGATCGAACAACTGCCGGTAACTGTTCAGGTTCAGCGGCAGCGAGAGGAAGGTGCCGGGGTCACGTGTCATCACGCTGGCACCCACCACCAGCAGGTTCGGGGTGAGCACAAGAAGCAATAACCAGCCCCAGACCAGAATCAGTACCGCGGTTTTGAAGGGCTGCTGTAACACCCTATGCATTCGTACTCAGCCCTTCTTCGGCATCGTTATTGACCGGTTCCGGTTCAACCGGCAATAGCCATTCCCAGCCGTCCACCCAACTGACCCGGACCGGCTCGCCCAGCTTGTAGTCAAAGGTAGGATCGTCTTCATCAAAAAATTCACTGGCCAGCACTTCAGTGCCATCTTCGAGATGAATCACCGAGTCCAGCGTACTGCCCTTGTAGTTACGCTCGACGATCTGCCGGGCCAGGCCCTTTTCATCTTCAGGAGCCAGCACACGAATATCCTCCGGACGCAGCAGCACATTCACCTGCTCACCTTCGCGCAGCGTAAACCCGGGCCTCTGAAGAGTACGGCTCAGGCCCAGGATATCCAGGGTAATGCCATCGTTTTCGACCGAGGTCAGGTATCCTGGAAAAAGGTTGGTTTCCCCGACGAAGCGCGCCGTAAAGAGATTGGCGGGCCGCTCATAGATCTCCCGGGGCGTGCCCAGTTGTTGAATTGCGCCGTCTTTCAGGACCACCACCCGGTCCGACATCGACAGGGCTTCTTCCTGATCGTGGGTGACGAATACGAACGTAATGCCCAGTTCCCGCTGCAGTCGCTTCAACTCCACCTGCATGGTCCGGCGCAACTTGTAGTCAAGCGCGGAAAGCGGCTCATCCAGCAACAGGAGTTGCGGACGCTTGACCACAGCTCTGGCAATGGCCACCCGCTGCTGCTGGCCGCCCGAAAGCTGATGCGGCTTGCGGCGGGCAAAATCCTGCAACTGCACCATCGCAAGAACATCGTCCACGCGCTGACGAATTTCATCCCTGGGCCGCTTCTCCATCTTCAGGCCATAGGCGACGTTGTCGTACACCGACATATGGGGAAACAACGCGTAGTTCTGGAACACGGTATTCAGGGGGCGGTGCTCGGGGGCAGCATGGGTGATGTCATGGCCTGACAGGCTAACTGCGCCGGTGTCTGGCTGCTCAAAACCCGCCATCAGGCGCAGCAGGGTGGTTTTGCCGCAACCCGACGGACCCAGAAGGGTGATGAACTCGCCGTCCAGGATATCCAGGTCCAGCGAGTTCAACACGGTTTTGTCATCAAACGCCTTTGAGACGTTCTTCAGGGATAGAAGCGTCTCTTTCATTCACCCGAAACGCTGTTCAGATAGGCCTTGTCGGAAATGTTGGTCCACTGACGAACCTGCTTCAGATAATCCCGCTGGGAAGTGATAATTTCCCGCGCCAGTTCATCCTTCTCCGCTTCTTCGGCCAACAGCTTCTCTGTGGCGTCACGAAGCGCTTCAATGACCTCTGGCGGGAAGGTCTTGTGCGTCACATCCGGGTAGTCTTCTTTCATGCGGTCCCAGGCAACGCCACTTTCATGCATGCTCTGGATATACATGTCATAGGCCGCAGTGCGCATGGAAACACGCAGTATCTCCTGCAATTCGGCCGGCAGTTTATCCCAGGTTTTCTGGTTGATCAGGAACTGCACCTCCGCACCTGGCTCCTGCCAGCCGGAGTAGTAATACTTTGCAATCTGATGGAAGCCCATCTGGAAATCCAGCGCCGGGCCGACCCACTCCAGAGCGTCAATCGTGCCTCGCTCCAGCGAACTGTAAAGTTCCCCAGGCGGAATATTGGTCACCGCGACGCCCACTTCGGACATAACTTCGCCGGCAAACCCGGGGGTACGCATTTTCAGACCCTGGAGGTCCTCAACACTCTTGATTTCCTCGCGGAACCAACCACCCATCTGGTTGCCGGTATTGCCACCGGGGAACGACAGTAAGCCGTGGGGGCGGTATACCTTTTCCATCAATTCCATGCCGCCGCCGTAGTAAAACCAGGCGTATTGCTCAGGCGCAATCATCCCGAAGGGCACGGTGGTGAAATACATGGCATTGGGGATCGAACCTTTGTAGTAATACGAGGCGGTATGCCCCATATCGTACTGGCCCGCCTTCACCATATCGAAAATACCGAATGGCGCCTTATGCTTGTTCGATGAGTCA
This sequence comes from Marinobacter algicola DG893, assembly GCF_000170835.1. Lineage (GTDB taxonomy): Bacteria > Pseudomonadota > Gammaproteobacteria > Pseudomonadales > Oleiphilaceae > Marinobacter > Marinobacter algicola. The sequence goes on from NZ_ABCP01000005.1 coordinate 43,104, forward strand.
ATCCGGAACTGCAGGCGGCCGCCCGACATTTTCTCGGCCATCGACGCCATGTGGCGCGTTGCTTCACCCAGAATCGGAGAGTTTGGCCCCCAGGTTTCTGCGAGGCGAAGCGTATAGGTTTCCTGGGCCGACAGCGACGCGCTTGCCAGCGCGAACACCAATGCCAGGACGGTCATGAAAGATTTGTGAATAGTCATAGCGAGGTCAGGTTCCGTTTTTTGTAGTGGTCGAACAGATCGCCCACATCATAGCTTGCTGGCCGGCTGACGCCAATCATCGGCCGGCCAGAAGCAACGGCTCTATACCTTGAACTGGCCTACCAGCTCACGCAGACTCTCGCCCAGCCGTGCCAGCTCGTGGCTCGCTTCGTTGGTCTGGTTCACGCCAGTATCGCTACGCTGCGCCGCGTCCACGATACGTACCACGTTCTGGTTGATCTCCTCGGCCACCTGGCTTTGCTGTTCCGCCGCCGTGGCAATCTGGGTCACCTGATCATGTATATGGCCCACGGACTTCTCAATGGTGCGCAGGGCATCGGTGGCGTGGTTGATACGTTCAACCGTTTCGCTGGAACGTTGGCGGGACGCATCCATCCGCTCCACCGCCGCGCGGGACTCGGTCACGAAGCCGTCAATCATACCGCGAATCTGATCAGCGGATTCGGCACTGCGTTTGGCCAGTTGGCGCACTTCATCGGCAACCACCGAGAACCCACGGCCATGCTCACCGGCCCGGGCGGCTTCAATGGCCGCGTTGAGGGCCAACAAATTGGTCTGGTCAGTGACGGCGTGGATGACATCCAGCACCTGAGTAATCTCGTCGGTTTTCTCTGCCAGGTTACTGATACGAGTGGAACTGGATTCAATTTCTTCCGACAGCTGATTTACGGATGCTTGTGCGTTGGCAATGGTCTCGCCGCCATCCCGTGCAAGCCTGTCCGCGTCAGAGGCGGCACTTTCCACCGAGTTCGCATTGCCGGAAATCTGCTGGATCGTCGCTGCCATTTCATTGATGGCAGAGGCAATCTGGTCGGTTTCGGAACCCTGCTCCTGTACCGAAGCACGGGTTTCATTGGCAACACGGCTGAGCTCTTCCGCGGCTGAAGCAACCTGGTCGGTGGTCGCGCCGACATCGCGAATGGTGTCCTGGATTTTCACCACGAAGGCATTGAAACGACGCCCAAGCTCTGCGAGTTCGTCGTTTCCTTCGTCCGGCAGGCGATGGCGGAGGTCACCCTCACCCTCGGCAATGTCCTTCATCATGGCAATAACGGTGTTCAACGGCTTCGTCACCGTACGACCGACAAACACACCGATGAGCAAAGCGATAAACACCACAGCCACGGTAACCAGAACAATAAAACCAAGAGTTTCAGCGATCTCCGCTTCAATATCCTCGCGTGCTGCAGAAACCACTTCCGCGATATCGGTGACGTACACACCGGTCCCGATCATCCAGCCCCAATCGGGAACAATTGTGGTAAATGACACCTTGGGCTCAACCTCGCCAGAGGCGGGGTTGGGCCAGTCATAACCAAAAAAGCCATCCTTACGTGCCGCTTCGAACAGTGATCGTATCAGCTTCTGAACATCTGGATTGGTCGTAGGTCCTTCCCGGGAAGGATCCGGCGCGTAGGCCAGGTTTTCCAGATCTTTGGCATACGCAAATATATAGTTACCGCCCCCAAATCGAATGGAGCGCAGACGATCCCTTGCCGCCTCACGGGCCTCGGCATCCGAAAGGTCCGGATCGTTCTTCGCGTCCAGCACCACGGAACGGGCGGTATCCACCAGATTCTTCAACCCTTCCTTGCGGGCACTGAGCAAACTTGCTTCCAGGCGCTCAAGCTCAGCCTCACCACCGCTTTTGATCTGGGCGACCGTAATCCAGGCAAGGGTTGCCGCCGTTATTACCACCGGGACCAGAACGCCCAGCAGAAGACGGGAACGTATGCGTAACCGGCTCAGTAATGTCATCAAGAAGTTCTCCGTATGAGATCAAATGTTCAGCGTAATTATCCACAACCGGGCACCCAGGGTGTGTTCCAGTTTGTAATAACGGTGTGTGCGACTTCGGGGTGTAAAGCTGCGACACTGCCACAACTCATTCATGCATTTGCTTTTATTGTTAAACGTCTTAACGGCCGGTAGCTGATGGACTTGAACCAGCGTTAGACTAAAGGTCTAGCCCCAAACGTCCGATTCATCAAACCTGACCCAAAAAAAAACCAGTTTCAGGGGCACGGATGAAACACCTCTATCTGATTCGTCACGCCAAATCCAGCTGGGCCGATGGTGGCCTTCTTGATCACCAGCGCCCCCTCAACAACCGGGGTCTGAAACAGCTGGCTCCCATGGGCAGGGCAATCTTTGCGGATGGGGCGTTCGATGGAACGGTCTACTGCAGCAATGCCACCCGCGCACAACAAACCCTGGAAGGCCTGCTCCCGAGCAACCATCAACACGCCGTCAAACTGGCGCCTGTTCTATACACGTTTAACCATGAGGTCGTGCTCGACTGGTTGCGCGACCGGGACGAAGACAGCATTACCCTGATTGGCCACAACCCTGCGCTGGAGGATCTGTCAGGCTTACTGCTGAAGCACGCACCCCATACCTTCCCCACGTGCAGCTACATGCACATAACCCTGCCAATAGAGCACTGGCGCGAGATCGGCAAGAACAGGGGCCGGCTTGAACGGTTCCTGACGCCCAAAGACGTCAGCTATGAGCAGTTTCATCGCAAACGGACGAAAGTCCGTATCGGCGAGCACTCTCCCCTGGCATGGCACATCCCGGAATCGCTGATACACCAGTATCAACGCATCAGGGATCTGGAGCCCGGCGTATTGCAGGGATACGACGACGAGTTTCTGCATCAGTATCGCATTGCCATCCGCCGCAGCCGCGCCATCGCCGAAGCAGTCGTCGACATCAGTGGTGACAGCGATTTACGCAAGGCCGTCAAGGTATTGAAGCGGCATGGCCAAGCCACCAGCCGGCTCAGAGACCTTCACGTATTACTGGGTGACCTGGCGCAATGGCCACTGGAGGAAGATACCCGGTTGGCCCTGGTGAGCTCCGGCGCCCGCAGCCATTTTGCCAACCTGGCAGACATTGAACACCAGGAACTGACCAAACGCCTGAACAGCGGCCAGTACCGCAAAGACATGGATGAGTGGCACCAGCTTCTCACCTCCCGTCACTTGAAGAAGGTAACCCGAAAACTGGCCACCGGAGACATCCGAAAAGCCCTGGAAAAACACATACACAAGCACAATGCTGTGGCGCGAAACCTGAACGAACAGTCCCCGGACAATCACTTTCACGATCTGCGCAAGCGGCTGAAACGCATACGCTACCTTGCAGAACTGGACAAACCTGCATTTCGCGACGAGCTCAGGCCATTAAAACATCGACAACAACGGTTCGGTGACTTTCAGGACCTGCACGTGCAAATTGACATGCTGCTGGCCTTTCGCAACAGCATTGCCACGGAGCCGGACATGCTGGCGCCCGTGGCGGGCCTGAACACGTTGATTTCAGACCTTGCCGTGGAGAAACATCGCGTACGGGCTGACATACTGACCCTCGGCGGTATTGCCTGATAGCCCACTAGGCAACCCACTATTTGGGGGTGGGATTCACCCCACGCCCGATCCAGGCCGACCAGGAATAAAGCCCCAGCGCCACCCAGATCATCACGAAGCTCGCCAGCTTCTCGCCGCTCATGGGTTCATCAAACACAAACAGCGCGATGAAGAACTGCAACGTGGGGTTGATGTACATCAGAAAGCCCACGGTTGCCAGGCGTAGCCGGCGGGCAGCACCGGCGAAGAACAACAGGGGGATGGCCGTAACGATCCCGCTGGACATCAGAAGCAACGCGATGGTGATGTCGTCGTTGAAGTGGGATTCTCCTACAGAACTCAGAAACCCGAGAGTCAGCAGGCCGACGGGTAACAGAAGCAACGTCTCAACAAACAGGCCCGAAAGGCCATCCAGTTCCACCTGCTTTCGAAGCAGGCCATAGGTACCGAAACTGAACGCAAGCACCAGGGTGATCCAGGGCACCACGCCCAACAGAAAAAGCTGATAAAGGATGGCGATGGTCGCCAATGCAACCGCCACAATTTGTAGTCGGGAAATGCTTTCCCGCAACACCAGCATGCCCAGCCCGACATTCACCAGGGGCGTGAGGAAATACCCCAGGCTCGCCTGGAGTACATGACGGGTTTCCACGGCATAGATATAGACCCCCCAGTTCAGTGCAATGAACACCGCACACCCGAATACGAAGCCAAGCTTCTTGGGGCGAGCCAACGCAGCAGTGACGGGTTTCCAGCGCCCCAGGAAGCTCACCACAATGGCGAGAAAAACACAGGACCAGACGATCCGGTGAACCAGCACTTCGTAGGATGGCACACCCTCGAAAAGGGCGAAATAAATGGGGAAACAGCCCCACAATGTATAGGCGGACAGGCCGAAACCCACGCCTTTTGCCGCTTCAGGCGTAGCGTGTTTCACAGGCAACAGGCCTTGTATTTTCTGCCACTTCCGCAGGGGCAGGATTCGTTCCGGCCAGGCTTGAGGGTCCCTTCGCGGGTATCGCCGGACACGTAGTACCAGCGCTCATCGTCGCGGACGAAGCGGGAGTTCTCTTCCAGATACCCCCAGCCGCCTGCCCGGTAAAGGGCGCGGAAGTGCACTCTGCCTTCGTGTACACCTTCATCTGACGACAGTACCTGCAGCGACACCCACTTCGGCGCCTCGGTCAGATCAAGATCCTGGGGCCGGGTGCTGGTGTGCCATGTGGCTTTCAGATAGTCCGTCAGATTCAGTACAAACGCGCTGTAGCGAGATCGCATAAGGGCTTCCGGTGAGGATGCCGGTTTGCCCTGATGGCAGGGCTCGCAACAAGTACTGTACGGTTGGCGGCTGCCACAGGGGCAGTCGTCCGGGGTAATCTCTGGCGCCATCGGGTCGTCCTTATCGCCGGTTAGTGCTGTTCACGGACCCGGCAGGCCCAGGGCACGTAAATGGTTCATTTTAACAGTTTTAGTTGCCCTGCGGCTGTGCTATCAACAATCATCAACTGACCTGATCGAGTAGCCCGATTGTGACTGACCTCTCCCTGCTGCAGATACTCCTTGCCAACCTGGCCCTGTTGGCCGGCGCCTGTTTGCAGGGCGTGGCAGGTTACGGCATCGGGACCCTGGCGGCACCATTGCTGTTCCTGATCAGCCCCATGCTAATACCGGCACCGCTGGTTCTGAACGCTGTGGTGCTGACCATTCTTATGCTACTGCGGAACCGGGGCGCCTTACAGGTCCGCGAGGTGCGTTTTGCCATTGGCGGTGGCGTTGGTGGCATGATCCTGGCCGGAATTACGCTGATGCTGATTTCACCCACAGGATTCGAGCTGGCGTTCGGCATTCTGATCCTGATTGGCGTATTGCTGAGCGCGGGCGGCTTGCGACCCGCCCTGAACGCTCGCAACAGTATCCTGGCCGGTGCTGCCTCTACCTACATGGGAACCATTACCGCCGTTGGCGGCCCACCGATCGCGCTGATCTACCAAAATGAGAAGGGGCCGCTGGTGCGGGCCAATATGTCGGCCTTCTTCCTGGTGGCGAGCTTTTTCAGTATTGCCGCCCTGTTGGTCTCAGGCTACCTGGGGCAGCGGGAACTACAGTTGTTTGCGGTCACCTTTCCGGGGGTTCTCATCGGCTTCTGGCTTTCCGGCAAGCTGGTCAATCGCATGCCTTTTGACGGGCTGCGACCGGTCATCCTCGGCATCGCCGCCATTGCTGGTGTGGCGGCACTGGTTCGTGGGCTGATGTCGCTCTGACGCCTGAACTACTCAGCCCACAGTCTCGCCCGGAAATGGCTCTGTTTCCACAGTACCGCGACCCATATCGCATGAAGATTAATCAGAAACGCCAAAACCCATTCGAAGGCGTCGTCTATCTGACTGTACACCTCCGGCACAACGGCTGTGAGGATAACCGACAGAATACCCACCGCCAGTATCAACTCGCATAACCACAACAGTCGCCTGCCATTGGATCGCCATCGCGGATGCCCCTTCAGTGCCGAGCTGATCAGCAACTGTGCGATGAACGTCAGCGAAAAATACAGCACGACGCCAATCCGGCGAGTCAGATTGAAACCATCCCCTTCGTGACCCAGAGCCAGTGTGTAGAAGGCCAGCGACGTACACGCGACAAAGCCCAGCCAGGGGATCCAGAGCCGACCGCGGCTGGTGGCACCCAGTTGCTGTAGCCAACGACCGTTGAGAGTCCAGAACAAAACGCCGAGTATCGCCGCCGGCAACATGGTGCCCTTGAAAATGAAATAGCTGGTACCGTATCGGCCAGTGCGGCTGATGCTCGTGCAGCTATCCCAGTACGGAATGCACCAGGAAATGTGCCCCTCCAGTACCGACACCGCGAAAGTCGCGTGAATGGTGATCAGCGGCGTCAACGTGGCGGCTATGGCCAGCCACCACAGGGGGATGCCGTTCTTCACCGAGGTCATAACGCTATTCCCTCATTACAAAATGTTCGTAAAATCGAGTGCTTGCGCATTGTCATCTATACTAGATTAGCAACGTATTACTCATTCGCGATGACATTGTGCGCATCATTCAGTCGCTGCTTTACCTGATTCTGGTCCCGCATGACAAGACAACGCCCTCTGCTTAAGCTTCTTGCAGTAGCCCTACTGTTGCCCTTCGGTTTTGCCAATGCCGTGGGCCAACCGCCTAACATCGCGTTCTATTATGGCAACGAAGCTCCGATAGGCAGTTTGATGGCTTACGACTGGGTGGTGCTGCAACAGGACCAAACCAGCGACGCACGGGTCGACCTGCTGGCCGAGGCCGGCACCGCTCCCATTGCCTACGTCAGTGTCGGAGAGATGGCCCGCAGCCATCGACTGTTCGGAAATCTGCAGAAAAGCTGGCTGGTCGGCAAGAACCCGGCCTGGTCAAGCGCGGTGCTGGACCTGCGCAACCCCGACGTCCGCGCCTTTTTGCTGGACAACCTCATTGACCCGGCCTTCAAGCGCGGCTTTCAGGGGGTGTTTCTCGATACTCTGGACAGCTTCACGCTTGCCGCCAGTGGCGAAGCGCAGACGCAAGCCTTCGCAGAAGCTCAGACACAACTGATTTCGGACATCCGCGCCCGGCACCCGAACGGCAAAATTATCCTCAACCGCGGCTTCCATCTGCCAGACAGCGTTATCGGTCAGGTCAACGGACTCGCCCTGGAATCCTGGCGCAATGGCTACAACGCCAAGGATAAACGTTACTACAGAGTTTCTGAACCAGACCGGCAGTGGCTGGACCAACAGCTACAGCGCTGGCGTGAGGCGCGGCCGGACATGCCCATGATTGCCATCGATTACGTCGCGGACGCCTCCCGGGCCGGGGAGCTTGCAGACCAGCTACGTCGCGACGGTTTTGTGCCCTGGGTGGCCAATCCGGCCCTGGATCGCCTCAGCCCGTCCCAACCCGCTCAGGTGAAACGCCACGTCCTGGTGATTCATGACTTGCCGGAATTCAACATGGACCGAAGCGCCGCCCATCGTTTTGGTGGCATTGTGCTGGAGCGTTCCGGATTCATTCCACAGTATCATTCCGCGCTGGAACCCCTGCCAACGGAGCCTACCGAAGACCGGTACGCGGGCATCCTGGTCTGGTGGGAAACCGGGGATCGCCACAGCGGCCTTTGTTCATGGCTTGCCCGTCAGCAGGACAAGGGTGTACCCGTGGTGCTGATGGGGCTGATCCCTGGCAACCCGGCGTGCAGCGGTGTGATGGCAGCCAACCGTACCGCTGTGCCCGCTGCGCCTCTGAGCCATGAGCGCGTACATCCGTCGGTGACCCAATACGAAGGTCGGCGGCTGCCCTCCCTGACCACGCAAGCCATGCCGCAAGTAGAAGGGCACACGCCCTGGCTGACAATCAACGACACGCAGGGCCAGCGGTTTTCGGCCATCTACACCCATGGCGGGGGTGGCGTGGCATCAGCGCCCTTCCTCTTCGAAACCGGGCCCGACGACGAAGCCTACTGGCTCTTTAACCCCTTCGAGTTTATCCAGCAAGCCTTTGGTGCACCCGCCATGCCGGTGATTGATACCACCACTGAGAATGGCCGCCGCATCCTCACGGCCCACATTGACGGTGATGGTTTCGTCTCGCGAGGGGAGTTTCCCGGTAGCCCGCTGAGCGCCCAGGTCATCCAGGATGAGATTCTGTCGCGGTATAAGGTGCCCCACACTGTTTCGGTCATCGAAGCGGAAGTTTCACCCAATGGCCTTTACCCGGGCGTCAGTGCGGAAGCTGAACGCATTGCTCGGGCCCTGTTCAGAATAAATTCGGTGGAAGTTGCATCTCATACCTACAGTCATCCGTTCTTCTGGCAATCGATAGAAGGTGGCCCCGCCCCGAGGCTTGAAAACACACTGTATGGCTATTTCATGAACATCCCGGATTATCAGGCGTCGCTTGAACGCGAAATCCAAGGCTCGGTGCAATACATTAATCAACGCCTGGCCCCGGCTGACAAGCCCGTATCGGTGTTCCTATGGACAGGCGACGCCCGGCCCGGCGCCAATGCCCTGAAACGGGTTCGGGAAGCCGGTCTGGTCAACGTCAATGGCGGCAACACAAAACCACTGCCCTATGCTTCGGAGTTAGCGGAAACCTGGCCTGACGCCCGCCCCGTGGGCGATGAACTGCAGGTCTACGCACCGGTGATGAACGAAAACGTCTACACCAACGACTGGACGGGCCCTTACTATGGGTTCCGCAACGTAACGGACACTTTCCGCATTCTCGAAGACAAAGGCCGGCTAAAGCCCATGGGCATCTACTACCACTTCTATTCGGGCACCAAACCCGAGGCCCTGGGAGCCTTGCACGAGATCTACCAATACGCCCTTGCTCAACCCGTCACGCCGCTCTATCTCAGCGACTACGCCAAGCGTGTGCAAACTCTCTATTACTCGGCGTTGCTCAGAGACGACGACGGTGGCTGGCGTTGGCGTGGTATTGGCCAACCCCATACCGTCATCATTGAGCAGGACCAGTTTCCCGACCTGGAGAGAAGCACTGGCGTCGCCGGTTTCCACGATGTTGCCGGCCACCGCTACGTGCATCTGACCGGTCACTCACCCCAACTGTTCCTGACCGATACCGCCCCGGAAGGCCCCAGGCTGGCCCATGCCAATGGCGTGCTTACCCAATGGCAGCGCCAGCAGGTAGCCGGTAAATGGCGGATAACCCTGGGTTTGCAGAGCCATCAAAACGTGGAATTCACCCTTGCCGGAACCCGGCGATGCACAACCAGCGACAGTTCGGCACGGATTTCACGGGCAGGTGAACAGGTGCAGGTTGCCCTCAGCGGCCGGCAAACGGATTCCCTGACGCTGGAGTGCCAATAGCGTTATGCGTCGGAACAGGGAGTCCTTCTTCAGCCTGCCCGCGCTGGTCCTTATGGGGGCACTTATCGCGCTGGCGCTGTATCTGCTGTTTCCCAGGCAAGCAGTGTTCGAGAACCCGGACTACCTTGAAACGCCAGACGCCCTTTCCATCGCCTATCTGGAAGTGTTGCTGCGTTCCGATTCAGACAACACTCCCTTGCGACTCAGCCTGGCCCGGGCCCTTGGCACAACCGGCCAACTGGAACGCGCAGACCAGGTAATGGCTCCCTTGATGGCGCAACAGACCGTGCCGGAAGAGGCCTTTGCGTATTACCTGGAACTGCAGACACAACGACTGTTTGCCATCCCGGAAGGCCCCAGGAGGGAGGCCCGGAAAGACCAGCTCTTTGCCGACGCCCAGGCGCTGGTCCGCCAACCCTACGAACCGGAGCGCATTCTGGAGCTCTTGAGGCCCGCCTCCAGTTGGCTGAGCCAGCCCCGTTACCTGACATTACTGCAAGGCGTCGAGGACCGAATGACCAGTCCCGGCCAGCGGCTTCAACTGGCCCTTGAAATCGCTCGGCTGGAGGAAGCACAGTCCCGGCCCGGCATGGCTGCAGCCACTTTGCGCCCCTATATTGATACGGTCCGCCCCGAGGCCCGCGATGAGTTCATCGACAACATCATTCGCCTGGAGCTTGCCGGCGGCAATCCGAAAGCGGCGCTGGCGCTCTTCAAGCAAAAACTCCCCGACACCAGGATGTCGGAACCAGCACTGACCGAAGGTATCCGGCTGGCAAGACTGGCTGGTTCGGCTTCGGATGAAGCCACCTGGATTCGGCAACGGGCGAGCCGGCATCCCGACAACACAGAGTACCAGCGAGAATTGCTGGCCTTCCAACTCGCCGCCGGGAATCTGAAAGCAGCGCTCAATACCATCCGGAGGCTGCAGAAAACACCGAACGGGCTCACTCACGAAGACCGGCAAACGATGGCTCAAGTGCTGGAATGGAACGACCTGCCTCAGGAAGCGCTGCCTGTCTGGGTGTCTCTCTATCAGCAAACCGGTTCTTCCCAGGCCTTCCAACGATCGGTAGACCTGGCGCGCGGGCTTTTCCAGTGGGGCACACTGCGAATGCTGTTAACCGAGGGGGCCAGGCAGGAGCGTTTACAACCGGACGGCTACATCACCCTGGCCGAGGCATTGGTGGGTGCCGGACGCTTCGATGATGCAAGGGAGTGGTTAACGGAAGGCCGATCACGATTTCCCCGGTCCGACACGCTCAGGGAACGACTGCTGACGCTGCTCGTTAACCTGCGTGATTTCCCCGCCGCCATTGAACTGCTGGAAAACGAGCCACGGTTATCCGACGCCGACCGCATACAACTGGCCTCTCTTTACTGGCGCACGCGGCAACCTGAACGCGCCCTGGCACTGTTGGATTTCGAGCCGCAAGACCGGCAACTGGCCGAGACGGTTCAAATCATGCGAATGGACCTGGCGAACAGCCTGGGTAGGACCGATATCCTTAAGCGGGAATATGAAAGTCTCCTGACCAGAAGCGACAGCGAGCTTACGCCGAATCTGGAGGAGCGCCTGCTCAACCTTGCCGCCCTTTTCGAGGACTACCCGAGGGCTCTGTCATTGAGTGAGCATCTGTTCCTCGAAACAGGGCAACCCAGGTTCCTGGCCGCTATCGCTGAATACCAGTTGGCCCTCGGGCAATGGCAGGAACTGGAGCAAACCCTCGAACGCTGGCAAACGGACGTACCCACTGCCCGCAACAACCCGCGCTACTGGTCACTTCGGGCTCTGATTCATCAACGCAACGACGAGGTCCTGGCAGCAAACGATGCCTACCGCGCCGCATGGGAACTGGCACCCGACGACGAGAACCTGATGATCAGTTGGGCCTGGCTGCAACTTGCCAATGCGGAACAGTTTGCCGACACCCTTCAGGCCCTGCTGGCCCGAATCGGTGATGCACCTTCTCCCGCCGCCTACCCGGTCCTGGCCTATGGTTACAGTGCCCTCGGCCAGCCGAGAAAGGCCCTGGACTGGTTTCGTCAGGGCATGAAAACCCGCAGTGATGACATTGAGTGGCTATTGGCCACGGCAAGGCTGCTGGAACAGACAGGCGCACCCGGCACCGCAACCGATCTGCGCCAAAAGGCCGCGGCAAAATTACGAGAAGATCCGTCCACCCGGGCCAGCCGCTTTGCTGTGTACAGTGAGGAAGGGTTGCTCAAGCTGGCCTGGAAGACGTTGGCGACCTTTCCCCGCAACGGCGAAGGCGACGAATCTGACCAGGCTGGTTTGCGCGAAACCCTGGCGTACTTCGCATCCAACCAGGGTGACACGCTGGTAGCAGAGGCCCTGTTGCCGGCACTGGACGGTCGAAACGAAGCGGTGCGTCAACGCATCGAGCAGACGCTCCGGACCACGCCGGAAAACCGCGAACAACAGACCGGCCGCTATGTCCGACAGCTTGACCGCCTCAACAGCCCAAGGACGCCGGAACAGCAGAGAGTGACGGTGCAGGACACGGTGAATTTACACCAGACTTTGAACCGTGCCATCCAAGTGGGCAGCCACTGGCAAAACCTGGGTAACTTTACCGTTCAGCGCAGCGGGATAACCGGCCAGTTCAGCGAAGACGAGTTTCGTTGGCAACTGTCTGCCAACACCCTAAAAGCGAGCGGTTCCGGGCGTCTGATAAGCACCCCCGGGCGCAGCAGCGAAACGTCTTTCGAGGTGGACAGGCGCTCAGGCAATGGCGCTTGGTCGGTATCGGTCAGCCAGTTGCCGCGCTATCAGCAGGATGACCTGGCCGTCAGCGCCGCCTTCGACCAGCAATGGTCTGACCGCATCGCCCTCGGTACCGGCTACCATTTTCAGGAGCGCACACCGGACAGCGCCGAAGCCTGGTGGCTGACCCGCCGCGACCGCGCCTACGCCAGCGCCAGCTACACCCCTTTCTCCCGGCTTAACCTGAATGCCCAGATTGAACAATTGACGGTCAACAGCCTGGAGAACGATCAACTGGCGGACGGCTACGGGCTGGACCTGAATGCCACTTACACCATTTTCCGCAATGACCCGGCCTGGATTATCAGCGCGGGCTATCGCAACCAGCAGCTATCACTGGCCGAAACCCTACCCACATCCACCCTTGCGGCACTGGATCAGCCACTGGAAACCGCCAGCCTGCTAACCGAGGAGTACGAGCGCATCGGTGTCGGCACACGCTGGTTCCATGGCTCGCCCCACGCACTGTATCGATCAACACCCTCACCCCGCGCATTTCTCGGTTTGGACGCCGGTTATGTATTATCCACTTCAACAGCGGAAATCGGTGTGGAAGTGGGCCTGGGTTGGCGGGTGCTGGGGGATGATGAACTGGCTCTGTCCGGACGCTGGTCGTCGGAAGGGCTGGACGGGAACGGCCGAACCGAATTCAATCTTACATACACGATTTACCCTGGTCGCTGAAGGAGACCGTTATGAAAACACTACGCCATAGCCTCTGGCTCACCCTGTTACTTCTGGCTGGCTGTTCGGTTATCCAGAGCCAGGAGGGCTCGCCAATTCCAGAGGACGGACAGTTTGCGGTGCTGCCGCTGATTAACCTGTCACAGACGCCCCAGGCCGGAGACCAGGCCGCCAGTGTGCTATCCGCGATCCTGAGAGCCAAGGGCAGCGAAAACGTGACGCTTTACCTGCCGGACGACCGCAACCCCCTGCTGTACGAAAGCAGTGAACGACAGCAAACAGCCCTCGCCACGGCCCGCAACGACGGCGCTGATTACCTGTTTACGGGCACCGTGGAGGAGTGGCGCTACAAAAGTGGGCTGGATGGCGAGCCCGCCGTAGGTGTCACCCTGGAAATACGCAGCGCAGATGACAATCGCGTGGTGTGGTCCGGCACCTCCGCCCGCACGGGATGGGGTCGCGAAAGCCTGAGCGTGGCGGCCCACAAGGTTCTGGACGAACTGGTTAACGCCATGCCAATCACCGAAAGCCAATAACGCCGTCTGAGCAACAAGGTTCACTATGGACGAAGCAGAGCAGATAACGGGCGAGAAGGTACGAGTGCCCATCGCACTGAAGTGGCTGGAAACCCTGTTGATTACCGCGTTTTTCCTGGCTTTCAGCGTTTGGCACCGGCCGGATGATCCGTTCTATCTGACGGGCAACTTTCCCTGGCCAGTACTGGCACCGCTGCTGGTAGGCTTGAGGTATGGCTTTTTCATGGCGCTGATTTCAGCCCTGATCATCATCGCTGCCCTGGGTTTTCACCTGCGGTTCGAGATCACCGGCGGCGCCCGTGACTTTCCTTACGTGTGGACCATTGGGGTGCTCGGCATCAGCCTGTTGGCGGGCGAGTTTCGGGACTACTGGGGCCGCCAGCAGCAGAAGCTGGAAGCTAGCAATGATTATCGCGGCTCCCGTCTGGAAGAGTTCACCCGCAACTATTATCTGCTCAAAGTCTCTCATGACCGACTGGAGCAACAACTGGCCGGCAGTTCCAGTAGCCTGAGAGAGGCACTTCGACGCCTGTACGCACAAGTTGGTGATGCCGGCCAGACCGGCCTGAATCAGGAGACGGCCTCATTGATGCTTCAGCTACTGGGGCGTTACGGACAACTTCAGATTGCCGGCATCTATGCCATCAATAACGGCGTACTCGAGCCGGAACCGCTGGCAACGGTCGGTCGCTTCCGCAAGATGGACCTGAAAGATCCACTCCTGCTGCACGCACTGGCGGAACGGAAACTGGTGTCCGTGCAGACCGAGTTCCGCCAGCGTATGGGCGACCTCGACACCGACCTGCTGGCAGCCATCCCCCTGATCGATTCCGAGGATCGCTTTATTGGCGTATGCGTTATCGAGGCCATGCCCTTTTTCAGCTTCGAGGCTCGCTCGTTGCGACTGCTGGCTATCCTGGCCGGGCACATGGCAGACATCGCCCACGAACAAACGGAAGTAAAGGCCGGTGGCTCACCGGAGTGGCGTTACTTCCGGCGCCATCTGGCCCGTGCTGGCCGCGACGCGGAATTTTTCAATCTACCCGCAGCGATGGTGGGCTTGCCACTCGCCGACAGCCGCAATGGCCAGTTGATTGCCGACCACATTCAAAAAGTCCGCCGGGGCCTCGATGTCATTGCCGAACATCGGGCTGGCAATCAGCGCTACATCGTTGTTTTGATGCCGCTCACCGATGAACTGGGCCTGGCCGGCTACCTGCAACGCCTGGACGACGGGCTGCGGGAACAGTTGGGATTGAATGCCAGTGATCTGGTGACACCGAAAACCCTGCAAGTCCGTAACCGGGCCCAGGCCGATGAGTGGGTGCAGGCCTTCCTGTTTGACAATAAGGGGGACACCAGCCATGGCCAATAGCTGGTTTGCACTGCTCGCCCTGGCGCTGGAAACTGGCGGCGTCACCGGGCTGCTATCACCCGCTGCCGGCAACCTTGAACTGGCCGCTTACCTGATCGCCCATGCCATGGCCTGTGCGTTGCTCACCCTGATCCTGCTGCCGCTGATGCCGTCACGCTATCGCGGGCAGCCCATTACCACAGGTGTCTTCCTGTTCACCCTTCAGTTTGCCATTCCCTTCATCGGCAGCGTGGGCCTGGTGCTGGGCATGTTGCTGGCACTGTATCTGCCACGATCAAGTCGCGACATACCCTGGCAGGAAGTGGACATCCCCGAACTGCCGTTCCAGCCGATCGACATGGATTTACAGGTGGTTTACAGCCAGGGCGGCCTCCGCCAGGTTCTGCGCGAGGCCAGTAGCATCGACAAACGCCTGAAAGCCTTGATGGCCACTCGCCAGATGAACGATCGGGAAGCCATTGAAATCCTGCGTGAAGCCCTGAAAGACCCGTCTGACGATGTACGTTTGCTGGCCTATTCCATGCTTGAGCAAAAGGAAAAAACCCTGGCCCAGCGGGCCGGCGCTCTCCAGCAATCCCTACAGAGCGCCGACGACCTGAACAGTGTTTCCCTTCAGCGCAGGCTGGCACAGGTTTGGTGGGAGATGGCCTACCTGGGCCTGGCCCAAGGTGGCCTGCGACAGTATTACCTGGACAGCGCCGGGAAACTGCTACGGCGACTGGTGGCCCGCCGCTCCCAACACAACGACTGGCGCCTGCTCGGCCGGGTGGAGCTGGCACTGGGCAACATCGACAACGCCGAAGAGGCCTTCCGTTCGGCCCTTGCCGGCGGATCGTCACCGGAATTGATCATGCCCTACCTGGGAGAAGTCGCGTACCTGCGCCGGGACTTTGATCAGGTACGCCAACATCTTTCGGCCTGTCCTCTTGAACGTTTCCACCCCGCCAACCGACCGGTTATCGAGTCATGGCTATGACATCACCCAAAACCAGCGTAACGCCCAAAGCTGACATCGCCCTGTTGCTGGAAGGCACCTATCCGTTCATCCGGGGCGGGGTATCCTCGTGGGTGCACCAGATCATCACCGGCCTGCCGGAATACACCTTCGCCCTGATCTTTCTCGGCGGCGACCGCGCACATTACGGCAAGCAACAGTATGTCCTGCCAGATAATGTCACTCATCTGGAATGCCACTACCTGATGGACACCGAAGCCGCTGGCAAACCCCGGCCACGGCGGGGTAACAAGGCCGCCTTCGAAGCCCAGAAGTGCCTGCACGAGCAGTTCAAGTCCGAAGAGTCAGTACCGCCAGACATCCTCCACAAGGTGTTTGCCGACCTGGGCCAGAAGCGGGGCATCAGCCGTGACGACTTCCTCTACAGCGAAGAAAGCTGGGAGATGATTGACGAGAACTACCGTAAATATTGCACGGAACCGTCGTTCGTCGACTATTTCTGGTCCGTCCGAATCATGCACGCGCCGTTATTCCAGCTCGCAGAAGTGGCGCGGAAGATGCCGGCCGTACGCATGCTGCATTCGATTTCCACCGGTTACGCGGGCTTGCTCGGCGCCATCGCCAGCGAGCAGCGGGGCATTCCCTTTGCGCTCAGTGAACATGGCATCTACACCAAGGAGCGAAAGATTGACCTGTCCCAAGCCCAGTGGATTCACGACCCCACGGACCAGGTCAGCGGTACGCTGAACGAACAGTTGGGTTACATTCGCAGACTCTGGATCCGCTTTTTTGAGGCCCTGGGACGCCTGGCCTATCAACAGGCAGACCCAATCGTGTCGCTGTACCTGGGTAACCAGCAGCGGCAGTTTCAGGACGGTGCACCGCCCGACCGTACCTGCATCATTCCCAATGGCATTGAGCCCACCCGCTTCGACGCCGCCAGGAAGGCTCGCCCTGAAGGCATTCCGAAAGTCCTGGGGCTGGTCGGAAGGGTCGTTCCCATCAAGGATATAAAAACCTTCATCCGTGCCATGCGCTCGGTCAGCGACAGCATTCCCGACGTGGAGGGCTGGATCGTCGGCCCGGAAGACGAGGACGAAACCTACGTACGCGAGTGCAAGGAACTGGTGGATAGCCTGGGCCTCAACCAGCGCGTGAAATTCCTGGGGTTCCAGAACGTTAACGACATTCTTCCTCAGCTTGGATTGATGGTACTGACGTCCATTTCCGAGGCATTGCCGCTGGTGATCCTTGAGGCCCACGCCGCGGGCTTGCCCTGCCTGGCCACCGATGTGGGCGCTTGCCGCGAATTACTGGAAGGCGCCAGCGACGAAGACCGGGCACTGGGCGCCAGCGGTGCCGTGGTGCCCATCGCAGACCCGGAAGCGACCGCGCGGGAAGCAGTGCGGCTGCTGTCAAACCCCGAACAATGGCAACAGGCGCAAAAAGCGGGACTGGAGCGGGTACAGAAATTCTATACCCTGGAAAGCATGTTCGGGGCCTACCGCTCCATTTACGACAGGGGGCTGAACGGCTAATGGCAGGCATCGGTTTCGAGATACGCCGCATCCTCAAGCGCGACAGCTTCCTGAACCTGTTCGAGGCCTACGGTCTGGCCGGCATCATCAGTTCCGGCCCGTGGGTACTGTCCGTGCTCGGTGTCATGCTGATCGGGGTGATCAGTTTCACATTGGCGGTATCGGATACCGAAGTGGTTCAGTTTCTGGTGTCGGTGACCTACCTGATGGCCGTCTCGCTGACCCTATCGGGCCTGTTCCAGCACGTGTTCACTCGCTGGGTGGCAGACCGGCTCTACGCCAAGCGCAATGATCTGATCCTGCCCAACCTGATGGGGCTGATCTGGGTTACCACGTTGCTGTCCCTCGGGCTCGGGTTGATGGCCATGGTGCTGTTCTTCAGCGACACTTCCGTGCTGTACCGTCTGCTGATGCTGGCCAATTTCGTCGTGCTGTGTAACCTGTGGCCGGTAACGATCTTCCTGTCCAGCATGAAGTCCTACCGTCGCATTGTGGTGGTGTTCGCGCTGGGTTACGCCACCGCTGTGGTCAGCTCCATGGTGTTGTCCCAGTTTGGTCTTGAGGGGTTGCTGGCCGGCCTTCTTCTGGGCCACAGTCTGTTGTTCTTCAGCTTCTTCTACACCATTATCCGGCAATATCCCGGTGACCACTTCATCCGCTTTGATTTTACCCGGCGGCGGCAAATCTTTCCGGCACTGATCCTCACCGGCCTGCTGTTCAACGCGGCGGTGTGGGCTGACAAATTCATCTTCTGGTTTCACCCGGACACCTCCCAGCCCATTATTGCCAGCCTGCGCGCCTCGGTGATTTACGACTTACCCATCTTCCTGGCTTACCTCTCGATCATCCCCGGCATGGCGGTTTTTCTGGTCCGAATGGAAACTGACTTTGCAGAAGCTTACGAGCGTTTCTACAACGCGGTACGGGAGGGGGACACCCTGGAACGGATCAATCGCTTCCGGGACCAGATGGTCATTGTGGCCCGCAACGGCATCTACGAAATCTTCAAGGTGCAGGGGCTGACCGTCATCGTGATTTTCCTCTGGAGCGAGGAGATCCTGGCAGCTATCGGAATATCCCCCCTGTACCTGCCGCTGTTCCACATTGACCTGGTCGCCGTTGGTATCCAGCTGCTGTTGCTGGCGATCCAGAACGTACTCTTCTACCTCGACGCGCGGGGCATCAATGTCACCCTCTGTGCGCTGTTCTTCTTCGGCAATATCGCGTTTACGTTTATCACCATCGAACTGGGGGCGTCTTTCTACGGCTACGGCTTCGCAGCTGCCGCCCTGCTCGCAGCGCTGACCGGCCTGTGGCTGCTGTCGCGCAAGTTCGACAAGCTGGAGTACGAAACCTTCATGTTGCAGGGGCGGTAGCACATGCTAGGCTGAAATAACTGGCACGTTTTCTTTTGGTTACAGCATTTGACACTATTTTAGGATTCAAGCGATACACGAGCGTAGCGTTCACTCATACTTTGAATCCGGGCGCGCCATGACGGATCAGGGTTTAATCTGGTGACCGCGCCAATCCTGGCTTCGAGAAACCTGCTATGCCAATGGGCCGCGAAGACATCATCGAGACTGAAATCCCTGTATCCCAACTGGCAATAGGGATGCACGTGATTCGTCTGGATCGGCCGTGGGAAGACACCGATTTCCTGCTGCAGGGCTTCATTCTTCAAACCGAGGAAGATGTGCTCGCCGTACAGCAGCAGTGCGACACAGTCATCGTGGAAGGACGTGTACAAATCGCTCCAACTGCCGAGAGGCAGTCGCCAGTAAGCCGGCGGAAAACCTCGGTTAAAACCGGCAAGTTCGATGCCTCTCAAGAGCCTTCGGCTATCCCCAAACGAAAAGTCACTTACGTCAACAAAGTGGACGCCAGCCGGGAAATGGCAACGGCACGGATGAATTATGCCGATGCCAAAGCGACAGCTAAAAACATCATGTCCAGCCTGCGGCTCGGGCGCACCCTGGAAATGAACAAAATCCATCAGGTGGTGGATGATTGTGTCGACAGCGTACTGCGCAACGACAATGCCCTGTTGCTCCTCACCAAAATCAAAAACAAGGACGAATACACAGCCGAGCACTGCATCAACGTGTCGATCCTGTCAGCGGCATTTGCCAAGCACCTGGGGCTTCTGGAAGGTGAGATCCGCACTGTGGCACTGTGTGGCCTGCTGCATGATGTCGGCAAGATGCGCATTGACGACGAGATTCTGAACAAGCCCGGGGCCCTCACGCCCGAAGAATTCGCGGTGATGAAGAATCACACAACGTTCGGCCGGGATATTCTGGCTGCGCTGCCCCGGCTCGCCCACTCAGCCGTCGACGTGGCCTATTCCCATCATGAACGAATGGATGGTAAGGGCTACCCCCGCGGCCTCGCCGGGTACCAGATCCCACTGTTTGCAAAGGTCGTCGGGCTGGTCGATACCTACGACGCGATCACCAGCTCCCGGGTTTATGACAAGGGGCGTGCGTCCATGGAAGCCTTGCAGATTATCCACCGCAACAAGGGCGCCCAGTTCGATGCCGAGCTGGCGGTGGAGTTTATCCGCATGGTTGGCGTGTACCCGCCCGGTTCCATCGTGGAAATGACCAACGGTGAGGTAGGCATCGTGGTGGCCACCCATCCCACCAGTAAACTCAAACCACGGGTGTTGCTTGTGCGGGACGCGAATAAGCAGCCGCTGAACACCTTCCGCGAAGCAAACCTGTTAAAAGAAACGCAGGACAGCGCCGGACAACCCTATAAGATTGCCCGGGAGGTGCCGGACGAGAGCTACGGCATCGTCATGAAGGACTTCATTGAACAGGGTATTCTCAACCGTAAAGCCCCGGAGGTATCAGCTTCGGTCGATGACGGCCATGGTGAGTCTTGAGATACAGGTCAGCTTGCCTTCCTCGTTTTCCAGCTTTATTTCCCAGACCTGCGTTGTACCGCCGATGTGAGCCGGGCGCGCGGTTCCATACACCCAGCCCTTGGTAACGGAGCGGATGTGGTTGGCGTTGATGTCCAGCCCTACCGCAATCTGACTCTCCTTGCGCAAGCAATAATTGGCCGCCATGCTGCCAAGCGTCTCCGCCAACACCACTGACGATCCACCATGAAGAATGCCAAACGGCTGCACCGTGCGTTCATCGACAGGGATACGGCCAATCACGTAGTCATCACCAATCTCCACGTATTCAATACCCATGGTCTCGACAGCGGTGTTTTTACTGGCTTCGGCCATTTGTTCGAGGGTGGGGATACTGCGGGTCCAGATTGCCATCGACTGCTACCTCCTAGTGTTGTGGGTCCTGTACGCTGGGATACTCCAAAGCTCTTTAGTGTATACAGATAGGTAGCGAACGACCATAGGGTCGGTATTACTCTCAAGGCGCTCCACCAAGCAAGATCAACCACACCCTAAACTGTTATTGATAATCGTTTGCATTAGAGATTATTGCTGCTAGTCTTTCAGTGAGTCGAGGCAAACAGGAGAAGGTGTTATGAGCCGAACAGCAACTCAATTGGCCGGCAACGCCAGCAGCATCTTTCAGGCATGGCTGGATCTGAAACGGCAGGCCGATCACAACACACAATTCCATGCCAATCGCGAGCAGACAATGCCTGGGACCACCAGGAAAACATTTGGTAAATCCCAAGCCGGCAACGGTCGTTGACGCTTTGGCAACAACCATTACCAGGCACAGTGGCACCAATACAAGCCCGGCTCACTCCTGGCCGGTGTATAGTCGGGTGTACTCATGAATCAACTGACTGGCCCGGCCGGCACTCACCAGCTTGTACAAGCGGTCCGCTATGGCTTCCCGTAGCTCAAACGTGTTGCACGGTGATGCCTTTGAAAACGTGAAGAAAAGCCCCTCCCTGCTGACAGGAGGCTCCAGCGCCTCAAACCCATCCGCTACGCCCAGATTGTCCAGCTTCACCTGCCCCTGCAGCACTTCATAGAGAACGTAATCCACTCTGCCGGCAAGTGCCATCTTGAAAGACTGCTCGATGCTTCTCACCCCTTCGATTTGAAGGTTGTTATCTGCGTAACGATCAAAATTCTGCCCAAAGCTGTTGTTGATCAGCGTACTGCCGCGCTTCCCCAGCAAGTCCGGCCAGTGGCGGTAGATGAACTCACCTCCCTTGGGAACCCAGACAGCCGTAGGGAGATGCGCGATCGGGGGAAGCAGGTAATCCATATATCCGATACGCTCTGAGGTGATGAACGCGCCCGCGACCATATCGATGTCTCCCTTGCGCGCCACATGCTGAACCCGGGCCCAGGAGCCCAGATCCCTGACGACAACCTCCAGCCCCATGGGCTCGACGATTTCCCGCAACAGCGCCGGTACGGCACCAACCAGAACGCCCTCCTTCTCAGCACTTCTCCACAGTAGGGGAGGGTATTCGGGGTTACCGCTCACCGTGAGCGTCTCGCAATAAGTGTCCGCAGCCGCCTGGGTTGCAACCGGTATGGCCAGCACTGAGGTCCAGACACCAAGCGTACAGAACAGTCTTAACGTTCGTTCAAACAGGTTCTTCAACGTTACCTCGCCATGAGCGCGCTGGTTCGGTCGCCCGTCCATACGGTTGAATTCCAGACGGATCACCGCAACAAAGAGTGTTATAAGGCAATTGTTAGAATACATCCCTCGATCAAGAAGGACAGGTTACATGAAAGTACTGATGGTTCTCACCTCGCATGATCAAATGGGAGATACCGGGCACAAGACCGGTTTTTGGCTGGAAGAGTTCACCGCCCCCTATTACGTTTTCAAGGATGCCGGCGCAGACATCACCATTGCCTCTCCCAAGGGCGGGCAGCCACCCGTCGACCCCAACAGTGAAACTGAGGATGCACTGACGGAAACCACCCATCGTTTCAAGCAGGACGCCCATGCCAAGGAAGCACTCGCCAGCACAAAGAAACTGGCGGATGTGGATATGAACGACTACGACGCCTTGTTTTACCCTGGAGGCCATGGCCCATTGTGGGATCTGGTAAACGATGACAAGTCCGTCGCCCTGATCAAGGCAGCCTACGAACAGGATAAGGTCATTGGCGCCGTTTGCCATGCCCCGGCGGTCTTCAGAGACGTGGAGATCAAGCCTGGCCAGAACCTCGTCGGTGGTCGCAACGTGACCGGTTTCAGCAACAGCGAGGAAGACACCGTTGGCCTGACCAACGTCGTGCCGTTCCTGCTGGAGGACATGCTGAAGGAGAAAACCGCCACCTACACTTGCGGGGACGACTTCACACCGCACATCGTGGTGGACGGCAAGCTGATTACCGGGCAGAACCCGCCCTCCTCGGAAGGCACCGCCAAGGCGGTGATGCAGGCCTTGCAGCAAGGCTGATCAGCGATCCTGAACCTGCTCCCCGGCGTGACTGAGCAACACGCCGGGAGCGCCTTCCTCCAGCGTTTTCCGGATTGCATCCGGCACTGGCGTCTTCGTCATTGTAGACGGCTGGATCAACACGTAAGTGATATCAGCCCCCGCCACCAGCAAACCATCCCCGTACCGATAGAATTCAAGGTGCACCGTGAATGAAGTGTTACCGATACGGCCTGCTCGTATCCTGGCTTCCAGCACATCATCAAATCGCGCCGGTGCCCGATAGTTCACGGTGAGGCTTACTACCTGAATGTCCAGATCCTGATTCAGCAGATTCTGGTAGTCCCCAAACAGAACGCGGATATACTCATTCACGGAAATGTCCACGTAATCCGCGTAGCGTGCGTTGAACACCACACTCTGGGCATCGCATTCACCGTAGCGGACGCGAAAACGAAACCGGAATGGCAGGTTGGTCGATTCAGTCATGGTCAGTCAGCCCCAAAACCCGAGAAACCCCCAGCCTACCCCATCCAGGAATCATTTTCTGCCGGCGCTGCCATTAAGCACCAGGTAGCAACCATAGCCGATCACAACCCCCCAGAACGCAGACGACAGCCCGAACAGTGACATACCAGAGGCCGTGACAATAAAGGTGATCAATGACGCTTCACGATGGCTGACATCTTCCAGCGCGGCAAACAGATTCCCCGCAATCGCCCCCAACAACGCCAGCCCCGCAAGTACTGCAACAAAGGCCGCAGGCAATGAGGTAAACAGGCTGACGATGGTACCGGCAAACAGGCCACCCACCAGATAAAACACGCCGTTAAACACACCGGCAACGTATCGACGGGAGGGATCTTCGTGAGCATCCTTACCCGTGCAGATGGCGGCGGTGATTGCCGCCACTACCGTGGTGATACCGCCGAAGAACGCCATCGGCAGCGATACCAGGCTGGTCACCCCGATGATCGGCTTGGCCCTGACCGGGTACCCTGCCCCTTGCAGGATGGCCATGCCTGGGAGGAACTGCCCGGTCAGGCTCACCAGTACCAGGGGAATCGCCAGGCTCAACGTTGATCCCAGGTTCCACTCCGGCGCAATGAACTGCGGGACTGCAATACTCCAGCGCACGCCAGACAGTGATGCCCCTTCCAATACCACCGCCAGAATCACACCGGCAATCAACAGCAAAACCAGGGTGTATTTGGGAAATAGACGCCGGAACACCACGTAGGAAAGCAGCATGCCAATGGCCAGTGCCGGGGTTGTTTCAATCGCGGTAAACGCCCCCACGCCGAACTGGAACAGGATGCCCGCCATCATTCCCGCGGCAATGCCCTTGGGAATGGCACGAACGAACGTATCAAAAGTGCCTGAAACACCAATGATAAAAATGATGACCGCCGCCGTGATATAGGCGCCTACGGCCTCATTCAGCGACAGTTCCGGAAACAGCGCCACCAACAACGCGGTACCGGGCGCCGACCAGGCGGTGACGACCGGTGCCTTGAGCCAGATCGACAGAATAATACCGGAGACCGCCGCACCCATGGAGATTGCCCAGACCCAGGACGTCATCATCTCGTCGGAAATGCCAGCACTTGCTCCGGCCTGGAAGAGGATGGCCAGCGGCCCGGAGTAGGACACCAGAACGGCCAGGAACCCGGCCACAATGGCCGGCAGCGAAAGGTCTTTCAGAAATCTCGACATAAGCGCAATCCGTTGTTGGTTTTATGATTCTGCTTAACGAAAAAGGGCCCCTGGCGCTTACACACCGGGGCCAAGGAGGGTCAGACTGACTGTCTACCCTGGGGTCGCATCAACACTCCAACGCTTTAGCTACCA
This sequence comes from Marinobacter algicola DG893, assembly GCF_000170835.1. Lineage (GTDB taxonomy): Bacteria > Pseudomonadota > Gammaproteobacteria > Pseudomonadales > Oleiphilaceae > Marinobacter > Marinobacter algicola. The sequence continues at coordinate 67,623 of NZ_ABCP01000005.1, forward strand.
CTAACGGCCATACCGTCGCTCGAAACCACCGGCTCGCGCCGGAAGCCGAATCCACGCCGACCGACCAGAGCAATGGCCACCGTGGCAATGGCACCCGGCACCGCCAATGCGAGGAAGTTCATCTGGTGCGGCAGCGCCATGGCCAGCAGTGCGCCACCTAACAGTGGCCCGACAATAGCACCATTACGGCCAATTCCGGATGCCCAGCCCAGCCCGGTGGAACGGATACTGGTCGGGTAGTACTGGGCAACATAGGCGTAAAGCAGGATCTGGGAGCCAATGGTTGTCGCACCGGCAATGCCTACCAGGGTATACAGGAACCACATCGGGCTTTCGTACCCCAACAGCACCAGTGACCCGGAGCCCAGAATAAAGAAAGACACCAGCACGGAGCGCAGCGACAGTCGGTCGGCCAACCAGCCACCGCCGACGGCACCAATGATCGCCCCGACGTTCAATACCATCAGGAACATCAGGCTGGAGCTCAGAGCATAACCGGCATTGGACATCAGCTTCGGCAACCAGGAACCCAGCGCGTACACCATCAGCAGACAGCAGAAGAACGCCACCCAGAACATCAGCGTGCTCATCGCCCGTCCATCGCGAAACAGCTCGAGCACCGGGGCTTTGCTGTCGGTGGTTGGCGGCACCCTCAACACGTCCTGTTCGTTGATGTGTTTGAGCGGAGCTACCTGGGTCAGGATATCGCGGGCTTCACCCTCGCGTTTTTGTGCCATCAGGAACGCCACCGATTCCGGCAGGAATTTCAGCATAAACGGCAGCATCAGCATCGGCACCGCCGCCAGATAGAACATGATCTCCCACCCGTAGTTGGGCACGATCCAGATCCCCAGGCCGGCAGACATCATGCCACCTACCGCGTAGCCACTGAACATCAGCGCCACCAGGGTACTGCGCCTTCTGGCAGGTGAGTATTCACTCATCAGGGACACCACATTCGGCATAACCCCCCCAATACCGAGGCCGGCAATAAAGCGCAGGATGCCGAACTGCCAGGGCGTGGTGGCAAAACCGTTAATAACCGTGGTCACGCTGAACAACACCACACAGGTGATGATGACTTTCTTGCGCCCGAGCCGGTCCGACAACATGCCGAACCCCATGGCCCCGAACATCATGCCAAACAGTGCACTGCTGCCGAGCAGACCGGCTACATAGGGATTCAGGTTCCACTGATCCATCAGGATCGGAAGCACCACGCCGTAGATCACCAGATCATAGCCGTCGAAGATAATAATCAGGGTGCACCAGAAGAGTACTTTCCAGTGAAACTTGTTGAAGGTGGCGTTATCAATAACGTCGTTTACGTCGATGTTTCTCATGATCTCTCACTTCCGCTCTTGTTCTTGTGCGGAGCTGTGTAATGGGTTAACCCAGGTCACCACCTGCCACAGGCAGCACGGTACCGGTCATGTAGGAAGACGCATCCGATGCCAGGAACAGGATAGGTTCGGCCTGCTCGTCCAGGGTTCCATAACGATGCATGAAGCTGTTTTCCGTGGTCTGGTCAATCAGCATCTGATACCAGGCCTTTTCCTGCTCGCTCTGCTCTTTGGCATTGCGCGGAGTCAGGCGCGGGGGAGCTTCTGTGCCTCCGGGGGCGGCGGCATTTACCCGAATGTTGTGAGGCGCGTATTCATAGGCCAGGTTCACCGTCATCGCATTCACGCCGCCCTTGGCCGCGCCATAGGGCACACGCATCAGCCCCCGCGTTGCCACTGACGATACGTTCACGATGACACCACCCTCCTGCTGAAGCATATGAGGCAGAACGGCCCGGCAGCACCATAAAGTGGTAAACAGTGAGCGCTGGATTTCCTTCTCGATCTGCTCCGGGGTGTAGTGTTCAAACGGCTGCGCCCAGATCGTACCGCCGACATTGTTGATCAGGATATCGATGCGACCGTACTGCTTCTGCGCTTCTGCCATAATGCTTTCCGCACCGTCCCAGGTTTCCAGGTTGGCCTGGACAGCAACGGCATCAGCACCCTGGTCACGCAATTCGGCGGCTACGCCCTGAACATAGTCAGCAACATCAACCAGAAGCAGCCTGGCGCCCTCGGCGGCTGCCAGTTCGGCCACGCGCTTGCCAATCCCCTGGGCGGCGCCGGTAATCACCATGACCTTGTCGGTGAAGCGGTCTTTCATGCGACCTTCTCCCTGGCCGACGGTGCACTGGGTGTGAACTTCTCGTAGTGGAAGGAATTCGGTTCAATGCCCTTCTCACGGAAGAACCCGAGCACGGAGTCCACCATGGGAGGAGGACCACAGAGGTAGACATCCACGTCGCCGTCATTCACAGGCGCTTCATCCATATGCTGGGTGACATACCCCTTTCGCGGATGGTCACTGTCTTCGCCGGAAACAACCGTCACGTAGCTGAAGTTATCCAGCTCCGCGGCGAAACGGTCCAGAATATCCAGGCACACCAGGTCATCGTCATTGCTGACGCCATACACCAGGTGAGTTGGCTGATCACAGCCATTGGCTTTCAGATACTCCAGCTTTGCCAGCATTGGCGCCAGGCCGGTGCCACCTGCCAGCATCAGTATCGACCGTTCAACGGGACGCAGGTAGAAGCTGCCCATGGGGCCGGTCAGGTTCACCTTGTCACCGGTGCGGGCCTCGCCCACTAACCACGAACTCATCAGCCCACCCGGCACGTTGCGAATCAGGAAACTGAGATCGCGGCTGCCAGGTGGCGAGCTGAAGGAGTAGGCTCGAGTCTCTTCGGAACCCGGAACCTGAATGTTTACGTACTGTCCCGGCAGAAAGGCAATGTCTTCATCGGCCGTGATCTTCAGCTCGATCGAGGTGGGCGAGATCAGGTTCACCTCGGCCACCGTCCCAGCCACTTCCGCATTGCCGGTCTTGCACATGGTGGAAGCAACTGGCACTTCCACCACACAATCACTGGAGGGCACCATCTGGCAGGTCAGCACCATGCCCTGCTCGGCTTCCTCGTCAGACAGCGCTTCGTCAATGTATTCATCACCCATGTCGAACTCGCCCTGACGGCAGGCACCCTTGCAGGTGCCGCAGACGCCATCGGAGCAGTCCATGGGCAGATTGATCTGCGAACGGTAGGCGGCGTCCAGAACCGTCTCGCCTTCGTTGCAGGACACAAAACGGGTAACGCCGTCTTCAAAGTTAAGCGCGATGTTATAACTCATGATGATGCTCTCCCCATCAATTACAGGTGATAAACGTCCAGCACCTGATTGATGCAATCGTTGTTCAGGACCATCCTCTTCTCCCGGATCAGCGGCTGGTCGCCGGTGACATCCAGTGTGTAGAAGGACGTTCCAAAGAATTCCGCGGTTTTCTTGTAGCGATAGGACTTGGTCAGCCAGTTAAACCGCAGCTTCACCTCACTGTCGTTCTGGGACAGAATCTCCAGATTGCTGGTGAAATGGGTCGTGCGTGGCTCCGGCATGGAACTGGCGCCGGAACGCTCGGTTTTGATCCGGTAGATCCGGTCTTCCAGGCCGTCCTTGTTGGGGTAGTAGATGAGCGAGATCTCGCTTTGCGGATCTTCTGTCAGCTCATCGTCATCGTCCCAGGCCGGCATCCAGTAGGTGACGTCCTCGTGGTAGCACTCCAACCACTTGTCCCACTCCCGGTCGTCCAGAAAACGGGCCTCACGGATGATAAATTGCTCGATATCGTGATAGCTCAGGCTCATGCGGACGCCTCCTCTGAATCAGTTGAACTCGAAGCCAGGGGAATGAAACGGGCACGCTCGGCCTCAATGGCGCGAGTCATCTCAACCTGCCAATGTTTGTGGTGGTTCACATACAGGCCTTCGTCGTCCGGGCGGGCACCGCTCATCGTCGGCTTCATGTCAATCTGGTTAGCGTGCTCATCCGGGCCGTCGATCCAGTGAGCGGCACCGCGGCTCATATCGTTCCAACGCATGTCCTGGGCTTCGTAACCGTTCTGGCAGGCACGGAATTCCTCCAGATCGTCCGGAGTGCCCATTCCGGTCACGTTAAAGAAGTCCTCGTACTGACGGATGCGCTTGGCGCGCAGCTCAGCCGGCTCATTCTTCGGGCCAAAAGCGTAAATGGTGACTTCCGTCTTGTTGACGTCGATAGGCCGGGTCACACGGATCTGTGTCGAGAACTGGTCCATCAGGTAGACGTTCGGATACAGGCACAGATTCTTGGTGGTACGAACGATGGAATCGGCACGGGCCTCGCCGTAGGTCTTCTCCAGGCGTTCTAACTGGCTGAAGATCGGGCGTACTTCCGGGTTCAGCAAGCGGGTCCACAACATCATGTGGCCGTTCTCGAACGAGTAGAAACCACCCTCAGCGGACCAGCTCTTGGCATCCACCGCTTCGGTGCCACCCTTGTCGTAATTACGCTGGCCCATGGTGGAGAGGTAGTTCCAGTGCACGGTGCCCACGTGGTAGCCGTCCGCACCGTTTTCGGCGGTCAGCTTCCAGTTACCTTCATAGGTGTAGGTCGAGCTGCCCCGCAGGATCTCCAGGCCGTCTTCCGACTGATCCACAATGTTGTCGATGATCTTGGTGGTTTCACCCAGGTGTTCCTCAAGCGGAAGCACATCGGCATTGAGGCTGCCAAACAGGAAGCCACGGTAATTACCGAACTTCGGCATCTGCTTCAGGTCGTGGGAGCCGTCAGTATTGAACTGCTCCGGGTAACCGCCCTTCTTCTGGTCTTTCGCCTTCAGCAACTGGCCGTCGTTCCGGAACGTCCAGCCGTGGAACGGGCAGGTAAAGGAGGTTTTGTTGCCACGCTTCTTGCGGCACAGGGTGGCGCCACGGTGCGAGCAGGTATTCAGTATCGCTTTGAGTTCGCCATCCTTGGTGCGGGTAATCACTACCGGCTGACGACCCACAGTCACCGTAAAGTAATCGCCCGGCTCCGGGATCTGGCTTTCGTGGGCCAGGTATACCCAGTTGCCTTCAAAGATGTACTTCATCTCCAGGTCGAACAGTTCCTGGTCAGTGAAGATACCCCGGTCACACTGATAACGGCCGGTCTCCGGATCCGCTATCACCGCGTCGCGTACCTTGTCTGCAAGCTTGTCGAGTTTGCTGGTCATGTCGTTCACTCCGTCTTGTTCTTGGGTGGCGCTTAGGCAACGTCGGTTTCCAGGGCGCGACGGCGTGCGTGGCGTTCCTGGAGCTCAGGCTTGTCTGTCGCAACCAGAGTGACGTTGAACTCAACCTCGGTAATCGGTCCGTTCAAGCCATGCTGTGCGCCTGTTTCCGACTGCTCAACACGATTGGCGGCAACCACCAGTTCTTCGCGGGTGGCAAACGCAAAATCGTCGTAGGTGTACTCGTCACCGGCAATATTGATCTGCGTGGTCAGATGCTTGTAACCCGGCTTGGACACAAAGTAATGAATGTGTGCGGGGCGTTGACCATGACGGCCCAGGTGATTCAGCAACTGCTGAGTAGAGCCTTCCGGCGGGCAGCCGTAGCCGGACGGCATGATGCTCTGGGCGGCGTACCGGCCTTCAGCATCGGTTTTGATACGACGGCGCAGGTTGTACTCGCTCTGCGACTGATCGAAATAGGAGTAGGCACCCTTGGTATCCGCGTGCCAGATATCCACGACCGCGTTCGCCAGCGGCTCACCGTTTTCGTCGGTGATCCGGCCCTTGATCAGGATGGCTTCGGCGTCGGTGTCGGAGCCGTCGTCCATGCGGTCAAAGCCGTCGCTCATGGGGGCGCCGGCCACGTATAGCGGGCCTTCGATGGTGCGCGGCGTACCACCGGTCAGGCCGGCCTGCTCGTCCTCGGCGTCCTGACGAATGTCCAGGTAGCGGTCCATACCCAGGCCCGGCGCCAGCAGAGCTGCCTCACCATTCGCGCCCAGTTCGCCCACGTAATAGACGGCGCTCCAGAACTCTTCAGGCGTGACATCAAAATCTTCCACGATCTGAAAAATATCGTGCATGACGCGATGAACGATCTTCTTCATGCGCTCATTGCCACCGTCCTTGTCGAAGCCGGCGACTTTCTCCAGCAGTTCCTTCACATCAGCGGATTGCATGGTCTTAACGGTCATTGTTGGTCTCCTCGGTCTTTTGTTGTTGTTGCTCCAGACATCCCAATCAATTGGCAACAAGTTCTGTGTGGCGCCTGAAAACATTGGGCGCCGGTATTGGCTGATTACTTCCGTTAGCGGTCATCCTCGTGAATGGACGACGGGTGACGGCACAGGGGCGCAACGGTGATATCCATGTACGGGAACAGCGGAAGGTTGCCGACCAGATCCTGCAACTCGGCGTTGTCCTCCACATCGAAGATACTGACGTTGGCGTAGCTGCCCGCCACACGCCACAGGTGGCGCCATTTGCCCTTTTCCTGCAGGTCCTGGGCATAAGCCTTTTCCCTTGCCTTGATGTCCGCCACCACATCGGCGGGCATGTCGTGGGGGATGTTCACCTTCATCTCAACTTTGAACAGCATGTGCTTTCCTCCGTTATCCAGTCTTGCGGCGTACTTACTGACGGCGCCCTATGCGCCTCTGCGATAGACGGCCAGCTTGTCTTCATCAATTTCGACACCCAGGCCCGGGCCCTGCGGCAGGTCCACGCCGTTGGCGTGGAAGTTCAGCGGGCGCACTACAATGTCGTCTTTCATCAGTAGCGGGCCGAACATTTCTGTTCCCCAATGGAGGGTTTCCAGCGTGGACCAGGCGTGCAGGGACGCGGCGGTACCGATGGTGCCTTCCAGCAGGGTGCCGCCGTACAGTCCGAGTCCTGCGGACTGGGCAACCGTCGCCTGTTCCAACGCCCGAATCGGACCGCCAGCCTTGGCAATCTTCATGGCCACCGCACCGGCGAATCCTCCGGCCGCCAGGGCAAACAGATCCTTGGCATCGGCTACGGATTCATCGGCCAGAATCGGGATATGGAATTTTTCGGACAGCCGTATAAGGGCGCCGAAGTCCTTCATCGGGGTAGGCTGTTCCACCAGGTCAATGCCCGCAGCCTGCAACTCAGCCATCCCCTTGGCTGCGGTGGCTTCATCCCAGGCCTGATTGACATCAACACGCACACTGGCCTGTTCACCCACTGCTTCCTTGATTGCCGCCACATGGCGCACATCTTCCATCACCGCGCGAGAACCAATCTTCAGCTTGAAATCGCAGTGGCGTTGTTGCGCGATCAGACTGTGTGCCTCGTCGATATCCTTGGCGGTATCGCCGCTGGCCAATGTCCAGAGCACCGGAATGTGCTGATGCAGGGCACCGCCGAGCAGATCGGAAACCGGACGATTCAGGCGTTTGCCTTGCAGATCCAGCAGCGCAGTTTCAATGGCAGACTTGGCCAGGTTGTTTCCACGGGTCGCACGGTTTAGCCTTACCCTAAGAGTATTGATGGCATCCGCTGGCTGATCGATCAGCAGTGGCTTGAAATAGGTGTCGATGGTAAGTTTCACGCTTTCGGGGCTTTCCGGACCGTAGGCCAGACCACCAATCGTGGTGGCTTCACCCAAACCTTCCAGGCCATCGGAATCCTTCATCCGCACGATCACCATGGTCTGAACCCCCATGGTTGTCATGGATAGTTTGTGCGGCCGGATGGTCGGGATATCGACCAGGATGGCTTCAATGGACTGAATGGTTGCGGACATGTGCTCTCCGAATCGCAAGTTAAAATGCCTGTAATTCGGACAGTACGAAGTTTCACGTATGGGAACCAATATTGATTAAGTACGAAGCAATACCCTGGAGGTATGGATGGAGCTGAGACACTTGCGCTACTTCGTGGCGGTGGCAGAGGAACTGAACCTCACCCGTGCGGCAGAAAAGCTGTTTATCGCCCAGCCCCCTCTGACCCGAGCCATCAAACAGCTGGAAGAAGAAGTGGGGGTTGCGCTGTTCATCCGGAAGCCCCGGGGGCTGGTGTTGACGACTGGCGGTGAATACTTTCTTGAACAGGCGCGGCAGATTCTCGACAAGATAGCCGCAACCGTCAGCGACACCCGCCGGATCGCCCAACACCGCAAAACCGTTTTCTCCATCGGCTTCGTACCCTCTGTGTTCTACGGGCAACTGCCACTGATGGTCAGACGCCTACGGCGCAACAAGAATCTGGAAATCATCCTGCACGAACTGAAAACACGGGAGCAGGTGGACGCCCTGAAAGCGGGGAAGATTGATATCGGTTTTGGCCGGGTGCGCATCGAGGACCCGGATGTCGATCAGGAACTGCTGTTCGACGAGCCCATCATCGCAGCCATTCCCGCCGGCAACCCCCTGACCCGGCATCCGCCGTCCATGAAGGAACTGTCGGAATGGCCGATGATCACCTTCCCGTCCGGCCCGGGCCCGAACTTCGCCGATCTGACCCAGGGCCTTTTCCACCGCCGGGGCCTGCGTATAAACGTCATGCAGCAGGTCAATGACCTGCAAACCGCCCTGTCGCTGGTTGCCTCGGACATGGGGTTCACCCTGGTGCCTGAGCAGGTCAGGCGGCTGAACCGTGAGGGAGTGGACTACATGCCACTGGAAGACGACAACATCAGCGTGCCGGTGATTGCGTCACGGCGACGGGGAGAAAACCCCAATGCGGTCATGCGGTTGGCGAACACCATTCTGGATGAGCTGGTGGAAAACCGGCTGACGGGCCGATATCCGTAATTTCAGCGGGTCGTTCGCCGCACCGCCTCGGCCGCCTGCTGCAACCTTGGCAGATACACCCCCACCAAAGTGTCCATACCCACTCGCGCCGCATTGGTACTGATATTGATCGCCCCGAGCAGTTCACCATTGCCGGCAAACACCGGCACCGCTGCGGAACGAAGGCCTGAATCAAGCTCCTGATCCACAATCGAATAGCCCTGCTTCCGAACTTTCGTGATGTCTTTCTCCAGGGCATTGGCATCGGTAATGGAAGAAGCGGTAAAGGGCTCAAGCTTCACACGGGCAAGAAACGCCTCCAACTCCGCTTCCGGCAACTGCGCCAGCAGCACCCGACCCATAGAAGTATAGGCCGCCGGAAGGCGCGTACCCACGGAAAGGGTAATGGCCATCAGCCGGTGCCTTGCTGATGAACGCACCACGTACACCACATCATCCCCGTCCAGCACCGCCAGTGAGGACGATTCGCCCAACTCTGCCGTAACGTCCTCCAGGTATTGCTGGATAACCGCACGGTACTGGTTCGACGATTGATAGGCATAGCCCAGTTGCAAGACGCGAGGTGTCAACTCGAACTGACGGCCGTTGCGTTTCACGAACCCCAGGGCGTGCAGAGTAAGCAGGAAACGACGCGCCTTGGCCCGGTCCATATCCGTCCGGGTCGCCACCTCGCTCAGGGTCATCCGTGGATGCTCAGCGTCGAACGCCTGCAACACTTCCAGCCCTGACGCCAGCGCGCCTACATAGTCCCGGTCTCCGGGCCTGAGAACCTGATCGTCCATTCCTGCTCCTTACTCGCCTGAACAAAGCCTTCGCAAATGGTAGCAGCTCGTTCGGTATCCGAACATCCGTGCATTTTTGGCAGCTGGTGAAAATTTGTACTTGACGGCAACAAAACCTTCGAGCCATTATGTTCGCATATTAAACTTATGTTCGTATATCGAACTTTCAACAAACACTGCACTGGAGATTCTGTGATGGCTGAATTTCTCTCTCTCAAGGACGCCGTGAGCCGCTATATCAGCAATGGCGATACGGTCTGTATGGAAGGTTTCACGCACCTGATCCCTTTCGCTGCGGGCCACGAAATTATCCGCCAGGAGAAGCGCGACCTGACGCTCATCCGCATGACACCGGATCTGGTGTACGACCAGATGATCGGTGCGGGTTGCGCCAAGAAGCTGATCTTCTCCTGGGGCGGAAACCCAGGCGTCGGCTCGCTGCACCGACTGCGCGACGCGGTTGAGAAAGGCTGGCCGAACAAGCTGGAAATTCTGGAACACAGCCACGCCGCTATGGCCTGCGCTTATGAAGCCGGCGCTGCTGGCCTGCCACTGGCAGTGCTGCGGGGTTACGTGGGCAGCGACCTGCCAAAGGTGAACGACCAGATCAAATTCATCGAGTGCCCGTTCACCGGAGAGCGCCTGGCCGCCGTGCCCTCCGTCCGCCCGGACGTCGCCGTGATTCATGCCCAGCGGGCCGACCGCAAAGGCAACGTGCTGATAGAAGGCATCATAGGTATCCAGAAGGAAGTGGTTCTCGCCGCCAAGCGCAGCATCGTCACCGTTGAAGAGGTGGTGGACGATCTGGGCGCTTCCGTGAACGCCTGCGTGCTGCCCTCCTGGGCGGTTACCGCCATTGCCGAAGCGCCAAAAGGCGCCAGCCCTTCCTACGCGCTGGGTTATTACGACCGCGACAACGCTTTCTACAAAGAGTGGGACGGCATCGCCCGGGACCGGGACACCTTCCAGAACTGGCTGAAAGACAACGTATTTGAAAAAGGAGCTGCGTGATGAGCCTTGAATTTACCGCTTCGGAAATGATGAGCGTCACTGCCGCTCGCGCACTGACCAGCGACATGACCTGTTTCGTCGGTATCGGCCTGCCCAGTGAAGCCGCCAACCTGGCGCGCCTGACCCACGCGCCGGACGTCACTCTGATTTACGAATCCGGCACCCTGCAGACCAAACCGGACGTCTTACCATTGTCCATCGGTGATGGCGAGCTGTGCGAATCGGCGTTGACCACGGTTGGCGTTCCAGAAATGTTCCGCTACTGGCTCCAGGGTGGGCATATCAGCGTGGGCTTTCTGGGCACCGCCCAGATCGATCGTTACGCCAACCTCAACACCACCCTGATTGGAGACTACCGCGAACCGAAAGTGCGGCTGCCAGGCGGTGGCGGTGCCCCTGAAATCGCCACCAATGCGAAGGAAGTGTTCATTACCGTGAAGCACTCCAAGCGCACTTTCGTGAAAGACGTCGACTTCGTGACCACCGTCGGTTTTGGCCGTGACGGCAAAGCACGGGATAATGTCCCTAATATAGGTCGCGGCCCCACGGTGGTGATTACCGATCTGTGCATTCTCAAGCCGGACCCGGATACCAAAGAACTGGTGGTCACGTCCCTGCACCCGAACGTAACCCGGGAAGACGTGATCGACGCTACTGGCTGGGAGATCCGGTTTGCCGATCATTTGGACACCACGCAGGAGCCCAGTGCTAAAGAGCTGGACATCCTACGTGACCTCAAAGCACGTACCAACGCTCATCATTCAGGCCAACAGTGAGGACTATCATGACCGACGTTTATCTCTGCCACCCCCGCCGTTCAGCCATTGGTCGTTTCGGCGGCACCCTGGCCAGCGTTCGGCCCGATGACCTCGCGGCGCATATCTTCAAGGCTGTACTGGAACAAGCCCCGGAACTCGACCCCGCCGCCATCGACGAGGTGATGATGGGGTCGGCCAACCAGGCCGGTGAAGACAACCGCAATATAGCCCGGATGTCCTCCCTTTTGGCGGGCCTTCCCACTTCCGTGCCGGGCACCACAATCAACCGCTTGTGCGGCTCGGGCATGGATGCAGTGGGCACGGCCTTTCGCGCCATACGCGCCGGTGAAATGGAGCTGGTACTGGCCGGCGGCGTGGAATCCATGTCCCGCGCGCCCTATGTGATGGGCAAGGCCGACTCGGCGTTTTCACGGGGTCAGAAGATCGAAGACACCACCATCGGCTGGCGCTTCGTTAACCCGCTGATGAAGAAGCAATACGGCATCGATTCCATGCCGGAAACCGCGGAAAACGTTGCCGAGCAGTACCAGGTGTCGCGGGAAGATCAGGATCTGTTTGCCTTCCGCTCCCAGGAAAAAACCGCCCGGGCCCAGAAGGAAGGCCGCTTCGCAGAAGAAATCGTGCCGGTATCCATTCCGCGCCGAAAACAGGACCCGCTGGTGTTCGATACCGACGAACATCCCCGTGCAAGCACTCTGGAGAAGCTTGCGTCCCTGCCAACACCGTTTCGCGACGGCGGCAGCGTAACCGCTGGCAATGCCTCCGGCGTGAACGACGGTGCAGCGGCGATGCTGGTCGCCAGTGAGAATGCAGTGAAAGCCCACGGACTGAAACCTATGGCCCGGATTCTGGGCATGGCCACGGCAGGTGTAGAGCCGCGTGTCATGGGCATTGGCCCGGTCCCCGCGGTTCGAAAACTGCTGGAGAAGCAAGGCATCGGCATTGACGACATCGACGTGATCGAACTGAACGAAGCCTTTGCCGCGCAAGGGCTGGCCGTACTAAGGGAGCTGGGCGTTGCCGACGACGACCCCCGGGTCAACCCGAACGGCGGCGCCATCGCCCTTGGGCATCCACTGGGTATGTCTGGCGCAAGACTGCTGCAAACGGCAGCCCACCAGCTGCAACATTCCGGCGGCCGATACGCGCTTTGCACCATGTGCGTGGGCGTCGGCCAGGGTATTGCAACACTTATCGAACGCGTCTGAGGCAAGGAGCTACCATGGCTTTTCTGAAACACAACGGCCGCACTGTCTGTTACCGCCTGCTCGGTGACAGCGCGAAACCGCTGCTGATGCTGGCACACCCTCTGGGCATGACGCAGGCCGTATGGGACGACATGCTCCCCGCACTGCTGAACAGCTTCCGGGTACTCACCTGGGACTTGCCAGGACATGGCGCCAGCGCGGCCTGGCCAGAGGCCAGTGACCAGATCACCCCTGAAGATCTGGCAGAGGAGGCCCTCACACTCGCCACTGCCGCCGAGGCGCAGCGTTTCCACTTCGCTGGCACGTCCATCGGGGGCGTGATTGGCCAACAGCTCGTCAGCAAACATGCAGACCGATTGCTGTCCGCCACACTCACCAACACCGGAGCCGTCATCGGCACCCCCGATGCCTGGAACACCCGTTCTGCCAGCGTTCTGGGGCTGGGCCTGAGCACCATGGCGGTGGATATTGTGCCGCGATGGTTCGGCGCCGCCGCCTGCGAACAGCAACCAGCGCTGGTGGAAGGCTGGCGCGTGATCATGGGGCGCGGCGATAACCGTAGTTATGCCCTGCTTTGTGAAATGCTGGGGCGGGTCGACTTCCGCGAAATGCTCAGCGAGCAACGCGTGCCGCTCCGATTGGTGGGCGGGTCTGACGATGTGGCCACACCGCCAGACACGCTGAGGGCGCTGGCCGACGTGAGTGGTGCAACTGAGCCAGTCATTCTGGAGCAGGTTGGCCACGTGCCTTCCCTTGAGTGCCCGGACAAGTTGACGCAGATCCTGGTGAACAACCTGACCTGATCGACGAGCAAGCCAGGCCCGCGTGTCTCCCGGCCTGGCTTTTACGCTCGCCAACATCCCACTTCACTATACGGACAGATCTCTGCACTTTGCGGATAGTGACGCACCCGAAAAAGCCTTAGCGTTTCAGCACAATCAGAACTATTGCCCTGCGGAAACACCACTATGGCCGACACCCTCGCGTTCGAACAGGAACCGACACACTCCGGAACCTCTAAAACCCCAATCTACGGCGCACTGATCCTGGCGTTAGCGGGCACCGTATTGCTGCTTGCCACGGCAGGAAGCACTCTCCAGATTGTCGCCGCAACCCTGACCCTGGGGCTTGTCGCTGCGGCTTTCGCCCTGTGCGTCAAATGGCAGCCAGAGGTTATCACCGTCCGTGAGGAAGTACCGGTGCCCGTACCGGAACCTGTTGCAGAGCCGGTGCCGGAAACCAACCTGCAAGAGCAACCGTTAGTCCCCGACCCCATGCTCATCAGCCACCTCGATGATTTGCGCAATAATGTCGAGGTCATCCTGGAAGAAATGGGCGAAGCCGGAAAACTCGCCAAGGCATCGGGCGCCAAGGTCACCCACAGCGCCAGCTGCATTTCCGACTCCGAAGCCTCCATCCGGGAGCTGGCCGATTTCATGGGACGCATTGACGAAGTCTTCACCCAACTGGGTACACAGTCCGAGGAAATTGGCACCATCGTCGGCAACATTCAGGATATTGCCAAACAGACCAATCTGCTGGCCCTGAACGCCTCCATTGAAGCCGCCCGAGCGGGGGAGCATGGCAGAGGATTCGCCGTGGTGGCAGACGAAGTACGCCATCTTGCGGTTCGTGCCAACGAATCCAGCGAAGGTATTCGCGCCATCGCCAACAGCCTGACAACCACGTCGGTGGACGCGGGCAATGGCATGGAGAGAATTCGAGAGTCATGCAACCAGTGCCTGGGCCAGTCTGGTGAAGCCTTACAGGCAATGAAGGATATTCAGGCCGGAGCCGTGGCCCGAATGGAAGTGGTGCAGGGTATTACTGACCGGCTACAGGTTCAGCGTGAGTTGACCCATCAGCTCTATAGCGATCTCAGTCCGAACGACTGATTTTCAGGCACCGCTGTACACCGAGTCTTCATTTTTTCGTTGGCCAACTGCCTGAAATATAAAGCTCCAACAACACCTGTGCAATCACCGGACACCCCCGTGCAGAAAACGGATATTTCTGCAGCGCCGTGACGCCTCTAATGACAGAACCGCAAAACAAAAATTTCGAGGTGTTGAAATGAACAAGACCAAATCCCTTGCCAGCGCTGTACTGGCAACGACTCTGACCGCAGGCATGAGCCTTGGAGCCCATGCAGCTGCTGGCGACCCGGTAAAAATTGGCGTCATGCTGCCGTTCAGTGGCATCTACGCACAACTGGGTGAAGCCGGGCGCGACGGCCTGAAGCTGGCGCTGAAGGAAAACGCCGCCAACCTCCACGGCGCGGACATTGAGTTTATTGAACTGGATACCGAAGCCAAACCATCACGGGCTCCGGAACTGGCGTCGTCTCTGCTGAACCAACACGAAGCGGACTTTATAATTGGCCCGGTTCATTCCGGTGTTGCCATGGGCATGATCAAGATGCTTCGTGGCAAGGATACCGTGATGATCATTCCGAACGCAGGTGCGGCAGCAGCTACAGGCCCATTGTGCTCGCCCAACATGTTCCGGACGTCCTTCTCATCCTGGCAGCCGTCCTATCCCATGGGCAAAGTTGCTCTGGAAAAGGGTTACAAGAAGGTTTATGCCATCAGCTGGAACTACGGCATGGGCCGCGAGAGCCTGGACGCTTTTGAAGAGTCTTTCACTGCCGGTGGTGGCGAGATTGTCGAGAAAGTGCTCCTGCCCTTCCCATCTACCAACTTCCAGTCCCATGTGAGCTCCATCGCGGATACAAATCCCGATGCTGTATTCACCTTCTTCGCTGGCGGCGGTGCCATCAAGTTCGTGAAGGACTACGATGCCATGGGCCTGCGCGGAAAAATCCCCCTGCTGGGCTCTGGTTTTCTGACCGAGGGCACTCTCAAAGCCCAAGGCGAAGCAGCTGAAGGCGTGATGACCGGCCTGCATTACGCAGAGCAACTGGATGTTCCCAAGAACCGGGAGTTCCGCGAAGCCTTCAATACCGAATACGGCCACTACCCGGACATCTATGCCGTACAGGGCTATGACGCGGGTCAGGCCATCGCCAACACCATCGACCAGCTCAAGGGTGACATTTCGGACAAGCAGGCCGTCATCAGCACCATGGAAAAGCTGACCATCGATAGCCCGCGTGGAGAATTCACCTTCTCCAAGGCCCACAACCCGATCCAGAACGTCTATCTGCGGGAAGTGAAGGACGGCGTAAACGTGGTGCAGAGTATCGCCGCCGAAGCGCTGGAAGACCCTGCCCGTGGCTGCAAACTCTAAGCACGGGTTCTGAATCCCCCGGCGAAAGCCGGGGGGCTTATCTGAAGCTCCCTTGCCCACACCTGAACTGACTTATCCGTAAAACCGTTGGGTATCACTATGTCTACCGAACTTTTCTTCGTGCAACTTATTAATGGTCTCCAGTATGGGTTGCTTCTGTTTTTGATCGCCTCCGGCCTGACCCTGGTGTTTGGCGTGATGGGCATCCTTAACCTGGCCCATGGCTCCATGTATATGGTGGGCGCCTATCTGGTGTGGTACTTCGTTGCGGTAACCGGCAGTTTTACGGTATCCGCCATTCTCTCGGCAGTCATCGCCCTCGGCCTGGGCATAGTGATTGAACGGGTATTGATACAGCGGTTGTATAACCGCAATCACCTGGATCAGGTGCTGCTGACCATTGGCATGATCTTCGTTTTCAACTCGCTGCAAAGCATTCTCTGGGGCAACGACCCTTATGGCGTCGCGGTTCCCGACGCGCTGAGCGGCTCCGTACCCTTCACCGACAACTCCAGCTACCCGGTGTACCGCATCTTTGCGGCATTCATCTGTATCGCTATCGCCGCCGCGCTCTATTTCGTGGTGAGCAAGACTCGCCTGGGCATGCTGATCCGTGCCGGGGAATCCAACCGGGAAATGGTGGAAGCCCTGGGCGTCAATATCAAAAGCCTCTACACCATCGTGTTTGCCATCGGCGTCATGCTGGCGGCGGTGTCGGGCATTATCGCCGCCCCTATGCGTTCCATCGTTCCGGGGATGGGCGAAAGCGTGTTGATTACCTGTTTCGTGGTGGTCGTCATCGGCGGAATGGGCTCGATCAAAGGCGCCTTCGTGGGGGCTCTGCTGGTTGGCGTGATCAGCACATTCGCTGCGGTACTCATGCCCACCATGTCCAACATGATTATTTACATCTTTATGATCCTGGTGCTGCTGGTGAAGCCCCAGGGCCTGTTCGCCAAGTAAGCGGGAGCCGAACATGATTTTCGAGAAACGCACCGAGCGCATCTTCCTGGCGATCTTCTTTGTCATCGCCCTTTGTATTCCTCTGTTCCTTGAGGACAACTCCTTCTTCGTGGGCAAAGCCACCACCATCCTGATCCTGGCGGTGTTCGTGATGTCCCTGGATTTCCTGGTGGGGCGCGTTGGCCTGGTCACCCTGGGGCACGCACTCTTCTATGGCCTGGGTGGCTACCTGTTTGTGATCGTTACGCCGGAGTACGAGGCGGTCAACTTCTGGATCTACGCAATGTATATCATGGGCATCAGCGCTCTGGTCGCCCTGGTTGTCGGTGTTGTCGTACTGCGAACCTCCGGCATCTATTTCATCATGATCACCCTGGCCATCTCGCAGATGGCCTACTACTTTTTCTTCGACTCCCTGGAATTCGGGGGCAACGACGGCCTGTTCATTTTCATGAAGCCGGAAACCAGCATTTTTGGCCTGAACTTCCTGAATCTGGATAACCCTACGCACTTCTATTACCTGTCACTGCTCGCCGTGCTGGTCACCTTGCTGGCCATCAAGATCATCCTGCGTTCGCGCTTTGGCCGCATTGTGGAAGCCAGCCGTCTGAATCCTGAGCGCACCGAAGCCCTTGGCTACAACATCTTCGCCTTCCGCCTGATCAGTTACATCATTGGCAGCACACTGGCCGCCTACGCCGGATTGTTGTTCGCCCTGCAGTACGGCTACGTCAACCCGCAATTCATGACCTGGGAAATGTCCGGTACCGCCCTGGTGATGTCCATCCTCGGTGGCATGGGCACCATCTACGGCGCCATCCTCGGCACCATTACTTATGAAGGTCTGCAGTATTTCTTCGAGCACATGAGCGAAGACTGGATGCTGTTCATGGGCGGCGCCATCATCCTGATGGTCCTGCTGCTGCGCAAAGGCCTGGCCGGTTACCTTGAAAAGCTGCTGGAGAAATAATCATGGCCAACGACATCATTCTGGAAACCGAATCCCTCAGCAAACACTGGGGTGGTATCAAGGCACTGAATGACATTTCACTGCAGTTTCAGGACAAGCAACTGCACGGCGTAGTAGGTCCCAATGGCGCTGGCAAGAGCACGTTGCTGAATATGCTGTGCGGAACATTGAAGCCCACAAGCGGCTGCATTTTCCACAAGGGCGATCAGATTGAGGGCATGAAGCCCTGGAAATTTGTGCGCCGGGGCATTGGCCGCAGCTTCCAGAAAACCAACATCTACGCCGATGTCACCTGCCTGGAAAACTGCGCCGTGGCCGCTCAACGCCGTTTTACCGGCAGCTTCAATCTCTTCGCATCGCGTCATGCCAACAAGCTGGTTCGGGAAGCCGCTGAAAAAGCGCTCTGCCAGGTGGGGCTCGATAGCCGCATCCACACCGTCGCAGCGGAAATATCCTATGGCGAGCAGCGCCAGCTCGAGTTGGCCATGGTGCTGGCAACCGACCCCTGCATTCTGCTACTGGATGAGCCCATGGCGGGCATGGGTCACGAGGAGTCCCAGCGCATTATCGAGCTGTTGAACGAACTCAAGCAGACCTACAGCATTGTGCTGGTGGAACACGATATGGATGCCATCTTCGAGCTGTCTGACCAGCTGACCGTACTGGACAACGGCACCCATTTGATCACCGGCACCGTGGATGAAGTACGTAACGAGCCCCGGGTGAAAGAAGCCTACCTGGGCAAGGAAGACGAGGAGGAAGCGGCATGAGCAATAGTCTTCTGGAAGTCAAAAACCTCAACACCCTGTATGGCCGAAGCCACATCCTTCACGATCTGTCGTTCCGGCTGGACAAGGGGCAGTCCATGAGCCTGATGGGGCGTAATGGCATGGGCAAGACCACCACGCTCAAGTCCATTCTTGGCATCGTGCCACCGCGCAGTGGTCATGTGTATTTCGACGGACAGGACATCAGCAACCTGCCAACCTGGAAGCGGATGCGCCGCGACATAGCCTATGTTCCCGAAGGCCGTGGCATGTTCCACAACCTGACGGTCAAGGAACACCTGCAAATGGCCGCCCGCCCCGACAGCAACGGTAAAACCGGCTGGGACTTCGATCGGGTCATGACGACATTCCCCCGCCTTCAGGAACGACTGTCAAACCTGGGTACGGAGTTGTCCGGTGGCGAGCAGCAGATGCTGGCCATCGGCCGAGCGTTGGTTACCAATCCCCGACTGATGATTCTCGACGAGGCCACCGAAGGTCTGGCGCCGCTGATCCGCCAGGACATCTGGAACGTGATTGCCACCATCCGTGAGTCCGGCATTTCCACACTGATCGTGGACAAGAACATCAAGGCACTGAAGAAGCTCTGCGATCGCCATGTGGTTGTTGTTAAGGGAAAAGTTCACTTTGACGGCAGCTCCGAAGAACTGGAGCAGAACCTGGAAAAAGTTGAAACCGCACTCAGTGTGTAAATGTACAAAAAACGGATAGGGATGTTCATTTACCGGATATTTGACCACGCCTGAATAACCGATAGTTCAATTGCCAAACAACAAGGAGAAGGCAAATGAACTATCGACATTCACTGTTAGCGCTGGCGATTGCATCTGGCCTCAGCGCGACTCCCGCCGCTCACGCTCTCGAACTCGGCGAGTTCAATGACACCCAATTCAGCATCGGTGGCTATTTCAAAGCCGAAGCCATCTATGAAAAAGTCGATGATGGGGATTCCCGCATCTTCGGCCGCTCCAACCAGTCCCGCGTTAACCTTAAAACAGTCACCCAGAAGGAAGGCCATACGATTGTCGGCTTTGTGGAAGGCGACTTCTACGGCGGCACCTTCCCGGGCGAGAATAACGACCTGCGGCTTCGCCACGCCTTCATCAAGGTGGACCAGACCACCGTGGGGCAAACCTGGACCGGTCAGTTCTGGGCGGTTGCCTATCACGATTATCTGGATTTCCTCGGTGGGCCGCGAGGCACTCTGGGCGGGTTCAACTTCCGCACCAACCTGATCAGCCACGAAGTGGCCGGTTTCCGTTTTACCGCGCAGGACCCGGTCAACAATGACGCCGACACCCCCGACCTCGCCATCAACTACAACCTCAATCTCGATGGCGGTCACCGTGTTATCCTCACCGCGTCCGGTCGCGAAGTTGAAAACGGCGATTTCGTAGGCGGTGGCGCCATTGGCTCAAAATTCATGATTGGGCCACACAGCCTGAACGTGAATGCTCACTATGGTGAAGGGCTTGGGGCGTTCACCGGTGTTGGCGTAAACAACAGCCTGGCGTCGCCCGATGTTGAAAACGACGACGCCGTCAGCCAGGCAGGGTTTGACGTTGGCTTCCGATACGTGATCAACAGCGAGTGGCGGGCGAACGTCGCCTATACCGCCGTTGAGGTGGATGACGACGCCGACACCAACTACGAAGCCCATCGCGTGAACCTGATCCATAACATCACTCAGGATCTGGAAGCCGGAATAGAGTGGCGGAAGTACAATCTCGCCTTCGGCCCGCTGTTGCCGGAAGGCCAGCAGGTTGAGGTCATGGCCAAGTACAAATTCTGATCCGGACCTTCAGAATTGGTATCCTTGCCAACAACCCGAAAAACAGGCGCCTACCGTCTTCAGGGCGCCTGTTTTCCGCTGGCACACAGCAGCACCAGTCATTTGCAAACGGTAACGTCCATGGCAGAAGAAAGCCCAAAGCGGCAGGGAATCGGTTCGCTGGAAATCGGATTGCATATCCTCAACTACATCTCCGTGGCTTCCAGGCCACCCACCCTCAAGGAGCTGTCGGGGGCTCTGGATCTCTCACCCAGCCGCGCCCACAAATACCTTGTCAGTTTGCTGAGAGAGGGTTACATCAATCAGGTGAATCACACCCAGTACACCCTGGGTAATTCCAGCCTGACCCTGGGCATTTCCGCGCTCCGGCGCATCAACCCGATTCAACTGAGTTACGAGGCCGTTGACCGGCTCAACGAGGAAACCGACAAAACCGTCTCTGTGACCGTCTGGAACGGCAACGGACCACTGATTATCAAGTGGCTGGATTCAAGCCAGCCAATCTCGGTCAACGTGAGGCTGGGCGCCGAGCTGTCGCCACTGAACTCCGCCTCAGGCAGGATTTACCTGGCCCACCTGCCGGCGAAACGACGAAAAGAACTGGTGGACCAGTATTACAAGAGCTCCAAGTCACTCCCGAAGCATCGCGGCAAACCCATCACCCGGGAGGAGCTACAACCCCATCTGGAGACCATCAAACGGGACAACTACTGCGCGTTTTTCAGTGATTACCTACCCGAAATCAATGTGCTCAGCCGCCCAGTATTCGATATCAATGGCAGCATTGTCACTGTTATCACCCTGTTGGGCCTCGAACGGGACACCGACATCAACGAAGGCTCATTCCTGTTCGAGCAGGTCCGTGAGTGCAGTGATCGGGTAACGCGGCAAATCTGTGGACAGCAGCGGGACGGCAATGGCCGGGGTTAACCGGCCATTCGCATGGTTTCAGAGGGTAGCTCGCCAAAGGTCTTGCGATAGTCCGATGAAAACCGGCCCAGATGACTGAAACCATAATCCAGCGCGATCTCGGTTACGTTCCGGCACTTGCCCTGCAGCAGATCCTCCCTCAGTTTCTGAAGCTTCAACTGTTTGATATAGCACTTGGGCGTGGTCGCAAAAGCTTTGGAAAAGGCATTGTAGATGGAGCGTACGCTCATATTGGAGACACTGGAAAGCTCTTCGATATCGATGTTGCGATGCACATTCTGTTCAATGTACCGCAGCATTTTACCCAGCATGGGCGTACAGGCCGCCCCGCTCTCCTGGCTGGACCAGTTGCTGGGAAATACTTTCAGCAGTTTCTTTAGGATAATCTCCCGGTAGGGAGCGCAGACCGGGTTTATGTCGTCGTCTTCTGCATCATCAAGCTCGGACAGCACCGCCTCCATGATATTGATCAGGGCAGGACATAGCCGAAGCTCCACGGGCGCCCGGGTAAAACGAATGCCGTTTTCCGGCAAACGGCCATGGGCCAACTCGCGAGCATTATTCAGTACATGCTCCGGAACCTTGATAATCAGCTTTTCACAGTCGTCGGAATACTCCAGGTCAATGCTCTCATAGGGGTTCACCATCACGGCCTGGCCACTGCGAACCTTCATGCGTTCGCCCGCCTGGTGCCAGACGCATTCACCCCGGGTAACAATCTGGAAATGGTAGATCGAATCAAGTTCGGGACTTTTTACCCGAACATGGTTGCCGTAGCTAAGCTGGGACATCCCGAACCCGGCAAACTCCCTGAAGCTGAGACTGGACTTCCGTTTCTGCTCTCCGAGCATTTCCAGGCGATGCTGCCCGATATGCTGGTTAACAAACGAAGACACCTCTTCCGGATGTGCCCCCTGAAGGACGGTAGCGCCCGCAAGTGATTGACCAAACATCTCTCGCCTCATTTACTTATTGTTAATGAGTTCACTTTATATAAATTTAGATGGTCAATCAACAACCAATGAAGACACCACAAAAACAGCAAACGTTCGTTGATCAAGGAAGAACGCGAGTATGAGGTTTAACGGGGTATACGAGAGCGGCAACTCGCAGTGGAAAGTCAGGAGGTCTGTTGCTTCAACAAAGTGGCGATGGTTGATGTGTATGGAGAATCGATACCAAGACTGGTGCAACGTTTAAGTACAGCGCCGGCAATACTGTCCAGCTCAAGGGGGCGCCCCTTCTCTCTGTCTACCAGCATGGACGTTTTGATCGCATTGAAGGAACTGATCAGCTCAAACATTTCATGGAGGTCGTCCTGCGTGAGATTTACATCATCGGCCCTAGATGCCTCAACGGTTTCCGCCATCATGCCGTACACAATCCTGCTGAACTCAGGATGATGGGTAAGGCTGTGGGTATCCAACCCCGTCAGTGCCGAGAGGGGATTTACACCATTGTTGATCACCAGCTTACGCCATAGCTCGTGGCGAATGTTGTGGGAAAGCATGGTGGGAATACCCGAGTTGTCGAATGCCGCCGCGAGTTTCTCCAACAGCAGCGAGCGAGCGCTGCCGGGTTTTCCCGCCGCAGGCCATTCACCCATGATGATCTCGGCAACGCCTTCCGCTTCGACAACGCCCGGCCGGACGATATGCCCGCCGATCCGCACCGCAAGCCCGCCAATGATCCGCTCGGTCCCGATAGCTTTTGCCAACAACGGCTCATTATCAACGCCATTCTGGAGGGACAACACAGGAACCCGGCCCTGCCTCAGCCAGGCTCCAAGTTCTTCTGCAACCAACGAGGTGGCTGTCGACTTCAGGGCAATGACGATTACGTCAAAGTCGTCAGGATGGAATCGGGCGGCCAATTGTTGGTGGCTGAACACCTCTGGAGCATGAATCAATTCCCGCCCCTCGTAGTGAACCTTCAGGCCCTTGCTGACAAGGGCGTGCAGATGGGCCCCGCGAGCGGTAAGTATCACCTGATGCCCCGCCTCCAGAAGCCTTGCGGCGTAGTAGCCTCCAATGCCACCCGCCCCAACCACCAATAGTTTCAGCATTCACCGAATCCTCTGCATTTTCGACAGATCATTGCATCCATCCATAACCTGCCAGGGACTGACTGTTCTCATTCAGCGAAAAGCCGAACAGGCGCTGAGGTGCCTGCATTCCTCCCAGACTGAAAGCGGTATTAAGCACACATAGCGTTGGGTCGGCAACGGGGTCTTCGCTCTCCGGATTGATGTGAGAGGCACCCAGGTCAGATTTCGACATGGCTTTTACCCATCGATGTTCATCTTCCCACTGACGAATCAGATTACGGAGATAACTGTCATGTGGCTGAGGATGGTCCACGTAGTTGCCGGCTTTTTCCAACCGATCCAGACATATCAGCAATATGCCCTGATTCCTCAAGGCTTCCAGACAATGACCAATGTCCCTGTAATGTTCACTGGTCATGCCGGTGTTGAGCTGCAGCTCAATCACCTCTTCAGGCGCGAGGGGCGTCATGCTCTCAGCCAGTGCCTTCAAACCCTGTTCCCGAGATCCGCTAACGGCAACATCAAACCCGCGTTCCGCCATTCCGGATTGCAGGCGCCTGGCAAGAATTCCCTCACCGCACTGGTGAAAGATCTCCGGCTGCGCGCCCCCTCTTTTCGAGGTAATAAATGCAACGTTGGCGACTACAAGATCGGGCCTTATCAGGCGGCGCAGGCTGGCCTGCCCTTTCGGACCTTTCAGTGCTTCTGTTTCACAGGACAAGTACAGTACAGGCAGCTTGGTCACGTTACTCACCGGCAAGACGCATTGGTTTGAGGACAGCACTAAGGCCGGACTTTACTGGCCGGCTCCCCGGCTATCCCGAAATGGCTTTTAGGCATTTCGGTGATGATTACCCGCACGCGTTCAATCGGTGAATCAATTGAGCGTGACATGGCTTCCGACACCTCACGAATAAGGCGCTCTTTCTGTTCATCCGTGCGACCTTCAAGGATATACAGTTGGGCTATTGGCATGATGGTTCCTCAAGCAAAATCAACAAGAACGTTCCTGACCCGCTCCGGGCTCGACGACAAGAAGGCCGGGTAGGTGGCCAGGCGACAAAACCATTGGCGAGTTCGTGGAAAGTCAGGAGGCATATCCACACCATTGAGCAGGGCCAGAGCAAATCTTGGGAACAGGGCACACTCAGCCAAGGTTGGCCGGTTTCCGAGAAGGAAGTTTTGGTCTCGCAACGCCATCTCCAATGCAGGCAATCCTCCCAGAAATCCGCGTGTACCTTTACGAATCCTGTCTTGGTCCCATTCGCTTTCCGGTTTATCGCGTTTTTCAAAGACTACTTCCCGCAGGGATCGCCCCAGAACGCGATCCCCGTAGACGATCCAGCTTCGTGCTTCCGCACGTCGGCGTGGAGATTCTGGCAGCAGGGCAGGACCGGTTTCGGCCAGGTACTCAAGCATCGGGCCAGAGTCCGTCAGTACCAGGTCACCCTCCATCATCACCGGCACCGTTTGACTCGGCGACAACCGCTGCCACTCGGCGAGGACATCCGGGTCTGACCTGTTCAGGCTGTACATCTCCCGCCCCTGCAAAGCCGCGGCAATCCGGACTCGCCAGCAAAACGGACATTCGGGCTTATCAATCAGTCGTATCCTGCTCATTGACGTGCTACTCCCAGGTCCTGCAGATGCTCCCCCACAAAATCCAGCCTGTCCTGACCCCAGAAAATCTGGTCGCCGATAACAAACGTGGGAACACCCAGGGCACCCTTTTCCTGTGCTTCCTTCCAGTTCCGATCAAGCTGGGCATGGAGTTCGGGATCATCAATCGCCCTGGCGAACGCCGCCCTGTCCAGCCCAACGCTTTCGGCAACTGAGGACAGGACCGCTGCATCCCCTATGTCCAGGCCGTCCGCCCATTCGGCGCGCATCACCGCCACCACATAGGATTTGAGCAGTCCTTCCTTTTCTGCCAACAGAGAGCCAGCCCCGGCACGGGTAGGGTCCGTACTCTTCGGAGGTGGGGTCAGAGGCATGCCAAACCGACGTGCCCAACGTGCCACGTCCTGCCGGGCGATCGGCATCTTGACCTTTGCCCGGTCCGGATCCGAGCGACCGTGCCATCCCCCCAAAGGCCTCCAGAGCAGATTGACGCGATACTGGTCAAAAATCGCAAACATGCGCTCGCTGGCCAGATAGCAGTAGGGGCTGCGGAAGTTGAAATATAAACGCAGATCAATGGTATTGCTCATAATTCCCTGCTCCGTTGGCAGTGTCTTTGAGGCTTAGATAAACTTTCCAGTTACCGTCCCCAACCCCTGGTAACGCACCGTGATGTTGTCACCAGGCTCCACGGCGATCGCTGCAGTGATGCCACCCGTCATGATGAATGTGCCTGCTGGGATATGCTCACCCCGCTCCGCCAGCAAGTTCGCCAGCATGGCCACGCTGGAAGCAGGATGACCAAGCACGGCGGCGCCGGCGCCTACATCGACAACTTCACCGTTCTTCTCGACCACCACACCCAGGGTTTTCAAATCCACATCCGCCACATCGGCCATCTGGCCGCCAGTGATAAACCGGGTTGATGAAGCGTTGTCTGCCACGACGCTCACCAGGTCGAACTTGAAGTTCTCGTAGCGGGAGTCAATAACTTCCACGGCAGGGATCACAAAGTCCGTTGCTGCCAGCACTTGGCCGATATGGCAGCCGGGGCCTTTCAGGGGCGCCTTGGTGACGAAGGCAATCTCGGCTTCGATTTTGGGGTGAATCAACTCTTTGGTGTTGACCACGCCGCCATCGGGCACGCTGAAATAATCCGCCAGGAACCCGTAGATCGGAGTCTCAACACCCATCTGGGCCATCTTCGCCCAGGAGGTGAGTCCCATCTTCATGCCTACGATCTTGTTCCCGCGGGCTTCCTTGCGACGACGGATTTCCCACTGCACGTCGTAGGCATCCTCAAAGGTCATGTCCGGGTAGTCGTTGGTGACCTTGGTGATGTCGTGTGCCTGCAGTTCGGCGTTTTCCACGTGCTCGGCCAGCGCCAGCACCTGATCTCGGCTTAATGTCTTGCTCATGCGTTTTGCTCCTTCTGTGCCGCCAGCAGATCCAGCGCCACGTCCACAATCATGTCTTCCTGGCCACCCACCATGCGGCGTTTGCCCAGCTCCACCAGAATATCCACGGTCTTCAGGCCGTACTTCTGCGCCGCCACTTCGGAGTGGCGCAGGAAGCTGGAATACACACCGGCGTAGCCCAGCGCCAGAGTTTCACGGTCCACTCTGACGGGACGGTCCTGCAGCGGCCTGACAATGTCATCAGCCGCATCCATCAGGGCGTACACATCAGTGCCATGCTCCCAACCCATCTTGTCGAAGGCTGCAATGCACACTTCCAGCGGCGCGTTGCCGGCACCGGCACCCATGCCGGCCAGGGAGGCATCAACCCGGTCACAGCCTTCTTCCACCGCCACGATGGAGTTGGCCACACCGAGAGCCAGGTTGTGGTGGGCGTGAATGCCGGTTTCGGTTTCCGGCTTGAGAACGTCCTTGAGCGCCCGGAAGCGATCACGGATGTCGTTCATGTTCATGGCGCCGCCGGAGTCGACCACGTACAGGCAGGTAGCGCCGTAGTCTTCCATCAGCTTGGCCTGCTCCGCCAACCCCTGTGGGGTCTGCATGTGGCTCATCATCAGGAAGCCGACGGTGTCCATGCCCAGCTTGCGGGCGTGCTCAATGTGCTGCCTGGACACATCCGCTTCGGTGCAGTGGGTGGCCACACGAACAATGCGGGCGCCGGCGTTGTAGGCGTTGTCCAGGTCGTGGACGGTGCCGATACCAGGCAATAACAGGGTGGCGATCTTGGCGTGTTCGATGACATCAGAGACTGCTTCAATCCACTCCAGGTCAGTGTGGGCACCAAAGCCGTAGTTGAAGCTGGAGCCCTGCAGGCCGTCACCGTGGGCCACTTCGATGGAATCGACCCTGGCCTTATCCAGGGCACGGGCAATGTCCTGCACGTTCTGGATGGAGTACTGGTGGCGAATGGCGTGGCTGCCGTCGCGCAGGGTCACATCGGAGATGTAGAGTTTTTTGCCGGGATTGAATGTCATGGGAATACCCTCCTCAGTTGACCAACGATTCAGCAATACGCTCGGCGGTGCCGAGGGCGGCGGAGGTCATGATGTCCAGGTTGCCGGCGTAGGCCGGCAGGTAATGGGCGGCGCCCTCCACTTCCAGGAAGATGGAGGTCTTCAGGCCGCTGAAGCGGCCCAGGCCCGGGACGTTCATGGGCTGATCTTCAGGAATGTCGTCAAACTGCACGGTCTGCTTGAGCCGGTAGCCCGGCACGTAGCTATTGACGGCCTTGACCATCTCTTCAACGGAGGCTTCCACTTCGGCCTTGTCTGCGGCATCCGAAAGCACGTAAACGGTATCTCGCATCAGCAATGGCGGCTCCGCAGGGTTCAGGATGATGATGGCCTTGCCCTTGCCGGCACCACCGACCACTTCAATCGCTTTGGAGGTGGTTTCGGTGAACTCGTCGATATTGGCGCGGGTACCGGGGCCGGCGGACTTAGAAGAGATAGAGGCGACGATTTCGGCGTAGTGGGCCTTGGCCACTCGCGATACCGCCGCCACCATGGGAATGGTGGCCTGGCCACCACAGGTGACCATGTTGACGTTGCCCTCGGCCAGATGTTCCTCCAGGTTCACCACCGGCACGCAGTAGGGGCCGATGGCCGCCGGGGTCAGGTCCACCACACGGATATCGGGCTTGTGTTCCCGCAGCAGTTTGTCATTGTGAACATGGGCGCCGGCGGAGGTGGCGTCGAACACCACCTGGATATCGGCGAACTCGGGCATTTTCACCAGACCTTCCACACCTTCGGCGGTGGTGGCCACGCCCATGCGGGCGGCACGGGCCAGGCCGTCGGATTCGGGATCAATCCCCACCATCACCCCCATCTCGATGTGTTCGGCGGCGCGCAGGATCTTGATCATCAGGTCGGTACCGATGTTGCCCGAGCCGATGATGGCGGCTTTGATTTTGTTGCTCATGATGTTGTCCTCTTCAATCCGGGTCAGGCGAAGCGCACGGAAGCGCTGCCGATACCACCGATATCCACGCGCATGTAATCACCGGCCTTGACCGGTTCCAGCGGCACCAGGGAGCCGGACAGGATGACCTCACCGGCTTTCAGGGTGATGCCAAACTCGCCCAGCGTGTTAGCCAGCCAGGTCACGCAGTTCACCGGGGAACCCAGGGCCGCAGCGCCGGCCCCGGCGCTCAGCACGCTGCCGTTCTTTTCCACCACCATGCCGCAGGTCACGAGATCGACCTTGCGGGGAGAAACCGCCTGATCGCCCAACACAAACAGGCCGCAGGAGGCGTTGTCCGCTACGGTGTCCTGGATGGCGATCCTCCAGTCCTGGATGCGGGAATCGACAATCTCGAAACAGGGCATCACACACTCGGTGGCAGCGAGTACATCGGCATTGGTTACCCCGGGGCCGCTCAGATCTTTTTTCAGGATGAAAGCAATTTCGCCCTCGGCACGGGGCGCAATCAGCCGGTCGCTGATGGGCATGACTTCGCCACTGTTGAACACCATGTCGTCGGTCAGGTAACCGAAATCAGGCTGGTGCACGTTCAGCATGTTCTGCACCGCCTTGCTGGTGACACCGATCTTCTTGCCGATGATGGAGGCGCCATCCGCCAGGCGGCGTTCCAGCATGCGCAGGGAAATGTGGTAGGCGTCGTTAATGGTGATGTCTTCGCCGCGGGCGGTCAGCGGTGCGACCGCCTCCCGGCTCAGCATGGCCTGGTAGAGCTCATCACCAAAGGCCTGGATGCGTGTCTGTTCCATTACTCTGCTCCTGAAGCCGCTTGATCGGCCTCGGTCAGGAAATCGTTCACCAGCCGGGCGAACCGGCTGGCATGTTCAATCTGGGTCCAATGGCCGCAACGGCCGAATACATGCAACTGGGCCCGGTCGATCAGTTCCGACAGTTGCAGTGAGGCCTCCAGCGGTATCACCTCATCCTCGCGACCGTGAAGAATCAGGGTTTCGTGTGGCAACGCACGGATGTCTTTCTCCTCGCTGGCCAGGTTGTCGACCCAACGCTGACGGGGGGCCGGGAACATGGCAGAGAAGGATTCCTGGAAACCGGGACGGATGCTGGCCTGATACCGCATCTCCGCCAGTTCCTCGGTAAGCAAACCTTTGTTAAAGGCAAACACATCCATCAGGCGGCGCATGTTTTCAAGGGAAGGCTCGTAGCCCCAGACTTCATTCAGTCCTTCAGTGATTGGAAAGCTGACGCCGACAGAGCCCATCAGGACCAGGCGGCGAACCCTCTCCGGGTACTCGATGGCCAACGCCAGTGCCAGGCCGCCACCGAAAGAGTTGCCGACCAGATCCACCTGTTGCAGATCCAGCGCATCCAATACACCGATGGCATGGGCCACCCAGCGCTCCCGATTGTAGGTGTTGTCTTCCGGACGTTGGGTATATCCAAAGCCAAGCATGTCCGGAGCCACCACACGACGGTTTTTTGCCAGCTCCGGAATCACCAGGCGCCAGTTGGCCCAGGCGGTCACGCCGGGGCCAGAGCCGTGGATCATCATTACCGGGACACCACTCTGAGAACGGACATCACCATGGTCGTGCACGTTGGTGCGGTAGCCTGCAGCGGTTATCTCACGCCCGATTTCCGGGCTGTTTTCAGGTGCGGTCATGGTCAGCTCACAATTTCACACAAATGTTTTTCATCTCGGTGTAGAACTCCAGGGAGTGCACACCACCCTCACGACCAATACCGGACTGTTTGCTGCCACCGAATGGCGTGCGCAAGTCCCGCAAGAACCAGCTGTTGACCCAGATAATGCCGGCTTCGATCTGGCCCGCGACCCGGTGGGCGCGGGTAATGTTCTCGCTCCAGATCGCTGATGCCAGCCCGTATGGGAGGCTGTTGGCCAACTCGATGGCTTCTTCTTCGTTATCGAATGGGCACAAGTGGACACAGGGGCCGAAGATTTCATCGGTAATCACCGCCGAATCTTCCGGCAAACCCGTCCAGATGGTGGGCTGAACCCAGGCACCACCAGCCAGAGCTTCCGGCATCTCCGGTACACCACCACCAGTAACCAACGTGGCACCGTCATCAACGGCTTTCTGGTAATAGGACAGTACCTTTTCCCGGTGTTTGAGGCTGACGAGAGGCCCCATATCCGCCTCAATATCATCCGGAGGGCCAATCTTTATGCCTTCCGCGGCTTCTTTGAGTCGGCCAACGAACTCGTCGAAGATGGAACGCTCCACGTAAACCCGCTCTGTTCCCAGGCAAACCTGGCCACAGTTGGCGAAGGCTGAGCGCATGGTGCCCTCGATCGCCTTGTCCATATCGCAGTCGGCGAACACCAGGCCGGCGTTCTTGCCACCCAGCTCCAGGGAGATATCCCGAATGCCCTTGGCGGCGGCCTTCATGATGACTTCACCGGTGCCGGTTTCGCCGGTAAAGGTGAAGCCATCCACCATCGGATGCTCGGTGAGGAAAGCCCCGGCGGAATCCCCACCGAAGCCGTGAACCACATTGAACACCCCGTCTGGTACGCCCGCGTCTTTCATTACGTCGCCCAGCAGGGCGGTGGTGGTGGGGGTTTCCTCGGAAGGCTTGACCACCACAGTATTGCCACAGGCCAGGGCAGGCCCGACTTTCCAGGTCATCAACAGCAAAGGCAGGTTCCAGGGACTGATCACACCAATCACGCCCTTGGGCCGGCGTACGGCGTAGTTCAGTGCGCCGGTGCCGTCCGGCGTTGGCATTTCGAAGGATTCCGTGGGCACGTTCTTGATCATGTCCGCGAACACTTTGAAGTTGGCTGCGCCCCGGGGAATATCGATGTGGCTCGCCAGGGATCTGGGCTTGCCGGTATCCAGGCATTCCGCTTCCAGGAACTCTTCAAACCGTGCGTTGATGCCGTCGGCTACCTTGTGCAGGATGCCGGTGCGTTCCTCCAGCGTCATCTTTCCCCAAGGGCCACGCAGAGCCGATTTCGCGGCCTTGACGGCAGCATCCACCTCCTCCCGGCCAGCTTCGTGAACCTTGCTGATCACCTGGCCGTTGGCCGGGTTAACGTTGTCAAAAAGCTTGCCGCTGGCCGAGCCAACGTACTGCCCGTTGATGTAGTGTTTAATGTCTTTCATTGCTGCTTATTCCCGTAAAGCCAGTGTTGGGTTAGGTCAGTACCGTCAGGAACCGTTCATTCAGTACCCGGTCGTGGTAGAAAATCGCTTTACCAAGATCTTCCGCTTTCCAAGTGATCGGTTTGTGGTCCGGGTAGGTGTAGTCGCCACCACAGAACACTTCGTTGCGGTTGCCGGACGGATCGAAGAAGTAGATGGTTTTGCCGTGGGTCAGGCCGTGACGGGTCGGGCCGATATCAATCGAGGTATCGGTCATGGAGATCAGATCGGCGGCGCGCAGAACGTCTTCCCAGGTTTCCAGGAAAAACGACGCGTGATGGAACTTACCCGGCTCTTCATGATGAATGAAGGCAATGTCGTGCTCCTTCATGGAGACGGTCAGGAACTGGGCGACGCGGGTACCTTCCGGGTCCAGAACCTGCTCCGCCAGGTGGAAGCCCAATACATTGACAAAAATGTCGTAGGTCGCGGCCAGTTCCGGACCGTAGAACAGGCAGTGGTCAAAACGAACCGCCTTCATACCCTCGAGACCCCGTGGCCAGGCCTCCGGATTAACCTCGGTGACGCCCCATTTTCCGGTGTAGAGTTTGTCGGCATACAGCTCGAACGCATGGCCAGAAGGCACACTGAAACGAACCCGGCGACCACAGTCTTTCAAGTCACCCTCGGGGATCTGCTCGACATCCACGCCAAACGCCACCAAGTCTTTCTGGAGCTGAACCAGAGTGGCCTCATCAACCACCTTGAAACCCATGAAGTCGCAGCCCGGCTCGTCTGCCTCGCGCAGAACCACGGAGAACTTGTCCACTTCGGACCAAGCCTTCAGATACACCCGCCCCTCGTCGTCGCGGTCGGTTTCGATCAGACCCATCAGGTCTGTGTAGTGTTTAACGGCTTCGTCTATATCGAGAACACGGATCTGGACGTGGCCGGGACGCATTACACCTTTTTTCATGACAGTTACCTCAACGCTGTTGTTTTTGTCTGCTTGCTTGCGAGACCGGACTGCGATGGCCGGCACTCGATGGTCAAATCCGTCAGGGGATACACCCGGCAGGCCAGGACTTCCTTTTTTTCCAGAGCTTCCGGCGGAACATGAACCTTGCTCATCTTTCCGCACTCAAACTCTCCTGCCAGAACCTGGATCTTGCAGTAACCACAGCCGCCGCCCCGGCAACCCACGGGCACACACTTCATGCCCCGTTGCTCCATGGCCTTCAGCACACTCTGGCCGGCCTCACACTCAAAAGATTCGCCGCTGTACTGCTCGGTTATCCGGTAGATCTGCGCCATGCGTCACCCCCAGTCAGATCTTCTTGAACAGGGCCGAGCGCTGGGTTTCTTCCGCGCCATCCGCCGCTGTCAGGAACTTCTCCATGAAGATGTCCCGCTCAAAAAGCCGGCCCTGCATCAAGGAGGTGATCGCGGCATCAATCATTGGCGGTGGACCACACAGGTAAGCCTTGTTGCCGGCGAAACGACCATCAAAATGCGCCTTGGCCGCTTCATGCACATAGCCACGGAAGCCCTGCCAACCGTCATCGTCCTCGGCCTGGCTCAGAGCCGGCACGTAGGTGAAGTTGTCGTGATCACGATCAAGGCCTTCAAACAACTCACGGTTGTACAGTTCAGCGACATTGCGAGCGCCCTGGAACAGCACAACCCTGCGTTCGTCGTTCTGCTCAAGCAGATCCAGAATCATGGATTGCGGGCTGGACAGCCCTGACCCGCCAGCGATGAAGATCAGATCGCCCGGCTGGGAGCTGCGTACGAAAAACTGGCCGTAAGGCCCGGACAGGTGCAGTTCATCGCCCGCTTTCAGTTGCTCATGGATGTAAGTGGTTGCTGCGCCGCCCTCAACCATGCGCACATGCAGTTCCACTTCGTCGGTCTTGCTGGGTTGGTTAGCCAGGGAGAACGCGCGAGGGCCATCAACGCCCGGCACATCGATATTGATGTATTGGCCAGCCTGGAACGTCATAGGACGGTCCAGCTTCAGGTGGATTCCCTTGATGGTCGGAGACAGCTCGACGATGTCGCTCACTGTCGCGGTATAATCCTCAACCGGATAGCCCTCGAAATCCGGGTCGACATCGATATCGGCTTCGATCGTGACGTCACTTTCAACGGTCGCGCAGCAGGCCAGTACCTTGCCTTCGTCCCGCTCGACATCCATCAGGGCGAAAGGCGAGGCATCGCCGATTTCTACATCGCCTTCGAGGACCTGAACCTTACAGGTGGCGCAGGTGCCATGGCCGCAAGCGAACGGCAACCAGACACCCTGGCGCAGGGCGGCGGCGAGGATGGTCTGGCCATCTTCCACATCAATCTGCTCGCCAATGGGCTCGATAGTAACGGTGTGACTCATAGCGCTACCCTCAGAATCCGGCGCCGGCAAGGCCATTAAGGCCCGGCGTGGTTACCGTCAGCATGCTCTTGTGATCAATGCCGTTGTCTTTGAGGCTGGCATTGACATCCGGTGTGAACGGCTCGTCATTCAGCAGCCATTGCGCTCCGAGAAAGTCCGCTTTCGCGGCATCCGGATGGGGCGCTGTGGCCGGCTTCAGAATCTCTTCAACCATGGTCCCGAAGGTCATGTCCGGTTTAACCAGCAGGGCAAACGGAGAGCAGAACATCAGATGATTCGGCCAGAGCACATACAGCAACTGCATGCCATTGAAGTTCTCGACCTTATCCCGTGGTTCAAACTTGTAGTCGTATAAAGCATTAACACTCATGGTGGTCACCTTGTTGTTTTTTAGGGTGAATCACCCGGCGCCAGATAACACCGGGTGATCTCCGTATCAGGCTGCGTCCCGTTTGGCCCTTTCAGTCTTGTCATCAGACGACTTGCCCTTGATGGAGAGCCAGCGCTTGTGGTCCGGCGAGCCGACATACTCGAAATTGTCTTCGCCGATGTTGATGTGATAGTACTTCTGGACCACTGTCTCCACGTCACCGCCTTCACAGTTGCCCTGGTAGATCTGGTGTACCGGCAACCACGCCTGAACGTACTTCTCAGGCTCGTGCTTGAAGATGTCGCAGCAGGCTTCGGAGCAGAAGTGGTAACGCTCACCTTCGTACTTCATCTGACGGTGGCTGAGCTTGGTAGGCTCCCCCATCTCGGTAAACAGCGTTGGTACCTGGCATACCTGGCACAGTTGCGGCAGGGTGTTGTTGTAGAAGCGACGACCTTCGGCATGCTCTTTGGCCCAATGCTCGTAGCGCGGGCGGTAGTACTTGTCGAAAGTCTCCGGATACTTCTCGGACATCCAGTCCATTTCATCCTTGCCGGGAATCCAGGTATGGAAGTTGGTGGCCTGGCTGTACTGGTAGAACGTGCCCCAGAGTTGATGGCTGATGTGATGCTTGGCATCGTTGGCCACATCCTGATATTTGGGCGGGCGGATGCCGTAGCGTTCAAGGTCCTTGAACAGAGCGCCACCGTTTTGCTCGTAGTACACCTCCCAGGCTTCGGACCAGGACATGACCTTGTTCGGCAGCATATAGTCCATCATCATGCTGACCAGGCTCAGCAGGCGGAAGCCGCGCCAGAACCACTTGTCGATCCAGCGCTGAACGATGGGCACGTTGTCCTCGTGCTGTTCGAGGATGAACTTGATCACCTCAAGGCCCAGGGTCATGTGCCGTGCTTCGTCAGACTGCGCCGAGAAACCAAAAGTGACAGTAGCCATGTCGCCGTTGTATGCGGCGCCGGACATGAACGGAACGAACAAAAGGTTAGTCAGCACATACTCGAATGAGAACGAAATTGCGGTCAGAAACTCGAACGGTCCGGCCGAACGGGCATCATCGAAGAACGACTTGGGTACCGACAGGAACCATACCCGGTCATGCATATACGCAGCATCGTGCAGGCCGTTAAAGTGCTTGTTATAGTGGCTCATGGCGTGTTGCTGAGTCTGTGAATGTCGCAACTCATCAATAGCCTGCATCTGGCACGCCACCCGCGCACCGGCACCGCTAAACTGGCGCCCCACTTTGGCATACCCCTGAAAAGCCGCGTGTTCCAGGGGCGAAACACCAGTCAGAAACAGCTTCAGCGCGTTCACATAGCGGGCATCTGAAATGTTCTGGTGGCCGTTGTTCTGGGCAAAGGCATCGAAAATGGCGTACAGCTTTTTCTCTTTTTCGGCCTGGTACTTCCAGTAAGCGTCCATGGTCAGGCGGAACGGATCTTCCCATTGGGACCAATCGGTAATCTTGATACCTTCAAAATCCTCGTCCGGGAAAATGTCCTTCTTCTTTTGATAGGTTGGCTCCCAAGCCATATCCCGGGTCAGGTACTGGTATTTGTCCTTGAGATTCAGCTTCTTGCTTTTAACAGCCATGATAAGTCTCCCAATTAGGTCCACTGAAGAATGAAGTGGTCGTCGTCTTCGTCGACATTGCCGCCGATACTGATCACGTCGATGAGCATTTCCTGAACATCCCATTCGCGACCAAGCTTCTCTTCCATCGTTTCCCGGTTGATCACCAGACGTTTCTCCGCCTGGATCCGGATCATTGCCGGCTGATGTTGAATTTCCGCTTCCGGATTATCCTCAGCGATGGCCTCCACCAGGTAGCGGGCGTTGTCGTTGTCCTGAAAGGCAATAAATACGAGCTGGCTCATGCGGATACTCCCTGGCTCTGAAGCTGAAATTTCTTGAGGCGGGTGGAGAGTTGCGCCCGGATTTCATCCAGGGCCTCAATGCCGGTACTGGCCTCGGCCAAGGGTTTGAGGGCGTTGTATGCCTGCGGCTCCCACTGGTCGACCCAGGCCTGGACCTGTTCAAGGTTGGCCTCGCTTTCCGCAACCACAACCTTGATCATGGCGTTGGTCCAGCGCAGGGATTCCTTATACCAGTCACGCATGAATTCAGTGAGCATGGAGACATCCTCAGCGTCCTGCTCACCCAGCCATTGATCCATCTTTTCGTACACCAACGGGAACAACAGGCCATCCATCAACACGTTCTGAACCAAAGTCAACTCGAACCAGTCGTCCACCACCAGGGTGTCTTCCACCAGTTTGCGCATGGGCTGCCACAGGTCGTCATCGATCCAGTAGCCCTTTGATTCATCCAGAGCAGCACCGGTACTGCCATCCAGCATCA
Organism: Marinobacter algicola DG893; assembly: GCF_000170835.1. GTDB lineage: Bacteria > Pseudomonadota > Gammaproteobacteria > Pseudomonadales > Oleiphilaceae > Marinobacter > Marinobacter algicola. Next base: position 104,083 of record NZ_ABCP01000005.1, read on the forward strand.
GCGCAATACGAGACAGGTACTGACCGATGCCCAGGCGATCCATCGCGGTATAGATGTGCATTTGCGAGACCGTCGTCGCGTTGACATCGCCCGCGATCTTGCTGTTATTCATGTTGGCGCCGAGCTCTACGTGGCGCAGAGGTACCAGCAGTCTCAGGATCTGTTTCTGGGTTGCTTCAGGAAGGCGAGTCAGCAGGTTGCGCTTTTCGCAAAACCCGAAACTGGTCTCCGCCGCCTCCTGCATCTTGGCCCGGTTACCGACATAGGCGCCGTAGTAGAACTGGCGGGGATCGGTGACGGCGTACCAGTCTTCCATGCGGATCGCCGTACGTGTGGGATCGTTCAGCGTATGTTTTGAATCCCACAGCGGGCGGTAGTGAAAGTTGGTTTTGGCTTCCAGGTCATAGCTGGCTTCCTGGTAACGGGAGGCCGGCTTGTCGCCGAAGCGACGGGCGATGTGCCCATATGTCTGGCGGATGGGCTCCACCGAATTGGTTTTGATCTCAATGCTCATATCAACTTACCGTTTTGTTGTTTTGAGTGGATGATCGATGTGATGACGTTCAGCGGCGACCCTTCTCGCCGAAGCGCCACTTGACCATGTCCGCGTCAATCTCGCGGATCATGTCAGAATCCATGTGAACGACATTGTTGTGCTTGCAGAAGATCTCGAACGCTTCGCGCGGAAGGACGAGCTCAACAAACAGCTCGGGATGGCCGATGGCAAAATCGAACTCTACGAATCTGTCCTCTGGCCCGCTTCGGACCCGGATGTAACGGGTCAGCTCGTCGAAGCTTTTTGCATGCTCAGTCATCGTTGGCACCCTTGTGTTTGTTATGGGTTGCCATGGCTGGAGCAACGGCTGTGCCAAGCATCGAAACCAGCCTTTAATAAAAATCCAGGCTACTGTTTTAAAAGACTTTATAAAGAGAATCGGGCGCTGAAGCAGCTTGAATTTTCGAAGGGGAGATTAGGAAGCCAGACGTATTTTTTCACCATTTGATCAACATGAAATCTTGATCTGAGCAAATGCTCAGATCACCGGCCGACAGCGACTCTCGCCTGAAATTTCATCATTTGATTGATTTTTGCCAAGGATAGGGTGTTATATGAAAAGAAGGCGGCGCCCGGCTGCCTTCGCACTGGACGACCTTTCCAGCGTGCGACCCCATACAATTACAAACGGGGCTCCTGAGCATGGCTATTACCTACAAACCACAATTACAATACTTGGATTTTCAGGATCTTACGGAGCAGATCCGATTCCAGAGCACGGAAGGCAAAATCTGGTTTGGCGAGCAGCGTATGCTACTGATGCAAGTCAGTGCCATGGCCGCCTTTCGACGTGAAATGGTGAATACCATGGGCATTGAGCGCGCGAAGGGCTTTCTACTCCGCTTGGGGTACCAGTCCGGACTGAAAGACGCCGAACTGGCGCGAAAGCTCCGCCCGCAATGCAGTGAACTCGACATCTTTCTCGCCGGTCCTCAACTGCATTCGCTCAAGGGCATGGTCAAAGTCGTGCCCATGGAGATCGATATTGATCACGATTCCGGCAGCTTCTATGGCGAACTGGAATGGGTGGATTCGTTTGAAGTGGATATTTGCCAGACAGAACTCGGACAGATGGATGAACCAGCCTGCTGGTCACTGCTCGGATACGCCTGCGCCTATACCTCTTCCTTTATGGGCCGTGAGATCATTTTTCGCGAGGTCAGTTGCCGTGGTTGCGGCGACGAAAAGTGCATGATTGTGGGCAAACCTGCTGAGGAATGGGAGGATGCCGCCGAGTTTTCCCAATACTTTAAAGCAGACACCATTATTGAAGAACTGTATGACCTCCAGAGCCAGGTAAGCTCTTTACGCAGTAGCCTCGAAAAACAGGAGGGGCAGTATTACGGCATTGGTCAATCCGCCTCCTACAACAAAGTCTGCAAAATGATCGACAAAGCCGCTCTGGGCAAGGTGTCGGTTTTATTGCTCGGCGAAACAGGCGTTGGCAAGGAAGTGATTGCCCGCAGCGTTCACCTTCGCAGCGAACGAGCCGAACAGCCCTTTATCGCGGTCAATTGCGCCGCTATTCCCCCTGACCTGATCGAAGCGGAGCTGTTCGGCGTGGAAAAAGGCGCCTACACCGGTGCCAACCAGTCCCGGCCAGGCCGATTTGAGCGAGCCAACACTGGCACCATTTTTCTAGACGAGGTGGTTGAGCTCACACCTCGGGCGCAGGCCACCCTACTGCGTGTGCTGCAGGAAGGGGAACTGGAGCGAGTGGGTGACAACCGCACAAGAGCTGTCGATGTCAGGGTTATTGCAGCTACCAACGAAAGCCTGGAAAAAGCCGTGGAAGATGGTCGCTTCCGCTCCGATCTGTTTTACCGGCTCAATGTGTTTCCGGTGAAAATTCCACCACTCAGGCAACGCCTGGAAGACCTGCCACTACTGGCCGAGCATTTCCTCAATAAGTTCCATTCCGAGTACAACAAACGCACGCTCGGGCTCTCCGACAAAGCACTTGAACTCTGCCTGCATTACCATTGGCCGGGAAACATCCGGGAACTTGAAAACGTCATTGAGCGTGGTGTCATACTGACCGACAACAACGAGTCCATCAGCCGCGAATCTCTGTTTGCAGGTATTCCCGAGCCACAGCCTAACCAGCCCCAGGGCGTTGTAGACAGCCACGGACAACTTGTTGAAAAGACATCTGAAACCTCCAGAGGTGACTGGGCCAGCCAGATACTGGGCAACGGTATCAGCCTGGACGATGTCGAGGAAACGCTGATGCGACGTGCCATGGAAGAGGCCAACCAGAATGTTTCCGGCGCGGCGCGCATTCTTGGGCTGACCCGTCCCGCCCTCGCGTACCGGCTCAAGAAGTCCGGCATTCTCGCCGAAAGCTGACCTACGCCCGTCTTAGTCAGGACAGGGAGGTCCATGGGTTGTTTTTTGGTTTGACGATATCGATAAACGCTCCATCTGTTTCATCATTTGATAAAAATCAATCCTCTTAATTGTTCCACCAGGCTTCATCCGAACTCTCCAGATCATCCATTTTTATAATCAAATACATGTAGTTAGATGCATTAAATCGTGTATGGCACACACGTTGCTAAATCACCGTCAGTCGCGTTATCCACAAAAATAAAGACGGTGACATAAAATGCGAAATGCCCACCTGCGCACATGGCGCACTACCGGTACAACCGTATGGTTGGCCGGATTGTCTTCGGTTCTGTTAACAGGTTGCGAAGCGCCCCTGGATCTTGACGCAGTTCGAGACCAGGCCGGGCAGGCCATTAAACGGACCGATTTCTATCAAGCCATGGCTCGCAATGAAGAGGTTGTCGTGCTGACTGGCAACAACGGTGTTGTGTTAGTCAGCTCAGATAATGGAGAAAGTTGGAGCCGGCGGACGCCAACGTCAGAAAGCTTCCTGGCATTAGATGTATGCCCTGACAACAGCTTCATTGCACTGACGTTTGACAACAAGATCTGGCATGGCAACGCCAACGGAGACAACTGGACCGCGCACTCCCTGCCCAGCCAGGAACAGATGATGACCGCCGCCTGCGCCCCGGACGGCAACTGGTGGGCAGCTGGTGCCTTCACCACCATACAGGGCAGCACCGACCAGGGTGAGACCTGGACTGAGACTTCACTCAACGAAGACGCCATCCTCAACAACCTCCAGTTCATCGATGCCGACCATGCTTTCATAACCGGTGAGTATGGCCTGGTACTCAAAACCACGGACGGCGGAGAGAACTGGGACTATGCCGGCTACCTTCCGGATGAGTTTTACGCCCATTCCAGCTATTTCCGTTCAGACAATGAAGGTTGGGTTGGCGGCCTGAACGGTTTCATCTACCACACCGCCGACGGCGGAGAGAACTGGGAGAAATCCCCCACCGGCATCAACGCCCCGATATTCGGTTTCGTTGCCGGCCCTTCAGGGTTATACGCCCTGGCGGATAACGCCACCGTATTGCAGCAGACGGGGCGATCCTGGCAGAAGATCTCCGCGTCCGACCAACCCCTGTATTTGCGTACCGGCCTGATTCTCCCCGACCACCGACTACTCGCCGCTGGTGGCCGTGGCCTGCTGCTGAACCTTGAAACTCCCGTGGCCCACTCGGCCAGCACTGACTGAGGAACTCCGCCATGCCTGGACTGCATCGATTCACCCATCTCCTGCATTCGCTGGAGCTATGGATCTTCAACAACCCGCGCAAGGTATTGAGCGTGATCGCCATCCTCACACTGGCGTTCGCCCTGCGTATCCCCGGGCTGAAAATCTACACTGACTTCGCCGACCTGTTGCCGCAGCAACACCCCTACATCGAACTGCACAACAGCATCAAGGACAGCTTCGGCGGCGCCAACGTTCTTACGGTGGGTGTCGAATTCGAAGATGGCAACATTTTTACCAACGAGAATCTCGCCAAGATCGACCGAATCACCCAGGCCGTGGACAACCTGCCTGGGGTGAATCACAACCTTGTGTCCAGCGTGACTCACCGGAATTCCCGCAAGATCTGGCTGACGGAAGTCGGCAGCATCAACTCGGAACCCTACTACGACTCCACCTCCGGCGAGTACTCACGGGATGCACTGGCTGCCATGAAAGCCGATGTGGCGGCCAACCCACGGGTGTACGGCCCCCTTGTGTCTCCAGATATGAAAATGGCCCTGGTCAAGGCACAACTGATTGAGGGCAAGCTGGATTACGAAAAGACGTTTGCTCAGTTACAACAGCTGCGTGAAGCGGAGGAAAGTGCGGGAGTCAGGATCTACGCCACGGGACAGCCAGTTCTGGTGGGGTGGGCCTACACGTACATGGAACAGATCCTCCAGATATTCATTTTCACCGTAATCACCATGCTGGCCTTGCTCCTGTTCCATTTCCGAAAGGCCTACGGTGTGCTGATCCCCCTGGGTGGCGTTTTGGTCTCCACGATCTGGGGGCTTGGGATCATCAGCCTGCTCGGTTACAACCTGGATCCGCTCGGGCTGGTGATCCCCTTTTTGATTGCAGCCAGGGCGATGAGCCATGGCGTACAACTTGTTGAACGCTACTACGCGGAAACCCGCGAACTAGGTAGTGGCCCCAAAGCCGCAAAAGCGACCTTTGACAGTCTTTTCCGCCCTGGTTCCCTGGGTGTTGTGTCGGATGCTATTGGCCTGTCGCTCATTGCCATCGGGTCCATTCCGTTGAATACCCATCTGGGCATCTATGCTTCCCTTTGGGCGATCACTGTTGTGTTCACGGTGCTGATCGGCGTGCCACTTCTGTTATCCATTCTGCCAACGCCCAAAGACCCGAACCTGCGCGAAACCGCCCTGCGCCATATCGGCGCCAGTTGCTCACGCACGGTTGCACGGCCAGGCGCGGCGAAAGTGGTGCTGAGTGTCGCGGCACTGGCGATGGCCGCAGGACTATTAGCGGCGTCCAACGTGCAGATTGGCGACTCGGAGCCAGGCTCTCCCATCCTGTATCCCGACCACGACTACAACGTTTCTTCCCGCGTGGTGAATGAGCGCTTCCCGGGCTCCGAGGAGCTCTACATCGTGGCGGAAACCGAAGAGAAAGGGGGCCTGAAACGTCCGGAGGTACTGGCTGCCCTTTCTGATCTGCAATCCCACATGCTGAAGGACCCGGAAGTGGGCGGCAGCAAAGGCCTGCCCGACCTCGTTAAGCAAGTTAACCGCCTGATGCACAACGACGACCCCCGTTGGTACCAGATTCCTCACGATGCGGGCTATGTCGGCGGGCTGATGTTTACCTACATGGCCTCCAGCCCGATTCCCGGGGCCCTTGATGAATTCAACGACACCGACGACCGCGTTGCCAACTTGGTGTTCTATTACAAGGACCGCCAGGGCGAGACCATCCGCCGTGCCATTCACATGGCCAAGGAATGGATCGCGGAGAACGGTGACAGCGTTGAGGGCCTGACCATCAAACTCGCGGGGGGAACCCTTGGTGTTGCCGCCGCAATGAACGAATCAGCCTTCGAGACCAATGTCATTGTTCTGCCACTGGTTTTCCTGCTGATCTTTGCCTTTGTCATGCTGTTCTACACCTCATTACACGCCGGGCTGATGATGCTGTTGGCGATGATTTTCGCAACCACTCTCACCTACGCCTATATGGGCTTTAATGCGCTCAATATCGACATCAATACCGTGCCGGTGATTGCCGTGGGTATCGGCGTCGGCATCGATTATTCCATCTACATGATGGACCGGATACGGGAAGAAATGGCCCGACTTGGCAACCTGAGGGACGCCGTCAGGCGAGCCATATCCACCACCGGCATGGCCATCAGTTTCACCGCGCTGACGTTGATGGCGGGCATCATCATGTGGGTCATTTTCTCAGACCTCCGATTCCAGTCTGATGCGGCATTGCTTCTTTGCGTCATGATCGTGATCAACGGCATCGCGGCCATGCTCCTGGTGCCGTCCTGGGTACTGGTCTTCAAGCCCCGCTTTGTTACCGATGTCTACGCCGACGAAGACGGCATTCTCCATGCTGATCGTCACCCACCAACACCATCTCCATCGTCTGTCCCCTCACGGGAACAGCAGGATGGGTTTGTGCCGGGAGAGCCGTACCGGGCCTGAGCCCGGTAGGACACTCCACTAAAACCTGTAACGAGGACATGCCATGCAAACAACAATAAAAGGCCTGAGGCTCTGGTGCTATACCCTTGCGGGAAGTGCCGGCCTGGCGCTGTTACCAATCAACTCCGCCGTCGCCCAGGAAGATACCCGGGTAAACGGCTTCTACGAGAATGCAACCTACGGCCGGGATGGCGTAGGGCTTTCAAAATTCCGCAACACACTACAGCTGGAAGCAGAGAAACGGGCTGGAGATGTCGGCATTTTCAGTAATGTCTCCGTCAACGCCACGCTCCGTGGTAGCTATGACGGTGTTTACGACCTTAATGATGACGAATACGGCCGCAATGCCGGTGGACCGGTCCGCCTGGAAAACCGGGCAGCGGGACCCAACGCCACCGTGCCCCACGGTGGCGGCCTGAAGCTGCCGAACTCCTTCAGTGAAGCGAACAACCCCAACGAAGGAATGATCGTGTTGGGTGAAAACCTGCATGATACCGACGGCGGTGTAGCCTTCGGCGTGCCGGTTCGCCCCTGTGACGAGGACGAACGAGGGTGTATCGACGGTTATTTGGACAAAGACACCAACGACATGCGATTCCAGGAGTTCAACGACCGCGCCGATTTCATCCGCGAACTCTACGTGGATTTCGATTACAACTTCTCGAACGGTAATATCCTCAGCACCCGATTGGGCAAGCAGCAAGTCATCTGGGGACGTACCGACCTTTTTCGGGTGTTGGATGTGATCAACCCGGTGGATTACTCCCGCAACAATATCTACGACGAACTGGAAGACATCCGGATTCCCATGTGGATACTCCGGACCGACTACCGCATGGGGCCAACCGAGGTGTTCGATGGTCTCGCCTTCGACGACCTTAATTTCCAGTTGGTATGGAACTTCGACAAGTTCCGCCCGCACGATATCGGCCAGTGCGGTCAGCCCAACGTTATTCTCGATGCCGGCTGCTTCTTCCGCGGCATGAACAGCCTCTGGGAAAATGGTGGCACAGTGGCCAACTTCGCAGGCGGCGAAGCGGCAACGGATTTCGGCCCCGGCCAGATCGGTATCCGCGAAGCGCACATGCCAAGCTGGAGCCTGGCGAATACCCAGGTCGGCCTCAAGATGGAAGGCGTTTATGGTGATCTGGGCTTCTCGCTCAACGCCCTGACCTATCGCTCCCAACTGCCCTCTCTTCGGGGCGGTATTCCCGCACAAAACGGCTTTACCGGTGAAACCGGTATATGGCCAAGCCTGATTGCCTTCGATATCCACTTCCCGAGGGTCAACCTGTTCGGTGGCTCCCTGGATTACTACGCCCAGAGTGTTGATACCGTCCTCAGGCTTGAAGCGGCCTATACCACCGGCGAGGAATTCGCCAATACGCTGGAGGAAGATCTCTACTCCGAGAGCGACGTGGTTCGCTACGTGGTCGGCGCTGACAAGAACATCTTCATTCCCTTCCTGAACGAACACCAGGCATTCCTGTTCTCCGGCCAGGTATTCGGTCAGCACATCCTGGATCACGAGCGCGAGCAGCGTCGGTTTGGTGAAGCCGGTATTCCCGACTGGAAAGAAAACTGGACAGGCACCCTGCTGATCAAAGGCTTCTACATGAATGGCCGCCTCAGCCCGCAGATCATCACCGCACATGATTTCCGAGCCGGGGCAACCGCGATCGCGCCGTCTGTTGAGTGGCTGGTCAGTGACAACTTCCGTGTCACGGCCGGTGCAAACATCAAGGTGGGTACCGGCGCGCGCAAATTCGATGACTGCCGTAGCTGCAACCCCTGGGATCCGTTCACCGCCACCTATCCGGGGCAACCGGCCGGGGAGTCTGCCGGCCTGGGTGGATACGAGCCGCTGGGCCGCTTCCAATCTGGCCCCATTGGAATGGCTCAGGAAGAAGACGAGCTTCAACTGACCATGCGTTACAGCTTCTGATATAGAGGAAACATCATGAAACGAGCATTCCGAAAATCCGTGTTTAATGGCCTGGTGATCGGTCTTACGGCGGGCGCCTTCTCCGCTGGCGCCTTTGCCAGTGACAAGGTCATCAACGAATCGTTCCATCCATACAAGGATCAAATGCCAAGCCACGAAGGGCTTAGCGCCGGCATGACCATCGACGAATCCAACGTGGCACAGTTCAAGGACGTGATCGATCCGGCCTTCTATACCTTCATCGAGAACGGCTGGACATCCATTGCCGTGGGAAAGACCACGTCCTTCGACCTGCACCCTGCCTATGTGGACGCAACCCGCAACGCCCTGGGTGAGGTTTCCCTGGGTGAGCAGGTCGGGGAAATTAACGGCTGGAAAGCCGGTCGCCCGTTCCCGCAGGAGCCGGATGCGGATGACCCCCGCGCCGGCGAAAAACTGGCCTGGAACTACAAGTACGGCTACAACTGGGGCGACAGTGCCGCCATCATGCCGTTCTACTGGAAGTACCGGGACATGGAATCAGCCAAGGTGGAGCGGACCATCAAATTCAACTTCCACTTCCTGAATTACAAGGGCCGAGTGATACAGGAACCCACCCCGGAAATCACGCCCAACCCGTCTGACCTGTTCCGCGCCATCTATGTACAGGTACTCGACCCAGCGGACGTCCGCAATACGCAACTTCTGATTCACCGGGCCGCCGACGACCTCAAACGTGATAACTCCTGGCTCTATTTGGGCTTCCAGCGCCGCGTGCGCCGCCTGGCCACAGGCCAGGTTACCGATGCCTTTCTCGGTTCGGACCTGATGATCGAAGACTTCGAGGGCTACAACGGCCGCATTTCCGACATGGACTGGACCTATAAGGGCACCCGTTACATGCTGATGCCGTTCTACAACCACAACGAGCTGAAGCTGGACGAAGAAACCCACAGCGACAGCAATGGTTACCAGGTGGTGGCTTTCAGTGGCAAGGGCGGCTGTTTCCCGGACATCACCTGGCAGCTCAGAAAGGTGTACGAAGTGGAGGCGAAACCGGTGGATGAAAGCCATCCGCTGTCGAAACGTATCCACTACATGGACGCCCAGACGTTCACCATTCCCCGCACCGTCGCCTATGACCGTAAGGGCAGCCTGTGGAAAACCTTCACCATCGGACAGGCCCATCCAGACCACCACCTGCCCAAGAACGAGGGTACCGGTGTATCCATTGACGACAGCTTCAGCATGATCGACGTGCAGGCCAGCCACTGCACCACCGGCCAGTTCAAGGGCCAGGTCGACCCCGAGCTGTCCCCCCCCAATATGTTCAACGTGCAGCATCTCCGCGCAACCGGCAGCTAAGCCTGGTGCTAGCCCTTGGGCCCGCTTTGGCGGGCCCCTTTTTGGTTTCGGAGGATAAGATTTATGTCCCGATATGAGCCCCTACCCGACGCCCTCCACGAAGACGACCAACTGCTGGTACTCACTGACAGCAAGGGTGCCATTACCTACGCCAGCAACGCCTTTTGCAGAACCTGCGGCTTCTCGGAACAGGAACTGAAAGCCATGTCTTTCAGCAAACTGCGGCACCCCGACATGCCCGGAGGGCCGCTGAACGACCTGTGGGAAACCATTGGCCGCGGAGAATCCTGGATGGGCATGATCCGCAACCGTAAGGCAGATGGGACCAACTGGTGGCTGGATGCCTTCGTTAGCCCGATTACCGACACGGACGGAACACTGTTGGAATACCAGGCCATTTACCGGTTACCCGATGAAGCCACCATTCGGAGAACCGAACAGGTTTACCATGCCCGCAGCCAAGGCCGGCAGCCCCTTGCCCTCAGGATTCCACGGCTGCCCCCTGCTACGCTGCAGTGGCTGGTCGCCAGCCTCTGTTTTGCCCCCGCCACAATGGCTGGAATGTTCGGCACTCCAACGCTGGCGGTCCTCTTGTTCCTTCTTGGCAGCACACTCTCCCTCGGCCTCTTCTACCAACTCAATCGCCCACTGGCGCGGCTGTTCACGCGTTGTCGAGCTGTTGTCAGCCATCCCATAAAGCAACTGGTCTACACCGGAAACGCCGGCGTCGCGGGCCAGATTGAGCTGGCTATGCGGCTGGTGGAAGTCCGGCTGAAGGTCATGGTGGCACGTATCAGCGACAGCGGCGGACAGATCGAAGACAATGTCCTGCGGGCCAACTCTCTGCTACAAGGCGGTTCCGAGGCCTGCGGTCAGCAGCAATCAGCACTCTCCTCCGTGGCGACCTCCATCGAGGAATTCACCGCTACCATTCGCGAGGTTTCGGAGAATACCCAGCAGGCTGCTGGTCTCAGTGCGCGAAACCGTGATTCCGGGGAAAACAGCGCCCGTTCTGCAGCCGCCGCGCGCGACAGTATTCTTGCCCTGGCGAGTGAGCTCGAGGAAACCAGCCAAACCGTGGAGGAACTTGATCAGAACAGCCAATCGATTGGCCGGATTCTGGATGTGATCGTCGCGATCGCTGAACAGACCAATTTGCTGGCCCTGAATGCCGCCATTGAGGCCGCCCGGGCCGGCGAAAGTGGGCGCGGTTTTGCGGTGGTTGCCGATGAAGTTCGTTCCCTGGCAAAGCGCACCCAGGAATCCACCAATGAAATCCAGCAAATGATCACTGCCTTGCAGGAAGGCTCCCGCCGGGTGGTCGAATCCATCGCACAGGGAAAACAGCAGTCCGAGAGGAGCGTGGAGCAGGTATCCGCCACCGCAGAGGCAATCCGTAATATTGTGGCGGGCATTGCCGAAAGCGACGGCCTGAACCAGCAGATTGCGGCTGCCAGTGAGCAACAGAGCCAGACCGTTTCACAACTGAACGAGGAAATTCACGACATCCATCAACTGGCCATCAAGACAAGCGAACAGCTTCAGGATACCGTCGAAGCAGGCCAGGCGGTTGGCTACCATGTGGGGCGCCAGCAGCTGTTAGTACGATACCTGGTACCTGGGCGGAGGGGCTAACCGAAATGCGCAGAAATCTGGAATGCGGGCGTCCCTGCCCGGACTTTAAGAATGGTTTTGTGCCCTATCAGAAATGAATCACCGACCGAATACTCTTCCCCTCATGCATCAACTCAAACGCCTCATTGATGTCCTCAAGGGGCATGTTGTGGGTAATAAACACGTCCAGCGGAATGTCTCCTTTTTCGGCCTTTTCGACATAACCCGGCAGTTCCGTCCGGCCCTTCACGCCACCAAACGCAGAGCCTTTCCAGACCCGGCCGGTGACCAGTTGGAACGGTCGGGTGCTGATTTCCTCACCGGCACCGGCCACGCCAATGATGATGGATTCACCCCAGCCTTTATGACAGCACTCCAGGGCTGAGCGCATCACGTTGACGTTGCCGATACACTCGAAGGAGTAGTCCACACCGCCGTCGGTCATTTCAACGATCACTTCCTGAATCGACTTGTCGTAGTCCTTGGGGTTCACTACGTCCGTGGCGCCCAGTTGTCTGGCAATATCGAATTTTCCGGGGTTGATGTCGATGGCGATGACGCGGCTGGCCTTGGCCATGGTGGCGCCGATGATGGCCGCCAGGCCGATGCCGCCGAGGCCGAAGATGGCAACCGTTGCGCCCTCTTCCACCTTCGCTGTGTTCAATACCGCACCAATGCCCGTGGTGACGCCACAGCCCAACAGACAGACTTTCTCGAGCGGTGCGTCCTTGGGAATTTTCGCCAGGGAGACCTCTGGTAGCACGGTGTATTCAGAGAAGGTGGAACAACCCATATAGTGGTAGATAGGCTCGCCCTTGTAAGAGAAGCGGGACGTGCCATCTGGCATCACGCCCTTGCCCTGGGTTTCGCGCACGGAACCACACAGGTTGGTTTTACCGGACGTACAGAACTTACATTGTCCACATTCGGCGGTGTATAGAGGGATCACGTGATCCCCCACTTCGACGGAGGTAACACCTTCCCCAACGGCTTCAACGATGCCACCGCCTTCGTGGCCCAGGATGGCCGGGAAATTCCCTTCGGAATCGGCGCCGGACAGCGTGTAGGCGTCCGTGTGACAGACACCGGTGGCAACGATACGCACCAGCACCTCCCCTTTCTGGGGTGGAGCAACGTCCACTTCCACAATTTCCAGCGGTTTGTTGGGGGCAAACGCCACCGCGGCACGGGATTTAATCACTGGCAAACTCCTTGAACATGGTTCGGAATAGAATGTCTCGGGTTTTACGGGTTTGACGCTTACTAGACGACCGGTCTAATATACCAGCCATGACATCGAACGACACCCGCAATCACATTATCCACACCGGCGCCGACCTGATTGGTCAAAAAGGCTTCGGCGCGACGGGCATCAATGCCGTGCTGACCGCCGCCGGTGTACCCAAAGGGTCGTTCTACCATTACTTTAGCAGCAAGAACGATTTCGGGTTGGCTGTCATCGACACCTTTGCGCAGGAATACGACACTAAGCTGGATCGGATTCTGAACGACCACACCCGCTCGGCGGTGGATCGGCTCAGAGCTTACTTCGACACTGGCCTGGAAACCATGACCAGCTGCGAATTCACCCGGGGCTGCCTGATTGGCAATCTTGGCCAAGAGCTGGCCGGGCAGAACGAAACCTTCCGCAGGCGCCTGGACACCGTTTTCCAGGGTTGGGAAAAACGCTTTGAGCGTTGTGTTGAAGAGGCTCGCCAGGCCGGCGATATCGATGCATCCATCGGTCCTGCCGACGTAGCCAGCTTTCTGCTTTCCGGCTGGGAAGGCGCCATTCTCAGAGCCAAGGTTCTGAAGTCTACCGAGCCCATGGAGCGGTTTGTGCGGGTCTTTTTCCGCCAATGTCTTGGTATTCACTGAACACCCACATTTTTTTCAGTCATTTCTAGTAGACTGGTCTAATTACACTCAGTTAATCCTCAAGGAGAGTGATCCATGAACAATGTAAACGACGCACTGTTTCAACCGCACGATCTCGGCACCCTCACACTGCCCAACCGCGTGCTGATGTCGCCCCTGACCCGTTCCCGCTCCCGTCAGCCTGGGGATGTGCCGAACGACATGAACGCGCAGTACTACCAGCAGCGTGCCGGCGCAGGGCTGATCATCAGCGAAGCGACCCAGGTGTCACCGCAGGGCAAGGGTTATGCCTTTACGCCAGGTATCCACTCGGAAGAGCAGATTGAGGGCTGGCGCAAGGTCACCAGCGCGGTACACATGGCCGGCGGTCGCATTCACATGCAGCTCTGGCACGTTGGCCGAATTTCCCATACGGCGCTGCAGCCAGATGGCAACCAGCCTGTGGCACCATCGGCGATCAAACCCGAGGGCGCCAAGACTTTCATCAGCGCCGACTCCGGCATGGTGGACGTGCCCGAGCCCAGAGCTCTTGAAGCCAGCGAGATGGCAGACATCGTGGAACAGTACCGCCAGGGCGCCCTGAATGCCAAAGCGGCCGGGTTTGATGGTGTTGAAGTACACGCCGCCAACGGATACCTGCTGGACCAGTTTCTCAAGAGCGGCAGCAACCACCGCAGTGATGAGTTTGGTGGCTCCGTTGAAAACCGGATGCGCCTGCCATTGATGGTGATCGAAGCCGTGATCGGCGTGTGGGGCAAGGACAATGTCGGTGTTCGGGTCAGCCCGACCGGCAGTTTCAACGCCATGTACGACGAGGACCCTGTCGAAACCTTTGGTGAATTCGCGAAACGGCTGAACGATCTGGGCATCAGCTACATCGAGGTCGTGGAAGACTCTTTCCAGGGCAACCATGCCAATGGTCGTCCGGAATCCGTCATCGATGCCATCCGGGCTGGATTCAACGGCACTTACATCGCCAACGGTGCCTACACCGCTGAAGAAGCGCGCCAGCGCATCGGCAATGGTCGCTGTGACCTGGTGACCTTTGGCCGTCCGTTTATCGCCAACCCCGATTTGCCAGAGCGCTTTCGCCAACACGCGGAGCTGAACAAATGGGATGACAGCACCTTCTACGGTGGCGATGAGCGTGGTTACACCGATTACCCAACACTGAAAGAACTCGAAATCAGTGCCTGAACAGCACTGCCACACGAAAAGGAGTCAGACCATGAGCAACACCAACGACCCAATCAATAGCAAGGTTGTGATTATTACCGGCGCCAGCAGTGGCCTGGGTGAAGCCACGGCTCGCCGCCTCGCGGCAAGGGGAGCCCGGCTGGTGCTTGCAGCCCGGCGCGAAGACCGCCTGTCCAAACTGGCGGAAGACCTGAAAGCCGAAGGTGCCGAGGCCATCTGGCAGGTCACCGACGTGACCGACCGCAATCAGGTGGAGTCCCTGGCCGCTGCAGCGAAAGAAGCCTTCGGCCGGATCGATGTGCTGATCAACAACGCCGGCCTGATGCCACTGGCACCACTGGACGCCCTGAAGGTCGATGAGTGGGACCAGATGGTGGACGTCAACATTAAAGGCGTGATGTATGGCATCGCGGCTGTGCTACCGACCATGCGGGAACAACACAGCGGGCACGTGATCAACCTGTCATCCGTCGCCGGACACAAACTGTTCCCGGGTGCCGCTGTTTACTGCGCCACCAAATACGCGGTGAAGGCGCTGTCTGAGGGCTTGCGTATGGAAGCCGGTGACGAGATCCGCAGCACTAACATCTCACCGGGCGCCATCGCGACCGAGCTCACCAGCACCATCACCGACCCGGATGCAAAACAAGCGGCAGACGAGCTCTATAAGGTAGCGATCGATTCCGACGCAGTGGCCCGGGCCATCGTTTACGCCATCGAACAGCCCGCGGACGTGGATATCAACGAAATTATCCTGCGCCCAACGGCACAAGAGCTGTAAAGTCTGAATAGCCGTAACGCCGCCATCACGATTGGCGGCCTTACGGCAATCTAACCGCCCTCAAGCAACGTAATACCCCGTGTATTTTCCGCACTCTGAGGTTCCGCACCGTGGTCAGCCTTTACTGGTTCACGCGAGACCTGCGTCTCCATGACAACGCAGCCCTTCTGGCCGCCTCAAAGTCGGACATGCTGCTCTGCGTCTACGTGGTTGACCCTCGATGGTTTGTCCCCGGCCCGTTTCAGTGCAGAGCCCTGGGCGCACATCGCTGGCGGTTTCTATGGCAAAGCCTGATCTCGCTGGAACGGGACCTTCGACCGTTGGGACAACGGCTTCACATCGCCTTTGGGAAACCGGAGCAGGTGATTCCCGACCTTGTACACGATCACAACATAAACCGAGTAATACGTTCCCGACTTCCGGGTACACGGGAAGCGGTCCAGTGGAAAAGCCTCAGAGACAAGCTGCCGCAAACGGTTTTCCAACAGTTCGAGACTCTCAGCCTGTTCACTGAAGGCTCCCTGCCGATGGATCTGTCGCACCTGCCGGACACCTTCTCCCAATTCCGGAAACAGGTGGAGAAGACCGGCAACCGGAACTCCGAACGGCTGCGAATCCGCACCCTGACAGCACTCCCCCCTGCGCCCGGATACCCACAGGACAACCGCGGGGAATGCCCGGCCATTGCCGAACCACGCCACCCTATCGGATTTAGAGGAGGGGAATCCGCAGGACTTGAACGCCTGAACGACTATCTGTTCGTCAATCACCGCATCGCCCACTATAAAGAAACCCGCAATGCACTGGACGAGGCCGACGCATCTTCCCGGCTATCGCCCTGGCTGGCGAACGGGGCTCTGTCCGCCCGGGAAGTCGCCGACACCATCAGCGACTACGAAAACCAGCATGTGAAGAATGAGTCCACTTACTGGTTGTGGTTCGAGTTATTGTGGCGGGAATATTTTTACTGGTACGCGCTAAAGCACGGCGCCAGCCTGTTCCACCGCGACGGTGTTCAACAAAAGAAACGGTCGACGTCTTTCTACCCTCACCGATTCAAGGCCTGGTGCGCCGGCAGCACCGAATATCCGCTGGTCAATGCGGCCATGAACCAGCTGCGTGAAACCGGCTACATCAGCAACCGCAGCCGCCAGATCGTCGCCAGCTGCCTGGTCAACGAGCTGGAACTGGACTGGCGCTATGGCGCCGCCTGGTTCGAGGAACAACTGGTGGATTACGATGTAGCGAGCAACTATGGCAACTGGCAGTATCAGGCTGGCGTGGGTGCCGACCCAAAGGGACCACGGCATTTCAATCTTGAGAAGCAGGCCCGCCAGTTCGATCCGGACGGCGACTTCGTCAAACGCTGGCGGGGCAATGTGGCGCAACCAGTCGGACTGCATCTGGTTGATGCCGCTGACTGGCCAGTGTGATACTGGTCATTCCATTCTGGACGGACACAGCAAACCATGACCACCCCCCACCAGGCCCTGGCCCGTATTATCGACACCTGCCAACCCGCCACACTGGTGGTTTGCGGCGAAATCGCTGGCGAGGTCGGGAACCACTGGTGCCAGCACCACAGCGAGTCGGCCATGACCACGCTGGATACCAGCACGCCCAATGACGCCTTTCCGCTGCCAGAGACCCAGGACCTGGCCCTGGTCACCAATACGCTCGAACACCTGAGCCACGACGAGGGTCAGGTTCTGCTGGGACAACTGCGCAACTACGGCACCCACCAGATCGCCGTTGTGGTGACAGACTGCCCCGGGTGGTCGTTTACGGACTTCATCGGGCTGGGCTTCCGCAGGCAGGCCGAGCTTGGCGACGAAAACAACCCACTCACGCTCTACACCTACAACATTGACAGCTACAACCACAAACGCGCCTGGAACAACCCGGACAACTGGGCCAACCCTGAGATGTGGGGCAAAGCCTGGTGGTGACCCGCTGCCTTTACAGTGAGGAAATCACCTCAAGATTGTGGCGACAGGCGTCCAGGTAGGAAGCCCCAAAAAGATTGTAGTGATTGAGCGTGTGGTACAGGTTGTAAACGGCTCGCTTGGTCTCGTAGACATCCGTTCTGGGATAGGCACGGTCATAAGCACGATAAAAAGCCGAGGAAAAGCCACCAAACAGCTCCGTCATGGCAATGTCCGCTTCCCGGTCACCGTAATAAACGGCGGGATCAATCAACCATGGCCCGGCGCTGTCGAACAGGACATTACCGGACCATAAGTCACCGTGGAGCAGGCTTGGGTGTTCGCAATGCTCATTCAGAAACCGGGCCAGCTCGTCGCCCTGGTGATTAAGCACCGTTTCAAACTCTTTCCGGACATGGGCATTGCCGATCATGCCGACCTGCACACCCAGCCGATCTCTCAGGAAAAACGCGCCCCAATTATCCGTCAGGCGATTTTTCTGTGGTGACAACCCAATCATGTTATCGGCGTCGAACCCGTACTCGGGCTGACGTACCGAATGCATTTGCGCCAAGCCCTCGCCAAGCGCGGCCATGGCTTCCTCGCTCGCCGGGACAGGATGGATCTTCGGAATCACCAGCTCGCGAGCTGATACGGCTTTCACCTCAGGCACGCGCAATCCGCAGACACCGGCCGTCTTGAGAAGGTCTGCCAAAACCTCGAGACCTCGCGCTTCGCACAACAGTGCATCGGGAAAGGACGAGGGATTCTGTTTCACGAAGTCAGTCATACCACCAGTATAACCATGATCGGAAATCGTCTCGCAAACACCCTTGGCTTTGTCACGGGCTTCATGGATCATGGAGCTGCAAGGCCATCCCACACAGGAATAGCCCGATGACCGGTTTTAACAAGCGCACGGCAAACGAACAGTTGAATCAAGAGGCTGACAAGGTTCACCGCAGAGATGTGGGCGCCCTGCTCGACCGCCAGCAAGCCATCGAGGACAAAGTCAGGAACAGTGGCAAACTGAGCCGCTTCAGTACTGACATCCGGCTGATGTTTTCCATGCTGAGAGACCACTGGCAAGGCAACTATCGGGAAGTACCCTGGAAAAGCATTGCGGCAATAGCCGGAGCCCTTGTTTACGTGCTCAACCCCCTGGATTTGATTCCGGACCTGATACTGGGGTTCGGCCTGCTGGACGACGCCGGTGTGGTGGCCGCGTGCCTGGCCATGGTGGAATCAGACCTGCTTCGTTACGCGGCGTGGAAAGATCTTAAAACAGAAACACAAACGCTTACGGATAGCGATTGATTCGATTGTGGACTACCGTTAATCTTCGAAAGCCCTCTGAATTACAAAACCCTATGGAGCTATTGTGGATTTTGCCACCCTGATCGGCCTTGTTGGGGCCATCCTGCTTATTGCTTCCGCCGTCATCCTTGGCGTGTCGCCGGATGTCTTTATCAATCCCCCCTCTATACTGATCGTGGTCGGTGGCACCATGCTTGTTGTGCTGGCGAAATTCAGCTTCAGCCAGTTTTTCAGCGCCTTCAAAGTGGCCGCGCGGGCGTTCAAATTCCGCTTGCCAGACACCCGTGAAAGCATCGATGAACTGATTGAGGTGGCCAATGTTGCCCGCAAGCAAGGTGTGCTGGGCCTGGAAGAGCGTGAAGTGGGCTCGCCCTTTCTCGGCCAGGGGATACAGATGTTGGTCGATGGTCAGAATGCCGAAACCATCAAACACCTGTTGTCCAAAGAGCGTTTGCTGACGCTGGATCACAATCGGTCTGGCGCAAAAGTCTTTACGGCAATGGCCGACGTGGCCCCTGCCATGGGCATGATCGGCACACTCATCGGGCTGGTGCAGATGCTGTCCAATATGGAAGACCCGAAATCCATCGGCCCTGCCATGGCAGTTGCCCTGCTAACCACACTCTACGGCGCCATGATCGCCACCATGATCGCCACCCCCATCGCGGACAAACTCTCGCTGCGAATGACCGAGGAAGCACGCCTGCAATCGCTTTATATCGATGCGCTGGTTGCTATCAAGGAAGGCACCAATCCACGGATTATCGAACAGATGCTGTCGAGTTACCTGACGCCGAAAGAACGTGAGAAAACCTCAGAAGCCGAGACTGCAGGCGCTTAGTCATGGACGAATTGCCAGAAGAGGAAAAAGCGGGCATCCCCGCCTGGGTAGTGACATTCGCGGACCTGATGTCGCTACTGATGTGCTTTTTCGTTCTTCTGTTGTCATTCTCCGAGATCGACGCACAAAAGTTCAAACAGATCGCCGGCGAACTGTCGAAAGCCTTTGGCGTGCAGCGCGAGGTGCCCGTTCTTGAAGTACCCATGGGCACCAGCCCGATATTCGATAAATTTTCTCCGGCACCGCCCGAGCCCACCGTCGTCAACGAAGTCAAACAGACAACCACCGACGAACAGCCGGAACTGGAAACCCTGAAAAGCCCGACGGATGTGGCTGTGGAATCCGCCATTCAGGACGAACTTCAGAAGACCCTGGAGCAGGTTCGATCGGTTCTTGAGACAGCCATCGAAGATGGCCGGGTAAATCTTACCCAGGATCATCATAGAATCATTGTTCGGGTTGAGGAAAAAGGCGCCTTTCCTTCCGGTTCGGCGGACCTGACCTGGGAGTTTGAAGGTCTGTTGCTGGAAATGGCCGACATACTGGTAGAGATCCCCGGCAAGCTGACCATCGAAGGCCACACCGACGATGTTCCCATCCGCACGCAGCGGTTCTACAGCAACTGGGACCTGTCCGCCGCGCGGGCAGCAGCGGTTGCCAACGCACTCCTCGCCGAAGGTAAACTGAAGCCTTCCCGGCTGGCAGTCACCGGTCTTGCGTATACCGAGCCACGAGTCCCAAACACCTCGTCAGAGAATCGGGCCAAAAATCGCCGAGTGGAAATTATTATCGATCTATCCGGGCCAATTGAGGAACAGGAAATGCGGTTAAGGGAACTCATGAACCCCAACGCCGATGTATCCGCGGCTCCGGATATCCGCAGTTCCGACGACTCCAGCCAGGACGAACTACAGTGGTAGGCGGCCAGATTGGTGCATTTACCCCGCAAATGCACCATTAAAGAGCGTAAACACTCCGCATCTGACTCAATCTCGCCCAACTTCAGAGCGGAGAATCTCCTAATTAGCTCTCCGCTCTAAATTTGCCTCAAAATGGAACACTCCTTGCTTGGTGTGCACGCTATCAATGCACAACCCGCCCGTGACCGGTGGATAAAACCATAAAATCAGGAGCAACCAACCCGTGGATATCACGAGTGCAGTACACACCCTGACCGAAAGCGCTAACACACTGTTCATTCTGATCGGTGCCATCATGGTACTGGCCATGCATGCTGGCTTCGCCTTCCTGGAAGTCGGCACCGTGCGCCACAAGAACCAGGTGAACGCCCTGGTGAAAATCATGACCGACTTCGGCATCTCTGCCGTGGCCTATTTTTTCATTGGCTACTACATCGCCTACGGCAGCCACTTTATGGCCGGCGCGTCAGAGCTGACCGCCGCCAATGGCTATGACCTGGTGAAGTTCTTCTTCCTGATGACCTTCGCCGCCGCCATTCCCGCCATTGTTTCCGGCGGTATTGCCGAGCGTGCGAAGTTCTATCCCATGCTCATCGCCTCGGGGCTGATCGTGGCGTTTGTATACCCCTTCTTCGAGGGCATGATCTGGAACGGCAACTACGGTTTCCAGGCCTGGCTGGAGAGCCAGTTTGGTGCAGCCTTCCACGACTTCGCCGGCTCAGTGGTGGTGCACGCCGTGGGCGGATGGATCGCCCTGGCCGCCGTGCTCCTGCTCGGCGCCCGTAACGGCCGCTACCGCAATGGCCGTGTGGTGGCCTTTGCCCCCTCCAATATTCCGTTCCTGGCGCTGGGCGCGTGGATTCTCACCGTCGGCTGGTTCGGCTTTAACGTAATGTCCGCGCAGACCCTGGACGGCATCAGTGGCCTGGTGGCGGTGAACAGCCTGATGGCCATGGTGGGCGGCGTTCTGGTGGCCATGCTGGTGGGCCGCAAAGACCCGGGCTTTATCCACAACGGACCGCTCGCCGGCCTGGTGGCGGTGTGCGCCGGTTCGGACCTGATGCACCCCGTCGGTGCGCTGATTACCGGTGGCATCGCCGGCGCCATCTTCGTATACATGTTTGAGTGGGCCCAGGACAAGATCGAGCGCCTGGACGATGTATTGGGTGTATGGCCCCTGCACGGTGTGTGCGGCGTATGGGGTGCCATTGCCGCCGGCATCTTTGGCCAGGACGCCTTCGGGGGCCTGGGCGGCGTCAGCCTGATGTCGCAGATCATCGGCGCCGTTGCCGGTGTTGTGGTGGCCTTTGTTGGCGGCCTGATCGTCTACGGTATCGTCAGCGCCATCTCCGGGCTGCGCCTCACGGACGAAGAGGAATTCAACGGTGCAGATGTCAGCATCCACCGCATCGGCGCTACCTCCGTGGAATAACCCTTGCCCGCCAGCCGCCTTTCCTGGCGGCTGGCAATGCTTTTTATTGACACTTCCTTTCACCTGGCCTTTGCTTAAATAACCCGTTCCGGTGATAAACCCACGGTTTGTCGCCAGAGTGGCCTGCCTTTTGCTATTCCGTTACATCATGGAATGGCTGGATATCGACCGTCCACATCCGGTGGACGGCGTGTTCAGGAGAGGGTCATGGTTATGTTGATACAAACCCCGCCCGAGGGTATCTACGACGAACTGTTCGACCAGAATAATCGGGTACGGCCCAGTTGCAGGATGCTGGAAGACTGGCTGATCAGGTCCGACGAAGCTCTGTTAGCCGAGAAGCGCCGCGAGGCAGACGTGCTGTTCCAACGCCTGGGCATCACCTTTAACGTCTATGGCGAAGACCAGGGGGCCGAACGGCTTATCCCGTTTGACCTGATTCCACGAGTGATCTCTGCCAGCGACTGGCAACGCCTGCAGGCCGGCTTGCGCCAGCGGGTGCACGCATTGAATCGCTTCCTGTTCGATATCTATCACGAGTTCGAGATTATTCGCGCCGGTGTGATCAGTGCGGAGCAGGTATTCGCCAATCCGCAGTACCAGCCTGGCATGCAAAACCTCAAGCTGCCGCGAAATCTGTATTCCCATATAGCCGGCATCGATCTGATCCGTCACAACGACGGCGACTTCTACGTGCTGGAAGACAATCTCCGCTGCCCCAGCGGCGTCTCCTACATGCTGGAAAACCGGCGCATGATGATGCGACTGTTTCCGGAACTGTTCGCCAAGGCCCCGGTAGCACCGGTTGAGCACTACCCGGCTCTGCTGGGCGAAACCCTGCGCGCGGCGTCCTTGAACCCCAACCCCACCGTGGTGGTGCTCACCCCTGGGCGCTTCAACAGCGCTTACTTCGAACACGCTTTCCTGGCCCGGCAGATGGGCATCGAACTGGTCGAGGGCGCAGACCTGTTTGTACGACGCAACAAGGTCTACATGAAGACCACCATCGGCCCGCAGCAGGTGGACGTGATTTACCGGCGGGTCGACGACAACTTCCTGGATCCACTGGCTGGCAACCCGGACTCCATGCTGGGCGTTCCCGGGCTGTATGCAGCCTACCGAACCGGTAATGTAGTGCTTGCCAATGCCATGGGCACCGGCGTCGCCGACGACAAGGCCATTTATCCCTTCGTACCGGAGATGATCCGCTTCTACCTGGGCGAAGAACCGATCCTGAAAAATGTCCCTACCTGGCAGGGCCGCAAGCCAAAAGACCTCAAGTACATCCTCGACAATCTGCCAGACCTGGTGGTCAAAGAGACCCAGGGCGCTGGCGGCTACGGCATGCTGATCGGCCCCAAAGCCAGCAAAAAAGAACTGAACCATTTCCGCTCGCTGTTGCGGGCCAGGCCAGACAACTACATCGCCCAACCCACCCTGAGCCTGTCTACCTGCCCAACGTTTGTAGACGAAGGCGTGGCACCCCGACACCTCGACCTGCGACCTTTTGTGCTTTCGGGTAAGAAAGTGCAGATGGTACCCGGCGGATTGACCAGGGTGGCCCTGAAAGAAGGGTCGCTGGTGGTGAATTCATCCCAGGGCGGTGGCACCAAGGACACCTGGGTATTGGAGGGCGAGGAATGCTGAGCCGAGCTGCATCAAGTCTGTTCTGGATGGCGCGGTATCTTGAGCGGGCGGAAACCCAGGCCCGCCTGCTGGACGTCAGCCTCACCATGGCGTTGATCGACGTTCCCGAAGACCGCGAGGAACAGTTATCCGTACCATTGCTGGTGACCGGTAGCCGTGAAATTTTTCATGAGCTCTACCCGGAAATTACCCCCCAGAACCTGATTGATTTCATGCTTCTGGATGACCGCCACCCCGCCAGTGTGTTCAGTGTCATCCGCAGCGCCCGGGACAACGCCCTGCACGTGCGGGGCAATCTTTCCGCAGATGTCTGGGAGAGTATTAACCTGGCCTGGATGGAGCTGAAGGAACTACGCCATAAAGGGGTGACCGAATCCACCGCCAGCCGGGTGTTTGACTGGACCCGCGAACGCTCAAACGTGTTTCGCGGTGCGGCCTATGGCACCCTGCTGCGTAATGACGCCTTCCATTTCCTGCTCTTGGGTACGTTTATAGAGCGGGCAGATGCCACCGCTCGCGTGCTGAACATCCGCCACCACATGGCCACCAAATCCCTGGAAGGGCACCCCACCCAGTCGTTCTTCGAATGGACGGCGCTGCTGCACTCGTTGGCCGCCTTTGAAGCCTACCAGAACACTTACGGCCACAATATCGAGCCAATGAATGTGGCCGAACTGCTGATTCTCAAGCCGGATGTTCCCCGTTCGCTCCACGCCTGCCTGGAGGAAATCGCGGATCTTCTGGAGCAGATCGAAAGCGGCGAGGCCCGCCGAGCCCGGCGCCTGGCCACAAGCCTGTATGCCAACATCCGCTACGGCGACCGTGAGTACATTGCCGAACGCGGCCTGAATGAGTATCTGACCGATTTCCTGCAACGCATCCAGCGCATCGCCGGTCAGATCCAGAAAGACTACATGGGGTGGAAACAATGAAGCTGAATATTCGCCATGACACCACCTATACCTACGACGAGCCCATGCACAAAGGCATCCAGTATCTGCGCCTGACACCCCGAAACACACCGCAGCAGAAGATACTGGAATGGAATCTGAGCGCCCCCGGCGAAACCAGCCAGATGACGGACGGCTTCGGCAACATTGTCACCGTGATGACCATGGACAAAGCCGCCAGGGAAATCACCCTGACGGCGGAGGGCGTGGTTGACCTTACCGGCAAACCGCTGACCAAAGACGACTCACCGTTTCCGCCCGAGGTGTTCCTGCGCCACACCCCATTAACCGACGCCGACAAGGCCATCAGGACCTTTGCCAGCCAGTTCTCCGCCAACAAGCGCAGCCTGGTGCGAATGATGAACCGCATCCTTGAGCATATCGAATTCACGCCCGGCGTCACTACCGTGACTCACACCGCCGCCGAGGCCTTCCAGCAGAAGGCGGGAGTGTGTCAGGACCATACCCATGTATTCATCTCCTGCTGCCGCCACATTGGGGTGCCGGTACGGTATGTCAGTGGTTACATCCACACGTTCAGCGACGACCACCTGGCCACCCACGCCTGGGCCGAGGCCTGGCTGGGCCATAACTGGCATACCTTTGATGTGGTGAATCTGCTGAATGTTGCTGAAAGCCACATCAAACTGGCAACCGGGCTGGATTACCGGGATGCGGCACCGGTGCGAGGTGTTCGCAGCGGCGGCGGCATGGAGCACCTGCATACCCGCGCCTGGGTCACCATGGCCGGGGAAAGCCAGTAACAAAAAGCTGTGCAAATTCCACACGCCGCCCCATGCTTTCTGAACAGAAACGGTTAAACTGAGCGCATCCAGTATGACCCGAGGGTAGCCCCATGACCTATTGTGTGGCGATGCGCCTGGCCGACGGCCTGGTTTTCGCATCCGACTCCCGCACCAACGCGGGCTTTGACCAGATTTCGACTTTCCGAAAGATGCATGTCTTTGAACAGCCGGGAGAGCGGGCACTGGTGATTTTATCGGCGGGCAACCTGGCCACCAGCCAAAGCGTGATCAGCCTGCTGGAAAAACGCGCCGGCTCAGAAGACCCCAATGTGTTCTCCACCGCATCCATGTTCGAGACGGCAGAGGTGGTGGGCAGAACCATCCGCGAAGTTATTCACCGCGACAACCCCGAAGGTAAGGTGAATCATGTGGACTTCAGCTGCTCACTGATACTGGGCGGCCAGATCCGGGGCAAAGAGGCACGCCTGTTCAACATATACCCCGAAGGCAACTTCATCGAAGCCACCGAAGAAACGCCTTATTTTCAGATCGGTGAGTCCAAATACGGCAAGCCAATCCTCGACCGCGTGGTGAACTATCAATCCTCACTGGACAGAGCCTACCAGTGCGCTCTGGTTTCCTTCGATTCCACCATGAAGAGCAACCTGTCGGTGGGCATGCCCCTGGATGTTGTCATCTACCGCAACAATGAATTGAAACCCTGCTTCGTCGACCGGGTGGACGAACACAACGATTACTTCCACCAACTCCGCCAGCAGTGGCATCGGGGTATTCAGGAACTGATCGGCGGTCTCCAGCCGCCGGTCATTCGCTAGATCAGTTACCGTAACCGGTCAATTCCATATACCCCACACCCTCGTGGGAACCTGTCACCGTCACCGGGCTTTCCCAATACGGGTAGAGCCCGGCATTCCAGTAGTCGCCAGGCGGCGCGGCAATCTGCACATCCACGCTATGCTGTGGCATCGTCAAACGCCATTTTACGGGAACCCTGCCCTGCGGCGACATTTGCCAGTTGAGCGGGCTCAGGCTGATGTCGTTCCCGTTCAACGTTTCAACTTCGCCTTCAGCGTTTATCCAACTGCCAGACACGAACGCGCCCTGGTCTTCCCGCAAGCGAAACGCCATCAGTTTATGGCCATCGTCCAGATGCAGGGCGAACCAGTCCCAGCCCTGTTGGCCAGCTTTCAGGAACTGGCTGCTCCACTCGCGATCAAACCAGCCCTTGCCGGAAACGGCCAGGGTTTCATCGCCAAGGGTCACCGTACCCTCAATGCGCAGATCCACCAGGCTGAAATACATCGATCCCTCGCCACTGGCGGATTTGGCACTGAAGCCGTTCTGTCCATGGGGCACCGGTTTACCGATGTTGCTCAGACGCAGGTTGTAGCGCCAGTCACCGCCCTCTACCTGTAAATACCAACTTCCGGAATCCGGTTTCGAAACCAGCTGCCAGTCATCCAGCCATACCTGCAATGGGTCCGCTTTAGCCCCGGCATGCCCCACGTCACCCCGAGCGAGCTTCTCTTCAAACCAGTGTTCACCCCCGAACGACACGGCGGCGTGTGCCATCCACGCCGCGTCCAGTGGCCAGCCACTGGCCTCTGGTGGTTCTGCATTGGCGGGTCGCGGTTTCAACGCCTGACGGAACTGGGTCCACTGTAGCCCCAGCGGCTTACCGTCTCGGGTTTCCAGGTTAGCGGTCAGGTACCACCATTCAATACGGTGTTGCGGATGGGGCCCCCAGTCCTCGGGGAAGGCCAGGGTGTCGCCTGGCTCCGGCTGCTGGAATTGCGATTGCTCCACCTCGCCGGTCTGCTGCGCAAGCCCCGCGAAGCCGGTGTCATTGCCCGGGTCTGTGCAGCCTGCAAGGACGACAGCAAGTATGCCGGCAGAAACGCCGGTTGGGATTTTCATGGCTCCACCTGTTTAATGCTGTCCGTGTGGCCAAGCTGCAGGCGCATCAAATAAGCGATTATCAGGCCTGTTGCCACCGCCATCACCCCCAATTCAAACCAGAATAACGGATACAGCTCCATCGGCAATGACC
The DNA here is from genome assembly GCF_000170835.1 of Marinobacter algicola DG893. Taxonomy (GTDB): domain Bacteria; phylum Pseudomonadota; class Gammaproteobacteria; order Pseudomonadales; family Oleiphilaceae; genus Marinobacter; species Marinobacter algicola. The sequence goes on from NZ_ABCP01000005.1 coordinate 131,322, forward strand.
AGCCAAAAGCCAGCGGGTTGATGCGACTGACCAGCACCCAGGTAAGCCACACGCCCAGAGGTAATGCAGCGATGGTCACCGTCAGCGTCAATGCCACTGACAGGCGCCGGAGTTGGCGCCTGATCATCGAAGCAGGCAGTCCCCAAACGCCCAGCAGCTGGAAATATTTCACCCGGGTGGTGAAAAAGACCCACCCCATAATCAGCAGGGCCATCGCCGCCAGCAGCAGGGTCAGCAGGCTGATGGCGCGGGTAAGCAGGAATGTCTGACTGAATACCTTCGACGCCAGGGCGCGGATGCTGTCGTTGTCCCTGATGGTCAGTTCCGACGTCTGCCAGGTGTCCGACAGGCGCCTGCGAATGTCGGCCATCGCCACGCTGCCGGGCGTCACTGAAAAGCTTTGGAAATGGGCCTTGAATGCCGCCGGCAGCGCAGAACCAGCCATCAAAATTTCCCCCGCAGGTCGCCCGTAGTCGGCGTAGATAGCCACCACTTCTGCACTGCGATTGGTATCCGCCAGGCGGATGTCGAGCGTGTCGCCCACCTCAAGCCGGTAGCGCCGGGCCAACTGCTCATTGATCATTACGCTATCGGATTCGAGCCTTAGCCATGGCTTCTCAACACTTTCCAACAGGGTCCATGTTTTCACCAGATGACTGATTGGCAGCAGGGCGAACAGGTCCACCTCGACACGCTCATCACCAAGGCCGAGATGGCTGCCGTCGTTCGCCATCGCAACGCTTGCCCGGCCACGAATCACCCGATGCCAAGGCCCGATGCCATCCAGGTTCTGCAATTGTGCGGCGGTCGAGTCGGCGTCAGCACCGGTTGGCACCTCGACATAGAATTCCGCTGCCAGGCGCTGGGCCAGCCAGGTTTCGAAGGTGCCCTCAAAGGTCGTCACCAACGCCTGCACCGCCAGCACCATGGCCATGGCAAATTGCAGCGCCACCACCGGCAACGCCAGGTGCCGAAACATCACCGCCAGTTCCCGTTGCCGCCAACGGGCAAGCGGGTCGTCTCTTCGTGAGCCTGTGCGATTGGAAAGTCGTCGGGCGAGCAGCGCCAACCATCCAGGCGTCAGCCAACCGGCGCCCGCAAACACCATCGCCGTCGCGACAAAAACCCAGGACAGGTCTGCGGCCAAGGCAACACCCACCATCCCGACCAGAAACATTAGGAAGGCGATTGTTCTCCCTCGGCCCTGGCCAGCCATCGCCCGCCAACGCGCTGGGACCACCCAGTCCACCAGACAGACCGCCAGCACCAGAAAAACCACGATGGCGGCAGCCCTCCAGGGCAGTGCCCCTTCGGTGCCGGCATAGACAGTCACGTCAAAAAGACTGTCGAGGGCCTGGCCGAAACCGCTACCCAGCATTCCGGCAAGCCTTGCCCCCAGCCATAATCCCGGTACAACACAAATACCGGTCAGTACCAACAGCTCCAGTGCCAGCCACTGCGTTATCCGTTGACGGGGAACTCCGAATCGATGCAACAGGGAAAAGCTGCCGTGCCGTTGAGCAACCCCCAATCGATGTACACTGCGCACCAGAAGGCCCGTAATCAGAAGCACCAGAAGGCTCAGGGCGTCCAGATTCAGCAGGAAACTGTCTGCCAGTTCACCGGTGGAAGGACCCATGGAAAACTCACCCAAGGTATAGCCCGTTGGTAAGTCCCTGTTCCCATCCCGCGCCAGCAGGTATAGCTGGCTGCTGTATCCTTCTCTCGAAAGCTCTGCGGCCTCGCTGATATCGAGGAAAGGCGCGCCCTCCAATGAGTCGGCACCGCCGCCGGGGACAGCGTCACCGAAACACCCCATCGCCAGCGGGTCGATGCCGATCACCCGCCCTTCCGGCGGCGGCCGTTGCACCTCCAGCCAGGGCGCCACACACACGCCGGCCACTCGCAAGGCCGCGAAGTCATCAACGCCCACCGGTCGCCCATCTGCACGAATCACATGAGCACGAGCCGCCACCGCATCCTCACTCTGGAACAGACTATGACGAGCCTGGTCGGTCAGTACCGTTACCCCGGTCCACAGCATGGTTGCCAGCACAATCATCAACGCCAAAGCCAACAGCTGAATGGGGTGGCGGCGGTAATGGCTGACGAAGGCGCGCGCGAGCATCATTGGTCAACCAGTGGTGCTGAGATCTAGAACATGGTCGCAGCGGAAAGCCAGTTCCCTGTCGTGGGTAGCGAGCACCAGTGCACAACCGGTTTGCTGCTGTACCGTGAACAGGCAGTCAGCCACCTCATCCGCGGTGTGGCGGTCAAGGCTGCCGGTGGGCTCGTCCGCCAGAATCAACGCTGGAGCCATGGCGAACACCATGGCCAATGCCGCTCGCTGGGCCTGGCCACCCGACACCTGATCCGGGTATCGGTCAGCTTCGGCCCCCATACCTAGGCGCTCCAGCCACCCACGCTCGCCGCCAGCAGCACGACCGGCCAAATGGGTGCGCAGACGTACGTTGTCCAGCAGCGAGAGCGCGGGCATCAGATTGACGTCCTGGAACACCACGCCGATGGTGCGCCGGCGGAGTTCGGCCCAGCGCATTTCGGTGCCTGCGCCAGCAACAAAAGACTCGCCCGCGACGGTAATGCGTCCGTCATCCAGCCCGTTCAGGCCACACAACAGGTTTAACAGAGTGCTCTTGCCGGAGCCTGATCGCCCTACAACCGCCAGGGATTTCCCGGAACAAACCGACAGGGACAGATCCGTCAGCACGGGCACCCGCTGGTGACCGCTGATATAACCTTTGCTTAACCCTTCAACGGCTAATACCGGGCTTGCCATCATGCGCTCCGCTGGACAGTGTCTTTAGGTACTATACAGCCCGAATGTCCTTATGGACCCATGCCAGAACGTTGTGAATTTCGCTTTCGAGACAGAAATACTACGACTTTAGTCTTAATTACCCTCACTTTTTTGTTGAAAATCTGATCTAATTCGCTCCTCTTTACTTGTGCTTACATTGCCTACACATTCTTACCAGCCGGATACATTGAGTTACCGGGCCACCGCAGACATCGCCCCATGGATAGCTACAAAGAACCATTGAAAGCCCTGGCGCGCCCTTATCGCAAGGCGGTATTAAAGGCATTACTGTTTCTCACCGTGTTGGGGGGATCACTCTTTGCCGTGCTTAACCTGCACAAGGGCAGTTACGCGTTGGCCATTGTTGAGTTGGTAATGACGGCCTATGCCATTCTGGTTTTCAGAGCGATACGCGACACCCGACATCTGGAGCGATGGATCATTGCCTACGCCATCCCGTTCTTCACCGCCATGATGTTCGCCATGACTATCCCCAGGGCTTCCGCCACCGTACATGCCTGGGTACTGCTGATCCCGATCATCTCGCACCTGCTAATGGGCCGCAGGCTGGGATTGGCTGTATCGGTGTTCTACATGAGTATCGCCGGCATTATTTTTCTGCTCAGGCATCACAACGAACCGACCCTGATGCAAGCGCTGCCCATCGCCAACATCGCCGTCATCTCTCTGTGCATCCTGGTATTCTCCCACGTCTATGAAGTGACTCGGGAACAGTCACAGCGCCAGCTGCTCAAGATCGCCCAGACCGACACCCTCACCGGGCTTGCCAACCGGGCCAGGCTCAGTGACATCTTCGAACGGGAGCAACAGCGCGCCCGACGCTATAACACGCCGATGACCCTTCTCGCGCTGGACCTGGATCATTTCAAAGAGGTCAACGACCGCTATGGTCACGATACCGGCGATCTGACCCTGCAACACGTTGCCCGCATTTTCCGGGAATGCCTGCGCGCAACAGATCTGCCGGCACGCCTGGGAGGGGAAGAGTTTGGCATACTGCTCACCAATACCAATGGCCAACAAGGCCTGGAGGTAGCCGAGAAGATCCGTATTGCGGTTGCCTCAACCCCGTTGACCGTCAACAACGACGTTATCCGCCTCACCCTCAGTGGGGGCGTAGCGGAATTCGGGCCAGACGGCGATACTCTGCGCCAGTTGGTCAGAGAAGCCGACAAGCGCCTTTACGAAGCAAAGGACCGGGGCCGCAACCTGATCATCCCGGCGGAAGCAACGGCCAGCCTTCTGGAACCGCTGGAGTCAGACACTCAGCGCGCATGAGACAGTATGCCGCATCCGACTGTCGACATTCCCGCAGTAGCACCGTCGAAAACCCGCTAGAATGCATGCCATGGAATGGCTGACTCACTCACAAACCGGTTTTCAACAGGCGGCGCGCTACCTTCTCACCATGCGCCTGGCCATCGTGGTCATTCAACTGGTCGCCGTTGCCATCGCCGATACCGTGGTCACCCTGGCTCACCGGCCGGAAGCCCTGTTGATATGCCTGCTCTATACCGTACTGGCCACCCTTGGCTGGCTCTGGTTTACCCGCCGGCCTCCCCGCTTGACGGTTACGGTCAGCGTTGGTCTCGCCCTTGACCTCTTTCTGATCAGCGCCTGGCTGTTCCTCACCGGTGGCTACACCAACCCGCTTGTCTCGCTGCTGCTGCTTCCCATTGCCGTTGCGATCATCCTGGTGCCCCTGCGCGAAAGCATTGCTCTGACGGTCATTGGTTTTGCCTTCTACACCGCCATGGTGCTCTGGCACACGCCGCTTACCCACGAAAATCACAACGCCGACCTGACCCAACTGCACCTGATGGGCATGTGGGTCACTTTTGCCATCACGGCCACCATGCTGTTGCTGGTAGTGGGCTCGCTGGCCCGACGGTTGCGCCAGAAACAGGTACAACTGGCTGAGTTCCGGGAAAACAGACTCCGGGATGAACAGGTGATTGCCCTGGGCCTATCGGCTGCGGCAGTGGCGCATCGGCTAGGCACTCCGCTGAACACCATGGCCCTGCTGGTGGATGAAATGAAGTCCGTGCACACAGACCCTTCGCTTGTGGACGATCTCGGACTGATGGAGAAGCAACTGGGCCTTTGCAGCAACCACCTGCACCAACTGTCCACCGCCGCCATGCAGGCCAAGGCCGCGCAGCAGGAAATCCTTCCGCTGCACTTCTGGATGATGCGGCTGCGGGAGTCAGCCACGCTGTTGTGGCCGGCGTCGCCCATCCACTGGCTGGCGCCATTCCCCGATCAGCCCGTCGCCGTGGATGCAACCCTGGACCAGGCCATACTGAACCTTCTGGCCAACGCCCTGACGGCCAGCCCTTCCTGGGTGGCCGTCAGCGCAGGAGACAGCGACGAAGGACGGATCGCGATCGTGGTCGAGGACCATGGCAAGGGCCTGGAACTCTCGCTACAAAACACCGCCGGCGATGGCGTCGTGGACTCCGAACATGGCCTGGGCGTAGGGCTATTTCTCTCCAACGCCACCATCCAGCGCCACGGCGGCACCCTTAAAGCCAGAGCCGACCGCACGGGCACCACCATGATCATCGACCTGCCACAAGCACAAGCCCATACCCCGGACGGTAAGGAGGCAGAATGAACGGCCAGCCGACCTGGTTGCTGATCGATGATGACGAAGCCTTCGTGCAGGTGCTCCAGCGTTCCCTGAAACGCCAGAACATCGAGGCCAAGTGTGCCCTCACCCGTATGGAGGCCATAGCAGCACTGGAATCACAGGCCTTTCACCGCTGCGTGCTGGACCTCAACCTGGCCGGCGACAGCGGCCTGCAATTGCTGCCGGAGTTACTGGCCCTTCAACCCGAACTGGAGGTGCTGGTGCTGACGGGTTACGGCAGCATCGCCACCGCCGTGGAAGCCATGCGCCGGGGCGCCGTTAATTACCTGTGCAAACCGGTCACACTGAGCCAACTGACGGCCGGTTTCAGCCCACTGGACAGCCCACCGGCAACCCGTGAAGAACCCCCATCGGTGGAGGAAATGGAGTGGGAACACATCCAGCGGGTACTGAACGAGCACGACGGCAATGTGTCCTCAACAGCCCGGGCACTGAACATGCACCGGCGAACCCTGCAGCGAAAACTTCAGAAGCATTCCCGCTGGCGCAACCAGTGACACTCTGAACACGCGGCCATTGGCCGTTCAGCGATAACGCCGTTGATCCAGTGTCAGTAGCCGATCCGGGTGGAACACCATCAGGCCGGTTACGAAGGCACCGTTCACGAACCCCTCCGGGATCATAAACAGCGGAAGATAGCGCAGATACTCGTGGATCAGCTCTGCGAAGGTATACACTCCGGCAGACCACAGCATCAGGCACATCACCACACCCGCCACGGCCACCGAAATACCCGCCCCGAAAAAACCGCAGAAGAAAATGTAGGCGAAGAAATTGCGAAAATCGCGTTTGCGCTCCCAGCGCATAATGCCGTGGCTGACCAGCGCGGGCACCATCACAGTCACCAAACCATTGGCCGCAAAAGCAACCAACGGCTCTCGACCGGTAATGATCGTGATCACCAGGGCGAGCAAACCCGACAAGATCGCCAGCCGCCATCCCATCATCAGGGTGATCAACGTCATGCCGAACACATGGATGGAAAGCCCCGGGGATATGCCAGCCCGCAATTGCCAGACAAACCCCAGTACCACCGCCGCTCCAAAGAACGAGTGCTGAAGGGCCTGATCACGGCGAAACTCGGCCCAATCGATCCCCCGCACCGCAGCCACCAGAATGACCAGGAATATAAGGCCTGTCACAATCAATTGGCTGGCAGAGAGCAGGTTCTCCGTCATTCCCATGGTGTGGAGCTCCTGGAACAGTGCGGGTTAAACGGCGGCATGCCTAAGACCATCGCGCATCGCGGGCAATTTCACCACGACTCTATCGCAGCATCGCCTCCCAAACGCGCTGAACACATCATAGGGTGGGCAGCTCACTACCTGATCGGGACTGCCTTCGCGGCTCTACTTATTGGTTTCTGGGGTGAGTCCTGGATTGAAAACCCAACGACTGCTCGGCTACAGAGCCTGAGCGACTAACCGCTTGAATTCGAGGTGTGTCGTGCGTATCGGGGAGTCCATTAAATTTCTATCGTTCACCTTCCAGTTCATGCCATACCCGAAGAATGATAATGGCACTCAAATGTACTGAGTAGCGGACAACGTACTTGCCGAATACCATGTCGCGGATGGAATCGGGAACCGGCGCCATTTCAACCGGTGCCCCCATCTTTGGAAAGTCTGGTAACAATTCGATTTTGCTAACCAGCTCGGCCGCTATCCTGGGAGCCGCAGAGGGATTGTGGGCTGCTATAAATTCCCTAAGGCGCTTCAAGTCTTCAATGGCTTCGTCCGTGTAAACCAGTTTCAATTACCTGACCTCGGCGCATCCTGCTCGTTTTCAGTTCCCCAGCTGTTGAGCCAGCTATGGACCTCGTTAGCATCGACCACCTTTCCTTGGGCCGCCGACTCCATTGCCTCAAGCGTTTGCTGCCAACGCTCCTGCTCACGCTGTTGCTTTTCAATGTATTCTAACAGTGCCTGGTTGATCACCCAGCCTTTGCTCCGGTGGAGCCTGCCGGCGATCGCTTCCAGGTGCTGCTCAACCTCTGCCTGAAGGCGAACTGTAGTAACACTCATGACTGTACCCTCAAATTTGGCGACTACAACGTATTACAGCATAGTCTGCGAGGGTGCAGCAAAAATTTAACGCCGTTGTTCAGCGGTGCCCTTGTAGCGCAGCTAAAAGGGCATCCGGTGGAGGGCCGTCAGGCCCGGAACGACTTGGAACAATTGGTTAGATTGAGACTATCTCTCCGGATATGGCCTCGATCTCACAACCACTTGTTTCCAGCCGAACTTGGTCTGGCTCACCAGCCCAGTTACTAATTCGCCCCACATTGAGAACGTTGAGCCCTGCATTTTCAATATGGCGAACGACTCCCGCCTCGTAGCGACACCTCAGCAACTTGTCGGATTTTTTATCACCAGTTACCGGAATTTCGGCGAAAAATAGGCAAACGTTATCAACGAACTCATTGTTGAATTTTTGGCGATCTATGTGAGCGAACCGAGGGATCATGCCATCCCCGGGGCGATGCATTAAAATACTTTGATTCCGACGAAGGCCATCCAAGCAATGAGCTTGATAGTTACCTCTTAGGCAATCTCGCAGGTGGGTCTTATGTCGGGACGCTATGTTTGCAGCTTCACCCACGTAATATGCTCGATAAAGAGACTGTTCGACGTAAACACACCAAATATAAAACCCGTTTACGGAAGCTTCCGGATGACGAATTAATGGACTGTCTCCGCGAAAACTAAACGGGCCACGAACTTCCACTGTTTCCATTCCATTCTCCAATCTAGACATTATGACTCCCCACTAGGGGCTGCCCCCACCTCGTGGGTTAGCCTCAGCCAGAGCCATACTTTACGTGTTCACATGCGTAAAATGGGGGGACAGCACCATGAAAAAACATAGCACACTGTTTATCGGCCTGGATACGCACAAAGACTCCATCGCCGTCGCTTACGCCACCGATTCCCGAACCGAACCGGTCACGTATCTCGGTGCCCTCGGCACCCAGCATTACTCCATCCGCAAGATGGTCCGGCAGTTTGAGTCCCGACACCCGGGCTGCCAGCTTCAGTTTGTGTACGAAGCCGGTCCTTGCGGTTACTGGCTCTATCGCTTGCTTTCAAGCTGGGGCTATCCCTGTTTTGTCGTGGCACCGTCACTGATCCCGAAGAAACCCGGCCAGCAGGTCAAAACCGACAAACGCGACTGCATGCAGCTGGCCCAGTTACTGCGCAACGGCGACATCGATCCCATCTATGTGCCGGAACCGGAAGACGAAGCCATCCGTGATCTCTCCCGAGCGCGGGAAACCGCCATGTGGGATCTCAAGAATGCCAAGAGCCAGCTCAAGGCGTTCCTGTTGAGGCACGATATCCGGTACACCGGCTCCGCCAACTGGTCAGCCGCACACATCCGGTGGCTCTCGGAACTGGTCATGCCGACACCGGCGCAGAACACGGTGTTCCGGGAAATGCTCTACACCATTGTGGAGCGCCACAAACGCCTGGAACGGCTCGATAATGAACTGACCTATCAGGTACGCCGCTGGCGCTTTTACCCACTAGTGAAAGCCGTGCAGGCACTTCGGGGTGTCCAACTGCTGGTGGCCACCAGCGTGGTAGCCGAACTGGGTGATCTCCAACGCTTCGACAACCCCAGGAAACTGATGGCCTATGTCGGCCTGACACCCAGCGAGCGATCCAGCGGATCCCGGCGACGACTCGGGCCACTCACCTGCGCTGGTAACAAACGCGCAAGGCGCATGCTCATTGAAGCTGCGCACGCGTATCGGTACCCGGCCAAGACTTCCAAAATTCTCCAGTTGCGGCAGGAGGATCTGCCCAAGGCCATTGTGGAGAAGGCCTGGGATGCCCAGGTCCGGCTGTGTCGGCGCTAACGATCCCTGATGCAACGTGGCAAACATCGAAACGTGGTGGTGGCCGCCATTGCCAGAGAACTGGTCGGCCACATCTGGGCGATCGCCCGGGAAGTGGTGATCGCCAAACCCGATCCAAGGTTGATGCTATGAAAAAGGTTATGGGACAGGACAGGTGCCTCAGGCCGCGGAGTGTGAAGCAACCCTCGACGCGCGTTAGGAAGCCTGGCTGAAGCCTCAGACCAGACGCTCGTTCCTAGACGGAGGACCGGCTTCACGACGGAAAAGTAAGGTGGTGAGAACCCACGGATATCAGCATTGAAACCGTCGACGATAACTGGCCTCAGCGTCTGTCCTGACCCGCCCTTAACAGCGGGAACGTAGCTCTGAAAAACGGGCCTGGACTGGTGCATGCCTGTTGACGTGGGGAGTCATATCAACGTCGTGCTCTCTTCCTCAAAGAGGAGTTTTTCAAAAAGTCCGTTGTCCATTCAATATTCCAGATGGCATCTAAAAAAAGTGCATCGCACTTTGATTGGTGGTCTTCGAACGAGGCTGTAGAAAAACCCAATTCTGAGCCGCTTCCACTCGCCTTTTCAGTTGTTCGTTTGTTCATCCGCCGTTGGCGGATGCATTCGTTTATTTGCTGGCAAATGTGGCTCAGAATCCAAGTTTCGCCGCTGTGTCACCTATAGCTCATTCAGCGGCGCCGATTGTGGGTCCTTCTGCGGTTTCCAGTCAGACTGCCAATCGCCCATAATTCGCCAGCTTCTCAATATTGTGCACCAGGCAGTATAGCTGCCATTGGCCCTGCACCTTTTTCTTACCTCGCAGACTGAACCGGTTCAGTCGTTTGTTGGTGCCGATGTTGCCGAACACCGGTTCCACCACCGACATGCGGTGGCTGTAGATCTCTTTGCCCTTTGGGCTGTCGACCCGGTGCTTCATCCAGTCTGTATAGTTGGGCAGGCGCTTGCTCTCAATGGTGAACGACACCTGTCGGCCTTTGCCTTTCCGATGGTCGGCGGCCTCCGGGTTCTGCATGCACTGATGCTTCTTCGGACAGTGTCGACACTGCAACAGACGGCCCTGGAAGTAGGCCCGGCTTTGGCCATTCTGGTCGGTGCGGGTGGCGTGGTATTTCAGGCTTTCGCCTGTCGGACAGATGCAGGTCAGGCTCACTGGATCGAACTGGAACTCATTGGCCGGGATGGTCTCTTTCCAGCCCGTGTCTGGCAGGTTCTGATGCCGCTTGCCGTATTTGTCTTTCTGGTGGTTGAACTTCGGATCCCGGCTGCGGAATTTGTTGTCCGGCACGTAGCCGTTGATCTGCCGTTCGTGCAGGTATTTCATGTTGGCTTCGTTGGCGAAGCCGGTGTCGGCGGTGATGACGGTGCCTTGTTGGTAGATACTCTCGGCAATGCCCAGTTTCTTGAATCGGGCTTCGACGGTTTCCAGTACTGGTTGTAGCGTGTGGTGTTCCTGGCCTTCGCCAAAGGCCTGCGCATCAATGATGATCTGGTGTTTCCGGTCCACCGTGGCCACGCCGTTATAGCCCTGGATCGTGCCCTTGCTGGTGGTCATCTTGGCGCTTTCGTTATCGGTGATGTTGCTCTTCACTTCCTTGCTCCGCTTCCCCCGGCCCATCCTTGGGCGGTTCGTCTTTAGGAAGCGGTTCACTTTGTTCAGGGATTCGTCCAGGGAGAGGACCGTCTTCGCCCGGCGGATGTCCCGGTCCAGTTCGGCTTCCGTTTCCGCCTCGTCCCTTTCATGGTGCTCCTTCAGGTGGTGGCGGATCAGGCGGCGTAGCTTTTTCCGTTTCTCTTCCAGCTCCTTAAAGGTGCCGGACCATTCTTTGGCTGCATTCGAGGGCATCTTGCAGCCGTCGATGGCAAAGAGTTCGTTCCCCAGTAATCCCTGTTCGTGGCACACCAGCAGGACTTGCTCGAACAGGTCTTCGATCTCGTCGGCATGGTTGCTGACGAACTTGGCCAGGGTCGTAAAATGAGGAACGGTATCGCACGACAGCGCCTTGAAGGTGATGTTGGTCTCGCAGCACCACTGCATCTCACGACTGGTCTTGATGCCCTTGGAATAGGCGAACAGGATGATCTTCAGCAGGATGGCGGGATCGTAGGCCAGTCGGCCGGTGTCTTCGTTGCGGTACTTGGGGTAGAAGATCGACAGGTCCAGCTTGTGCTCGATCAGGTAGTGCACCGCGTGTTCAAAGGTGCCGGGCTGAAGCTGGTTCTGATAGTTGATCACGACCATGGCGTCCTGGTCGTAGTTGTAGGGCCTGAAACGGGGTTTGGCTTTGGGCATCTGACGACTCCTTGTCCGTTTGCCCGATCCTAGCAAAACTGGGGCGGAATTCAGACTTTTTCTACAGCCTCAACGCCGCATTCAGCGGCTTGTCCGCTGCAATGCTTGGTTATGCTCATCCACCCCGATTAGCATCTTGTACTCAGACTCAATACTTCTTCTCGCAGCATCCATTTTCGGTTTTAAATCATTGACCCAAGCGCCGTAGAGTGCGTTTAATTTATCGTCTATTGATTCGCTAGATTCGGAAAAAATTCTTAATTTATTCAAGCTTTCCCAGACACTGGTTATAAATGTGTAAACCGACGACTGAGAATCATCAGAAAGGAAAAGCTTCTTTCGCTCAAAATCTTTAAAGTACTCATCAATAGACTCAGCAGCTATTTTCAGCCTCTCTGTTTCTGGTGGTTTGTCACGACCAATTTCATCCGGCTGTATCGCCCACCTGCAATTGAGCCATGTGTCAGCCAACAAACTATAGTTTTCGATTAGAGCCTTAAATCTTTCGTCATTAATCGCATTTAGACGTTCTTCAACCAATTTTGTTTGAGAAGCCAAGGCTGCTTTTGTCACCTCAAGGCTTTCTTGTAGCCTTGATTTTTCGCGTTCAAGCTCTCTTTCAATGCTGGCTCTTTCGTTTTGAAGGATGCGTTTTGACCACAGCCCGCCCAACCAACGCGACAATCCAACTACAACGACGGTCACTCCGCCGAAGACTGCAAGAATTTCTGTAATCAAACTACTCTCCATTTATATTTCATGCATGACGCTGAACGAAGCCGCGCGTCCCACGCGTCTGCCTTCCGCAATTGGTTTATGCTCTTCATCTTTCCACAGGAAAAATAGGGTTTATGCTTAACTTACCGGGAATTGGTGCTAAGGACTCAATGTCTATCAAATAGTCTTCAAGTTTCTGAGCTTCTACAGCTCCCGCTGCTTCTATTTCATCCGCATCCGGGTCAAACGGTATCGGATTGTTTTTCATAAATTCTTTGCAAACAAAATTATGATATCTCGCAGCCCATTCATATTTTGCTCTTACATCAGGCAGTCCGCTATATTTCTCCAGCCCTTCAGTGACCGTTCTCTTGTGGCCTTCAAATACTTCAAAGAATATTCCACCATCTGGAAAAGCGATAAATGCATTCGCTAAGTAATCTATAAAAATGGAGCCGTCAGGATCCTGTAAAAGTTCACGACTTTGCGGCGATTTCATTGGATCACGGTAAAAACCCAAATGATGACGTAGAGCTTGGACGGCTGAGTGTGATAGCGAAATTTTTGGGGCGCCACCACTACTATCTTGCTTCACCGCTTCAATCAAAGCGTCGCCGAAAACAATCTCTTCGTCCATGTAGTGACTGCCGAAAGCAATTCCTCCACGAACTAGAAAACCCTCCATGGTAAGAGCCACTTGGAACTCAGAAAAGACGCTAAAAATGTGTCCAAGCTCTACCTCACCGAAGCTGACATTAATATCTTTTGCCGGGTAACCAACAACAATGTTGTCGGTAAAGACCTTGATTGAAAACCGATGTGCGCCATTCCACCCTTTTGATCTCTCTCTTACACGATCATAAGCCCGCGTGAGCGCAACGCGTATTTTGTTGAGGAACGAGTTGCCCTGACCTGACTTTATTGCATCTCTGCTGAGCTGCGAATAGCCCAAAATATCGACGTGGCAGACGAAAGAGGGAATCAACTTAGGTGGGGTACTTGGATAAAGCTCCATGGCCTTCCTCTCTTTCTAGTGCATAACGCTGAGCTTAGCGGCGGCCTTGTAATGAAGGCGAAGCCGCAATGAAAAGGGCGTCCGGCGGCCATCGGCCGCGAACTACAGCGACTGGTTATGATCACTCAACACCGATTTGATCAAGGGCTTCGAGCATATATTCAATATCTTCACGCATGCGCTCAGTGACCGTTAAATCCGAGTAGTACTGCTTTCCTTGGAAGCGAATAATTGCCTCTTCGGAAGATACAATGTCCTCCGCCAGGGCTCTGTACTCTTCTTTGTTGAGATTGAGATATGCGGTCTCCCATACGCTGCCGCCGTAGTGATCTTGCCTAAACTTTATTTTTGGGGACTGAAAGGGAACTCCGTCGGTTACAACTTTAAAACTCTTCGCGAAAAGCCATGAATCACCGTAGTAGTGAAACTTTAGGAATGCCGTTGCGCTTTCAGGACGGAGGGTACCGACCACTGCCAGGTGTGATGCTTGTGAATATGGGCCTGACATGTACCGAACAGGCTCAAAGCGAATGACCCCTTCTACCTTGTCATAATCCGTTACATGCCGGGTAATTCCCTGAAGGATCGGCTCCCGCTTCTCCGGCGGAAAGGACTCCACATATGCCTTTAGATATCCATTCCAACTATTTCCTCGGAGAAGCTTCCCATTGCTAAGTTTCATTTCTGAGGGATGATATTCGTAGTTCGCATCGTAAGAGATCTCAGCACCGTCAGTCAGAGGAACCCACTCCGGTTCAACGACTACCGGTGATGACTCTGCTTGGGGCGCACTCGTGGGGCTTGGAGTAGGAGAAATTCTGGTTGCTGCGCACCCGACTATTAATGCGGCGAGAGCGCAAATTGTTAAGGCATGAAATTTCATCGAACTCTCCATAGTGAACATAATCGGGATAGGGAGGCACCTCACGATGCCCCTCCTCCCACATCACCGGGCATACGGATCACGTACCACGGCGATTCAGTGACTTGATTCAACCCGCTACCGCGCTGCCAATTCCGGCAGCCCATAGCTCCGGAAGAAGCGGGCCGGTAAGGCTTGCGCCAAGGCCGGTGACCGACTCAGGCGCCAGGGGCCATGGGCTGATTTCGCGGTGTTCCAGGCCAGTTTGACCGAGACACCCCGCTTTCTCAGCTCACGATACCCGCTACGGCCCCATTGCTTCCAGACATAACTTCGCATTCTCCGCCGTATCCACTTGTCCAGGTCCCGCAGCGGGCTCAGCACTTCGGCTGCGTCGAAGTACGCTTTCCAACCAAGCAGGGTCTCTTTCAGTTCTGCGATTACCTGGAACAGGGAGTGGCCCCGTGTTCGGCGGCTCAGTCTTCGGACATGGGTTTTCAGCTTGTCGATGGCCTTGCTGGCCACTTTCAATCGCTGCCCTTTCCGGCTGAGGGTGAAGCCCAGGAAGCTGCGCTTCCAGGGACGATCCACCGCGCTCTTTCGTGTATTCACTGTGAGCCTCAGTGAGTCCTCGATGAAGCGCGTCAGACTCACCATCACCCGTTCACCAGCCCGAAGACTACCAACGTAGATCTGGCAGTCATCGGCGTAGCGGGCGAAGTGCAGATTGCGCCGTTCCAGCTCCCAATCCAGTTCATCCAGCACCACATTTGCCAGCACCGGTGAGAGTGGTCCGCCCTGCGGCACCCCCCCTGGTGTAGGCTCTTTTTGGTTGTCGATCTGGACACCCGCCTTCAGATACCGGTTGATCAGCCTGAGCATCGGCTTGTCCGGCGTGTGCCGTTTCAGTCGTGCCATCAGACGATCATGATTGACCCGGTCAAAGAAGGCTGCCAGGTCCAGATCCACCACCCAGCTTTGGCCCTGTCGGGCGCAGCTTTGTCCGAATTGGACCGCCTGGTGGGCGGAGCGTCTCGGACGGAAGCCGTAGCTGTGTGGGTGGAAGCGGGGCTCCCAGTCTTCCTGGATGACCTGGGCCATCGCCTG
The DNA here is from genome assembly GCF_000170835.1 of Marinobacter algicola DG893. Taxonomy (GTDB): domain Bacteria; phylum Pseudomonadota; class Gammaproteobacteria; order Pseudomonadales; family Oleiphilaceae; genus Marinobacter; species Marinobacter algicola. Next base: position 146,678 of record NZ_ABCP01000005.1, read on the forward strand.
CTGGATGAAACGGTCCAGCACGGTGGGGATCCCCAGGGGACGGGAACCGCCGTTTGGTTTGGGAATGAGAACCCGCCGGACCGGTTGCGGTCGGTAGGTCTGCTGGAGCAGTTGCTGCCGAATTTCTCGCCACTGTTGGCGCAGATGGTCCGGCAGCTCATCCACGGTCATACCGTCGAGGCCCGGCGCTCCTTTGTTACGTCGAACCTGTTTCAGGGCGCGATTGAGGTTGTCCCTGCTCAATACACGCGCCATCCACGGCGAGGGTTGAACGGAGTGCAAAGCTTTCCGTTTTCCGGAATCGGGTTCACCCCCCGGAAATTCCAGGGGCAGCGCAAGCTGCTTTGCTGGTGCCATCCCGTTTCCCTGCACGGACGCTCGACTCCTGTCTCTGTTCGGGCCTTCGGTTCACGGGTGAACCTACCATGCCCTCTGCTGATTCCTGTTTGCCGGTCAACGCCGGTTGCCCGGCGTTCAGTTCTCTCCCTGAACAGCAAACAGGCCTCCCAGGGTAAGACACAAAACTGTCGCTGCGTGGACGCCTGATTTATAAAGCACACCCCGGTCGCAGTTGGAGGGCTTCGCGGTCACGTGCCCGCTCGCCCCGGATGTACCACACCTCGTATCAGGTTCCTGTTCGTCGCCCCGCAGCTTTGGATTGGGCTTCCTTCAGACCCCACCTCACAATGATGCCCTTGCCCTTCTCCTAGCCTTCGGCACTGCGAATACCTGGCAGGAGGACTTTCACCTCCCTAGTTCTGTGCCATGCCTGGCACACACGCTTTTGTTTAGCGGCGCCCTGACAAGGGCGTCCGGTGGAGGCCGCAGGCCGGAACGAACTACAACTACTGGTTATGTGGTGCGCGGCCCGAACATGATGATTGCCATACCCACCAACGCCACAACCGAGCCGACCAAGTCCCATGCCGTTGGCTTTACTCCGTCGACGGCCCACAGCCAAAGTATCGCCATAAAAATATAAACGCCACCATACGCAGCATAGACTCTGCCTGCGGCGGTGAGATGCAGTGACAGCAGCCATGCGAATGCCGCAAGACTCAACGCGCCCGGCACCAAAAGCCAGATAGTTTTGCCCTCGCGAAGCCAGAGGTAAGGCAAATAACAGCCGACAATTTCCGCCAATGCGGTAACGAGGAAAAGGCCGACTGTTTTTAACTCAGGCAACAAAACTGACCCCTTGGCAGTAACACATAACGCGAAGCTTAGCGGCGCCCTTGTAATAAAGGCGAAGCCGCAATGTAAAGGGCGTCCGGCGGCCATCGGCCGCGTACTACAGCGACTGGTTATGTTCATTGCACTCAAGTACCTCCCGTACGAATTCGGCCTTGGCTTCGGTGTACGCCTCGCGATTGGAGCTGAACTCCGCAACCAAACGCTTCTTGAGCTGCTCGTACCTTTTAGCCAATTCCTCGTTGGAGCGAAGCGCATCGCGAAAGGCCAAACGCCGTTGCCATTGTGAGCCGCCATGCACGACAAGGTGGAGATGGTGCGTTCGGTGACCGTCGGCCCACCGCATGAGCCATCGGCGATCTTGAAGCGTGGCATTGAACTCGGCGGAGGTGGTGAACTTTGAACGGCACAAAGGTTTAATCAGAGAGTCGGCCTGCGACATAGACTCGACACCCGCTAAAATATCTATGATGGGCTTTGCTGAAAGTCCTGGAACTGCCGTACTGCCAAAGTGCTCAATTGCTGCGAATTGATCCGGGAAAAGGCTAAATAGACGACTGCGCTCCACCTCAAACATAGAGGGCCACTTTGGGTCATAAGGCGACAACGCGACGCCCTCATAAATGGCATTGTGCAGAGATTTTTCGTCGTTCACTGGTTATTCCCACCTCGCAACATAACAGCGTATTATAAATTGTGTTCGAAAACATGCTGCTGTTTCAGTAACTTGAAGCCAAGTGCTTGGTAGAATTTATGAGTAGAATCACGTTTTGAATTGCTGCGTACCCGAACGGCGAGCCCTGTCGTTTTGCCCCAGCTCAGAGCTTCAGCGACCAACTTACAGCCGGCACCTTTTCTCCTATATTGCTCGTCGACGATGAGGCCTCCGATTTCAATAAAAGGTAGCACCCCGACACGGATTGCCAAATAAGCATGCAACCAACCAAAAATAGTCTCGTCTGAGCCCGCAACCCATATGCGGTGGTCACTGGAGTTCAAGAGCAGGCTCAAGCTATTACCTGATTGATGACCCCCGTGAGTAGCAGGTGTTAACACCTGAGCCAAACGCTCGATACCGATTTTATCTTCCAACACCGCTGACCTGATATTCACAAACTCTCCGGCCATGGATTTATAACGCCCGAGCTTACCGGCATATTTTGAGTTGCCGCAGGCAACGAAAAATATGTCCGAGTACAGCGAATTGTTAGGCGGCAGTCCTCCACGACCCCTGGAGCTCTCCCGAAACTGCCGACGCGGACGTATTGTTCTGCCACCGTACCCTCGTCATCAACTGTGTCCAGCGCCGTGCGATGCGTAGCATCTGTTCGGAGGCTGTGTACGTATAATAAGTGCAAATTAAAATACTAGGAAAGATTATGACCGGATTCATTGCAGTGGTGCTTTACGTGGTATGGATGCAACTTCTCACGCTGTCTTACGCATTCCCTCGCGTGCCAATGGCGCTTTTCGGAGGCCGCAAGTTCTCAGACTGGGAACGCGCTGAGGTCAACCGCGACCCGGCCTTCATGGTTCGCGCCAAGGGCGCGCACCTGAACTGCGTGGAAAACTTTCCGCTTTTCGCAGGCGTAGTGGTGGTTGCCGCGCTCATGGGCAAGAGCCCCGTGGTAGATAGTCTTGCGATGTTCATCCTGCTTGCGCGCGTGGGGCAGAGCCTGTCACATCTCATAAGCACTGCCCCGGCGTTTGTGCTATCACGTGCTACGTTCTTCCTTGCCCAGGTCGGCATGATTTTCTGGATTTGCTTTCAGCTCATCGTCTGACTTTGCCCCTGGATGGGGGCGTCCGATACAGGACATCCCGTGATAATAGGGCCGAACCCGGCCGCCTAACGCCAGCCAGCATGCGCGGCTACGAAATGGAGGCGAAGCCGCAATGTAGTAGACGTCGCCATGCCTGGCCTTGTTATGTTTTATACTATTTTGGCGGCTTGTCCTGTGTTGACTGTTGTTACATATCCGACAATACCGCTTATGACATTAAAATTATCGGATTCTCGGTAAGCCGCTATGAAATCTTGTAAACGCTCTTCAGTGAGAGTTAGAACTCCATTCGACAATTCTATGTTGAATGCAGTGATTTTTTCTGCCGGCCCCTCTTCTTTCGCCTCGTTCAAAGGAAATCCAGCTTTCTCTGCTAACGGTTTAATCTCAAGAAGCACGTTACTTAAGTCAGCATCGCTGTTTGATGATATGACTATGTCATCCATATAAACGCTTACTTTGTAGGCGTCCATTTTATTCAAATCAGATAAAAACCGCCCGAGCCTACTTTTCTGAAGGCATAGCGAAGCGATTAATGGAGACTGAACGAAGCCAAATGGCAAAATATATTTTTCAATAGCTGGATTTTTTGGATCTCTGACCGTTGACTCAACTGCTATCTCTCTAGCTTGATTATATGGATAAAGACCCTTTAAGCATCGGGTTACTCGCGATTTGTTGATGCGGCCGAAAAAATTGGATATATCAAGATGGATAAAATAATCGTTGTTCGTGTGAGAGGATAAAGCTTGAACATGCCCACCATCTCTCAGATGATAATAGAAGCCGGGAGGCGACCAACGGTTTTCAATTTCCTTTTTTACCTTTTGGCCATATTCCACTGTTTCATCAGTAGGCACAAAAACCCAAGAACCGGGTTTTATCTCGAATTTAGAAGACCATCTAGAACTCTTGGGCATAACGGGGAAAGGCGTTGGTTTTATAGTTAAAAGCCATGTTCAAAAGCACTAGCACCTCTTGCGCAAGCTTTACTAAAGCTATTGCAAGATACACTCGCTCTTGAACTAGGCGATAGTTGAATTTCTTCATAGCTATCTTCCTCATCAAGATCCGGCTTACCTAGCGCAAAGCGCATGACTTTAAAACCAACGTGGGGCGACCACATGCAACCATTGGCCACAAAAAGGTCATCCCATATGATCACAAAGTGACACTGATGAGGACAGGCTGCGCAAGAGCGGCCTATCGCCGGACGGAAACAGCTTAGCTTTCATGTCCACCAACTGCAACCTGAGATACCCCTGCATCTAAAACATAACAGCGTATTATACGAACCCGTTCGTATATCACGCATTCGTATAACTCCAATTTCAGCCGCTCTGACCGATTCAAGAAATCACTTTAAAATCAAAAACTAACCGGAACCTACCACGGCTACCGCCGGAGTTATACGCCCTCCTTGGCCTGCAACATCTCGTCGAATAAGGGCGTATAACTCCACAATGCTCTAATCCAGCTTCAACAGTATCAGATGCTTACACGGGGTTCCCGCCCCTGACCCGGAATTTTGCGAACCGGTTCGTATAACTCCGGCTTGCAGGATCGGTTGTAGGTTCGGCCTTTTCGATATTCAGGACCACGGGAGAACCAGAACGTCGGTGTACAACAAGCTCGCCCGGCGATAATGCTAAACTGACCGCAAACTCACACCACCTCCCAATAACAGGGCAACGCATTGAGCCAACTGAGACCTTTCGTTTCCAGGGAATGGCAAGCCTTCTGGCTGGCCATCGGATTCCTGACACGCATTCCCATGCTGGTGCGTATCGACTATTCCCCCCGCCTGATGAATCAGTGCAGTGTCTATTTCCCGCTGGTGGGGCTGGTGCTCGGCGTGATTTATGCGGGGCTGTACATGGCTGTTGTGCAGCTTTGGAGCCCGCTGGTCAGTCTGATCCTTATCCTGGGTTTTCATCTGTGGATTACCGGCGCGTTCCACGAGGATGGACTGGCAGACAGTATCGATGCGTTGGGCGGAGGGTACTCCCTGGAGGCCAGGTTGCGGATCATGAAGGACAGCCGCATCGGCACCTACGGCACGGTGGCGCTGGTGGTCGCATTGGTGCTGAAGCTTGCGCTGCTGGCCGAAGCACAACCGGTGTGGCTGGCGCTGATCCTGGCCCCGATGGTGTCGCGTCTCGCGCCACTGATGATTATGGGCTTCCTGCCGTATGTGACCGACCCGGACAAGAGCAAAAGCAAACCGGTGGCTGAGGATTTCTCGCGTTCACGGCTGGCGATTGCCACCGTGTTCACCGCGATTGTCTCACTGGCCCTGATCCCGTTTGGGGCCAACGCCCTGCTGTGGATCGTCATCGCCACGCTCGGTACGGCCGTTGTCTGGGGTGGGTATCTGCGCCGGCAGCTGGGTGGCTATACCGGCGATACCCTTGGGGCCAGCGTGGTGTTTGCGGAGCTGGTCCTGCTGCTTGGGCTTGCGATGTAGGCGGCCGACTATCAGTTCCGAATCCGGCGAGTTTTTTCGGGTTTCGCTGGTACACTTTCGGTTATGGACACATTAACGGATGATCTTTGCTACCAGGCACTAAAAACCCGGGATGCCCGTTTCGACGGTCGCTTCTACACTGCCGTGTTGACCACCGGGATTTTCTGCCGCCCCATTTGCCCGGCGGTGACGCCCAAGCGCGGGAATGTGCGTTTTTACCCGTCTGCGGAAACGGCCATGGCCAACGGCTTTCGCCCCTGCCTGCGGTGCCGGCCGGAAGCGGCACCCGGTAGCCCGGCCGCAGCGGGGGTTCATACCACCGTGGCCCGGGCGGTGCGGCTGGTGAGCGAAGGTGCCCTGGATAACGGCTCCGTGGCGAATCTGGCCGAACGGCTGGGCATTACCGACCGCTACCTGCGCCAGCTTTACAAACGCCACACTGGCGCCACCCCACAACAACATGCCCAGGCCCGGCGTTTGTTGCGGGCCCGGCAGCTGATTGTCGACAGCAACCTGAGCATGACGGAAATCGCAGAAATTGCCGGTTTCAGCAGCCTGCGCCGCTTCAATCACACCCTGAAGCAAGCCTACGGTAATGCACCAACGGCATTCCGCAGAGGCCTGAAGTCGTCACTCAAAGCCACGCAACACAGTGCAGAAAACCCTTTCTTGCCGGCACACGACGACCTGGTTCTGTTCCTGCGAGCCCGCCCGCCCTTCGACAGTGAGCAGTTACTGGCGTTCTTTCGGGCGCGAGCCATTCCGGGCCTGGAAGCGGTCGGCGCGCACCACTACGCACGATCGCTCTGCATTGCTGGGCAACCGGGGCTGGTGATCTGCCGCCCAAGTGACCATCCCCCGGGGGTGCAGGTTATCCTTCGTGGGCCGGCGCGGCAGTCCATTCTGGAGGTGAGTGCGCGGATACGCCGTTTGCTCGATCTGGATGCGGACCTGCCTGGCATCAGCGAACATCTGGCCCGGGACCCGCTAATGGAACCCCTGGTCACACAGCATCCCGGCCTGCGCGTTCCGGGCAGCTGGGAGCGGTTTGAGTTTTCTGTTCGGGCCATCCTGGGTCAGCAGGTGTCCATCTCTGCGGCGCGAACCCTGGCCGGGCGGCTGGTGGCTCGTTATGGCCAGCCCCTTCCCGACGACCTTGCCAGGGGCACGGGCATTACCCATAGATTCCCGGAACCGGCGGCACTCGTCGGCCAGCCGTTGAACACACTCGGCATGCCCGGCAGCCGTGCAGACACCCTGGCCCGAATCACCGCCCGGTTCGCCGAACCCGGTTTTGCCGAACAGGATGGCAACGACCTGTTGGCGCAATTGGCATCCATGCGGGGCATCGGCCCCTGGACACTCCAGTACCTGGCCCTGCGCGGCCTGGGAGATCCGGACGCATTTCCCGCCAGCGACCTGGGCATACTCAAGGCCGCGAGCCACCTGGGCGGCCCGCAAGACGCCAAAGCCCTGACTCGCCATGCCGAGCGCTGGCGGCCATGGCGGGCTTACGCTGCGCAGTACCTGTGGACATCACTGAACGCCCATCCACCCCGGCAGGAGACCACACCATGACAACTCAAATTCATGTCAGCAGATTTCCCAGCCCCGTTGGCCCTCTGAGCCTGGCAACGGTGGATGAGAAACTGGTGCACCTGGACTTCGACGACAACGAAGAGCGCATGCATATGCTGCAAAACCGCCGGTTCCGTCAGCCTGAGTGGCGCGAGCAGCAGGACGGCGCCCCCGGAACCATTATCGAATGGCTGGACGCCTACTTCTCCGGGGTGATCAAGCCCCTGCCGTGGAAGGACATCCGCTTGACCGGCACCGAGTTCCAACAGCAGGTCTGGCAGGGACTGACTGGGATTCCAGCGGGTGAGCACCGCTCCTACAGCGCGCTGGCAACCACGTTAGGCAACCCGAAGGCGGTACGTGCTGTGGCTCGCGCCAACGCCCTCAACCCCATTGCCATTCTGATTCCCTGTCACCGGGTGATCGGAGCCAATGGTACGTTGACGGGCTACGCCGGCGGCCTGGAACGCAAAGCGTGGTTGCTGGACCACGAATCACGGAACCTGAAGAGGGTTTAACCCCGCGGGGCTGTGCATTTGTGGCGATAATGGCGACAATCACTGCACGGATTTACCTTGCAAGGATCAGGAGCCCAGCCCCACATGTCATCGCAATCGCCTGTCGCCCCCCCACAGGGCAAGCCGGAAGACAAACGCGCGCTCTGGTCCTGGGCGCTGTACGACTGGGCCAACAGCGCTTTTTTCACCATCATTCTGACTTTTGTCTTCGCCCAGTACTTCAGCGTGTCGGTGGTGCAGGACGAGGTGAAGGGCACGGCAGCCTGGGGCAACATCGTTGGCATTGCCGGCGTGTTCATCGCAATTCTGGCGCCGATATTGGGGGCCATCGCCGACCAGTCGGGCCGCCGTAAGCCCTGGTTTATCAGCTTCACTCTGCTTTGTGTGGTCTCCTGCGCCATGTTGTGGACGGTCACGCCGGAGCAGAACCAGTTCTGGAACGCAGCACTGTGGGTGGGGCTGGGTACACTCGGCGCCGAATTCGCGTTCATTTTCTACAATTCCATGCTACCGGATCTCGCAAGCCCGGCGCGAACCGGGCGCTGGTCAGGCTGGGCCTGGGGGCTGGGTTACACCGGGGGCGTGCTGAGCCTTATCGTGGCGCTGTATGGCTTTATCGAGGCCGATGCCAGCCTGTTCGATCTCAATCGCGACAACGCCGAGCACGTGCGTGCCACTTTTGTGCTGGTAGCGGTGTGGTACCTGGTGTTCGCCCTGCCGGCCTTTATCTTTGTTCCGGACCGCCCATCCACCGGCCTGGGACTTGCCGCCGCCACCCGCGCCGGGTTCCGGCAACTGAAGGAGTCCATCGCCCACGTTCGCCAGTACAAGGACATCGTGCGCTTCCTGATCGCCCGCATGCTCTACACCGATGGCCTGGCCACCATCTTCACCTTCGGCGGGGTGTACGCGGCGGGTACGTTCAATATGGGGTCCACGGAAGTGCTGCAATTCGCCATCGCGCTGAACGTCACCGCCGGCCTCGGCGCCTTGGGCTTCGCCTGGGTGGATGATGCCCTGGGCGGGCGGAATACCATCCTGCTGTCACTGGTGGGGCTGGGCTGCAGTGCCCTGGCCATTCTGGTGGTGGATGGCGCCACCGCGTTCTGGGTATGGGGCATGATCCTGGGCATCTTCGTGGGGCCGTTGCAGTCCGCCAGCCGTTCCCACCTGGCCCGCATTGCGCCGCCGCACCTGCAAACGCAGATGTTCGGCCTGTTCGCGTTCTCTGGCAAAGCCACCGCGTTTGCCGGCCCGCTGCTGGTGGGCTGGGTCACGGCCGTCACCGACAGCCAGCGCTGGGGCATGAGCACCATCCTGGTGTTCCTGGTGATTGGCTTCCTGCTGATGTTGACCATACCGGCCAGCGAAACACGGGAACCGGAAGCGGCAGGCTGACACCGTCAAGGAGAGGCGCTGGCTATCCATCCGATAATGGCTACGGCTACCAACAGTCCGAGCCACAACCACACGCCGCGTTGGACCAGTCGGATAGCCCCGTCGATGGTCTCAGCCGATGCCGGCTCACCTTCACCGAGCGTGGGTCGTTGCTTGATGCCCGAGGCGTAGGGCGCAGGGCCACCGAGTACAACCCTCAAGGCCCCGGCTCCTGCAGCCATCACTGGGCCGGCATTCGGGCTGTCCCAGGCCGGGGCCTGTGTCCGCCAGCAACGAAAACCGCTACGGACATCGCCAAGCAGGCTGTAGGTCAGCGCCGTGAGGCGAGCGGGTGCCCAGTTCAATACATCGTCCAGCCTCGCCGCAGCGCGGCCGAAATACCGGTAGCGATCATTGCGATACCCCCACATGGCATCCAGGGTGTTCACCAACCGGTGAAGCAGAACGCCCGGCACACCGGCCACGAGGAACCAGAACAGGCTGGCAAATACCGCGTCCGCGCCGTTTTCCAGCATGGACTCGGTCGCGGCTGTTGCGACGCCATTATCATCAAGCGCCGATGCATCACGACTGACGATACGACCGACCTGCGCGCGGGCTTTCTCAAGGTCGCCCCCATGCAACGCGTCAGACACTGCCCGGCCGTGCTCCGTCAGGCCACGAATGGACAGGGCGAAATACAACACCACAGCCTGAACCAGCAAGTATTCCCAGCTCCCCAACCACCAGCGCAGCCACTCGGCTACCGCCAACACAAGTATCACAACGATTAACAGGGCCAGGAACCCGAGTACCATCGATCGCGCCATTCGCTCAGGTAGCCGATTCAATCTCTGCTCCAGGAAGGCGGCGACATGCCCAAAACCAACAAGCGGGTGCCACCGGCGCGGTTCACCCAGCCAGCGGTCCAATACAACGGCGATAAAACAAGCGGTCACGGCGAGAATGAAGGCATTCAAATCAGCAGTGTCTCTTCGAGCGGGCGGTGAGTTGTCGTGATCGAAAGGAAGTCTAACCGAGTGACTGCTATCCTTGACACTTTTTCAGGCCGGGTAGACCATCTTCGACTCCCAACACTTTGCGATCTCAGGACCCAACCATGCCGCTGCCTTCCTGCTGGACACAGCCGTTGCCAAGCTCCGACACCCAGTTTTCTGAGCGGGCACGGCAACGCCAACAAGTGCTCACCAAGCCCCGGGGGTCTCTGGGGCAGTTGGAAGACGTGGCGATCACACTGGCGGGCCTTCAGCGCACGCAACAACCACAGGTCGATCCTGTCCGTATTGCTGTTTTCGCGGCAGATCACGGCGTCTGTGCCGAGGGCATCTCCGCGTATCCCCAGGAAGTTACCGCCCAGATGATTGCCAACTTTGCCAGCGGTGGCGCGGCTATCAGCGTGTTGGCTCGGGAACTGGGGGCCTCTCTGGAAGTGGTGAATCTCGGAACCGTCGGCGACGTTCCGCCATTGACCGATGTGCGCGATGAGCAGATCGCCGCGGGCACCGCCAATCTGGCCACAACCGATGCAATGACACCAAATCAGCTTGAACAAGCGCTGGCCAGCGGTGACAAGGCCGCCGCCCGCGCCGCGGATGACGGGTGCCGACTGTTTATGGGTGGCGATATGGGTATCGGCAATACCACCAGTGCCACCGCTATTGCCTGCGCGTTGCTGGAACAAAGCCCGGAAAATCTGGCCGGGCCGGGCACGGGGCTGGATGCAGCCGGCGTGTCTCGAAAGTGCGAGGTCATCGCCCGTGCGCTCGCCAAGCATGGCAATAATCGAGATTCGCTGACCGTGCTGGCCTCCCTCGGCGGGTTCGAGATTGCCGCGCTGGCAAGTGCCATTATGGGTAGTGCAGCACGCGGCATTCCCGTGCTGGTGGATGGATTTATCGTTTCCGTCGCGGCGCTGGTCGCCGTGCGCCAACAGCCGAATCTCCGGGAATGGCTACTGTTCGCGCACCGTTCGGCGGAACCGGGGCATCAGGCGGTGCTGGACGCACTGGATGCCAGGCCGTTGCTGGATCTGGGCATGCGCCTGGGTGAAGGCAGCGGCGCTGCGGTGGCGGTTCCGCTGCTTCGCAGTGCCTGTGCCCTGCACAACCAGATGGCCAGCTTCGCGGATGCTGGCGTGACCGACAAGGAAGGGAACTGAAACCGGATGACCAACAACCAGAACACCATCACGTTTTTCGACCTGATCCGCCATGGCGAACCTGCCGGCGGGCCCATGTTTCGGGGCAGCAAGGATGACGCACTGAGCGACACCGGCTGGCAACAGATGAACGCGGCTATCAGGGACGACGATCAGTGGGATGTGATCATCACCTCCCCACTGCTGCGCTGTCGCCTCTTCGCGGAACAGTTGGCTGAGCAACGTCAGATTCCATTGCACCAGGAGCCACGGCTGCGGGAGATTGCGTTCGGTGATTGGGAGGGCAGAACTTCCGAGAGCATCATGGCCGATACGCCCGAGGCGCTGACCCGCTTCTGGCGCGACCCGGTTCGTTATCCTCCGCCCGGTGGTGAGGCCATCACCGAATTCCGGCAGAGGGTCAGCAGCGCCTGGCAGGACTGGCAAACGCAAGCGGCAGGAAAGCGGGTGCTCGTGGTGTGCCATGGCGGCGTGATCCGCATGCTCCTGGCGGAGGTAATGGGTATCCCCACTGAACGCTCTTTTTCAGCGCTAACCGTCCCCTATGCCTGCCGCAGCCGTATCCGCGTGGACGAATCGGAGCATGGCCTGCTCAGTTGCCTGCAAACGCACGGCGGGTAATCAGCCTTTCAACGTTTGCGGCAGCCCCGCCACGCTCATCAGCACCCGCTCACAGCAGGCGGCAAGATCCTGGTTGAGCCAACCCAGTTCATCGCAGAAACGGCGGGTGAGCGGGTCCATGCCAATGGTACCCAGGCCCACTTCATTACTGACAATCACGATTTGGCCCGGGTAGTTCTCCAGTGCCCGCAGGAAGGCGGCACGCTCATGGGCAAACACCTCGTCGCCGGCAAACAACAGGTTGCTCACCCACAGGCTCATGCAATCCACTAGCAACAACGATGGCTGTGGTTCCCTGGTGTAACCATCCAGCAGGGAGGCCAGCTTCAAGGGTTCCTCTGCCAACCCCCATTCCGGCGGCCGATTCTGCCGGTGACGGGCCACCCGCCGGGTCATTTCTTCGTCGTCGGCGGTCGCCGTTGCAACATAGACCACGGGTAAACCGGCGGCGCTGGCAATGCGTTCCGCCAGCGCGGTTTTGCCGGACCGAATGCCCCCAAGAACCAGTGTATGAATCGCAGACAAAACCCATCCTCTTATGTGTAAGCCATCGTCATCTTGCCCAACATCATGGCTGTAAAACAGCGCCACTGCTATATTGCGTAATAAAATCTACAGGCGTAACCGGCGCGAAAAGGAAGCGAGCAATGCAGGCAGAGCTGATCGAGATACGCAACCACCTGGCCCAGCACGCTCCGTTTGACGAGATGCCGGAGAATGTCCTGGACCGCGTCGTCTCCGGCATCGAAATCGCCTATTTCCGAGCCGGCACGGACATCCTCACGCTGGGCGAACGAAACACGTACCTGCATTACGTTCGCAGCGGTGCCGTCGAGATTTATCGTCGCTCTGGCGAGCTATACAACCGCATTACCGAAGGTGAGATTTTCGGTCAGTTTGGCTTGCTAACGAACAAAACCGTACGGTTTCCGGCCAAGACCATTGAAGACTCCCTGATCTACCTGATTCCCGACGAAATATTTCAATATTTGTGGGAAAACGACGATAACTTCACTGATTTTGTCGAAACTGAGGACCATTCACGTCTGCGGTCAGCGCTCTCGCGGCGGGAGAAATCGAATCAACCGATGACCGCAAGGGTGACCCGGCTAATTTCCCGCGAGCCCGTGATGGCACCCAATACCGTGCGCCTTCAGGAGGCCGCTCGAATCATGACGGAACGGGGTGTGTCGGCCCTCCTGCTGATGGACGAGAGCGGCAAACAGCCCCGGCTTTCAGGCATCATTACCGACCGCGACCTGCGCACCCGCGCCCTCTGCGAGGCACTGCCGTCGGAAACACCCATCAGCGACATTATGACGGAAGAGCTGATCACCACCCGTTCCAACGCCTTCATTTTCGAAGCCATGCTGACCATGCTGCACAACAACGTGCACCACCTGCCTGTGATGGAAGGTGACAAGGTGCGGGGCGTCATTGCACTGTCGGACATCGTCAAACACGAGTCCCAGAGCAGCCTGTATCTGGTCAGTAACATCTATCATCAGCAGGATGTGAAGGGCCTGAAGCGCCTGAGCAAGGAGGTACCCAACACCTTCGTACGCATGGTTCGTGAAGACGCCAATTCCCATATGATCGGCAGTGCCATGGCTGGCATCGGGCGTACCTTCAGCCAACGGCTGCTTGAGCTGGGCGAGGAGAAACTGGGGCCGCCCCCCGTGCCTTATTGTTTTATGGCACTCGGCTCCATGGCCCGGGACGAGCAACTTGTCGTCACCGACCAGGATAACGCCATGGTGCTGGACGACAGTTTCGATCCCGCCCAGCATGACGAGTATTTCCTGGCGCTGGCAAAGTTTGTCAGCGATGGTCTGGCTGAGTGCGGCTACAGTTACTGCACCGGCGATATCATGGCCACCAACCAGAAGTGGCGACAACCGCTGCGGGTATGGAAGGAGTACTTCGCCGACTGGATCGAAAATCCCAAGGCGGAGGCGTTGCTCAACAGCAATATCTTCTTTGACCTGGACGGCATCCACGGCCGCACAGAATACACCGAAGAGCTGAAAACCTTCATTGCGGAAAAGGCGAGCAATAGCCAGCGATTCCTGGCCATGCTCGCCCGCAACGCACTCAACCGAACGCCACCGCTGGGATTTTTCCGGACCTTTGTGATGGAGGAAAGCGGCAAGCAAGCCAAGACTTTCAACCTGAAGCGCCGCGGCACGGCACCGGTGTCGGATCTGATCCGGGTGCATGCCCTGGCCTGCGGATCACGGGCGCAGAATACCTTCAACCGGCTCAAGGCCATTGGGCAAACCAAACTGATCCCGGAAGATGGCGTTGATAACCTTCGGGACGCCTTCGAGTTCATTGCGATTGTGCGCATTCGACATCAGGCCCTCTCCATCGAAGCAGGTAGAGAGCCGGACAACAATGTGCGGCCGGAAGACCTTTCGCCGTTTGAGCGCAGCCACCTGAAAGACGCTTTTCAGGTGGTCAGTCAGGCACAAAAGTTCCTCAAGTTCCGCTATAACCCCCAGGCGGCCCGGAATGTCTGATGGCAAGGCAAAACTGATCGACACTGTGTCCTGGCCCGAACACTACCGGGAACTGGCAACACAAACGAAAGACCCGCGCCTGAAGGCTTTCTACGAGGCAGGTTGTGTGGCGCCCGAAACGGCTCTGAACGACGTCCCGTTTGTCGCTGTGGATTTCGAAACCACCGGCCTGGACCCAGACAAGCACTCCATCGTCAGTATTGGCGTGGTGCCATTCACACTCGGCCGGGTGCAACTTGGGGGTTCCCGACACTGGCTGGTAAAGCCGCAACTGCCGCTACACCAGACCTCTGTCACGATACATGGCATAACCCATACCGATATTGACAAGGCCCCTGATCTGGACGACGTTCTGGACGAGATTCTGAAAAGCCTGGCCGGTCGGATACCAGTAGTGCACTACCGCAACATCGAACGTCCGTTCCTGAATATGGCGCTGAAATGGAGAATCGGAGAGGAAATCCGCTTCCCGGTGATGGATACCATGGCCATTGAAGCCTACCTGCATCCCAACCGGAAACGCTCTTGGTGGCAGAAATTGAAAGGCCAACAGCCGATCTCGATTCGGCTGGCAGACAGCCGGCTACGATATGGGCTGCCACACTACCCACCGCACAATGCCCTGGTGGATGCGCTGGCCAGCGCCGAATTGCTGATGGCGCAGGTCCAGCACCACTTTTCGCCAGAGACCCCCATCCGGGATCTCTGGCTGTAACGCATTTCCTTAGTTGGATGCGGTACGGCTGGTTTTTTCCACTTCGCTGATCAACGCACCGTAACCTTCCTTCTCCATGTTCTCCAACGGGATGAACCGGAGCGCGGCGGAGTTCATGCAGTAACGCAACCCCGTTGGCGCCGGGCCGTCGTTGAACACATGCCCGAGATGGGAATCCGCATAGCGGCTACGGATCTCCGTGCGGGTCATGAAGAAGCTGTTGTCCTCTTTCTCCACCACCATGTCCGGGCTGATCGGCTTGGTAAAGCTGGGCCAACCTGTGTTGGACTTGTACTTGTCACGGGAGGAGAACAGCGGCTCGCCGGACACAACGTCCACGTAAATGCCGGCCCGTTTTTCATCGTAATACTCGTTTTGGTAGGCAGGCTCGGTGCCATCCTCCTGGGTAATTTCGTACTGTTCCTCGGTCAACCGTGCCTTGAGGGTTTTGGCGTCAGGCTTGGTGAACGTGTCTGGATTGAACGCCTCAACCCGGCTGAGGTTCATGCCGGCATTGCCTTCAGACGCTTTGTTGACAGTCGCCTGCGCGGAACCCCCGTTGTTCTCGGGACGGTATTGAGCGTAATCCACTTTCTCGTCTTCGCCCCAGACCTTTTCGATAAACTGGTAGCGGCCGGAGTTGAAGGTGTAGAACTGGTACCGCACCGGGTTCTTCTTGTAGTAGTCCTGATGGTATTCCTCGGCGTCGTAGAACGCTTCGAAAGGAACCACTTCAATCTTGACCGGATGATCGTAACGACCGGACTCTTCCAGTGCTTTTATCGAGGCCTCGGCTGCGCGCTTCTGGGCTTCGTTGTGATAGAAAATCGCCGGCCGGTACTGTTTGCCCCGGTCCACATACTGGCCCTTCACGTCGGTGGGGTTGGCGGTGCGCCAAAGACCTTGGAGCAAACCTTCGTAGGTGATGACATCAGGATCGTAGTAGACCTGCACCGCCTCGGTATGGCCGGTACGGCCACCAGCTACTTGTTTATAGTTCGGGTTCTTCTCGTCGCCGCCGCTATAGCCGGACACCGCCTCAACAACGCCGGGCACTTTCTCTTCATACGCCGCTTCCACACACCAGAAGCAGCCGCCAGCGAACGTGGCAACCGCCAGGTTAGGATCATCCGGGGCGTATTTTGATTCCGTCCCCTTGGAAGCGCCAACCTGGAAACCGGTCAGTGCGATCGCTGCCGCGACAGACGTCAGTAACAGATACCGTTTCATAACCTTAACCTCTTGCCTATTGAAAACTGTGACCAGTTTGCACGGAATTCATCACACCACTTTCTCCAGTTTATTACGTTTGTATAACGCCGGAGAGATCATTACGGATGCAGGCAGCCTATTTGGGTGGCCCAATCGGTAAGCGTATGCAGAAAGATGCGCCACCGGAACTCCGGTTCTCAACGCTGATGTCACCGCCCTGAAGACTCATGATTCTGCGGGCGATGGCCAGCCCCAGGCCGGCGTGGCCGGAACCGCCGGACGATTCGCCACGGTAAAAAGGATCGAAAATGTGAGGCAGGTCCTGCTCTGGGATACCCGGGCCACTGTCGTGCACGCAGACCTGCGGCAGTCCGTCCGACTGCCCGAACACCACTTCAATACGGCTCTCTGAGGGACTGTAGGCAATGGCATTGCCGATCAGGTTGTCCAGCACCCGCTCGGTCATGGCCAGGTCCGCGTACGCCAGGGGCAGGTCGGGATCCCCATCCACCACAAAGTCCAGTTGCCGCGTGCTGGCCTCTTGTCCGTGCTTCTGGACCACATCGTGCACCAGTTCGGCCAGCGGAAAGGGTTCCGGCACGGGCTGTTTCTCCCGGGCCTCGAGAGCCGCAAGCTCAAACAGTTCGTCCACCAGGCGGCTCAGGCGTCGGCCTTCCTTGAGGGCGATGTCGAGGAAGCGGTCCTGCTCTTCCGCTGTCAGCCGATCGCGCCTGAGCTTGAGGCTTTCAATGTAGCCCTGCATCGAGGCCAGCGGCGTACGCAAGTCATGGGAGACCTGGGCGACCAGTTGCCGGCGCTGGGCGTCTTTTTCCGTCAGCAGTTCGATCTGGGATGCAATACGGCTGGCCATGTCGTCAAAGGTGGCGCCCAGGTAGTCAATTTCATCACGCACCACTGGCCGCCGGTCCCGCCAGGTGCTCTGTAGGGCCAGTCGACTCATGTCACTGTGCTCGAAATCTTCCACCAGCCGGGTCAGCAAGGTCAGCCGGCGTGTCAGCAGCCGGAAGACCGCCAGCCCCGCAATCATCACCACCGCCAGACTGATAATCAGAGCCCAGGCGCTCAGCTCCACCAACTGACCACCTCGGGCCATGGTTTCCGCAGCGTCATATTCCTCACCACGCAGCACCACGTAGAGATACCCTTCCGGATTGTCTATCGACGGCACCGGCGTTACGGAAAAGACTTTCTGCCGGTCATGGCTGCGGGGGTCGTCGCCCAGTACCGGGTAGCTGTCCATATCGTTCATCAGGCGGCGGATGGGTTCGAGCGAGACTTGCTTGCGTTTGATCTTCGCCGGATCAGCGGAGTAAGAGAGGATGGTGCCGTCCAAATCCAGCAGGTAGATTTCAATGCTGGGGTTGATGGTCATGTACAGCGCAAAGAGTTCTTTCAGGGCGCCGCGGTCGAGCTCCCCTTCGCTGACCAGATTCCTGTCTGCCACCAGATCTTTCGCCAGATCCCGGTGCAGTTCCTGATTAACAGACGCGTTGTACTCCCGCAGGGAATACAAGCTGAAAAAGGTATACAGCAGACCAACGGCCAACAGTAGCAGGAAAAGGCCTAACGCCAGCCGCGTGTAGAGCGTTTTCAGCATGGTTCAGTCCCGGAAGCGATAGCCCACCCCCCAGACGGTTTCAATAAACTCCGGCCGCGCCGGGTCTTGCTCAATCTTCCCGCGCAGACGGTTAATGTGGGTATTGACGGTGTGCTCATAGCCTTCGTGGTTATAGCCCCAGACCTTGTCCAGAAGCTGAACCCGGCTGAATACACGTCCCGGGTGGCTGGCAAAGTGCCAGAGCAGGTCAAACTCACGGGCCGTCAGTTCCACCTCCTGTTCCCATACAAACACTCGGCGTCGGGTCGGGTCGATACGCAAACCTTCGGTGTCCAATTCACCCAACTCTTCGGGCCCGGACGTTTCGCCTGACGAACTCGACATGGCGTCCACTCGCCGGAACAGGGCTTTCACCCGTGCCGACAGCTCGGCCACGCTGAAGGGTTTGGTGAGGTAATCGTCCGCCCCCATCTCCAACCCCAGTACACGATCCAGCTCCGTGCTTTTCGCTGTCAGCATCAGCACCGGCACATACCCGGGGCCGGAGCGAATCTCCCGACACACCGAGAGACCGTCCATTCCAGGCAACATCAGATCAAGCACCACCAGGTCGATGTCCCCTTCGCGAAAACGCTCCAGCCCGGTATCGCCTCGGTCACAGAGAACAGCATTCATGCCAAGGTCCGCCACGTGCATTCGCACCAGCTCCCCGATACCCGGGTTATCCTCAACAATCAGTACGTTTCGTGTCATAAGTTACTGGCTCTGGAAGCTCGAAAATTACCGTTAGTTGATACCAGTGTAGAGCCAAAAGTTCACAAATGTATCACGCCGATATCAGGCCTCCAGGCTGCCCAGCAGGCGTTGACGGATAATATTGTCTGCTTCATCCATAATGCGGCCAATCAGTTCCTCACAACTGGGAATGTCGTGAATCAGCCCCGCCACCATGCCACAACTCCAGGCTGCCTCATCCATCTTGCCTTCCTGAAGCACCAGCCTGCCCTTCACACCGGTCACCAGATGACGAATATCATCAATGGTTTCGGAGCCAGCCTTCGCGTGCTCGATGCGGATGATTTCTTCCACGGCGGCATTGTTCATTACCCGCTCGGTGTTACGGAGGTTCCGCATAATGAGGCGGGTCTGAAGTTCGTCCGCGTCGACAATGGCCTGCTTGACGTTGTCATGGATGGGAGCGTCTGTGGTCGCCAGAAAACGGGTGCCCATATTCATGCCATCAGCGCCCAGTGCCATAGCCGCCACCAGGCTGCGACCATCCGCCATACCGCCTGACGCGACAAATGGAATGGTGAGTTCTTCCGCGGCGCGGGGCAGCAAAATAAAATTAGGGATGTCATCCTCGCCCGGATGGCCGCCACATTCGAAGCCGTCGACGCTGACAGCATCGCAACCGATTTTTTCAGCCTTCAGGGCGTGACGCACGGACGTGCATTTGTGGATCACCTTGATACTGGCCGCTTTGAGCTGGGGCATGTATTGCTCGGGGCTACGCCCGGCCGTCTCCACCACCTTCACACCGCCGTCGATAATGGCCTGGATATAGTCCGGGTAGGGCGGCGCCTTGAAGGACGGCAGAAACGTGAGGTTAACGCCGAACGGCCGATCAGTCATCTCGGCACAACGTGCAATTTCCCTGGACAGGTCTTCCGGGGTAGGCTGAGTCAGTCCGGTGATAATACCGAGACCACCGGCGTTGGAGACAGCGGCGGCCAGCTCCGCATAGCCAACGTGGTGCATGCCACCCTGAATAATTGGGTGACGGATACCAAACAATTCAGTGATTCTGGTCTTCATAGCGGGCTTCCTGTTTTGTCGTTAGAATGAAATCGAGTACCGATACGAGGTTGCAGTGACAGAAAAAACAACAACAAGGGCGACACCAGCAGATGCCTTCCGGCGTGCACGGAGAATGTGGCTGAAAGGTGAACGAATTCATCTGGCATCGCTGTCTGCGGAATTGAATATTGGCAGGGCCACCCTGTTTCGCTGGGTTGGCAACAAGGATTTGCTGCTGGGGGAAGTGCTCTGGTCACTCTACGAACCCCTGAGGCTGGAGGCGCTGAGCGCGACACCGGGAAACGGCGTCGACTTTGTTGTCGGGGTATACCGCCACATTAATTCCACCCTGTTGCACTCTGAACCCTTGCGGCGGTTTATCCGCGAAGATCCGGAGTACGCGCTCAAAATCCTGACGTCATCCCAGTCCACGCTTCACAGCCGTACCGTGGAGGCCAACACCCGCACACTTCGGGATCAGATTGCGGGCGGACACATTAATCCGCCTCTGAACGTCAACAGCCTGTCCTACTTCATGGTGCGTCTGGCCGAATCCTGCCTTTACAGCGACATCATCAACGGCCGCGAACCCCGTGAAGAGGAGTTGGAGGACGCCTGTACCGCTGTTCGTGTGATGCTTGGCGGAACGGCCTGAACAGAGACATATCCGCCAAAGTCAGTCAGGCACGGGGTGGGGCCCTTTTCTGCCGGGAAAAAGATGTCTGAGCGAAGCGAGTTATTTTTCCCAGAAGAAAAGGGCACCACCTCGGGCCCAGCCCGCCAACTAGCAGGCTTAAAGCTGCAGGGACCGCACCTCCAGAAACTCTTCAAGTCCCCATTTGCCAAATTCACGGCCAATACCGGAGTGGCCGAAGCCGCCAAACGGCGCCAACGGGTTGAAGTCCCCACCGTTGACGAACACCTGCCCAGTGCGCAGTTTGCCTGCCACTTTTTTCGCGTGAGCATCATCGGCAGACCAGACGGCGCCGGACAGGCCATAGGCCGTGCCGTTGGCGATCTCGATGGCCTCGGCTTCGTCCTCGTAGGGAATCACGCACAGCACGGGGCCGAAAATTTCCTCCTGGGCGATGCGGCTGTCGGGTTTGACGTTACCGAACACCGTGGCCTTCACGAAGTAGCCCTTGTCGCAGCCTTCCGGTGCTTCCGGGCCGCCGGCAACCAGGGTGGCGCCTTCTTTGATACCGATATTGATGAAGTCGATGACCTTGTCGCGCTGTTGGGCCGAGGCCAGCGGGCCCAGGCGTGTGGTTTCTTCCAGCGGATTGCCCGGCGTCATTTTCGCCACCGCATTGGCGGCCAGCTCGCAGGCTTCGTCATGCATCTGGGCCGGTACCAGCATGCGGGGCAGCGCGGTGCAGGTCTGGCCTGAGTTCAGCAGGCAGTTGTTAACGGTTCCCTTGACCGCTTTCGCCAGGTCGGCATCCGACAGGATAACCGAGGCGGATTTGCCACCCATCTCCAGGGCAAAGCGCTTGAAATCATCGGCAGCGGCGTGGGCAATCAGGCTGCCAGTGCGGGTGGAGCCAGTGAACGACACCATATTGACGTCCGGGTGTTTGATGAGTGTGTCGCCAACCGTGTGGCCTTCGCCGCAGACCAGGTTGAAAACACCTTCGGGCAGGTCTGTCTGGGCCAGAATATCCGCCAGGATATAGGCACTCTGGGGCGCGATTTCTGACGGCTTGAGCACTACAGTGCAACCGGCGGCAATGGCCGGAACCACCTTGAGGATGACCTGGTGCAGGGGGTAGTTCCAGGGGGTGATGCATCCCACCACGCCCACCGGCGCGTATTGCACCTCGGAGTTGCCGACCTGTTCGGCGAAGGTGAATTCCGGCAGCATTTTCAGGTAGCTTTTGGTAATAGTCGCCGGCAGCCCCGCCTGGATGCCGGTGGCCAGTTTAATGGGCATTCCCACTTCCCGGCACACCGTTTCGGCTATTTCACCTGCCCGTTCTTTCAGACCGGCATGCAGTTGCTCCAGCACATGCAATCGTTTTTCCAGCGTGCTTTCCGACCAGCTTTCGAAAGCCGTACTGGCGGCGGCGATGGCCTTCTCCATTTCCTCACGACCGGAGGCGGGGACCCTGGCAATAACGTCGCCAGTGGCCGCTTCGTGGACATCAATGGTCTCACCATTCCAGTTCTGCCATTGGCCGTTGATGTAGTTTTTGCTGAGATCTTTCATGGTTCTGCTCCTGAATAAATTCATGCGGATGGTGCTCTGTACCACACGACCTTACACCACCTCGAACAAACCAGCCGCGCCCTGGCCACCGCCGATGCACATGGTCACAACCACATACCTGGCACCACGACGTTTGCCTTCAATCAGCGCATGACCGGCCAGACGGGAGCCCGTGACACCGTAGGGATGGCCAATGGAGATAGAGCCGCCGTTGACGTTCAGCTTTTCCATGGGAATGCCCAGGCGATCACGGCAGTAAACCACCTGTGAGGCGAAGGCTTCATTCAGCTCCCACAGGTCGATATCGTCCATTTTAAGACCATTCCGCTCCAACAGGCGCGGAATCGCGAAAACCGGGCCAATACCCATCTCATCCGGCTCACAGCCTGCCACCGCAAAACCACGGAAGATACCCATGGGCTCAATATTGTTTTTCTCAGCGTAGGTGCTGTTCATCACCGTGCACACAGACGCGCCGTCAGACAGCTGGGACGCGTTACCGGCGGTGACGAACTGATTGTCTCCGCGCACCGGATTCAGGCCCTGCAGACCTTCCAAGGTAGTGTTGGGCCGGTTGCATTCATCACGAGTCAAAGTGACGTCCTTATAACTGACATCACCCGTCTCCTTGTCTTTCACCATCATGGTAGCGTCATAGGGCACGATTTCATCGTCAAACCGACCCGCCTCCTGGGCCGCAGCGGTACGCTGCTGGGAAACCAACGCGTACTCGTCCTGGGCCTCACGGCTAATGCCATAACGCTGGGCTACAATGTCGGCGGTTTCGATCATCGCCAGGTACAACTCGGGCTTGTTCTTCATCAGCCAATCGTTGGTAGCGTGGAAGCTGTTGAGCTTCTCGTTCTGCACCATGGAAATGGATTCGACGCCACCCGCCACCATGGCCGGTACTTTCTCCGACACCACCCGCTGGGCGGCAATGGCGATGGACTGAAGACCGGAACTGCAGAAACGGTTGATCGAAAGCCCCGCTGTCGTCACCGGCAAACCGGCACGAATCGCCGCCAGCCGCGCAATGTTCTTGCCCTGCGC
>NZ_ABCP01000004.1 GCF_000170835.1 Marinobacter algicola DG893
CGCTTGGGCTCCGCCATCCATGGCTCCGCACATTTTTGGGAGACCGTTCGTGCCCCGCCGTAGATTCAGATGGCCTTACAGTGCTGTGACTCCTAAGTAACGGACTAACCCCGCAGTTACAATACCGGCTGCGATAGCGGGTAAAGGCTTTTTCGTAGCCAGCATGATGATCGCAGTGACAACCAGCGCTGCCAATGAGCCAGCATCGCCGCTTACCGCCATGGGGACGATGATCGCGATCAGCACCGAACTGGCCATGGTGTTGATGAAGCTTTCGATTCGGGGGTTGATCGTTACGAACGACATCAGGAACACACCGCCGAAGCGCGTCGCCAGGGTGACAAGCGTCATGATGGCAATCAGGGCCAGGGTTCCGGCAACCGTGGTTTCAACCGTCATGATGGACTGCCCTCCTCATCCGTCGCCGGACTACCCTCACCGGACTTCTTTTCCATCCAGAAAAAACCAATAGCGCCACCTGCCAACGCACCTACAACCACGTGGGTATTGGGCGGCAGCCACTTCCAGGCAGCCAGTGACGAGATCGCTGCAACCGTCCAGGCTACCAGTGTCCGCGGTGACTTGTTGCCTCCAAGCGCCATGGCCAGCAGGAAACAACCGAGAACCATATCCAGGCCCAGTGCTTTGGGGTTCTGCAGCAACCCACCGAAGTAAACGCCGAGCCAGGTTCCGATAATCCACGCCACCCACAGAACAAGACCGCCACCAAGGATGACTTCGAGGTTGCGCTTACCGCTCTGGTATTCCTGTGCGGAAACAGCCCAGTTGGCGTCAGTCAGGAGTAGCAGTAGGCCATAGCGTCGCCCCGGGGACACATCCCTGAGCATGGGGTACAGGGAAGCCCCCATCAGCAGATGGCGGGAATTAATGGCGAATACAACAGCCATCAACGGAATCAGCGATACCTCGCTACCCCACATATCGACAGCGGCAAACTGGGAAGCGCCCGCAAATACCGTGGTGCTCATGAGTATCGCCTGCAGTGGCTCCAGGCCTTTCTGGAGGGCTACCAAGCCAAAGGCAGCGCCGAACGCCACCACAAATAGCGAGATGGGAAGAAGCCGGAAAAATTCCGCGCGGACTTTTTCGGGTTGAAGCTGGTAGGAATATGTATGAACGTTCATCTGAGCAAGCTAATGAAACCAGCTTCAGATGCGTATAGGTAGATGCCGAAGAGTCAGAGCTGGCCCAGAGTGTAGGACAGGGTATCGCTGATGCCGGCGTTTAGTTTCAGGTCCACCAGCGAATCGGCACGGGTACGGCCCAGGTTCAGTGTCGCCATGGGTTTGCCCCATTCCTTGGCATAGCGACAAAACCGAAATCCGGAATAGACCATCAACGAAGAACCGATCACCAACAGGCCATCACACGTCTTGAGCGTGTCCAGTGTCGACGTCACCCGGTCTTTGGGCACGTAGTCCCCGAAAAACACCACATCCGGTTTGAGGATGCCGTCGCAAAAGGGGCAATCCGCAATCCGAAACTCAGAGAAGTCCACCTCCAGATCTGCGTCACCATCCGGCGCGGCACTCGCGGAATAGCGCTCAAACGTCGGGTTCATGTCCGCACAGCGCTCATGGACTTCGTCCCGCTTGCAGCGATACCCGCACTCCATACAGATAACCTCGTCGGCCCTGCCGTGCAAATCCGTTACCGAACGGCTACCCGCCTGCTGATGCAGGCGATCCACATTCTGGGTGACGAGCAGGCGGCTGTGTCGGCGAAATTCCAACTCAGCAACATGATGATGCGCTGTGTTGGGTCTGGCATTGCGGATGATCGGCCAGCCAATCAGGCTTCGCCCCCAGTATCGCTGGCGAACCATCGTGTTTGTCATGAAATCCTGATGCTGAACCGGCTGTTTACGTTTCCACGCACCATCGCCGTCCCGATAATCAGGAATGCCGGAATCGGTACTGACACCGGCTCCCGTCAATACCACCAGGCCAGGATGACGGTGGATGAACTCCGCCAGCATGGCTCCCGCCTGTTCGGAAGAATGCAGCTCCAGTGGCTGGTCAGCAGCCGGCATTGTTATACCTTTGACCGGTTTTGGAATGACAGGCATCACACTCGCACTCGTTGGGAAACCTCTTTACTTTAGGGAGCAAACCCGCCGCTGCCAATGGTAGCAACCGGAAAACTTTTTGCTGGGGCACATTGCGCTATTTGTATTGTGCAAAATTTAATTTTGTGCAACCATTGATCGCGTTATAAAATGATCAACACACGATGCGTTAGTAATGCGCATAAAGGAGAGTCGAAACATGTCTATTGAACAGGTTGTTTATCGCGCGTCAGCAGAAGCCACCGGTGGCCGTGACGGCCGGGCCATCTCCTCGGACGGCGTTCTTGATGTTGAGCTGACAACACCGAAAGAAATGGGCGGTGCCGGCGGCAAAGGCTCCAACCCGGAGCAGTTGTTCGCGGCCGGTTATTCTGCGTGCTTCATCGGCGCCATGAAGTTTGTTGCTGGCCGGGACAAGCTTCCCATGCCAGAGGATGCGTCCATTGAGGGCGTGGTCGGCATCGGCCAGATTCCCGGAGGCTTCGGGATTGAGGTGGAACTGAAAATCTCTCTGCCGGGCATGGACGATAGCAAGGCAAAGCAGCTGATTGATGCGGCCCACCAGGTGTGCCCCTATTCCAACGCTACCCGTGGCAACATCGATGTGACATTGACCCGAGTGGATTGATATCGACCTGGTCGATCACGGAATTCTGACAGCGGGCACGTACACCCGCTGTCAGAAACCGACTAGACCAGCTTTGCGGTTTCCACCGACAACATGGGAATCACCGACAGCGCAAGCAGCGCGCCCATGGTCCAATTGAACATCCGTCGATACAATGGCTTGCGCAGTAGTTTCCGCAACCCTGCCCCACCAAGCATCCAGCTGCCGACACAGGGCACGCTGACCAGTAAAAAGGTCAGCCCGATCCAGAATGACTGCTGCAACACTTCGCCACTGCTGACCGTAGTGAACGTCGCCAGCGCGCCAACCGCCATGACCCAGGCCTTGGGATTCACCCATTGGAAGGCCGCCGCCTGAAGGAACGACAACGGCTTGCTGGTTTTCTCACCGTCGATTTCTGTGGCTGTGGTCGCGATTCGCCAGGCGAGATACAGCAAATAGGTTATGCCAAGAACCTTGATCACCAAATGCAACTGCGGAAATGCTTCAAACACTTTCCCCAGGCCCAGGCTGATCGCAACCACCATGGCGGGAAAGCCGATACAGATGCCGAGATAGTGAGGCAGCGTTCGCCACACCCCAAAATTGACGCCCGATGTCATGATCATGATGTTGTTCGGGCCCGGTGTCACCGTCGATACCAGCGCGAAGAGCAATACGCTTAATAAGATTTCCATGTTGCTTGCCAAGCTCCCTGTTACCAATTCGTTCCTCGTAAATCCTACAAAGCGGGCTGCCAGCGAAACAGACTCAGAAGTGTGTTTTTTTGACCATAACAGTTGAGAGGCTCATTACCCGTCAAAGCTTTTCTGCGGGTACAAAGCCCGGATCAACAGCTCGCGCATGTGACCTGCACCCAATCGATTCATCAGCTCGATGTTCTGCTCCGGTATCGATTCCGTTCCGGGGTAGCCGGCGATGGCACGCTCCAGACTGCGCTCCCTCAGCAGGTGCAGCATCGGGTAAGGAGAGCGATTGGTGTAGTTTTCGGCGTCAGTTGGAAGGGTACCACCAAACTGGTAGTCAGGATGAAAACTGGCAATCTGATACTCCCCGTCCAACTCGAGATGCACAAGAAGACCGTCTGCGGCATCGAGAAAGTCGTTGTAGTCCAAGAAGTTTGTCAGCACTTCGGGGTGCACAAGTAGCGTTGTCTCGACTTCCGGATGCTGGTCCAGATGCATCATTTCTTCCTGCAGTGAAGTTAACAGCCCCTCCTCAGAGTTGGCATCCGTGACCACAAATCGAATGCGCTCATTCACCAACTCCCGACGGGCAAATGGACACAGATTGAGACCAATGACCACCTCTGACACCCACCGCCGCGTGGCGGCCAGAACCGTTTTACTCTCCAAGTTGGAACTCCCATACGTTAAAAAAAAGGGGGGGGGTGAAGGGTGGCGAAAATGCTGCCAGAGTACTCAAAAAGTGCCGAAAAAGACTGAAAGCAACCAACACAGCCGGGATAAGTCATGATACGTTAAGCAAGCTTACAATAATTTCGTGACCGATGCCGGAGAACACGATGAACGCGCTGCGAACACCTGATAAACGATTTGAACGCCTGCTGGATTATCCGTTTGCCCCTCATTACGTGGAGGTCGACGGACTGCGCATGCATTACGTCGATGAAGGCCCATCGGACGCCAGCCCGGTGCTGATGATGCACGGCGAGCCTTCCTGGTCATACCTCTACCGCCATATGATTCCCATCTGCGCAGCCGCAGGGCACCGGGTGATCGCGCCGGACCTGATCGGTTTTGGTAAATCCGACAAACCCACGGACATCAACGCTTACAGTTACCAGAGCCACATGGACTGGATGCAGGCGTTTCTGGAACAGACCGACCTACAGAACATCACCCTCGTATGCCAGGACTGGGGATCTCTTCTCGGCCTGAGACTGGCGGCGGAAAACCCGGACCGGTTCCGCGCCATCGTTGTCGGTAATGGCATGCTGCCTACCGGCGACCAGCCCGTGCCCAAAGCGTTCCAGTTGTGGAAGAACTTCGCCCTATACAGCCCCTGGTTTCCCATTGCCCGCATTATCAATGCCGGAAGCTTCCGCACATTGGGCCCCGACGAGCGCCGTGCCTACGATGCGCCATTCCCCGACAAAAAGTACAAAGCCGGTGCCCGCGCTTTCCCGAAACTGGTGCCGGTGACACCGGACAATCCCGCCAGCGCGGCCAATCGCGAGGCCTGGAAGGTTCTGGAGCAATGGAAGAAGCCGTTCCTGACCACCTTCAGCAACGGCGACCCGATCACCCGGGGCGGCGACCGCTATATGCAGGAGAGAATTCCCGGCGCGAAGAACCAGCCGCACACCACCCTTACCGGCGGACACTTCCTGCAGGAAGACTCACCGGTTGAGTTTGCGGGGGCGATCAATGCCCTGCTGGCCCGCCTGGACGAAAGCGATCAGACGTAACCCTGGCTTCGCAGGTAGTCGTCGTAACTACCGCTGAAGTCAGTTATGCCGTCAGCCTTCAGTTCAATAATTCGAGTGGCAAGGGATGAAACGAACTCCCGGTCATGGCTGACAAACACCAGCGTGCCCGGGTAATTTTCCAGCGCCAGGTTCAGGGCTTCGATGGATTCCATATCCAGGTGGTTGGTGGGCTCGTCCATCAGCATGACGTTGGGTTTCTCCAAAATCAGCTTGCCGAACAGCATGCGGCCCTGCTCTCCGCCCGAAATGACTTTCACCGATTTACCGATATCATCCCCTGAAAACAGCATGCGGCCGAGGGTTCCCCTAACCAGCTGTTCTCCGCCGGTGGTCCATTGCGACATCCACTCGGTCAGATCCATATCCTCCTCAAAGTCGGCGCCGTGATCCTGGGCGTAGTAGCCTACCTGGGCACTGTCGGTCCACTTAACATCACCGCTGTCAGGCGCCATGGCACCGGCCATACATTGCATCAGCGTGGTTTTACCGATGCCGTTGGGCCCGATGATGGCCACCCGTTCCCCCGCTTCGATCTGCAGATTCATTCTGTCGAACAGGGGCTTGCCATCGAAACCCTTGGTGAACTCCTTCAGCGTTACCGCCTGGCGATGTAGCTTCTTGGTCTGCTCAAACCGGATGAACGGGCTTACCCGACTGGACGGTTTGACTTCCTCCAACTGGATCTTGTCGATTTGACGAGCGCGGGAGGTCGCCTGCTTGGCTTTGGAAGCGTTGGCGGAAAAGCGACTGACAAACTGCTGCAACTCGGCGATCTGGGCTTTCTTCTTGGCATTATCCGACAGCATGCGCTCACGGGCCTGGGTGGCAGCGGTCATGTATTCGTCGTAGTTGCCCGGGAACAGCCGAAGTTCACCATAATCCAGGTCCGCCATGTGGGTGCACACGCTGTTCAGGAAGTGGCGATCGTGGGAAATGATGATCATGGTGCTGTTGCGGGCCACCAGGATGTTTTCCAGCCAGCGAATGGTATTGATGTCCAGATGGTTGGTGGGCTCGTCCAGCAACAGGATATCGGGGTCGGAGAACAACGCCTGGGCCAGCAGAACTCGCAGCTTCCAGCCTGGCGCAACAGCGCTCATGGGACCGTTGTGCTGTTCCAGGGGAATATCAAGGCCCAGCAGCAGTTCGCCGGCACGGGCGTCGGCGGTATAGCCGTCCATCTCGGCGAACTGCACCTCCAGGTCCGCCACGGCCATGCCGTCTTCCTCACTCATTTCCGCAAGCGAGTAGATACGATCCCGCTCGGCTTTTACGCGCCAGAGCTCTTCGTGGCCCATAATGACCGTATCAATCACCGAGCAGTCCTCGTAGGCAAACTGATCCTGGCGCAGCTTACCCAGCCGCTGGTTCTGGTCCACCATGACCTGGCCGGCCGACGGCTCCAGGTCACCGCCGAGGATTTTCATGAACGTGGACTTGCCGCAGCCATTGGCGCCGATCAGACCGTAGCGGTTGCCATTGCCGAATTTGACGGAGACGTTTTCGAAAAGGGGTTTGGCCCCGAACTGCATGGTAATGTTCGCGGTGGATATCAAGAATAGACCTGCTGAGAGTGAAGACCGGGCACGGGCCGGCGAAAGAAAAGCCGGCATTGTACAGGTTTGTGGCCCAAACCGTGAGACAGCAGAAACACGGATAAAAAGCGCTTGCCTCAACGGCCCAGTGCGGGCAGCATTTCACCCTCGGTGATTGCAACATAATCCTCAATCGAAAAAAGGAAACCACACCATGACACAGGCAACCGCGCGTCACATCCTTGTAGACAGCGAAGCAAAATGCGAAGAGCTGAAGCTAGCCATTGAAGGCGGCCAGGACTTCGCGGAAGTGGCGAAGCAACATTCTTCCTGCCCCTCTGGCCGCAACGGCGGCGACCTGGGCGCGTTCGGCCCGGGCCAGATGGTTCCGGAATTCGACAAGGTGGTTTTCAGTGGTGAAGTGAACAAAGTGCTCGGCCCGGTAAAAACCCAGTTCGGCTACCACCTGCTGGAAGTGACCAGCCGGAGCTAATGGCCTTAAACCTGCCAATGTACCGGCCTGCCCGCAACGCCCAGATATTCCGGTATCTGGCGTTTGCGGGCATGATTCTGATTGCACCTCTGTTTTTTGTCGGCGGCCCCGGTTGGTCCGATGGGCCGTTGTTCAAGTCCGCCTGGAATCTCGGGCACATCCTGTTCTTCGCTCTGTCGACCCTGGCCATTCAGCCCTGGCGGATCTGGACGGGATGGTCTCTCTGGGGCATTGGCACCCTTGCCGTACTCGTACTGGGCACTGGCATCGAACTGCTTCAACACGGAACCAGCCGCCAGATGGACTGGCAGGATATCCTCCGCAACCAGGTAGGCGTATGGACCATCCTGGCCGTGCGGCCACGGGCCTCGCTCACCCGGCAGGTCTGGCCATTGAGGCTCATTGTGACCGCGCTGCTGGTTGCGGAAATCGGCGCCACGGCAAGAATCGCCATTCAGCAGTACCGCGTCAGCCAACTATTGCCGACACTCTACGACTTCCGCCAGCCAGACCCTTCGCCATTTTGGGACGGCGTCATAGAGCCGGTAACCGACCATGCTATAAACACCCATAACCGTGCACTGAGGATATCCCTGTCCACAGCGCGTTATTCAGGAGTTTCCCTACACAATTTACCCGAAGACTGGCGTGACTATGACCGCCTCGTCATCAATTTGTACAACCCTCAGGATCACCCATTGCCAATGATTCTGAGAATCAACGACATGGAGCATGACCTGGGCGACAACGACTACAATGACCGCTTCAACACCCGTCTCCCCCTGGCGCCCGGCCCCAACCAATTCGAACTGGACCTCGACAGGATCAGGACAGCCCCGAAAGGCCGATCAATGAATATGCAGGCCATCAGGCGGCTGATTCTGTTCACGGTTGCACTGCCAGAGCCCAAGACCCTCTACCTGCGTGACATTCGGCTGGAATGACGGATCATTATCCCTGGTCTACTATCAAAAGGAGAAGCACCCGTAAGGTATCTCCTTGCCTCTCTTTGCAACATCCTTGTGTAGGCGATTGCATGAAAGCTTTAAAAGCGTACTTCGTTGCGCTGGTTGTGTTGTGGTCGGTTCCGGCATTAGCAGATGATGGCGAGCGACAACTGAGCATTAGCGTTGGCGACTGGCCTCCCTTTTTCGTGGAGAGTGAGCCTGGTCAGGGCACGGTTGCCCGGCTGGTCAGAGACATCTTTGCGGCGGAAGGTTACACGGTCAAATTCCACTTCCTGCCCTGGAAACGTGCCTATCGTGAAGCCGCGAATGGCAGGCACGACGCCACAGCCATCTGGATGTACACCGCCGACCGACAGAAAGACTTCCTCTACAGTGATCCGGTGATGAACGAGCGCTTCGTGCTGTTTTACCGCAAGGATACGCCCATTGAATGGAACCAGATGCAGGACCTTGCCGACCTTACGCTTGGGGGAAGCATCGGATACAGCTACGGCCCCGAATTCGATAGCGCCATCGAGAACGGTACCCTGAACGTGGAATGGGTCGCCTCCACGGAACTTAATTTCCGCCGCCTGCTATTTGGCCGGATTGATGCCTTCCCGGAAGAAATCAACGTTGGCTACTACATTCTTCGCAGGGAAACGGATCCACAGGAAACCAGTCAGATTACCCATCACCCGGAGCCTATTCTGGAGAATCAAAGCTTCGTGCTGTTCCCGGCCAACGAACCGGAAACACAAGTCCTGCGAGAGGTCTTCAACAAGCGCTTGCAGATGTTTCGGGAAAATGGCCGCTACGACACCTATTTTGAAACCAAGCCCCAGGCATCACTGAACGAAGTGAGAAAGTAGCCGGTTTACATTCAGTCGAGCCGCCAGGGGTTCGCCGTCAGCGGTTCACCACCATGCTCTCCCACCAGTACCGTATCGCTGCACCCCATGCCCCACTGCCCCGGAATCCTCAGGCAAATGGGTAGATGAAACACCATCCCCGGCTGGAACACCGTCGACTCTCCCCGGGCGATAAAACCGGACCCTTCCACCCATGACGGGGGAAACTGCGCCCCCACCGTGTAGCCAAACACCCCGGAGAAAAACACCTCACTGGCCAGTGGGGCCATAACCTGCTCCGCAGCCCTGGCGGCGGAATCGAAAGTTTGGCCCGGCACCATGGATGCCTTAAGGGTATCCACCACGCGACGGCAACCGTCGAAAACCGCCCGCATCCTGGCCGACGGCTGACCCGCCACCAGCGTACGCATCATCGGTGCCGTGTAACGTTGCCAGGCAGCGCCAAACTCAAGGAACACCGTATCGCCGTCTTCGATCCGGCAGCGCTTGTGATTGGTGTGGATGACACTGCTGCGCAGCCCGACCGTTACGATAGGCTGCATGCTCATGAATTCACTGCCGCCCGCCAGAAGGCTTTCGGCACCGACGGCTGCGATGTCGTTGTCGGTCATACCGGGGCGGATGGACGCAGCCGCGGCTTCGATGCCCTGGCCCGTGATGCGGGCACTCTGCCGCAGACAGTCAATCTCCGCGGGTGATTTCACGATACGGATGCTTTTCAGCAGGCCGGACGCATCGACAAACGGCGTATCCGGAAGTCGCTGTTTGAGCCCTTCCAGGACCCCCTGGCGGAGGGAGCCATGCCAGTAATCAACGCCAACCTTTCCGCCTTGCCCGGTCAGCGCGTGAGCCAGGGGGTCAAGCACATCGCCTACACCTTCCCAACGATAACCGATAACGTGATCTACCCGGGTGGTCACCATGGCGGGACCGGTTTCGATGGAGGGCACTTGAAGGGTTATCGTGTCGGCCGTGACCACCAGGGCAACATGAACGGACACTTCAAAGGTACTGTAACCGGTCAGATAAAACAGGTCGGACGGGTCGGTTAACAGAACGGCTCCGAGGCCCTCTGAAAGCATCCTGGCGCGAAGGTGTTTGAGACGCTGTTGGTACTCCGCCTCGGGAAAAGGACATTCCCGGCCCCTGAGTTCGGTGGCCAGGGTTTGCTGGTAGGCATTGAAATCCATGGGGCCGTCTCCGCTGCGGAAAGTTACTACTGGAGACTGGACCCAAAACAGTGGCTTTTCAATCTTTGTCGGTGTCAGCGCGGATTAAAAAAGCGCACCAACTGGTTGCCGATGGATTCCACCGGTTCTGTAATCGAAGTCTGAACGCTGTTGGTGACTACCCGGGTGAATGCCGAGCCGGCATCACTTTCGAGAAACTCGATGTACGCCTTCAACTCGGAAGGGCTGAGATCCTGATAGGTGTAGAGGTAGCCATCGTAAACCTGCTGGGCGACCATACCCCGCAACATGCCGCGTTGGTTCTCGATTTTTTTCTGAAGCTGTTCGAAGGTTGGGCCCTTGCTACCGTTGAACGCCGCCATGGCGGAGGCCAACCCCAACTGCACAGCGACGGTGGTATCCACGGCACTCTCCGTTGCGCGGGCAGCCCGGTCAAAGCGGGTAAACAGTTTGGCCCTTTCGCTACCCTTATATTGCTCCTGCAACGCCGCAGCATTGGCTTCCACCTGCTTCCAGGAGTCAGGGTTGGAGGCGGCCACCTCGGCCTTGGAAATTTTCTCTGCCAGCGGCGTCTTATACCAGGCCAATACCGAGTTCAGTTGCCCCTCGCTGAGCCCCTGGTCCAGATCTTCCACCAGTCGCGCGCGAATCTCGGCAACGCTGAACGCATTACTCACAACGCTGCTGATGGTGTTGGCAACAAATGGCTCAACCCGTCCGCTTTGTTTCAGACCCTGGCGGATGCCCTGGCTCATCATCGCCGGGTACTGGGCGACAACCTCATCAATGGGCGACACCCGGAGCACCGAGTCCGCCAGTGGGCTTGCGGTGGCAGAGCCGCAGACCAGCAAAAGAAAAAGTAATGCCGGTTTAACTTGGGATAGTGCGCGCATGAATCTAGTATCCTCTGGTAACGAGAATCTCGTTATGCCATGGAGCCGGCGGGAGCTGCAAGCAAAGCCGGCCAGTAACAGATGACCATTTTGTAGTGTGGAGTGACAGGGCCCGGTCCCGCCCATGAAGAAACGCCGTAATCGACCGAAAAACAGACGACTCAGCCGGCTTAGAAGCAGCCGAGTGAAAATCTGGAAGTCCCGAATGCGGTGGTATGGCCTACCAACGCTGGGCTTGGGGCTGGCAATCACCATTGTCGCCATCATGCGTTTCAGTCTGTTGGAGCCAGACCCACCGGCAAATCCGGAAGACGTCTGTGAAATCTTCCGTGAGCATCCGGTATGGTACGACTATGCGAGCCGTTCAAAGGAGCGCTGGGGCACTCCGATTGCAACGCAGCTGGCCTTTGTCTACTACGAATCGTCGTTTCGCAGCCACGCCCGCCCACCACGGACCCGCCTGCTGGGGTTCATTCCCTGGCGCCGGCCAACATCCGCCTATGGCTACGCCCAGGCGCTCGACCCGGCATGGGCCGAGTACCTGGCCGCAAACGGAGACGGTCTGTCCGTAGTAAGAACCAACATGAAATACGCACTCGATTTCGTGGGCTGGTATAACCACCTGACCCGGAGAGACGTGGGCATTCCTCTCACCAGCCCCGAAAAACTGTACCTCGCCTACCACGAAGGCAGGACCGGCTACCAGCGACAGAGTTACCTCGCCAAGCCGGAGGTAAGGTCACTGGCCACTCGGGTCCAGAACCGGGCCTTCCGCTACGACCGCCAGCTCCAGACCTGCGAGGAGGAATTCCAGTGCTGGCGTTTCTACCAGTTCTGGCCCTTCTGTGGTGACTGGTAAGCACAGACCATGATTGGGCTTCAGCTCTCGCCTTCCACCCGGGGTGTCAGCCGGGCCAGACTGGCGGTCAGGAACTCCATCACTATCCTTACCCGGGCCATTTGTTGTGTGTCGTGGTTCACCATCAGCCACAGGTCAACGCCCTCACCGTCGAGTGGCTCCGACAGGCGCGTTAGCTCCTTCGTACTGTCGCCCAGGTAGCAGGGCAACGCCGCCAGTCCTGCCCCGGCCCGCGCCAGGGCATGCATGGCCTGGAGACTGTTGCAGCGGATGATGGACGACGCGTTCTTCAGGTGCTTGCGATACCACCGCCCCGTTGCAAGGTGGCTGAAGCTCTCATCCGGCAGAATCCAGAGCGCCTGTTCCGGTGACTGCTCAAGATCCAGGTCAGTATGACGCTTACAGTAGCTGGCAGCGCCGTAGATGGCCGATTCAATCGTACCTATGCGCTCCCCTTCAAGTGTGGCCTGGGGTTTGTTCACCGGCCGCAGTGTCAGGTCTGCCTCGCGGTGGCTCAGGTTCAGCACATCGTTGTCGGTGAGCACTTCCAGTTCAATGTCCGGGTATTCCCGGACGAGCTCTGCAATCATCGGACTGATAAGGGCATTCACCATGGTGTCGGTCGCCGCCAACCGGACCTTGCCGACCGGAGCTGAATCCTGCCCGACCAACTGTCGTTCAAGATTTTCCATATCAGCGGCCAGCCTTTCGGCTTCGCGAAATGCGGTTTCCCCCACAGGTGTGAGTTGCAGACCATCCCGGTTGCGCTCAAAGAACTGAACGCCCATCTGCTCTTCCATCTGGTCCAGGCGGCGAAGCACCGTGGTCTGGTGAACGCTCAGTATTTCACCCGCTTTGGCAAGGGTTCCCCCTATTGCCAGGGCGTGTATATATCGAAGATAATCCCAATCCATAGATACTGCATATTTGCAACGTGAGTACGGAGTTTAACGTATTTAAACTGCAAATACGAAGCCGTAAACTTCTTTATATAGTCAGCTAACCAATATTTTTAATCCACCAGATAAGGAGGAAGGCGCTATGACTCAAGACCATATCGCAACCGTAAACCCGCTGCCGTCAAGTATCCTCCACAACAGTACTGAGGTCAGGCGCCAGTATACCCGTGCAGCTGCAAGGCAGGCGGTACAGATAATCAGTCGGAAAGTGAATTCCTTGAGAAAGAAGGCAGCAACCGCGTCGCCGGAGATGCCCCAGATGATGCAGGGCGAGCACTAAGCCCGCACCTGTAGGGAAGGCGTAAGGGAAGACAGATTTCGAAAACACCGGTGGCCCTGGATATTCAGGCCCACCGGTGTTTTCGTTTTGGGATCAGAACTCCCAGATCACCTTTTGCTTCTTGCCAAACCACTCGTCCATTTTGCGGTTGTAGAAGTCCTCGATCACATTCCGCTTGATCTTCATGGTGGGTGTGAGCATGCCGTTTTCCATGGTCCAGGGTTCTTTCACCACCACCACGAACGCCAGCTTCTCATGGGCCTCGCACGCACTGTTCACCGCGTCGAGCTCCGCTGCCAGCTCCCTCTCCAGCTCATCACGACTGCCACCGGCTTCCAGTGCTTCCCGGGCTTCTTCGGATAACAGAACCATCAGGCAGGGCTGAGGTTGGTTGGCTCCGGCCACACACACAACCTCGGCCTTGGGATGATTGAAGCGGCTTTCGATGGGCACTGGCACCACATACTTGCCCTTGGAGGTTTTGAACAGATCCTTGACGCGACCCGTGATGCGCAGATACCCCTCGCTGTCGATCTCGCCCATATCCCCGGTTTTAAGGAAGCCGTCGTCGGTAACATCCTCGCGGGTTTTCTCTTCGTTTTTATAGTAGCCCAGCATCTGGCCGGGGCTCTTGACCTGCACCTCGCCATTCTCAGCCAGACGATGCTCCGCACCAGGGTTAGTGACACCCACGGTACCCACTTTGGCCCGGCCCGGGCGGTTGGCATGAGAATAGCCGAAATTCTCCGACATCCCATACACCTCCAGCAGTTCCAGCCCAAGGTTCCGGTACCAGCCAATAATCTCGCCCGAGAGCGGTGCCGCCCCTGTCAGGGCCGCACGGCAGTGATCCAGACCCAACTGCCTCAATACCTTCTTCTTCACCAGCTTGTTCAGTACCGGAATATTGAACAGCACCTTCTGCTTCTTCGGCGGCAACTTGCTGTTAATGGCCAGATAGAACTTCATCCACAGCCTGGGCACCGAGAAGAACAGGGTCGGCCGGGCCCGCTGCAAATCTTCCTGGAAGGTGTCCAGGGAATTGGCAAAATACAGGTGGAACCCGTAATAAAGCGACTGGGTTTCCACGGCCGCACGTTCAGCAACGTGGGCAAGGGGCAGATAGGAAAGCATTCTTTCATCCTGGGTGACCGGGAATATCTGCTGCAGCCCATCGGCGACGGAAATCATGGTGCGAAAACTGTGCATAACGCCTTTGGGGCGACCGGTGCTTCCAGACGTATAAACAAGGGTGGCCAGGTCATCAGGGTCCGGCAAGCTGGGCTCTGCCGGCTGCTGCTGGGCGATAATGTCCAGCCACTTCGGCGTGTCGTCCCGGGGTGACATCGGCAAAGAGATAACCGGCATGTCCCCGGGAATATGGCCCTTGATATCGTTCCAGCCATCCGCCTTGCCGTCCAACTTCCCCAGGAACAGCAGTTTTGCTTCGCTGTGCTCCAGCACATAGACTGCGGTGTCACCATTGAGCGTCGGGTATAGCGGAACTGAAACGTGGCCGGCAGCCCAAATGGCAAGGTCTGACAGGATCCAGTGCGCGCTGTTCTTGCCAAGAATGGCGACATTGCTGCGTTCCGGCAGGCCCAGGGTTGCCAAGTGAGCCGACATCCGGGACACCTGGTCGGCGGCCTGTTGCCAGGTAATGTCTTCGGTGGTGCCATCCGGAAATGGCTGGGTCAGGTATACCTTGTCGGGCGTTTGCTTTGCCCAGTAGTACAGGCAATGGAGGGACGTTTGCTTGTTGCTGTCTGCAGCCATCAAGGGCTCCTTATTGTTGTCGTCTTCTAGGACGTTATTTTTGGGCAACTCAAGCATAGTAGCTGTATTTCCGGTTTCCTCAAGCCTGGGCGATGGTGACGGGCCGGCTGGCCCACACGGACAACTCCCGGCCTTTCACCCAACGGGATTGCAGGGTAACCTCGCGGATCGCGCCAGATAACATTGCCTAATAAGGATGGGTTACCCCATGCAAGAGTTCATTCTGTACCACTACGCCATGTCGCCTTTTTCCGAGAAGGTTCGGGCCATGCTGGGCTACGCCGGCCTTTCCTGGCAGTCCGTTATTGTCCGGGAGATGCCGCCCAGGCCTATGCTTTCCGCGCTGGCGGGCGGTTACCGCAAGGTTCCCGTGGCCCAGAGTGGCGCCGATGTGTTCTGCGACAGCCGCGCCATCGCTGACGAAATCGCACGCCTGGGCGGCAAACCGGAACTGAGCCTGGCCAACCAGCCGCAAGCAGTCATCGACTTCGTGCGAACCACGGACCTTGAGGTGTTTCTTGCCTGCGTGATTGCCGCCAGCGATGGTCGCCTGTTGCGGAAGCTGATCCGCGAGACGTCACTGCTGAACGCCTTACGCTTCCTCAAGGACCGCATCACCATGGGCACAAAGTCCCGCGTGAAAGCAGTACGGGGGCCGCAGGCAAAAGCCAAGGTTATGGCGCACATCGAAACCATGGAGTCGATGCTGGAGAAAGACTTCCTGTTTGGTGACGCTCCCTGCATCGCGGATTTTTCGGCCTACCATGGCCTGTGGTTTGTCTGCGACCTGGCGGGCAAGCCCTGGCTTCGGGACACCCCCGAAGTGGCAGCGTGGCTTGAGCGAATGAAAGCCTTCGGACACGGCAAACATCAAGAGATCACCGCCGACCAAGCCTTGGACATTGCCCGTAATGCAACGCCGCGAGCCATTGAATCTGCCGGTGATGATGAGTTAACAGGAAAGAATGTCGAAGTCGCACCCGATGACTACGGGCGCGACCCCGTCGCAGGATGCCTGGTGTTCGCAGATGAGCAAACCCTGATTCTGGAACGTTCCCACGCGCGTGTCGGGCAGGTCCATGTCCACTTCCCGAAACAGGGTTATGCAATCAAGCCGGCCTGATACCTCAAGCCGGCTCGCCCTCCGGGCCGGCGCTGTCAAAAGCGGCCAACACCGACGATAGGAAATCATCCATTAACGAGCGCGGCGCGGGGTTGTTTTCGCCGCCCCGCTCGTCCTGGATCAGTTGGAGATCGTCCAGCAGCCTCTGCATGAGTCCTTCCATTGCCTGAAGGTCCATGCCTTTGGCAACCGACTCCTGAGCGAGCCCCTGGATATCCCGGGCAAGACCGCCAAGCGGCCGCAACTGCATGTTTGCCGGGAGCTCTCTATTGGATGAAGGCTGTTTACTGGCTGAGGGCTCACGGGACACAGACTCGTAAGCGGCGGCAGACACCATCCGGGTAGCAGAGAGGTTCAGGCTGAAGCTAGCCAGTTCATCCCCGCCCAAACTCAACGACTGGGCCGCTTGAAAGGCACTCTGGATATCGCCGTCGAAAAAGCGGCCAGACACTTGCTGCACTTTGCCAAAAAGATCCGCGAGCGCGGCCTTCTCGCCGTCATCCAGACTGCCCTCCACCGAGAATGCATAACGCCCCGAAAACAGGCTGGCCGAGCGTACTTCTTCAGACCGGACGCCATCACTCTCGCGCGCACTTGCCGACATTGCCGAGTACCGTTGCTCCTCCATGCGAACGGTGACCCGGTCACCATCACGAGTGGTGACTTCAAACGCAAAAGACTCTTTGCTGGCGCTCTCCACCATCGCCGCGGCTACCCGGCTCTCCGACGGCATCCCGTTCTGCAGATACCGCGATTCCAGGTCAGACAAACCGTCCTGGATACGCGCGAAGCTGTCGTCGATATCACGACTCAGTGTGCCCGTCATCAGCCCCAGGGCTTCGATTTGCTCCCGTGCCTCGGAGAACCCCTGCTCAACACCACGGCGTGCATCGGAAAGCAAGCCTGCCAGGCGCTCCGAGTCTGCACCGGCAGCCGCTTCCTCTTGCAGGCGCTGCTGGA
This sequence comes from Marinobacter algicola DG893, assembly GCF_000170835.1. Lineage (GTDB taxonomy): Bacteria > Pseudomonadota > Gammaproteobacteria > Pseudomonadales > Oleiphilaceae > Marinobacter > Marinobacter algicola. The sequence goes on from NZ_ABCP01000004.1 coordinate 17,057, forward strand.
CAAAGCCCAGCACACGGCTGGCCACGTCGGCGGCTGTCGGCGGTTCGAATCGATTTCGGGTGGAGGCAGAGGCGTCGGCGCCGGATGCCCCGAGCCGTTGCTGAAGCTGTTGTTCAAGCCTGCTTCGAAGTGCGTTAATAGCATCCTCGGGCGTGCGGATCGCCCCTCTGCCCTGTTCCCGAACCTTGGTAGGCTCGGGGGCATTGTTTGTCGACCGGCTTGCCGATGGCTCCGCGCCGGAGCGACCTGGCACGCCTGAACCGGGAATATTAATTGGAGAAACCATACCCTCACCCCTCATCAGCGCTGTCTGCAGGCAGGACATGGGATGCATCCACAGCCTGCCCCCGTTTATCGGCAGACTGGCGGCAGGCATTAAGAACGTTTCGGTATTAGCACCAGATGATTAGGCAATTCGTTTTTCTCGCGGGTTGCGGGCAACTGCTCCCGCAGGTGCTGGCCGCAACTTTCGATGCAACCGAGAAAGCCGGCCAGGGTGTCGCCACTGCGAACCTGGTTGGTAAAGGTGCCGACAATCTCTTGCCAAACGCCGTCGCTGACCTTGTCGGCAACGCCCTGGTCCACCAGGATTTCAACATAGTGTTCCGCCTCTGACACGAAGATCAGCATACCAACGCCACCTTGAGTGTGGTGAAGGTCCTGCTCCAGGAATTGCCGCCGTGCCATGTTGGAAGCCCGCCAGTAACGAACAGGCCTGGGAACCAGATGGTGCCCTACACCGGGAAACCGAAACAACAGGCATAGCACGATAAAGGTTACCCACTGGACCACCAGCAACCAGTCCGCGCCCAGCGAACCGGTAAAATAGTTGATCGTTCCAGGCACCAATAGAGCAATAACCCCGGCCCAGAGAAGGGGTATGTAGGAATAGTCATCGGAGGCTGCGGCGAGTACTGTTACCAGTTCCGCGTCGGTCTCACGCTCCACCTCTGTGATGGCCGCAGCCACCTGTTGTTGCTCACTGTCTGTTAGTAACGTCATGTTCGTTCCGGTGTTGCTGAATCAATAGGTTCGCTGTCTACTCGCGTTGAGGAAGTGGTACTACCAACCGCCGGAGGCACCACCGCCGCCGAAGCCACCGCCTCCGCCGCTGAAGCCACCACCGCCAAAACCGCCGCCGCGACCGCCACCAAGACCACCAGCGAGCGCACCGGCCAGCAGGACACTGCGGCCACCACGGCCGCCGCCGACACCGCCCCTGAAGAACGCAATCAGTACGATGACGAAAAACAGGATGCCCAACGCCGGATGGGGCCGGTCGTCCTCGACCGTGGAGCGCCTGGACTTCGGTACCGCAAGCGGCTCACCACCCAACACCTGGACCATGGCCGCGGCACCGTTGGCAATGCCGGTGGCAAAATCCCCCTGCCTGAACGCCGGGGTAATGATCTGGTTAATAATCGTGGCGGATGTGGCGTCGGTCAGGCGACCTTCCAGGCCGTAGCCAACCTCGATGCGGATCCGCCGCTCTTCCTTGGCGACCATCAACAACGCACCATTGTCTTCACCCTCCTGGCCAATTCCCCAGTGACGACCCAACTGATAGCCAAAGTCTTCAATGGCATAGCCCTGGAGATCCGGCAGCGTCACCACAACCACCTGTTCGGTCGTTGATTGCTCGTGAGCCTCCAGCATCTGGCTGAGGCGACGTTCAACTTTGGCGGGCAGCATGTCGGCCTGATCCACCACGCGACCGGTCAGTTCAGGGAAATCAGGAGTGGACTGCGCATGGGCACTGGCCTGGCACAGCACAATCAAAGCCAGAAAAACGATCACGGGGTGGAAGCGAACCGGCATCAGAACTCCACCTGTGGCGCTTCCTGGGCATCCGGGGTAGTGGCCTCGAAGTTGGCCCGCAGCTCAAGGTCGCTGTACAGCATGCTGTGCCAGAGACGGCCCGGAAAAGTCCGGATTTCGGTGTTGTAGCGTTCAACCGCCTGGATAAAGTCACGTCTTGCAACCGAGATACGGTTCTCCGTACCCTCCAGTTGCGACTGCAGCGCCAGGAAGTTCTGGTTTGACTTCAGATCCGGGTAGCGTTCGGAAACCGCCATTAGGCGGCTTAGCGCACTGCTGAGTTCACCCTGCACCTGCTGGAACTGTTTCAGTTTCTCGGGGTTGTTGAGAATGCTTTCGTCGACCTGAATAGAAGTGGCCTTTGAGCGGGCTTCGGTGACCGCAGTCAGGGTCTCCTGTTCCTGATTCGCAAAACCTTTCACCGTTTCAACGAGGTTCGGCACCAGATCCGCACGCCGCTGGTACTGGTTTTCCACCTGCGCCCAGGCCGATTTGACCTGCTCGTCATACGTTGGAATGTTGTTAATCCCGCAGCCCGTGAGCAGCATGGCGAGCAAGGCCAGGCTTGCAAGCTGAAAAGGCGTTCGGCCCGGGCGGGCCATGGGTCGGTCGTGCATAGCGTATCGGTTCCTTGATGGTGGGTCTGGTCATCGTCGGCCTAAGACACTATCACATTTTTCCGCCCGACATCTGCCACGCAGGCAGACCGAAACACTGTATACATATACAGATACCTTAAGTATACTCACCGCAGATTCAATGAACCCCACCAGACACGACAACGTGCGGGAACACACTGGAGAACGTCATGGCCGTACAAGCGCTGTATTACTCGGAGAGGGATGGACTGGAGATGGCACTGAAACACCCCGACACAATGCTTTTCTCGTCCAAAGCCGAAGCCGATGCCCGGGACAAAGTTCTGGAACTGGCCGAGGAAATCACCCAGTTTCTGCAGGCGCGAGTTGAGGGCCTGGATGAAGCCATGGCGGAAAAGGCGGCACTCGCCATTGCCGAGGAAAAGGACCTGTTCGCCAAGGCCCTGAAGAAACCCTCATTGCTGAACGAAACCACCGACGCATAAACCTGAATGGGCGGGGAGGCGCTCATTCACCACACACCTCCCCACCTCGTTACGTCCGCGCGGATCAGTCCCCCAGGGGATTAATATCCCCGACAAACCTCAACATATCCGCCATGGTGAAGGTTCCTGGCGTGGCTGCCGGCAGGGATGGTTTCCAGTCTTTGCCCTCCTGCCAGAGGAACGACTGCTGATCACCGTGGATCAACCCCACGAACACCTCGGACACGATGGCTGCCCCAACCGGGCCCAGCCGGTTACCAGCCTCTTTCACCTGCGCTTCCTTCAGGATGTAGTACCACAGCGGTGTTGACTCGTGCAGCCCCTGGCGCTTGGCTTCCTCGCCATCCGGCCCGGTCGCAATTTCATCGGCAGTCAACGCGTTGGCTATGCCCATTTCACGAGCCACATCCTGACCGGAAGGCAAGCCCAGGCTGACGCCGCGCTTGAGATTACGGAACGCCAGGTTACCGCCGCCACCAGGCAGATTATGAAGCTCCTCCACCAACAACGGGTCCAGTTTCCGCGACGGATTGAATGGCATCGACGATGGTCGGTCAAGATCGTGGAATCGCCGCCAATCGATAATCCAGTTGCTGGGTAGCACGCTGACTGGCGTAGGCCCGGTAGGAGGCTGTGGTGCCAGATTTCCGATGATGCCCCCAGACAGTCCGGAGAACGCAAACAACAGATCAAAACCGGTATCCGCGAATATCCGGTTGTGGCTATAGCGCTGGCGCACCATGCTGTGCCCCAAACGATAGGCCGCCACTGAAAACTCCACCGGCATGTAGGGTGTTTTCTTGAACCGGTAGTACTGCCGGCCATCGTTGAGAATCCGGTCGGTCGCACCTTCCCCGCACAAACGCTCCATCCAGTCGTGGAGCACCATCCACTGATAGTGGTAAGTCACGGTTTTCCTGGCTTCACTCAGGAGTTGTTCCGCTGCTACGCCTTCGCTCTGCAGCTTGTCACACACAGCGTTATGGAACTTCAGGAAGGCCAGGTGGGTCTGCGCAACCAGCAGGTTTTCATCGTTGCGCGGGTCACCAATCAACGCCACGCCTTCCGGGCTACGGGGAAGGTCGTTGGCAAAATCGCCGGTAATGCCGCCAAAATCGACGTTGATATTCCGGCCAATCACCAACTTGGGGCCACGCTGCGAAGGACCTGCCGGGTTCCGGGCATACAGGTGGGGCGAGCCGTCAGGGCCAAGCCCGTAGACATTATCCAGATCCAGTGCCGGGGTACGGAAATTCTCCAGCCCCAATGGGTCCCTTTTTTTGTCGGACAAAGAGCTCAGATCGAGCGTGATGTCGTGGTCGACGAACTGGCCAAAGTAGGTGTAACCGCCCGGAATGCCCGGATTGTCCAGTGAGCGGTCCGTCGGATCGGGATCCAGCATGGCTTCCGCCAACGCCTGTAACTTGTTATCCGGCACATCCAGGGCCGACAGGCCCGGAAACATACGACCAAACATGCCTGGGTCATCGTGGCCGGATAGCTGGTCAAGCCCCTTGCGTGAGGGGTGCCGTCCACCCATGCCATGGCCGGGACACATGTTGACTTTCTTGTACGTTTTTTCGCCCGTTTCGAACGTTTCCTTGATATTCATTCCTCTCTCCCATTTGGACTATCAGGTCCTCAGACCGTCGAAGCCGCGAACAACGGCCAGGGCGTCATGCCCTTCGCGACGAGCCCCAGGGAAATAGCAGCTTCCATGCCAGCGAGGTGTCGAGTGAAACGACTGAACTATGGGTCCACCGGAATCCCTCGGTCAAACAGGCAGTTAACAACAATAGCCAGGAACACCCAGGACCGACAGCCAACATGGGACAACGTCCACGACCGCCCGGGAATCAGGACTCCTGCATACATTACTGACGGTGGGCGACGACGGAACATTTGCAGGAGAGCAAGGAAAATTACGAGCTTTGAGACTTTTGCAGACAAGAGCCAACACAATCGTTGCACTTTAGAAATATTTACAGAATTTTCTGATTCTCTTTACACCCTACGTATCGAAATCTGACACTTTTTAGTCAAACTCCCCTGGCCTATTCAGCTTTGAGCTCCAATAACCAACCCTTGCCTAAGACCTAAACTGCATTGCCTCGTAAAATCAGCCACCTGACTGCGTATAGACCGGAATGAGGAATCAACACTCAGGCGATATGTCGTATATGCAAAGATGTTGAAACTCATTACAGCTTTTACAAACCATTTCCGGAAATCGTTGTATCAGCGCCTGAAACGGGTCTCCAGAACCACCGCTGAATTGGTGCGCTCCACGCCCTCAAGATTACCGATCTCATCCAGAACAGCGCTCAGTTCTTCCAGGGATTGAGCCTGCACAATGGCGATCAGATCATACTCGCCGCTGACAGAATACAACTGGGATACCTGGCTGATCTGCTCCAGGGCTGCATTTGTTCGAGCCGTCAGCTTCTGGAAAACCTTGATCGACACATGGGCCTCCACCTGGGTTGCCGTGTACTCACCCCCAAGCTCAACGGAATACCCGCGAATCACGCCGCTCGCTTCGAGCTTTGCAATGCGGTTCTGCACCGTTGAGCGCGACAGATCCAGCGCCCTGGCCAGGTCCGAGACACTGCAGCGGGCATTCTGGCGCAGATGTAAAAGCAGCCGCTGGTCCTGTTTGCTGATCATATCGACATCATTCCTGGTCAAATTGCCATAATATATCATCATTTATCATTTTTTGACGCTACAAAATGGCATAACTCCCCATCATACTGGCCCTGCCACTCTCCGCTTCCAGCGGTCAGCAGATGAGGACATGTCTATGATTATCCGCCCGGTTGCCCTCTCAGACCTCGCCGCTCTGCAGCAGATTGCCGTGGAATCCGGCCCCGGTTTTACCTCACTGGTCGATGACCGTGACTTCCTGATCCAGAAAATTCGCCATTCCATGGACAGTTTTGACCGCCATACCGACACCCCGGGCGACGAAGGCTATCTGTTCGTGTTGGAAGACCCGGAAACCGGGGAAATCATGGGAACCACCGGCATTGAAGCCTCGGTAGGCATCCGACGCCCGCTGTATCACTATCATCGCAGCCAGGTCGTTCACCACTCGCCGGAACTGAATCTGCTCCGCCGACTGGAAGTCCTCAACATGTGCAATCATTACACTGGCTGCAGCGAGATCTGCACACTGTTCCTGCGGCCCAAGTTCCGGCGCGCGCACGCGGGCAAGCTGCTCTCCCGGGTTCGCTTTCTGTTTATGGCCCAACATCCGCAGCGTTTTGCCGAGACTGTCATCGCTGAAATGCGAGGCATCTCAGACGAAGGCGGACAGTCGCCGTTCTGGAATTGGTTGCGGACCCATTTCGTGGATCTTGATTTCAGCACGGTGACACGCATGGTAGGCACGGGCGACAATGGCTTTATCGCTGACCTGATGCCCCGACACCCGCTCTACACCCATTTGATGGACGAAGACGCCCGCGCGGTTATCGGGCAGGTGCACCCGCACACCCGTCCAGCCCTGGCCATGCTGGAAGCCGAAGGGTTTCGCCACAACGGCTACGTGGATCTGTTTGATGCCGGCCCGACCGTTGAAGCAAGGCTGGCCGATATCCGCTCGGTATCGACATCCATCGGCTGCCGCATCCAGATCGTCGATGATGTGCGACCGACGCTCGAGGAATGGAACCGGGGCGGCCAGGGGCGGCTGCTGGCCATCACCAACACCGAAACGGCGGATTTCCGCGCCACTGTCACCAGTGCGGCCAGATACCTGCCAGCTCACAATCTCCTGCAAGTACCGGCGGCACTGGCAAAGTCACTCCATCTGCGCAACGATGGAGACGTCCGATTCATGGAACTTGCAACCGCACAGAGCGGCGCTGCGACGACAGCCATTCCACTGCGCCAACAACAGGAGGCCATCCATGCACACCGATAGAGATACATTGTTCCGCCACCTTTGGGACAATTACTGCGAGGTGACACCCTCGGCACAGGATATCCACCGGTTGCTGGACGACACCCAGGGTGGCGACATCGTGAACGACCACATTGCCCTGCGAACCTTCAATCTTGAGAAGGTAAACCTGGACAAACTGGCCGCGCACTTCCTGGCGCTGGGATATCACGAAGGCGGCGACTATCACTTCGACGCCAAGAAACTGTACGCGAAACACTACCAGCATCCGGATCCGACTGCCCCCAAGGTGTTCATTTCCGAGTTGCTGGTTGATCAGTGTTCCGGGTCACTGCAATCCATTGTGGAAAGCCTGGTGAGCCAGATGGACCCTACCGCCGTCACCAGGGACGACTTTCTCTATTCCGGTCGTCACTGGGATGTCGACCACGCCACCTACCAGACCCTGCTGGAGGAAAGTGAATACGCGGCCTGGGTAGCGGCTTGGGGTTATCGGGCCAACCACTTCACGGTAAGCATCAATCATCTCAGCCGATTCAAAACCGTGGCTGAAATCAATCAGGCCCTCAAGGACAACGGCTATCGCGTGAACAGTTCCGGAGGTGAGGTCAAAGGCTCTCCGGAAGAGCTGCTGGAACAATCTTCCACCATGGCGGATCGTGCCGACGTCCGGTTTAAGGATCAGACCGTGGCCATACCGAGCTGTTTCTACGAATTCGCACGTCGCTATGCAAAGCCCGACGGAGAGCTCTACAGTGGTTTTGTCGCCGCCTCGGCGGACAAGATTTTCGAGAGCACGGACAGCCGGACCTGAAGGACAGAGCCTTCAGGTCGTTACCAGTTCCTCACAGATGACCTTCAGACAGGCTGGCCTGCAGCGAGCACGAAGCGGCGTGTGGCCAGCGATGTCTCCATCCATGGTGACCGTTCGTCGCGAACGGGTGGTGATCGACACAGTTGGGCTTTTAAGGTGGACCACCGTACTGGTTCGTTTCGGAGAGTGACGGCTCAACCGTACCGTCAGAAAGGCAATAAAAAGCTGTAACAGCGAACGCGGCCTCACGGCCACGACATCCAACTGACCATCCCCCGCCGATGCCTGGGGAATCTCGTTGCCACCGCCGAAAAAGGCACCGGAGGAAACCGCAATGGTCAACCATCGCCCGGCCACGGTTCCCTTTTCCGTTTCGATGAGGCCATGGAACCCCCGGTTCACCCGCAATTTCTGCAGCAACGCTACGCCATAGCTGAAGCGCCCAAGCAGTCGTTTGGCGTCCGCCGACGACTCCCGAACCGGCAATGTGCCGAGCCCAATATGAGCCACGTTCAGGAACAGACCATTTTCAGTGGCGGCAACATCCAGCATACGGGTCCGTCCCGCCGAGATCAGGTTGCAGATATGCTGGGGATCGTCGGGCAGCCCCAGGTTGCGGGCAAAATCATTGGCGGTCCCGGAAGGCAGAACCGCCAGGGTAGCGCCGGCATCAAGACAAAAACCGGCCGCCGCATTGACTGAGCCATCACCTCCAGCCGCGAGGATGAAGTCCCTGGGGCCCACCTCTTCGGTCCAGCTCTTATCGTCAAGGCTGCAATCCCGGATATCGACAATGCCCGCACTTTCCAGGTAGTTTCGCCAGAACTCGGCGCCTCGACTGTCCTTTTCGCCGGCTTTGGGATTGGCCATCAACCAGTAAACCATTGCATACCGTCTTTCTGGGTCTGTTTGGATTTTTGACGTACTAAGGTATAAGCCATGGGAGCGGAACTTGCCATCAACATGGTCAAGGTTTAACGGCGCTGTAACGCCGCCAACGACGAACTGAGAGAGACCGATGCTGGACGCCACGGTTGGGTTAACCGGGAAACAACACCCTCGCCATACCGATGCTGCTGACGATCAGCAGCACAACGCCCAGCACCCGGAAGAAGATCGGTGTTTCCGCCTTCAGCATGCGATCGTGAACATAAAGACCGATGACATGACCAATGGCAGCGCAGGGTAACAGCCACAAGTGGTGAATCAGCTGCAAGTCTACCCCCACCCAGATAAACGCCGCCATCTTGATCACCACCAGGATGAACCAGAGTGCGAACAGAGTGTCCCGCAAACGCTCTTTCGGCAGATGCTGCGCCACGACTGCAATGATTAAGGGGGCACCGATCAGGGACGTACCACTGATGTAGCCGCCCACCATCAGAAACACCGCGTCCACAGCCCGGCTGCCGCTGCGAAAAGGCCGGTCCAGGATGTAGGAGACCGAGTACAGGGACACGATCACAAAGATAATGGTGCTCATGATCTCTGACGGCAGTGTGATCAGGCCGAACACCCCGATCAGCTTGGGCACAATCATGATCGCCAGAATCCGCCATAGATAATGCCAGTCGACCGTACCTACGACCGCTACGCCATCATCATCCGTAGCCGACGACTTGCGATTGTTCATCCAGATGGTCAGGGAGGAAAACACCAGAAGGTGCACCGCAATGATGGGCAGGAAGACCAGCGGATCGTCCAGCACCAGCAGCAGGAAAGGCAAGGACAACACGGCCCCGCCGAATCCCAACCCCGAACGGACAAATCCGCTCCAGATAAAAATAAGGCCAATCAGGACATACTGGTACAGCGCCAAGTCAGACATAGAGGTATCGAGGTTCCGGGAGCCAGGTTCACAAACACAAAGGGGTAAGAGCATACCTGCCGGGCAGCCCTTACTTCCAGTAACAAACAGGCTACTTTTCTACAACGGAAGAAATGACAGAAAGCGCCTAGTTTTTAATCAATGCTTCCGGTAAAGCCGCCGGACAGAATTTCCGACAAGAACAACAGCCAGGCAGGAGGTGCGCCCTTCTGCCCGTGGTAAATGGAGAACAGCCATGTCAGCAGCAGTTGATCATCTGGACGAACGGCTCCGGGACGACGGAGAATCACTCGAGGAAATCATGCCCTCAGCCATCACCCTGGCCATGATGCTGCGCCACCGAACCATGGCGGCGTGGATGCGAATCGAGTTTGACGGCTACAGTGATACTTCGGAGCTTCCTCCGTACCGGCGCGATGTTCCCGGCCATATCGTGGCCCGCTCACCCCAGTATGGCTGGATCCCCGCCCCGGTCGACGACAAGCAGAAGCAGGACTTCGGCCATCGAGACATGCCAGAAGGCATCAAATCCCTGGAAAAAACCTGCATGGCCTGCAAGAAAGGTACGGGGCACCGCATTGTTTTCGACAAAGAGGAAATGGCCACGCTTCAGGCGCATATCAACCTGACCGCCGAACTGGCCATTACCATTAGCAGGGACAGCTATAACAAGCTGCTTCGCGTTGTTCGCTGCGCCCTGTATCTCTGGGCCCAGGAACTCATGGAACACGGGCTCAGTGGGGACCACAATTCCTACAGCGCACAGGAACGGGAGAAAGTCGCCCACCTCGATGACCCCGAGCGGTTCTGGCGTAAGGCGCTCGAGGACAATGCAGACCTCCCCATTCCCGACGTGCGGGAAACAGGGTTCTTCGAACGTTTCTTTGGGCGGACAGGCTGATACAGCCTACGGCGGTTTAACGGTCCGTCAGCTTGATCTCGATACGCCGGTTCTGTCGCAGCGCCTCGGCAGAACCGCCCGAAGCAACCGGGAAAAACTCCCCGAAACCGGCTGCCACCATGCGGTTCTGGGGAACACCTTCAGAGGCGAGATAGCGCACGACGGCCACAGCCCTGGCCGTGGAGAGTTCCCAGTTCGAGGGAAACGCTTCGGTATTGATGGGAATCCGGTCGGTGTGGCCGTCGATGCGCAGAATCCAGTCGATATCCTCAGGAATGGCCGCCACCACATCGAGCAGAACTTCAGCCAGCTTGTCCAGCTCCCGCTGCCCTTCCGGCCCAAGACGGGCGGAGCCGGAGGCAAACAGTAATTCCGACGGCAACAGGAAGCGATCGCCGACAATGCGGATGTTCTCGTTATCCTGAAGGATATCCCGCAACCTGCCAAAGAACTCAGACTGATAGCGTTCCAGCTCATTGACTCGTTCAGCAAGCAATGTGTTCAGGCGTTTCCCCACCTCTTCCAGCTCGGCTTCCTTCTCCGCGGTGAGATCCTCCTGTAGCCGCAACGCAGCGGTGATTCGACTGAGCTGATCCTGCAGCGCCGAAATCTGGTTCGAGAGCTGCAGGATGATCGCGCGCTGGGAAGCCGTCAGCTGCTCTTCATCCTCCAACTCCGACTCCGCACTGGCGATTGCCTTGCCCAGATCCTCAACCCGCAGGGCCTGGGCTTCTGCATTGTATTGCTGCTCCAACCGCCGGGCCTTCTCCTCCTCCAGCTCCTCACTAAGCCTGTCGTTCAGCGCAAGGCTTTCGCTGAAGCGGTTCTGGACCGCGGCCATCTCGTTTTCCAGGGCGGCGGTTTCCTCCTGCTCAAGGCCGAGCAGCCGGGAAATCTCCTGCAAACGGCTGTTGAGCCTGGCCAGTTCTGAGTCCCGATCCGAGAGGGTTTGCGACAGGTACAACTGACTGACCACGTAAATCAACAGCATGAAGATGATCAACATCAGTAACGCCGACAGGGCATCGACGTATCCAGGCCATACGTTGATGCTGCTGCGGGTTCGACGCCGGGAACCGATCATGGCATGGGCCTGCTATCGCGGATCATCGTCAACCCGGTCCACGAGATTGGTTACGCCAGTCAGCCATTCCTCCAGGCCGTCGTAAAACCGGTTCTGGGCGTGGCCCGCCTGGATATCCAGAAAACCCAGTACCAATGAGCCACCAAGCCCCAGCAACGACGAGCTGAACGCCGTGCCCATGCCTTCCAGGGGCTCAAGCAGACCAGACTGCAAGCCGGCAAACACCTTGCCGAAATCCTCCTGACTCATGTCCAGGTTTACGATGACGGCGCCCACGGAATTGATGGTTCCAAGCAGACCCCAGAAGGTGCCCAGCAATCCCAGGAAGATAAGTAGACTGATGAAATAGCGGGTAATTTCCCGTTGTTCGTCCATGCGGCTGTGGATGCCATCCAGCACCGTACGCAACGACATGGTGGATAACGAGAAACGATCGCGCTTGGAGTCGTCATCCAACTGTCGCGCCAGCGGTTTCAGAAGACGGGGCTCCTGCAATACGGAGAGCCCGGCATTGCCGGTGCGGAACTGCGCAATCCAGCGCATTTCCGGAAACAGTACAAATACCTGGCGATAGGTGATGGCAATGCCGACCAGGAGCACACAAACAATTAAAAGGTTGAACACCCAGTTCGCCATAAACGCGGCCTGTAACGGTTTGTGGATCAGGGCACAAACCACCACAACGACCACCAGGAACAGCGTCATCCAGAAAAGGGTATGCTTGGGATTGCTCATTAACGCCACCGCATTCGTCGGGAAACACGTTAAAAGCTAGCACAAGCTTGCCATTACTGCTGGCCACATCCCCACTGGTTGCGTTAAGGATTTGTTACCACCGCTTCAAGGCCCGTAGCGTTGAGCGATACTGTCCAGGGCCCCGCTATCTCGCGCTTCATCAAGCGCTGCCTGAAGATCCTCCACAATTGCCGGGGCCGTTTCGTTGCTGACCGCCAGATACATCGGTGTCTCACGGAACACGAGAACCGGCTTCAGGCCGGTGATGTCGTGCTCTTCCTCCGCCACCAGCGGCCCTACGAGACCATCGGTCACCCAAAGATCGGCCTGGCCCAACACCAAACGGCGAGGATTCTGCTCACCGGACACGTTCATGACCAGATCAAACCCCTCACTCACCAGGTAGTCCGACATGACGTCACCCTTGTACCCGGCAATCTTGTACTGCCGGGCACCTTCGAGGGACTCAAGCTGAATGTTGGAATCGGGCGCGGCAAACAGGGTCCACTTGATCGACGCCAGCGGGCCGACCCACTGAAACTCGTCTTCCCGCTCCTCAGTCCTCGCCGTGCAGAACAGAGCATGGTTCTCACGACCCTGGACCCACTCGTAGGCACGGCTCCAGTCTCGCATTTTCATGACGTATTCGTAGTCCACCCGCTCCATCATGGTTTTCACCATATCGGTACAGATACCGGTGATATCGTCTTCATTATGAGCAAAGCCCTGCCCGGTGGTTGACGCGTTATAGGGAGGGTAGTTCTCGGTGAAGATATACAGCTTCTCGTCAGCAACGGCCGACGACACCACCGCCAGCATAAGGAGGCCTTGCAAGACCGGTCTGACGAACTTCAACGGGCCGGTCGTTTCTGAGCCGGGTTTGGCGGGCATGTTTTTGTCCTCGTCGCAATGGGCATTGGTAGTTTAGGCTAGTCACTTTGAGCGATAATGCCAATATACCCATCATTACCGTTATGCACCGGAATAAACAGATTTTCCGCCGAAACTGGTCTACCGTGATGAGTGAATAAGTGTAAAATTTGAATGCACATTTATGGAATCGTTGGCAGTCAGCCTGCCCAGGGAACCCGTTTATGACAGAAAGCCAGCCCCGTATCACCGGCCTCCGTCAAAACGCTCTCATCGTTGTTCGCGGTTTTATTCCTTGCGGATGTGAACTGGTCGCAGCCTCTTCCGGCGGCGACGGCGCTCAACTGACACTGGCAGGCCTGACATCACCCGGTTTGATACAACACCTGAATGGGACGGATCGCACCCGCGCGGAACTGTTTCTGTTTGATGGCAACCACCCGATCCGTGTAGGTGGTGATCTGCACACCCCCAACGGGGACAGCGTGCGGATGACCAGCGATCCCGATGATGCGGAAACCATTGAATACCTGCGACGATTGCCACAAAGGGTGCCTGATCAGTTGGTATCGCCCTCCGCCAGTTTGCCGTTGTTACGGGAGGCCTACCAAAAACACACCCGGCGTCTGCTGAGCACCCTGGTAACCGACTTTATCGACCAGGCCTGCGAGGGTATCGGGAACGACCTTGAACATGCGGCGGAAGTGCGTGACATTACCCGTCTGAAGGACATGCGCTTTATCTTCAACAGTCGCGGGGAGCAGATATACCGTGATTTTACGCTGCAGTTCCAGGCGCTCGACCGCCAGCTCAACCCGAGCACAGTCGACGACAGCCAAAGCGGCGAACTCAGGGTCGTGGAACAGCATGTCTTTGAGGACTGGCTGGAACTCCAGATGGTGGCATCCGAACTCGCCAGCAAACACACCAATACTCTGTTCGTGCTCAGCCAGTTGCTCAACCAGCTTTTTTCCTGCGATATCAGCGATCGCAGCAACCCTCTTTCACCATTGTCACTGTGCACCTGCCTGCAATTCACCATTGATCGACTTGGCATTGCCCGGCAGCATCGAGGCACGCTTTACCTTGCTTTCGAAACCGTGCTGGACGACCTTTGGCCCCGGGCCGCAGAGTCTCTGAACCGCGATCTCCTTGCGGCGGGCCTGCTTGCACTCGATCTGACCAGCCTGCCTTCCAACTGGTCGCTGAGGGGATCTGACAAGGCCCGGGAAGCACCAGCAGACGCGCCCCGCGCCGAAGCCTCGGCGGATGATTCCCCGCCCCCTGCGGCACCTGCACCGGCCCCCGGGCGTTCGTTACTCCGCCTGATGAGCCTACAGCACGATGCCAGCAACCTGCGGGATACCTGGCCACGCACCAATCCGCAGTTTACCGCCGAACTGCGACCGCACAGGGACGATCTGCGCAAGGTGCTGGGAGAGCCGGGCCCCAGCATGGAGGAGGCTATTCGACATCTGGCATCGTCCAATCCGGATCTGGAACAGGCACTTGACGACGGGACGTGGGACAAAGTCACCCTCGTGGATCGTCTGTTTGCCCCACTGGAGCACGAACAGGGGCTGAACAGAACTCTGAGGGAACAGCTTGAACAGTTGAGACTTCCGGTTCTGGAGGTCCTGCTTGAAACCTCGGAATTCCTCGACAGTGACAACCATCCGGCCAGAACCATCGTCAACGACCTCATGCGCCTCTGCCTGGCCGAGCGGAGTTCAAGCCGCAACCTGGAACAGACGGTAACGGGGATTATCGACGAACTCATCCAGACGGAAGAACGGGATGAAGCGTTTTACCGGTCCATTGGTACCCGGTTGAGTGGCCTGGTAGATCGACAGGAACAATCGTTCCAGAGGAACTCCGAACGTATCGCCAAGACCCTGGAAGGCAAAGAGCGCCTACGGCAGACGCGGCTCGGCGTGCAGCGACGCCTGAACATGATCCTCGCGGGCAAGGCTATTCCAACGGTGCTACTTGATCTGCTGAACGCAGGCTGGGAGCAGTTGATTGTATTGGCGGTATTGCGGGAAGGCGCCGAGAGCCAGACCGCAACCAGCTTCATCAACATCGTTGACCAGATTCGCCTCTGGCTATCGGACGGGGAAACCAGCAAGGATCTCGCGTTTGAACGGGAACTGGAAAGTGATGCCTTGATCCAGCTTATTGACAGAGAGCTGCGCACTGTCGGTGAAGTGTCTCCGGTGCGCGAGGTGGTGGCGAGACTGACCCGGGAATTGCATCAGCAGGTATCAAGCGAGACAGTGACCCTCGACGCCTATCCCCCGGGTTCCTGCCAGCAGGAGGAAGCGGAGGCCTCTACAGAGTCAGTTGATACCCGCTGGGCCAGGCGAGCCCAGGATATTGGCGTGGGTGATTGGGTTGAGATTGCCCTCGACAACGGTGAAAAACGGCGCATGCGACTGGTCTGGGGTGGCAAGGACGTCTTTCGCTTTGTATTCCTTTCGCCCCAGGGACTGGGAGAGGTGAGTTTTCAGTATTCCGAATTCGTGTCGAGATTGGCCCGCGGTGATGCGTGGCTCGTCAAGCAGGGCGATATTCCCTTTGTCGACCAGAGCCTGTTCGACATCGTTCAGGAGGTCTACAGCAAGCTCAACTTCGAAGCCACTCACGACGCCCTCACGGGCTGTCTTCACCGGCATGATTTCGAGAAGCAGTTGGCCCAGGCTCTGTCCGCAATGGACGACAACCCTGGCACTCATACCCTGATGGTGTTCGACATCGATGAGTTCAGTGTGATCAATGCCACCTATGGCACCGGCATCGGAGACGAGCTACTGAAACGGTTTGCCTCCCTGCTTCAGGAACAGGCGTCACAACACTCCGGCGATCACTGCATCGGGCGACTGGGAGGCAACGAATTTGCGTTGCTGGCCAAAAAGATGCCGGTGGAGGAAGGGCTGGATTTCTCCGAACGGCTGCGCGACGCCTTTCGAACGGAGTCACATACCATTGGCGACACCGAATTCGCCACCACCCTAAGCGCAAGCGTATGCCCTTTCGAAGACACTGTGCGCTCCGCTGGCGAACTGATGAACCAGGCAAACCTGGCACTCAAATCCGCCAAGCGAAAGGGCGGAAACAGCGTTGAACGGGTTCGGGACCAATCTCAGCAAGCGCCCGCCTCAGGCCCCCTGTGGGTACCCGAAATTGACCGCAGTATACGCGATGGCAGCCTTTACCTGCGGGCACAGAGAATCCTTCCCCTGACCGGCGGCAGCACCGGTGACATGTACGAACTGCTTCTCGGCCTTCAGAATTCCTCCGGACAGGAAATTTCTCCACAAAGTTACATTGAGGCCGCAGAACAGTTCCGCCGCAGTTCCCGCGTTGACCTTTGGGTGATCGACGAAGCAATAGGCTGGATGGAAGAGCACCCAGACGCTATGGAGAGCATCCATACGTTCAACATCAACCTCTCCGGTGCGTCATTGAGTGACGATGCCTTCCTGTTCGACCTGGAAACCAGGATGAAGCAGCACAGCGCCCTCACCCACCAAATCTGTTTTGAAGTCACCGAGACGTCCGCCGTTGCCAATCTGCATTACGCCGCCGACTTCATGACCGAAATGAAACGGCTTGGATGCCGGTTTGCACTGGACGACTTCGGAACCGGCCTTTCCTCCTACGCCTACCTGCAGAAACTACCGGTGGATTACGTCAAGGTGGACGGTATTTTCGTCCGCGACATGGCCAGCAACCTGACCAATTATGCCCTGGTTCGATCCATCACCGAGCTGTGTCATTTCCTCGACATGAAAACCATCGCCGAGTATGTGGAGGACATGGAGACACTGGAGCTGCTCAAGGAGATCCAGGTAGATTTCGGGCAGGGATTCTGTATTGCAAAACCCCGGCGAATGGATAGCCTGGGGGCCACCGCAAAAACCTGATGCAACATAATCACCCAATCAACAGGAGACCACCTCATGCCAAACAGCGTAAAGATCACGTACTGTACGGGCTGCAAGTGGATGCTTCGATCCGCCTGGATGGCTCAGGAACTGTTGAGCACCTTTGAAGAAGAGCTGAGTGAACTGACCCTGATACCGGGCACGGGCGGAATATTTGAAATTCACGTCAATGGCAAGCGCATCTGGTCACGTAAGGAACAGCAAGGCTTCCCGGACATCCGGGAACTGAAGCAACTGGTCCGCAATGAAGTCTCGCCCGATCGATCACTCGGCCATACCGACGGGGTATCCACGGCCTGAACGCCCTGGCGTGCCTGGAGATCGGCCGCCGTCATCGCCGGGTGCCCCAGCGAAACCAATTATTTGCGTCCAGGCCTTAGACATTGGTTTCGTAGTGTCTTGCTGCAAAAGACGTTTCAGGCCACTATCATGGCTTCTCTATTTGCGAAAACGAAAAGGCAACGCATGTTTCTTGAACGCTACCACGCCACCCAGAACGGACTCGTACTGATCAGCGCGACCCAGGCCAGTCGATTTGCCAAGGAAGTGGCTGGTGATTTTAATCCGATCCACAATCCGGATGCCCGGCGTTTCTGCGTTCCCGGAGACCTGCTGTTTGCCCTGCTGTTGTCACACTTCGGTCTTTCCCGACAGATGACCTTCCATTTTCGCAGCCTGCTGGGTGAAAACGTCCCCCTGGACTTCCGCGAGGATGACGACGGTTTGATCCGCGTTTACGACCAGAATAACAAGGTCTACATCGAGGTGGAACGCAGCGGTGAGCGAACTCACGATGACACCGTGATTGAGAATTTCACTCGCTGCTACGTCGCCGCTTCCGGCAAGAACTTCCCCCATACGCTCAAACCGCTGATGGAAAATGCAGGCGTGATGTTCAATCCGGATCGGCCAATGATCATGTATCAAAGCATGAGCCTGGCCCTGGACACGCTTGATGCGCCAAGCCCTGACCTTGAACTCCACAACGCAGAGCTGAAGCCGGACGGAAAGCGTGGCAATGTGTCACTGGACTACCGGCTGATCTCAGACGGTAACGTTGCTGGCGAGGTTTCCAAAAAGCTTGTGGTCAGCGGACTTCGTGACTATAACGCCGAGGCCATGGATGCCGTGGTCGAGGAGTTCTATCGGCTCAAGGAAAAATCCTGGGACTGATCGGATGTCAACGCCAGTAAGCCAGGAAGAGAAACAGGCAGCCCTGGCCCGCCTGAACCGATTCAGTCAGATGGCCGACAATGCCATCGGCATCCCCTTCACTCGCTTTCGGATCGGGCTGGAACCCATCATCGGCCTTATACCGGTACTGGGAGATCTGGCCGGGCTGCTCATATCCTGCTACGTGCTCCTGGAAGCGCACCGTGCCGGAGCCAGCCCCCGGATCAAACAGCAAATGGTCAGGAACATGCTGATCGACTTTTTCGGCGGCCTTGTTCCGGTCGTTGGCGACGTCTTCGACTTCGCCTGGAAGGCCAATGTCCGGAATACCCAACTGCTCCGGGCACACCTGGAAACCGAGCTGAGCGTGCAACAAAAGCCGCGGTTTCCCTGGGGACAACTCCTGATGATCGTGGGGGCCCTGGTCATCGTGCTCGGCGCCATCTATGTTATAGCCAAGAACGAACCCGCCAATCCGGCCGGTAGCACCACCGAGATCAGGCCCTGACGTACGGTCCGGCTACGCGGGAAAAACACAACAAACCGTGAGGCACGCATGAGCGATACCACACCCGATACAGTCTGGGACTATCTGATCCAGGGTGCCAAGGTCTTCGACGGTATTGGCGAACTACCGGCCCGCGAAGACATCGCCATCGCAGACGGCAAGGTCGCGGCGCGAGGACAGGACCTTGATCCGCAAAAAGCGCGCAAAGTCATCGATGCCACTGAACGCTGGGCCATGCCAGGGTTGTTTGACATCCACACCCACTACGACCTGGAATTGGAGGTTGCTCCCGGCCTGCCCGAATCCGTGCGCCACGGCACCACCACGGTTGTCATTGCCAACTGCAGCCTGGGGTTGGCATTCGGAGCACAACGCAAGGACGGTGCAGACCCGATTGTGGACTGTTACGCCCGAGTGGAGAACATTCCCAAGAACGTCCTGCGGGCGACCGCGGATCGAGTGAACTGGAACAACCCGAAGGAATACATCCAGCATCTGAATAGGCTTAGCCTGGGCCCAAACCTGGTCACCATGGTGCCCCACTCCATGTTGCGGATTGAGGTCATGGGATTTGACGCCAGCATTTCCCGTGACCCCACGGAAGACGAACTCAAGACCATGGAGGCACTGCTGGCGCAGGCCATGGATGACGGCTATGCCGGATTCTCCACCGATGCCCTGCCGTTCCATTACCTGGCCAACCAGCCCAATACCCGCAAGACCATACCCACGCAGTTCGCCAAATACCCGGAAATCAAACGTCTGACGGAGGTCGTGCGGCGCAAGGGCGGTGTCTGGCAAGCCACGCCACCGAAAGACAGTACCTTAGGCACCATCAAGACCTTTCTTCTCAGCTGTGGCCTACTCCACGGCAAACCACTCAGAACAACGGTGGTGGCAGCCCTGGACGTACAAAGCAACCGCAAGATCGTGCGGCTGGCGAGGTTGCTGGCCCGGGTTCTCAATTCCCGACTTTTGCGGGGTGACTTCCACCTGCAGGCCCTGGCCGCCCCCTTCAAGGTGTGGTCAGACGGCGCCGTAACGCCGCTCTCCGAGGAGATTGAGGAACTACGCATTCTCAATGAGACGGAACTGGAGGACCGTGAAGGCCGACAGAAAATCCTCAACGATCCAGCCTACATCGAGTCGTTCAAAGCCATGTGGATGAGCGGCAAAACCGGTTTTGGCCTCAAGCGTCTCAAACGCCTGGTACGCCTTGAGGATTACGCCTTCAACCGTACCCTGGCGGACATGACCATCGACGTATGCCCCCTGAAGGAATGGCAAGGCTTTACCTTTGCCGATGTCTTCGCGCGGGTGAACGCCGTGAATGCAGGAAAACCACTCAAAGTCAGCGATGCGGAACGGGCCCTGCTAAAAGACCACTTCTCCGGGGTGAAGGATGAAGGCGATTTCGTGCTGGCGATGCTGCGGGCGTTCGACCGTGACCTGAGCTGGTATACCGTGTCCGCGAATCGGAACGAACGCGTTGTCCGAAAGCTGCTGATGGACCGACAACTTCTGCCTGGCTTCAATGACAGTGGCGCCCATCTCACCAACATGGCCTTTTACGATGGCAACCTCAGAGCCCTGAAGCTGGCCTCGGACGGCGGCGACATTGACGTCGCGTACATGGTACGCCGTCTCACCCGTGACCCTGCCCGTGTATTTGGCGTCAAAGGGGGTGGCATTGAAGTGGGTGATCAGGCCGACCTTATCCTGATTGACCCGTCAGCTCTGCGTCGCATGGACCACAACAATACGTGCACCGTCAGTACCGGGATGCCTTTCAGCACGAGCAACTGGTGATCGCACCGACGGAGTCGTGCCCCTGGTCATGATTGCCGGTCATCCAGCGTGGCACGGAAAGGCGTTCGACAGTGCACTGGGCCAGAAAAAGATGGGCACGTATTGGACACCACTTTCTGACACTGCTCAGGAGCCATACTGAAGGGGTTCCGTTTCGGGGCAAACGAGCTCTGTACGCACTAATTTGAATCACGCCGGGTTCAATCCAGGGCTCTTACCCCATTGCCTGGCTACCGGCTCATCGCAAACATCACCCTACCTAATTAATTTAAAAGGGCTTTTTCTCCGAAGAAAAATTCGGGCATGGGTCTTGCCTAGAACTAGACGACACTAACCAGCGAACACCGGGCCTTCGAGCCCCCAGAAAATAGAACACTATCTGGACAACGGCGTCCTCACCAACCTGACACTCGGGTTGTGTAGGCGTCGTTTTTTTATGCCCGGGAATAATCACCGTTGAATGAGGTAATCAAGAATGTCCTATCTAGTTCCGTCAGAGTTCGTCACCAAGATGGTAGACGCGGGTGAATCCAAGGTTCACATGTCGACCCGAGATACACTGATACGCGCGTTCATGGCTGGCGCTATTCTTGCGCTGGCTGCCGTTTTTGCGGTCACCGTTGCGGTGCAGAGCGGCAGTTTCCTGCTCGGAGCCGTGCTCTTCCCCGTCGGGTTCTGCATGCTGTACCTGATGGGTTTCGACCTGCTTACCGGGGTTTTCATGCTCACCCCGCTTGCCCTGTTGGATAGGCGTCCTGGGGTTTCCCCTAGCGCCATCCTCCGCAATTGGGGCCTGGTTTTCGTCGGTAACTTTGCTGGCGCGCTGACCGTCGCGTTCATGATGGCGTTTATCTTCACCTACGGCTTTAACACGGAGCCTGGAGCCGTAGCCGAAAAAATTGCCGGCGTTGGTGAAGCCCGTACTCTCGGTTACGCGGAATACGGCGCGGCCGGCTGGTTTACCATCTTTATCCGCGGCATGCTGTGCAACTGGATGGTCTCCATGGGTGTGGTCGGTGCCATGATCTCGACCAATGTCGGCGGCAAGGTGCTGGCCATGTGGATGCCAATCATGCTGTTCTTCTTCATGGGCTTCGAGCATTCCGTTGTGAATATGTTCCTGTTCCCATTCGGCATCATTGTCGGCGGCGGTTTCTCGGTGATGGACTACCTGGTCTGGAACGAAATCCCCACGGTGCTGGGCAATCTGGTCGGCGGCCTCGCCTTTACCGGCCTGACCCTGTACACCACGCACATCCGCACCGGTGCCAAGCGCAAGGCCCCCAAGACCGCCAGCGTCGATCGCGTGCCTGCCTGATTGCCCATGAGCAATCGCCTGAAGGTCTCTGTGGGACACTACTCCGACAGAGGCCGCAAGCCCTCCAACCAGGATTTTCACGGCTGCACCATGCCCGCCGAGCCACGACTCGGGATGAAGGGCATGGCCTTCGCTATGGCTGACGGTATCAGCAGCAGTGACGTCAGCCACATCGCCAGCGAAACCGCCGTCAAAAGCTTCCTTGACGACTATTTCTGTACGTCCGAGGCGTGGTCAGTCCGCAAATCCGCCGAACGGGTTCTGACGGCCACTAACTCGTGGCTACATGCACAAACCCGCAACGGCCCGTACCGGTATGAGAAAGATAAGGGTTATGTCTGCACCCTGAGTGCCCTGGTCATGAAGGCCTCCACCGCGTATCTGTTTCACGTCGGTGACACCCGGATTTACCGGCTGCGGGAGAACGCTCTGGAACAGCTTACCAATGATCACCGGTTGTGGGTCTCCCAGGAAGAAAACTACCTGAGCCGGGCATTGGGGGTGGATTCACTGCTGGAAATTGATCACCAGTCATTGCCGCTGCAGGAAGAGGATATTTTTATCCTCGCCACCGATGGTGTTTACGAACACACCAGTGCGCAGCAGTTTATAAACATCATCAACCGATACTCATCAGACCTGGACTCCGCCGCCAAAGCGGTGGTCGAAGGCGCCTATGACAGCGGAAGTGACGACAACCTCAGCGTGCAGATTATTCGCGTGGACCAACTGCCGGATCGGAAAACCGCAGAACTGTCCCGGCAGGTGGAAGCTTTACCCTTTCCACCCATACTGGAAGCACGGCAGGCCTTTGACGGCTATACCATACTCCGGGAATTACACGCCACCAGCCGCAGCCATGTGTATCTTGCGCTGGATACCGAAACGGACACACAGATAATCCTGAAAACCCCGTCCATCGACCTGAGAGGCGACCCGGGATACCTTGAGCGGTTCCTGATGGAAGAGTGGATCGCACGGCGCGTGAACAGTGCCCACGTTCTCAACGCCGGCATTCAGGACCGGCAGCGCAATTACCTTTATACGGTGACCGAATACATCGAGGGCCAGACCCTCAAACAATGGCTGATCGACAACCCCAAACCAGACCTGGAAACCGTGCGAGGTATCGTGGCGCAGGTAGCCCGCGGGCTCTATGCGCTGCACCGCATGGAGATCCTGCATCAGGATATCCGGCCCGATAACATCATGATCGACACCAACGGCACGGTAAAAATCATCGATTTCGGGTCCGCCCGGGTGGCCGGTATCGTGGAAGCCACCACTCTGGAGCCCAACGAGATACCTGGCACCGCAATCTACATGGCACCGGAATACTTCATGGGCGAAACCGGCACCACCCGCTCAGATCTCTACTCACTGGGCGTACTCTGCTATCACATGCTGTCTGGCCGGTTCCCCTACGGCACCCAGGTGGCCAAATCCCGCACCGCCTCTGCCATGCGCAGGCTCAACTACACCTCCGTTCTGGACGATGATCGGGAAATTCCCGCCTGGATCGATGAGACCATCAAAAAGGCCGTGCACCCGACCCCGGACAAACGGTACCAGGAACTCTCGGAGTTCACATTCGACCTGAGACACCCCAACCAGACTTACCTCAACAAAAGCCGGCCGCCACTGCTGGAACGCAATCCCGTAGCGTTCTGGCAATGCGTCTCGGCCCTGCTTGCCAGTGCTGTGATCTACTTGCTCAGTCGTTGAGACACAACGTGTTGCCAACACTGGCAGAACTCTAATACTGTTCAGATATGGACAAGAACACATCAATTCCCCACATCGCCTTTCTTTACCCTGGATACGCTGCCGAGGATGACTACCCTCGTCTGGCCGGAATGATCTCGACACCGGCAGAGGTGAGCGTCATACATACGGCGTTCGATGAAGATGCACATACCATTAAAGCACTGACCGAAATGGGAAGCCCAGAGCGGCTTAAAGAAGGCGCCGAGCACCTGAAAGATGCGAGTATGGAAGCTGTTCTATGGACCTCCACCAGTGCCAGTTTCGTTCGTGGTATCGACGGTATAGGGGAACAGATCGAGACGCTCGAAAACCTGCTTCACATCCCGGCCTCTACCACAGCCATGGCGTTCGCCAGGGCCGTTGCCGCCATCAACGCCAGGCGGGTTGCCATCGCGGCTACCTACCCGCGGGACATAGCCCTGCTGTTCAAAACGTTTCTGGAGCACTTTGATATCGAGGTGGTGCACATAACCTGCCGTGACATTATTACGGCGGCTGAGGTCGGCACGCTGGAGAAAGAGGCCGTACTACAGTTCGTGACAGACAATGACCACCCGGACGCAGATGCGATATTGATTCCCGATACCGCACTGCATTCCGCCGCCTGGCTGGAAGACCTGGAAGCCGCGGCGGGTAAACCGGTACTGACCGCCAACCAGGTCAGCTTCTGGGAGGGACTGAGGTTGTGTGGCAAGCTGACACCACAATCCGGTTTGGGCACCCTGTTCCGTGTGAACCCCTGGAATTAGGCCGTCTGTTTTCGCTGCTGCGTTACCACCAGCGCAACCCCGGTGATGGAGATAACACCCCCAATCATCGCGAGTACGCCCAGCCTTTCATCAAAGAGCCAGTAGGCTTCCAGTGCCGTTACGGGAGGAACCAGATAGAAAAGACTGGCCACCTGCGAGGCCGCGCCGCGTCGAATCAGCCACATCAGCAGCAGTATCGCCCCGATGGAAACACCGAACACCAGCCAGACCATCGACCAGATCAACGGCTGAGCCCACACCACCTCGCGGGTTTCAAACGCAAAAGCACCAACGGCAAAAAACGTTGCCGCAGCACTGTACTGAATGAACGTACCTGCGACGAGATCCGACTGAGTGCCGTTACGTTTCTGGTACACCGTGCCCAGGGATATACCGCCCAAGGATAGCGCAGCCCAGAGCAGGGTCCAAAGCGGGAAATCGGAGGCAGAAGCCCCACCGCCGAACTTCTCCAGCAACACCAGTGTTACACCGACCAGGCCCAGCGCCAGGCCTAGCCATTGCCGACTCGAGACACTTTCCTTCAACACCAGAATAGCCACGGCGGACGTTACCAGCGGCTGCAGGCCGACAATAAGCGACACGATTCCCGATGGCATGCCCCCCTGGATCGCGTAGTAAACCCCGCCCAAATAACAGCCATGCACCAGCAGACCAGTGACCGCCAGGTGACCGGCACCACGCCAACCGGGCCAGCGGGTTTTCAGTATCCAGGCGAGTACGCTGAGTAGTACCAGCGTAAACAGCATGCGTATCAGCAGGAGGGTAAACGGCTCAGCAAAGGGTAAGCCATACTTGGCGCCAATGAAGCCCGTGCTCCACAACCAAACGAACAGCGCCGGCACAAAAAACGAATAGAAAATCGGGGGCATACGGTTAACCGAGAGGCAGACGAATGTGAGTTTGCCTACTGTAACCCGTGACCGACAAACAAAACAGATACAGTAATTGGAATCAACAACCGGTACAGATGATCAGGGTGACTCTGTCTGGCCGGCGCGATTCCGAAAAGGCGGCTAAATGCTGTCCTTCTTCTTGTCCGAGTCGTCCATCAGTTTGCGCTCGGTTTCATTCCACTGTTCTGATAGTGCCTCATAGGCATTGGAGAAGCCCTGCTTTGTGCGTTCCCAGGCGGAGGATGAACTGGTCTGTAACTCGTCATACCATTGCTGGACGCGTTGCCGCTGCTCCTGAAGGGACTCAAGACTTTTCCTTGACCGTTCCCGGGCCGTGTCACTCATGTCGTCCCAATTCTGATCCAGTTCACGTTGTAGCGTTTCAATGCGCTTGTCGAGAGCCGAGAGCGTGTTTTCAATGGCGGTTTCCGCCTCTGCTTTCTGGTCCGCACCGAACTCTTTCAACGCCTGGCCAAGCTCGCGGGTTTCCTTTTTCAACGACTCAACCGATGAATCCGCGGACGATTCCGCCTGCAAGGAACCGGACACGCCAAATGCAAGAACGAAGGCCAGCGAATAACCAAGTTGTTTGAAGAGCATTGAAATTCTCCCGATATCATTTGGTAGACAGTAACAATCTGTGGTGCCATACCGCACCTTAGCAAAGCTTAATCAACCGACAACAAAGAAATTTAGGCTGACAAAACAATCATTTGCAGTACAAACCATTCTCTTGCGAAGCACTTGCGGACTTCCACTATTTGTAGCTTTCACGTCCATGTGCCACGTTGAAAGTGACGTTACACAACAGGAGAAATACTATGCTCTATTGGGCTATTGTATGCCTGATCGTCGCGGTTATCGCCGGTGTACTTGGTTTTGGTGGTATCGCGGGGACAGCCGCAGGGTTTGCGAAAATTTTGTTCTTTATCTTTCTGGTTCTGCTGGTTATTTCACTGGTGGCCAATGCGCTTCGGGGCAAGGGGCCGAAACCTTAGAAACCTTCACGTCAGTTCCGGCGGCACACTTATCTATCGTGTCGTCGGCGACTGCATTATCACCATCGATATGTCGTCGCAAACGTCTTCCTGACTCTTGCCAATACAATTTACCGTCACGTCCGCAGCCCGCGAGTAAAGTTTAAAACGTTCCCAAAACAGCTGCTCCAGCGACTGATCTGGTCGCCGGGAGATGCCCCGGGCACTGTAGTCCCCTATCCGCGCAACGACCGTCTCCAGCGGAATATCAAGAAACACCACGAGACCATCCGCCTTCAGGTGGGTCATCGCTGGCTCGCTGTAGACAGCACTGCCGCCCGTGGAAATCACCTGACGTCGCACATCCAGCCTCAGCAATACCTGCTCCTCAATTCGCCTTAGCGCCTGATAGCCATCACCGTCGACAATATCCTGCAGGGTTCGCCCGGCCTCCTCCTGAATCAGCAGGTCCGTATCGATAAACCCCAGACCAAGCTGTTTTGCCAGCAGCACCCCAACCGTGCTTTTACCGCTGCCGGGCATTCCGATGAGTACAACGTTGCTGCGGGGCGTATTCAAGGGCACAAGGTCTCCATAATTTCGCCAACAATGAGAATTGACCGGCTATATTGAGAAAAGTAACACTTTTCCGACAAACATTGCGGTTTCTTCAGCCAACTAACGCCGTATAATCCGCCGTATGTTTGTTAGTCACGAAGGCAGGCCGCGTTCTTGACCCTGCACTCCGAGAGTAGACGATGATCAACGGCAAAACCCTTTTCACTTTCTCGCTGACGTTTCTGCTACTGGCCCTCGCTGCGCCCGTATCGGCGGACAGTATCAAGCGCATCGTGCATCCCGACGGTACGGTGGAGTACACCAACGTCAAGGGCCGTGGCGACAAGCGTGCGTCAACAAAGGATGAAGTGGTTTACCGTTACACTGATGACAATGGCGTGATTGCCTACAGCGGTATCCAGCCTGCCAGCTCGAATTTTGATGTCATCCGGTTCCACTGCTACGCCTGCGACCCGGATTCCAACGTGAATTGGCGTACCACACCGCTGTTCCTGTCGCCCTACCGGGATGAAATCAAGACGGCCGCCAGGGAGTTCAACGTTGACCCCGCTCTGGTTCGGGCAGTCATCCATGCGGAATCGGCGTTTAATGACAAGGCTCTGTCGCCCAAGGGAGCTCAGGGGCTGATGCAGTTAATGCCTGCCACCGCAGAGGAGCTGGGTGTTCGCAATGCCATGGTTGCCCCGGAGAACATTCGCGGTGGAGTCAATTACCTGGCCCGCATGCTCAAGCGCTTCGACGGCGACATCAAGCTGGCAACGGCCGCCTACAATGCCGGTCCGGGGGCCGTCGGGCGTCATGGCGGCATACCGCCCTACGCGGAAACCCGCGCCTATGTGGAACGGGTTGGAATCCTTCATCAGCGCTACGCCAGTAACTGACCGACCTAACCGAACGCCAGCCAGGCGCCCACCAGAACCATCAGACTGCCCGCCACACGGTTAACCGTGCGAACACCACCGCCTTGCTTTAGCGCTTTGCGCAGAGTCTTTCCGCCATGGGCATAGAGCTGAAGGCAGAGGAATTCCAAGGCCAGTATGATCAGGATGAGGGCCGTGAGTTGTGGCGCCAACGGCAGTTTACTGTCGATAAACGGCGGCAATAGCGCGATGAAAAACGCCCAGCCCTTGGGGTTGGCAATAGCGGTCACAAATCCCTGGAGCGCCAGTTGCAATCTTGAGCTCTCCACCGGTTGCGAATCCTCTTCCGGCATGGCCATTTTGCCTCGGGACCGCCACATCTGGATACCTAACCAGGCAAGATAGGCGCCGCCCGCATACTTGAACACAGCGAACGCCGTTGGGTATTTCAACATGAAGGTAGCCACACCCACCGCCGCCGCCGTCGCCACTACAGCCACACCAACCAATTCCCCGGCCATCATCCACAGTGCCCGCTTCACGCCAATGGTGATGCCAAGGGACAGCGCCAGGGTCATACACATGCCCGGCGTAATGGACACCACAAAGAACGTCGGGATAAACGCGGACAGCAGGGCCAGGTTCAGTGACATCACGGGCAGACTCTTACGTTGAAAGAACGTTGGACGTTGGACGTTGGACGTTGAGAGAAACGAAACCTCTAATTATACAGTCCACGCAGATAATGCAACCCGGACAGCTGAGCCATCTGCCCACGAATCCAGGCCACCCTCTCCCATACATAGGACGAGGGACTGGCGGCACTGAGCACTTTCGGGTTGGGAAGAACCGCGGCAAGCCGTGCCGCCTGGGTTTGCGACAGCCGGCTGGCGGGAATGCCGAAAAAGGCCCGACTGGCGGCCTCAACTCCGTAAATCCCATGACCAAATTCGGCGATATTCAGGTACACCTCCATGATTCGCCGTTTCGGCCAGATGGCGTCGATTCCAAGCGCCAGCCCGGCCTCCAACGCCTTGCGCACAAAACTGCGTCCGTTCCACAAGAACAGGTTCTTGGCCGTCTGCTGCGTAATGGTGCTGGCACCCCGCAAGCCCTGGCCCGCACGATACTCCGCAAGCGCCTTGCGAATGGCGCTGAAATCCACCCCCTGATGGTACGGAAAGCGTTGATCTTCACTGGCCACCACTGCCAACGGTACCCAGGGTGAAATCTCGTCCAGGCTAACCCACTCCTGCCTGAGCTCGTAGCTGGAACCGGAAAACAGATGCCCCAGCATGAAGGTCGACGTCGGCGGATTCACGAACCTTAGCAGGCCAATCAATGCGATCATCAGCAGCAAAAAGCCCACCAGCGACCAGGCAAGCGCACGCAGGAATTTTTGGGTCACGGATCGTTGAGCCACAGTGTTATCATCACCCAGGTTTGGGAATCACGGAGAAAGTCGGAAAAGACTATAACATTGCCACCATGAAGCTTTCCCGAATTCTCAGTAATCAAAACGGTGTCAGCCGCAAGCGGGCGAACGCCCTGATCGCCGCCGGAACGGTTACAGTGGACGGTTGTATTTGCAGGGAGACAGCCCGGGAAATTGATCGTTTCAGCACTGTAGCCTGCAACGGCAGGGTTATCCAGCACGGGGACCAGGCCCACTACCTGATGCTGAACAAACCGGCCGGATACCTCAGTGCCACGGCGGACAAGGTTCACAAAACCGTAATGGAGCTGATCGACCCGGAACTGCGGAAGGACCTCCACATCGCCGGCAGGCTCGACCGCGCCAGTACCGGTTTGTTGATACTGACCAATGATGGCGCCTGGTCACGAAGGCTTACGGAGCCCAGGATAAAGCTCCCCAAGGTCTATCGGGTCACCACCGTCGAGCCGGTTTCAACGAATGCCATTGAGCGCTTCGCACAGGGAATCTGGTTCGAATACGAACGGCTGACCACCTCTCCTGCACGGCTGGAGCCGCTGTCTGCCAACGAATCCAGGGTAACGATCTACGAGGGCCGCTATCATCAGATCAAGCGCATGTTCCATGCAACGGGCAACCGTGTGAGCAGCCTGCACCGAGAACAAATGGGCGCGATCACATTGGACCCAACGCTGGAACCCGGGGAATCCCGGCCACTGACCAGCCGCGAAATTATTCTGGAATAACAACGAAACAGGGGGCGATTCCCCGCCCCCTGTGATTGCCTACCTTCGATGGTGATCAGTTACACTGGCCGGCTTCGAAGATGCCGCTGTCGATCTCCTTCACCCAGCTGTAGGTGCCAGACACTGCGCCCAGGTAATCGTTACCACCGGTTGTGTAATAACCGCCCGAATAGTAAGCCCGGCCAGCCGTATCGTGGTTGAGATGCGTGTCGTTCCAGTCCTGGCAGGTGACATCGCCGCCGGAGCCACCGTCATCACCGCCTCCGCCGGTTCCACTGCAGGCGCTGGGTTCGGACGTATACCAGAGCCCCGGATCGCCCTCATAGAGGGTGACATTGCTCCAGGTGTCGAAGGAACCACCAATGTCTACGTCGTCGCCACTGGCATAGGCCCTCAGATTGGAGTTACCTCCCGCATAAGCCCGGTTTGCCGAGATGTGAGCACTGGGCGACGCTGTAGCCTGCTCGCAGGTCTCGGTAGGCGCGTTGGGATCATACACCTCGACCTGACGGCTTTTCGTTGTGGTATTGCTGTCGCTGTCGGTCGCACTGTAGTCGCAGGTGTAGGTTCCGACCGTTGACGTGTCCACCGCACTGCAGTCGGCCGTTACCGTCAGTGAACCGTCCTCTGCATCCTGCCCGGTGGCCCCCGGATCGGTAAACGTGGTGTTGATCGCCACTGTCATCGGGTTATCGCCGATCAACGTGATGACCGGAAAACCTTCGGGCTCGGTACCGTCGCGGCTGTGACGGTTAAAGAAATCCCAGATGATATCCGGATAGCTGGGCCCCACCCTCACGGACCATTTGCCATTATTACCATGCTCTCCGCCAACCCAGTAGTGACCATGATTGGTGTCCTGGGTATTGGGGGTCGACAAGGGGCCGTCCAGGTAGACGGTTTCAACCACCGAACGCGCTCCGTTGGTGCCATCCTGGGTATAACGGATGTGCTCGCAGCTGTGGTTGTTCTGGTAATAGGGTGAACAGGTGACTGACGAGGCGTAGGCCTGGCCGGTGGTCTGGAAGCCGGACTCGCCAAACACCTGCAGGTGCGCATCCCGGGTGTTATCAGCTGCCTCTTTCACCACAGTGCAGTCGTTCTCGTTCTGCAACACCATAAGCGGGATCGGATATTGGTCGTCCACCTCCGACTGCATGTCCGATGACACCTGCGATACGCTGTGAAACGTCGCGCTGCCGGGGCATTGTCCGGACAACGAGACAGAAGCCGAGTCCTCACCGTAGGGCAGGCCCGAGGCAGGCGCAGCCGCCGCCCAGTATTCGTTATGGGTCACCGAGGCTACGGTTGCCATAGCACCGCCGGAAGACAGGCCGGTGATGTAGCGGCGATTGGCGTCAATGGTGTAATTGGACTCAACGGCCAGTGCAATCTGGTGCAGGTCCTCTACTTCGCCAGCGCCTTCATGGCGGTGGTGGTCAAACCAGAAGCCCCAGCAGTTTTCATTACGCAGCCCGTCGTAGCTGGTAATAAAGGGGGCCACCAGAATGAATCCATACTCATCGGCGGCTGCTTTCAGGCCCCAATCATTGAGCACGTCGTTGTTGGTCTGCTTACAACCATGCAAAGCCATCACCATGGGCGCGGGCGATTGCACGTTCGAGGGCACGTACACCTTGTAGTTACGAGCCCTGGACTGGTTGTAGGATTGCTGTGGCAGGGTGTAGGAATCTGTCTGGCCCGCGAACGCGGGAAGAGCAGGAATCATCAGGACTGCAGAGGCCAGCAACGCCAGTAGCGTGCAACCACGCACCTGATGTGCGATCAGTTGGAACATATTGAGCTCCTTTTATTGGATTTATTGTTCGGCAGTGTTGGAACTGAAAGATACGTGCCAGGATTGCAGGTTGCTGATTTCCCTCACACCAGGGAGCGGCCTGGATAACAATATGCCCGGAACGCCGGACAGGGTGTCCGCGCGCCCGGACGGCCAAGAACCTTGCACGGGCAGTCATTCGCTCAACTTTCAGGTACCCTGCTTTTATTCGCCCTTACACACAGGAGCCACCATGACCCAAATAGCCATCGACATTGTTTCCGATATTGCGTGCCCCTGGTGCGCCATTGGTTACGCCCGCCTGGAAAAGGCCATGGACACCCTGAAAGATGACATGGACTTCACCGTTGAATGGCATGCCTTTGAATTGAATCCGGATCCATCCGGTGACGGCGAACCCATCCTGCCCGCCCTGAGCCGTAAATATGGCCGTAGTGAGGACGAGATGAGAGCCAATCAGGCGCAGATGATGGACATTGCCAAGGGGCTGGGACTGAACTTCGAGAAGCTCCAGGAACGCTACACTCGCAACACCTTTGATGCCCACCGTCTGGTGAAGTGGGCCGGTGAACAGGGCAAGCAGACCGATATGAAACTGGCGTTTTTCGAAGCCTATTTCGGACGAGGTGAGAATATTTCCAATCCGGATACGCTGATCCACTGCGTGGAAACGATTGGCCTGGACGGCTCGCAAGCGCGCGAGGTACTGGCGTCTGACCAGTATGCAGAGGCTGTGCGGGAGGAAGAGGCGCAGTATCAGCAGGCGGGGGTGTCGGCGGTTCCTGCGTACATCATTAACCAGAAATACCTGATATCCGGTGCGCAGGAACCAGAAACCCTGGTCAACGCGTTCCGGGAAATTGCTGACTCTGAGTAACCAAAACCCTTGCAACGCCCTTCCCTGAGCGTTGCAAGGTGACAGGTCATTACTCGGATGCCGCAATCAGGCTGGCGTTACCACCTGCGGCCGTGGTGTCCACACACAGATGGCGCTCAATCACAAACCGCTGGTCAAGCTTGTGCTCGGTGATCAGCGGTAGCAGCGCACCTTCCCGTTTCGCCAGAGCCTGCCGGTACTCTTTCAGCAAGGATGGCTCAGCGCAGCTTACGGCTGCCTGGAAACCGCGCGCCTGTGCCAAAGCACCTGGCTCCAACAGGCCATCAACGCCCACGATCGGAAGACCGGCTTTGGCGGCACGCTCAACCACGTCCTGGGTGCCCGGCGCAACCACGACCACCTTGTTGCCTTGAGACAGTGCCGTTGCGGCCTGCTCCAATGCGGTCTCCTTGTCCGGGCCGAGGCAGAGCACCACACCCCGAGCATGATTGCTCAAGCGGTTCAGCTCACCCGTTGGCCCGGGTAGTTCTTCAGCATGGGCGTCCAGTGGTGCAGGCACATCACCGAAAATAGGCTTCATGGCTTCAATTCTTGGCTCCGGCGCGGGTGCTTTAACATCCGCCACCTTGCCAATCAGCCCTTCAAGCTTCTTGATATCCACCATTTTGGCACTGGCATCCGCCGGGCGTTCAACCGTTTCGCTTTTCAGGAAACGACGCACGTACTGCGGGCCGCCGGCCTTGGGGCCGGTACCGGAAAGCCCTTCACCACCGAACGGCTGGGAGCCGACAATGGCGCCGATCTGATTGCGGTTCACATAGGTGTTCCCCACTTTGATACGGCTGGCAATACGATCCACGCGACGATCCACGCGGCTGTGAACTCCGAAGGTGAGCCCGTAGCCCTTGGCGTTAACATCATCAACCACCTTGTCCAGGTCCTTCGCCGCAAAGGTAGCCACATGCAACACCGGGCCGAATATTTCCTCTTCCAGCTCTTCAATGCCACTGACACTGATCACGGCAGGGGAGACAAAGTTTCCCTTCTCGGGCACCGCCATTTTCTTCTTCAGCTGGCCCTTGGCTTCATACTTGTCACAATGGTCGACAATCTTCTTCCTTGCCGTCTCATCGATGACCGGGCCAACATCGGTGGACAGCAACCAGGGATCACCAATGCCCAACTCGTCCATCGCGCCGTACAGCATTTCCAGCAGATGGTCGGCAATGTCTTTCTGCACATACAGCATGCGCAGTGCCGAACAGCGTTGGCCCGCACTCTGGAAAGACGACGCCAGAACGTCGCGCACCACCTGTTCGGGCAATGCCGTGGAATCCACGATCATGGCGTTCAGACCGCCGGTTTCCGCCACCAGGGTGGCATCGGGTGCCATGTTCTCGCTCATTTTCTTGTCGATGCGCTGGGCCGTTGCAGTCGAGCCGGTGAAGCAAACGCCGGCGACCCGCGGATCGGACGTCAACGCTCCACCCACAGTGGCACCGGTGCCTGGCAGCAACTGAATCGCGTCTTCCGGAATTCCAGCCTGGTGCATCAGTTCCACGGCCCGCACTGCCAGCAATGAGGTCTGCTCGGCCGGCTTGGCCAAAACGGCGTTACCCGCGACCAGGTTGGCAAGAATCTGACCGGTGAAGATCGCCAGCGGGAAGTTCCAGGGCGAAATACACACCACGACTCCGCGCGACTCACCGCTGTCCTTGTAGCGAATACCTTCATTGGCATAGAACTGGGCGAAGTCCACCGCCTCCCGAATCTCAGCGACGCCGTCCAGCAGTGACTTACCGGCTTCCCGGGTGGCCAGCGCAAACAGTTCGTAAGCATTTTCCTCGTACAGGTCCGCGACTTTTCGAAGACACTCGGCCCGCTCTTCCGCAGACCGGGCCGACCAGGCCTTGAAACCTTCCTGGGCAGCCGTAACCGCGGTGTTCACGTCCTCTTCGGACGCCTGGGTAATATGGCCGACAGTATCTTCCGGATCAGCCGGGTTACGGACCATCTGCACTTCCGCACCAGATACCTCGCCAGCAATGATCGGCCCGCCTTTCCAGCGATGGTCGCGATAGGCATCCCGGCCTTCGTTGATTTCCGCTACCGTCACCGGATCAGTGATGTCCCAACCCTTGGAATTTCTGCGCTGTTCGCCGAAGAGTTTGAATGGGTGGACAATCGCCTTGCTTGAGATATTGCTGCCCATCTCTTTAACGGAGTCTATCGGGTCTTTGGCGATCTCTTCCGGCGTAATGCTCTTGTCCACGATCTGGTTCACGAAGGAACTGTTGGCGCCATTCTCCAGCAGGCGGCGCACCAGATATGCCAGCAGGTCTTTGTGGGGGCCAACCGGGGCATAAATCCGGCAAGGCACACCGCTGGTTTTCAGCACTTCGTTATGGAGTGATTCACCCATACCGTGCAGGCGCTGAAACTCATAGTTATCCACGCCTTTGGATTTGGCCAGTTCGAGCACCGCCGATACCGAGTGGGCATTGTGGGTAGCAAACTGCGGATAGATCCGGTCGGTCATGTTCAGCAGCTTTGTTGCGCAGGAGAGGAACGAGACGTCACTGCAGGCCTTGCGGGTGAACACCGGGAAACCGCTCAGCCCCATTACTTGGGCGCGTTTGATCTCCGCGTCCCAGTAGGCGCCTTTCACCAGGCGTACCATAAAGCGACGGTCGTACTTCTCTGCCAGCCCGTACAGCCAGTCCAGTGCAAAGGCCGAACGCTTGCCATAAGCCTGAACCACAACACCAAAACCATCCCAACCGGCCAGTTCCGGGTCTGCGACCAGGGCTTCAATGACGTCAAGGGACAGATCAAGCCGATCCTGTTCCTCGGCATCAATATTGAATCCCATATTGGCCGCTGCGGCCTTTTTTACCAACTCCTTGGCTCGGGGCAACAGTTCGTTCATCACCCGATCTTTATTGCCATATTCGTAACGGGCCAGAAGTGCGGACAATTTGACGGAAATGCCCGGATTCTTGCGCACGTCGCCTTTGCAGGCCTTGGCAATGCTATCAATGGCATTGGAGTAGGAGTCGAAATAGCGCTTGGCATCCGCGTCGGTGCGGGCAGCCTCACCGAGCATGTCATAGGAATAGGTATACCCCTTTTCCATGTATTCTTTGGCTTCATCCTGGGCTTCGTCAATATCACGGCCCAACACAAACTGACGGCCCATTTCCTTCATGGCCTGACCGGCAACCGTGCGAATGACCGGTTCGCCGAAACGCTTCAGCAGCTTACGCAACGTGTCACCCACGCTGTGTCGCTCAGAATCTTTCAACAGGTTGCTGGTCATCAACAGCGCCACGGTCGCCGTATTGATCAGTACTGAGGACGCTTTGCCTACGTGAGTGCCCCAGGCCCCCGACGTGATCTTGTCTTCGATCAGCTCGTGGATCGTCATATTGTCCGGCACGCGCAGCAACGCCTCTGCCAGACACATCAGGGCAACGCCTTCCTTGGTAGTGAGGCCGTACTCCGCCAGGAATTTTTCCATGATGGTGGACTTGGCGTTCTTGCGGACACTGCGCACCAGCTCGGCGGCGCGCTCCGAGATTCCATCGCGCTCGGCCCGGGTCAACTGGGCGCCAGCAATCATCTCACAAATCACCTTGTGTTCGTCCGCGAGGTAATAATTGCGGATGGCCTGCCGGCTATCGACAAGTGTGGGAGTCTCTGATTGCTGCGGTCTCATGGTTGAACCCTCTCAGTTGTTTGTCTCTCCCGCATTCTACCGGGAACGACAAAGACTATTTGACTGTAAAAACCAGACAAGCGCGACGTTCAGGCTTTTTTGGTTAATTAAAATTTACATTTTTCCTGTGAAATGGTTAATTTTCAGACGAAAACACCCTGACCAATGATTAAGCCGCCTTTACAGCCAGCTCCCGAAGCACGCCGTGGGCCACCGAGAATACTGCACAATCCACGTCACTCGCGGCCTGCATATCACTCAGCATTTTTTGCCAGCGGCTCAGCAGCGCCTGTTTGTCTTCACGCCAATGTTCAAGCGACTGCTCTGGGGACATCGATACGCCCCCATCGGAAGCGAAGGACAGTACACTCGCGGTCAGGTTCCGCAACTGGTGGTCCAGCTCATCCCTGTAATGAAGCGTCGCCAGTACCTGCCAGTGCCCCCGGGCCTTGAAGGCGCGCATCTGTCGGTCCAGCCAGGTCAGTTTGAGACCTTCACCCAAGCTGAAGTACACCCAGGCTACCGACTCAAGATCCCGATCCAACTGACGGCCAATTTCGATAATATCCATCAGCCAATAGCGGCTTTCTGCAGAGGCGGCATAGGCGGCCAGTTTTTCCGGAACACTGTGTTTACAGTATTTATCATAGCGTTCCTGCCACCGACTTGCAGGAATTACCGCCTCCAGACTCTCTGTGGACGCCAACACCTCCGTCAGCGGTCGCTGATAGTGAGCAACACAGGCTTCCGGGTCCAGGTCAGCCCGGCGGTTGTGTAACAACCAGCTGGTGCTGCGGGTAACCAGGCGAATTACATCACTGAACAACTCTGCCTGCACACTGGCATTGATTTTCCCATCAAGCGCTTCAATCGCTTTCCATTGGGTCTCTACGTCATGGATCTGGAGGGAGATCAGGTAGCCGGCAGCAAACCGGCCACAGTCGGCACCGGTGGCATTACGCAGCTTGTCCGCCCAGCTGATGCCCATGCGATTCACCATATCGTTGGCAATCTGCGTCGCCGCGATTTCCCCGCGCAGGGGATGGGCATCGATCGCAGCTGGAAAACGCTTGAGCAACGAGCCTGGAAAGGCGGAGTAGAGGGCTGCGGAGAAACGATCGTCGTGAACAATGGGAGCAGCCAGCAACGCCTGCTTCAGCTCAATCTTGGCGTATGAAATCAACACCGAAAGCTCCGGGCGAGTCAGCCCCGAAGCGCGCTCGCGCCGCAAGCGGAGCTCCTCGTCATCGGGCAGGAACTCAAGGGACCGGTCAAGCTTGCCTTCTGATTCCAACCGCCGCATCAGGCGCTCGTACTCGTCCGTGGTGGCCACCGCACCCATGGCGGCCAGACTCAAAGCCATAGCCTGGCGGTAATTGTTCCGCAGCACCAACTCCGACACTTCCGGGGTCATCGCCCGGAGCATCTGGTTGCGTTGCTTGAGCGTCATTTTTCCGCTTCGTACCTGCTCGTTGAGCAGGATCTTGATGTTCACCTCATGGTCCGAACAGTCCACCCCGCCGGCGTTGTCTATAAAATCGGTATTGGCGGCACCACCGGTTCTGGCAAAACCGATGCGAGCAAGCTGGGTGAAACCGAGGTTTCCACCCTCACCAAGAACCCCGCACCGTAGCTGGTGGCTGTCGATCCTTACGGCATCGTTGGACTTATCGCCGACGTCGTCATGGGTTTCGACAGCCGCTTTCACATAGGTGCCAATCCCACCGTTCCAGAGCATGTCCACCGGGGCCTGCAACATCGCGCTGATCAACTCATTGGGCGGCAGGCGGGTGTCACGGATGCCCAGGCGTGCCTGCATTTGCGGCGACACGGGAATCCATTTGGCAGCCCGTGAGAACACGCCACCACCTTCACTGATCAGTTCTGCGTTGTAGTCCTCCCAGCTCGATCCCGGCATTTCAAACAAGCGCCTGCGTTCGGCGAACGACGCCGCTGCATCCGGCTCCGGATCCACGAAGATGTGCAGGTGATTGAACGCTGCCACAAGGCGAATGCGATCCGACAACAGCATGCCATTGCCAAACACGTCCCCACCCATGTCGCCTATACCTACAACGGTGAGTTCGTCCGTTTGGGTATCGATGCCTTTCTCAAGGAAATGGCGTTTGACCGACTCCCAGGCGCCCTTTGCGGTAATACCCATTTTTTTATGGTCATACCCCTCACTGCCTCCGGAGGCAAAGGCGTCTCCAAGCCAGAAGCCGTATTCCCCGGCAAGCCGGTTCGCAATGTCAGAGAAGGTCGCAGTGCCTTTGTCGGCGGCCACTACCAGGTAGGTGTCATCGCCATCATGACGGACCACGTCAACCGGGGGCACGACGCTGCCTTCATTCAGATTGTCAGTCAGGTCCAGCAAACCACGGATGAATGTCTGGTAGCAGGCAATACCCTCTTCTCTCAGCGCCTGGCGTGAGGCACCTTCCGGAGGCTGTTTGACGATAAAGCCCCCTTTTGCACCCACGGGTACAATGACCGAATTCTTGACTTGCTGGGCCTTCACCAGCCCGAGTATCTCGGTGCGGTAGTCTTCGCTACGATCGGACCAGCGCAAACCGCCACGGGCCACGGCGCCGCCCCTGAGATGAACGCCTTCCACCCGGGGCGAACACACGAACACCTCGAAACGCGGGCATGGCCTGGGAATGTCCGGAATGCTGGAAGGATCGAGTTTGAGCGAGATATAGCCCTTGAACTCGCCGGTGTCCTGGCGTTGGAAATAGTTGGTTCTGAGGGTGGCCTTGATCAGTACATAGAACCGCCGGAGGATACGGTCGTCATCAAGGCTTGTTACGGCTTCTAGAGCCTCAAGAATCCGGTTTTCGATCTGCTCGGATTCTGACACCCGATTTCCCAGGGCAGGATCGAAACGAGCGCTGAAGAAGGCGACCAGCAACGCCGTGATCTCCAGGTGCCGGGCCAGAGTGTCAGCAATAAAGGGC
Source organism: Marinobacter algicola DG893 (assembly GCF_000170835.1). Lineage (GTDB taxonomy): Bacteria > Pseudomonadota > Gammaproteobacteria > Pseudomonadales > Oleiphilaceae > Marinobacter > Marinobacter algicola. The sequence continues at coordinate 56,194 of NZ_ABCP01000004.1, forward strand.
TGGCTGAATCCGAAGCGCAGCTGTTTGATGTAGCGGGAGTAGGCACGAAGCAGGCTGACTTCACGCCAGTTCAGGCCCGCCGCCATCATCAACTGATTGAAGTCGTCGTTTTCCGCGAAACCATTCCAGATTTCGCGGAATCCTTCCTGGAGTCTCGGTTTGGCCGCTTCGACATCGGCGCCACGACAGCGGGAATGGCATTCCACGGTAAAATCACTGACCCCGAACGGCTCGCCATCACGCCGCCGAATACGATACGGATGCTCCCCTAACACCCGCATACCAAGGTTCTCAAGGATCGGGATCACGTCTGACAGGATCACCGGTTTACCCTGACTGTAGAGCTTGAAATTCAGCTCCTGATCCCCCTGGTCCGATGAGGTGTAGAACCTCATGGGCACATCAGAACTCAGGGCAATGGACTGGATTTGCTGGATATCGCCCACAGCCTCCGCGACGGAGAATCTTGATCGGTAACTGGAAGGAAACCCGCCGCTGAACATCCCGGCCCAGCGCTTTCCTTCCGCCCTGCCCAATACCTCGGTAAGACGGCGGTGCAGCGCGTCATCCCACGACTGGGACTCCTCCAGCATCGTCGCCACTATGTCTCGCAGATGGCCGGAATCGTCGGGGTCGTAATCCTCACCCTCCAACGCCTCGGAGAGCTGTTCCAGGAGGGTTTGCTTTTGAGGGGAATCGGAATGGGTCATCGGAGATCTCCGGGGATATCAACTGGGGCATGTATGACGGAACATCCCCAGTATAGACAACTCATGGAAGACTCTTTGCCCATATAGTTTTAATATGCAGTCAATTTGATTATATTCTTGGCTTTATATAGCCGTATATCTGTACCGGGAAATGAATTATGGTCGAATTGGACAGGATCGATCACTCCATCATCCGCGAACTGCAAAAACACGCACGGGTGACCGTCACCGAACTGGCGTCACGGGTTGGCTTGTCAAAAACCCCTTGCCAGGTCCGCATGAGACGCCTCGAAGAACAGGGCTATATCACAGGCTACACCGCCCTGATTAATCAAACCAAACTCGGGCAGAGTCATATTGCCTTCGCTCAGGTCACCCTGAACGACACCAGCAGCAATGCCCTTGCCGCCTTTAACCATTCGGTGAAACAGATTTCAGCGGTAGAGCAATGCCACATGATTGCCGGTAACTTCGATTACCTGCTGAAAGTGCGCACGCGGAACATGGCGGAATACCGGCAAGTGCTGGGAGAACAGATATCGGCACTGCCCCATGTATTGCAGACCAGCACGTTTGTGGTCATGGAGAATGTGAAAGACGCGGGGCTATGAGCCACAACGGCACCGAAAGCCCCGCTATCGGATAAGCCGAGGATCAAACCCGCCCCAGAAACCGCCGCTCATCGACATTGACCTTAATGCGGTCGCCGGTGGAAATATGCTCGGGCACCTGCACCACCAGGCCGGTGGTGAGCCTGGCCGGTTTGGTGCGGGCAGTGGCAGAGCCACCCTTTACCGACGGGTCGGTTTCTTCGATCAGCAGGTCCACCGTTGGAGGCAAATCCAGCGCCACCGGTGCATCGCTCACCAGAACCACCATCAAGCCCTGGGTTTCTTCGTTGATGAACAGCAGCTCATCGGCAATGGACTCGCCATTCAGACTGTACTGCGTATAGTCCTCGCTATCCATGAAGACGTACTCCTCTCCATCGGAATAGGAGAACATTGCTGGCCGACGGATCAGATCCGCGAGGTTCAACATATCGGAGTCTTTGAAGGTCTGGTCGATCTTGTGGCCGGTTACAACGTCGTAAAGACGCATTCGATAAAGGCTGCCGCCAGCCCGCCCCTGCGGGACCGAACGTTCGATATCCTTTACAAAGTAAACACCACCTTCGTACTCGACTGCCGAATTCTTCTTGATTTCACCTGCTTTTGGCATTGCTACGGATTCCGGAATTTGAAGTGGGACAAACACGGTGCTGATATATCATGAAGCGACGACGCTGGCGAGAGGATCGCGCCAAAATCAGGACACCAGCTTCCGCACGTCGGCCAGAAACCGATCCACCTGTTCCGGAGTGGTCGACCAGGAGCACATCAGACGAGCACTGCCGCCGATAAAGTTGTAGAACTTCCACCCCTTGTCGCGCAGCGCCGCCTGCACTGGGTCAGGCATCTCAACAAAAACCCCGTTGACCTGACGCGGATACCGAAGTTGGATTCCCGGCAACCCTTCCAGTCCTTGTGCCAGTTGCTCGGCACAGGCATTGGCATGCCGCGCATTCTCCAGCCACACGTTTTCCTTGAGCAGCCCGCACCAGGGTGCGGAGATATAGCGCATCTTCGATGCCAACTGCCCTGCCTGCTTGCACCGCCACTCAAAATCTTCCGCCAGCGCGCGATTGAAAAACACCACAGCCTCCCCCAACGCCAGACCGTTTTTGGTGCCGGAGAAACACAACACATCCACGCCAGCCTTCCACGTAATCTCGGAAGGATGCACATCCAGCGCCGCTACGGCATTGGCGAAGCGAGCTCCGTCCATATGAATGTTCAGCTTGAAACGATCAGCCGTTTTCCGGATGGCACGTAGCTCATCCGGGGAATAGACGGTACCCACCTCGGTCGCCTGGGTCAGGCTCAGGGCCTTGGGTTTGGGATAGTGGATATCGGTGCGCTTGGTAACCAGATGCTCAATGCTCTCAGGCGTCAACTTGCCGTTCGGTCCCTGCCCAAGAAGCAGTTTTGCACCGTTGGAAGCGTACTCCGGCCCACCACACTCGTCGGTCTCGATGTGCGCCAGTTCGTGGCAGATCACACTGTGAAACGACTGGCCCATGGAGGCCAGCGCCAGTGAGTTTGCAGCAGTGCCATTGAACACGAAAAAGACATCGCAGTCGGTATCGAACAGAGCACGGAGCCCATCTGCAGCTCGTTGTGTCCAGCGGTCTTCGCCGTAGGCTGGCTCATCGGAGCCATTTGCCTCAGCCATTGCTTTCCAGGCTTGTGGACAAATGCCGCTGTAATTATCACTGGCGAACTGTTCTGACTCGGACACGGGAATACTCCTGGAAAGCTGTATCGAAAATGCGGATAAGACCTTAACTCTATTTGCAAATATCCGAATTTGCCACTCCAAAAAGCGCTTTCCTCAGCTCGACACGTCATGACACCAGACACAGAGCTACGATCAGTCCGTCACGCCAACGGCAATCACTAACTGTAATGAGATTGATTTGCATTATTTAATGCGGCTGATATGATTGCCGCCATCTACATGAACACTCGTTCATCCCTTCCCGTTGCGCTTTCCGGAGGTTTTCGATGGTTTATTCTTGCCCGCCGCACCAGCTCAAGCTGGCGATAAAACGTTCACTTACGATAGTGGCTCTATGCTCTCCGGCTGCCGTCATGGCACAAAGCAGCACTACTGAACCGACAAGTCTCGGGGAATTGGTCGTTTCCGCCACGGCATTGAAGGTGGAGGCTCCCTTGGTGGAGACACCCCGCCCAGGCTCGGTGGTGGAACAGGAAGAGCTGGAAGAGCGCAACGTTCATGCCCTGGATGAAACCTTTCGCTATCGCGCCGGCGTGTTATCCGGGCAATATGGAGCCGACAATGACACAGACTGGCTAAAGGTGCGTGGTTTTGACCAGTCTACCTACCAGGACGGTCTGCGAATCTATCGCGAAGGGTTTTACCAGTGGCTGCCGGAGCCCTTCGGCCTGGAACGCGTTGAACTGCTCAAAGGGCCAGCCTCTATTCTCTACGGTGAGGCACCTCCGGGCGGTGTGATCAACGCCATTAGTAAACGCCCCACAGATACAGCCCAGGGCCAGGTGAACCTGCAGGTAGGCACCGATGAGCACCGCCAGCTTGGGGTCGATACCTCCGGGCCCGTCGCTGGGCGAAATGACGTCCGTTATCGACTGGTTGGCCTGGGCCGTTACAGTGAAGGCGATCAGGACTTTACCGAAAACGAACGTTACTATTTTGCCCCCAGCCTGACCTGGGATGTTTCCGACAATACAGAACTGACGATCCTGGCCAGCGTGCAGAAAGACGATGCCTTCCCCTACAACGGCTTCAAACTGGCCTACGGCACAGTTGAAGATACTCCCTTCGGCAGGGTCGATCCCTCGGTCGACTATGGCGAGCCCAGCTACGACACCAACGAACGCACCCAGTCGTCGATTGGTTACTCCCTGAGCCACCGCCTCAACGAAACCTGGCGTTTTGAGCAGGACTTCCGGTACAGCCATGTGGATCTATTGCTGCGCAGCACCTATATGTCCTTCCAGACCGGGCCTCGCGAGGGGCAGCGTCAGATTATCTACCGCGATGGGGACATCAGCAGTTGGACCGTTGATAACCGCGTGGTTGGCAACTGGTTTATCGAACGCACGGAACACACATTCCTGGCGGGACTGGACTATCAGGACCTGAACAATCGAGGCAAACAAAACGGCGCGTTTGGCTTCTCGAATTTCGGCGATCCTGTCGACCTGTTTGATCCTCAGTATGGAAACTTCACGCCCATCACCCCAGCCGACCTGATTGTTCTTGAAAACGACAAACAACAGATCGGCGCCTACCTGCAACATCAGGTACGCCTGGATAACCGCTGGGTGTTTCTGGCCGGTGCCCGTTTTGACCACGCCGATGTGGATAGCATCAATAGGACTTCAGGTACCCGGCAGGAAGCCGATGCCGAGGAACTCTCCCTGTCCGGCGGAGTTATGTACCTGGCCGAGAATGGGTTTTCCCCCTATCTGTCTTATTCCGAGTCCTTCCAGCCTATCGCTGGCACCGACGGCACCGGCGATCTCTATGACCCCAGAAAGGGCAAGCAACTGGAAGCTGGCGTGAAGATCGCACCGGACAATCTGGACGGCTATGTCACCGCAGCGGTGTTCCGGATCGAAGAGGAAAATTCACTCGGCACCAGCCAAAGCGGTTTCCAGATCCAGGACCGGGAGCGCACGACCGCTGGCTTCGAACTGGAGAGCGTGAGCTACCTGACCGACCAGCTCGAACTGACCGCTGCGTACACGTACAGCGACGCCACGATCAAGGAAACCGAAACCGACAACAGCGAACGCGCGGCCCCGCTGATACCCAGACACATGGCGTCAGCCTGGCTGGACTACAGCTTCGTTGACCATGTGCCAGGCCTTAAGATCGGCGGTGGCGCCCGCTACGTGGGCTCAACCCGAGACGGTGAGACCGACGTTCCCTCCTACACGGTTCTGGACCTGATGGCCCAATACGAGGTAACCCGGAACTGGCAGGCCCAGGTTAACGTCACCAACGTTGCGGACAGGGAATACGTCGCGAGCTGCGATTACTGGTGCTATTACGGCGAAGCCCGTAGCGTGGTTGCCAGCGTTCGCTACCGTTGGTGAGGAGCCCGGCACGCAAACGTGCTTGACGTCATAAACCCGAACACGGCAATCTGCGTACAAAGAGATATCTTTTCATCCATCCTTTGGCGACTCCTGCATGTCTGAACCGTTCAGTTCACCCACCACTGGCCGCGCCCCATCAGGCGCGGAGTCGCCATCCATACCAGTGCCCCCCGATCAACTCAGCCAGCTGATTAAAGGCGTTGCCGCAAAAGACCGCTCAGCGTTTGCGGCTTTGTACGAAGCAACGGCACCGAAACTTCTTGGCACCATCATCCGTATCTTGAATAACCGGGGCTGGGCCGAGGAAGTCGTTCACGATACGTATATCAAGATCTGGCGCAAAGCGGATCAATTCGACGCATCCAAGGCCTCTGCGATGACCTGGATGATCACCATCGCCCGCAACGGTGCTATCGACGAGCTGAGAAAGCAGCCGGCAAATCGAAAAGCACCGGAAGATGAGCTGGAGCAGCTTGCCAGCAAAGAACCCAATGCCCAATCACAAGTGGAAGACCAGCAGACTGTGAACCAACTGAACCTTTGCCTGGAGGAACTGGAAAAAGACCGCCGCGACATGGTGCGGCTGGCCTATCTGAACGGCTGGTCCAGAGCCGACCTGGCCACGCATTTTGATCAGCCGGTGAATACCGTCAAAACCTGGCTGCACCGGGCACTGAAACAACTGAAAGGGTGTCTCACATCATGACCGACCGCGACGATCTGGACATGCTCGCAGCTGAGTTCGTCCTGGGCACACTGGATGCCCGGGAGCGGGCCACTGTGGCTGCGCGTCGGAAAAGCGAGTCAGATCTCGATGAGATGATCACTGCCTGGGAGCAGCGCCTGACCACACTGACTGATGAAGTGATGCCGGTCACCCCAGCCCCAGAGCTGTATCAACGAATTGAACAACACATTGACGCCCTCGATACACCCCGTGCAGGAGCCAATACTGACAGCGACGACAAGTCCAACGTGATCGCCCTGCATAAGCGCCTGCGTCGGTGGCAGTGGAGCACCGCCCTGGCGTCTGCAGCCGCCATGGTGTTGGTTGCAGTCCTGGCATTCCAGCCTGCACCCGAACAGGGCCCGCAGTCGTTTGTGGCTGTATTCCAGCAGAACGACCAACAGCCGGCCTTCATGCTCTCGGTCGATCTCACCAACCGTCAAATGCAGATTCGCCCGGTCACGGCCGAACCCATGCAGGGAAAATCCTACCAGATGTGGATAAAGGCCGATTCACTCGGGCCGAATCCTCGCTCCCTTGGCGTACTCAACGACAACCTGAAGCTGGAGCGTGCAGCCCTTCGTGACTACGATCCTGAACTATTGAAGGAAGCAACCTTTGGCATCAGCGTAGAGCCCGAAGGTGGTTCACCCACGGGCCAACCCACAGGGCCAGCCATACACGGCTACCTTTACCCCATTGCGGATGAGGGCTCCCAACCCTCTCACTGATTCTTTTTCGTCCTTGCTGAAACTTTTGGGAACCACCCCCCGTAACTGTGATTACACCCATCGAACACGATATCAAGATGGGATTAACCCGAAAGCAAGGAGAACACAATGAAGAAGCATTTGATGACAAGCGCATTTCTGGCCGCAACTCTGGCTTCTGGTTCCGCATTGGCAATGGACAATATGAAAGTCGGGGTTTGGGGAGACAATCAGTCAGTTGCGGACGGTACCGTCACTGCCAAGAAAGTGGTTGCCGAGGAAAACGGCTGGCTCGTGGTGCATCGCACGGACGAGAGTGGCAAGCCCGGCCCGGTTGTGGCACACGCCCCCCTTCGCAAGGGTAAAAACTCAGATGTGGCCGCCATCCTGACCGAAGACGTCAAATCCGGTGACATGCTGATGCTGATGCTTCATAGCGAAGACGGCGGCATGAAAACCGGCATCTTTGAATACACCCTGGGCGCCAAGGAAGACGGTCCTATCAAGAAAGACGGCAAGCTTGTGATGAAAACCATCACAGCGAAGTAATTGACCGGCCATCAACAGGGTGGGGCCGCTCACGGCCCCACCTAATCAGACGGTGGGGCCACAATGCCCTGCGCTTTCCGATACATCCACGCCAATCCCAATAACGCCAGCCCAAGCCCCATAAAGGCCGCCACTCGCCAAAGCCCCTGCAACCCAGCCATATCGACGAGAAAGATCTTGGCAATCACCAGGCCCAACAGAGCCATGCCTGCCTTGTAGAGCACCGCATTGTCACGCTTGGCAGAATAGGCAATAGCGCCGATGGCGTACAAAAGGCTGACAACCGAATAGCTGTAAAGCTCACCCTCTGACATACCAAACGACAACCCCATATCACTTCCCTGCCAGAGTTGCCGGATCTCCAACGCGGTAAACAGCAGAAAACCGGCAGACGCTACGCACAACGACCAGAACCGGGGCGCAAGCGATGGAAACCGACTGACTGCAAGCGCCAGCAGAATGGGACCACCGTAGGCGGGCAGCAGCATGTTGATGATCGGTGTGTCACCTATATTCCCGCCGCCCCACCAGGGATTGTGGAGCGTCACCAGAGCAAGGTAACTCAACATCGACAGCGCGAGCAGTATCCGCGAGAACAACCGGTACAGCCAGGCCAGTGACTCGCTCGCCCCGGCACGCACCGTATAGGTCACGCCCAGTGCACCCCAGAGTAGTGTGTTGATTGCTGCCTCAGTAAAGCTGTACTGCTGGGAAAAAATATCGCCATCGTAAAGCCAGTAGCGCATCTCCGCACCCAGGAACAGCACCAGTAGATGCAGGGTCGCCCCCTCCAGCCAGGCGCGAATGGCACGATCCTTCCCCGCCAGCCAGGTGGCAATGCCGGCAAACAGCGTAGCCCCACCATAGCTCCAGAGTGACCAATGGAGATCGGTAGCGTAATCCTGCAACCACGGATTGAACGTCAGCCGCGTCACCACCAGGGCCAGGGCCACCTTCAACAACACGTGAAGCTCGGGCATCTGATAACGTCGTGCCAGCCAGGTTAGACTGACAAACTGAGCAGACAGGGCCAGGGTGAGTGACGCCTCGCGGGCAATCATCACCGCCGCCAGGGAATAGCTGACGTGTGCCGCCAGCACCGCCCAGACAACACCCATCCGATAGCGCTGCACGCTTTCCAGCTTCCACGCGAGCACGCCGTAAGCGCCGCCAACCAGCAACATCGCAACTGACCAGACGGGTGATGTTTGATGGCCGTGTATCAACAGCCAACCCAAGACCGCCCAAACCAGTGGCGACAACAGGGTGAAGGAGGCCCACCGGCGACGATCATTCTGGCGAACCCAGTGCCACAATCCGAGCCCGATGGACAGCATGGCGCCCCCTATCAGGTAGGACAGCAAACCACCCTGATGCTCCAGCGCTATCTGAGTAACATAGGTGACCTCAGTGCCATTGCGCCCGACGTATCCGAGCCACCCCAACGCACTGGCCACCACCGCGCCCCAGGGCAGGAACCAGAGCGCTCCACGACTCTGCGGCACCAGCGCTGCGGCCGGCAGTATGAGAAGCCAGCTCCAGAAAAACGGGCTGTCGCCCTGCCCGACCATCGATAGCGCCCAGAGAACCAGCAGCGATACCAAGACTTCCCGCAAATACGGCAACGCCTGATTTGAGCGAACCGGAACCAAGGCAAACACCACAAACAGAGCGGCGATGTACCAGGCTGTTGATGCGCCAATGGCGGCTCCGCTGGATGTGGCCAACCACCACAGCAACGCGCCGGATAACGTGGCATACCAGAGCCAGTCCCGATAGACATAACGCATCAACATCAACGAACTGACGGTGATCACGAAACTGTATGACAACACAAAAGCCACGCTGCCATCATCGCCACCGATCAATAACGGCACCAGATAGGCGCCACTCAACCCCATGACGGCGAGCAACGGACCATGAACCAGAGCCAGTACCATGGTGCCCAGAGACACAATGGCCAGCCCGAACAGGCCCACGGTTGGGCCGACCAGACCGTAATGGTGAACGCCCGCCAGCAGCGCCGCATAGAGAGTGATACTGCCTCCACCCGCCAGCGCCGCGAATACTTCGTTCGCACCCCGGTTGCGGCGACGCAGATATTCCGCTCCCCCATGCAATGCAAGGCCGCTGAGTAGCGCCAACATCAATTGCTGCGACGGACCTATCATTCCCGCGTTGATGGAGTGACTGACCATAAAGATACCGGCCAACCCAACGCTCAGGCCGCCAAGCCAGACCATCCAGTTTTCCTTCAGGGCCTGGACAAAGCGGGATTTATCGCGTGACGTTGCATCTGCACTCGGGGAGCTTGAGTCGGGCAAGGGGGTTAAATCAGAAGGGGCTGACGTGTCCTCTACAACGGTTTCGTCGAGTTCAAGCTCCAGCTCCGGGGCTGGTTGGTCTTGGCCGTTTCCGCCCAAATGTTGCTTTAGATAGGTCACTTCTTCGCGCAAACGGGACACTTCCCGGTTCAGGGACTCAAGGCGTTCCGACTGCTCACGACGTCGGGAAAACGCAAGAATACCCAGCACGGAACCCACCGGCAGGAGTATGGCAATACCAATTGCCAGAATAATCAATAATGCTTCCATGCAGCCCCTCGTGTGTCAGGTGCCCGACTTAAGGGCCCGCCTATCCAAAATAATTCTGCATCCAGTCCACCAGCGTTTGGGCACTGACCTCCGACAACGCCATGCCCTGAAACTCATCACCCACCTCATCGTCGATGGTCACGAACTGGTACAACAGCACGCCTGGTTGGTTGTCGTGCAGGATCAAAGTAATGCGGCGACGGGTGCGCAGACAGTCAATGGTCATGACATCCGCAGGAATACCCGAATCACGCATGCCCCGGCGTACTTCCAACACCGGATTGATGTGTTCATGGGCAGCCTGGATGCGAGTATGGGCATCACTGGCGATATCGGACAAGGCTTTCAGGGGATCAACTTCGGACATGCGTTGCTGCCTGCATTATCTGGCAAGTAAGTGAAACGATTGTGAACACAGTTTACCTTGAATGCCCCCCGATCATAACCTGCCAAGGAACGATTGGGGCATCAACGCTCAGACCCACTTAGGCTGGCAGCACACCGTGCCACACTGGCAGCGCCATATCCTCCGGCTCCTCTCCAGGGCCACCAGTCCGGCTCTTGAACGCGCCTTCCTCGATTGGAACCCTAAACAATGCCGTCGCCTTCCGCTCCTTCGTATTAGGAGCACGCACCTGCTCCCAACGGCCCGGTTCAATCTGGTCGATGATGGCCTGGAACGCGGCGTCGAATTCGCTCTCCTCCGTCACTGGCTCTGCCCTGCCGAACAGTACCAGGGATTCATAGTTGGCACTGTGATGGAAAGCCGATTTTGTCATCACCCATTGGTTGGTCACGGCGAATGAAATGCACAACAGTTGTCCCGATGCCAGAGTCTGCGCCAACCTGCCACCGCTGAGTGTATGCAGGTAAAGGTCGTCAGCAAGACGCCAGGCTGTAATCGGGATAATGCGTGGCTCGCCATCTTCAACAAAGCCCACATGCGCTGTTTTTAACCGATCGATCAGGGCGTAAGCCGGCGCCCGGTCGTAGCTGGCTCTCCTGGCCGCGCGCTTCACCCGGCTGCGAGGACAGCAAGACAGCGGTGATGACGGCGGTGATAACGGTAGTGATAAAGGGATATCCGTGATTTCCTTCCGAGACATCTGATGCTCCTTTTGCAAAGTACGCCTCTATTAGAAGAAACACCTGATACCATGAAAAGATCCAGATTATAAATTTCAATAGGACCAGTTAAGGTGATTGACGATATACGGTTCGAGCACACCACATCGCTGCAAACGCAGCTTTATCAGCACCTGTCCCAACGCATTATCCATCGACGTTATCTGCCGGGAAGCCAACTGCCCTCCAGCCGTCAGATGGCGGCAGACCTGGGTATCAGCCGCAACACCGTCAACGCCGTTTACGACCAGTTGAAAGCTGAAGGTTTTCTGCAAAGCCGGGCTGGTCGAGGCGTATTCGTGCACCAAGACCTCAACCTGGCGATCAACCACCCCACCGGCGGAGCCATCCAAACCACACAGGCCATGACCTTGCCGCCATTGCCGCCGACTCCCGCCAGTCGTTTGAGGCTCGGGGAAGACGCCAACCTGCCCTTCCAGCCCGGGCTACCTGACATCAACGCCTTCCCCATTCGCAGTTGGAACCGAATACTGCACCATCAGGAGAGCCGCAGAAGCCTTCGCGGCTATGACACAACCCAGGGTTACCAGCCATTGCGCAGAGCCATTGCTGATTATCTGCGAGCCTCCCGCGGGGTGCGTTGCCTTGAACAGCAAGTGATTGTAACCAATGGAGCGCAACAGGCGCTGTCGTTGATTGCAGACGTGTTGTTAAAACCCGGTGACCGGGTCTTCGTTGAGAATCCGGGCTACCGGGGCGCCCGATACGCCCTTGGCCGTCACGGCAACCCGCTGCTGCCCGTGCCACTCAAACAACAGGTTCTGGATGTTGGCATCCTGAACAGCCTTGGCGCCGCCAAACTGCTGTTCTGCACACCAACCCATCAATACCCCATGGGGGGCATTCTCGATGTTTCACAGCGCATGGCATTGCTACAGTGGGCACGCCAAAACCAGACGTGGATCGTGGAAGACGATTACGACAGCGAATTCCATTTCTATAACAAACCGTTTGCAGCCATTCAGGGCATGTTCGATACCGCCCCCGTTCTCTATGTGGGCAGCTTCAGTAAGACATTGCTGCCAGCCCTGCGCGTCGGCTACCTGATCGTACCGGAGCCACTTGTCGACCATTTCCTCTGGGCCAAGCGTGTCAGCGGCGGAGAGACACCGTTACTGACACAGGCAACCATCGCCGAATTCATCGACAGCGGCCAGTTCACACGGCATCTGCGCCGCATGCGCCAACTCTATCGTGATAAATGGCATCATTTTCAGGCGCGGGTTACCGAAAAACTTGGCGGCAGCCTTGCTCCCATAGCGGAGAGTGCCGGTATGCATTTGGTTCTGAAAGGAAACGTGGATGACATTGCCTTGAGCCAGCAGTTGAGAAACCTGGGCTTCGGCAGCACGCCTCTCAGCGAACACTACATCGGAAAAACCGCACAGACCGGGCTGGTGATGGGGTTCGCGAGTGCCAGCGAGTCACAGATCGAGGCGTGCGTGGATGCACTGGGCAGACTTACAGACTAGGATGAAAGTTAGAAAACACTGCAACGTATTAAAAAGGGATATTATTCTTATGACACTTCACCTTGAACTGGCGCCACTGATCAGCCTGGGCGCGGGCATTGGCATACTCGTGTTTCCAAAGCTGCTGAACTACATCGTGGCGGGCTACCTGATCATCCTCGGGGTTCTGGGCTTGTTGGGGCATACGTTATAAGCCGCCATGCGACGCAAGGGAAAGCAACCCAACCTTCAAAGACAACTGATTGCGCTGGTGGCGGGGCTGTGCCTCACGATCATCCTGACCGTGTGTTTCATGGTCGCCGTGGTGCAAGTGCAATCGGCGATCACCGCCTATACGTGGGGCGAAAGCGTCTGGTCCCGAGCGCAGATCGATACGGTCCATCACCTCAACCGTTTTTCCGAAACCGGTGATTTTTCAGATCTGGCACAGGCCAGGCAGGCGCTGGGGGTGCCCATCGGCGATCTTCATGCGCGCATCGCCATTACCTCCGATGTGCTCGATTGGCAACGTGCCAGGCATGGCTTCCTTCAAGGGGGCAACCACGAAGAAGACCTGACTCGCATGATTTTGCTGGTCCGTCTTTTTTCATGGCTTGATCAATTGGACCGGGCATTAACCGCCTGGGAGGAAGCCGATGACCTGCTGTTTGAGCTGGACCAGATCGGCAACGCAATGGAACGGGTGTGGCTGGTAACACCTCCGGATCGCGAGCAGTTGCAGGCCCTGCGCGACAGGCTCGCAATTGTCGACCAACAACTGCAGGCAAATGCCCGGGAATTTCGCCTGGCCATGGGAGACGCCTCGCGCTGGTCCGCCAGCTTCCTGTCTGTTGTCAGTGCATTGTTCCTGACTCTTGTGGCGCTGCTGTCCTGGTTCCTGGGATTCCGGCTGGTGAGACTGCTCAATCGAACTGAGCAGAACTTCCGCTCGATCTTCGAGCAATCCGCCATCGGCATCATCCAGATCGATACCGATGGCCGAATCGTTAACGCCAATCAGGCAACCTGCGACATCCTTGGCTACCGGCCCGATGACCTGGTGCACCGCCCCTATCGGGAGCTGGTCCATCCGGAAGACTGGGACGTTGCCCGGGAAGAACGACGGGGCATCAGTTTCGGTACCATCGACAGCTATACGACCGAGCATCGCATTGTTCGAAAAGACAATGACTTTCTGTGGGCCAGGCTCACCGTATCCCGTGTATGGGACGCACCTAGCAGTTCAGCGTACTTCACAACGGTTATGGAAGACATTTCCGAGTCTCACCGCCTGTCGACGGAATTGAGCTACATGGCGACCCATGACAGCCTGACCGGCCTGATAAACCGACGAGCCTTTGAGCAACAGCTCGCCAGCCATCTCGGGCATGTCCGCAACGGAGGCAAGCAACACGCCCTGTGCTACATCGACCTGGACCAGTTCAAGCTGGCGAACGACACGTCGGGCCACGACGCAGGCGATCAGCTCCTGCGCCAGGTATCCGACATTATCTCAAGAAATCTGCGCGAGGCAGATATCCTGGCGAGGCTGGGCGGCGACGAGTTCGGCATCATTCTTCAGAACTGCGACCTCGACACCGCCCACCATGTGGCTGAAAAGGTGCGGGCCTCACTTGACCATCTGGTGTTCTCGTGGCAGCAAACCAGCCACACCATCAGTTGCAGTATTGGCGTGGTGCCTATAACCGCAGAAAGCGCGGGCATCAGCGCCCTGATGAAAGCCGCCGACATTGCCTGTTACACCGCCAAAGACGGCGGCCGCAACCGCGTGTGCGTGATGTCGATGGACGACAAGCAGATGGCCTCCCAGCAGGGCGAGATGGAATGGCACAACCGCATTCAGACCGCGCTTCAGGACAACCGCTTTTTCCTTGAATGCCAGATAATTGCTCCGCCCACGGGCCGGGGCAAGGGGTTGCGATACGAAGTGCTGATTCGCATGCGCTCACAGGATGGTTCGGTGGTGCCTCCCAGTGCTTTCCTGCCCCCTGCGGAGCGCTATGGCATGGCATCGAGAATCGACCGCTGGGTTATCGAGAATATACTCGAAAAACTGTCCGCCGCCCCAGAACACCTTGGTGCCTTGGAAGCCTGCCACATCAACCTGTCTGGTCGCTCGTTCGATCAAACAGACTTCGCGGATTTTGTGGTTGGCAGGTTCCACCATTACGGGGTTCCAGCGAACAAGATCTGCTTCGAAATCACCGAAACTGCCGCCGTCCATAACCTGCTGGAAGTTCAGGCCTTCATGAAACGCCTGAGCGACATGGGGTGCAGCTTTGCCCTGGACGACTTCGGTTCAGGGTTGTCGTCGTTTGGTTACCTTCGCCGGTTGCCAGTTACCTGCCTGAAGATCGACGGGATGTTTGTTCGCGATATCGTCACCAGCAAAACAGACCTTGCAATGGTGAGGGCCATTCATGACATTGGCCGAACCATGGACATGATCACGGTGGCCGAGTACGTCGAGTCCGAGGATGCAGCGTCGTTACTGAAGGAGATCGGCGTGGATCTTCTCCAGGGCTTCTGGGTCCATCGGCCTTCCTCACTGGATGACATCCTCGGCACGGAACCCAGCCGTCTCTCGGAAAAGGTGACGCATCTGAAGCTCCATACAACGTAGCGGTTTCCGAGGCCCCACGGGATATCATTTGACTCGGCGAAACAGCACGTAATTTCCCAGGATGGCCAGTAGGGCACCCAATACGGCGGTTGTTGTCCATTCAAAGCCTTCCAGCCAGGTCGATACACTCAGGGCAACCACCGGAAACAGCACCGTTGCATAGCCAGCCCGGTCAGCACCGAGGGTCTGGATCACAGTGATGTAGCAATAAAACGCAATAATGGAGCCGGGTACCGCCAGGAAAACCGTTGCGCCCCAGAAGGTCGCTGAGGTTGGCACCACCCACTCCACTCCCTGCAACAGACACCAGACGCCGAGGATCACAGCGCCGTAAACCATGGCCCAGGCATTCGCCACCAACAAGGGGATTTGCGCCAGCCGAACCTTGATACTCACCAGGTTCCCCATGGAAAACCAGAACGTGCCGGCAGCCGCAAACAGGATGCTGGCACCGGTGGCGTTGCCAAGCTGCAGATCATGCCAGAACAGCAGGGCCACACCAGTAATCCCCAACGCCACCGCAGGATACAGACGGGCGGTGGGCTTCAACCGCAACCATAGCCAGCCATTCAAGGCATTGAACAGCGCCGCCAGTGAAAACACCACCGCCAGCAAACCACTGGTCATGGACTCGGCAGCACGGTATATGAGCAGGAAGTTCACGCTGTACAGCGTCAGCCCCTGCAAAAAAAGCCAGCCATGCTGCTTCAGCGTCAACTTCTGCAGGCGCCCAAGCAATGCAAGCACCACAAGGGCCACAACAGAGGCCATCAAAAAGCGATAGAACACCGAAATATCCACAGGTGCAGACTCAACCTGCAGGCGAATGGCCGTCCAGGTCAGGCCCCAGATCAGCACCGTCAGACCGTAATGCACGGAAATCGGCATAGCAGTAATTCCCTTTAAAAAGTGACGCGTTGATGGATCATGTGGCCAAGCTTATGGCAGTGCGAAGGAGAAAACTTGTCAGATCCTGCGCAACCATGGATGATTCTTGCGGAGGCCCGATATGCAAACAAACTCAGCCCGGATACCCGATTCAACGAAAAACCCCGACAGGGAGCGCCGCGACATTGTGGACGCGCTGCGAGCCGCCGGCGTGGCGCCTCAAAAGTTGATGGAGCTGGACCAGGGCCGCGCCCTTGCGCAGTGGCAGAACCGCAAGGGCGAGGTGCGCTACGAGCGTCCGCGCCATCATGCCCTGAGCATCTATATCAACGAGGGCGATAAAGCCAGGCGGGTGGTGAACGGACGGGCCGTGAGCCAGGGCTTTCCGGGGGCTGTTTGCCTGTTTCCCGCTGGCAGTCAGTCCACCTGGCAGATCGATGGCCAGTTCGAATTCTTCCACCTCTACTTCAATGACCGGGACATCGCCCGCTGCGCAGAACAGACCTGGGACTGCGAGCCCGACCGGGTCGAACTCAGCGAGCGATACCACACCCGGGACCCGGTTCTGGCGCAGGCAGGCCAGTTACTGGCACTGAGTGACTGGCAGTCACCCGGTCAGTCCATGGCGATGGATCACCTCGCCCAGTGGCTATTGCTACAGGTGGTTAGTCGCCATTCCAACGTTCAGCAGGCAACACCTTCCGTCACCGGACAACTCAGCACGCGTTACCGCCGATTGTTACAGGAACGTATCCACACGCAGTTGGACCAGACGTTGACCCTCGCAGAGATGGCAAGCTGGGTTAATCTGAGCCCTTACCATTTCACCCGTCTGTTCCGGGCGACCTTTGGCTGCGCACCCTATCAATATGTTCAGGAGCAACGCCTGACCCGTGCCCGGGACCTGCTCCGCCAACGAGGAAGCAAAATCACCGCCATTGCCCTCCTCTGCGGTTTCAACGACTCGAGCCAGTTCAGCCGGGCCTTCAAGGCCAGGTTCGGTGAGACACCCTCAGTCTACCGTGCCCGGGCAAACGCCAGGTAGAACGTCTGCATAACGTGTCACTTTCACTACATTGCCAAAATGTAAAGAAGAGGAATCCAGCATGCCCTGCTGGATTCCTCTTCAATATCATGCCGCGCTCCGTAACTACCGTAACCAACTTTGGAGTGGGTTCATGAAAGGAAAATTCGGGCTGACAATGGCCCTGCTGTTGACGGCAGGTTGTGCGACTGCCGCTGAAGAGCTGCGGATCTACACAGAACAATATCCTCCTTACAACATGACCACCAATGGTCAGCCATTTGCCCATTCCGAAGCAGACATCACAGGCCTCTGCACCGATGTGGTAAAAGCCCTTCTAGGCAAAGCCGAGCTGGATTACAGCATCAAGCTCAGGGACCTCAGCTATGGCCTCAACCGGGCCGAACGGCATCCTGACCACGCCATCTACTGCGTATCCAAAACAGAGGATCGAGCGCCTTTTTTCGACTGGGTGGGGCCACTGTCCTCCATCGAATGGACACTGTTCGCCAAACCCGGTTCGTCCATTGAACTGAACACCCTGAACGATGCCCACAGCTATCAGATCGGTGGGTACAAGGGCGACGTCATGACCAACTTTTTGATCGACAAGGGCTTTGACGTTTCCGCAATCAGCAATAACGGCCTGAATGCGCGCCGCCTGGTCCAGGATCAGATTGATCTCTGGGTAGCTGACGGTCTGGCTGGCCCGTACCTGGCTGCTGATGCGTCCGATGTAACCGGGCTCGAGCGCGTTCTGGTGTTCCGTGAAACGCCAATGTATCTCGCCGTCCACAAGGACACCACTCCCGAGATCCTGCAGGCTCTGAACAAAAGTTACCAGGCACTGGTTGAGTCCGGCGAAAAGAAGACCATTTCCCGCTCCTACGGATTCTGAGCGCACCGCAAGAGCGCCCTTCCTGCCTCCCAACGCCGACGTGATCAACGCTCACGTCGGCGCCTCCCAAAACCTAACGTTTTGTAATGTTTTCTGCCTGGATGGACAAAAAATCCACGACTAGTCTTGCGGTAGGCATCGATGGAAGTAGTGATGCCCGGGTGCCTGTTTAACATCCATTCAGGCCTCCCCGCGCTGACAGTCCGCCACAAGCGGACCTAACAACAAACTCCCAGGATTGGAGAATCACAATGAAAATCAGCACCGCAAGCCGCACCATGGCTTTAGGATCCCTTTTCTTTGCAATAACCGCACACGCCTCGCCAGGCCAGAAATCCACCGGCGATTTACTCAACGATTTCTGGAGCCCGGATCGAATCAGTCCGTTCGAGTGCCGGTTTGGCATTCTCAATAGCACGCCATTTGGCCTGCCCCGCTGCATGCAGGCAAGCAACATCCAATACCACCTGGACCGGTTATATGGCATTGCCGAAGCCAATGATGGCAATCGCGCTGCCGGCTTACCTGGATACCAGGCGACGGTCGATTACGTTAAAACCACACTGGAGAGTGCGGGCTATGACGTGACCATCCAGCAGTTTCCTTTCAATGCCTTCTACCCGACCGGAGACGGCATTCTGCAGGCCACGGCACCCACTCCGACCGACTATGTCTGGGAAGAGGACTTTACCTACCTGTCCCAGACCGAGCCGGGCGATGTGACGGGCATGGCCGTTGCCGTTGACGTTCAACTCGGCCCCGACAATACCTCCACCAGTGGCTGTGAACCCGAGGACTTTACCGACTTCCCCGCTGGATCGGTCGCCGTCATCCAACGGGGAGCCTGCGCCTTCGGGCAGAAAGCAACCAACGCGGCCAATGCCGGTGCCGCGGGTGTGGTGATCTTCAACCAGGGCAACACGGAAGACCGCAAAGGCCTGATCAACGCCACACTCGGCGATGACTATGCCGGGGGAATTCCCGTGGTGTTCACCACCTACGACATTGGCGCAGGTTGGGTTGAGCAGCCGGACCTCCAGTTAAGGGTCGTGACCAACGTAGTGAGAGAGCAGACCGAAACCTCCAATGTGATCGCCCAAACGAACCGGGGTAACCCTGACAACGTGGTGATGACGGGCGCTCACCTGGATTCAGTGTTTGAAGGGGCTGGCATCAACGACAATGGCTCCGGAAGCGCTGCGCTACTTGAACTGGCCCTGCAAATGAAACGGGCCCATCCCCGCAATCAGGTCCGCTTTGCCTGGTGGGGTGCGGAAGAGGCCGGCCTGGTCGGCTCAACATTCTACGTCAACAGCCTTTCCCAGGAAGAGAAGGACAAGATCAAGGTCTACCTGAACTACGACATGATTGGTTCGCCCAACTTCGGCAACTTTATCTACGATGGCGACGGTTCCGACTTCGATCTGGCAGGCCCTCCCGGATCAGCAGCCACGGAGGCGCTGTTCGAGAAGTACTTCAATCTGCGTGAAATTGCCTCCGAGGGCACGCAAATCAGCTTCCGCTCGGACTACGCTCAATTCTTCGAGGACGGCATTGCGTTTGGCGGGCTGTTTACCGGCGCCGAAGTGCTGAAAACCGAAGAGCAGGCGGCCAAGTTTGGTGGCGAGGCTGGCATTGCGTTTGACCCCTGTTATCACTCGGCCTGTGACGATATCACCAACGTTGACGAGCTCGCACTTGAAATCAACGGCGATGCCGCTGCCTTCGTGACCAGTTGGCTGTCCCTCTCAACGCGAGTGATTGACGAGGAAATCGCAGCTGCGGAAGAAGTGGAACCAGCTGCTGGTGCCCGCACGCTACAGGTGGAGCAGAAGCACGACATCACCCATTGGGGCGACAAGTGGATCAAGTGACATGACTGTCGCCTAGAACCGCGAACGACCCCGCAACAAAACCTGCACCTGGTCAACGCTGTCGTCTCCCGCCAGCGGGAAGGCAAAGTCCAGGTGCAGCATTCTCTGCACTTCGATCCGGCTTGAGGCCAGCCTCAGGCCGAACCCCACATCCGTCAGTGCACCGTCGTCGGGTCCGTTGTCGCGACCATCATCAAACCAGGCCCTGCCTACATCGGTGAACAGTACACCTCCCACGCGAAACAACTCGAAGGGATACCAGTCCGGAAAATAACGGCGCTCCAGTGTCCACAACGCTCTCCGGTTGCCCTGCTGGTAGCTGCTTGGATAGCCACGAAGGCCATTGTCACCGCCAATAAGAAGCTGCTGATCCACAGTCAAATTGTGCGCTGCCGTGAAAGACAGATTGGTGTACCAGCTGTTCCAGTCCACTGACCCGCCATGAAAGTACTCCAGACTCACGGTTCCGATAAGATTCTCGAAACGGTCCTGGTCAAATCGCCAGGTGCCGCTCTGACTGAACCCGTAGCTGGCGTAGTTGGTGTCCGTGGCCAGCAAAGCATCCCGGAAGTCCATATTCAGTACGGCTCGGTCTTCCGTTGCTCCGAGTCCCGGCGAGGAGTACCCCAACTCGGTACTCCACACAAATCCGTCCCGCACGTCCTCGACCCGTTGCAGACGGGTCAGGTTCGTCATTTCCCGGAAGCGATTCTCACGGTAGTCAAATCCGATCCATGGGTAGCTCAGAGTGCGATCATCGGGCAGAAGGTCGAGATTGGGTTCGTCCGGCAAGCGCTCGAATGCCCGGGCATCGTATCGAAAGCCGGCGAGCAGCCTTAACTGGCGTCCATTGCGCTCTGCCAACCGCCAGCCGACATCAACACTGGCAAAATCGCGTTCCAGCCGATAGTCCGCAATTGCCTCCGCCCCCACGTAGCGGGATTGTTCGCGAACGTCGTCCTCACCACTCAGGCCAAATCGCCACTCCGCCAGCTCACTGTAGAATGGTCGCTCAAGGTAGGCACTGCGACCGCGTCCATCGCTGCGTTTATCGTAGGAAAGCCCTGCCTGCCAATGGGAACCAAGCACGTTAGGATCATCGAAATCGACGCTGGTCTCGCTGCGATCGGCATCTTTTTTGTGGGATATCCCTACGCTCTTGCCGGAACCCAGGAAATTCGGATCAGAAAGACCAGCGTTGGTTTTGTTCTCGCCCCCCGTCCTGGACGCACCAACGCTCGGCAGTAGCGTCCAGGTGTCACGTGCAAGGACAGTGACTTCCAGCTCCTTCCCGCAAACGCGGGTAACACCGATCCATGCGGCCGTCAGGTACTCACTCTGCCGCAATATGCGTTCGGATTCGTCCAGCGTACCTGGTTGGTAAACGTCACCTTCGTCAAACACCAACTGGGCACGCAGGGCCGATTTCCAGGTCGGGGTATTGAGCGCGTTCAGCGTGCGATAAAGAAAATTGTTCTGTTCCGGATCGGTGGTATCAAAGATGGGGCGCCGAATAATGTCTATTCGACCGATTCGGGCACCTACCGGTATATCCAGGTCGTTCTGTCGAGCCAGTTGGTCCCGGGGTTGGTCAAGATCAATAGCTTCCGGCTGAATTTTGCTGGCGACACAGTTGTCAGTCTCAAGCTGCGCCCAAGCGCTATGGCAGAAAGAGAGAGTCCCAGCAATGAGAAGGGCTCGGCTTTGGCGCCGGAGGATGCTATCGCGGCATTGAGTACGGGTCATCGTCTGGCCACAGAACACGGAAACTCACTATGGTGATGATATTACTCCACTATAGTGCCGTTTCAGGCGTTCGTCCGGGATACTCGCACAAAACACCACCCGTACATCCTGTACGCCATTGATTAAAAAATTATTCAATCAATCCGGACTGCGGGACAAGGCAGTTCATTGCGGTGAGGGAGACATCCCGGAACACCTGTTCCGAGGCGATCACACTCGGGAAGCGATCGTAGACCGCACGTCGGCAGACCGATGTACGGGTCTCCCCTTCACTGACGCACGCCGAATGAGCCCCGGAGTCCGCGCCCTTTCCGGTCGCGTCCTCACACAACGCGGGGAGTTGGCGAACGACCCAGTCCATGGCTACGCTAAGTTCGACTGGATTAGCCGCCAGGTTGGTAAAACGACGGGCATCCACGGGTTGCGGGTGCTCCCGGGTCTGCTCCCAAAGTACGAACAGCAGGGCTGCGGAAACCAACACGACAGTGACTTTTGGAAACTTCATGGGGCCTTCTCAATCCAT
This sequence comes from Marinobacter algicola DG893, assembly GCF_000170835.1. Classification (GTDB taxonomy): domain Bacteria; phylum Pseudomonadota; class Gammaproteobacteria; order Pseudomonadales; family Oleiphilaceae; genus Marinobacter; species Marinobacter algicola. Next base: position 78,369 of record NZ_ABCP01000004.1, read on the forward strand.
TGGAACATGGACGTGCGGCTCTGGCAGGTGGCCAGCCAGATGCCGCAGTTTGTCCGGGTTGCGCACAACATACACCGCCTGGATGCAGCCATCCACCACATCGAGTGTCGTGATCTGTGGCAGCCCATCGTGTTCAATGGTCAACCATCCCGGTAGCCCATTCACGATAACGGCTTTAACCCACCGAGGGCTGGGCGATGCAGACTTACGTGCTACACCCTCAAAGAACCGGCTGATCCTGTCGGCGCCAAGAATCAGGCGCCGCGCTGCAATCCTCTTACCGCCACCATCGGTATGCAGTATGGCGCTCTCACTCAGCAGCGCCTTCAACGTTGCCACGTCGCCACTGCGAGCGGCATCGAAAAATCGATCCGTCAACTGACTATGCTCGCTTGAACTCACCTCGTAACGCGGGCGCTCAGCCTGCACACGTTTCCGGGCGCGGCTTGCGAGTTGGCGGCAACTGGCTTCACTGCGTTCCAGGCTCACAGCGACCTGGCTGAAATCCAGCCCAAATACATCGTGCAACAGGAATGCAGCACGTTCCAGGGGAGACAACCGCTCCAGCGCCAGCATCAGGGCAAAGGACACATCACTGGCAAGCGCCTCGGCGCCTGCCGGAGTGTCCTGACTTTCGACTATAGGTTCCGGCAGCCAGGGACCATCATAGACCTCCCGCTGCCGATGAGCGGCGCGAAGGCGATCAAGACAAAGCCGGCTGGTGACCGTGGTCAGGTAGGCCCGCACATCATCGACTGACAGGTGATCGGCATGGTGCCAACGCAGGTATGCATCCTGCACCACATCCTCTGCCTCCGTCACCGAACCCAGCATGCGGTACGCGACGCCTGTCAGGTATCGGCGCCAGTGATCAAACTGATGCGCGGGCTGTTCATTCATGGCAATTGGTTCCCGGCGTACTTGGTTACAGTTTACGGTCATTCGGGTGAACCGCCCGAAAGCCTACGCTGATCCGGTTCCAGACGTTGATCGCACCGATCAGCAACGTCAGGTCGACGAACTCCTTCTCGGTGAAATGCGCTCGCCCCTGCTCGTAATCCTGACTGGGTGCACCGGTGTCAGCCACGTTCGTCAGTGCTTCGGTCCAGGCCAGGGCAGCCCGTTCACGAGGTGTGTAGAGCCCGGACTCACGCCAAGCGGACAGCAGGTAGAGCCGTGCTTCACTTTCACCGGCTTTGCGGGCATCGCTGGTGTGCATGTGCAGGCAATAGGCGCAACCGTTAATCTGGGATGCCCGGGTTTTCACCAAGTGGATGAGGCTGTGTTCCAGCCCACAACTGCCAACGTACTCCTCCAGCCGGGTCATTGCGGCGATGGCATCCGGGGAAGCCTTGTAGGCATTCAATCGCGTTTCCATTATCTTACTCCTCTGCATGGGGGGACACGAGGTGGCATCATGTCCACGTAGGTTCTACAGAGGTAGACGGGGCAGCCCTGATGTTTGTGACATACAGAGACTAATTTTTAGCAGACCCTTGATAAACGGTGGTAAAACGGGACCATGGCACAACCCTACTTTCTCGGCTGCCCCCAGTGGCAACATCCCGACTGGACCAGCCGACTCCCTCCCGGTCAGAGCCCACTGGCGCGTTACAGCAGTGCCCTCAATTGCGTGGAGGGCAACACCACTTTTTACGCCACGCCCAGCCAGGAACAGTGCCGACAGTGGCGGTCACAGGTGCCCGATGACTTTCGTTTTCTGTTGAAGTTTCCACGCCTGATCACCCATGACCGTCTACTGAGTGGCGCTGGCCGCGAAGTATCTGACTTTCTTGAGATAATTGCGCCACTCAACGATGTGCTTGGCCCCATTCTTCTGCAACTTCCCGCCAGTTTCGGGCCAGAGCGTCTGGAAAACCTCTGGCGATTTATGGATGCCCTGCCCCCGACCCTGACCTGCACCGTTGAGGTTCGCCACAGTGCGTTCTTTGACAAGGGGGAGGCCGAGAAAGCCCTGAATCGTGGCTTGAGAGAACGCCGCATTGCACGGGTGTGCATGGACAGCCGGGCACTCTTTGCCGCGACCCCGGATAACGAGGAAACACGCGATGCACAGCGCAAAAAGCCGCGAGTACCAGTGCATCTGCTCCCTGTGGATGCAGCGCCGGTGATCCGCTTTGTCGGCCATCCCGACCTGGAGGCCAACCGTCCGTTTCTCGCACCCTGGGTTGAGCGCGCAGCTGCGTGGATCGAGGAAGGGAAACGTCCCTATATTTTCATGCACATGCCGAACAAGGGCGATGCCCTTTCCCTGGCGGCGCTCTGGAATGAGTTACTGCGTGAACGGGCACCCATGGTTGATGCCCTGGACCTCGACGAGACCCAGCCCCAGATGGGGCTATTCTGACTCAGAGCAACTGCTGGTCATAGGCGTACTTGGTCAGCTCCGCCGTGGTATTCAGATCCAGCTTGGACTTGATGTTTTGCCGATGGGTTTCCACCGTTCTCACGCAGATGTTGAGCTCATTGGAGATGGCTTTACTGTTAAGCCCTTTGGCCACTCTGGAAAGAATGGCCTCCTCGCGGGGAGTAAGTTTGCTCTCCACCGGCTCCATTGTTTCCCCATGACGAAACAACGTCTCGGTCGCTGCCCGGCAGATGTAGGTGGCGCCATCAGCCACGGTACGAATGGCGCTCACCATTTCCTCAACCGATACGTCCTTCAGGATGTAACCCTTGGCGCCATGAAACATCAGCTGTGAAATGTATTCCCGGTTGTCGTGCATGCTGAGGATAAGCACTTTCAGATCGGGATAGCGCTCCTGGAAAATTTTCGTTGTTTCAATCCCGTTCATGTTCGGCATGCTGACATCCATCATGATCACGTCCGGCTTCAGGTCTTTGACCCGTTCCAGGGCCTCCAGCCCATCGGTTGCCTGGCCGACGACGTCGATACCCTTTTCCTGTTCCAGCCGCGCCCTGATACCTTCCAGGACAAGGATATGGTCATCGACCAGCATGACCTTCACTACAGATTCTGATGTGCTCATAGGACCGTTACCGTCAGGTTTACTAGACCGCCAGGCTTATCCTTATTCTTTCGACTATGCCTGGTATTGTTTGAACGAGGCCATTATCCGGGTTCCGTTTCCTGGCCGCGGGGACACCTCAAACTCCCCACCCAAAAACTCCACACGCTCGCGCATATTACGCAACCCGATGCCTCGTCTGGCGTATGCATCTTTCTCGGCAATGCCTACGCCGTTGTCGGAAATACACAGAAAGAGCCCCTCCGCATCCTCTTCCAGGCTCAGCGCCAACCGGGTGGCCTGGGCGTGTTTCTCAACGTTCGACAAGGCCTCCTGAACAATACGATACAGCGTTGTAGCCACCTCCTCGGAAATATCCTCCTGCGGTGGCTGGATATCTATGTCCATAACGATCCCGCTACGTTCACGGAAGTCATCCAGCAACTGGTTGAGCGCCGCCAACAACCCCAGGTCATCCAGTACGCTGGGGCGCAGATCATGGGAAATACGCCGTACTTCCTGTATCGCACGGTTTAAAACCTCTCCGCCTTTCACCAGTGACTCCTGGGCGACGGAGTCACCCTCTGGAATATGGGTCATGGCCGTCTCCAACCGATATTTCACAGACACCAGCAGTTGGTTGATGCCATCATGCAATTCCCTCGATACCCGGCGGCGTTCTTCTTCCTGATGTTGCACGGTCTTGTGGCTCAGCTCTTTCAGATTCTGGTCCGCCAAGCGATGTTCGTGCACATTAAACAGAACCCCCGCAGACACCACAACACCGATTGATACCATCAACGCCAACAGAATGGCCCACAGGGTCTGTTTAACGTTAGCGTCCACGCCCGCTTCGATGGCCCGCATCTCAGCGGCAATATCATCGATATACAATCCCGTACCAAACATCCATTGCCAGTCTTCAATCTGTTCAACGTAGCCAACTTTATCCACTTCCTTGCCGGTGGAAGGCTGCTGCCACAGATACTGGTAATACCCTCCGCCATTGTCAGCAATCCGTATCAGATTCTGGATCAGATAGTTCCCGCTACTGTCCTGGAAATCGTACATATCCCGTCCGACCAGGGCCGGCTGTGCTGCGTGGACCAGGTTCAATCCGTCATGGGTGTAGGCATAGAAATAGCCGTCGTCACTGAATGAGGCCTCCTGCATCAGAGCCATAACCTTGTCGCGGGCTTCATCATCACTGGCCGCGTTCTGACGGACAAATTCGATAGCGGTGCGCATTATGGAAACGTAGTCTTTCAACGCTGTTTCCTTGGACCGCCGCAGGTTCTGCTCAAAAATCTGCAGTTCGCGTTCCATGAGTATGTCGCCCTGGTGCAAGGTCACCGCGGAGAAAATACCGGTCACCACCAGCAGGGGAACCAGGGCAAGCAGTATCAATTTTGTTCTTAACGACATGACCGTCACATTGTCCTTTATAAGCACACGCCATCTAGGCATCGGTTGCGAGACTCCATCAGTCTAACCCAAACCGTAAAAAAGAGCGGGCCTGGAGAAGAGTCTCCCCAGGCCCGCCAAACCTCCAGTCAAGGTACTTCAGCCAAATCGAAACATGCCCTAAGCGTCATTAATAAAAGCCTCCAGAACTCGCTCAGGAGGATGACATACCAAAGAACGCGGGGAAGATCAGGATCGCGATCAGCACCATTATCTGCAGCAGTATGAATGGCGCCACACCGCGATAGATGTCGGTGGTTTTAACCTCGGGTGGTGATACTCCTTTCAGGTAGAAAAGACTGAACCCGAAGGGCGGCGTCAAGAAGCTGGTTTGCAGGTTCATCGCGATCAGGATGGCGAACCAGAGCATATTGATACCCATCAGTTCAGCGATGGGCGCCAGAATAGGTACGATGATGAAGGAGATTTCGACAAAGTCGATGAAGAAACCCAACACCAGAATAATAAGCATGGTCAGGATCAGGAAGCCCCATTTCTCACCCGGCAGTTGCAGCATCCACTCCTCCAGCAGGTAGTCGCCACCGGTGTAACTGAACACCATGGAGAAGGCGGTTGCCCCTACCAGAATGGCGAAGACCATGGCCGTCACCTTGACCGTATCCCGAGAGCTTTCCCACATCATCCGCCAGGAAAACTGGCGATAGGCCACGGCCAGAACCAGCGCGCCGACGGCACCCAGGGCTGAAGATTCGGTCGGCGTTGCGATACCGGTAAAGATCGAGCCCAGTACCACAACAATCAATGCCAGCGGCGGTATGATCGCCATCAGGGCTTTGCCGATTTCCTGTGCCCGGCTGTCATCGCTATCCCGCGGCATCGCTGGCGCCGTTCCCGGCGATCGCCAACTGACGAACAGGATATACCCGATGTAGAGCCCCACAAGCACCACACCGGGGATCACCGCGGCCTTGAAAAGGTCCCCTACAGGCAAGCCGAGCACGTCACCGAGGATGATAAGGATGATGGATGGCGGCACAATTTGCCCCAGGGTGCCTGAGGCACAAATGGTGCCGCAGGCAAGCTTTTTGTCATAGCCATTCGCCAGCATGACCGGGAGCGAAATCAACCCCATGGCCACGACACTGGCACCCACCACTCCAGTGGAGGCGGCCAGTAAAGCACCAACCACGATGGTGGATATCGCCAGCCCCCCGGGCAGTCCACCAAACAGTCGCCCCATGGACTCCAGCAATTGCTCCGCCAATCGGGTGCGCTGCAACACGATGCCCATATAAATGAACAGCGGTATCGCCATTAACACCGTGTTCTGCATGATGCTCATAATGCGGAATGGCATGAAGGCAAACAGTTGCGGCCCCTCTGCAATCAGGCCAAAAATCAACGCAACGCCGCCGAACGTAAACGCAACAGGAAAGCCCCACAGCAGCATGAAGAGGCAGGCCCCAAACATTATCATCCCGATCATGCCAGACCTCCTGCACCGGTTTGCTCGTCGTAGGCGGATTCTTTGACAAGAACCCTGAGAGCGAAGGTCGCCATGCCCACGCTGGCAACCGCCAGCCAGAATGAAGAAAACGGAATCAGCCCTTTAACAATAAAGCGGTAGGGCAAACCTCCCGGATCTCCGCTGCCTTCTCCCATGTGATAGGCATCAAGCATGTATCCCCAACCCAGCCAGGCGATCATGGCGGCAATCGGAAGCGCAAAAAAAAGGGCCCCAACAAGATTGACCCAAGCCTTGAAAGCTTCACTACGGCCGGCATAAAGAACGTCCACTCGCACGTGGCCATCCGTCCTCATGGCGTAAGGAATGCCCATCAGAAAGACGACGGCGTACAAGTGCCACTCCAATTCCTGCATCCCAATGGATACCTCATTGAAGGCATACCGAGCCACCACATCGTAGAAAACGTTCAGCATCATCAGGACAAATGCCACGCTTGCGACCCAGCCACACGCTCGAGATACAGCGCCTAACCCGTCATCCACAGCAATTAACCAACGCATTACAACTCCTCTTGCCGAAGCGGGGACTCCGGACCAATCGGGATTAAATAGGACTCATGAAAACACCCGAATGCCGACGCTTCTTGCGAAGCGCCAAGCATCCGGCCAATGGCGGGAAACTTACTCTTCCAGTTCGGCCATGGTGTTCAGGTAGGCGCGCTCGGAGATGTCGATGTAAGCACGTGTTTTGTCCAGATAGGCCTGCTGTGACTTGATAATGCGCTGACCTTGCTCGTTATCCCTGGAATACGCTTCCAGGACCTTTTCGTTAGCCGCGACCATGGCTTTGAAGATATCGTCCGGGAAGGTTTTGACCTTGACGTTCGGGTACTCGTCACGAATGGATGCCCAAGCTTGTGCATTGGCATGCACGGATTGGGTCAGCATGTCGTAGGATGCCGTACGCATAGAGACACGCAGAACTTCCTGCAGATCCGCCGGCAGGTCCTCCCAGACATCCTTGTTGATCAGGAACTGCAACTCGGTGGCGGGTTCATGCCAGCCGGTGTAGTAATAGTCAGCAATCTGCTGAAAACCCAGACGCAGGTCCAGGGCCGGGCCTACCCACTCAACCGCATCGATGGTGTTGCGCTCCAGGGCAGTGTAAAGCTCTCCCGGCGGGATGTTGGTAGGATTAACGCCAACTTCGGCAAAGACTTCGCCAGCAAACCCGGGGATTCGCATTTTCAGCCCGTCGAGGTCTTCCAGGGTTTTGATTTCTTTGCGGAACCAGCCGCCCATCTGGTTGCCCGTATTACCGCCCGGGAACGACAGCATGTTATGGGGCTCGTACACTTCCTGCATCAGCTCCATACCGCCACCGTGGTAGAACCACGCCCATTGCTCCTGAGCGTTCATACCAAACGGCATACTGGTGAAGTAAAGGGTGTTGGGCACTTTGCCCTTCCAATAATAAGACGCTGAATGGCCCATGTCGTATTGGCCCGCTTTAACCATATCAAAGACGCCAAAAGGCGCTTTGTGGCGGTTGGCGGAATCGATCCGGATCTTGAGCCGGCCGTTGGACATTTTTTCGGCCATTTCCGCCATGTTCTTGGTGGCATCACCGAAAATCGGGAAGTTCGGCCCCCAGGTTTCTGCGAGTCGGAGGGTGTAGCTCTTATCAGCAGCGTGGGCAAAGGACGTGAACAGCACGGAGAACACCACTGCGGCGGTCGCAGCAGCTTTCAAGAAGTTTTTCATGATCTTGTTCCTGTTGTGTTTGTTGTATTAGAACGATGCTCGGGTCGTCATTCGCGACTTATGGTCACGATTTGAGCGAGAACTAACAATCCGTAGGAATGACCAAACCAATACGCAGTGATTACTTAGAGCGCCGCAGAAAAACTACGTATTAATACTTAGAGGTATATCCAACTCCTGCCCACCGTTTAAATTTGTAATCGCTAATAGTCGCGCCGCGCCCAAGCAAATGTCCCGGCTGCCGGGTCGATTGCATAAACTGCATAAATAACAGCGAACTAAGGAACCAAAATCGCCCCGAGAGCATGTAACGCTCAGTCTCACCGTGTATCGCTCTGTAAGCGCCAACTTCCTGACGATTCTCACCCGAAAAACCCTGAACCAGACCGCATATAACCGAAAAATGCCGCTGTAAGATTCGTCCGAACTCGTCAATAAATTGGTGCGAAACAATGTCAACTTGCGGCAATAATCTAACGAAGCATGGACTGCTGACTCTATCTTTAGCGGTTCTGCTTTCGGGCTGCGGTCTCGACATGACGTCCTCAGACAACGCCACGACACCACAGTCAGAAGCCTCAACCACTCCGGCGGCTGAAACGGTTGAGCTTGCCGGCGCCGCCATGAAAGGCGTTATTCAACAAGGCCTGGTGACCGCCACTCGCCTGATATCCGACAAAGACGGCTACTATGCTCCACAGCGACAGGCCGCAAAACCGGTTTTGACAGCAAACGACGGTAGTTATGTGTGGCAATTGCGAGGAAAGGCGGACAGCTGGGCGTTGGTAGAACTTACCGCTGACAGTAATACCCGCATGACTTGCGACGTCGTTCCCCAATGCGAACGCAGCGGCGCCGAGCCGGTTGCCTTTGGCGACACCATGATGCTGGACGATAGTTTCAGTCTGCGCGGAGCCGGTGATCTTCGCATGGAAACCGTCAACCTCACGCCGCTGACCCATTTGGCCGTGGCGCTGGCTGAGCGTAGCGAGAATGGGCTCTCCCCCGATGCACTCTCTGGGGCCTATGAAAGGGTTGAAAGCTGGTTTGGCCTGGCAGCGGGCTCCTTGCGCCTCGACCCGCCAGACCTGACTCGCCTGGACGAGTTTAACGGCGTGTCTGCCGATGCCCTGCAGGTCGCCGTTGCCAATGCGGCTTTCCTTGCCCTGGTCAACAACAACGCCCAATGGAACAACATTTCCGATGTCCTGAACAACGTGGCAACCCAGATTCTCGAAACCGGCCAGATCAGCCTGATGGGCGACGGCGAAAACATCGCTCTGGCCGATCTCGTGTCTGCCGCGGCAGTGCAGGCCTCTGAGCTGCAGGCCGAGGTGGACTCGAGCGTCATCAGCCAGAGACTCGTGGTGGCCGAATACCGCTACGTACAACGCTTCAAGACCATTGCAGAGGTATACGGCGAAGACGACACCAGCGTTGTCGACACACCAGAGCCCGATACCAGTGACGACAACAGCACTGGAGATACTGTCGCCGACAACGGAACGGACAACGACACCAGCGAACCGTCGGCCCCCGAGCCAAGCCCCGAGGACACCGTTCCGACCAACGCAGCCCTGCTAAGCTGGACCGCGCCGCTCACCAGAGAAAATGGTGACAGTCTCGCGATGGGCGAAATTGCCGGCTTTGAGGTGGTTTACGGCAACAGCGAGGACAACCTGGACCAAAGCCTGGCCATTGGCGACGCCTCTATCGACGAGTTGCTGGTGGACGAGCTCACCGAAGGTACCTGGTACTTCGCTATCCGCACCCTGGATACGGATGGCAACCGCAGCCGGTTGTCAGAGGTGGTCTACAAGCAGATATAATGCAGCGTAGACTTATATTTTGCTTTGGAACCTCGGCGCCTCAATCGCCTGCTGCTGCATCCAGCGATAGATAGTCGGGCGTGACACTCCATAACGACGTGCGACCTCAGAGACGTTCCAGCGATATTTCTTTAGTGCCGCCAATAACGGATCGCTCTCGTCGGGGTCGACATCCCGCTCAACGCTCGTTGCCGCGATCGCAGGATCTCTCAAGCACTCGTCTGGTAGGTCATTGGCCGTGATCTGTCCATCGTCGCAGGTAGCTTCTGCAAACGCCAGTGCATTAACAAGCTGACGAATGTTACCCGGCCAGTCATAGGCAAGCAGCGCACTCATCGCATCTGCCCGGATTCGAACATCGGGCAGCTGTCCCTGGTCGATCAGGTGTGTGAGTACCCGGTTAATGACATGCTGTCGGTCAGCCCTTTCTCCCAGAGAGGGCAAGCGCAGCGTGGCCCCATTCAGCCGGTAATAGAGGTCAGCGCGGAACGCACCATGTTCAATCAGTTGGCCCAGGTCCTGGTGCGTGGCGGCTATCACGCGACAGTTCACTTTCACGGGACTGTCGGCGCCCACTGGCAGAATTTCGCCTTCCGCCAGCACCCGCAGCAGCCGGGTCTGGAGCTGCAGGGGCATATCCCCGATTTCGTCCAGGAACAATGTCCCACCATCCGCCTGCTGGATCATTCCCCGCATTCCTCTGGCCCGCGCACCGGTAAACGCGCCCGCCACGTACCCGAAAAGCTCGCTCTCGATCAGTGACTCGGGAATGGCTGCGCAGTTTACGGCAACAAACGCCCGTCGGGAGCGGTGGCTGGACTGGTGTATTGCCCGGGCAAGCACTTCCTTGCCCGTGCCGGTCTCACCCAGCACCAGCAGCCCGACATCTCTGTTCCTCAGTCGTTTGGCAAGGCCAAGAGTTCGCCTCATGACGGGGTCATCCGCTGCCAGCGCATCTAGCTCAGGCACAGATTCATCAGTGGGCAGGGCGTCAGAAGATGCGAAAGCCGTCGACTTGATCCTAGGCTGGATCAACGCTGCAAAAAAGGTATTGCCACTGATGCAGTGCCTGAACGCCCTGACCTGATCATCCTGATCGTAAGGGATGCTCCAGATGTCCCTTAACTCGCATTCAAACAGGCTGGTCAGCTTGGTATCGCTGCCGTTTCCATGGCTCCACATGAGTGAACGACCGGCTGTATTGGCGGCCTCCACGCACCCATCCCCGTCAATGGCGAACAGGTACTGGCCATTTACCTGCACAAACTCCCGCGAGGCATCACACCGGAAGACCGTCTGATTGCGATAACGGCGGAGGAAATAGGCGTCCTCAATCATGCGGGCGTAGAGCTGGGTAAGGTGCAGTGCAAACGTCTGGCTGCTGTGTGGATCAGGCGAATCCAGAGCCGAAATATCGAGTACCGCAAGCAGGTTGCCCAGCGGATCAAGAATGGGCGCCGAGGTGCAGGTCAAGCTTATATGGGTTGCATCGAAATGGTCGACCCGGTGACATGTCAGGGCCTGCCCCTCTTCAATACACGTACCCACAGCACAGGTGCCCGCGTACTTCTCACTCCAATCGGCCCCCAGGTACAAACCGGCTTTACGCAAACGTTGGTCAGAACGCCGATCCCCCAGAAACTGCACGGTAATGCCCCGGTGATCCGTCAACAACAGCACATAACCCAGCTTTGCGATATTCATATACAGTTGCTCAACGCCGGCCCGAGCCACGTTGAGAAATTCATCGACCGAGTCCTGATGCTCCCTCAGGGTTTGATGAGTCACGATCCGGGCACGACGCGGCTGGCTCGGGTCCAGTCCGTACTCGTCAATACATCGCTTCCATGAGCGACCAATCAGTTCGGACTCCGGAGATAAAGCCGCACACACGCCTTCATCCGTATAACTTAGAATCGTATCTATGTGGCGCCGCTGTGCCTGTTGCATCGTCATGCCAAGCTCCTGCATTGCTCTGATATTGTTGTTGTCATTTACGATGAGATACTGCTTCGTCGTTCTGACAGCCTATACCGGATTACCCGGCATCAACATCCTCCTTTAGTGCCTGAGTGATCGTTACACCTGTAACGCATTTACAGGCAATCGCATTACAGCCGTAATGCCAGGGCCTTCTACCACATGGCTCCGCCACCCCCTCCTCCTTTCACAAAAATCCCTGAAACCCCTTTATTTCAGATACCTGGAAAATAAAAAGCCCTTGGAGACCGATGTGGCACGTCATCTGCTCCGTTCCTATTAGCGTGTTCAACAACGCACCGGGGATCAAAGACTCCCCGCCAACAAAAACAATGGAAATCTGGAGAACCGTGATGACCGAAACCCAAATCACCCCCACCCAACGAGTTCAGCAGTGGCTTGACGGGTTCAGCGAGATACTGCAGTCGAGCGATCCTGGAAGGGCGGCGGAACTGTTTGAAGCAAACGGCTTCTGGAGAGATCTTGTTGCAATAACCTGGAACATAAAAACCCTGGAGGGCCGGGACCATATCCGCGACATGCTGGAACAGACCTCGAAACATGTCCTCCCCAGCAATTGGAAGGTTGCCGAAGACGCGACAGAACAGGACGGCGTGACCGAAGCCTGGATTACCTTCGAAACCAGGGATGCTCTGGGTAAAGGGCACATCCGGCTTCGCGATGGCGGTGCCTGGACCCTGCTGACCACCATGCAGGAATTAAAGGAGTTTCCCGAGAAGAAAAACTTTCTTCGACCCAAAGGCGCTCAGCATGGAGCGACCAAGTCACGGAAAACCTGGCTTGAGGCAAAGCAGGACGAAGAACAGGAACTGGGATACAGCCGCCAGCCCTACTGCGTGATCATCGGCGGTGGACAAGGGGGCATTGGCCTGGCCGCCCGTCTGCGGCAACTGGACGTGCCAACGATTGTGATCGAGCGAAACCCGAATCCAGGCGATTCCTGGCGCAACCGCTACAAGTCTCTTTGCCTGCATGACCCGGTCTGGTACGACCACATGCCTTACCTGCCGTTCCCGGACCACTGGCCCGTTTTCGCGCCGAAAGACAAAATCGGCGACTGGCTCGAAATGTACACCAAGATCATGGAGCTCAACTACTGGAGCTCAACAGAGTGCACGGGGGCGCGCTACGATGAGGCCAGTCAGGAATGGGTCGTGGAGGTGGTTCGGGACGGCGAGAAAGTCACCCTTCGCCCCAAGCAGCTCGTGCTGGCTACCGGCATGTCGGGCATCCCCAACATACCCGATATTCCCGGAATGGACAGTTTTGAAGGCGAGCAACACCACTCCAGCAAACACCCCGGTGGCGCTGCCTATAAAGGCAAGAAGTGCGTAGTCCTGGGCGGAAATAACTCCGCACACGATATCTGCGCTGCGTTATGGGAGAACGACGCCGACGTCACCATGGTTCAGCGTTCATCAACCCACATCATCAAGTCCGACACTCTGATGGAGCTGGTGCTAGGCCCACTCTACTCCGAAGAGGCGGTACAGAACGGCATGACCACAGAAAAGGCCGATCTCACATTTGCGTCGGTGCCCTTCAAAATCATGCCCGATATGCACATCCCGGTTTACGAGCAGGTCGCCGAACAGGATGCGGACTTCTACAGTCGGCTGAAGCGAGCAGGGTTCCTGCTGGACTTTGGCGATGATGGCTCAGGGCTGTTCATGAAATACCTGCGCCGTGGCTCAGGCTATTACATCGATGTCGGTGCATCCGAACTTGTCGCCCAGGGCGAAATCAAGCTTAAAAGCGGGGTCGGCATTGAACGCATCAACCCCCGATCTGTCACCCTGACGGATGGCACCGAACTGCCGGCCGATCTGATTGTTTACGCCACCGGCTTCGGCTCCATGAATGGCTGGGCGGCACGAATAATATCCCAGGAGGTCGCCGATAAAGTTGGAAAGTGCTGGGGTATGGGATCATATACCACCAAAGACCCTGGCCCATGGGAAGGCGAGCTGCGCAATATGTGGAAGCCAACGCAACAGGAAGCGCTCTGGTTCCACGGGGGCAACCTGCACCAGTCACGCCACTACTCGCTGTATCTCGCACTTCAACTGAAAGCCCGAAAGGAGGGCATCGACACGCCGGTGTACGGTATGGAAAACGTTCATCACCTTTCCTGACTCCAGGATGGCTGGCCTCGGCCAGCCATCAACAGTGATCAGCAACCAATTCAGGTCAGTTCACAACTGCTCCGGCCGCGGTGGACTGCCCACCCTCACTTCGCTGAGTTTCTCCTGGGCCAGGCCGCGGAACAGGGCAAACATCATGGCGAATACGAGGATGAACATCGGCAGGCCAACCACGGTGATCACTTCCTGCAACGCGGTCAGCCCGGCGTCACCGGCAAGTACGATCAGCATCGCTGCCAGCATGCCTTCAGACACACCCCAGAAAACGCGTTGATGCCAGGGGCCTGGGTCTGGAGAGCCCGTGCATAACATATCGACCACCAGGGAAGCGGAGTCCGATGAGGTCGCGAAGAAGATGGCGACAATCACAACCGCCAAGCCCTGAATCAACGTAGCCCCCGGGAAGTTTTCGAAGAACGCGAACATGGCCAGGGGAACACTCTCCCCTACGGCTTGTGACAACACCCCCGCCTGTTCGCCCAGCGCCTCCCTGGCCTCCGGCCCAATGCCATCGATCTGCATTGCTGACCAGCCGAAAATGGCGAACCAGATCAGGGTGAAGATTGATGGCGCGAACAGGACCCCGAGCACGAATTCACGGATGGTCCGCCCCCGTGAAATCCGCGCCACGAAGATGCCGATAAAGGGCGACCAGGTCACCGTCCAGGCCCAGTAGAATACCGTCCAGCTGCCCTGCCATCCCCAGCCGCCATCGTCGCCGGTATAGCTTGCAAGTGTGTCGTTCCAGAAGGCCATGGGCAGCAGGTTCGATATGTAGAGGCCAAACGTCTCAACCACGGCTCGCAGAAGGAAAACCGTCGAACCGGTGAAGAGCACGAATACCATCAGGCCAACGGCCATACCGATATTGATGTTGGACAACCGCTTCACACCAGAGTCCAGCCCGGCGACGATCGACCCCACAGCGACGGCCGTCAGGATGGCAATGATCAGCACCTTGGTGATTACCGCATCCGGAATGCCAAACAACTCAGTCAGCCCGGCGTTGATCTGCTGCGTGCCCAGCCCGATTGACACCGCCACACCGAACAGCGTGCCGAGGATCGCAAACACATCGAGAGTCTTGCCGAGAGGCCCGTATATGCGGTCGCCGATCAACGGATAGAACACCGAACTGAAGCGCATCGGCAGGTCGTAACGATAGATAAAATACGCAAAGGCAAGCCCCGGCATGGTGAAGATCGCCCAGGTGTGCAGCCCCAGGTGGTAGATAGCGAAGCTCATGGCATCGTCGGCGGCTTCGACCGAATAGGGCTCGACATTCGGCCTCGGCGGGGAAGAAAAGTGCGAGATGGGCTCGGCCACGCCCCAGAACATCAGCACGGTACCGATGCCGCCGGCAAACAGCATGGTGAACCAGGAAATATTACTGTAGGCCGGTTTCGCGTCGTTGCCGCCCAGCCGGATGGCGCCGAATCGGCTGAGCGCAACCCACAAGAGGAACGCTACCCAACTCGTCACCCCGAAAATGAAAAACCAACCCAGGTTGGTAACGATCCATTCACGCCCCGCTCCGAAGGCCTCTCCGATTGGGCCGGGCGCAATCAGGAGCACGACCAGAAACAGGATCATGATCCCAGCGGACGTGAAAAAGATGGTCGGGTTGGTCCTGAGACCCAACTTTTTTGCGAGAGCTTCCATGACGATTCCTCCCCGAGTCTTTCCGACAACATAGGAGCTAATCGAACGGCACGCCAAATTGTGGGCGAGATTTCATGTTTCTGAAGGCAAATGGCTATCGCCAGAGAACGCTGAAATCCCGGTTGATTACTACTGGGACTTGCTCGAATAGACGCTCAAGGCCGTCACTGTGACCAGGATGAGCCCCATGCCGAGGAACTGGACGCCGCCCAAGCTCTCATTGAGCAATAAAATTCCGAAGAGCGTAGCGGTAACAGGTTCGACCATCGCTACAACGGCAGCGACGGTTGGTACGGTGTGCTTGAGACCCACGATATAGCTTATAAAAGACACGCCACCACCGAGCACCCCCAGCGCCATGAACATCGGCCATTCCGGTGCACCCAGCACAGCAATGACCTGCACAAGGCTGGCTGGCCAGATCAGAACAATACCGAGCACGGCAAACGCGATCACCAGAGCAGCCTGAGGGCTGCCGTTCCTGGCAGCAAACTTGAAGCCGAAAATAAACAATGCATAGGACAACCCCGAAAGCAGGCCGGCAACCACGCCAACCCACGTAATACTGCTACCGCCAACGTCATAGATACCCGTGAGTAGAGCGATGCCGACAATAACGATGACAATGGCCACGCATTTGAACGGCGTCGGCTGCTCCAGCCCGATGGCAAAGGAAACCAGAAACACGAACACCGGGGCGCAATACATGAGGGTCGCCGCGACGGCAACGCTGCCCTCGGAGATACTGAGGAAATAGAAGGAGAAGTTGCCCGCCACGCCAACGCCGGCCACCGCCGCCCAGAACCAGAGCCGCGGCTTGGCCAATCCGCTGTTCCCAGGACGTAGAATCAGCCAGACAAGTACAAACAGCAGGCCGACAATCCCCCGGTAGAACGAGACTACGAACGAGCCCCACCCTTCTGCGAGCAGGATGGCGCCGATACCACCCGAAAGCCCCCAGAAAAGGGCTGCAAGCGCTACAAGCATTGCACTTCTTAGCGCGCGGTCACCGGATTGTTCTGGCGTGTGATCAGTCAGAATACTCTCCCGCCCGGCCAAACGATTGCTGGTAGACACGGTTCATTCAGGGTGACTGCGGAAACTGGGCACCGTCAATACGTTGGAGCCGCAAGCCGACCTGATGTTCGCCGCAGTAATCCCGGGCGCTGCCCCCTACGCAAACAGGGCAAAAATTACGGCAATCCCCAAAGAAACCAGCAACGACATTGGAATAGTCAAAGCGATCTCCTGCGACGGCCCTTGATAGCGCACCGACAGTACGTAGCTCATTACCGCCACCGGCATCGCACACTGAATCAGGAAAACCTGCGCTTCCATGGCGCTCAACGGCCAAATCAGCAACAGCACCCACGCAAGGGCTAGACCACCCAATGGCCGATACAGACTGAACACGAGAGGCCTTAGCATATCCCGCGCGCCTGACAGCCGCAGGTTGGCAATAGAGCTGCCCAATTGCATTAGCATTATCGGTACGGTAATCGAGCCCAGCATATCCAGCGTTATCATCACCGGTCCAGGCGGGCGAATGTTTGTCGCCAACAGAAAAGCACCTGCGATCAATGCCAGGACGGGCCCGTTCTTCAGCATTGCCCTGATGGAAAACCGCCCGGACAGGCAGCCGATTCCCAACGTAAAATGACTGACCTGAATCACCGAGGAAATCACCACCGCCAGCCCAAGCGACTGCGGGCCAAACAGCGCAAAGCACACCGGAATCCCCATATTGCCCGTATTCGGGTGCACCAACGCCGGAAGATAGGACCTCACCGGCAGGCCAGCTAGCGTAAGCAACAGTGCAGTGACCATCGCCATGACGACCAGCCAGGCCACGGTAATGCCTACAAGGGCACCCATTCCGAAAATGTCCATATCCATGCTCAATACGGAGTGGAGCAGCAACGCGGGGATTCCAACGGTGGTAACCAGGCCAGCCAATGCCTTGCCGTCAAAAAAATCGGTTTTTCGGCCAAGAATGGCCCCGAGGAGTATCAAAGACAGCAGAGGGACAAGGGCTTCTGTGAGATGCTGAATCATAGTGAATAAAGAGAGGTCATGGTTTCAGGCTAAAGGGAACGGGGTTTGGCACTTTCAATACTCGGGTATAACTTCAACGCGAGATCATAAATAATGATGCCATATAGACTACCATTAAGCCCCAATATCCCGGGGTAAAGGTAGCTCCGCGAAAACCGATACCTGGCCGTATTGCTGATAAGCCAATCTGCCACCGCCTTTGCCGTGGCAGGTTATAGAAAAGTACCTGAGGGCAGGTTAACCTGTAACCTATTGAATCTATGTTTTACTACTTTGGCTTTGGCTCCAACATGAGCATGCTCTCGCTGAGAGCGAAGGGTGTCGAGCCTCGGGCATCTACGAAAGCGGTGCTGCGCGGATGGCGGTTACGCTTCAACGTGCAGCACTTCTTCCGCCATGAGGGTGGTGTTGGCAACATCGAAAACACCGGCCACCCGGACGACCGGGTTCTCGGCGTGCTCCATGAATGCCCCGACGAGGCGCTTTCTCTGTTGGATCAGGCCGAAGCTTACGGGCATGGCTATAACCGCATAGAGATCGAGGTAGAGCCGGATAACCCTAGCGCGGCAATGGCCCCGAAGGTCTCTGCTCTCACCTATGTGGGCATGCCCCAATTTATCGACAACGACTGCCGACCAAGCCGTCGTTACCTGAACATCGTTCTGGAGGGAGGCCGCCAGGCCGGACTGGATGGCAAATACCTGGAGTCACTGGCCAATCAGCCCATTCATCAACTTGATGAGTACCCAACGTTCGCGGCACCACCCGGAGACTACCCAACATTTGACCGGGCGTTGCTGGCAAAACAGCCGCTGTACACGGCCCTCTACGGGGCCGTGTTTGATATGTCCGAGGCGAGGCCTCTGCACCACTTCCTCAAAGGCTTTTTTGGAGGCAGGGACATGACGCTTTTTCACCTCAGGCGGCTGGACAGCAGCAACGTTGATGAAACCATGGACGATATCCGGAACGGACGCCTCAACAAGGCCCAGAAGCGATACCTCAACGCCTATCTGAACGAATACGCCAGAGAGTATCGCTACGTCGGCCGCTATAACTATGATAAAGACTGAGGAGTTCTCATGCCGTCTTTCCCGCCAGCCCTGGCACACAATGCCATCGAAGAGATCCTGCCGGATCTGTTTTTTGTCAGTGGTGCCATGGAAACCGTCCTTATGGACCTGGATTGGCAATTCAGCCGCAACATGACCATCGTCCGTGACGGTGAACGGCTGATCCTCATCAATACGGTCCGCCTTGATGATGACGGCCTGGCGGAACTGGACCGACTGGGAAAAGTAACCGACGTGATTCGGCTTGGCGCTCTGCATGGGCGTGACGATGCGTTCTATGTTGACCGTTACCAGGCGCAGTACTGGGTGATGCCAGGTCTGGAACCGGAGGACCAAAGCGGGTCTGAAAGAGAGACAAACGTCCTCGGCCAGACGCTGCCCCTGAGTGACGCATCGCTATTTCAGTTCCAAACTACCAAACTTCCTGAAGGCGTACTCCACCTCCAGCGGGATGGCGGCATCCTGATAGCCTGTGACGCCCTGCAGAACTGGCTGAAACCCGACGAGCACTTCTGCGACGCCTCGCGACAGCGAATGGAGCAGATGGGCTTCTTCACACCCGCCAACATTGGCCCAGTCTGGCTGCAGGCGGCGGAACCTGCTGCCGAGGATTTTAACCGCCTCAAAACACTGAACTTCAAACACGTTCTCTGTGGCCATGGCCAACCCCTACTGGACAACGCCAAAGAGGACTTCAGCGCCACCTTCGATCGAGTGTTCCATTGCCAGGCGTGATCCCCAGGAGCGGCACCTGATGCAGAGCGAATTACAGCTGCCCGGATACACAATCTCCTTCTGCCTCTGGAGAAAAGCAGGCCGGGCGGCCTATCGCGCACGGCGACTCTCGGACGGTGCAGACGTCTGCATTGAAACCCTTGATACCGAATATCCCGACCGCAGGCAGGTGGCCACGCTCAATCACGAAGCCAGCATTGCTTCACGGCTCGACGGCGTGAAAGGCGTACGCAGGGTTCATGACATATTGCCACACGGTAGTGGGAACCTGGCGCTCGTCACCGATCCCTGTGAGCGTTCGCTTGCCTCGGTAATGGCCGAGAGCCGTAACAGACGCTTGCCCCTGCCCCAGGCGCTGAAAATAGCCCAGGCCCTGGTACAGATTCTGAGCGACATCCACGCACAGGACATCGTGCACAAGTCGCTGACACCCCATAACGTCCTGTTTGACTCAAGAAGTGGCGCACTGGTGCTGTCGGGGTTCAATATAGCATCGGAGCTGGGGCAGGAGCGGCAGGCCAAACAGCTGCCCAATCAGCCCGAGGCGGCATTGGCCTACATGTCGCCGGAACAGACCGGGCGCATGAATCGGAGCCTCGACTACCGCTCGGACTACTATTCCCTCGGCTTGCTGCTGTTTGAACTTCTGACCGGCCAACCTCCGTTTACAGCCAACAATACCCTGGAGTGGGTACACAGCCACATAAGTCGTCTGCCTCCGGCGCCTCACACCGTGTTTGAGGACATACCCGAGGCCCTTTCAGACATTGTGCTGAAGCTTCTGGCCAAATCCCCGGAAGAACGTTATCAAAGCAGCCTGGGCCTGCTGCACGACCTATCCCGTTGCGCCACGTCGATAGAACAGGATCTGCCACTGCTGCCCTTCACACTGGGTGAAAAGGATCATCTGCAGAAGTTTCTGATTCCCCAGGCACTTTACGGCCGCGAGCGCGAGCTGCAGGAGCTGCTGGGCCTGTTCGAGCAGGCGGTGGAGGGACGATCCCGCTTCTGCCTGGTTCACGGCTACTCCGGCGTTGGCAAGTCGGCACTGGTCAACGAAATTGATCGCTACCAGATCCGCGAACGCGGCTTCCTGGTCCAGAGCAAGTTCGACCAGTTCCAGCAAAGCGAAGCCTACTCAGCACTGGCAGCCACCTTTCGTGCCCTCGTGCAGCAAATCATGCTAGAGCCCGACAACCAGCTTGACTGCTGGCGCACCGAACTGCTTGGTGCGCTGGGGCCCAACGGCGCCCTGGTGATCGACCTGGTGCCGGAGCTGGCGCTGATTATCGGCGAACAACCCCCTGTGACCGAGCTGCCACCCTCAGAGAGCCGTAACCGGTTGCAGCTGGTACTGACCGCATTCCTGCGAGTGTTTGCCGGCGAAGGCCATCCGGTCGTGCTGTTCCTGGACGATCTGCAGTGGAGCGACACCCCAACCCTCGACCTGATACGCCGTATAGTCACCTCCAGGGACCAGAGCCACCTGTTGTTGATTGGTGCCTATCGCAGCAATGAAGTCGGCCCTGGGCACCCCCTCAGATTGCTCCTGGATGACCTCAACAACCATCGGCGAATTCATCAGATCCCTGTGGGGCCGCTTGATGAATCGTCGGTGGACCAAATGGTGGCCGATGCCCTGCGTTGCGAGCCGGAAACAAGCCGCACACTGAGCGAGATGCTGTTTCACCGCGCCCAGGGCAACCCCTTCTTTACCAACGAGTTGCTGCGACAGTTCCATGCCCAGGGGGCAATCTGGTCAGATTCGGGCAGTGGCCAATGGCACTGGCAGCTCGACAGGGCCAGTTGGGATGAAACCAGCCATGACGTGGTTGAGTTCATGCTGGATAACCTGCGAAAGCTCCCGGACGAAACGCAGAACGTACTTCAACTGGCCGCCAGCATCGGGAATACCTTTACCCTGCAAACGCTCGCCACCATCTACGAGCATACCGTTGCGGAAACCGCCCGGGCCCTTCTGCCGGCGTTGAAACAGTACACCGTGCTGCCGCTACACAGTGATTATCGCCTGGCGAGACACCAGGACGGAGAGCGGGTGCTCAACCCCAGCTATCGTTTTCAGCATGACCGGGTGCAGCAGGCTGCCTACAACCTCATCGCAACCGGCGAGCTCCCCCGGGTACACCTAACGGTCGGGCGCCTGATGCTACAACACGGCGGCGGGCAGGTCGCCGATGACCAATTGATTGATATCGTTAATCATCTCAATCAGGGGCGTGCGCTGATCCAGTCCGGGCCAGAACGCCTTCAACTGGCCGAGTTCAACCTTCGTGCCGGCAGTCGCGCCCGACAAACCTCGGCCTATCAACAGGCACTCGACTACTTGCAGGTCGCCGAGGAATTGCTGCCAGACGACGCCTGGTCACAGATGCCCTCACTGATGGCCACATTGGCGTCAGAGATACAGCTTTGCCTCTACCTCACCGGACGTACCGAAGAGGCCGACCATTGGTTGGAACAGATGCTGGACCATGCGGACTCCCGGCTGCATCGCGCCGACATTCTCGCCATACGTACCCGGCAGAATGCCACGCTGGGTAGAATGGAGGCGTCTATTCACGCTGCCATTGAGGGGCTGGCACTACTGGGTGTCAATTTCACCGAACACCCCAGCCAGCACGATATCGATGTCGAACGCCAACGGGTACTGACGAACCTGGCTGGCCGCGAAATCACCGATCTGGTTGGCGCTCCTGTCATCGAAGACCCAGCCACATTGACCGCCATGCGTCTGCTGATGGAAATCTTTGCGGCCGCGTTTCTCTCCGGCAGCAAGCTGTTCAGCTACCTGGTGCTAAAAGCGGTTAACCTGGCTTTGCATCGGGGCAACTGCCCGGAATCGGCGTTTGCCTATGCCGCCTACGGCATGCTTTTGTGTGGTGAGCTGGACGAGCCCGCCCTGGGCTATCAGTACGCCAAGGTTGGCCTGGCCATCAATGAACGGCTTGATGACCTCAGCCTGAGGGCGCGCGTTATCTATGTATACGCCATGTTCGTTCATCACTGGAGCAACCACTGGGCAACGCTCACGCCCTGGTTCCGCAAGGGCATCGAAGCCGGCTATCAATCCGGCGACCTGCTCTATCTGGCCTACAGTGCCCAGGACTGCGTGATCTGGGACCCGGGCATGGATCTGGAAACCGCAAGCCAGTTGCATCAGGAAAACCTCGACATCGTTCGCGAGTGCGCCTACCAGGATTCGCTGGACTCCGGTTCCCTCTTCCTGCAGATGCAGCGCAATTTTCTTGGCACCACCCACTCACCGGCCAGTCTGAGCACCGATGATTTTGATGACCAGGCGTGTCTCGAGGCAATGAGTACGCGCCAGTTCATAACCGGCATTGCCAATCATCATATCTACAGTGCCGAGATCAACCTGCTCTACGGGAACTACGAACAGGCACTGCACTTTGTCAGAAAGCAGGACAAGCTAATCAAGTCCGCGATGTCCCTGCCCCAGCTCGTGCGTTTCTACATTGTTGCCAACCTCACCCTCACGACTCTATTCCCCACCATGAACAGGGCTGACCAACAGGCCACACGAGAACGCCTGGAACGGGACCTGGCGCGCATGACCCGTTGGGCGGACAATTGCGAAGCGAATTTCCGCCACCTTCAATTTCTGATGACCGCAGAACTCGCCCGCCTGGATGGCAGGCACGACGCCGCACTGGAGCTCTATGACACGGCCATCGACACGGCACGGGCAAACGGCTTCCTGCGCGATGAGGCCACTGCCTTTGAGCGCGCCGCACGGCACCTGCTGGCACTGGGTAAAGGGCGCTCAGCCGAGGGTTATCTCCGTGGTGCCCACGGGGTATACAACCGCTGGGGCGCACAACGCAAGGTAGAACAGCTGGAGGACGAGTTCCCGGTGCTTCGTCAGTGGGTTCAGGCCCACCTCAGCCCACCAGGAAGCCATTTGGCCAGTCTCGACCTGGCATCGGTTATGAAAGCCTCTCGTGAGATCTCCGGCGAGATGGTGCTGGACCAGCTGTTGCAGAAAACCCTGGCGATTCTGCTGGAAAATGCCGGTGGGCAATGGGGCTGCCTGATTGTCCGGGCCGGTGGTGCGTTCAGTGTCGAGGCCATAATCCGGCCAGAGCAGCCGTCACCACAGGTTGAAATCCCCACCCACTCAACACTCAGTGATCGTCAGGGCAAGGCCCTCGCCCTGCCAATGAGCGTGATCAGCCAGGTGTTTCAAAGGGGCGAAGCCGTGGTCCTGCACGATGCCATGGCCGACGGCCCGTTTGTGAACGACCCCTACACCGTTCACCTGCATCCACGATCAGTACTGTGTGTCCCTATCATCGTGCGGGAACGTTTTGAGGCGGCGGTCTACATGGAGAACAACCTGACCGACGCCGTCTTCACCGACGACCGGGTGGAATTGATTCAACTGCTCTCCGCCCAGGCGGCTGTCGCCATCGAAAACGCCCGGCTCTACACCCAGGTACAAGACCATTCCCGGCTCCTGGAAGAGAAGGTGGTTGAACGCACGGCAGAGCTGGAAGAACTCAATGAAGAACTGCAACGCCTGGCCGACCGCGATGGCCTGACCGGCGTCGCCAACAGGCGTTCCGGTGACGCCTACCTCAAAGACACCTGGCTGCGCCTGAGAAGGCAGCCCCAGCCCTTATCTGTGGTTATGCTCGATGTGGATCACTTCAAGCACTTCAACGACAATTACGGCCACCAGATGGGTGACGAATGCCTGATCCGGGTTGCCGAGACACTGCAGGCGCAACTGCAGCGCTCAACCGACATGGTGGCGCGCTACGGGGGAGAAGAGTTCATTCTGATACTCCCCAATACTGACGAAAATGGTGCGATACAGGTCGCTGAAAATGCCCGCGTTGCCATCGAAGCATTGGACATCAGGCACGACCATTCAACGGCGCGAGATTGCATCACCGTCAGCGTGGGCTGCGCCACCATCGTTCCCGATGACAAGAGCAGTCTCGAAGAATTGGTCTTTGCCGCCGATGCGGCACTCTACAAAGCCAAAGAGAGCGGCCGAAACCGAATTCAAGCGGCTGAGAGCGCTTGAGATAACGAGACTTTTTTACCAAACTCAGTGATCTTGAGATTATGATCAACGCATTTGCCGTATCCAACTACCGCAGCCTTAAGAGTATCGTCGCGCCCCTGACCGGCCTCAATGTGGTAACCGGGCCCAACGGCTGCGGCAAGTCCAACCTTTACAAGTCTCTGCGGTTACTGGCTGAAACCGCAAAGGGCAACTTAATCTCGTCGATCGCGCAGGAAGGCGGGCTGGATTACACGTTCTGGGCAGGGCCGGAGACCTTTACCAAAGGCATGAAAGACGGTGTCGATCCCGTACAGGGCTCTGCCAAAAAACAGAACAGCCGGCTTAGGCTGGGCTTTGTGGGTGAAGACTTCGGCTACGCCATCTCACTGGGCATGCCCGCCCCTCAGGGATTTGCGGGCTACCAGGACCCGTCCATGTTTCAGTTTGACCCGGAAATCAAGCGCGAGTGCATTTGGGCGGGAGACGTCTGCCGTCCCAGCAGTTGCCTGATTGACCGGGTCGGGCCTGTGGTGAAAGTGCGCAACGGTCGTAAATGGGAAGTCTACAACGCCCACCTCAACACCTACGAAAGCATCCTCAACGAAATCAGCGATCCGGTGGCTGTGCCCGAGGTTCATGCTGTCCGGCAAACCATCCGCAACTGGCGCTTCTACGACCAGTTCCGAACCGATCCCCAGTCCATCATCCGCACTCCCCAAATCGGTACGCGAACGCCGGTGCTTGATCACGACGGCCATAGCCTGGTCGCGGCTCTGCGGACCATCCACGAGATTGGCGACCGGGCGGCGTTGTACGATGCCATTGAGGATGCCTTTCCCGGGGCAACCATCAACTTTGAGGCAGACTCCGGCAACCGTTTCATACTGCAGTTTTTGCAGGAGGGGTTGCTGCGCCCCTTAAACCAGGCGGAGCTGTCGGACGGCACGCTTCGCTACCTGTTGCTGGTAGCCGCACTACTCACGCCAAGACCACCGTCACTATTGGTGCTTAATGAACCGGAAACCAGCCTGCACCCGGATTTGCTGCCTGCCTTGGGGCGCCTGATCAATCGCGCATCACGTGAAACCCAGGTGTGGGTCGTTTCCCACGCACCACGTTTGGTGGCAACTCTGGAACAGGATGGCGACTGTAACTCCATCGCCCTGAACAAAGACCTTGGCGAAACCATCGTCCTGGGGCAGGGTTTGTTGGATGCGCCACCCTGGCAATGGGCGGATTAATAATGGAATTCACTTTCCTGGGCACATCCGCCGGCACCCCGACACGGTCACGAAATGTGAGCGGGCTGGCCCTGTGTCACTCCGGTCCCAAACCCTGGTATTTGATCGACTGCGGTGAAGGCACGCAACATCAGTTGCTTCGCACCCGCTACTCGGTTGTGCAATTACGCGCCATCTTCATCACCCATATCCACGGCGACCACACGTTTGGCCTTCCAGGGCTGCTCACCAGCGCCTCCATGCTTGGCCGCACGGAACCGTTGGACATCATTGCCCCCACCCAGGTACAACGCTTCATCAGCGCAGTGCTCGCAAACAGCGACTCCAGTCTCAGCTACTCGCTAAACTTCATCGATTCCGAAGCATCGGATTTCCAGTGGCAGGATGAGCACGTCAGGGTTACCAATGTGGCACTTTCCCATCGTGTCGCCTGCCGCGCCTATGTGTTCACCGAGCAAAGCCTGGAGCGACAACTACTTCAGGACAAATTAAGCGCGGAAGGCATAGAGCCCGGTCCCGGCTGGGGCGAATTGCAGAAAGGAAACGATATAACGCTGGAGGATGGCCGCCTGCTCAGAAGTGACGATTACACGCACATTCCCCGCGCGGCCCGCCGCCTGATCGTCGCAGGCGACAACGACACCCCGGACCTGCTGGCCGGTGCCTGCGAGGGCACCCATGTGCTGATCCACGAAGCCACCTATACCCAGGATGTGGCCGACCGGGTCGGCCCCTGGCCCCAACACAGCTCCGCTGAACAGGTGGCCCGGTTCGCCCAACAGGCTCACTTGCCCAACCTGGTGCTGACCCATTTCAGCTCACGTTACCAGTCCGGGCCGGGAGGCGCGCCCCACATCAACCAACTGGCGGCCGAAGCCATGCAGCACTACAAGGGCCAACTGTTTCTGGCGCAGGATTTTGATACCTATCGGCTGGAAAAGGATTTGTCGTTGAGTTGCCTGACCCAAACACATTCAATCTGACGAAGGATATTCACAATGACGTATCAGTTCGAAGACCTAAGGAAGGCTTGCCGGACAGAATGGCGCGACTACATTGAACACAGTTTCGTAAAGCAGTTAGGCGATGCGTCGCTCGCTCCCGAAGCGTTTCAGCACTACCTCAAGCAGGATTACCTGTTCCTGATCCAGTTTGCCCGCGCCTTCGCCCTGGCGGCCTACAAAAGCCCAACCTTGCTGGATCTCCGCCAGGCAAAGGAAGGCTTGCAGGCCATCGTGGATGTAGAGCTGGACCTACACATCAGCTACTGCAAGGAATGGGGCATTTCAGAAGCAGAACTTGCCAACCTGCCGGAAGCGCGCGCCACCCTTGCCTACACACGCTATGTGCTCGACACGGGCAACCGCGGCGATTTGCTCGACCTGCATGTTGCGCTCTCACCCTGCATGGTGGGCTACGGGGAAATCGCCAATTGGCTGAACAAACGGGCAGAAACCATTCGGGGAGACAAAAACCCGTATGACGCCTGGATCGCCATGTATGAAAGCGACGAGTTCCAGCAGGCCATGCACGCGGAAATCCAGTGGCTGGATGAACGACTGGCGGATGTATCCCCCGCCAGGTTCGAGCAGCTTACCCGGATATTCAGCGACGCCACCCGGCTGGAAATCGATTTCTGGGAAATGGGTCTGAAACAGAGCGATTGAGAAACGCGTGGTCAACCACAGCACTTCTTGAACTTGGCACCACTCCCGCAATGGCAAGGATCATTGCGGGAAGGCAGTTTCGCCGTGGTCACCGTCGCCCCTTTGTTCAGGAGTGCCGTCAGTTCGGTGATGAATTCAACCGCACCCTCGCGGGCATCCACTGTAATGTTGGCATGCAGATTGGCTTCCGCCACCTGAGCTTCGACCTCCTGCCTGCGCGCCTCACTGGTAACCACCAGTGTTAGCGGAAACTTCTTGCTGCCACTCTTCTGACTGGCCTTGGTCTGGAAGCCACCATGGGCGGTGTGGTGCTGGCGCGCGTCCTGCCGGCCTTTGTAGAAGAACTTGTCTGACATGCTGAAATCTCGATGAATGGAAGAGTACCCGGCGCCCGAAAAAAGCGAGCGAGCACCGGGCGAGACGTTTTAGCATGCTTATTGAATTGGATATATAGGCATAAGTGGAAATTCGATGCGCCACCCGCCCCGCTCTCATCAAATCACTCTGGCAAAGTGTCGCCTGACCCGCCCATCTCGGCCGGAACATCCTTCATCTTTGGTAGCCCGTCGCGAATCGGCAGTACCGATTCCTGGTAATGCACATGGACCGCGGGCTCAAACGCCAGGTCCGGAAGGTTGGCAACATAGACGTCCATAAGACTTAACGCCGGATGATCGGTAAACACATGACCACCGCACTTTTTACACCACTTGCGATAGCTTTGTTCCGTGAGATGGAATTCGCCAATGTGATCGGCACCCGCTAACACCTCGAAGCTGTCGTATGGCCACAGAGAAAACGCATTCACCGGCCCGGCCGACCAGCGACGACAGGAATCACAGTGACAATATCCCATCGCTTCGGGTGCGCCAGATACCTGAAACTTAACAGCGCCACAAAAACAACTGCCCTGGTACTGAGTCATAACGATCTCCCCCGTTCGTTGGTTAAACACCACCTTCCCAGAGCCACCCGTTTGCTGTACATGATACGAAATCACGAAACTGCCAGGACTTTGGTAGCAGGAAAGTTACGATTCGGAGCGACGGTTGACGGCTACCCGACAAACCGCACAAACTAACAGCTCAACCCTCCCAAGATAGAACGCACATTCAATGCCCGCAAACGTCAAAACCCGGATTTTGTTCCGCTCCAAACGCCTGAACCTGTACCTCGTCCGCTACCCGGAAGGTCACAAGGTGGGACCGCACCTGGACATGACTTCCGAAGGCCGGCTGTACAAACTCAATTGTGTTCTGGTAAAGCCCAAAGCAGGCGGTGAGTTCATCTGCGAAAAGAACATTTTCAACTTGTTTGGCCGGGTATACCTGTTTCGACCAGATCTCTACCAACACCGGGTTTCGAAGATTGAACGTGGGAATCGTTGGTTGCTCAGCTTTGCACTTAACACATCGGGCAACGTTCCCCTGGCACAATGATCGCCTAGATCCGACAGAAGCCGTCAGCCCAACAAACACGCCTTGGCCTCGTTGATGCGGGCGGCCAAATAGTTACTCCCACCGCGGTCCGGGTGTACTTTCTGCATCATCCTGCGGTGGGCCTGAATGATCTCGTCCTGTGTTGCACCGGGCTTCAGCCCCAAGATGTCCAGTGCTTCGCTCTCGGTAAGTGGACCGCCAGCATTGGCTTGTTCTTCGGATTCTTCGCCTCCAGCGCTGGCCTCATCGTCAGCACGCCATGAGTCACCAAACCGGCGGTCAAGATAACTTTCCAGCAGCCGGGCGGAGTCCTCGTCGTGCGCCCGGCAGTATCGCAACAGCTCAAGAAATTCACTTTCGCCCAGGTCCGCCAGCTCTCGCCCGGCCATGGGGCCTTTCAGGACCTTGCCACTCATGGTGCCGGAGTCATGATCCAGGCTCATTTCCAGAATGTCGCCGGACACATGGGATTGATTGCCTGAACTTGCGTTTGCATCTCCCGTTCCGGCCCCCGCCATGCGTCCTGTCAATAATGACGGCAGCACCCGGCGTAGCAGTGGGTAGAGAAACGCCAACAACGCGAATAAGGCGTGCAAGCGGCCGGTAACCGCCATCAGAACCACTATCCCGATACCGGCCATCAAGGCCAGCTTTATCATCGCCGGCTTACGTTGGCTGGCCGGCTGGTTGCGCAGCCAGACCCACGCAACAACCGACAGTGCTATGACCAGAAGCGTTAGTGGCACTCGGATACCCCGGAACTCATCGGTCCATCGATGGCTTGAACGTGGATTGAAACAAGCGCTACTTGATCTGCTGAGTCAAGCGCTTGACCTCTGGAGAGCTGCGGCTGGAAAAATCCTGCAGGGCCTTGGCTCCCCCGGAAGCATAGACCGCCACCGCAGCCATAAGATCCTTGAGAACCTGCGGACTGTTGCGATCGAAGGGGGCATAAGCCCCACCAGACAACTTGCTCACCTGCTGGAACACCTCTCTGGCATGAGCATCGGCGCCCTCGTGGAACATGAACACCGGCGTTCGCAGCATCCCCAGCTCCCCCGCGGTATGGCACAGTTCGTCCACCGGTTCCTCGCAACAGTCGCCAATAAACACCACCGCCCTTACGGCCTTTTCCCGGGTTTCTTTCACGGCATGAGCCAACACCCGGCTGATCTGGGTGCGCCCACCCAGGCAGGAAACGCCGTTCATCAGGTTCAACAACTGACCGGTCTCCGTCACAAACCCTGTGGCCTTGAACTCGCCAAAGCCGCGGTAGTAACAAAGCTGGATAGCCAAACCACCCAAATCCCGGGTCGCCATGAACAGTTCACTCTGCAAGTGGCAGGCCTCATCCCAGGTTGCCTCCCGGCTGGCGGTGGCATCCAGCGCGAATATCAGCCTGCCCTGCCCGCCACCCTGTTTAGGCAATGTGCGAACCTCGTTGATAAACTGGTCGATGGCCTGTCTATCGGATTTGGGGCGCAGTTCTTTGTCGGCCATAGTGGTCCTTTCTCGTTTACCAGTGCGCACGCACCTGGGTTACCATCAGCCCGCCAGTGCTGCCCGCACCTTCTTGCTCAGGTGGCCCATATCAACCCGGCCAAGTACCTGGGGCTTTAGCTCGTTCATCACTTTGCCCATATCCTGCATTCCCTGTGCATCGGCAGCGCTGATGGTCATTCGAATCAGGCCGTCCAGATCATCCTCATTCAGGGCCGCAGGCATGAATTCCTCAATGATTACCATTTCCGCTCTTTCCTTGTCACCCAACTCCTCGCGCCCCGCCTCATCGTACTGACTGGCGGCGTCGCGGCGCTGTTTGAGCATCTTGTCCAACACCTTGAGGACATCCTCATCGCTCAAATCACGGCGCTCATCAATCTCAATCTGTTTGACTGCCGCCTGCGCCATACGCAGGGTGACAAGCCGGGTCTTATCCTTGTTCCGCATCGCGTCTTTCACCGCGGTGTTCAGTTGTTCCTTCAGTGTTGCTTCTGCCATTGCCGGCCTCCTTCAGATGAGTTAAATCAACTTTCCCAAATAGTGATTCATAGCACGATGGGAGTGAACCAAAAAGCTATTTGCAGACTACACTGCTAACCTGCTCATTCTTTTGACACCAGTGGAGTCACTGCATGATTACCGTTCACCACCTCAACAATTCCCGTTCACAACGCGTTCTCTGGATGCTGGAAGAATTGGGAGTGCCCTACGAAATCCAGCGTTACGAGCGTGACCCTAAAACCATGCTGGCACCGGCCAGCCTAAAAAAAGTGCACCCGCTGGGTAAATCACCGGTGATTACCGATGGCGATCTGGTGGTAGCGGAGTCAGGCGCTATTATCGAGTATCTGGCCCACACCTACGGCAAAGACACCATGTTGCCGGAAACCGGCGGCCAGGCGTGGCTGGATTATACCTACTGGCTGCATTACGCCGAAGGCTCCCTGATGCCACCGTTGGTAATGCGCCTGGTGTTCCAGAAGGTAAAAAACAGCCCGATGCCGTTTTTTATCAAGCCGGTGGCCAAAGGCATTGCCGATAAAACCACTGCTACCTTCATCGGCCCGATGATCAAAACACACCTGGATTTCGTCGAAGCTCACCTGGCAAAAAACACCTGGTTTCTGGGGGACAACCTCAGCGCGGCGGACATTCAGATGAGCTTTCCACTGGAAGCCTCAGTAGCACGGAGTATCGTTGGCAAAGACCGGCCCCATATCAATGCGTGGGTTGAGAGAGCTCACGCCAGGCCGGCTTACCAAAAGGCGCTCGAGAAGGGCGGTGAATACGACTTTGCCTGAACGCACGGAGGAGGGCTCACTGCCCTCCCTTTTTTAGAAGCGAGAAGGCAACACCAAACCGACATGCAGATATGTCTCGGTTTCCCACACTTTTATTAAACACCGTTCGCCACCATCTAAAGGAGACAGACTTCGACCACACATCCCTCAGGATCACTCCATGAACGCGACCATCAAGCAATTCCTCCTGGTTTCAAGCATCTACCTACTCGCCCCAACCGTTAACGCCTTCGACCTTAACGACGCGCTTTCCAGCGGCACCGAAGCAATGACCTCGGCATCAGAGGTCAGCGGTGAAGCCCAGCAACTGGTCGGCCAACTCCAAAGCCAGCTCGGCGTCACGCAGGCCCAGGCAACAGGTGGTACTGGCGCCCTGTTACAGCTCGCAAAAAACCAGCTGGGCAACGACTCCATGAGCACCCTCACTAGCAAAGCCTCGGGCCTGTCCAGCCTGTTGGGCGGTGGTAGCAGCCTGAGCGAAAGCCTGCTCTCCAATATATCGTCGATGGACGGCGTGCGGTCGGCCTTTACAGCTCTGGGTATGGACAGCGGCATGATCCAGCAGTTTGTCCCGGTTATCATGAGCTTCCTGGGGAACCAGGGGGTTGGCTCTTCGTTGCTGGGGCAACTGCAGGGCCTCTGGACACCGGACGACTGAAGCGGTCGCCCTTCCCCGAGAGCGACGTTTACACCGTAATTCGCTCCAGGGCCTCCCGAATCCCTGGGGGAATCGGTGTCGAGGACTGGGTGGCACGATCCACGAACACATGGACAAGCTCGCCATGTGCGGCTGCCTGGGTGTCGTTCTCCATGAAAATCCCCACCTCGTAGGTCACAGAACGGGTGCCAATTCTGGCAACCCGAACGCCGGCTTCAAGGGCATCAGGGTAGGCAACCGGCTTCTTGAACTGGCAGCTGGAACTCACCATGAAACCCACTACCGGTGCGTTGTGTATATCAAGACCGCCTTCTTCAATGAGATAGCGGTTGATGACCGAATCGAAGTAAGAATAGTAGGTCACGTTGTTGACGTGACCGTAGATGTCGTTATCCATCCATCGGGTGATGATGGGGTAAAACACGGGAAAGTCAGATCGTTCCATGGAGGCAGCCTGGCGTCAGTGGTCGTCAAAAAGAATGACCTGGCGAATGGCCTTGCCGTTTGCCAATCGCTCAAAGCCTTCGTTGATCTCATCAAGGGTCAGGGTGTCGCTCAGTAGCTTGTCGACCGGCAACCGTCCCTGGCGAAACAGGCTGACATAGCGGGCCACATCCCGCACCGGCACACAGCTTCCCACATAGCTACCCTTGAGGGTTCGCTCCTCTGCCACCAGGCTCACCTGTTGAATCGACACCTTCCTGTCAGGGTGTGCCAACCCACCTGTTACGGTTGTACCGCCACGACGAGTCAGTTGATAAGCCAACTCCAGCGCCTTTTCAGAACCCGCCATTTCGATCGCACAATCAACGCCTCCGTTGGTCAAGGCTTTCACCTGGCTCACGCAATCTTCGTCCGCCGCATTGATACCAGCGCTGGCGCCCAGGCTCTTGGCCATCGCAAGCTTGTCCTCATCCAGATCAATGGCAATGACCTGTCCTGCCCCGGCCACCAGCGCACCCAACACACTGTTCAGGCCCACGCCGCCAAGCCCGATAACGGCGACCGTCTGGCCGG
This sequence comes from Marinobacter algicola DG893, assembly GCF_000170835.1. Lineage (GTDB taxonomy): Bacteria > Pseudomonadota > Gammaproteobacteria > Pseudomonadales > Oleiphilaceae > Marinobacter > Marinobacter algicola. Next base: position 111,396 of record NZ_ABCP01000004.1, read on the forward strand.
CTTTGATATCGGCCGAATTGATAGCAGCGCCCACGCCCGTCAGCACGGCACAGCCAAAGAGGGCGGCATGATGAAACGGCAGGTCTGGATCAATCCGTACCAGTGAATGTCGGGACACCACTGCGTGATCGGCGAACGCAGAGACGCCCAGGTGGTGATTCACCGGCGTACCATCCGCCCGATGCAGCCGGTGTTCGCCACCAACAAGCGTACCGGCATTGTTCGCGACGGCCGCCGGTTCGCACAGGGCGGGGCGACCTTCGGCACAGGGGCTGCAGTGCCCGCAGCTGGGAACAAAGACAGTGACCACGTGATCACCCGGGCTGAGATCTGTCACCCCTGCCCCAACGGCTTTGACCACGCCTGCCGCCTCATGGCCCAGGGCCATAGGCACGGGCCTTGGCCGGTTGCCGTCAATCACGGACAGGTCTGAATGGCACAAACCCGCTGCCCGTATCTGAACCAACACCTCATGATCGCCCGGTGGATCCAGTTCCAGCTCTTCAATCGTCAGCGGTCGGTTTTCGTCGAAAGGCTGTGGCGCACCTATCGTTTCCAATACAGCGGCACGGATTTTCATAACGATGATCCTGTTGGTGTTTTTGTTCGGAATGTCCGCAAGGTACTAAGTTTCTCTGATTTAGGGAAGTTCTGAAGTTTCTCTACCGGATGATCAGAGCGTTAACAGGAAACCGTAACGATTCCTGATAAAGTGAGCGCCTGTAAACGACTCCGTCCCACTTACCGGTAACTGCACCTGTCACTTATGCCCATTGCCATACCACCCGAGCAGACCATCTCCGAAGCAGAGATAGAGCTGGCCATAGGCTCGGGCATTGAACGGTATTTCGCCGACTGCCGGTCGCGGGTGCCGGCGTTTATCGACCGACATTTCCACTATCCCGGCGCTGTGGCAACCAACCGGATGGCACTGGGCTGGGACATGTTGCGGGCGCCGATCAATCTGCTTTGGGCGCCGGTTTACGCCCTTGCCTGCCTGGTAAAAATTCCAACGCGCAAACGAGCCGGTCTGAAATGGCTGCACGGAATGGCTGATCGTGTGCCTGCTGGTTTTACCACCCGCGTACAACAGCACATATCGAGCCTTATTCAGGCCGACCTGCTGAACAATGGCCAGCCAATGGGCCACTTGCTGGAGGACTATCTGGTGGAAGCGCTGGAGGAGGTTTACGAGCGCCACAGCTCTGAGCCAGTCGACCACCAGCACTTTATCAAACTGGTAGAGCCCGTGATTGCAGACGCTCTTCGTCAGTACCGCGTAACGCGGACGGCCTCTGCCGATATCACCAACAGCATTTCATGCACCGTGCTGGGCGCGTTTGCATTTCAGAAGTTTACGCCTGGGGGCATAGGGCTCGGAGTGGTGCTGGCGTCCATGCTTGCAAAGACCCTGGCCGCACGGGACTTTATCCTCGGCGAAACCATTGGCACGTGGTACTACAGCGCCTTTCCACCGGAGCCGTCGCTGGCAACGACCGCCGGCGTCATGCTCGCGGTCATGGCCGCCCTGGCAGCGTTCGCAGCGCTGTCCGGCGTTATTTCCGACCCCGTGCAGGCGGCACTCGGCCTTCATCGTCGTCGCCTGCACAAGCTGCTGGATCACCTGGAGCGGGACGTATCGCTCAGCACCCAAAGCAGCTTTCGGCCGAAAGACCAGTATGTGGCCCGCATTCTGGACACGTTCGACATGATCCGAGCCGGGTTAATTTAGGCAAGAGCCTCCCAGGCAGGGAGGACTGACTGTTCCTGAACTACAATCAGTACCTGCAGGGCCAAACTGACCAGAACTCACATGAGGCACCCATGGCGCAACCAACCCCGCTTCAAACCTTATTCGACACCCTTCCTCAGAGCGGCCGGGTTGAATGGATTGGCATCCGCCCTGCCCGTGGTGAGCCCATGACAATACTCGACAACGTGATGATCACGCCGGGCAAAGGCCTGGAAGGCGATCGATTCGAGGGCCGCGAGACCAGCAAACGGCAGGTCACCCTGATCCAGAAAGAGCACCTGCATGCCATTGCCTCCTGCCTCGGGCGGGATGCTCTTGACCCAGACATTTTCCGGCGCAACATTGTGGTCTCTGGCCTGAACCTCCTGGCCCTGAAAGGCAAAGCGTTCCGAATCGGGGGTGTGGTGCTGGAATACACCGGCCTGTGTCACCCCTGCAGCAAGATGGAGACCGCCCTTGGGCCGGGCGGTTATAACGCCATGCGTGGGCATGGCGGTATAACGACGCGAGTGATTGAAGGGGGCGAGGTGGCAATTGGCGACAGCGTTCTGGCCTGCCTCTGAGCCATTTATGGTTACTACTCCACCGTGATGGTGATCTTCTCGGACATCACAGGCGGCTGATGAGGTACGTGCAGGTGGTCCCCCACCAGTAACTGCAAGGTGTGTTCGCCCGGTGACAGCTCCAGGGACGTCTGGGTTTGTCCGCCACCAAAATGAATATGACGATCATCGGACGGAACCGGTTGGTCCATCGCCGGCATATCGTCTACATCCACAAGCAGGTGATGGTGGCCGGTGCCCTTACGTTCCACGCCCGCTGGCGCCACACCCAGCCCATCCAGACCGAATCTCACGGTGACTGGAGAACTCACGGTCTGGCCATCAGTTGGTGTAATAAAATACACCGACGCGCCTTCAGGGGCGGGTGTCGCTCCATGGACCCCGGCAACCATTGAGAAGGCAAGAACCGAACCAAGCAATAAACGTTGTGTGCTGCTGATCATGCTCATGACTCATTCCTTGAACGCGGGATTGACTGTTCAATGGTAGGACAGATTTTCGCATCTTGCCGAATATCGATACTGCCTTGTACAAGCAGCATCTACGGAGCTAGCCGAGCGTCCATACTGTTCTGCGCCAGCCGGCGGGCCTGCTCTTCGGTCATCCCCAGGCCATCACGCAGAGCCACGAAGTTTTCCAGCACATAACCGTCGAAATAGGACGGGTCGTCCGAGTTCACGGTAACCTTCAACCCCTGCTCCAACAGGTCCAGAATGTTGTGGTGGGTCATGTCCTGAAACACACGCAGCTTGATGTTCGACAACGGGCAAACCGTTAACGGGATCTGCTCATCCGCCAGTCGGTCCAACAATTTCGGGTCTTCCGCGGCACGGACCCCATGGTCAATACGGTTTACCTTGAGCAGATCCAGGGCCTGCCAGATGTACTCAGGCGGCCCCTCTTCACCGGCATGGGCAACCGCCAGGAAGCCCTCAGCCCTCGCTTTGGCGAACACCCGCTCAAACTTGCTGGGTGGATGGCCCTGTTCAGCACTGTCCAGCCCTACCGCAAAAAACTGATCACGAAATGGCATCGCCTGTTCAAGTGTCCGGAAGGCGTCATCTTCAGACAGGTGCCGCAGGAAACTGAGAATCAGCCCACCGGTAATGCCCAACTGCTCGCGCCCATCGCGCATGGCACCGCTGATGCCGTTGATGGCCACTTCAAAGGGAATGCCGCGCTCGGTATGGGTTTGCGGATCGTAGAAAGGTTCAACGTGGACAACGCCCTGCGCCTGACACTTCTGCAGATACGCCCAGGTGAGGTCGTAGAAATCCTGCTCCGTACGCAGCACATTGGCACCCTGGTAATACAGATCCAGGAATTGCTGCAGGTTATTGAAGGAATAGGCCTGCCGAAGCACGTCGACATCGCTCCACGGCAATTCAATGCCATTGCGCCGAGCCAGTGCAAACATCAGTTCAGGCTCAAGCGCCCCTTCCAGGTGTAGGTGTAACTCCGCTTTGGGGAGGGCTTTCAGCCAGGCTTCGTTCATAACAGTCTCCGGGATGAGGCGTTATCAGCTACCAGATCGGCCTAAAGATACCGACCACCGGCACCTATCACCACTGTGATCAGCCCGAGAATCAGGTTGATGCCTACCAGTTTGCGGATCTGCCCCACCCGGCGTCCACCTTCCTGTGGGTCCTGATCGGCAACAGCCTGCTTCAACCGCCGGAAGGGGGCAAAATAGACGTGAAAAAAGAGCAGCATCATCACAATCCCCAGCGCCTGCATCACATGGACATGCCAGCCGGCACCCGCCATGCCACCGAATACGCTGAAGACCATCCAGTAACCGGTCACCAGCAACAGTATGATCGCCACCCATACCCAGCGGAAAAACCGGGACAGGGTGTGACACCAAAGCGTACCCCGCTGCGATGCATCAATGACCTCCACCACTGCTGGCCGCATGGCCATATAGGCGAAAAACATACCGCCAACCCAAATCACGGCAGAGAGAACATGTAATGCGATAGCCAGACCCATAAAGCGACTCCCGGATAAGAAATGTGTGACGAGCATAAGCCTCACCCGCCACAAAACCAACTCTCTTGACCGGATTCCCGGCTAAACCCGCCAGGGTGGGACGCTATTACGGCATCGGCGAGCAACTGGCACTGGGCAATTGGTCAATCCAACTGCGAATCAGTTGAGCACCTTCCTGATGCGTTGTGCTACGGCCCAGCTCCGGCATCTTGTGTCGGCTGTCTGTCGTCTCGATACGGAACAGCAGGTAGGACTCATCCGCGTTGCCTGGAATCACGTCGTACGGATAGCCCTCTTTGCCGCCGGCCACCGGGTCCTTGCAGACTCCGAATTTACCCGGCGAGTCAGCGTAGACGCGGTTGTACTCCAACTGCACGCCGCTACTGCCTGCGGGGCCGGCATAGTCGGCCGGCAGGGTGAGGTCTGCCCGGTGGCAATGGGCGCAGTTGATGTCCAGGTAGGCCCTGGCCTTGTCGTTCAGTTCTGCGTCGCTCAGTGACGGGATGTGGGTTTCGTCATTGAACACCGGTGCCTGTTCCACACTGTTGAAATCCGCCGGTAACCCAGTGAGCAGTTCGCCTTCCGACCAGTATTGAAGCTGGTTGTAGACCGTGCCGTCCGGGTAGCTGAAATCCTTGTTCAGATAACGGGCCTTGGGGCCAATGGGCAGAAAAATCTGCTCACGCTGGTCATCCGGCCCCGCCAGGTCCGGCACAATGGAGTGGCAGGAGTTGCAGTCCGCAGCTTTGGGCACCGCATAATCAAAGGTGAGCGTCTGTCCCTGGTTGTTGATGGTGGTCAGGTCGGTCAGGCGTTTCCCCGCAATGGCGAGTGTCGCCTCGGACTCTGACGACCAGTAATACGGCAATGCCATCCAGCCATCGACCCGGTGGATCAACAGGCGGGTTTCGATCACCAGCTCCGCACCGTCAGGCATGGCGGTATTTTCCGGTAGGGCGAAAGTCTTGGTAATGACCGTCCCAACCGGAAAATCCAGCGCCTCTGATGGGTTGTAACCCACGGTCTTGCCTTCCGGCACAAACACAAAACGGTACTTACTGGTGTAATCAGAGAACAACGCCGTGGAGAGATCATAAGGCACCCCGCCCCGGGTCGGCCCGGCCGTTGGATCACTGGCATCGGTAAACAGATTGTAGTCGGAGAGCTTCGGGCACACCTCCGTCATCAAGGCGTCCCAGTTCACCCCATTCGTGGTTGCACTGCAGCTGCCCTCTGCTCCTGTCGGCGCACCAGCACCGGCATTCAGTGCGCTGCCAGTCGGGTTGGAGCCACTATCGTCCGACGAATCACCACCTCCTCCGCCGCCACACGCAGCCATAAGAAAAGACGTCACCACACCCGCCGCAATCGTTTTATTACTGTGTTTCATTGGAGACTCTCCCTTACAGCGCGCAGGCCGCTTCGGCCAGATCATCCCCGGTGCAGCCGTAGATGTTGTTGCGGAAGTTCACCACCGCTGGCGCCAGTCGCGGCTGGACGCAGTTCAAGTAGGTGTTGTTGACCATTTGATCGATTAACAGGTGGGGCAGAGGATTGCCATCGCCATCAACCATGGTTACGTCGGCAGGATCATCCGGATAGACCAGTCCGGTATTCACTTCGTCATAGTCTGGCGCCGGGTTGCCATTGATGTTGCTGTTGGCACAAATCTGGTCGCCTGCGCCGTAAGGGTCGTAGTTCACCCCATCGGCCTGCGCCTCGGCGCCAACCAGGGCATTGAAGCCAGCCAACTCTCCGGCATTCGACAGCAGTTCACCGATTCCGTCATACAGAATCGCAGGAAAGGTTTGCGGCGCCCCCTTGCTGTTCATGTTCGAGGAGTAACCATCAATAACCGGCTGAAGTAGCGCACCTCGCGGGTTATCGCCGTTCCGGGCAATGGTGTTGTTATGCAGGTAGACGTTCTTCAGTGTCGGGCTCCAACCATTGCCCATGGTGGCGCCGTAGTTGGCCGGGTAACTGGCAAGGTCATCATCAACCAGCAGATAGCTGGTGATCGCGACCGCCGTGGTGTCATTGTCCGTTATCTGGTTGTTGTACATTTCCACGTCACTGGTGGCCAGCACCAGGACGCCGGTTCCCGGTGGCACCGTGCCAACCACGCCAGCGCCTACGTTATCGGCGTTGTTGTTGTAGGCCTGGTTGTTAAAAACACGAACATTGCCGCCGTAGGCCTTATCCAGCCCTGGCAAGTCGAACACCAGGATGCCGCCAGAGTTTGCGAGCGCGATGTTGTTGTACACATCCGCCATGGTGGAGTTTTCAATCTCAATGCCGGCCACGTTCTGTTTGGCGGTATTGTTCCGAACCACAATGTTTTCGGACTGCCCCACGTAGATGCCCGCATCCGCCGACCCGAAGGCGTAGTTGTTCTCCAGCAGCACGTTCTGGCTTTTCAGCGGGTACAGCCCGTAGGCGCCGTTGGCCGACTCCAACTCGCCTTCCCAGACCGTGGCGGTATAAGTCATATGGATGCCGTTGACGTTGGTGGCCTTGATGCCGTTCTTCGGCGCCTCGTACACACCGAAGTCCCGCACCGTAATACCGTTCCCGCCCTGGAAGCGGAACGCGTCGTCGCCATTGGACGTGCTGAAATCCAGCGCAGTTTCGTTGATGCCGTAGCCGGTGAGGGTCAGCCCACTGGCACTGTTGATGACAATGCTCTCGGTCACCACAAACCGCCCTTTTGGCAGAACCACCAGGGCATCCTCCGGCAAATCGAACAACGCCACGGACAGTGCCTCGGTAATGTCGTCACCGTCTGCAGCATCCGGCGCTACAAGGATGGCGTCTTCAGGAATGGAAAAACCAGACGTGGTCATTGCAAGTTGGGCAACGACATCGGCGGACTGTCCATCGGCTCCGGCCTTGCCGTCTTCTCCATCGTCCCCATCACAACCGGCGAGTAGGAACCCACTTGAAATGGCAGTCACCAACAATAGTTTCTTGAACGTTCTGGCCTGGCGCATCGTAACCTCTGCTTGATCGTGTTGTTGTTATTCAGGCGTTCCCAAAAAGAACGCGGTGTCCCGAACGACACTAAGCAGGATGCGACACGTTGGCGAGAACAACCGATGTGCAGAAAGCCTCACGCCCTGTGCAAATTCTGCAACGGCCCGCGCACCAGGGGTTTGAGAGGAGAAAAGAAGGGCACTGTGCAAAACCTGCAATTCCGGAAATTGCAGGTTTTGATCAGCTGATGTCAGCCCCGAGGCACTGCTGACGGTACTCTGTTGGGGTGGCGTTCTGGATATCCCGAAACGCCCGGTTGAATGAGCTCAGGGTACGGTAGCCAACGTCCAGAGAGATGTTCAGCACGGGTGTGCCCGGTTCGTTCCGCAAACGTTCAGCGGCGTCGGCTACCCGGAGCTGGTTGATGTAGTCATTGAAGTTTCGATAACCCAAAGCCTGGTTAATCACCTTGCGCAAACGATATTCAGGAATCTCAGTGACTTCCGACAGCTTTTTGAGAGTCAGCTTCTCTGTTCGATAGAAGCCGGCATCCATGGTTCGGCAAAGCACTGAGGCGTCCTGCTCCTGTTGTGCAAAGTGTGCCTCGTTAGCCTCCTGGGGCTCTGTCTCTGGAGTTGGTCTGGGCTGTGGCTGTGGCGAACCGGCAGGCCGATCGCTGCCCACCAGATCCATGATTCCCTCCCGCGCCGTAACCAGGCAGATCAGGGTTGCGAAAGCCGCCAGCCCCGTGATGATCCCGCGGATGTACTCATGATAAAGCCCGAAGTTCAGGCTGACCGTCGCCACGCCTACGGCGCTGCCGACAATCAACAAAAAGGCCAGACGGGCCTTCCTGCGGGCTTCCACCAGATCGTTTCGCCAGTACCGAATCACAAAACTGAGGCCATGCAGCAGCACCACGTACTCGAAGAACTGGCCCAGCCGCCATCCGAAGAACACCGCCGGAGTCCACGCGTCACCGGGCTCTACGAAGGGCCGCGCCAACGCTGGCGCCAGAAAGCTGTATAGCGCCATCGCGCCCCACACTGACTTCAAACGCGGGCGCGGCGCAAAAATCAGCTTACACAGTAGCCAGAACAAGGCGGGCAACGCGGTTTGCAGGTCGGAAGTGATCCAGCGCCATTCGGCTGGAATCAAAGGATCGACCAGGAACGCCACAGACCCAACAATCACCAGCAGGAACAACTGGCCAACCAGCAAATGCCGGAAGTCTCGCAACGTAATCACAAACAGGGGCAACAGGCAGCCAAGCCCGAAGCCGGTTAGCAACATCACTGTTTTTACCTTCTTGTTGTTATCTTAACGCTTGATAACGGATGTTAGCCGAAGTGTTGAACGTTTTGATAGCAACTCACTTTTCAAAACGACTCGCGCATGATGTTTTCAATGGTTGGCCTTGGCAACACAACGGGGTTGGCCTTCATGGAAGAAGAGCTTGCAGCCGACTGTGAGGCGGCAATAATGTGCTCTTCCGTCACTCCAATGGATGCCAGCCCGGGCAAGCCACTTTGACAGATCCATTCACGAAAACGTGGTAGCGCCTGATCCGCGGACGCCTCAAATATGTCTGCAATCCAGCCAACTACCCGATCAATACGAGCCTTATGCTCCGCCTCAACCACGCTATCGCGGTTGGCGGCTATACCTGCCGGCAACAAGGCACCACAGAGGGCACCATGGGGCGCACCAGATAATCCTCCCAACGGACCGGCAATGCCATGAACGACACCCAGTCCCGAGTTTGCAAGTGCAAGCCCACCAAACAGACTCACTTGAGCCATGGCGTCACGCGCCTCTTCAGACTCACCATCCATCAGTTGTTTTAACGCGGCCAGGCCTTTTGGGATCGCCTCTTTGCACAACATGTCGGTGAACAGATTGGAGCGTGACGAGAGATACGGCTCGATGACCTGGGTAATGGCATCCAGCCCTGAGTGCAAGGTAACACCCCGGGGACAATGGTCGGTCAGCGCAGGATCTATCAGGGCAAGGTCAGGGAGCAACTGGTTATCCCGCAGACTCACCTTGCGCTGAGCTTCCGGAATATCAATGACCGCGTTTCGGGTCGCCTCTGCCCCCGTTCCCGAGGTGGTTGGAATCAGGATCAAGGGCAGGCGCTGGGTGGATAACGGCAGCCCCTCTCCGACCACCTCCAGGTGGCTCATCAACTCGGTCTGGCTGGACAGCATCGCAGCCAGTACCTTCGCTGAATCCATGACAGAACCACCACCAATGCCGATGACCAGATCGACACCCAATGCTTTGCCTTGCCGAATGGCAGCATTCAGTGTCTGTAAATCTGGTTCCTTATGCACAGACATCGTTTGGACAATATCAACGGCATTCAGTGACTCGAATACCCTGGCAAGTCGATCAGGATGGCGGCCATGAACGATCAGTACTCGCTTGCCCAACCTTGTCACCCGGTCGCTCAGTTGGGCTATCTGTCCTCTCCCGAAGACAATGTCGGTCGGAGTTACCAGGCTAAAAGTGTCGGGCATAGAGAAGATCGTCCTCGATATGGATGATGTTCAATTGAACACTAATTACGGTGTCGATCCAAGTGTTCCGATGCCTCTCACCTTGTCTAATGCTCATTTACTGTTATGCTGAATGTTCAATTGAACATCTGATAATAACAAGCTGAGTGAGCTGGTCCTTCCCGGATGTTCAATGCGAGGCAGAGAAACCTCAGGCATGGACCGCTCCACATGGAGAAAAAGAATGAACCTGTCTAAGAAAGTGTTTCCCGGTATTCTCCCGTCGGTGACTCTGGCGGCATCCGCCTTGCTGGTCGGCTTCAGCGGTCAGGCATTTGCGGATTGCGAACGAGGCTCGCTAGACGCCAAGTACTGCGACGAAAACGGCGATATGGTTGCTGACCTGCCAGCGGACAAATCAGAGTGGGTGAATCCCGACACTCTGATCTTTGCCTACACGCCGGTTGAAGACCCCGCCATCTATTCCGACATCTGGCAGCCCTTCATCGATCATCTGTCTGAAGTGACAGGCAAGGATGTTCGCTTCTTCGCCGTGCAATCCAACGCCGCGCAAGTGGAAGCCATGCGCAGCGGCCGTTTGCATGTGGCGGGCTTTTCTACCGGCCCAACGCCTTTCGCGGTTAATCTCGCCGGTGCGGTGCCCTTCGCCTTGATGGGCTCAGACTCCGGGCAGTTCGGCTACTCGCTTCAGGTCTACACCCACGTCGATTCCGACATCCATGAAATAACCGACCTGAAAGGTAAGCGCGTCGCACACACCTCCCCTACCTCGAACTCCGGTAACCAGGCCCCCCGTGCCCTGTTCCCGGAAATGGGCGTGGTACCAGGTGACGACTATGAAATCACCTTCTCCGGCAGCCATGACCAGTCCATGCTCGGCGTAGTGGCCAAGGATTACGACGCGGCCCCTGTGGCCTCGGAAGTGGTTGAGCGTATGGCCGCGCGTGGGCTTTATGACGAGGAAGATGTGCGTCTGGTGTGGGAGTCCGACCGGTTCCCGACAACCTCCTATAACCACGCCCACAACCTGCATCCCGAGCTGGTCGAGAAAATTCGTGAAGCCTTTTACAGCTTCAAGTTTTCCGGCACCGAGCTGGGCGAAGAGTTTGAGGGCGTCGAGACCTTCATCCCCATCAACTACAAGGACAACTGGCGCGTAATTCGCACCATCCAGGCGTCCAACGGCGTTCAGTACACGCCCGACAATCTGAAATAAGAGCAACAGGCGCTTCCGGCCAATGGCCGGAAGCTCTGGCCGGAGTGAATTCATGTTAGAAATTACCAACCTGGTAAAGCGATACGGGCACAATGAGCCGGTGCTAAAAGGCCTGGATCTTGAGGTTGACGGCAGCAGCGTCGTTTCCATCGTCGGCGCTTCGGGCGCGGGGAAAAGCACACTGCTGCGCTGCATCAACCGGCTGGTTGAGCCCACATCGGGTTCGATCAAGTTGAATGGCCACCAACTGGTCAATCTTCGCGGCAGCGAATTGCGACATTCCCGCCGGCGTATCGGCATGGTTTTTCAGGGGTTTAACCTGATTGATCGCTTGACGGTCATGGAAAACGTGCTGTCCGGACGCTTGGGCTATGTGTCACTGTTCCAGGCCCTGACCCGCCGCTTCCCTCAATCGGATATCGATCGCGCCTTCCACCTGATGGAGCGCGTGGGTATCGCCCACTACGCCAATAATCGAGCCGACCAGTTGTCCGGGGGTGAACGGCAACGGGTAGCCGTAGTGCGGGCACTGATGCAGGAGCCGGAGATTCTGCTGGCGGATGAGCCAACCGCGTCGCTGGACCCCAAAACCTCTCAGCAGATCATGAGCCTGCTCCAAACCCTGGCCAGCGAAATGTCGCTGCCGGTGCTGATCAACATCCACAACGTCACTCAGGCGCGAATGTACACGGATCGTATTGTGGGTATGCGGCACGGTCAGATGATTTTTGACGGTTCGCCCAAGGACTTCAACCAGGATGCGCTGGATGCCATTTACGGCGGCATTGAGTCCCCGGACGAGGATGCGGCTGAGGCCGGCGCCCAAACCCAGGAGGCGACCGTATGACCACCAGCAGAACTGCAACCGACATGACGTCGGGCAGGGTCTGGAAGAAGCCCCCGTTCATAGCCAACCCCTGGCTCCGCTATGGCTTGATCGCCGTTACCCTGACTTATCTCTACTGGGCTTTCTCCACGCTACCCTTTGATTGGGCGCGAATTTCCGAGGGCCTGCCCCGAGCCGCCAAAATATTCGGTGGAGCCTTTCCTCCCAGCTTTGAGCGTGCCGGACTCTTGTGGACCGGCTTCAAGGAAAGCTTCCAGATTGCATTCCTGGCAACCCTGCTTGGGGTGTTTCTGTCGATACCTATTGCGGTGATGGCTGCCAAAAACGTGGCTCCGAAGCCAGTCTATCTGCTGGGGCGCGCCATCATCATTATCTCCCGCAGCTTCCACCCGGTCATCGTGGCCATCCTGTTTGTGGCGGCCGTCGGGTTTGGCCCCATGGCAGGCATCCTGACCCTGACACTCTATTCCATCGGGTTCGTGGCCAAACTGTTGGCCGAAGAAATCGAAGAAATCGACTGGGGCCAGGTGGAAGCCATGCGCTCCGTCGGCGCAGGATATCTGAAGATGCTGATCTACGGCGTGTTTCCGCAGATCATGCCACGCCAGATTGGGCTATCCATGTACCAGCTCGACAGCAACCTGCGCGCTTCCGCGGTGGTTGGCATTGTCGGAGCAGGCGGTATTGGCGGCACACTGATGAATGCGTTCGGACGTTACGATTACGACTTCGCCTTTGCCATTCTGCTGATGATTATTGGCATCATTCTGGTCAGCGAAGGCATAAGCGGATGGGTGAGGAAAAAAGTATGGTAGATCACGCTGCGAAACTGACTGACCGTGTTTGGTCCCGCTACGACCGGAAAGAACAGTGGACCCGCTATGGGATCTACCTGGTAACCCTGATTGCGATTGTCTGGGCGGTGCGTGACATCGACATTTTCTGGCCCTGGGTGTGGGACGCCCCCAACCAGATCCAGAACCTGGGTGCACGCATGTGGCCACCGGAGTTCAGCACCTGGAATGCCATCTTCGCGGCCATGCTGGAAACCGTACACATTGCCACCCTGTCTACCATGCTCACGATATTCATTGCCCTGCCGGTGTCCTATATCGCGGCGCAGAACACCACACCGAACAAGGCCACCCTGTGGCTCGGTCGGTTTATTCTTGTGTCCAGCCGCTCAGTAAACACCATCATCTGGGCCCTGCTGTTCGTCGCCATTTTCGGCCCTGGGGTACTTGCGGGCATTCTGGCGGTTATGTTCCGGTCAATCGGTTTCATTGGTAAACTGATGGGCGAGGCTATCGAGGAGATCGATCGCCGCCCCGTCGAAGCTATGCAGGCAACCGGCGCCAGCAAAATGAAAGTAGTGCTGTACGCGATCGTGCCGCAGGTAATGCCAGCCTTTTTTGCCATCATCATCCTGCGCTGGGATATCAACATCCGTGAATCCACCGTGCTTGGTTTGGTGGGCGCCGGTGGCATCGGAGTGCTGCTGCAAGGGTCTATCGACCTGTTTGCCTGGCAGACGGTGGCCACGATTCTGCTCGCTATTGTGGTGTTGGTAATTCTGGGCGAAGCACTAACCAGCGCCTTGCGCAAGAAAGTTATCTGACGCGGAAACCCAGTCCATGACAAACAGCTTTAACTTTGGCCAAGCGGACGTATTGTTTACCGACGTGGACGATACCCTGACCACCGATGGTCAATTGCTGCCAGAAACCTATCTTGCCCTTTGTCGGCTGGCAGCGGCTGGTATTCGCGTGATTCCGGTGACCGGTGGTTGCGCCGGCTGGTGCGACCAGATCATCAGAACGTGGCCGGTCACTGCAGTAATTGGTGAAGGCGGCGCCTTCTACGCCGAGCGGACCGCCCCCCAGACGGTCCGCTGGCACTACTGGAACGACGCAGCCGGCCATAAGCGTGACCAAGAGGCCATACTGACTGCAGTCGCCGCACTGGATCTGGACTTCGAACCACAACTCGCCAGCGACCAGGCCTTCCGCTATGTCGATGTAGCGGTCGACTACAACCAGCAGCAGTCTTTAAGCTCAGAGCAAGTAGCGGTTCTTCATAATGCTCTGGTTGGCCGGGGCTTCAACGTTCGGCAAAGCTCGATCCACCTCAACATCTGGCTCGGCGACTTTGACAAGTCCACGATGGCCGTGCGTGTAGGGCAGGAAGTGCTGGGACTGGATCTGCAGGCGTTGCAACAGCGCGCAGTTTTCATTGGTGACGCACCCAATGACGAAAGCATGTTTCGATGTTTTCCACTAAGTGTTGGCGTGGCAAACATTCGCAAGCATCTGCCCGGGATGACCCATCGGCCGGCCGCCGTTGTCAGCCAGCGTTCCGGGCTGGGCTTCGCGGAAATGGCCGAAAACTGGCTGAGGCAACGGACCGAATCCGACCTGCCGCAGGCCGAAACACATCCTGTGTGATCAAGCCAGGGGTAATGGACCGAGTATCTAATCTGATGGGCGCCAAAGATCGGCAAAAAAGCATTCTGGATTGGGTGAACGAGCAGAAGCATGTCGAGGTTGAAGACATTGCCCAACGCTTTGGAGTCACCACCCAAACCATTCGCCGAGACATCAACAAACTGTGCGAACAGGGTGTGCTACGTCGCCGTTATGGCGGCGTCAGCCTACCGGCCAGTGCCACGATTTCTCCCGTTGAAAACGCGCGGATCCATCATCATGCCACCAAGCAGCAGATGGCTCAGCGGGTTGCAATGGATATTCCTGAAGGCGCCACCGTCAGCCTGGGAGTCGGCAGCACCATCGAACTGGTGGCGAAAGCGCTGATTCATCACCAGTCACTGCGCATCCTGACCAACAACCTTAGTGTGGCCTCTGCGCTTTCCGGCAATTCCGGCATCGAAGTCATCGTTTCCGGTGGGCAATACCGGCACAATCACCATGATGTGGTCGGGCCGGAAGTGACCGGATTTTTCAGCTCCTTCATCACCGACTTTGGCATCATCAGCACCGGTAGCATGGACCCACAGCATGGCCTGATGGATTTTGATATCCGCGAGGCCGAAGTCAGCCGGGCCATCATTTCCAACACCCGGTCACGCTTGCTGGTGGCCAACCATAGCAAATGGACCCAAAGCTCTCATTGTAAAGTCGCCTCATTCAAGTATGTGGATCGCTTCTACACCGACTTCATTAGTGCCGGAAAACAGATAGGCCTGCCTGCGTCGCTTGAAATCATCGAATGCGTTGGAGCTTAACGAGTCCGAACGTTCGCAAGGCGGTGCAGTGAATATCTCCTACTTAACCCTGCCAGATTCCCAGCATTGCGCCTGCACCCAGAACGAGCGCCCCGCCGACTTCCCCGACGATCAGCAACAGCATGAAGAACCCGGTCACCCAGGACGGCAACTGCCGCTTACCCAGGCGGTGGGGCCGGCGCAATTGGTTGTCTGTATCCTGAAGCAGGCCGTGAATCACATAGGTACCAATTGCAAAGGCGAAAAACACCAGTGCAGCCACGGCGGCAGTCGTGTTAACCCAATCAGCCAGCACACTATGAGCGCTGAACGCCGCCAGCAGCAGCGCCGCAAAGCTGTAGAGCAGCGAACTGCGGTGAGCGATATCCACATATACCGGCGAGGTAGCGTCCTCACTCCGCGCCATATGCCGGTATTTCCAAATGCCGGTAAGCAGGCCTGTCATAAAAAACAGGAAAGCCGCTGAAAGGCAGATTTTTTCAGCCAGAGACATACCGTCGCTCCGTGGTTATTATTAACAGGCTGAATTATGCCACTGGAAAGACGGTGCGGTAGGATAAAACAGGAAACACGTACCTTTCGGCCTTTGATGACCAGTTGATTCCCCATGACACGATCCAAACGCATCTACCTCGCCGGCCCGGAAGTCTTTTCCCCGGCAGCAGCCCGCTTCAGCTTTGCCAGAAAGCCTTGCTACGCTCATCCATTGGGAAAAAATGCTCGATCCGCAAGTTCTGTGCGGTGACATCCAGGGGCGTGCCTATCGTTGCAATGGTCGAAAAGATTCTAAGCTGCTGATCTCCCAGGTTCAGGGTAAAAGGAATCGCCGGGTAGTCGAGATGTTCCACCAAGCGGCTTTTCCAGTTCTGTGGAACGCCGGGCAGAGTCAAGGCATGCTCCAGCAATCGGTTGGGTTGGTCCCGGAAGGGGCCGGCTAGATGCTCATGGTAGACCCGCTGCAGCATGTGGCATGCGATGTTTTCCCAATCTCCCACAAAGGGTTTCATGCCCTCGTTGTCCAACAGCGATAGGAGAAAGTTCGGCCTTGCGGGAAAGTGAGCGCCCAGTTCCACCATTCTTACCATCATCGCCTGCATGGCCGTGTTAGCCATCACCAGATAGTACTCGTGATCAAAGACAACCGCCGGGTACGGCAGGTGCGCCTGCAAGAGGTGATCAAGCGCTTCTTTGATCATCGCCATGCCTGGCGCGTTCAAATCCTGATCGCTGTATACCTGGCTGTAACCCGCCGCAGACAGCAGGCGGTTGGTCGCCGCCAGATCCGTCTGAAGCATCTGCGCCAAATGCAGAACCATGCCCTTACTGGGCTGGCTTCGGCCCGTTTCCAGAAAGCTGATGTGCTTCGCCGATACTTCGCATTCCAGGGCGAAATCCATCTGGCTCAACCGTTTACCCTGCCGCATTTCTCTAAAAAGCGTACCGAAGGCGCTCATGGTAGTTCCTGTGAATATTCGAGTGTTCAGCGATTATCTTCCTCAAGGGTGTGCTGCACCATTACCTCACAGGTAATTGTGCCCATCACCGCCCAGGTAGATGCTTTGTAGCGTAGTCCAACACATTGTGAAACCCGATTGAGGTGATCCTATGAAAAACTTCGTCCGTCAATTCAGCGTAAAACAGATCGTCCTGAGCGATGTTTTCCTCTCCACGCCACTGGCATTGGCACTGATCCTGGCCGCAGAGCCGATCGCCCAGTTAGCGGGAGGGCCAGGCGCAACCTTCTATCTGGTGGTGGGCATAGTGATGTTGCTCTGGTGCGTGGATATGGCTGCTATGGCCATGAACGCACGGTGGCTGGAGAAATACTTCAACCTGATGATGGTTGTGGATGTCAGCTGGGCCCTGCTGTCTTTCGCCCTGATGCTGTGGTTTGCGGAGAGCCTGCAGGCGTTGGGCTGGGTGCTGTTCGCAGTGAACATTCTTGTTCCACTGGACATGGCGTGGATGAAACGGGTTGCTGGCAGTAAACCTCTTGAACCTGCATTCAGCTAGCCTTCGAAACACCGGGTAGCGGCAACTCCTGTCGCTACCCGCCTGCTCAGAAGTAGCCCAATAGCCTGCCAAGAGTCAGCGCACTCATCCAGAACACCAGAGACATCAAGGCACCTGCCCTCAAGGGCAAAGGCATGGAAGCACCCATTGGGAGGCTCCGTATATCCCGGCGCTTTAACACCCGAGCAAGTAGCAACGCGTTCGACACTCCCAAAAGGACAACCACCATCTTGACCCGGAACAACATCGACCCGGCGTAGTCCACCGCCGCTGTGGCGAATAGAAGCGAACCACAGACCACCGCTAACCCCAAACCAAACGCGGAGGTGACTCGAAGCACATCGACAAACACCATCACGGGGTAATGGCGCCAGAACCCCATCAAACGCAAATCCAGCGGCACAATTCCACCAATCAGCAGGGCAACACCAAGAATATGCCCGGCGTTGATCAGCGGGTATGCGAGGGTGGAATTGCGCAGCGCCGATACAAAGGCCAGGTTTTCAACAAAGACCAGCGCCGGCTCAATCATTCCCAGACTCAGGAATCACGACCGGGATACAAGTCGTAGTTCGTCCCATCGATGACAATCCGCTCGGCCTTGACCAACCGTTCGCCCTCTTTGGCGGAACGGTGACCGTGCACGGTCATTTCCCGGCCGACGCTCAAAATCTCTTTACTGAGCCCGACACGGTCGTTACGCCAGGGTTGGCCGACTTCCACAACCCATGCCTCGCCATCAACGTCTATCGTGACCTCGCCATGGGGATTACCAAGGCGCATTGACTGGATGGTACCGGTGATTTCAAATTCCTCGTCCGTGGCCCAGGCCCAACCGTGATGAGCATGAGCGGCAGAGGCAGCGAGAACAGCAACAAGAAACGCAAAACCGAGCAGGTGGGTAAAACGAACGTGAGGCATAGTGAGTCCTCTCATTGCGGGTTTTCAAAGATGAAGAGCAACGACCGACGGTTAAAACCGGATGATGTCGTTACCCTGTTCGTGCAGCCAACGCCGCCAGTCCAAATCCAACATACTGACTCCGCCGATGTAATTATCATCCACCAGGTAGTATGCGAGAGTGCGGTCACCCCGGTTGAAGTTGTGCATCAGCCGCACCACGAAGTTGCGGCGGGTCGGTTTGGAGAGCAGGAAACTCAGGAATTGACCGGATTGAGCCCTCAAACTCCCATGCCCCGACAGCTCTGAATGGCGCCACTTATAACTGGATAATTTCAGAAACTGTGAAATGCCCGTTAAACGGCCCTGTTCACGGGCCTGAGCAACCACCCAACTGTTTTCCTGATGACGTTCAAAGTACAGGCCCGATTCATCACGTTCCAGCATTTCCATCTGCTCGGCAAGCCCCTCATTCAACCAGAGCGGCGCATAAGGAACGATGGTATCGACAACCGCGTGGCTCACCTCATGCTTGATCGTTTCAAAGGTGCGGCTTCTGTTTTCCTGCACATAGACGACTATCAGGTGTTCGGAAGGTATATACAGGCCGTATGAAGCAACCGCCAGACCTTTATTCCTGCGAACAAGGTAATTCCGGTATTCAGCCTTATCCTTGAACATCAATATATTGACCGGAACCGTCCTGTACATATCAAAGGACATCACACGGTCAAAGAACTCGTAGACGTTGTTCACACCATCAACAATCTGCTGATTTTCCTCTTCACTCAGCTCCACATCGACGGCTTTAATCTTGATATCAAAACGCGACCATTTCGACGCGCCAGGCTTCACGTTGACAACTTCCTGCTCAACGCGATGGTCTTCCCGATCGCTGAAATGAATCTTCCCGTCTTCATCCACCCATTTATAAATCTTTGCATGACCAGAGACTGCAAAGATCATAGAGAGTAGAAAAACAAGGACTGGGTTTACGACTTTCATTAACGCTTTAATCCCTGCGCTTCAGAACCAGATCTGCCCCGGTGACTATTTCACGCTAATCTGCTTCGGGCCCGCTGAGGTTTCTTGGCCACTCTTACCCTTACCTACGTACTCAACGGCCCCACCAGCCTTTAAAAAAGCTGCCGTCTGCTCTTCAATGGTGGCAGAGGTTAATGTCACTTTCTCGGGCTTCTTGCTCATGGTGTTCTCCACGTTAACTGTTGGCTTATCCAACAACTAAACACCCATGATATATGAAATAGGAAAAAAGTGTTTGGATGCACTTCAGCGCCGGTAACGTGCCGCGATGAAGTGGTCCATTGAACACCAACCCGGCCCGTAAGCCATCAGATAAAGCAGCACCGCCGCCCATACCCCGTGCGTTGGCCAGGCACCGGGATAGACGAATATCTGGATGGTCAGTGTCATCACCAGCAGGGCCAGCGCCGAGAAACGCGTGGCCAGCCCCAACAAGAGCAGAACCGGAAACAGATGCTCGGCGAACGCCGCCATCAAGGCCGCCAGCTCGGGGGCGATCAACGGCAGACTGTACTCCTCCTTGAACAGAAAGAGCGCGCTGTCCGACAACCGTGGTACCCCCAGGCTGAACTCACCGGAGACAATGTCGATGGCCAGCCCTTCAATTTTGGTCTGGCCTGATTTCCAGAACACGCCGGCAATCGAAAAGCGGGCGATCATAGCGATCAGGGTGTCCGGAATGCGTCCGAAAAGAGTGTTTGCCTGCTTGATCAGGCCTGGCAGGACACCCGTGCCGGTTGAGGTTTGAGCAGCGGTTTCAGTCGAGTTGTCCATGTTCATCTCCGGGGTAAAGGGAGGTAATGATCTGCCAGCGCAGCAAAAGGGTCAGCGCTGCAACAAGATCAAAACCGGGCTCGCATGCCTTGGCGTCCTGTTCAGCCTGCGACAACGTTTCCTTCTGTATCAGTCGATCCATAAAAACGCCGGTGGCCTCTGCGATATCGATGCACTGGACTTCCAGCCCGGAACGCAGCACCAATACGGTTTCTGGTTGCAGAGGGTCAACACGGGCCAGTCCAGGGTCTGCCTGCTGGTGCGCGGCCCACAACGAAAACACGGCGAACCGTGATTGCAGCACTGCCACCGAGGGATGGATATCCATGCGAAGCCCGGGTAGCCGAGGGGGAGCAGACAGCACTCCGGTTATGTCCTCCGTGCCAAGCGGCTCAACATCGGCAGAATGGAATGCGTCGAGTCGTAGTCTTTCGAGTCGGGCCACGTCGGCCAGATAGGGTACTGATGATGCCGGGCTAAAGGTGTCGATAAAGGCCGGAAATTCGCGCCCGTAGAAGGTCAGGATTTGCGAACGCGGTGGTTGCGCCAC
Organism: Marinobacter algicola DG893; assembly: GCF_000170835.1. Lineage (GTDB taxonomy): Bacteria > Pseudomonadota > Gammaproteobacteria > Pseudomonadales > Oleiphilaceae > Marinobacter > Marinobacter algicola. The sequence goes on from NZ_ABCP01000004.1 coordinate 131,784, forward strand.
CACAAACACCCTGGCCATGGCGCGGAAGAAGGCTTCGCCAACCAGTTGTTGGCACACAGGAAACGTGGCAGCGAGTGCATCAATCAGTGATACCACGATGTTGTTGCGATACACCGCAAAGCGCTGGTTCGGATCGGAACCGTTCCACGCCCGTAACCCGTCCGGGCAGGGTTGCGCCGGATCAAGCAATGCGCTGGCGAATACTGTCTGCTCACTCACGTTGGCCTCCTGCTTCAACAAGGTACGAGTCGGCGAGATTGACCTCGGCCAGCAAAACGTCAAATGGCGGAATGTCGTTATCGCGTTCGATCAGCGTGGCAGTCGGCCCCATTTGCTCAAGTACTTCGGTATAGAGTGCCCACACGTCTTGCGCAACGGGTGCGCTATGGCTGTCTATAAGCAGCGGGTCGCCGTTGGCATCGGCCTGGGAGGCAAAACCACCAAGGTGAATCTGCTCCGCCCGGTCAAGCGGTAATGCACGGATATAAGCCCCGGGCTCGCGGTGATGGTTGATGCACGAAACATAGGCGTTGTTGACGTCGAGCAGCAGGCCACAGCCCGTGCGGCGTATTACTTCGCTGATGAAGTCGGTCTCCGACAGGGTCGAGGTCGAGAACTCCAGATAGGTCGCCGGGTTCTCCAGCAACATGCGGCAACCCAGATGCGTCTGCACCTGATCGATGTGGTCACACACACGGTTCAGGGTGGTGGCCGTGTATGGCAGCGGCAACAGATCATTGAGAAAGAAGTCACCATGACTGGACCAGGCCAGGTGCTCAGAAAAAACCTGCGGCGCATAACGGTCAATCAGCACCGCCAGCGCATCAAGATGTGTTTTGTCCAGGGGAGCGTCGGCTCCGATCGAGAGCCCTACCCCATGCAATGACAACGGGTAGTGCTCACGAATTTTCCCCAGATAATGATGCATAGGGCCACCCGGAACCATGTAGTTCTCGGCATGAACCTCAAAGAAACCAATGTCTGGGCCCGATTCCAGAATGTTCCGAAAGTGCTCTGGTTTCAGGCCCAAGCCTGCCCGTGAGGGCAGCATTGCTACTTCTCCTCGAAGGCTTCGAGTTGTCCGAAGCCTGTGGGTGAAGTCGGGGATGCGGTCTCCTCGCAAGTGCCTTTCGGAACCAGCGTCCAGGCATTCCCTTGATAATCGATAGTGGACGTGCCCGCACAGGTAGTGCCCGGCCCGGCGGCGCAGTCGTTCTTACCGGCGAGCGAAACTCCATAGCACTTTTCCATGCCCTCCGCGTGGGCAACATCCGGAACGGCAGCGATGGAGATCGCAGAACCCAGGGCGAGTGCCATGGCAGCAGCGGTCATGGTGCGGGAGGTGTTGGTTTCGGTGATCTCGGACTGTGAGATTTTGGATTTGGACATGTCAGACTCCTGAATTTTACGGTCGGCCAAAGCACGCCGATAAGGGTTACGGTGTCACTCAAACAGGCCCCGGCTTGACCTCCGACAACAGCCCATCCGACAGCCAACGCGCCAGCCAGGTGCCAATCGACGCGTCAATACTGGTATTCGGATAGCCTTCTGCGAGTTGCTCACACACTTGTGCAAAACCAAGCCCCTCAAGCAGGCCCTTAAGTGCGGCATACTCATCCGACTCAAGTGTGCGAAAGTAGCTTCGCTGGTCGCTGCGCCAGAACAGGTGCCCTACCGGCTCGTTCAGCTTTTCGGCGACGGGCGGCGTCTGTTTCTGATCCAGCGCATGCCAGATTTCCAGTGCGTTCCACTCGAACTGAGCGAGCGAAACGGACGGGTGGAAGACGAATCCCAGCGATGCCCACTGCGCCTCGCCGACATTTGCCAATTGCTCACCGGTGAGAATGGCGGCATTCGGTGCATCGAAGGCGCTGTGGAGCCTCCAGTCCATGGTTGCCAGCTCGGCGATTTCCGGATCGGAAGACAAAGCTTGCTGCAAAAAGCGTGGGAAGTTGCGGCCATGGTCGCCCAGATTCGGCGAATGCGATGGATTCGTCTCGGTGTAGCGAGTGCAAATTGCGTCGAATGCGTCGTCACCGAGATAGGCCCAGGTCTGCTCAAAAGCAGACTGGAGCGCCTCGTTCATCCGCGAGCGATAGCCAGAATGATAGATATGCAGGCGCCGCTTACTCTGGTCAGAAGCACCGCCCGTCAGCTCGGAAAGAATGTCGTCCGAAACACCATCGCCCAAAACATAGTTTTGCAGTCCCGCTTGCAGATCGGCTAACGAACGAGGGGCGTAATCAGTCATGCGAATGCCTCCTCGCGATCCCATACAGGGGTGTGACGAGCCGCCACGGCCCTCACCCGGTCGAGTTCCACGATCAGGTCCTCCAGCGGCGGAATTGAATCGTCACGCTCGATCATCGTGCTGACCGGCCCGAAGCGACGGCATGCATAGGCGTAGAGATCAAACACTTCGTCGGGCACCGGCGCATCGTGGGTATCGATGATGACGTCGCCCAGGTTTGAGTGCCCGGCCACATGAATCTGCTGGATGCGGTGCGCTGGCACGCCGTCGATGAAGTCACGCGGGTCGAAGCCGTGGTTCATACCGCTTACGTAGATGTTGTTTACATCAAGTAGCAGCAAGCAGTCGGCTTCCTCCGCAAGGGCGGTCAGAAACGCCCATTCGCTCATCTCTGAACTGGCGTAATCGATATAGCTTGAAACGTTTTCCAGCACCAGACGGCGCCCAAGCGTTTCCTGCACCTCGCGAACGCGCGCGGCAACGTGTCGCAAGGCTTCTTCGGTATAAGGTAAGGGAAAAAGATCGTGCAGGTTCGTGCCGTGCACACCGGTCCAACATAAGTGATCAGAAACCCACATCGGTTGGATACGGTCCGCAAGCGCTTTCAGGCGCTGCAGATAGCCATGGTCTAAGGGAGATACAGAACCAATCGACATCGACACACCATGCATCGCGATTGGGTAGTCGGCGCGAATCCTGTCGAGCATCGCAAGTGGTTTTCCGCCCTGGACCATGTAATTTTCGGAGATGACCTCGAGCCAATCCACCGCCTGCGGCTGGGCAAGAAAGCTGTTGTAATGACGCGGGCGCAAACCCAGCCCAAAACCCTGGAACGGCTCACGGAGACTGTTCTTCAGCCCATTCGGTTTGGCTTTGGCAGAGTGATTCATCATCCGTTAAATCTCCCGTTGAAAACCCGGGGCGCGCCGGAACGCGCCTCCGGACAAACACATTTGATCTGGCCTACTCAGCCCAGATCGCCAATCACACCACCTTCCGACAGGCATTCGCTTGCTGACATCCCCTTGAAGCCTTGGGCCTTGCACGCGTTCTGTCCTTTACAGGCATTTTCGGTGGTTTTGCAGTCGGCCGTTCCCTTACAGGAGTTCACCCCGTAGCAATGCACTTTATCGCTGCCAGAGACCGCCGCACCGCTGGAGCCGGCAGGTGGTTCAGCGGCATAGGCCAATCCTGAAGTCGCGAAGGCGGCGGCGAGAGCTGCAATGCGGGCACCGTTTAGCATCGTGTTCATATCTGTTTCCTTTTCATCTATGAGTTCGGAGCGGCAGGTAACCATTCAGCATGTGTTTCCCGCCTGAATAAATAGTGCGCTGCATGGGCCGACCAGATCATCACGGAATGATCACGAGAGTGTCACCATTGTCATAACATGGTCTCAGGTAAGCGAAATCACGAGGATCAGGCCGATCAGGGCCTCGACTGGCAACAATTGGGATCTTGTATTAGTTTGAAAGATGTCAGGGGTATCAATCCTTAATACCCTCAAGCTCCGCCCTACTCCGGTCTTCCAAAGTTGAACTCCAACCAGGAAAAAGGATTTCCAAATGTGCCATTCACGCCCTGCCTCACTGCTCATCGTTCTGTCATTTCTCTTATCGATCTCTGCCTGTGGTGGTGGAGGCGGCGGAGGTAGTGACGGAAGCGCTTCGTACACCATCGGCGGCACCGTAACCGGGGCTGTCAACTCCGGACTGGCGTTGGAAAACAACGGGGGTGACACCCTGGAGGTTGGAGGAGTCGACTTTGAATTTGCCACGAAACTGGCCGATGGCAGCAGTTATGACGTGACCCTGGCGGCGCTACCCGAACACCAGCTCTGCTCAATGGAAAATGCGAGCGGCACGGTTGCCGGTACCGATGTGAATGACGTCAGTGTGCTGTGTCGTTCCTGGCGCTCAGCAGCGTTGATCGAAACCGGCACCGGAGAGGCAGCCTCACCTCAGATCGCCTTCAACAATGACGGCAATGCCATCGCCGTATGGGTTCAATTCGACGGTACGCAGGACAATATCTGGGCGAGCATCTATTCGCCAGGCGGCGGCTGGAGCGCTGCTGTGGTGATCGGAGACGAGAACGGAGATGCCCGGGCTCCGCAGATTGCCATTGACGACGACGGCAATGCCATTGTCGTCTGGACCCAGCAAAGTACGTACTACAATGCCTGGATCAGACGTTATTCCCCAGACAGTGGCTGGAGCTCGGAGGGTCTGATCGAATTCAATGGCGGAGACGCATCCGATCCGCAAATCGCCATGAACAATGCCGGTAACGCCATCATCGTGTGGGTACAGAACGAAGCTCCACCCACCTCACCCAATCCACTCAACCTCTGGGCCAACACCTATACGCCAGGGGTTGGCTCGGGAACGGCGGAGCTGGTCGAAGCCGATGCAGGGTCTGCACAGGATCCACAAATCGCCTTTGACAGCGCTGGCAACGCCATCGCTGTCTGGGAGCAGTACAACGGCAGTACGTGGTATGACATCCGAGCAAGCGTCTGGGCGCCGGGCAGCGGCTGGGCCATGCCGGAAGACATTGAAACCATCGATGACGGAAACTCATTTGACCCGCAGATCGTTATTGACGGCGACAACAACGCGACCGTCGTATGGACCAGCAGTGATGGCACCAGGTTCAATATATGGGCCAATAACTGGTCGCAGGCCGCCGGCTGGGGCTCGGAAGACCTCATCGAAACCGACAACGCAGGAGACGCGTTCGATCCGCAAATTGCGGTCGACAGCATGGGCAATGTGATTGCCGTATGGCGCCAGCGCCTCAGTGTTGGCACAGGGTACAGTACCGTGGCCAATACCTACTCGCCAAACGATGGCTGGAGTTCGGCGGAGCTCATCGAGGACCCCAGCAACGGAAGTGCCGGCAATCAGCAGATCGCATTCGATAACGAGGGCAACGCCATCGCAGTGTGGAGGAACTCCAACATCTGGGCGAACACCTGGTCGCCCATCAGCGGCTGGGACGCGGCGACCCTGATAGAAAACGACAATGCGGGGATTGCAGTCGAACCGCAGATTGCATTTGATGGGACCAGCAACGCTATCGCGGTATGGGCTGAAAGCGATGGCACGCGAGACAATATCCGGGCCAACCGGTTTGAATGATACCCCCTTTCGAAAACCATATAACAATCATCTGCCGGCGAGACGCCCAACGGGCGCCTCGCCCGGTTTTCGGATAAGGGTTATCCGTTAGCTTCCCTCTTGCTGTAGAGGGGCTCCAGAACTGGCTTGAGCCCTTTTGCATCATCTATAAACAGTTGCAAATGAGGGAAAGGAATCTCAATGCCGGCGGCATCCAGCGCCTCTTTCATCTGTTCCAGAACATCAGCCATGATTCTGGGCTGCACATCCAGATTATCGGGAGTAATCCACACCTTGGCTTCAAGGTTCACTGAAGAATCGCCCAGGCTTTTAAGCAGAACACGGGGCTCCATACCAGCACCCTGTAAAACTTCAGGGTGCGTCAGCAGAACCGGCATCAGAACATCCCTCGCGGCCTTCGCGGATTCTTTGTAAGCAATGCCCACCGGGATATTCAGGCGGGTGACCCCTTCTGCGCTGTAATTGATGATGTCGGATGACGCCACACTGTCGTTTGGAATCATCGCGAAGATATTATCCCGGGTGCGCAGCCAGGTGGTGCGCAAGGCAATCTTGACCACTTTGCCGTCTTGCCCGTTGATGGTCACCCAATCACCAATGCGGAACGGCCTCTCAATCAGCAGGGTGATACCGGCAATGAAATTGGAGAGGGTTGATTGCGCCGCAAAGCCAACGGCGATACCGACGATCCCCAACCCCGCCACAATCGAAACCACATCGAAACCGAACTGGGCGAGCACCGTCACCACAGCCAGCGCTGAGACGACCACCGAAAACAGGTTCTCGACCAGCTGACGAATCGAAGGATCCATTTTGTAGCGCACCATGCTGTCCTTGATCAGGCGTGCCAGAACCAGCCAGGCCACATAGAAACCGAGGGCCATAAAGCCCGCCCTCGCCATCGCCTTGAGAACCTCAGGAGACGTCCCGAACTGTGCAAGAATGAAGACCAGCGCCCCTAACCCGGCCAGATAGCGCAGAGTGCTTCGCACTTGGAGGAACAGAGGTGTTTTGGCCCGCTGCTTGCCCAAGACCAGCCGGATAGCACCTGTCACCACCAGATAGATCCCGAAAAACACCCCAAGATAGATTACAGAGACCAACAACTGGCCAAGCATCTGTACGACAAGCGCGCCCCAGTCCAAATCCTCACCTGACACGGCCAGGAAGGCATCGCCAATATTTCGCTGGAGCTGTTCAACCAGCTCGGTACCAAAGGATTCAGCCATCAGGTGTCTGCTCTTCTTTTGTTGTGGGGGTGGGCGTCACTTTATCGGATCTCTTGCTCATAATGATATGTAGGTTAACGTCAGCCTGTTTACCAATCATCAGCCATTGATCCTATCCGAAATGGTGGACCAACAGGTTCCTGGCTTCAGCCAACCGGTGGGCACGGATGTTTTCGACAGTCCAGGTTGACACAGTCCGAGGTTGGCTCAAGGATGGTTGTATGGCCAGACAAAAAAAAGCAACCGAAAACCAGAACAGCCGCGCGCCAACGGAACTTGTAAATGCATTTGACGATGCCGTTAGCCGCCTTGCTGCAATCAACGCGATCGAGGGCGTTTCGCCCGTATTCGAAGTCATTGATGCGGCGAGGCCCCTGGTGCTCAGCCCCGAAGGGCTGGACGCAATCTACGAACGCGTTCCGGCCATTGAATCCGCCGGGTTCTTTGGTGGCAGCGATTGGGACTACCCCCAGACACTGGTGCCTTCCCTGGCTGCGCGTACGGTCCGCCACGGGGAGCCCACCGCAACACTGGTCGAATGCCTGAGTCAGGTTCGCCTGTTGGCGGTCACCAAAGGCGACTACGTCCACGCTTCTATCTCGGCGGAACATGCCCATAATTTCCTCGCCCAGGTGATGGCGATGAACCTGGACCTGGTGGTCAGTGATGACCTGCAGGAGAGCGACCGGCTGCGGCCCGATCAGCTCGGCCATGCCGTGCAGAACCTGTATCACTACCTGCTCCAGCATCTGGGATATGAAAACCTGCTGGAGCACCTGGTGGCCGAAGTCTGGCGTATTCTGGAGCAGCGCCCGGTGCAGGTTGAGGGCGTCAAGCACATGGTGACCCAGATTGCCGTCTGCCTGGAAAAACCCGACGCCCTGGGCGGAGAAGTCGGCGATGACGCCCTGCAACTGATCAACGCCGTATTCAGCCCCACTGAAGGTTGCCGTGAAGACCCCGGTTTTGAAGTCTATTCCGAACGACTGGCGGACATGGACGATGCCGCCCTGATGCAGGAAGCCATCGCCTTTGCCCAGGCCATGCACAATACCGGCCTGGTGTCGGCCTACATGCCGGTGTTCATACGCTACCTGCGCGGGCGCTGGAACGCCCTGATCCCCACAGCCCTCGGGTTGAGCTACACCGGTGCCGATGCATTCCACTGCTACCCTGCACTGATTCACCGCCTGATCGACGACGCCGTGTTTCCGGAAACCAGTCAATGCACTTACGGCCTGGCCATGATGCTGGAGCGGGGCATTCTTTACTCGCCACCGGTAGCACCATCCCTGTGGCGCCAGATACGCATGACGCTTTGTGACGCCGCGGCCGAGAAGATCACAACCGTTTTCGGCAGCAGCCGTTCCCCCGAATGCTTTTTGCTGGCCGACGTACTGAACGTGCTGGGGCGGCCGCTGGGCGTGGGTCAGGGCAATTACCCGACCTGCCAGTCCACCCGCGCCCTGTCCATGTGGGCGTACAACATGCCGGCAGAATTGCTGCGCATCCTTGCCTGGGCAGCGCGGGACGATGAGATCGTTATGCGCTTCGAAGGCAACAGCATTTCTTCAAAGGAGCTTGGCGCCGGACTGGCAACCGAACCGCCCGTGGATGTCGATGCCGTATCCCTGCTGACCGTGCCGCATCTGGACCGTATCTATTTTGAAATGGGGCGGCGCAGTATTGGCCGCGGAGAGGATCCCCATAAATGGGTCAATGCAGAGTTTCACGGCGACCACGTCGGCCACGGATTTCGCATCGCCGTGGACGTTTTCACCGGCGGCCTGAAAGACTTCGAAGGGTTTGTCCGGGATTTCTACGCCGCCTATCACCCGTTCTATAACGGCAACATTCCCGTGATCAATCCACAGCCGGCCGGTATCGCGGTGACCGACAGCGCCACGCGCTTTCTCGGCTGGCACGCCATCACCATCCAACGGCTCGCCATGGACCCCGACAAGACCATGCGCGTCTACTTTTTCAACCCCAACAACGACAGCGGCCAGAACTGGGGCCAGGGCGTCATCACCTCCACCCATGGCCACGGTGAACTCTTCGGCGAAGCCTCCTTACCCGTGGCCGAGTTCGTCTCCCGACTGTACGTGTTCCACTATGACCCGATAGAAAAAGGCGAGCCGGGCGACATCCCTGCCGATGAAGTCAACCGGGCCATGGACCTGGCCCGTGGCAGTTGGGCTTCGGGGCGGTAGACAACGCAATGTGCTGACCTTTCAAGAACCGCATCAGGCGCCAGCCTACGCTTTCCCGAGGCTCTGGACCACGCTCTCCAACGCCGGCCAGGTTCGCAATCTGGTAACAGTCCGCAAGTAAATCGTCCTCTCTCGAATCACATACGGCCCAAAAAGCTCGGCCGTCTCGTGCGACCCTGTTTGAAACTTGATAAGCGGAATCGGCAATGTTTCAAAAGCAAAGACTCACCCATCAGTCACGGGCTGTCATCACAGGCTCTGGAAGCGGCATCGGCAAAGCCCTCGCATTGGAGCTGGCCCGTCGCAAGGGGCTCATCGTCTGTTCGGACATCAGCCTGCAAGCGGCTGAGCAGACCGCCCGGGAGGTTCGGGCAGAAGGCGGCGAGGCCTGGGCTGTCGCCTGCGACGTTAGCGATCTGGCGCAGGTTGAGGCACTGGCCCAGCAAGCTCAGGAGCTACTGCCGCAACCCCTGAACCTGGTGATCAACAACGCCGGCATCGGTATCGGCGGCCAGAAGATCGGCGACGTCCCAATCGCGGATTGGGCCTGGACCATCAACATCAACCTGTGGGGCGTTATCCACGGCTGCCACGTGTTCACGCCGCTTTTGAAGGGCCAGCCAGCCGCCGGCATTATCAATGTTGCCTCCACTGCGGCCTTCTCCGCGGCACCGTTGATGGGGCCCTACAACGCCACCAAAGCGGCCGCCCTGGCGATTTCGGAAACATTGGCCGCGGAGCTCTCCGAAACCAACGTTCAGGTCACCGCGCTCTGCCCCACCCTGGTGAAAACCAACATTGCCGCCAATGGCCGGATCACTGGCGATTCCGGTGCCCTGTTCAACCGGTTGATGGACCGTTTCGGAATGTCAGCCGAACAGGTGGCCAGAATCACCCTCAATGGCCTGGACCGGGGCCAGCTGTATGTGATGCCGCAACTGGACGCAAAACTGATCTGGCGCCTGAAACGACTGCTGCCAAGCGGCTACGCCGTCGGCACAGGCTTGCTGAACCGTTTTGTCAGTAGGACCGGGAGCGTAACCGAAGAAGAGACAACGAGAGGTAGACTCCATGGCTAAAATCGACCTGGACAAGATGTTGGAGAAGATCAAGAGCTCCCAGTGGTCACTGTCCGACGTGGATTGGGACGCACCGGGAGCCGAGCTGATAACCGCCGAACAGTGGCCCAAACTGAAAGCCTTCATGGCCGACCTGATGTGGATCGAACATGTAGGTGCCCGCGCTTTCGCAGCCATGGCCAAGAAAGCACCGGATGACACGCTGCGGGAAATTTACACCTATTTCCACGCCGAAGAACAGCGCCACGCCAACGCCGAAATGGCGCTGATGAAACGCTGGGGCATGCTGGAAGAAAACGAGCTGCCCGAGCCCAACAACAACCTGCGCCTGGTGATCGAGTGGCTGGACCGCTTTGCCGACGACCAGCCCGTGTACGTGCTGGGCACCGTGGTCCCCATGCTGGAGATTGCGCTTGATGGTGCCCTCTGCAAGTTCCTGCTGGAAACCGTGGACGACCCCGTCTGCCATCAGGCCTTTGAGCTGATCAACAACGACGAGTCCCGGCACCTTGGCGTTGGCTTCACGGTGATGGAAATGCAAGGCCATGGAAAAACCTACAGGGAACTGGCGCGTATGGTGGCCCAGCTGATGGACCCCCGGCTGATCCTCGGTATCGCCTCCTACTTTCCGTTGCTGAACAAGATGCGCGACAACATCATCGAAATGGGCCTGCCGGAAGAGAAACTGTACGCAGCCATGCAGAAATTCGAAAAGATTGGTGGCCGCTCAGAAGACGGCCGGCGCAACCCCTGGTTCCAGATCATCAAATACCACGGGCGTTTCGTGGTGGATCGGGGTAACCGGTTCTACCACAAGCCGATCGACGCCCTGGTCAAAGTGACCGACGCCATCCCCCGGCGAGCCTTCCCCGCTGTACCCAGCTGGGTGCGCGAAATCACCTACCAGACGACGGCCTGACACCATGACTGACGTACAGACGACACCTGTGGTTACCACCCTGATCATCGGGGCCGGCTTTGCCGGACTCGGCTCCGCCATCCGCCTGCAGCAGGAAGGCATCGATGACATGGTCATACTGGAACGGGACAAGCAGGTAGGCGGAACCTGGCGGGATAACCAATACCCCGGTGCCGCCTGCGACATCCCCTCAAACCTGTATTCCTATTCGTTTGCGCCAAACCCGGATTGGTCCCGAAGCTTCTCCGGTGCTCGCGAGATCCTGGGCTACATCCACCATCTGGTGAACCAGTTTGACCTGGCCCGATACATTCGCTTTGGCACCAACGTCACCGGCCTGAACTGGGATCAGGACAGGGGCGTATGGGAGGCCACCACCGAGGGCGGAGAAACCTACTACGCAAAAACCGTGGTGATGGCCCAGGGGCCGTTATCGAACCCGGGCTTTCCGAATATTGCAGGCATCGAAGACTTTCAGGGCAAAAAAATCCACAGTGCCCAGTGGGACCACAACTACAACCTGGAAGGCAAGCGTGTCGGGGTAATCGGTACCGGAGCCAGCGCCATCCAGATCGTGCCAAGCATCGTGGGCAAGGTCGACAAGCTGACCGTGTTCCAGCGGACACCACCCTGGGTGATGCCACGGCCAGATTTCGAAACGCCGGACTGGCAGAAGCTGGCGTTTCGAAAACTGCCCCTGAGCCAGAACGCATTGCGCAAGGCGCTCTACCTCGCCCACGAATCCATGGCTCTTGGGGTGATCTGGAACTCACCCCTCACTCGCCTGGCAGAGCGGCTGGGCAAGTGGCACCTGCGCAATCAAGTGAAGGATCGCTGGCTTCGCCGCCAGCTAACCCCGAACTACCGCCTGGGCTGCAAACGGGTATTGGTATCCAGCGACTATTACCCGGCCCTACAGCAACCCAATTGCAAGTTGATCACCTGGCCCATTGCCCGGATCGATGAAAACGGAGTGCGCACGGTTGAGGGCATCGAGCACCAGTTCGACTGCCTGATTTTTGCCACCGGTTTCAACGTAAGCAACGCCGGCACACCGTTTCCGATTACCGGTGTGGATGGCCGGCAATTGAACGACGAGTGGAAAAGGGGCGCATCGGCCTATAAAAGCATCAATGTTGCCGGCTACCCCAACCTTTTCCTGACGTTCGGCCCCAACTCCGGCCCCGGGCATAACTCCGCTCTGGTGTATATGGAGTCGCAGATTAACTATATTGTTAAAGCCGTGCGCACCATCACCAGCCTTGACCTGAAAGGATTGGACGTGCGCCAGAGCGCACAGGAAAGTCACAATCGTGCGATACAGAAACGGTTGTCACGAACCAACTGGAACACCGGCTGCAAAAGCTGGTATCTCACCGAGGATGGGTTTAACGCGACGATGTATCCGGGATTTGCCACACAGTATGCGCTGCAAATGAAAGAAGTTGTTCTGAAAGATTATCGGCTTCTGCCGCATAGCTGAAGAGTCTTTCAATATCTCCAGGGCTTCGGGGCGCATTTTGCTGTGGGTATCTGCGATCACACCAATTTGCATCTACGCCCCCTTTTATCTTCAGTGATGCCCACCCGGCCCATGCGCGTGGCCGTGCGCTATCTCTTCCGCATCGGCGGCACGTACTTCGATCACTTCGATATCGAAGGTCAGGGTTTTACCGGCCATCGGGTGGTTGGTGTCGACATCGGCAAATTTGAGGCCGACCTTAGCGACGACCACATGGCGCGGGCCCTGCTCCGTTTGCACCTGGGCGATCATGCCCCGCTTCCAGCGTTTGGCCCCCATCAGATGCTTGACCGGCACGCGCTGAACGGCATCGGCCTTGCGCGGACCGTAGGCTTTTTCCGGAGTGACGGTAACGCTGAACGTATCGCCAGCCTCGCGACCTTCCAGAGCTTCTTCCAGGCCCTGGATAACACCGCCGTGGCCATGCAGGTAGGCATTCGGCTTGCCACCACGGGAATTCTCAACTTCGTTGCCCTGTTCATCACGGACACTGTAGTGAAACAGGACCACCTGATTCTTTTCGATTGGCATAGGATAGGTTCTCTTCGACGGTTCAAAGTACGCCATTATACCCAGTGGCGGCACTGACTTCAGTGAAGGCAAATCAGACCTGCCTCGGTTCACTTCCATCTGATAACAGGTCGCGGAACTTTTTTCAGCAAGCTATGATCAGGTAACAACACTCTCCGTTAATTCGAAATCTGACCCACACTCTGATTTTCCTCCAACAGCAGATGAGGTTCATGAATGGTAGGCGCCAACTTGGGAGTAAAGTATCAGGAGCTCAGACAGCAGTATGCTCAAAACCTTCCAAGCCGCGCAAAGGAACTGAGAGCTTCCTGGAGCCATTTGCAACATGTCAATTGGGACAAGAAAACACTGTTGCTCATGGATCGGTGCGCCCACAAGCTGTCGGGCAGCGGAACTACGTTCCAGTTTTCTGCCATCAGCGAAAGTGCACAGGTCCTCGAGAGCCAGTTGCAGCACGTGCTGAATAAACCGGTAGCAACTCCCATAGAACGTGACCAGATTGAAGCCTCGCTCCAGGCTCTGGAGCGGGCCATTGACCAGGCTATCAATACCGCCACCCAGAACGAAACGGCCCCGGCGGCTGTGACTGTCATAAACCATCACCGAATCGCCGTCATCGAGGACGATCGCAACCAGGCGGTTTTTCTGCAGGGTTGGTTGGAACAACGGGGCTTTGATGTTGACACGTTCGACACGCCAAACGCCTTTAGCCAACAAACAAACGACTACTACCACTTGATTCTTCTGGACATCAGCTTCCCCGACGGCGCTTTGGAGGGAATAACGCTTCTTGACCGCCTCAAGCACCAGGTGGATGCCTGTAGCCCGGTGATCATGATGTCAGCCCGAAATGACATCGTCGCACGTATGCGGGCTATGCGGGCCGGCGCGGATGGCTACATCACCAAACCCCTGGATATGGACGCGCTGGAGAAGCGGATCGATCAGCTACTCAGCACCAGTGTCAGGCAAAGGGTACTTTGGGTGGATGACGACAGCGACCTGCTCGCCTACTATCAAGACTTACTGTTCAATCAAGGTTACGAAGTAGAAGGCCTTTCCCAGCCCGCGAGAATTCTCGAGCGCATCGAACAGTTCCAACCTGACGCCATCGTGCTGGACCACGAAATGCCGGGCGTTCAAGGTCTGGAACTTGCCCGCGCGCTGCGCCAGGACCCAAGATATCTCACCATCCCCATCCTGTTTGTGTCAGCGTCGCAGGCAGTAGCCGACCACCTTGAGACGAACAGCATGGCGGGCAATGAGTTCTTCCAGAAACCACTCGACAATCAACGATTCTTGGCGGCGCTGCATCATCACCTGGCACAGGCTCAACGCATCTCGGCGCGCATCAACCTGGTCAGTCAACGCAAAGAACGTCAGGGCTTGCAGAACCATGACTTTTTTCTGACCGAACTGGCCTCCTCCCTCGCTTATCTTGAGGCCTCGCCTAACAACCAGGCGCGGTTTCTGGTCCAGGTGGAAATCGACCGCGAGGAGTACCTGCGCGCACAGCATGGCGCACGCGCACTGGCCAGTTTAACTGCCCGCATGGAGCACCACTTCGCGGACCAATTGGGTGCCAGGGATTCCGGCTGTCGCCTGGGCGGCGGCAGCTTCCTGTTTCAAATAACCGCGCCTGTAGCCGAGGACGCAAGTGCCTATCTGGACCAGTTTCACCAACGCCTGAACAGCCCGGCATGGTCCCTGGGTGAACCGCCGAATTCCGTTACCGTCAGTATGGGCGTATTGCCTCTTACAGAAGCGGTGAATGAAGACAAGGCCCTGATGGAAGTCGAGCAGGCTTGTTGTGAGGCCATGCAGGCGGACAACGCTCGGGTGGTCTGGCGGCGGGCGCCGGAGCGTTCCGATCATAGCAAACTGGATGATCGCATTCGGGAACTGCTAGATGCCCAGGCCTTCAAACTGCACTACCAGCCGATCGTGAATATGAACTCCGGAGATACTGTCTTTGAAGCCCTGGTACGGCTAGTGGATGAAGACGATGCCTTGTATCTGCCCGGCCAGTTCTTGCCACAGCTGACAGAGGGAAATCATGGCACCTTGCATGATCTCGATCGTTGGGTCGTGGAGCACGCGCTTGAGGGACTCTCAGAGCTTTCGGGAAAAGCCGCAGCGGGTTACTCCGTGGCGATCAAACTCGCGTCCCCCATGGCGGATGTAGCCAGAATGATGCCCTTTCTCAGCAGCGGTATGCGCAACGCGAGCATCAAAGGCAAACGCCGCATTTACCTCGCATTGTCCAGCCCAACCGTGATCAAAGACGTCGCAAAGGCCAAGCAGGTATTAAACGTGCTGCACGGCATGAACTGTGGTCTTATCATCGAGCACGTTGAGACCGGCCCGGCATCGATTGAACTGCTGAAAGAGTTGCCGACCGTGGAATTCGTGAAGCTGGCTCCAAAGTATGGCGCCAGCGCCGAGCAGACGGCTGAACTGGAAAACATGCTTCGCCAGCTTACCGGGGTCTTCGGGTCGAGCCAGCCAATCGTAGCCACCCGGGTCGAAGACGCCAAGGCTCTGACGTGGTTCTGGGACCGTGGCATCCGCCATTTTCAGGGGCACTTCATCCAGGCGCCGGAAGTGGCCATGACCTTCGAGCTCTGAGCATCACGACCTCGTGCGCGCAACCAGGCGCTAACGCCCCCCGGTTCGGCAGCGTGCACTTCAGTCAATTCGATATAGAAGGTCAGGGCTTTACGGACCATCGGTTTTACACCTCATTCGCCTTACGATAGCTACCCCGATAATCAAAAATCCGCTCCTGCACCTGCCAATAATGCTTCTGCTTGCGGGCAACAACAAAATCCGGCGCTGGCAACAAGGCCTGGCTCTCAAGTACTTCCTCCGCCTTGCTGAATGTTTTCGGCGCTCGGCCGTTCGCGAAACGCCGCCCGAACAGCTTGTTGAAAACGGTGCGCTGGCCAGGCTTGCTGAAATCAAACGACTCCCTGAGTTCCTCCCCGTCCTCGCCGTGATAGGTCACTCTCAGCTTGTTTCCATCAACACTGAGTGCAATTCCAGCGCAACGGATCACCATGGCATCCTTGAGCTTCAGCGCATCTCTCAGCTGATCATCCGGGTCGATAATGGCTTTCTGGCATCGGTGACAGTTGCGGGCGGCAATATCGTTCTCGCCACCGCAGTGGGGACACTCCTTGAAGCGAAAACGGTAATCACACTGTTCAAGGCGACCTTTCTGCGAAGCAGGCTCGTCTCCGTCCACAGGCTCCAGAAGCCCCTGACAACGGCGCCCGTAGTGCTCGATCACACGGCCTTCACTGTCTGTTTTGCCCCAGAAGATATTGGCAAAGCCACAGCCCGGGCAGAATACCTGCACCGGCTCACTGTCCGGGTTCGGTTTCGGTTCGCCCACCTCCGGATGATGCAGATTCACGTGGTTGCCCGCGTAATCAATCACCAGGCAATCCTGCTTGCCCTCGTCAAGGCGAAGACCACGGCCCACGATCTGCTGATACAGGCTGACCGACTGGGTAGGCCGAAGAATGGCAATAACGTCCACATGGGGCGCATCAAAGCCCGTGGTGAGCACGGATACGTTCACCAAGTACTTCAACTGCCGCTGTTTGAATCGTTGAATCAGCATGTCCCGATCTTTCTGATCGGTCGCGCCAGTTACCAAAGCGGTCTCATATTCAGGAAGATAACCGGTGATCTCCCTAGCATGCTCCACCGTGGCCGCAAAGATCATCACTCCCTGGCGCTCAGCGGCCAGTTCCATCACCTGCTCAATGATCGCGCGGGTCACACGCTTGTGTTTGCTCAGCAGCTGGTTGACGTCCTTCTCGGCATACTCGCCAAAGCGGTCCCGAGCCAGCGCGGAGAAATCGTATTGCGCCACTGCCGCATTCACCAACTCGGGCCGGGTGAGATACCCCCGATTGATCATATAGCTCAACGGCAGTTCGTAAATGCAGTGCTGAAAGGGCTTGTCCTGCTCGTCAACAGAGCCGCGAACAAAGCCCCGGTAGTGATAGCGATAGATCCAACCCATGGCCAGACGGTAGGGCGTAGCGGTCAGCCCAAGCACTTTGAGGGCGTCATTCTGTTGCCGTAACAACTCGATGATCCGTTGATACTGACTGGTTTCATCACCACTGACCCGATGGCACTCATCGATGATGACCAACGAGTATTCGTCCCGGAACTGATCCAGATTCGCCGATACCGACTGCACACTGGCAAAGGTCACCTGATGCCGGTTTTCCTTGCGTTTCAGCCCGGCGGAGAAGACGCCGCCCTCCAACCCATAGCTCTGATACTTGGCGTGATTCTGCTCCACAAGCTCTTTGATGTGGGTCAGCACCAGAATTTTGCGCTTAGCAAGACGGGCCAGCTCGGCAATGACCAGGCTTTTGCCGGCGCCGGTTGGCAGCACGATGACGGCAGACTCATCGGATCTGCGGAAATGATTCAGCGTGGCGTCGACGGCTTCCCGTTGGTACGGGCGGAGTTTGAAAGGGGCTCTTGAATATGCAGGCATCCTAGAAAAACAGTACCGGAGACACCCCAAACCGCTTGCCTAGGGCCTCCATGTGTTTGCGGGTCAGCTTCTTTCCTTCAGCACCATTGAGAATTTTGCTCACATTGCCTTTTGAACCCAACTCCGGCAAATCAGCAACCCCAAGACCGTGCTGAACCATCATGGTTTTCAGCACAGCAATCCCCCTGTCCGTTTCAGCAACAGCGGCATTAAAGTCGGAAAACTCTGTAGCCTGGTCCTCCCAGCGCTCAATGCTGACAGCCAGAATTTCAATGAGAAGCCTGTTGGCGTCATAGTCGTCCACCAACTGATCCATCAGCTCCAACGCTCGCTCATAGTCGTCCTGAGTTTCAATATGGGCCACAAAAGGCACCTGAGATAGCGCTTCTCTGATCTCAACAAAAGCAGGCGATAACATAAGCCTCACTCCTTATTGCGACGGTATTTGTCAGTAAGCCGGTCGTATTCGGCGTGGCTGCAAATGTGTTTTACGTACATGCGATTATCACGAAATTCAATGAAGGCAATCAGCCGAAGATTGTTACCGCCGATGTCGATAACCCACCATTTGTCCCGGTATTTAAAATTGTCCAGGGACGGAAACACCTTGCGCAGCTGCTCAGGTGTTTCAAACCGTCCATTTCGCAACGTGGTGTAGGTATTCACCAGAGCCTCCCGATCATTGGGAAACTGCTTGCCAGCATCGTTAAACGGTTTTCTTGAAATAATGTGCACAAACGTTCCTTGTTTCCTTTTTTGAAACCATACCACGAAGTTTCAAAAAAGGAAACTATCGATCTGATTCGCAGACTTGGCGTTGTTCCGGATTCTACCTTGCTGTCCTTGCGGGAGATCTACAAATAGGCTGGAGCCGTCACGCCCTACCCATCAAAAGCCATAACGACAAGCCGGCAACCACAGAAAGAAGCACCGCCACATGAACAGCCAGGTTCTTCCGGGCCGTTGGAGCGGGCTTTCTGGCGAAACGAAAATAGTCGTCACCAAACAGCCCAACGCCGCAGCCCTCACAGTAGTTTTTTGAGTAGGAAAGCCTCAGTTCGGATGGGTCAAATTTTTTCCGACAGCTGTAGCAACTCGGCTTGATCATTCCGGCCCCCGGGCAGAGCGGTGTTCGGTCAACAATCGGCAACTCCCCACCGCCTGCGCCTGAAGATACTCACAAAACGCCGTCACATCGGGATTCGTGAACTCACTGGAAATGAACTCACCCGGAATCAGCCCTTCATCCCATCGAGACGTCACCAAAGTATGGGGATACGCCACATCGTCGCCGGGATAAATCTGCACCACCGCTTGGGTCTGGTGAATATAAAGATCACGAAGTTCTTTGGCACACCTAAGCGTACTCAGGTCATGCCTGGCATCACACTCATAGTCCTTCCCGATGAAGAACTCACTGGCAACGGAAAACAGCGTGTTTTCATCCAGAGCAGTCGACGGCGCCGGATGAATGGTTCTGGCGACATCGCCGGCCATGTTGGTACAACCGGCGATTAACGACAGCAATGGAATCACCAACACCTGAAACTTATTCACAACAGCGTCTGACCACTTAATCTTTTCGATTGGCATAACGTTTTCTGCAACGGTTGGAGGTAGGCCATTATAGCCAGCAGCGGCGCTGACTCCAGAAGCCGGCGATCGGAACACCTCGGCTCAACCTGGTGAACAGGAGAGTATGCCGCCCTCTCCAGAGAGAGCCAGGTCTATCGCGGCCATCCACCTTATGCAACAATGATATAACAATATTCTATTTAGATAACATTGTAAGGAAACAGAACGATGAAAAGGATTTTGGCGTGCACCTTTATTTCGGCATTAATGGTCGGTTGCGGAGGCGGCGGAAGTGGGAGCGATCTGGAAAAAACCAACGAAAATACCACTCCCGGTTCAGGTTCGTCTGACGGGAACGACGATAGCGACCCCGTGACGCCACCCGATCAAGTCACGGTACTCGAGGGCACCTGGAAGAAACCATGCGGGCACGTGGAGGGCGAAGCACACTACGATATCGTGACGGTCTCTTTCACCCGCAGCGCATTTGCCACAAGTATCGAGAACTACATCGATAGCGCTTGCACCACCCCGTTACCGGAAGCTCCAAATCCTACCTCATCAGGCAACTTCACACTCGGTGAAGACGTTTTACTGAGTTCCGGCCTCACCGCTACCGAACTCACGTCGCATGTGACTCAGTTCAATGGCGCCGACTTCGAGATCGACGAGTACAATGTCGTTTACATCAACAACAATATTCTCTACACAGGAGAAGGCACAACCAGTTCGCCAGACCAGCGGCCAACCAGTCTCGATTATGATCGTCCATTCTATCGACTGAACTAGGTTACTTGCCCAGGGGCGCTACCCTTTCAGATTCAATGCTCTTCCCCTCGCAAAACCTTATACCGAGCACACGCCTTGTCCCTGTCTCTTAGAAGGCGCGGATCCGAGCTACCAATAGCAGCCGCAATCAGGGAGTTACATTCCTGCCGCGCCAAAAGAAACTCGGAGGAAGATTGATGAACACGCTGAATAACAGCACTTGACGAAGGCTCAGGCTCCACCGTCCGTGAATCGGTTTTGGGCTCGCTTTCAGGTCTGTGACGAGTGGGCTGCGGTGCGCTTTCAACCCTGTGCTCAGGCACCCTTTTTGTGTCTATTGCCATCTCCTGCGAAGCAAAATTCCAATAGGCGTTCATTCCGATCGCGCCGACGCCCAACATCAAGGCTGGAAAAACCAAGAACTTGAGGCGTCCCCTACTCGGCCGACGAGGCGCTTCAGCGTAGCGCTCGGCAACCAAATTTCTCACATGGTGAGCATGGGCCCGGTCGGTGGCGAAAGATGCCTTGAGGCGACCAGCTGCCACCTTCTCCCGAACCTCCGCCACCTGCTCCAGGCTAAGCAAAGGATCAATCTTCGACTTGATATAACGAACATACCCCAGCCCCTGAGTCACGTTTTCCGGCATGGGTGTTTTGAACGTGCTGTCCCCCACAAACACCACCACCGAGTGCACCTGATGGTCGTTTAACCCGAGCAATGCCTGGAGCGTTTTTACGTGCTTATAGTTCTGGTGCAGCGGGTTCTGGAACTTGTGATTGGAGCGGAAAATCTTCTGGGTCCAGAAGCGCTGATGAGGGCCACCAAATATCCAGCCCTTCATGTTTTTTGTCTCGACAACGAAGACCCCGAATTCCGACACCAGAACATGGTCAATCTGCGTGGTGCCGTCCTCTGTGGGGAGGGTAACGTTCTTGATGAGATGGTAGCGGGATTTATCCAGTAACCACCGTGCGGAGAAGTTGACCAGAAACTCGCCAAACTTACCTTTGAACCAGGGCGACTTGATTACACCCAGCATGATTGCAAGGGGCAACAGGTACCAGAGTAGAGTGATAAGGAGCTGGTAGACCGGGCTCAAATCCATTTCTCAAACATCCTTGCTTCGTTTCCTAAATCCATCCGACGTGAAACATAAATCAGTCTTCGTTTCGGCGCCTTAGGATTTTTGTAACTACTCGCCAAGGAAACATCGGCCACTGTGGCCGAGCAACAAAAACGTGCTTTGAGAGTTCGGAGCTGAAAAGGCCGACAGAAACTGCCGGCCGAGAGAATTCCAGGTACTTAGCGCGCAAGAATCTGAACTATGCGTTTACGCTGCAACCGTCGATCTCTTCGTCGATAATCAGATTCCCCTCTACACGGAACCCTATCCGGCCAACCAGGAACGCCTGCTGCAGACTGGTTATGACAAGGTCAGTCAGACCAACGGCACAAGCTTATGTTTTTACTGCAAAAATGAAATAGCGAAATGTAGTCAATTGTAAAAGTTTGCCAAGAACCACATCGGACAAGTGCATGCTGGTAAAGTCATTCGTGGCTGATCACAACTGGAGCACAGAGGACAATGGCTATGATTGTTTGCGGAGTTGAACTGACGGGCAGCGATGCGGTGGTGTGTTTGCTGAATATGGACAGAGGGCAGTTCAACCTGCCGGAGTGCAAGGTGCGCAAACTGTCACTGCCGAAAAATCATAGCCGTGAAGACCTGAAGCGTTTTCAGGCGGCCTTTGCGGAGTTAATGGCCGAGTACGGGGTCACCCGCGTCGCGATCAAGGAGCGGATGCCGAAAGGTAAGTTTGCCGGCGGTGCCATCAGCTTCAAATTGGAAGCGGCCATTCAACTGATCACCGATACTGAGTTAACCGTGACCTTGCTGCCCCCGGCAATGATCAAATCTACCCTGGCATCCAACCCGCTGCCGATTGCGTTTGCCGATACGGGGTTGAAGGTGTTTCAGGAAACAGCCTTTATCACCGCCTATGTCGCTCAGATGACCAGCATGAAAGGGGCCGCATGAACGTGAGTCAGCCGATGCTCGGCTCCCACTGACACGCTGCCCCTAGGACAGCTGTTCCTGCGGCACCGCCTGGCTTGAGCCTGCCTCTGCCGCCTCATATTTATCCTCGGAACGGGCAATCACTGAAGTGCACACCAGATCCCCGGTGACATTCATCGCCGTGGCCCCCATACCCACAAGGGCATCGATGGACACCAGCAGCGCTACGGTTTCAATGGGCAGGCCCACCTGGGCAAACACCGTAGCAATCATCACGATACCCGCACCCGGCACACCGGCCGTACCGATGGAGGCCAGAGTGCCGATCAGAACGATTTCCAGCATGGTGACAAAGTCCAGGGGCACCCCGATCACATTGGCGGCAAAGGCTGCAGAAATCGCAATGCGGATGCCGGCTCCATCCATATTGATGGTGGCCCCCAGCGGCAAGCTGAAGCCATAGATACTCTGGGGAACACCCAAACGCCGCGCTGCGTTCAGAGTCAGGGGCAGCGTTCCGGAACTGCTCTGGGTGGCAAAGGCCGTGGCAACCGGAGCCCGTGCCTCACGAACAAAGTCCATCAGGTTAACGCCATTGAGGCGCATAAGAACCCCGTAGACCACCAGCTGTACCGCCAGGGCAATGTACAACACCATCACCATATCCCCGAGGGCCAGTATCGTGTTCATGCCCTGCTCACCTGCCGTGCTGGCCACAATCGCAAACACACCAATCGGAACATACTGGAGCACCCCGGCCATCACTTTCATAGTGACCTCGTTCAGGCCGGAAACCACGCCATACACCCGCTCTGCGACTTCGCTGTGAACCTTTGACTCACGCAGCTTCAACAGGGCAATGCCAAAAACAATCGCGGTGAAGATAATCCCCAGCAGGTTCGGCTCGGCAAAGGCCTCAACCATGTTGGTGGGAACAATATTCAGAAGTACCTGGACGAAGCCCGGATTCTCCGGCACGTCGACACTTTCCGAAGACGTCAATTCCAGGCCACTGCCAGGTGCGAAAGCGGAAGCTACACCCAGCCCCACCGTGATCGCCAGGGCCGAGGTCAGCACATAGAAGCCCAACATTTTCCGGCCCACACGCCCCATACTGCCAAGATTGGCCTGATTGATTCCCACCATCAGGGTTAACAGGACAATCGGCACAACCAGGAACTTCAGCAACCGAAGCAGCAATTCCCCCAGAGGGTCCAGCCATTCAGCCACCGTGGGCCCGCCCACCAATCCAACAACCAGACCAAGAACAAGCGCAATACCAATGCGCAGCACCAACGACGTATTCAGATAGGCATCAAGTACAGCTTTCATGGAGGCTCCCGTTATACCCTGGCCCGTCAGTGAGCAGGCGTTCAAAAACGTAAGGTCAGGGATTCTGGTCAGTACCGGCTCACGGGTAAACCGGTATTGCCACGTACTTTACTCACAGAAGTTGTGGATAAGTTTGTTGGAAACCTAGGGTTAAATACTCATAAGCCTTGTGCCACAAGGCCTCGGGGAATCTGGTGCAATTATGGGCTATACGTGAGTGGTATATGGATATGAAGGATCCGTCTCAGCAGGGGGGGGCTGTTCCGGCTTTCCAATCAAGCGAGGCTTTTTCTACCAGGCTTCAAGCTCTCTCCCGACGTCTCGATAAAACTCTTGATTCCGCGATTCCAGAAACTCAGCGAATTCAAAAGCATCAAAGCCGTGGAAATCCTTTTCCGGACTATCAATCGGCAATCGCGGATCCGCCCCAAGCTTAAGCAGTGCGCGGAGATAGTCAGTATCGGCGTACAGTAATGCCTCATGCACCGGTGCGGACCCTTTGTAATAGCCGTTGACAGGCTCGCCCCTTGCCGCAAAATGTCGAAGCAATTCGTAACCACGGCGCCTCATGATAGAGCCTCTCTCGTGCCTATCCAACGATGCACCCACGAAATTAATCAGCGGTTGCGAGCAGCCACCAATCACGCTTGTCACTTTACCGCATCGTTCATACGGCCAGTCGGAATGCGTCAGAAGCCAATAGGCCGCTGCAGGCCGGATCGCCATACTGTCTGAATCGAACGGACTCCAGGGCATTTCCTCAGGATCAAGAAGCGCAATGATGGTTAGGCCCCAAGCATCGGAACCAAAAGCCCAGGTGCGATAGATCATCGGAAATAACGCCAAGAAAACGGCCAGCACCACGCCGCCAATAGTGAATGCCTTTTTGTGGATCAGAAAATATTTGATAAGCACTTTGCTCCTCCGTGAGCTGTGAGAGATAGGTTTTTACTCCCTTGATATTCCGAAGCTTTCCTTTATAAAAGCAGTCCAACTATCAAAAGAACGACAAAGCACCCGTATAGCAGCAACGGCGGCAGCAACGCCCATAAAGTCAAACGAACAGGCAACCGAGTCGATACATCACCAATCTGCGCAGCAGACCGGTTCAGCCGGTTTGATGGCATAGACCGAAGCACAAGAAACGTAAACACGTAGCTGCTTCTCATCAATCTGCCCAAAGGATCATTACCCCAGATCTTTCTCTGTTCCTGTGTGGAGTTGCCTGGGCGTGAGATTTTCTCCTCAATTGAGGCCACTCTCGAAAATGCAAAGGTAAGAATCACAAATAGGGAGACCAAACCTAAACCAATAGCACCAGCACCGACGAATGCCACAATGACCTGAAAAGTGTCATTCATCATTCGTCACCTCGTAGATAACTTCACCGATACCTTCTCCTGTATTCCCCCCAACTGATCCTCCTGCGAAACCGCCAACGCCAGCCATAATTATCCCGCATGAAACTCCACCCAACCCTCCTGTTCCAAGGCCGATCACCCCGCATACAAATGGTCCAGCGAGAGCTCCCGCACTTCCACCGACTGCAGCCCCAGACAGACGCCCTCCTTCAGTATATTTCACACGCCTGCACTCACGGGCCCGTCCGTTCGTGCACGCCGCATGAATCTTCATTCCCGACGCAGTAACGTCTAGCCCGACTGAAAGATAGCCAACACTCTTTGCGTACTTGGCACCTGAAGAAAGTCTCTCATAATTCGTCGCATACCCTGGAATCTCACCGACACCGGCAGCCTTCCAGTTATGCACGATACTCTTCGAAGACATCCCCAGTGCCCGCTTCAGCTTCGTATCATCATCCAGCGACATCCCCTTGCGTGCCAAACTACCCAGAGAAAACTCCAGCTTCTTGAAAAGCGCCCGCCGCTTCTCGAAAAACTCTGGATGGTTGAGATGGCCATGCTTGCGGTAACTCTCCTGATGAAGTCGTTCAATGTCCTTTAATGCGGTCTCAATGCTACCAATTTGCTTACCGACCATGACCGCCCCAGCCCCAAGCCCCGCAGACCCTGTCGAGGTGATAGCCTCCAGCAGATCGTAATACTTTACGATGAACTGCGCCTCATCCCGATCCAGCGCCCGCACCTGGGCATTTACCTGCACAGCCACGTCCATCAAATCAGCTTCTTCCCGGGTGCACTCCATGCCCTCTGGATCACCCAATACAATCATCTCACCGGGTAACACCTGGCCTCCAAGGCCCGGATTCAAACGGTCAAAGCTGTCAGGCTTTGCAGAAGCGTCACCGTAGAGCGCAGCCAACAGAGTGGTCTTGCTCATCGGGCTCTGAACCACGTGAAAGCCCGGCTCCACAGTCGTCTCCTGCGCTTGGTCCTTTGAACCCTGATTAGACACACCAGACACAACCGGGCCACCAGCAACCATACTGCTATCGCCACTGGCTAACCCGTTTGAGTTTGCGGTCTGTGGGGGCGATAAAGAGCCTGTAGCTCCACCATCAGAACTACGAGCAAAAGAGGCCCCTGCCAGTGAAGCTTGCTTTGATGGCGCCGGTGAAATACCTGAAAACTGGGCGGGCGTGTACGTATCACCAATAACAACGCTGCCACTACCGATGGTAACGCCACCGCAGGAGATCGCCCCACCCGTCACGGCAGCAGGAATACCATTGATCAGAACAGTTGCAGAGCCGGCAGCTATAGCTCGGGGATGAGGTGGATGCTTGGGTTTGGAGTGTGGCGCAAGGGGATCACCAACGCGGGCAACAGGTTTGCCATCGATCAACACATCGGGGGAACCAGAAGTCACCGGGGTTGGCGGGAACCCGGAGTGATCAGTACCCACGTCACCTAATAAAACAACTTTCTTGCTCATTCCTTTGCTCCTTCTGTCCTTGAGGGAGATTTATCCATGTTTTCGTGGGGTCGCCTTCACTGGCTCATGCCGCAGTCATGCTAACCAGAATTCCGACAATAGCCAAGTTTCCCTCAAGCTGCCCAAAAGATCCGTTATCCTCGTTGTTCTGCAATATTCAGGTCATCCATGGAGGTGCCACCCCAGGGATTTCGGCTGGCGCTGGGAGAGAAAATGGATTAACGAGTCGGCCTCCAGGTAATGCCACACGGGAAAGTGTTATCGCCGCAGTGATTGAGATCCACTTCCCGGGGCGCCTGGAAGAACACGTCAGCCTATGAGGCTATGTTGGCTGACACAGAGTTTTGAACACCTTCCGGCTGATAGGCAGGTGAGTAGCTAGATCTTGCCGGATAGAGGAACTTCTCCTCCAATCTTCTACCGATTTATATCGGCACACTGTTTGTCTTTAACTATCCTATACCAGCAATAACAGCGACAATTTCTCTGCAACCTTAATGACCGGCTCAGCGATATCACCAACAGCTTTGGCCGCATCAACTATTCCTTGTATGCTTACCTCATACCATCTTTTGTCTGGTTCTTCGCTGGCCACCTCTGAACTTAAGGCCTGAACATTTTTGCCCAATTTCTTCAGTTGGACAGGATCAATCTGGTTTGAAATTCTTTCTATTTCTTTGGTTAATTCATCGACTAGAGAAATAACCTCATCCGAAGCAGAAGAGCTTGAAATATTATTGTTGACCGTATTCTTTACATCACTCATGTAGTCGGCAACATTTACAATGTTTCCTGTCCCGCTAACATTTACCTGTCTTTCAATCATGGAGCCCCCGCTTTCAATGTTGATAACTTTAACCGATCTGGTAGATCGACGTTGCTGCTGAAAAGATTCAATTTTCTTCCATACTTGCAGTCGACCGCCTTCATATCTGCGAATCAGCTGCTCTCTGATTGCCGGTCGGATAACACTACTGGTGGCGTCGAAAGCGGCGGCCATTCCAGATTGTTTTATTCCTGCCCAGCTTTCGCGATTTATTATTTTCGTTCTTTCATTGAAATAGTCATCTATCATATCAACTATTTCTTCAGTGGGAGGATTCAATAACCTTCTTCGATGGATCTGTTTCAAAACCAAATCCAGGACTTCTCTTTCGGCATGCAGCCTTGACAGGCAAATACGCAGGCTACGAAGCTGATCAGAATTGGCACTGCCTTTTTGAAGTATCCATGTAGGCACAGCGCCAAAAGAGGTTTCAAATCGGAAAAACAGCGCATTGGCGCCATTGATCCAGTCTTTTCTGATCAGCGTGAGGCCCTGTTTTTCACTGGAGAATAGATCATCGGCTATCTCATGCGGCTCCAACTCTATCAATATCATAGGGTCGCCAGCTTCGACCAGCTTGTAACCTTCAACCACATTCTCTTCGTGTCGGTTCATTGAGGCATGAGCATAGAGGTGCGCCAGATTTTTCCCCTGGGATATAATCGTCGAGGTTTTCGGTACGCCTCTTCTATCCAGGACATTCGTTGGAAGCTCTGAAACGCACCTGAGGATAGTAAGGACATCTTCGATGGATAGCTTGGTCAGTTTATCTTGCTTTCTATTATGCGCGATTCCTGTTTCCATCCTGACGACAGCGCGTCCATCACAGAAAAGTCTCCTGTATGCACAGATCGGGTGAAATATCTGTTCTGATGTATTGACCGTACAAATCTCAAGTTTATTAAATCTCAGACCGCGCGATGCCTTAACAAACTTAATTTCATCAGGCCATGCTTCATCCGGTTCCCTCCGGCGCTCGGTGGCCTTGCCGAAATAATTTACGAACTGGGGATAGTACGATGTTTGTGGCTCAGGCCAGTCCGGCAGGGAAAGTCGAAGAGTGGGGATTGATCCGAACGGCCGTACATCAGCTATAGGGAACTGAAAAGATACGAGCAACCGAATTTCCTCCATTAAAAATGGAACCCCCGCAGGATAAACCGTTGGGGGTGCTAGGTACGAAGCCTATGGTCACTCTAAAAGAGCGCCCGCTCCGCACACACTGCCACTTAGCGCAGTAATAGCGTTAGCTACTCTCCGTGTGGCACTCGAGCTTGGCCTCAGTCAGGCAATCGAATGTTGCTGCGAGACAAGCTATTTAGAAAATAACAACACTGTATAGGCAAAGCAAGACTACGTGGTTTGTGGTTTGTATTTTATCCGATAAGCTTACAAGTACTCGTTTCTGTCACTTATGATATGCACAGGTGGCATGCAGTGTTGAACAGATTTCCCGGCGGAACCTCGCTCCCTATCTGATTTTCATTGCAAATATTAGGCTTCCTTTTCGCACATTATTCTTTTTCTGGCTATTGGGAACAGAATACGATTATCTGCGGAATACACTCACTCATAAAAACCGTAAAAATAATTCTGTCCCGGTTTTGGTCCTTGGCACGGCCTATACTACCGGGCAGTTTCGTAACCTGAAATGCGAAGGGGCCAGCGGGATCAGCTTTGAGGTTTTTGGGGACTGTACTTGGGAAATCATGGTGTTACCGAAAAAACGGCTATGCCTGCTCTTTGTTTCCAGCCCGAATGGTGTTTCCTGGCATAAGGGGTGGTTTCATGTCCTGGAACTTAATGCCAAGAAATAGATCCGTCCCGGTTTTCCCAGGCGAGGAAGACGTGGAGCAAGGTATAGCAAGATATTTCACAGGTGACGAGTTCGCTTCTTACCTCTCCGGCCGCGCAAAGCGGATCAAAACAGCTTCCTCTGGTTATTCTCAATGTTCGCCTTCTCGACAAAAGTAAATTCGTAGCTTTCCTCTCCAAGCTCAACGGTAAACGTGTAAAACGATTCCGGCCGTTGATCAAACGTCGTCATAGCCGATTGAAACCGCCCCATGAAAGTCTGGCCAGGAAAAACAGTAGTTGTCTGGAGATAGCCTTCGAGAGAATTGAGATTCTGCTGCAGGTCGGATCTGATGTTTGCGATACCTGATTGCGCACTGCTCTGGATTTGAGCTTGAGCCGCAGCGCTAGCTGCGGGATCCCGTGAATAGGTAGTTGAAGAGCCGTAGTAATTTACAGTGCCTCCAGGCCCGTAAGCGGTGCCAGAACCATAAGACGAAGTCGTGGTCGGTTGGGATGCGCTCAAACTTTGAGCCAGCGCACCCAACGCTATAGCCGTGCGACGGGACTGCGCCTGCTTAATATACTGCTGCTCCAGCTCCGCGTAGGATCTAAGTAAGATTTGACGTTCGTCCTGTTGGAGCGTGATGTCATTGATGCTGACGGTCAGAGGCTCATCCGACCTATTTTCAAGGTACAGAACTGCCGTAACCTCTTCCCATGGTTGCTTGGCTTCATGCACTGCAAGCTCAACTAGGTGTTCCGCATCCTTTTGGCTTTGAACGATCCATCCACTCGCGTAGTAGGACTGGGAACCGCCATCATCAACCGCAGCAAGCTCAGTCTGAACACTTTGACTCGCACAACCAGATAGAAAGGCGCCAAGAAAGAACATACCCGCGCACTTTTTCATAGCCACCCTCACAACCAATACTCTTGTCGATCAGATTAGAACATGTATTTCCGGAGTGCATGTTTCGACAACAGGAATGAACAATGAGCGCGCTCCTGTTTGCTGGGGACGTGGTTGCTGGCCTTAGACTAAGCTATTATTTTGATGCATTCACTTCACTAGAACACTTCAAGGTTATTGTAGTTGTTCGTGGAAATACCACCAACTCATCACCTTCCTGCCACGGCTGGCATTTAACCATTACCTGCAGGAACACTGGATGTTCCAGCCACCCCCTCAGCCATCGCTGTAAATTCGGATAGGGCAGACTGTAAAACACCTCCCGATCCACATGGGCGAACTGGCGCACAAAGGGCATGATGCCAATATCAGCGATGCTGATGTTGGCCCCCAGGAGAAACCGGTTCTTGGCCAATAGGCTTTCTAACGCCTGCAAAAACACCTCACCCTTTTTCCGGTAATCCAACTGGGAGAGTTCTGGGTGCCGATCCGCGTATTTATAGCGATCCAGCCAGTGTTTAAATTCGTTATCGTTACGGTCGATCAGGGCATTAGCGCTTACTAAATCAGTGTTCAACAAACCCTGCGGATCACTCTGCTGCAACGCCCATTCGACGATCTCCCGGCTTTCCTCAATAACGAACCTCTCGGAGCTATCACCTCCCGCCAACTCCAGAACAGGAACCGTGCCTTTGGGACTGACCGCCAGCATCTGCGCCGGCTTGTTTTTTAGCACGATCTCCCGAAGCTCCACCGTCAGCCCGGCAAACAAGATCCCGAGCCGAGCGCGCATAGCGTAAGGGCAACGACGAAAGGAATATAAACGAGGCGGTGGCACGGTAATGGCGTAGCTCCTGGCTGAATTAACGAAGCCGCTCATTGTAGCGAAATCTCTAGGGATCTGCGGGAGCGTCATTTCCCTGTTCAACAAACTGCCGATAAGCCTCCAGCCTTGCCTGGTGACTACCTGCCAAAGGGAAAATAGATCGGTCCCGGTTTTCATATGATCCGTTGCACGTAGCCTTAACTGAGAAAGCGGGACCGATCTATTTTCCCCGGGTCTACTTTTCCGTTTTCCAGCTTTTCCTAGAATCCCTCAAAGGCGACCCAGATCTATAAGGCACCTTCCCTGCAGGCGTATATCTGGCAGCCGGCTCCAGATGCACATCCTGATCATCGAAGAAGATGTGCGCCTTGAACGCCTTGATGATCTTCGATTTATCCAGCCCGCCCAGGAAAAAAATCTCATCCACATACACCCCCCAATGCCGCAGGGTTTTGATTACCCGCATCTCAGCCGGGCTGTTTCTTGCGGTGATGATGGCCACACGAACGGGTGAAAAGTCGACCTTGTGAGGAAGCCGGTCCTGCAAACGTGACAACTTCCGAAGCAGCGTTGCATAAGGCCCGTCGCTCAGGGGATTGTCCTGTTCTCTATCCTCAGACGAATGAAACCCTTTCAGGCCCTCGGCCTTGTACACGATTTCACTCTCGTCACTGAACAGCACCGCATCGCCATCGAAGGCGATTCGTACCTGGCCATCGGGAATGGCTTCCATATTGGCGGGTGGCTCCTTCACCAGAGCCACAGCGCAGCTGTCGCTATCAATCACCCGCTGCGCATCTTTGGTATTGGTGGTCAGGAACAGATCCACATCGTAAGCGTCCAGATAGTCCACTACGGACTCACCACCGGTGAACGCAGATCGTGTGATATCCAGGCCGTACTCGCGAATGTTATGAAACACCCGCACCCCGGTTTCGGGACTGTTGCGGGACATCACCACAACTTCCACCAGTGGGGCCTTGTCGCCGGACTGAAATTGGTTCAGAGAGAGAAGGGCCTTCACCAGGTAGAACCCTGTGCCAGGCTTTAGCCCATCGGACTCACGGGCCGCCATGTATTCACGGTACTCTTCGATAGCCTCTTCACGATTGGATTCAAACTTGCTGCGAAATACGAAATCCGCCTCGCTCAAGTCGAACAATGCCGTTGCTGTGATGCCAACCACCAGGGTATCCGATAAATCGTAGGCCATGGGCAGTCCTTACAGGTGCTATCAGCTGTGCGCTATCTTTGGTGACAGTAAATCTGTCATGGTTTCCCCACCCGATCAAACCGGCAACTCGATAATCTCACCAACCACACCGTCTTCACTCACATGCAGGCGCCCCACCGTTATCGGAAGTATAAAACGCCGGGGACCGGCGCCACCTGGATTGAAGTAAAGCACATCGCCAATCCACTCATTACGGGGTTTGTGGGAATGGCCGGCGATGACCACGCGGTAACGGCCCTGCGGATCGATTTGGAGGGCTTTGACATCGTGGAGCATGTGGAAGGCGTGGCCGAGGAATTCCATATCCTGGACATCGGAAAGCGTGGCTGCGCGACCTGCTTTGTCGATATTGCCACGGATCGCTACCACCGGCGCGATCGCCTCCAACGCATCCAGAACCTCATCCCGTCCCACATCCCCGGCATGGAGGATCAGATCCGAGCCCTTCAACACCTCAAGAGCCTCGGGGCGGATCTTACTGTGGGTATCTGCGATTACACCGATTTCCATGCGTCCGCCCCTTACCACGTCTCTGTCTTCCGCGCTTTCCTCAGCTGGTATGCATTCTCTAGGCAAATACATCCGTCCCGGTTTTCCGCAGAATGGGGGATGACAAATCCAAAGTCTGTTCAGTTATTCGATACATACAGCTCGACGTCCCGGCGAAGTTTCTCCGATACTGGCTCCGATGTAGGTTTAAATATGTTGTGAGCATACTCCTTACCATTAAACTCAAATGTATTGGCTGATACCCCTCCGTTCGCATTTACAATATTTTCGACATATTCTGAATAATGCTGGGGATTACATTCGGAAACGTCAACTGAGTAGGCACGAAGCAATGATTCGTACATGTCGTTTTTTGATTGAAAATTTCTTATAGCCGAGCCATCTGTCGGATGCCCTAAAATGCGCCAGTCAAGCACATCGGAACCATCCTGCATTGGCAAAATATTTTCTTCAGCGGTAGCGGCAAGCTTTACCAAAGCACCGGCTACTGTTGCAGCACCCTTTTTGGACCGTATGCAATGGAGGTAAAAGGACGGGGTTATTATGTCCTGTGTAGGGTCGCCGAATCGATTCGGGCTTTCAGTGCGCAATCGAAATGGCACTTCACGCAGAACGATAGACAAACGACCTTGTTCGGCCTGATCCAGATAATAGCGTAACTCATCATTCAAGAAGTCCAGGCAATGCTTGCATGCCAGAGAGTAGTTAATGACGACCATCGGAGCAGAAGGGTTTTTGGAGACTAGCGTCTGATAATTTATAACGCCATTTTCTTTCTCCCATAAAGCTTGCGCTCCTTCGACCCCTCTACTGGCTGCGCCTCGCAACCACTTCAATGCTTGCTCTTTGTCTTTATCAGTGCCAAGTCCACGGTTGTAGGCGTAGTACATATCTAACATCGCCGGCCCATAATTATTGAGTGCTGCCTGGGCAATCATCAGAAATGACGCCGTCTGATCTTTTTCTACTCCTATGCCAAGTCGATACAACGCAGCGAGTTCACGCTGCCAATAGGGATCTTCAGTATCAGCCAGATTTGAAATCCAAAAGGCCATGCCAACTCGGCTGACAACATCTGTTTGATAAGACTCCTTGTAGATCTCAACGAGCTTAACCATCGCAGGCTTGAATGCCTTTTCACCTGATTTTTTTAACAACTCCAAGCCACGCTGGGTATTCTTTTCAACACCCAGGCCGTAATAATTCAGCAACCCGAGATAGTAATTTGCTTTAGCCCCTGGTTCGTCCTCTAAGGAGAGTAGGCGAAAGGCTTCAGAATAGTTCTTCTCACCTATCGCTTTTTCCGCTTCATCCATACCAGCATATGAGGAACTGCTGCATACGTAGGATAGAATAAAAATTATGAAGCAAGTGACTTTATGTATTCTATTAGCACGGTGTTGAGTATCAAAACGGCCACATTTCATTATTCTTTCCCTAAATTAAATATCAATCCGGTTGATGTAACTATCTTAGATCATTTTCGAGGCAGCAGTTCGGTAAGTAATATGCCAAGCTATTCTGGCTGTATTCTAAGAAACATTCCAGCCTCCGCACAGAGTGAGAGTTAAAACGAGCCTGTAAAAAACAATCACCCTAGCCTGTCTTGGCATCAGCTTCTCCTTGCTTTTAAAGCACAGAATCCGTTCTATGCAGTGGAAGCCGATGTTAACCAAACCAGAGAGACTGTTGGTAGTGACTCGAGTTGGCTTTCAGACACTGAAAAAGCAGGGAAAATAAATCTGTCCCGACTTCCCGATCAGAACACCTGCCCAGGTTTTCGACAGGTTGCGCTCAAAAGGGAGTGCCCGTATATTCCTGCCAAGTCACTGAGAAGGAACCCGACATGAAAAGGATCTTCATCGTTCCCCTGCTCGCCTTGTGCCTGTTCGCTACAGGCTGCATGGCCGGCAACCTCGTCTTGTCACAAGACCTCGCATTGGATTATCCCGAACCTGAACTGATCTCCCATACCAGTACCACTCTCATCTTCAAATACAAGGACTGGGCGATGTCTCACGAAATAGTCGATGCCGAGGCTTTCTACCCTGGCGTCGACCTGTCCGGTAATGCTGAACAATTCATTCGTGCGTTGTTCATTGAAGATGTTCGGCCATCGCTATCTTCCGAACTTCGGGATATGGCGGTCAAGCAACGGGAAGCCTTCGATATACCCCACCATACAGTTTACAAAGATTCTCTCGGCTCATTCGACATACTGGGAGGTTATAGCGAGACCCACGGTCTTGGGCATATCTACATTTTTGACCGAGTGGCTATTCATCACATTGTCGTCAAAGGAAAAGACGCGCGCTACAAAGAGGTGGCGAAAAGCATCAGGGAGAGATAAATGGATATATACAATCGAGAGCACCTGAAAGAGTTTCTGGTGGCCCTTTTCGGTACGCAGGCCAATAGCAGGCACCCGAATGAAGAACTGTTCAACCTCACGTACAAACTCGTTGCCGAATCTGGCGAGTGCAGTGAGGCGATGCGCTACATTCCCGAGCCACTGGCACCAGGAAAAGCACCTTTCAAATGGCTGAAGAAAGAAGTGCGGTCGAAATTCCTGAAAACACTCCAGGAAAATAAAGAGCAATACGTCATATGTTTGCGTGGAGCCGCGTACAACATGGCGTTGGAGTTCAAAATGGCAGCGCAAGGCGTGTAGCGTTTTCACTGTCCCATTTTTACATCGTTTATACGGAAAGCAGCCCCATATGGGACTGTTTTCAGAACTACCTTGCCGGGATTTCACTAGTGCTGCGGGTGTTTAACAGTCAATAACATTCGCGCAAATAGATCTGTCCCGGTTTTCCCGCAAATTCCCCACCTCACTCAAGCCGCGCGAGGAGAGCCGTTATCCTCATCGGCCTGCAAAGTCCAGGTCATCCCCAAAGCGCGCCCCGCTTTAACAAGCGTTGTGATGGTTACACCGGTATCCTTCTCATCAAGAAGGCGGTTAACCACCGTTCGGCTGGTATGCATTTTCCGGGCAAGCTGGGATTTATTTACGCCGGTGTGCCCCATAGCCTGCTGAATCTGCCAGACAATTACCCGCTTCAGCGCCTCGGCTTCTGCTTGCTCAAGTGTGCCATCAGACTCAAGCAGATCATCAAGAGAGCTGCCAACGTGCTTATGCTGTGTCATTTCATTGCTCCCATTCAAACAAGATCTCTCTTTCGATCCCTTGCCTTCGCCAACTCTTGATCCGGTGTTTTCTGAGTCTTTTTGATAAAGCCGCTCAGCAACACCATATCGCCGCGAAACATCGTGAATATGACTCGTGCAATCCGACTGTTAGAGAGATCGCTGCGAACCTCCCACAAGTCTGAATTGGCTTTACCCGAGAAGCCCCTCACCAAGGGCATTCCCAGTGGCCAGCCATATTCCAGCGTTTTCAGGTCCGTCCCAATCACGGAACGATCATCCTTATCCAGTTTCAGCAACCACTCTTTGACCGGCTCTCGACCACTGGCTGTTCTGTAAAATACGACGTTAACCGTTTTCCTTGTCATACAACCCCTTCCTTGGCGAAAGCCAAGCGTACCTAAATAAGTACTACTCTGCCAGCCTTATACTGATCCATCATCTTTTTCACCGTTTTACAATTGAACGCCCAACAAACAGGCATAACCCTGAATAACTGCTAGTCTTAGTTAGGAAACTAAAACAAATAGAAGCATGGAGCGCCCAGCGATGCCCCGTCCCGACTTCCTCACTGGCGGAGAGCCAGCACGCCTAATCCCCGTAACGCCAGACAGCGCCAGGGAACAGAAATCCGTCTCCGTAATCTTGTCCGGTCTGCGCTCCGTTCTTGAACTGCGACAGTCCCTGCTGAAATCTGTGGGAGTGCGCGTTGGCACCAACGCCACCCTTGAGGCATTGATAGAGCCGGTATTCCAGAACGAGGACAAGAAAGCGGTCAAAAATAAAGACCGACCAGACGGCCTCCTGATTCTTCGCACTGGCAGGCGTGAATGGCGTGCGTTAATAGAAGCCAAGGTCGGCAACGACACCATTGGCGAGGAACAGGTATCGCGCTACCTCCAGCAAGCAAAGAATCATAAATTGGATGCCGTAATCACCATCACCAACCAGTTCGCCGCGCTGCCGACTCACCACCCGGTAAAGCTCCCGAAAAACGCCACCAAATCCGTAGCGCTCTACCACTGGTCGTGGGCATTCATCCGCACCCAGTGCCAGCTACTGCTCAAAAACGACGGCGTTGAAGATGAGGACCAGGTATTCATCCTCAGCGAAATACTGCGCTACCTTGAAAGCGACCGCTCCGGCATCAGCCATTTCGACCAGATGAATGCCGAGTGGAAAGACGTCGTCAACAAAGTGAAAAGCAACGCCACGCTGGCCAAAACCAGTGATGAGGTACAGAACACCATCGCCGCCTGGCACCAGGAACAACGGGACCTTTGCCTGATCATGTCCCGGCTGACCGGCAGCGACGTTTCCCTGAAACTGAAAAACGACCACCGCCTGGACCCTGCCAAGCGCCTGAAGGACGATGCCGATGCATTCTGCAAAACACCGGCACTGAACTGCGCACTCCAAATCATCAACGCAGCGGCGGACCTAGAAGTAACCGCAGACCTTCAGCGGCGAATGATTTACTGCTCCATGCGCCTGACGGCACCGAAGGACAAACAGAGCACCAAAGCCAGAGTGAACTGGCTTCTGCGACAACTGAAGAAGACAGAACCCGCCGGATTCTTCATCCGCGCCACCAGGCCCGGCAAAGCAGAAACAACCTACCAGGCACTGAAAGACCTGCGGGATTCGCCGGAATTGTTGGAATCAGATACCTCCAACACTGCCGCTACAACGCTGGAAGTGGTTTACGAGGTGGATCTTGCCGGGAAATTCAGTGGGCGGAAGGTGTTTGTGGAGGAGTTGGAGAAGGCTGTGCCGCATTTTTATCAGGCGGCTGGGCAGTTGTTGAAGGCTTGGACACCTCCGCCTCCTAAGATCACTAGAACTGAAAGTGAGCCGAAAACTCATGAAGAAGTGACATTAGAAAAGACAGATCTGTCCTAGTTTACCGAAAGAGGGATCCACCACTACATCTAGTGTATTGACGAATCACACACAAACACCTGATTGAGCGCTATTTTTACCCTATGCAACTGTTCTACCATTGATTTCTACTTTATGTAGCGAGTAATCAATAGCTCTCTTCTTATTCAAAGACCACTATATCCTGTTATACTGAAAAAACTGATTAATTAATCACCAGAAAGCCCTGATGGAGAACATCCAGCGGCATTGCGGTATCGCGAAGACTCGTCCTCTGTGAAAGATCGCCTTCGCTTAAATTCAGGGAGTCAACGAGACTTCAGAAGCTGAGGAACATCGAATGTCTAAAGCTCGTTCAGTAATGCTTTCCATGAGTCGCGAGGCCTATCGGAACCAGTACGCCCACATTGAAGAGCTGGAGCAAGGCTACGAGAAGGAAGAGAAAAAACTCCATCGCTCAAGTCGGGCTTCTGCTTCAGCCCCGAACCCAGGAGTGTTCCACAACCCTTACCTCTTCGTGGATAACGAGGAATCGCAAATCGAGTTCGATCCCAAAGCTCAGTCTGAGGGGATGAATGCGGGCTTGGCAGTTACCCCCCTACCCTATAAAACCGCAAAGAAACAAACCTACTCCGACAAAGATATTCAGAAAATCGTGACGACTTTGCATCGCCACATTTGGGTAAAACGCAAGGCCATTTGGGGCAGTACGGTGCCGAAAGACCCCGTTGAAATGCTTGATCCAAAGGTCGTAGCCAGTCTTCTCGGGTTCAGCTATCACGAAGAGTCAGGCATAGGAATTCACCAGACCAGTGATGGTGATGCAAATGTTGCCGGCCTTATAGACGATAGTGCAAAAGCGATTTATATCTCCTCTCAGTTCAAATCCAAAATGAGGCGTTTTACAGCAGCCCACGAGATCGGTCACGCCGCCCTGCATGACCTGCAGGGCACAATGCATCGTGATCGACCAGAGGACTTCCAACGCCCTCGACGAGAACAGAAAGAAAGAGAGGCCGATAGATTTGCAACCTATTTCTTGATGCCGGAAAACCTTGTTGTGGTGCGTTTTCTTGAAATTTTCCACACTCGCCCGTTTGAGATCACCTCGGAGACAGCATTTGCTCTAGGATTCAAGAATGCAAACGAACTTGCCAGAAAATATAGAACTCGTCGGGAACTCGCCCGACTACTTGCCTCAACTGAACATTTTAATTTTGAACACTTTGTGTCTTTGGCAAACCAGTTTCATGTTTCAACGGAAGCAATGGCAATCAGGATTGAGGAGCTTGGCTTAGTGTGAGGGGGTCAAGGTCAGTAACCGACACTACTAGTGAGCAGGCGGATTAGATACCGCGGGAAGATCGACCGAAGTGTGGAGCGTTGGTAGCGACTCAACTTAACTCTAGGCCATCAGAGAAAGCGGGAAAATAAATCTGTCCCAGTTTTTTAGTTCCCTTTTTTGTAATTTACCATGGGTGCGGCCCCAGAGCCTTTATAAGGCAGATAGCAAACATTCTGCTATAGTTTTAGGGGTTGGGTAGGATGGAAAGATCTAAGGGCCTTTTAAGCGTAGTCTTTGCTTCATGCGTAAGTCAAAATATCGCTCTAGGTGAACACGAGATTCTTAAACATATAAAACTCTCTAGATATCGAAAAAAGCACCTAGGTAACCAGCAAAAAAACACGAAACTAATATATAGGTGCCACCAAAGTGATGGATGCTATACTTGAGATCATGGAACTGATTTTCAACAATGAATTAGCTGGACCTTTGTTAGCCATTTTAAGCTCCTCGACGGCTGCATTGATTATTTTCCCGAGTTTTTATAAGAAATATCACTCAAAATATAGACTACTTGACTCAATTGCTTATGCTTATATCATTATAATAAAGAGCTTGCCATCCAGAGGGTCCGCTCAGGAATTAAAAAGAAATATATCCAACCTAAGCCCGATAAAAATAAGCATAGATCATAACAAAATTGACGAAAGCCAAGCGGAAAAACTAAATAGCCTTAATTTTCCAGAGAAAATTTATGTAAGACCAGATGTAAAAAAAACATCTCCTTACGACCTAGACTCTGAGCATCATATGATGTCATTGAGAGAAGACATTGATATCGTGGAAGACCACGAAGCTTCGATTGACCCCCTGCTATCTTTATTAGAAAAATCTTCGAAGAAAATAGTATTCCTTAGAGGTGCTGCTGGCTTTGGAAAATCGAACTTATGTGCCTATGTGGCGAACTATTTCTCAAATGAAGCGAGCGAAGTATTTGAAACAATATATTCTATTGATGCAACTGACATTGATAATAGTATTACAGAAATTGGCAACGGAAGTCTGATTGATTTCCTTATTTTCAACAACAAAGAATACCGCCTACCAATAACGATCGAACGCTGCTTAGAATACAAAGCCAGTCGCAGAAGAGTAAATAGAAAGTTAATATCTTGGAATAAGATATACAAAACAACTAGCGCTAGATGTCTATTAGTTATTGACGGACTGGACGAACTAAAAGATCTAAATCGAAGAAACATGATTTTGGACTTTACGAATCAACACGTTCCATTAAGCAGATGGAGGGTACTGATAACCGGCCGGCCTTCTAGTTTTAGGGAGTGGAATCGAGTTCCTTCTGGACATTCAGATTTTTTTGAACTATTACCATTCAGAGAAAATCAAATAGAAGAACTTTCCTTCAATCTCCATAGGCTTTTTTCTCCATCTAAGAATAAAATTGCGTCAAGAATAGAAACTAGAGACTTTGTCAGGAGAATCACTAACAACACAACTATTGAGCTAGCTAGCAATCCACTATTTTTAACGTTGATGGTTCAGCTAGACTCTGATAACAAACAGCTACCAAACAACAAACCGGAGCTAATAAAAGAGATTATAAAGGAGATAATAGAGAGAAGATCAACAGGAGTAGGAGAAAAATTCAAGGACCGAATGCAAGATATACTTTCCTACATGGCTTATCTTACGATTTGTGATTCCAGTAAGCTGGACATAAAGAAATTGGTAAACAAGAAAATTGAAACAAACAAACCCGAATGCCAACACCAAATCAATGACTATTGGGATGTAGTTAGCTTTTTTGATAAATCAGGGCTAATCATCAGGGATGACAATATTAAATTTCGGTTCGTTAATAGGTGCTACCTTGAATACCTCTGTGCCGAACATCTTTTCTCCAGCTTAAATGACGAAAACTTCAAAGAAACAATAGAGCTGTCATTGAGCCATGAGTATTCAGAAATTTTCTACTACTTAACTTACCATATCAACGATCCCGACAAGGTTTTTAGTTATCTAACAGAAAATATTGACACTAATGAAAAGTCAATAAAGTCCTGTATTGACCTTTTTTGTTTTTCACAAACAACTGAAAGAAATGGACTATCTAGAGAAAACACAGAAAATCTTAGTTTATATATTGAAAAAATAAAAAACGATGACAAATCAAAATATAGTGAAATTAAACTATACCTTAAGCTTAACCTCCTGAAATTTTCCGACCCTCTATCAAAAAGACCGCTTCGGTTTAATGAGTCAATACCACTTATTAGGTTAAACAAAAAAAACAAATCGGAAAATGGCCTTTTAGTTGGCCTGCGACCAAGTCAGATCAAATCTTTACTTGACAACATTAACAGCATATACGCAGACAGTAGAGGGTATTTTACACTTCCATCATTTGAGATGGCAAAGAACACCATATACGATGACT
Source organism: Marinobacter algicola DG893 (assembly GCF_000170835.1). Lineage (GTDB taxonomy): Bacteria > Pseudomonadota > Gammaproteobacteria > Pseudomonadales > Oleiphilaceae > Marinobacter > Marinobacter algicola. Next base: position 172,622 of record NZ_ABCP01000004.1, read on the forward strand.
CAGTATTGTTTCATGAAAAATCGTTTTTCATCTATAACTCAAATCTTGATATTTTTAATGATATAAAGAAAAAAATCCGAGGCAATTCAGATAAAATTATTAGCAAGCTATTTATAAAGATTAATAAGACGAACCCATTAACAAAGCCATTCATCGAGTCCATTGATCAAGTCATTGATCTGGTCTTTGAAATCTGGAACCCAAGCATTCTAATAACAAACAACGAAAGGAATTTTTCAAAAGACCTAAACAGTAACTGTCTCGACCTATGTGAACAAAAATTCCATATCATTGTAAACAATTTTTTTAGTGATCCTACTTTTAGAGCAAAGTTGCAAAGAGATCACAGTATAACTACCATGCTCCTTGGTAACAATTTCAAAGAAATTAACCCGGATGCAACAAGAAATTTTAACAATATTTTTGAGGATTTGACAGAGATTGAGTTTCAGGGAATAGCTGAAATTGAATCTTTAATAGTTGAAAACTTAATTAGCATATTTGTCTCCTTGCAGTCGAATTCCGGGGTTAACTTCTTTTACAAGTCTATTCTCTGCCTATCAAGGCTGTTTACAATTCACTCAATACAAAGCGATCTAGTTCCTAATTGGGGTGTAATAAGAATTGCATATGTACCTAACACCAGACTTTCAAAGGGACCCTCGAGTAGCGCATCAAAAAATGAGCCGAGATCAAAAATCGAGCTGTTACTAGACGAGTAATTAATCTGGTTTAAAAGGAGGTGATCGCCCTGGCCTGCCAGCTTGGCGATTGGCGGGCGGTACCCACGGCGGAGACATCGATGCGGTAGAGGGTGAGATCCGACCGTTCGGCGTTGAACGTGTCGGAGAAATTGTCGCCGCCGGCTTCCACTAGGACCAGTTTCAGATTGGGGTGTCGGCTTTGCAGGTCGTTATACCGTATAATGCTTCTTGATAAGTTCATCAGACAACTTACCAATTCCCCCATCGGCAACCCTCCTCCCCCGATCCATAATCGCAAACCGATCCGCATACTTCCGCGCAAACGGCAACTTCTGCTCAACCAAGAAAACGTGAGTCCATCTTCTTTAATAAGCCGACGAATAACCTTCCCAATCTGCGCCACAATATTCGGCTGAATGCTCTCCCCCGGCTCATCCAGAATCAGCAGCCTGAGCTCGATCACCAATGCCCGGCCGATGGCCAGTTGCTGTTGCTGGCCGCCGGAGAGGCCGCCGCGGCGGCGGTTTTCCATTTCCTTCAGTACCGGAAACAGCTCATACACCCACTCGGGGATTCTCTTGCTGCCGCCCCCGCACTAAAAGCGCAAAAGAACGGCTTTATATCTTATGCTGCTGCCAAATACGCCCCCGCAACCGCCAGCACACCACCAACGCCACGACTAAACCGGCTATCTGCCTTCAGCATCAAGCTACCCAGCCCACGCCCAACCAGAGTTATAGCGAGAGTAGCGATCGAGAAACCGGCCAGGTATGCCGCAAGCGTCGCGCCTGCGGGCATTTCTGTACCGTGGGCAAAGCCGTGGAACAGCATGAATGCGCCTACAAGTGTGCCACCTACAGCGGTGGGCAGCTTGGCCAGAGTGGCGATGAGGATGCCTGCAACCAGTACCGAGAAGGTGATGCCGGTTTCAACGCCGGGCACGCTCAAGCCGGCCCACGCCAGGACGGCGCCTAAGATCATGCCGCCAATCACGAAGGCTGGGGTTGCATTTTTCATGACTTTGCTCTGGCGCACACTCCAGAATCCAATAGCCGCCATGGCCAACAAATGATCCAGGCCCAGCATCGGGTGCAACAGGCCGCTTAGGAAGCCGCTTTCAGCGTGTGCGCCGTGGCCGGTGTGGGCGGCTGCGGTGGTGGCGGTGAGTAGCAGGCCGGCGGCCATGAGGAGTTTGGTTGTCTGGTTCATGGTGTTCTTCCTTGTGTTGCTGAATTCGGGGTTTGTGGTTCGGTGTCAGGCGGTTTCTGCCACTTTGTTCGGGCGTCGTTCCGGCAGCATGCCGCGCTCGAGGATGAAGCTGATGATGGTTTCCAGTCCTACCCCGTCGTACAGGTTGGTGAATACAAAAGGGCGTTCGCCGCGCATTTTCTTGGAGTCCCGGTCCATCACATCCAGGGAGGCGTGTACCTGTTCGGCGATGTCGATTTTGTTGATGATCAACAGGTCGGATTTGGTGATGCCGGGGCCGCCTTTTCTTGGGATTTTGTCGCCGGCGGATACGTCGATGACGTACAGGGTGAGGTCAGACAGCTCCGGGCTGAAGGTGGCGGAGAGGTTGTCGCCGCCGGATTCGACCAGCACCAGTTCCAGGTTGGGGTGTCGGCTTTGCAGGTCGTCGATGGCGGCGAGGTTCATGCTCGCATCCTCGCGGATGGCGGTATGGGGGCAGCCGCCGGTTTCCACGCCGAGGATGCGGTCGGCTGGAAGGGCCTCGTGTTTCAATAAGAAGTCCGCATCCTCACGGGTGTATATGTCATTAGTGACCACAGCAATGTCGTAGTGGTCTTTTAGGGCTTTGCAGAGTTGGCGCAGCAAGGCGGTTTTACCTGAGCCGACTGGGCCGCCGACTCCTACTCTCAGACAATGTTTCATTGGTTATCTCCTCTTCTTGTCTTGTTCCGAGAAGGTCAGCAAGTAGGCAACCCTTTTTGAAAAACGCTTCAAGCACATCCATGTGCGCTTGGGCTCCGCCATCCATGGCTCCGCACATTTTCAAAAAGGGTTGCCTACTTGCCTCCCCGATCATCGGAGTAATGTTCAGCTTCTGAAAAGCCGTGAATACTGGGTTTCATGGTGTGCGCTTGCGAGCGCGAGGCCGGGCAGTACCGGGCCGAGTTCGTTGTCTTCCAGCGTCAGTGCCTGGTCGACGGCGTGTACCAGTTTTGGGCGTAACCGTTCGGTCAGCCGTTGGGCGGCGGTGTGGCCCAGGGGCATGGCTTTGCAGGCGACGGCGAGTTGGTTTTCCAGCCAGGCCCAGGCGAAGCCGAGCAGGGTTTGGCGCACGGGTACGTGGCGCATGTGGGCAGCCCAGGCGAAGACGGTGACGTAGCCGGGGTCTTCCGGCATTCGGCCTCCCGGTGGCAGCAGTTCCAGGCTGCCGAGCAGGCGAACAAGTGCGGAGCCCAGGCGAGTGTCTTCGTCGCTCAGTTCCGCGGTTTCGCGTGTGGCGTGGAGCCATTGGTTCCAATCGGTCAACGCGGTGCTGTCATTGGTCGCCCAGGCGGTTTGCAGGCGTACCAGCAAAGGCAGCTCGCAGCGGGTGAGGCCGTCTTCCAGTACGCCTTCCAGCCAGTCGCCCAGTTGGTCTTCGTTGTTCACCCAGCCCAGTTCGAAAGCGCTTTCCAGGCCCTGGGACCAGGCGAAGGCGCCGATGGGCAGTGCGGGGCTGACCAGTTGCATCAGGCCCAGCAGGGACAGGTCGCCGACGGCGGTCTGGTTGCTGTCAGTGAGCATGAGCGTGGTCATGTTTTTTCTCTGAGTATGCGCCGGGTTCGGGGTCAAACGGGGCGCGGTGGTGTTCCAGCGTGGCGCCCAGGCGTTCGGCGAGTTCTTCCAGTACGTGGTCCGGCGGGAAGCGTACCCAACCGGCTTGCTCGTCGGCGCCGATCTGGAGAGCTACGTGTCGGTTACCGAGGTGGTAGCACAACCGGGCCAAAGGCAGGCCGGGTTCGATGCGGGCGGTGACCACGGGTTCGTCCGCCGCGCGGATGCGGATAACTTCGCCGCTTTCCGCCTGCAGGAATTCGCCTTCTCGCAGCACGGGGCCGCGGTCGAGAAACAGGCCAACGTCGTAGCCGGTGTCGGTTTTGGCGCGCAGGCGGCCGCGCATGCGCAATTCGAAGGGCAGCGTCAGGTGGTCGTGGATTTCGCTGGTTTCCACTGGGCCGATTCTCTGTGTCAGTTCTAGCATGTTGGTGTCCTTAAAAAAGATGATATAGCTGCGCCAGTGGCAATTCGGTGGCGGGCTCGCAGGTGAGCAGTTCGCCATCGGCGTGCACTTCGTAGGTTTGTGGGTCCACGGTCAGGTGTGGGCAGGCGTCGTTGAGTTTGAGGTCGCCCTTGCGAACGCTGCGCACGTTTTTACAGGCCGCGAGGGTGCTGTTCAGCCCCAGTTCCTTGCCAATGCCCGCATCCAGCGCGGCCTGGCTGACAAAGCTCAGGCGAGTGGCACTGGCGGCCCGGCCCAGCGCCCCGAACATCATGCGGTAGTGCACAGGCTGGGGCGTGGGGATGGAGGCGTTGGGGTCGCCCATGGGAGCCGCTGCAATCATCCCACCTTTCACAATGAGCGCGGGTTTTACACCAAAGAAGGCCGGGTCCCACAGCACCAGGTCCGCCAGCTTGCCCACTTCCACGGAACCCACTTCGTGCGCAATGCCGTGGGTGATGGCGGGGTTGATGGTGTACTTGGAGATGTAGCGTTTGGCGCGCAGGTTGTCGGCGCCCAGTTGTTCGTCGTCCGGCAGCAGGCCGCGCTGCACTTTCATCTTGTGGGCGGTCTGCCAGGTGCGGCACACCACTTCCCCCACCCGGCCCATGGCCTGGGAGTCGGAGGCGATCATGGAGATCACGCCCATGTCCTGGAGGATGTCTTCCGCTGCAATCGTCTCGCGGCGAATGCGGGAATCGGCGAAGGCCACGTCTTCCGGGATGTTGGGGTCCAGGTGGTGGCAGACCATCAGCATGTCGAGGTGTTCGTCGATGGTGTTGACGGTGTACGGCCGTGTGGGATTGGTGGAGGACGGCAGTACGTAGTCTTTGGAGCAGGCGGTGATGATGTCGGGGGCATGGCCGCCGCCGGCGCCTTCGGTATGGTAGGTGTGGATGCACCGGCCTTTGAACGCGGCAAGGGTATCTTCCACAAACCCGGATTCGTTGAGGGTGTCGGTGTGGATGGCGATCTGTACGTCGAACTTGTCCGCTACGGTGAGGCAGTTGTCGATGCTGGCCGGGGTCGTACCCCAGTCTTCGTGGAGTTTGAGGCCCATGGCGCCGGCTTTGATCTGCAGTTCGAGGGACTCTGGCAGGCTGGCGTTGCCTTTGCCGAGGAAGCCGATGTTCATGGGCATGTCGTCGACGGCCTGGAGCATTTTGCCGATGTGCCAGGGGCCGGGGGTGCAGGTGGTGGCGTTGGAGCCAGTGGCCGGGCCGGTGCCGCCGCCGAGCATGGTGGTGATGCCACTCATCAGGGCTTCTTCAATCTGCTGGGGGCAGATGAAGTGGATGTGGGCGTCGATGCCGCCAGCCGTGAGGATTTTGCCTTCACCGGCGATGATTTCGGTGCCGGGGCCGATGACGATGGTGACGTCTGGCTGGGTGTCTGGGTTGCCGGCTTTGCCGATGGCGGCGATTCTGCCATTTTGCAGACCGACGTCGGCTTTGACGATGCCCCACCAATCGAGTATCAATGCGTTGGTGATGACGGTGTCCATGACGGTGTCATCAGCCCGTTGGCTTTGGCCCATGCCATCGCGGATGACTTTGCCGCCGCCGAATTTTACTTCATCGCCGTAGTGGGTGGCGTCGCTTTCAACCTGGATCCACAGTTCGGTGTTGCCCAGGCGGACTCGGTCCCCGGTGGTGGGGCCGTACATGTCTGCATAGGCTTGTCTGGTGATTTTCATGCTATCCCTCTCTTTAACTTTGGGAGCCAGAGCAAGTGGCAATGACTTTCCAAAACACGCTCAAGCACATCCTTGTGGCGCTTGGGCTCCGGCATCCATGCCTCCGCACAGTTTTGGAAAGTCATTCCCACTCGCTCCCAGAATCATCAGTTTTTATCCAATTTGCCCATGACTTCCTGTCGGAAACCATAAATCTCTCGCTTGCCTGCGAAGGGGATTAACGTCACTTCGCGGGTTTGACCGGGTTCAAACCGGATGGCGGTGCCGGCGGCGACGTCGAGGCGGTAGCCGCGGGCTTTGGCGCGGTCGAAGTCGAGCGCGGGGTTGGCTTCGGCGAAGTGGTAGTGGGAACCGATCTGTATGGGACGGTCGCCGGTGTTGCCCACTTCGATGGTGATGCGTTGGCGGCCTTCACACAGTTCGATGTCGCCGCCTTTTAGGTCATATTCTCCGGGGATCATGGCGCGCTCCTTAGACGATGGGGTTGTGGACAGTGACGAGTTTGGTGCCGTCCGGGAAGGTGGCTTCCACCTGGACTTCGTCGACCATGTCAGCCACGCCTTCCATGACGTCGTCGCGGGTGAGGATTTCGGTGCCGGCGGTCATCATTTCAGCCACGGTGCGGCCTTCGCGGGCGCCTTCCATGATTTCGGCGCTGATTAAGGCGACGGCTTCCGGGTAATTGAGTTTCAGGCCTTTGGCTTTTCTTCGTTCGGCTAACAAAGCTGCTGTAAACAGCAGGAGTTTGTCTTTGTCTCTTGGGGTTAATTCCATTTTTGTTCTCCTCGGGTTCTGGAGTTCTTCGGCAGGAGGGAAGGGGTGCACGGGATACGCTGTGAATACGTCCCTGTACGCTCGTAAAAAACA